>JAYRJE010000001.1:0-551144 GCA_041906465.1 Candidatus Didemnitutus sp. | reverse complement strand
AAGGGAGGGAGCAAAGCCCCCTCCCTTAAGCCCTCCCCCGCTTTGCTCAGCGAAACCGATCCCCAAAGTGTCAGCGATTAATTGGCAGAAAGTGTCAGCGATTTATGGCAGAGTGCCTCCTCAAGCGCCCTCGTGCGCGGCAGCGTTTTCATGGGCGTGGAATACGCGTTCGGTCTGGAGTGTGGCGGACCGCAGGGCGCCTTCGTGGGCTTGTCGCCGCTGGGACAGCGGCGACCACCTTAAAACAAAAGGCGCGCCGGGTGGCGCGCCTGGGAGAGGGAAATTTGCTCGGTGCGGCTCAGACGAGCAGCAGGGCGGGCTTCTCGAGCAGGTCCTTGATCGCGGCGAGGAATTGCGCGCCGAGAGCGCCGTCGACGACGCGGTGGTCGCACGAGAGCGTGAGCGTCATCGTCTGGCCGACGACGATCGCGCCGTTTTTCACGACCGGCTTGGTGACGGTCGTGCCGACGGCGAGGATGGCGGAGTTCGGCGGGTTGATGATCGCGGAGAACTTCGTCACGCCCATCATGCCGAGGTTCGACACGCAGAACGTGCCGCCGGTGAATTCGTCGGGCTTGAGCTTCTTTTCCTTGGCGCGTTTGCCGAGCGGCTTGGCCTCGGCGCTGATCGCGAAGACGGACTTCGTGTGCGCGTCGCGGATGACCGGCGTGATGAGACCGTCCTCGATCGCGACGGCGAACGAGACGTGCGCGGCGCCGAAGTATTGAATCCCGGTGCCGGTCCAGGAGGCGTTGACGCCCGGGACGCGGCGGAGCGCCTCGGCGCTGGCCTTGAGGACGAAATCGTTCACGGAGAGCTTCACGCCCTCGGCGGCGAGGCCTTCGTTGAGCTGCGCGCGGACGGCGAGCAACGGCTCGGCGTCGACTTCGATCTCCAGGTAGAAGTGCGGGATGGTCGTCTTGGCCTCGAGCAGGCGCTTCGCGATCGTCGCGCGCATGTTCGTGGCGGGGACGGTGCGGTCTTCCTGGAGCGGGCCGGTGCGCGAGGGCGTGCCGCCGGTGAAACCGGAGGACGGAGGACGGGAGACGGAGGACGGAGCGGCCTTCGCTTGCAGGAGCGCGGGGTTTGCCACGGCGGCGAGGACGTCGGCCTTCACGATGCGGCCGTGCGGGCCGGAGCCAGCGAGGCCCGCGACGTTCAGGTTGTTCTGCGCGGCGATCTTCTTCGCGAGCGGAGAGATTTTCACGCGGCCTTCGGGAGCGGGGGTGGCGACGGGGGCCGGCGCAGGAACCGGAGCAGCGACCGGAGCGGGCGGGAGAGCCACCGGCGCGGGAGCCGGCGTAGGAGCGGTCGGAGCCGGAGCGGCCGCGGGCGCAGCTGGCGCGGGTGTCGCGGCTTTCGGCGCGGCGCCGGCGGGAGCGTCGACTTGCTCACCGGGCTGGCCGATGGCGCAGAGCGGGGCGCCGATGGCGACCTGCGAGCCGGCTTGGGCGAAGATCTTGACGAGTGTGCCGTCGAAGAACGACTCGAGCTCCATCGTCGCCTTGTCGGTTTCGACTTCGGCGAGCATGTCGCCGGACTTCACGGCGTCGCCTTCCTTCTTGAGCCACTTGACGAGCGTGCCCACCGACATCGTGTCGGAGAGCTTCGGCATATCGATGATGTTGGCCATGACTGGTAGTGAGTAGCGAGTAGCGGGTAGTGAGTAGGAGGAGGAAGTGTTCGGCTCGTTCTCTTAATCGTAATCCCAATCTTGCTCTCTGCTTAGTTCGGTAGGTTCCGAGAGAACGATTAGGATTACGAGAACGAGAACGATTCGCTTACTTCAGCACCTCCAGCGCGGCGGTGAAGATGCGGTCGACGTTCGGGAGCTGGAGCTTTTCGAGCGGCGGGCTGTAGATGGCGGGGGAGTCGATCGAGGTGACGCGCTTGATCGGGGCGTCGAGGTCGTCGAAGGCCTTTTCCGCGATGATGCAGGCGAGCATGGCGCCGACGGAGCAGAAGGGCTTCGATTCTTCGACGATGAGGACGCGGTTGGTTTTGCGGACGGAGGCGAGCACGGTCTCCTCGTCGAGCGGACGGATCGAGCGGAGGTCGACGACCTCGGCGTTGATGTTGTGCTTTTCCTTGAGGAGGTCGGCGGCCTTGAGCGCCATCTGGATCGGGCGGCCGTGGCCGACGATGGTGAGGTCGGTGCCGGCGCGCTTCACGTCGGCTTTGCCGAGCGGGATGAGGTATTCGCCGTCGGGAACCTCCATCGACTCGCCGTAGAGCATGGTGTTTTCCATGAACATCACGGGGTCGTTGTCGCGGATGGCGGACTTCATGAGGCCCTTGGCGTCGTAGGCGTTGGACGGGACGACGACCTTGATGCCGGGGTGGTAGGCGGCGATGCCCTCGGGCGTGTGCGAGTGCGTGGCGCCGACGTTCGTGCCGCCGTTGGCGGGACCGCGGAGCACGATTGGGCAGTTGATGAGGCCGCCGGACATGTAGCGGATGTTGGCCGCGTTGTTGAAGATCTGGTCGAAGGCGACCGTGTAGAAGCTGAAGAACATCAGCTCCATGATCGGGCGCATGCCGAGCATGGCGGCGCCGACGCCCATGCCGATGAAACCGGCTTCGGAGATGGGCGTGTCGATGATGCGTTTCGGGCCGTATTTGGCCAACATGCCTTCGGAGACCTTGTAGGCGCCGTTGAACTGGCCGACTTCCTCGCCCATGAGCACGACGTTCTCGTCGCGCTCGATTTCCTCGCTCATGGCGTGGCGGAGGGCTTCGCGGTAGGTGATGACGGGCATTGTGAGCTTAAATTTGAGATTCGAGATTTGAGATTGGAGATGCGCGAGGCGCCGGCGGCTCAGTCGAAGAAGAGGCTGCCGACGGATTTGCGGTCGGCGGGGTTGTCGGCTTCCCAATACACGTGCTTTTTCACGTCCTCGACGGTGGGGAAGGGGCTCTGCTCGGCGAATTGCGCGGAGGTCTCCGCTTCGGCGCGGGCGGCTTCGTCGATTTGCTTGATCAACGCTTCGGTGAGGACGCCTTCGGCGAGCAGCTGGCGCTCGTAGGTCATGATCGGGTCCTTCGTCGCTTTGTATTCCTCGATCTCCTTTTTCTCGCGGTAGGTCGTGTCCGGATCGGCGACGGAGTGGCCGCGGTAACGATACGTGCGAATCTCGAGGACGCTCGGCTTCGACTCGTCGTGGGCGAGCTTGAGCAGGCGCGCGAATTTGTCGCGGACTTCGAGCACATCGTGGCCGTTCTCGGAAATTTCCCAGTTCATGCCGTAAGCCTCGGCGCGCTGCGCGAGCGACGGGGCGGCGGAGGAGCGGGCCTGGCTGGTGCCCATCGAGTAGCCGTTGTTCTCGACAACGAAGATCACCGGGAGATTCCAGAGCGCGGCGAGGTTGTAGGCTTCGTGCACGGCGCCTTGGTTGACGGCTCCGTCGCCCATGAACGCCATCGCGGCGCCTTTGCGGCCCTTGTATTTCAGCGCGAAGGCGAGGCCGGTGCCGAGTGGGATCTGGCCGCCGACGATGCCGTGGCCGCCCCAGAAATTGCGCGACGGGTCGAAGTAGTGCATCGAGCCGCCCTTGCCCTGCGAGCAGCCGGTGACCTTGCCGAAGTTCTCGGCCATGCACTCGTTCATGCCCATGCCGACGGCCAGCGCGTGACCGTGGTCGCGGTAGGCGGTGATGATGTGGTCGTCCTTGTTCATTACCGACGCGCAGGCGACGGCGATCGACTCCTGGCCGATGTAGAGGTGGAGGAAGCCGCCGATCTTGCCCTGCTGGTAGGCGCGCAGGCAGCGCTCCTCGAAGCGGCGGATGCGAACCATGTCGCGGTAGAACTTGATCAACTCATCCGCACCGAGCTTCGCGTTCACGGGCGCTTGGCGGGAGTTGACGGCAGGTGCGCCCTCGTCGGGCTTCTTGGAGGTGGTGGCTTTCTTGCTCACAATTAGTTCGAGTTTGAAATAGTTTTCGGACGCCAAGGTCCTAAGTTGGGGAAGCGCGGAGAAACACAAGCGAAACTTCGGGCGGTATCGCTTATTACGCGGGTGGAAAAACAAGCCGATCGAGGGTAGGGCGCGAGGGCCGGGCGCGCCGCGGCGGAGGCCGTGGAGGTGGAGCCTGCGTTTTCGGAGGGCCCGGCGGGTCCCGTCCTACGGGCGCCTCGGACTAGGTAGGGCGGCGAGTCCCTTCGCCGCCGGAAACCCGCGGCGCGGAGCGGAGTCCGCGCGCTACCTCACACGCGGTCGCGTCCGTTCGACCGCGTTCGAGATTACCGAGCTGCCGGTGATTTGCTCCACTGTGATTTGGATTGGCGACACCGAGCAGTCTGCGCGCAGCGAGACAAATGTGTGCCGGTATTGATCGTAGATCGGCCAGAGCGCTTTCGCGTCGGTTTCAGGAATCTCGAGCGTCTTGATTTGCTCGCGCGTCCAGAACGCGAACTTCCCTTCGGTGATATCGGGCGGCAGCGACTCGAGCGGCAGCTTGCAGTGAAACAAAAACATCAGCCAGTGATTGTGCCCCTGGTAGGCTTTCTCCGCGATCATGGCGAAGAGGTGGAGGTCGCTCTCCTTCACCTTCAGGCAGACTTCCTCCTCAATCTCGCGCACGGCGCACTGGAAGGGGGACTCGCCGGTGTCCATCTCGAGCTTGCCGCCGATCGGCGACCACACGCCGAGGTTCGGTTGCTTGGCGCGCAGCATCAGCAGCAGTTCGCCGGCACGGTTCTCGAGGAACACGAGCACGCTGATCTTGTAGGGCAGGGCGGCGGAACTCATCGCGCGAAACTCAGCGGCGCGGCGCGGCTCCTGCAATCAGATTGTCGTGTTGCGACGCACTCTAGCCTTGCCGCTCCCGAGCGGTCCGGAACACTCGGCGGCGAACCCGAATGCGCCCCACGCGCGTAGCAGTCCTCGATTGTGGCGCCAGCCACGTGGCCGCCGGCGTTTTTGCGCGCAGCGGCACCCGGCATCGCCTCGAGCAGTTTGCCTGGCAGGCCCTGGCGGTGCCTTCCGGGCGGGAAGAGGAATGGCTGGAAGCGTTGGGGGCGGGTCTCGGTGAGATCGCCCGCGCGCTCCGGTATCGCGGTCCGGTGACCGTCGTGCTTCCCGGACACTTGGTGCTGACCAAGTTTATCAAGACGCCGCGCGTCGACGCGGCGAAACGCGAGAAAGTCATTCGCTTCGAGGCGCAGCAAAACATTCCCTACGCCCTCACGGACGTGGCGTGGGGTCATGTCGTCACCGGCGAGTCCGATCTCGATCTCGATGTGATGCTGTGTGCGGCCAAGCTCGAAGCGATCGATGCCGTGTGTGCCGCGGTGGAGGCGGCGGGATTTCTGCCGCGAGTGTTGATGCCCGGCGTATGGACTCTGCGCACGATCGCGGCGGCGGTGACGCGTTCCGGCGGCGAGCCGGTGTTGTTCGCCAATCTCGGCGCGCGCTCCACGACGCTTCTCCTGCGCGAGAGCCGTCGCCTTCACGCCCGCACGCTGGCTTTGGGTGGGCACCACGTGACCCAGCAATTGGTCGAGAATCAGGATTGCGATTGGGAGGCGGCCGAGGGGTGGAAAACATCGAGCCGCAATGCGGCCGTGCTCGCACCGGCCGTGGAGTCGTTCGCCACTCGCGTCGGCCAGGAAATCACGCGCAGCGCCGTTCATTTCAAGCGCACGGCCGGTGCCGCCAGCCCCACGCGCATTCTTCTCACCGGAGGAGCGGCGCGCACGGAGGGCCTGGCCGCGTTGCTGGCTGAGCGTCTGAACGTGCCGGTCGAGTCATTGGATCCCCTCGGGTCCGTTGAGATTGCGCGCGCGGCGGCCGATGCCGGGGTGGCCGACGTCGCAGCGCAGCTCGGCGATCTCGTCGGCGCGGCGCAGGCCCATTTCGCTGCGGAGAAATCAGCGATCAATCTCCTGCCGCCGCGCCTGCAGAATCTGGAAAACACGCGCCGCCGCCAGCCGTGGCTGCTTCTCGCGGCGGTGCTTGCGGCAGCGGCGTTCGTGCCGCCACTGCACTATTACCGCGAGTGGGAGGCCGCGCTCCAGCGCAAGACCATTGCGCTCGACGCCGAGATCGCTCCGCTCCGCCAGCGCGAGGCGCGCAACCGCGAGAACCTCGAAAAGCTCGCCGCGCTCCGGCAGCAAATCACGGCGCTGCACGGCATCGCCGCGCGCCGCGCCACCTGGCAGCAGTTGTGTGCCGATCTGCAGGAGCGTTTCGTGAAGGTCGAAGACGTCTGGCTCGAGCGCATGCACCTCGCCACCGGCTCGGCCGCAACCGACGGGCCGTTGCGCGTGGCGATTTCCGGACGCATGCTCGATCGCACCAATCCGCTCGCGAAGGTCAGCCCGGACATCTACCGGCGCGTCACCGAGCTGCTGTCGAGTGTGGTGGAGTCACCTTACGTTTCCGCGGTGGAGAACGAGCGTTTCGACAACGCACAGCCGGGGATACTCCATTTCGACGTCGTGCTCGTCGCCGAGCCGATCCAGCCGCTTTGACCATGGCCTGGCTGAAAAAGAATCCCTTGTTCGCTGCGTTGCTGTTCGCGTGTGCCGCGGGGTGCCTGGCTCAGGCGTGGTTCATCTACGAGGCGCGCGAGCGCGGCCGGCGTGCGGCGATCCGGCTCGAGGCCAGGCGCGGCGAACGCGACTGGCTGGCCCGCCAGAGCCCGGCCCTGACCGAGGAGCAGGTGCGCGCGATCGCAACCGACGTGGCCGCCGCGGAGAAGCGTCTGGCGGAACTGCGCGCGACGCTCACCGGCAAGGCGTGGCTGCCGGCCGCGCCCGCCCGCCCGATCGATGCGTATTTCGCGCTCGCCTCGTTCAACGAGAAGATGCGCGCGCTCGCCGTGCGTGAGCAGATCGCGCTGCGTGCGGAGGAGCGGTTCGGCTTTGCGACCTACGCCAACGAAGGACCCGAGCCCGACCTGCTGGGTTCAGTGCACCGGCAGCGCGTGGTGATGCAACAGGTGTTGGAAACACTCTTCGAAGCCCGCCCCAAGTCGCTCGTTGCCGCCGTGCGCGAGCGCCCATTGACGGACGCGCAGTGGACCGCGCGTCGTGCGGCGGCGGCGAACTTGGGCGCGAACGCGAGCGAGCTCCCGGCCGCGACGCCGTCGACGCGCTCGGCGGGGCAGCTCGCGGATTTCTTCGAACCGGACCCGCGCTTGCGGCTGCAGGTGCCGGCGATCGCGGACGGCGAGTTGTATCGCGTGGAGTTCACGGGTCAGACGCAGGCACTGCGCGCGTTTTTGAATGCCCTCGCCCAGTCTCCGTTGCCACTCTTCGTCCGCGCAGTGGAGGTCGAGCCGGACTCCGGCGGGATTGGAGCCGCCGTCGGCGGCGCTGCCGTGCCGCTCGTGACGCAGAATTTTTCCAAGTTTGCCGTCGTGCTCGAATGTGTTGAAGTCGCGCCGGCCTCCACCGCTCCGTCCTCATGACTTTGCCCCGTTTGCTTACCCCCGAGAAGGCGCTGGCGTTGCTCGCGCTCGCTCTGACCGCGGGCGCCGCGGCGTGGTGGTGGCAACAGCAGACGCGGCTGCGCCGCCTGCACGCGGAACGCGTCTCGGCCGAAATGGCGGGCGCGCCCTACACCGCGGCGGTGCTGCCGGAATTGCCGGTGGCGGGGCGCGCGTGGGGCAAGCCGGCCACGCAGTCGTCGGGCTCCGGCTGGACCTACGAACTCTTCACTCCGCCAGTGATCTATTACCACGCGACGGCGCGGACGTTCACGGTTACGCCGCCGGTCTACCTCGCCGAGACGAACAGCCGGCCCTTCGGTCTCGAGTTGCTCGCGGTGAAGCGCGAGCCGTTCCGCTTGCAGCTGGTCGGCTACGTGGGCGCCCCGGGCGACTACACGGCGGCCTTCGTCAGCGAGCAGTCGGCCGAGACGCTGCTCGCGCGCTCCGGCAAGCGTTTCGACCAACTCGGCCTCGCTTTGAAGTCCTTTGAAATTCGCCGCATCGCGCTTGATCCGCGCGCTTCGCAACCGATCTACGACGTCGCGGCGGTCGCCACGCTGCACGACGAGCGCAACGGCACCGAGGTGACGCTCGATACGCGGGGACCGAAGCTCACCGACACCCCGCTCGCGGTGCTGCGCGTGGTGGCGGACGCGAAGGGCAAACCGCGCGTGCTGCATCAGGGCGACACGTTCCAGCAGGACGACGCGACGTTTCGCGTCGAACACATCCGGCTGGATCCGCCCGAGGTGGTCGTGGCCAAGCAGACCGCGGGTCTGCCGTATCCCGAGACGCGCGTGCTCAAGCCCGAAGCGACCAACAAATCTGCGGAGGCCGCCGCGACCGCGAAACGCTTCACTCCCACGAATGCACAACCTGGCGTCGCGAGTGGCGCGTCTCGTCCCTGATTTCGCATGCCCCGTTTCATTCTCGTCCTGTGCGCTGCGCTCGCCTTGGTGGCGGGTGTCGGCGTGGCCCGCCAAGCTGAAGCCGCTCCCGATGCCTCCGAGGCCAAGATCCGCCTGCTTTCGGATGCGCTGCGCGCCCGCGACAGCGGCAACGTGGCCGAGGCACGCGCGAAGCTCGAAGAGTTGCTCAAGCTGGCCCCGGGTGACGCCACCGTCACGCGGTTGCTGGCGACGCTCAATCAGCGCAGCGAAACCAAAGTCACGGTCAGCGGCGGCACGGTGACGCCGCCGAATGAAGCCGAACAACTGGCGCAAGAAGAGGAGCGACGCCTGGCCGCGGCCCTGGCTGCCGCCAACGACAACGTGCGCATGGCGCGCGGTCTCGCGGTCGACGGTCAATTCAGCGCGGCCCTCGACAAGCTGGCGCAAACGCGCCGCAGCCTGGCCGAGAACCCCGCGACCGCGCCCATGCTCTCGGAGATCGATGTCGCCGCGGCGGAAATCACACGCGCGCGCGACGCGCATTTGGCCGAAATTGCCGCGACCGTGGAGCGAAAGGCCGCGGAGGCGAAAGCGCCCGCTGCACGGGAGCCCGCGGTTGTCGCGACCCCGCCACCACCGCCGGAAGCGCGGGCTGCCGTGGCGACGCCGATGCCAGCGGCGTCGACGGTCAACCCGGAGTTGTCGGCGTTGATCCGCCGCGGCCGGAGTCAATATCTGGCCGGCGATCCTTCTGCGGCGGCACAGACTTTCGCTCGGGTGTTGGAACTGGAACCCGGCAACGTGGAGGCGGGAAAATTCATGGCCCGGATTGCCAATGAAACCGTCGATCGCAACGTCGATCGCACGCAGACCAGCGCGCAGCTGTTGAACGAAGTCGCGCGCGCTTGGCAGCGCCCCGGCGTCTACAAAGAGCCGCCGCCCGGTGCCGCGAGCGACAGTGGCCCGTCGCCCCTGCTGGAGAAACTGAATCAGATCGTGCTGCCCGAGGTAAATTTCAGCGGCATGGAACTCGGCCGGGTGATGACGTTTCTCGGTGTCGCTTCGACCGAATACGACGCCAGCGGCACCGCGCCGAAGGGCGTGAACATCGTGTTGCTCGACCCGTCGGGCGCGAACCCGGTGGTGAACAACATTACTCTCCGCAACCTGCCGCTGAAGCGCGTGCTCGACATCGTCACGCAGGCCGTCGGTTACCAATACGAAGTGCAGTCCGATGCCGTGATCGTGCGCTCCGGTGGCGAACAGACGACACTCGATACGCAATTTTTCCCCGTGTCGCGCTCGACGGTGCTACGCATGACGGGGCGTGGGGCGGAGGTGAACTCGAGCGGCGCGGGCGACCCGCTGGCGGGTGGTGCCAAGGCGGGTGGCTCGGGCAGCCCGAGCGTGGAAGGGGAGGGGCAATCGATCCGCAATTTTCTCCAACTCGCCGGCGTCAGCTTCGAGAATACGCCGGGCAGCACGCTGGCGTTTGACGGTTCGCAACTGATCGTTACGCAGACCGGTCGCAATCTGGAGCGCATCCGCAACATCCTCGCGCGCTACAGCGAGGTCCGGCAGGTGGAGATCGAGGCGAAATTCATGGAAGTGCAGGACGGCGCGTTGGAGGAGCTCGGGGTGAATTGGAGCATCGGCAAGAAGGCGACGCAGCACAGCGGGGCGACGGTGACGAATTACGCGACGACCAACCGCTCGCTCGCCGACGCATTCAATAGCAATACCAGCGGCACGCAGGGCGCGATTGTGCGTCCGTCCGTCGATCCGATCCAAACAACGACGACCGACGCAGACGGCAACACCACGACCGCAGTGACGACTCCAGGATCTGCCGCACTGAATATTCCGATCATCAACAATCCGCCGCCCATTCCGGGCACCAACAACCTGGGAGTCGGCGCGAATCCGCTCGCGGCTGTCACGGGCATCCTCGGCGAGTTCAACGTCAATGCCGTCATCCGCGCCCTCTCGCAGCGGAGCGGCACGGAGTTGCTCAGCGCGCCGAAGCTCACCGTCCTCTCCGGCAACCCCGCGACAATCACCGTCGCGCAGGAGCTGCGCTATCCGCAGTCGTATGGCCAGGTGCAGAGTCAGGTCGGCACCGGCAGCGCCAGCGGCGGCGGCTCCGCGGGTGTCACGATCACGGCGGGCACGCCGCAGGAATTCACGACGCGCAACATCGGCGTCGAATTGAAGGTCACGCCGACCGTCGAGGAAGACGATTACAGTATAAGTCTCGACCTGAATCCGAAGGTGACGGAGTTCGAAGGCTTCGTGGAATACGGCGGCCAGAGCGTGGCGGTGTCGGGCAGCACGACGGTGACGGTGCCGTCGGGCTTTTATCAGCCGATCTTCGCCGTGCGCGAGTTGACGACGAAGGTGACGATCTGGGACGGCGCGACGCTCGTCATGGGCGGATTGACCCGCGAGGACACGCGCAAGACCAACGACAAGGTGCCCGTGATCGGCAATCTGCCGGTGCTGGGGCGGCTCTTCCGCAGCAACGGCGAGAGCGCGCAGAAGCGCAATCTGCTGATTTTCGTGACGGCGAACCTCGTGAGCCCCGGCGGCTCGTTGAAGAAGCAGTCGGTGCGTGGTGCGCCGATCGGCACGATTTTTCAGAACCCGACGATCGTCACGCCCGCGGGCGCGGCCGGACGCGAAGGGAAAAAGTAGCGGGAGCTTCCAGCTCCCGTTTTGTGAACCTGAGCGACACGGGAGCTGGAAGCTCCCGCTACTTGTCCGACCCTTTGCGCGTGGAGAGGGTCGGCTTAAAATCGCCATCGCCTGCGCTACTGGAGATTGGGTTTGCCCGGGGGCGCGCATGCGATTGCGTCGGGCGCATGGCGAAATGGCTGCTGCTGGATGGCTACAATCTCGCGTTCCGTGCGTTCTACGGGATGCCGGAGCTGACGCGCACGGATGGGTTCCCGACGGGCGCGCTGCATGGGTGGGTAAAGAGCATCTGGCGGTTGCAGGACCAGGAGAAGCCGGACTTCACGCTGTGCTTCTTCGATCTTGGCGGAGCGCAAGATCGACTGGCGCTGCATCCCGAATACAAGGCGCACCGCAAGGAGACGCCGGAGCCACTCGAGAAGCAGATGCCCGTCATCAAGGAGATCACGCGCGCGCTCGGACTCGTGGGCATCGAGCTCGACGGCGTGGAGTCGGACGACTTGGTGGCGTCGCAGGCGCGGGCCCTCGCGAATGCCGGGCATGAGGTTTGGATCGTGAGCGCCGACAAGGATTTTGCGCAGTGCGTGGACGATCGCATCAAGATCATCCTGCCGCCGCCGACGGCGAACCCGAAGCTCGGCTGGCGCACGATGGATGCGGCGGGCGTGGTGGAAAAATTCGGCGTGCCGCCAGCGAAGATCGCCGAGTATCTCGCGATCGTCGGCGATACCTCGGACAACATTCCCGGCATCGACGGCTGCGGGCCGAAGACGGCGGTGAAGTGGCTGACCGAGTTCGGCGATCTCGAAGGCATCATTGCGAACGCGGCGAAATTGAAGCCGGATCGTTGCGCGGCGCAGGTGTCGACGCGCGTGGAGGACCTGCGGCGGAACTTGAAACTCACGACGCTGCGCACGACCTCGCCGCTGCCGTGGGTCGAGCCCGGCACGCCGGACACCGCGAAGTTGTTTCCGTTGCTCGAGTCGATGGAGATGAAGTCGACGCTCGCCGAAGCGAAGAAGCGCTACACCGGACAGCAGGAGTTGTTCTGAGGACGAAGGACGGAGAACGGAGGACGGATTAGCGCGGTAGAAATGGTCCGGGGTTCTGGATCATTTTGCCGAGTTTGGCGCCGACTTCGCGCTTGAGAGCGAGCAGCGCTTCGAACTCGGCAGTTGTCAGATAACCATCGCGGCGGGCGGTGATCAGCCAATGTTCGACATCGTGGTTTTCGCCGTCGGCATCGGTGAGCTTGCTGACGAAGTGGGCTTAGTGGCGACGCTTCGCTCACGACTCGGCGATATTTGCGCCGACAGAACGGGCGGCGCGGCGAATCTGGTCGGTCAGCGAGTAGCGCTCTTCCGGCGGCCAGCGCCTGCTCAGAGCGAAAATCCGTTCAGCGAGTTCGCTCGATCGACGATACACGTCCTACTCCGTAAAATGATAAATCAGCATCGTTCACGGTTGGCCCGTGAGTGATTTTTCCCGTCCTCCGCGCTCTGTCCTCCGTCCTCAGTAATCAGTCCTCCGTCAACTCGCCGGTGGCTCGAAGATGTAGCCGATGCCGTGGACGGTCTTGAAGCTGTCGAGCGTCAGGCCGTTGTTCTGAAACGCGGCGCGGACTTTCACGATGTATTGGTCGAGCGAGCGGCTGCGGACGTCGGCGTGGATGCCCCAGACCGAGTGAATCAGCTCCTTGCGGGTAATGACGACGTGGCGGTGCGTGTTCAGGTAGGCGAGGATGCCGAGCTCCTTGCGGCCAATCTTGTGCGCGACGCCGTTGGGGAACTCAATTTCGAGGCGATCCGGATGCACGCGGGCGCCAAGGAATTCGAAGGGCTGGTCGACGGTGCGGACGTTCTTCGTGAGATTGAAATCCTTGTTCGATTCGGCGCGGCGCAGGACGGCGTTGATGCGCGCGATCAACTCGGCGTAACCGAAGGGCTTCGTGATGTAGTCGTCGCCGCCCATGTTGAGGCCTTTGACCTTGTCGGCCTCCACGCCGCTGCCGGTGAGGAAAATGGTGGGAACGTGGATGTCGCGCTGCTTGAGGTCGCTGAGGAGCTGAAAGCCGGTCGCGTCGGGGAGATTCAGATCAAGCAGAAGGAGGTTCGCAAAATTGCGCTCGAGGAAGCGAAGGGCGGGGGCACAGCGGTCGTAGGCCTGCGTTTGCATGCCGGCGGTTTCCAATTGCTCGCAGATGATCGAAGAGAGCTCTTTTTCGTCTTCGACAACAACGATGAGCGGACGGGGAGCAGCGCACATGGGATGAAGTGACAGGTGGGTGAACCGAGTCGGGAAGCGAGGGCGGAGGGCACCGGCTTCGCAGGGGTTTTTACAATTGTGCGGCGACTTGTCAAAGCCTTGTTCGTCACGGGGAAGTTGCGCTTTGGAGCGCAGAGTTTACTTGTGTTTGGCCGCGCCGGTCCGTTGCCTCGCGCGAAACTGTCGGCTCACGCTGCCATCCGAATTCACGTTATGAAAGTCACGCTTGGTCTGCTCCAACACGCCTGCTCCGCCAAACCGGCGGAGAATCTCAAGAAGACGCTCGCGCTCGCCGAACAGGCGGCGAAGAAGGGCGCGAAGATCATCTGCACGCAGGAGCTGTTTCGCTCGCAGTATTTCTGCCAGGCGGAGAACCACGACTACTTCAAACTGGCCGAGCCGATTCCGGGGCCGAGCACCGAGGCGTTCCAGAAGATCGCGAAGAAATACAAGGTCGTGATCATCGCTTCGCTGTTCGAGAAGCGCGCGAGCGGCCTCTATCACAACACCGCGGTCATCATCGACGCTGACGGATCGCTGCTCGGCATCTACCGGAAGATGCACATCCCGGACGATCCGCTCTACTACGAGAAGTTCTACTTCACGCCGGGCGACACCGGTTTCAAGGCGTGGCAGACCAAATACGGCAAGATCGGCGTGCTCATTTGCTGGGACCAGTGGTATCCCGAGGGCGCGCGGCTCACGGCGTTGCAGGGCGCGGAGATTCTTTTCTATCCCACGGCGATCGGCTGGCACCCCGGGGAGAAGGCCGAATACGGCACCAACCAGCACGGCGCGTGGGAAACGATCCAGCGCGCGCACGCCGTCGCGAACGGCTGCTACGTCGCCGTGACGAATCGCATCGGCGTGGAGACGCCCGAGGGCGGCGACGGCATTGAGTTCTGGGGCCAGAGCTTCATCGCCGGCACGAGCGGCCAGATCCTCAAGAAGGCCAGCGTCGATCGGGAGGAAATTATCCTGCAGGAAATCGATCTCGAAAAGGTCGACGTCACGCGCACGCACTGGCCATTCCTCCGCGACCGCCGCATCGACGCTTACGGCGACCTCACCAAGCGTTTCCGCGACTGAGAATCACACGAGGGGAGGGCGCTTGCCGAAGCGCCCCGTTAATTTTCCGCGGCCCGTTGAGGGCAACGGCCTCTATCGACCGATGTCCGCCAAGAAATCCAAAGTCCAAATTTCAAAGTCCAAGCCGGAGACGCCTTCTGCGCTCGGTTTCCGCATGCCGGCGGAGTGGGAGCCTCAGGAGGCCGTCTGGCTTTCCTGGCCGCACAATTACGATTCGTGGCCCGGCCAGTTTCGTCCGGTGCCGTATGCGTTCGCGCGCTTCGTCACGCAGATCAGCCGCTTTCAGCACGTGCGCATCAACGCGGCGGCGCGCCTGCACCAGCGCGCCAAGCGCTTCTGTGAGAAGGCCGGCGCCGACATGTCACGCGTGACCTTCTACGATCACCCGACGAACGACGCCTGGTGCCGCGACCACGGACCGATTTTCGTGAAAAACGACGCGACCGGCGAAGTCGCGCTCACCGACTGGGCCTACAACGCCTGGGGCGGCAAGTATCCGCCCTACGATCTCGATAACCAGATTCCGCCCAGCATCGGCGATAAGCTCGGCCTGCGCCGTTTCGAGCACGACATGATTCTCGAAGGCGGCTCGATCGACGTGAACGGTCAGGGCCTGCTCCTCACCAGCGAGCAGTGTCTGCTGAACAAGAACCGCAATCCCCACCTGTCGCGCGCGCAGATCGAGAAGAACCTGAAGGACTATCTCGGCGTCACGAAAATCCTCTGGGTCGGCGACGGCATCATCGGCGACGACACCGACGGCCACATCGACGACATCACGCGCTTCTACAAGCCCGACGGCTTCATCACCTGCGTCGAGCCGAACGAGCGCGACAAGAACCATAAGATTCTCGCGGAAAACCTCGAGCGCCTGAAGTCGTTCCGCACGCCCGAGGGGAAGAAGTTTTCGATCGTCGAGCTGCCGATGCCGAAGCCCTTCGCGTTTCAGCGCCAGCGCGTGCCGGCGAGCTACGCGAATTTTCTCATCATCAACGGTGCCGTGCTCATGCCGACGTTTCGCCAGAAGGTGCGCGACGCGCAGGCGCTCGAGATTGTCGGCAGCTGCTTCCCGGGCCGCGAAGCGATCGGCATCGATTGCTACCACATGATCTGGGGCCTCGGGACGCTGCACTGTCTCTCGCAGCAGCAGCCCGCTGCCGGCAAAACCTAGCCTGAGCGCGCGGCACCACGCCGCGCCGCACCTGTCGAACCGCTGCATGAACCTGCTCAAACCCTCGCTCGCCCTCTTCTTCGTCGCGCTGGTCGGCCTGCTCGCCGGCTGTGAATCGCTCGAGTCGCGCGTGCGCGACCGGTTCACCGAAGTGCCGCCGAAGACGCAGACGATCGAAGGAGAGTCGCGTGCGGTTTACTACGCCGTGCAGGCCGCGTTCAAGCGCCTCGATTTCAATCTCACGCGCTCGTCCGTCACGGATCTCCGCGTCGAGGCGGCGAGCCGCATCAACACCAGCGTCGCCTTCGCCGACTCGCGGCAGCTCGTCGCGCAGGTGACAATCACCTCCGTCGGCCCGGCCGAATCCGAAGTCAGCATGCGCCTCACGGAGCAGGTCGAGGCGCAAGGGCTCGGCGGTCCGAACGAGCGGTCGCTGCGCGAGCACGGGTTCTACGAGACGTATTTCGCTGTCTTGCAGCAGGTTTTGGCCGAGCAAAAGGCCGCGCCGGCCGGCCGAAAGAACTGAGTTTGGCCCGTCGCGGGGCCACGGCGACCACCTCGGCTTTCGATCTGCAAATCCCGAGTTTTTCCGCTTGCCGGGCCGCGGACCTTCCGGGACTTTCGTCCCCTTTCGCGGCGTTCTTCGTCACAGCCGGTGCTGCCGCGGCACTCCCACCGGCCTTTGCTAGCAACAATCAACCCACGGATCCGCAAGGGTCCACCGCCTGGAAGGCGCGCGGCGTCGGAGTGCGACGTTCGTCTTCGGCACACAGTCAAATGAGTTCGTTAATGGAACAGCTGCTCGAGCAATCCTCCTTCGACAAGTTGAAGGAAGGCACGATGGTCCCGGGCACGATCACGGAAATCCGCGCCAACGAAGTTATCGTCGATATCGGCGGCAAAGCCGAAGGCTCGATCCCGGCCAATGAATTCTTCGACCTCGGCGAGCTGCAAGTCGGCTCCTCGATCGAAGTCCTCCTCGAGAAACTCGAGGACAAGGAAGGCAATCCCGTCCTCTCCTACGAAAAGGCTCAGCAGAAGAAGAACTGGGAAAACATCCTCACGCGCTGCAACGAAGGCTCCATCGTCTCGGGCCGCGTGAAGGGCAAGGTCAAGGGCGGCCTCCTCGTCTCCATCGGCGTGGACTCCTTCCTCCCGGCCTCGCATATCGACATCCAGCCGCCGAAGAACCTCGATCAGTATCTCGGCCAGACCTACGACTTCAAGGTCCTCAAAATTAACCACGAGCGGAAGAACATCGTTCTCTCCCGCCGCGAGCTCATCGAAGAGCAGCGCCAGCAAAAGCGCCGCGACCTCCTCGAGAAGCTCCAGCCCGGCCAGGTCCGCAAGGGCGTCGTCAAGAACATCACCGACTTCGGCGCGTTCATCGACCTCGACGGCATGGACGGCCTGCTCCACATCACCGACATGTCATGGGGCCGCATCGGTCACCCGTCCGAAATGCTCAAGCAGGGCGAGGAGATCGAGGTCATGGTCATCGACATCAACCGCGAGAAGGAGCGCGTCTCCCTCGGCCTCAAGCAGACCAAGAACAACCCGTGGGACAACATCGACCACAAGTTCCCGGTCGGTGCCAAGGTCCGCGGCAAGGTCGTCAACCTCGTCCCCTACGGCGCGTTCATCGAACTCGAGCCGGGCGTCGAAGGTCTCGTCCACATCACCGAGATGTCCTGGACCAAGCGCATCACCAAACCCTCCGAACTGCTCAAGGTCGGTCAGGAGCTCGATGCGGTCGTCCTCGGCATCCAGAAGGAAGAGCAGAAGATCTCGCTCGGCCTCCGCCAGCTCGAGCCCAACCCGTGGGACATGGTCCGCCACAACTACCCGGTGGGCGCTCGCGTCCGCGGCAAGGTGCGCAACATGACCACCTACGGCGCCTTCATCGAACTCGAGGAAGGCATCGACGGCATGGTCCACGTCTCCGACATGAGCTGGACCCGCAAGGTCAACCACCCGTCGGAAGTCCTCAAGAAGGGCGACGAAGTCGACGCCATCGTGCTCGACGTCGATCCGAACCAGCAGCGCATCAGCCTCGGCATGAAGCAGCTGATGACCGATCCGTGGACCGACATCGATGCGCACTTCCGCATCGGCGACGTCGTCCAGGGCACCGTCTCGAAGATCGCCAACTTCGGCGCCTTCGTGGAGCTCAAGGACGGCATCGACGGCATGGTGCACATCTCGCAGATCAAGGAAGACCGCGTCGAGAAGGTGAAGGACGAGCTCAAGCCCGGCCAGCAAGTCACCGCGCGCGTCGTCAAGATCGACCGCGAAGGCCGCCGCATCGGTCTCTCGATCAAGGCCGCCAACTACTCGGCCGAGCAGCTCGCGCAGGAGACCGCTTCCTACGAGCAGTTCACCAAGCAGAGCAGCGGCACCGACCTCACGAACCTCGGCGACATCTTCGACGAGGCCGCGAAGAAGGAATAACGCC
This sequence comes from Candidatus Didemnitutus sp., assembly GCA_041906465.1. Classification (GTDB taxonomy): domain Bacteria; phylum Verrucomicrobiota; class Verrucomicrobiia; order Opitutales; family Opitutaceae; genus Didemnitutus. Next base: position 533,144 of record JAYRJE010000001.1, on the reverse strand, counting down.
CTCCGCTTCGCGCTTCCCGCGAAACACTCTCAAGGCGCCCGCAGCAACGCGGGCGCCTTTTTCATTCCCGACGCTGTGATCTGGTGCGGAGTAATCGGCCCGATTATCCGCTTCGAGGTGGGCGCCGCTGTCCCCAGCGGTGCCGCGCGCGCGCATCCGCATCCATCGCACGCGCCGGCGACAATCCAAAATCTGGTCCGCCACATTCTCGTTCGGTCATTGCGAGGAGCGTGGCGACGAAGCAATCCAGCGCTGCTGGATCGCCACGCCCGACTGCGTCGGGCTCGCGATGACAGATTGAATGTGATGAATGCGGGCTAGTTGCCGCTGGCGTCGGCTTCCTCGAACACGTCACGCCACAGCTCGACCGGCTCTGTTTCGTGCAGGCACCAATACAAGCGTTGCCCGTCCGCAGTCAGAAAGTTGAAGCACCACGTCTCGTCGTAGACCGCAAATCCGCGGCAAATGTAGCGTAACGTTTGTCCTTCGCGAACCGAAGAAAAGCCGTCATCGACCGTCTTTTTCACGCGGTAGTGGTGGCCCACAACGAAAGGCTCCGGCGCGCTCATGAGAAGCTCGTCACTCCTCCGTCGTCCTCCGACGCCAGTAGTCGAGCAGCACGGCGGCGATGATGATGCCGCCGGTCACGATTTCCTGCACCCAGTTCGACAGGCCGACTTTCGTGCAGCCGTTCGCGACTACGCTCATGATGAGCGCGCCGATCAGCGTGCCGACGATCGTGCCCTGGCCGCCGGAGAGGCTCGCGCCGCCGATCACGACGGCGGCGATGATGTTCAACTCGAGGCCCACCGCCGTCGTCGGGTCGCCGCCGGTGAGATAGGAGAATTGCAGCACCGCGCCGAGTCCCGCGAAGAGTCCGCCGAGCGCGTAGACGATCACCTTCACGCGCTCGACCGGCACGCCGCAGAGGCGCGCGGTGAGTTCGTTCGATCCGACGGCGAACACGTGCCGGCCGAAGCGCGTGTAGCGCAGCGCCAGCGCCACGATCACCGCGAAGCCGAGCATCAGCCACACGCCACCGGGCAAGCTGCCGCGGTCGCCGAGGAGCATGAATTTATTCAGCCAAGTCTCGTCGGGGTAAATCGGTTGTTCGTTCGCGAGGCCCTTCGCGGCGCCGCGCAGTGCGCCCATCATGCCGAGCGTGACGACGAACGGCAGCAGCCGCAGTCGCGTGATCAACGCGCCGGAAAACGCACCGCACGCCGTCGCCGCGGCAATGCCGCCGAGCGCGGCGAGCAGCGGGCTCCAACCGGCGTTCAGCAGCCGCGCGATCACGATCGTGCCGAGCGCGATGATCGAACCGACGGACAAATCGATGCCACCCGCGACGATCACGAGCGTCATGCCGAGCGCGGCGATGCCGATGACGGCCGTTTGTTGAAGCACGATCGCGAAATTGTCCCACGTCGCGAACGTCGACCACTCCAGCGAGGCGAACAGGATGCACACGGCCAGCAGGCCGAAGAACGGACCGAAGCTCACGAGGCTGCGGCGGGCGAGGCTGGCGGTGGAAGGGGCGGGGACGTCAGACATTTTCGGAAAGGGAAGCGCCGGTCGCGGCGAGCATGATGCTGTGTTCGGTCCACTCGGCGACGGGCAGGGCCGGGCTGAGTTCGCCGCGGCACATCACCGCAATGCGATCGCACGTGCCGAGCAACTCGGGCAGGTAGGAGCTCACCATGAGCACGGCGCGGCCCTGGCAGGCGAGTTCGTCGATCAGGCGGTAGATCTGCTGCTTCGCACCGATGTCGACGCCGCGCGTCGGCTCGTCGAGCAGGAGCACGTCCGCGCCGTTGCGGAGCAGGCGGCCCAGCGCGATCTTCTGCTGGTTGCCGCCGGAGAGTTGACGGGCATTTTGCTGCGGGCCGGCGCAACGCACGCTCAGGCGCGAGATCCATTCGCGCGTCTCGGCGGCGAGCGCGGCGGGACGGATGAAGCGGTTGAGGCGCGGCAGCGTCAGGTTTTCCTCGAGGCTGCGATCGAGCGCGAGGCCCTCGTCCTTGCGGTCTTCGCAGAGGAAGCCGAGGCCCTGCTCCCAGCGGCGCAGCGGCGAACTCGGGCCGACGTAGGTGCCCACGCGGATCTCGCCATTGCGCACGGCATCGAGCGCGAAGATGGTGCGCAGTAATTCACTGCGGCCGGCGCCGACGACACCGGCGAGGCCGAGCACTTCGCCGCCGCGCAGCGTCAGCGAAGCGCGGCGCGGCTTGCGTGCGCCGGCGACCGAGCTGCATTCCAGCACCGGTGCACCGGGCGTGCGCGGGGAGCGTTGGTAGAGCTCGTCGACGTTGCGGCCGACCATCATCTCGGCAATGCGATCCTTGGTGGTGTCAGCGGTGTCGCCGGTCGCGACGGAGCGACCATCGCGCAGGACGGTGTAGCGATCCGTGAGCGCCTGCACCTCTTCGAGGAAATGCGAGATGTAGATCGCCGACTGGCCTTGATCGCGCAGACGGCGGACGAGCGTGAAAAGTTTCTGAGCGTCGGCCTGCGTGAGGCTCGAAGTCGGCTCGTCGAGCACGAGGACGCGGCAGCCGAGGGCGAGCGCGCGGCCGATCTCGACGAGTTGCTGCTCGGCCACGCTCAGGCGCCCGGCGGGCGCGTCGAGCGGGATATCCGGGCGGCCGAGTTGGGCGAGCGCGTCGGCGGCGATGCGACGCGACTCGGCGTGGCGGACGAACAGGCCGCGGCGCGGCTCGGCGCCGAGCACGAGGTTTTCCACGACGCTCAGGTGTGGGGCGATCGCAAGCTCCTGGTTCACCATCGCGACGCCGGCGCGGCGCGATTCCAGCGGATTGCGCGGGGCGAAGGGCTGGCCGTCGAGTTCGAGTGTGCCGGCGTCGGGGGCGTGCACGCCGGAGAGAACTTTCATTAGCGTGCTCTTGCCGGCGCCGTTTTCGCCGACGAGGGCATGGATCTCACCCGCGCGAATTTCGAGATCGACGCCGTCGAGCGCGAGCGTGGCCCCGAAGCGCTTGCGGATCCCGGAAAGGCGGAGACGCGGACCGGACACGGTCGGTCAGTTGCCGATAACGGCGCGGACGTCCGGGGTGTTGATCGATTGCGGCGTCACGAGCACGCAGCCGGTGTCGACGATCGCATCGACTTTTTCGCCGCGCAGGTGGCGCACGGCAGTCGCGACGCCGAGGTAGCCCATCTTTTGCGGGTTTTGCGCAACGAGCGCCTGGATGTCGCCTTTCTTGAGCGCCGCGAGGAGGAAGGGCGTGGCGTCGAAGCCGACGAATTTCTTTTTCCCGGCGAGTCCGGTCTGGCGGAGCGCGAGCAGGAGACCCTGCGTGCTGGACTCGTTCGGGGCGAAGACGCCATCGGCTTCGCGGATCTTGTCGATGAGGTTCATCGCGGCGTCTTGGGCGGAGGAGATCGTGGCGCCGGCGTAGCGGTTGTCGACGAGGAGCTGGATATCGGGATGCGCCTTCAGCACCTCGAGGAAGCCGGCTTCGCGGGCGGCGGTGCTGGCCGAGCCTTCAGAGTAGCGCAGCAGCACGACTTTGCCTTTGCCGCCAAGCAGGCGGACCAGTTCTTCGCCGGCGAGCTTGCCGCCGAGGTGGTTGTCGGTGGCGACGAAGCTCACGAAGTCCTTGCCGGGCTCGGCCTTCAGACCGGAGTCGAAGATCACGACCGGGATGTTCCGATCCATGGCGCTTTTCACTGGCGTGCGCAGGGCGGTGTCGTCGAGCGGGGCGAGGACGATGGCGTTGACGTTGGAGCCGACGAATTGCTGAACGACGCCGATCTGTTGCGCGCGGTCGTCTTCCTTGAGCGGGCCTTTCCAGAGAATTTCGACGCCGAGTTCCTTCCCGGCTTGGCGGGCGCCGGCTTCGACGGATTTCCAGAAGCTGTGCGTCGTGCCTTTCGGGATCACGGCGATTTTTTCGCCGGCGGCGTGGGCGGAAACGACCACGAGAGTGAACGACAACGCAGCGGAAGCGAGCAGGCGCGAAAGCATCATGGGCGGACGGGGTGGGGAAACGGGGTGAAGCGAGCTCGTCGCACGTATGCCGCACCGCGCGACGAGCACGAGCAAGTTGCGAGTTGAACTGTTCGACCGCAAGGGCGGTTTGCCGTGATGACGCTCCTCAATTCTGAGGATAAGCAAAAAGGCGCCCCGCGATACGGGACACCTTGGACGCAGTCGTGATAAAGCGGGCGTGCGGTCAGCTGTTGCTGTCGGTGCCGTTGCGCGCGAGGTAGTCGCGGATGGTTTGGGCGCGTTCCTCGGCGCGAGTCTCCTGCTCGATTTCGTCGGCGGTGCGCTGCTTGTCGTGCTTCGCCATCTGGCGGCGAATCTTCGAGAGCGCGAGATACTCGAGCTGGCGGATGCGCTCGCGCGTGACTTTGAACTTCTTGCCGACCTCCTCGAGTGTCAGCTCCTTCTCGCCGTCGAGGCCGAAGCGCATCTTGATGATGGCGGCCTCGCGCGGGTCGAGGGAGTTGACCATGTTGCGGAGGTTTTCGCGAAGGTTGCGCTCGCCGAGATCGGCATCAGGCGCGGCGGCGCTGTCGTCGCCGACGAGATCGCCGAGCGTGGCCGAGTCGCTGTCTTCGCCGACGGGCGCATCGAGCGACGCTGGGCGGACGCTGACGGTCTTGAGCAGCGCGATCTTGTTGATCGGCATCTGCATCTCGTAAGCGATCTCCTCGTTCGAGGGTTCGCGGCCAAATTCGTCCGTCAGGGCGGCGATCGTGCGGCGCATGCGGGCGATCTTGTCGACGAGGTGAACGGGCAGGCGGATGGTCTTCGACTGGTTCGCGAGAGCGCGCTTCATCGACTGCTTGATCCACCACGCGGCGTAGGTGGAGAGCTTGCCGCCCTTGGCGGGGTCGAAGCGTTCGACGGCTTTGATGAGGCCGAGGTTGCCTTCGGAGATCAGGTCCATGAGCGGGAGGCCCATGTCCTTGTAGTCGTAGGCGATTTTCACGACGAGGCGGAGGTTCGCCTTGATCATGTGATCGCGCGCGGACTTGTCGCCGCGCTTGATGCGGGCGGCGAGCTTGATCTCCTCCTCGATGGTGAGCAGGGGAGTCTGACGAATCTCATTCAGGTAAAGCTGAAGATTCGAACGTTCGTCGCGGCGGTCGACCGGGGAGGCCTTGTCGAACTCCGACTGCGCCGCGGTGGGCGCCGGTTTGATTTCGGGGCGGACGGTGAGGCCTTCGTCGACGGTGGGGATGGAAACAGGTTGAGCGCGGGCGGGGGCGGTTTCTTCGACAGCAGCCGGTGCAGCGCGGAGGAGCTTTTTGCGATGTGGCATGGCGTGGATAGATTGAGACACGGTGGTCATTTCAACCGACGTCCTGCACATTAGATGCCGGACACTGCGTGGAAATTCCCTGATGTCCTGTTTGACCCGAATTACGGCTATCTGTGCCGTTCGGATGCAGGATGGTCACATCTTCTCAGCCAAACCGATCGCTTTGAATAGGGCGCTAGCCTTATTAATGGTCTCGAAATATTCCGTAGCCGGGACCGAGTCGGCCACCAAACCGGCGCCCGCCTGGACGTGAACCTTACCGTCCTTAAGTAATGCCGTGCGGAGGGTTATGCAGGAATCCAGATTGCCGTTGTAGCTGAAATAGCCGAGCGCGCCGGCGTAAGTGCCCCGCTGGGTGCCTTCAAATTGGGCGATCAGCTGCATGGCCCGGACTTTCGGTGCGCCACTGACGGTGCCGGCGGGAAAAGTGGCACGGATGAGGTCGAAAGCGGAACGTTCTGGCGCAAGTTGTCCCTCCACCTGTGACACGATGTGCATCACATGGGAGTAGCGCTCGATGGTCATGAACTCCGGGACTTTCACGCTGCCGTAGCTGCACACGCGGCCGAAGTCGTTGCGGGCGAGATCGACGAGCATGAGGTGCTCGGCCTTTTCCTTTTCGTCGGCGAGCAGGTCCTTTTCGAGCGCTGCGTCTTCTTCCTGTGACTTCCCGCGCGGTCGCGTGCCGGCGATGGGACGGATCTCGGCGAGTCGGCCAGTCAGGCGCACGTGCACCTCGGGCGAAGCACCGACGAGTGCAAAGTCGCCGGTCTCGAGGATGAACATGTAAGGCGACGGATTCACCGTCCGCAGTGCGCGGTAAAGGTCGAGCGGCGATTTCTGGAACTCGCGGCTGAAGCGCTGCGAGAGCACGATCTGGAAAATGTCGCCGGCGCGGATGAACTCCTTGGAGTCCTCCACCATCTTTTCGAAGCTCGCCTGTGAATGGTTACCGGGCGGGACGGTGATTCCGTCGAGTTCGCCGAGTTCGGCCGGGGCGATGGGGCAAGGCTGGCGCAGCACGGTGCGGAGGCGCTCAATTTCTGCGACCGCCGCATCGTAGGCGGCGCCGGCGTCGCCGCCGATGTGGGCGTTGACGATGAGCCGCAGCGCTTGTTTGACGCGGTCGAAGGCCACGATCGAATCGCACAGCATGAACCACATCATGGGCACACCGAGATCGTCGCGTGCGGCGAGCGGCACGGTGCGTTCGACGCCGTGGATGTATTCGTAGCCAAGGTAACCGACAGCGCCGCCGGTGAACGGCGGCAGACCCGGCAGTTCGACCGGCCGATACTGCTTCATCTCGCGTTCGAGCTCCTGCAGCGGATCGCCGTCGCCGGCTTTCGCGGCAATGATCTTGCGCGGGTTGCAGCCGACGAAGCTGTAGCGCGAAAGGTGTTCGCCGCCTTCCACGGATTCGAGCAAGAACGCCGGTCCGTGCGCGCGGAGCTTCGCGAACGCGGAGACGGGCGTCTCAAGGTCCGCGAGCAGTTCCGCGGCGACCGGGATGACGTTGCCCTGCGCGCTCAGCGCGAGGAATTCGGAGCGGGACGGATAAACGCGCATCACTCGACGGTAACTGACTTCGCAAGGTTGCGCGGCTTGTCGACATCGCGACCGAGCTCGACCGCGATGTAGTAGCTGAGCAGCTGCACCGGAATCGTGGCGACGATCGGCAGCACGGCCTCGTGACATTCGGGGATCGGGATGACCTCGTCGGCCAGGCCTTCGGGCAGTTTGCAGGATTCGGTGGCGACGGCGATGATCTTGCCCTTGCGCGCCTTGATTTCCTGCATCGAGGACACGACCTTGTTGAACATCTCGCCACTCGAGACGAAGAATACCGACGGGCAGTGCTCGCTGATCAGCGCGATGGGGCCGTGCTTCATCTCTGCGGCCGGGTAACCTTCGGCGTGCACGTAGGAAATCTCCTTCAGCTTCAGCGCCCCCTCGAGTGCGACGGGGAAGAGGGAGAGGCGGCCGAGGAAGAGCATGTCACGGTAGTGCGCGTAACGCTTGGCCACGCCTCGGATGTGATCGGCCTGCTTCAGCGCGGCGCGGACGAGATCGGGCGCGCGTTTCAGCGCCTGCACGATCTCCGTGCCGTCGGAGAAACTGAGGTCGCGCATGCGGCCGATGTAGAGGGCGAGCATCGCACCGATGAGCAGCTGGGACGTGAACGCTTTCGTCGACGCGACGCCGACCTCGGGGCCGACGTGTTGGTAAATGCCACCGTCGGCCTCACGAGCGATGGTGGAGCCGACGACATTGTTCACCGCGAGAACCTTGTAACCCTTGCGCTTCGCTTCGCGCATGGCGGCGAGCGTGTCGATGGTCTCGCCCGATTGGCTCATCGTGAAAAAGAGCGTGTTGGGATCGAGCGGCGTGTTGCGGTAGCGGAACTCGGACGCGTAGTCGCACTCGACCGGCACGCGCGCGAAACGCTCGATCAGATGCTCCGTCACCATGCAGGCGTGCAGCGCGGTGCCGCAGGCCAGGAACTGGAAGCGCTCGTAGCTGCGAAATTCGTTGGCGCTGATGTTGAGGCCGCCGAACTGGGCGGTGCTGCCGTCCTCGGAGAAGCGGCCGCGCATGGTGTTCTCGAGCGCCTGCGGCTGCTCGAAAATCTCCTTCTCCATGAAGTGCGCGTAGCCGTTTAGTTCCGCATCGGAGATCGACCACGTGACCTTGTCGATCACCGGAGAAACATCGGCGGCCGCGAGCGTCGTGATGGAAAAATTCTTCGGCGTGAGGTGCGCGACTTCGCCGTCCTTGAGATAAACGACGTTTTGCGTGCGGCTCACGATCGCGGCGACGTCGGAAGCGACGAGACTCTCGCCATCACCGATGCCGAGGATGAGCGGGGAGCCTTTGCGTGCGGTGACGAGCTCGCCGGGGGCGTCAACGGCCATCACCACGATGCCGTAGGTGCCTTCGGCATGGCGCAGCGTTTTGCGGACGGCGGTGACGAAGCGGCTCTCGGTCGGGTCGCCCGGCACGGGCTCCTTCGCGTAGTGATAGGCAATCGCGTTGCAGAGCACCTCGGTGTCGGTCTCCGACTTGAACGTGTAGCCTTTGCCGGTGAGAAATTTTTTGATCGAGGCGTAGTTTTCGATGACGCCGTTGTGGATGAGCGCGATCTTGCCGTCGCTGCTGACGTGCGGGTGAGCGTTGGCATCGGTGACTCCACCGTGCGTCGCCCACCGGGTATGCCCCATGCCGTAGCTGCCGGTTAACCGGAGCTTGGCCGCCTCGGGTTCCAGGTTAGCGACGCGTCCGACCTTCTTCGCGACGGTGAATCCGCCGTCCTGCCACACGGCCACTCCGGTGGAGTCGTAGCCACGATATTCCAAGCGCTTCAGCCCCTCGAGGATGAGCGGAGCTGCCTTGTTTTTTCCGACGTAGCCGACGATGCCACACATGCGTTTTGGTTTTGTCTGGCGATTTGAGAAGTCGCCGGAATGATATGCAAGGCCTTTAGCTTACCATGCCGAACCCGAAGCAAGTTTTGTCCGTCATCATGGGAGGAGGTCGCGGCACGCGACTCTTCCCGCTCACGAAGGAACGCTGCAAGCCCGCGGTGCCGCTGGCCGGAAAATATCGCCTCGTCGATATTCCGATCAGCAACTGCATCAACTCGGGTTACAATCGCATCTTCCTGCTCACGCAGTTTTTGACCGCGTCGTTGCACCGGCACATCAACAAGAGTTTTCATTTTGACGCCTTCAACGGCGGGTTCGTCGACATCCTTTCGGCGGAGCAGACCGAAAAGAGCAGCGCGTGGTATGAAGGCACGGCCGATGCAGTGCGCCGCAATCTGGTGCATTTCAACAGCCACCGCCACGAAATCGTCCTCATCCTTTCCGGCGACCAGCTCTACCGGATGGATTTCGAAAAGATCGTGCAGCAGCACATCGAGACGAAAGCCGATGTGACGATCGCTGCGATTCCGTTCCCGATTTCGAAAGTCGAGGGGCTCGGCCTCATGCGCGTCGCGGACGACCTCACAATCTCCGAGTTCGTCGAAAAGCCGAAGGATCCGGCGATCATCAACGGTCTCGCGATGAGCGACACGCTGGAAGCGCGGCTCGGCACGAATCAGAGCGGGGAAAAGCGCTGCCTCGCCTCGATGGGCATCTACGTTTTCAGCCGCGAAGTGCTCGCGCGCGCGCTCGACAACACGATGAAGGATTTCGGCAAGGAGGTCATCCCGAGCCTCCTCGGCAAAGCGAAAATCTGCAGCTACATTTTCGAAGGTTACTGGGAGGACATCGGCACCGTGCGGGCGTTCTTCGAGGCCAATCTCGCGCTCGCGCAGCCGCTGCCGCCGTTCAATTTCTTCGATCGCAATGCCCCGATCTACACGCACGCGCGCTATCTGCCGGCGTCGAAGATCAATCATTGCGACATCGATCACGTCGTCATCGGCGACGGCTGCATTGTCACCGATTCGAAACTGCGCCACTGCCTCATTGGCATCCGCTCGATCTTGGGGGAGAACTCGGATCTCCAAGACGTCGTGATGATGGGTGCGGATTACTATCAAACCGAGGCCGAACTCGCCGCCGACAAGAAGGCCGGCCGCCCGCCGTTCGGTGTCGGTCGCAACTGCAAAATTCGCCGCACGATCATCGACAAGAATGCGCGCATCGGCGACAACGTGACGCTTTCTCCCGAGGGCAAGGCCGACGGCGAGTATCCGCACGACATCATCATTCGCGATGGCGTGCTCTGCGTCTGCAAGGGCGGCGTGATTCCGTCGGGCTTCACGCTCTGATGCCGCGTCGAATCGGGCGCGGCAATCACGCTGCGCTCAGCTTCGCATCAGTGTCGGCTTTCGCGTCAGCAGGATGATCGCGATGCCGCCCGCGATCAGGAAAAACGAATAGAACGTTCCTCGGCTCAGACCGAGAATCAGCGAGATGCCGTCATCAGGCTCGCGGAAGAGCTCGCAGAACATCCGCACCAGCGCGTAGCCGACCAGGAACTCGCCCGCCAGGCGGCCAGGCTCGCGGCGGGCCACGTCGGTTTTCCAGAACCGCCATTGGACGAAGAACAGCAGCAGCAAGCCTTCCGTCGCGGCTTCGTAGAGTTGCGACGGATGCCGCGGATCGGTGCCGCCGCCGGTGCGCATGAAGATCATCGCCCACGGAACCTCGGTTTTCTTGCCCCAGAGTTCGCCGTTCAGGAAGTTTGCGAGGCGTCCGAGCAAAAGCCCGACCGGCGCCGTGCTCACGATCAGGTCGCCGAGGTGCAGAAACGAGACCTGCCGCTTCCGCGCGAACACGACGAGCGCGAGCGCAATGCCGATGAAGGCACCGTGGCTCGCCATGCCGCCTTCCCACACGCGCACCAGCGCCAGCGGCTCCTCGAGAAACACGCGCGGCTGGTAGAGGATGAAGTAGCCGAGTCGTCCACCGAGGATGGTGCCCACGACCACGGCGAGCACCAGATCCATGGCCGCATCGAAGTTCAGCGGCGTGCGCCCGGCGCGATAGTAGCGGCGCAGCAGCCAGCCGCACGCGACGAAGCCGAGCAGATAGGCGAGGCCGTAATAGCGCAGCCCGAAATTCTCGCCAAAGCGGACGAGGAACGGTGTCGGAGTGTGGACCCAGTAAGCGAGGGAAAGCACGGGCAGGAAAGTGGGCGCGGCGCGCCCGGCACACAAATTCTTTTAGCCGGGTCCGCAGGCCATAATGACTAGGCGCGCCGTGAGAGTTTCCTTGCACGCGGCGGGGGCCGGGAGCTTAGTGGCCCGATGAGCGCACTGAAGACCACACCCCTGAACGCGTTTCATCGTCGGAATGGCGGCCGCATGGTGGATTTCGCGGGTTGGGACATGCCCGTCCAATACAAGAGCATCCTCGACGAGCACAAAGCCGTGCGCCAGCGCGCCGGTCTGTTCGACGTGAGCCACATGGGCGAGGCCGATGTCAAAGGCCCCGAGGCGCTGAAGTTCCTCCAGCACCTCGTCTCGAACGACTGCGCCAAACTTTTTCCCGGCCGCGTCCTTTACACGGTCATGTGCTATCCGCACGGCGGCGTGGTCGACGACCTGCTCGTCTACATGCGCGGCACGGACGACTATTTCCTCTGCATCAACGCCGGCAACATCGACAAGGACATCGCGTGGATGCAGGAGCAGGTGAAGGGCTTCAACTGCTCCGTGACGAACCGCTCCGCCGACTACGGCCAGCTCGCGATTCAGGGACCGCGCGCTGTCGAGATCGTGCAGACGCTCACGAAGACGGCCCTCGGCGACGTTAAGTATTACCACTTCACCGACGGCGAGGTCGCGGGGGTGAAGTGCATCATCAGCCGCACCGGCTACACCGGCGAGGACGGCGTCGAACTTTACTGCGCCGCCGCGGAAACCGAAAAGCTCGCCGAAGCCGTGTTCGCCGCCGGCCAGCCGCTCGGCCTTGAACTCACCGGTCTCGGCGCCCGCGACTCTTTGCGCCTCGAGGCGGGGTTTCCGCTCTACGGCCACGAGATCACGCAGGACATCAATCCGATTGTCGCCGGTCTCGGCTGGGTGGTGAAGTTCGACAAGGGTGCTTTCATCGGCTCGGACGTGCTCGCGGCCGAGAAAGGCGCCGGTCCAAAGCAGAAGGTCGTGTTCTTCAAGACCGGCGATCGCCGCATCGTGCGGGCCGAGACGCCTGTGCTCAATGCCGCTGGCGCCGCCGTCGGTCGCGTCCTTTCCGGCACGTTGTCGCCGATCCTCAACGAGGCGATCGGCTCCGCGCTGGTGGACGCGGTCGCGGCGAAGGAACCGCTGTTCGTCGACATCCGCGGAACGAAGCTGCCGCTGCACCCCGCCAAACCTCCGTTTGTGCCGCTCAAGAAAAACTAAATGCTTTGAATGCCGCTGGGGGCCGTCTATGACCGCCGCCCGGCACAATCTTTTCCTCCTGCCTTCCTCCCCATGAGCAACATTCCCTCCGATCTCAAATACGCGAAGTCTCACGAATGGCTGAAAGTTTCGCCCGACGGCACGGCGCTCGTCGGCATCACGGACTACGCCCAAAACAGTCTCGGCGACATCACGTTCGTGCAGCTGCCGAAGATCGGTGCGACGTTGAAAGCTGGCGAGTCGTTCGGCGTGGTTGAGTCCGTCAAGGCGGCCTCGGACGTCTACGCTCCTGTGGCAGGCACGGTGCTGGAGGTGAACAAAGCGCTCGATGCCAATCCCGAGAAGGTGAACAGCGCGCCTTACACCGACGCGTGGATGCTCAAGCTCCAGCTGGCCAATCCCGCCGACGCGAACTCACTGTTGACGTCGGAGGACTACGCGAAGGTTACAGGCTGAGCGGCATTTTTTTCTTTCGACGAATACCCCTTGCGCGCGCCGTGGATTTGGCTGATTTTCCGCGGCGAATGTCGCCCTTGAATCGCCTGTTCATTGCCGGCGCGGCCGGTCTGGTTCTGTCTGTCTCCGGCTGTGCAAAAAAGGAGGCCGCGGCGTCGGCTCCCGCTGCGCGGGCCAAGCAACCGGTCGAAGTTGTCGAGATTGCTCGCCGCGATCTCGTCGAATCCCTCTCGCTCGTCGGGTCGCTCGCGCCGAATGAAACGGCGCAAATCCGCGCCGAGGTTTCCGGCCAGGTGCGCGCCGTGCTGTTTGAGGAGGGCGAAGTCGTGGCCAAGAACAAGGTGCTCGTCCGCGTGGACGACGCCGAACTGCGCGCGCAGGCGGCGCAAGCGGAGGCGCGATTCCGCCTCGCGGAACTCAATCTGAAGCGCAGCGAGGATCTCACCCAGGCGAAATCCATGTCGCAGGCCGAGGCGGATCGCACGCGCTCGGAACACTCTTCCGCGGAGGCCGAGCTGCAGCTGCTGCGCGTTCGTCTCGCCAAGACCGAGATCAAGGCGCCGTTCGACGGTATCGTCGGCGCGCGCACGATTTCTCCCGGAGACTACATCACCGCCGCCACCGTCATCACGACGCTCGACGATCTCAGCCGTCTCAAGGTGGAATTCCAAGTGCCGGAGCGCTTCGCCGAGCGCGTGAAGCAGGGCTCCGCTTTCACACTGCGAGCGCAGACGCCGACCGGCGAAGCGCGTGCGGAAGGGGAGGTCTATTTCGTTTCTTCGGTCATCGATCGTCAGACGCGTTCGACGCAGGTGAAGGGCTACATCGGCAAGGACATCAATGGTCTGAAACCGGGCATGTTCGCCAATATCGATCTCGTCCTCCAGGTGCGCCGCGGGGTGCTGACGGTGCCGGAAGGCGCGATTCTTACCACGCCGAAGGGCACGCAGCTGATCGCGGTGCGGAGTAAAGGCAGCGACAAGATCGCCGAGATGGTGCCGGTCACGCTCGGTCTGCGTGAACGAGGGCTGGTCGAGGTGACACCGATCAAAGCGGAGACGCTCGCGGAAAAAGATCCGGTCGTCGCCTCGGGGGTGGGCGGGTTGATGATTTTCCCCGGCACGGTGCTCGAGCCGCGGCCGCTGCGGCAGGAATTTCGCATCGGAGAGTGAGCCATGGTCCTCTCCGACGTCTCAATTCGCCGTCCGGTCGTGGCGCTGGTGGCCTCGATCATCATCGTGCTCGTGGGCCTGTTGAGCTTCGCGCGCCTGCCGGTGCGCGAGTATCCCCTGATCGATTCCCCGATCGTGACCGTCGACACGAGTTATCGCGGGGCGTCGGCGGAAGTCGTCGAGGCCAAGGTCACCGAACCGCTCGAACGCGAGATCGCGTCGATCGACGGCATTCGCGTGATTCGCTCGGATTCGCAGGAGGAAAGTTCGCGCATCACGGTCGAATTCAATCTCGGCCGCAGCGTCGACGATGCGGCGAACGACGTGCGCGATCGCGTCAGTCGGGCCCGCGGACGCTTGCCGGATGAAATCGAGGAGCCCCAGGTCACGAAGGCTGATGCGGACTCGTCGCCGGTCATCACGCTGACGTTCTATTCGGATCGTTACAGCCGTCTCGAAGTTCGGGAGATGGTCGAGCGCATCGCGCTCCAGCGCCTGCAGACGATACCTGGCGTCGGTTCCGTGGGTGTGCGCGGTCCGCGTTATGCGATGCGGTTGTGGGTCGATAGCGATCGGCTCGCGGCGCACAGTCTGACGATCGCCGACGTCGAGAATGCGCTGCGCCAGCAGAACATCGAAATTCCGGGCGGGCGCATTGAGTCGTCGTCGCGCGAGTTCCCGGTCCGCATCGAGGGGCGCATGACCCAGGTGTCCGAGTTCGAGAACCTCGTGCTGGCCACCCGCGGGAGTCATCAGGTGAAGTTCTCCGACGTCGGACGCGTCGAGCTTGGCGCGGAGGAATACCGGTCGGAAAGTTATTTCAAGGGTCAGCCGACGGTGGGGGTGCAGGTTTTGCGACAGGCGCAGGCCAATGTGCTCGATGTGGCCAACGGGGTGAAGGAAATGATCCCGTCACTCGAGAAGGACCTGCCGGATGGCGTGTCGGTTTCGGTCGGATTTGATAGCTCGGTATTCGTCGATCGCTCGGTCAAGGAAGTCTACAAGACGCTTTGGGAAGCGTCGATTCTGGTCGTGCTGATGATTTTCCTGTTTCTGCGCGACTGGCGCGCGACACTGGTGCCGCTGGTGGCGATTCCCGTCTCGATCATCGGCGCCTTCGTGGTGATGAGCTGGATGAATTTCACGATCAACACGCTCACCTTGCTCGCGCTGGTGCTCGCCGTCGGCCTCGTGGTCGACGACGCGATCGTGATGCTCGAGAACATCTACCGTCGCATGGAGGAGGGCGAAGGGCCGATTCACGCCGCGGTGTTCGGCGCGCGGCAGGTGGCGTTTGCGGTCATCGCCACGACGCTGACTCTCGCGGCGGTGTTTCTGCCGGTGGCATTTCAGTCGGGCCAGACGGGGCGGTTGTTTTTCGAGTTCGGCATCACCCTGGCGGTGTCGGTGCTCGTTTCCGCCTTTGTGGCGCTGACGCTGACGCCGATGCTCTGCTCGCGCGTGCTGAAAACGAAGATTGTCAACGGCCACGCGGAGCACGGCTGGTTCTACGAGAAGACCGAGCCGCTTTTCGTGAAACTGAATGGTGCGTTCGAGCGCACGTTGCGGGGGGCGATGCGCACGCAGGTGCTGGTGTTGCTCGGGGCGCTGCTGTTCACGGGCCTGGGCATCGGCTTGTATTTCAAATTACAGCGCGAGCTGACGCCGCTGGAGGACCGCGGCATCTTTACCGCCAACCTGATCGCGCCGATCGGCGCGACGCCGGAATATCTGCGGACCTACTCGGTCGATATGGAGCAGATGATTCTCAAGATCCCGGAGATTGAGCGCACGTTCCACCGCACGGGCGACGGCGGGCGCGCGTTTGTGTTCGCGACACTGAAGCCTTGGGAGGAACGCACGCGCAAGACCCAGGAGGTCGTCGCCGATCTGCGCCGGCAGTTTCAGAGGGAAGTGACTGGCGGCCAGGCGGTGGCGAATCCTGTGCGGCCCTTCGGCCGGGGCCCGCGCGGCGGCAGCAGCGGCGTGTCGTTCGTGTTGCTCGGCAGCGATTTTGCCGAGTTGCAGCGGCTCGGTGGCGAGTTTCTCGGACGCATGCGCGACAGCGGCATGTTCGTGCAGCCGCGCGTCGACCCGTCGCCTACGAAGCCGCAGCTCGACGTGCGTATCGATCGCGCGAAGGCCGCAGACCTCAAGGTGCCGATCAGCGCGGTGGCCTCGACGCTCGAGTCGCTCCTCGGAGGCCGGCGCGTGACGGAGTTCCAGCGCGGCAACCAGCAGTATTACGTGATGGTGCAGGTGACCGACGAGAACCGCGCCACGCCGAGCGATCTCGCGCGCCTCTACGTGCGCTCCGCCGACGGCGTGCTCGTGCAGCTTTCGAATCTCGTGAGCTGGTCGGAAAACACGGTGCCGGAGAGCTACCCGCACTTCAATCGACTCCGCTCGGTCACGATTTCCGGCCAGATGGGCGAGGGGAAAACGATCGGTGACGGCGTGCAGTTCATGGAGGAAGCGGCGAAGCAGGTGCTGCCCGCGGCCTACACTTACGCGTGGGACGGAGAGACACGCGAGTTCGTGGAGAGCGGTAATGACACGCTCATCCTGTTCGCGCTCGCGCTCGTGTTCACCTTCCTGATTCTCGCGGCCCAGTTTGAATCATGGATTCACCCCGCGACGATTTTCACCGGCGTTTTCATCGCGGTGGCCGGCGGTTTGCTCGTGCTCTACTGCACGCGGTTCTGGGGGCCGGCGATGACGGACAATCTGTTTTCGCGCTTCGGTCTCATCATGCTCATCGGCCTCGTGGCCAAAAACGGCATCTTGATCGTTGAGTTCGCCAATCAACTCCAAGTGGAGAAGGGCATTGGCGCGGCCGAGGCGGCGTTCGAGGCGGCGACGATCCGTTTCCGGCCGATCCTCATGACGTCGATCTCGACGGTGCTTGGCGCGGTGCCGATCGCCTTTGCGCATGGTGCCGGCGCGGAGACGCGCAATCCAATGGGGATCGTGGTCGTGGGCGGTCTGATGATCTCGACCGTCATCACGCTTTATGTGATCCCGATCGTCTACGTGCTCATGGACAAAGCCTGCGTGAAACTCACCGGCAGACATAGTGCACACGGTCTCGTGAAGGCGCGGGAGATTCAGGAGGAGACTGACGCGATTGCCGCGGCGGGGGCGAACGCCGGTCACTGAGCCGCGGAGTTTGACCGGTCGGGCGAGCTGGGGCATGTTGCCTCCATGTCCTGGCTCGAATGGCTCGAGGCCCTCAGCTACGCGGTGACCGTGATCGGTCTGCCGATGGCAATCATCGTTTACATCATCGATCGGCGGAAGGAGCGGATGAACGATGACGAGGAGGTTTACCTTCAGCTGGCCGATGACTACGACAAGTTCCTCAAGCTGGTGCTCGACCACGCCGACTTGCGGTTGATGACGGCCGCGGCGATGCCGCCGCAGCTGACGCCGGAGCAGATCGAGCGGCGGGACGTGCTGTTCGAGATACTCATCGCACTGTTCGAGCGCGCTTACATTCTCGTCTACGAGGAAAAAATGAGCCGCCAGGCTTCACGGTTGTGGTTTACTTGGGAGGACTACATGCGCGCGTGGTGCCGGCGTGCCGATTTCCGGGGGATGCTGCCGAAGCTGCTCGAAGGCGAGGATGCGGACTTCGCGCGGCACATCACGCGCATTGCCGCCGAGGAACGAGGCGGCTCCGGCGTTTGACGGGGCAAAGCTGGTGGCGCTGGCGCCGCGCGCCTGCGAGGCGGAGAGAGAATTCGGCGCCTGTTTTTCGCGGTTGGCTCGGGGCCGTGACGGCGGAGCGTCCTGCGCTACTCTTCCATGTCTGACGTCCTTTCTCTCGCTCATCAAGCCGCCCGGGAGTGGCTTCGCGGTATCGATTCACGCCCCGTCACGGCGACTGCCGATTTGGCCGCGTTGCGCGCCCGCTTCCCGGCTGCATTGCCGGCGCGGGGAACGGCGGCCGAAACGGTGGTGGCGCAGTTGATTCACGGGGCGCGCGACGGCTTGCTCGGGAGCGCGAGTGGACGCTTTTTTGCCTGGGTGATTGGCGGTTCGCTGCCCTCGGCGTTGGCGGCGGATTGGCTGGTGTCAACTTGGGAGCAAAATGCGGCGCTCTATGCCTGCGGACCCGCGGTGAGCGTTATCGAGGAAGCCGCGGGCGAGATGGTGAAAGACTTGCTGAACCTGCCGCGCGAAGCGTCCGTGGCTTTCGTGACGGGGTGCCAGATGGCACACTTCACTGCGTTCGCGGCGGCGCGATCCGCGGTGCTCAAGCGGGCAGGGTGGGACGCGAATGGCGAGGGACTGGTGGGGGCGCCGCGGATTGCCGTGCTCGCGAATGCGCAGCGCCACGGATCGATCGACCGTGCGATCCGGTTCCTCGGGTTGGGCACGAAGTCCATCCGGTCCATCGACACTGATGCGGTCGGTCGCATCACGCCCGAGGCGCTGCGGCACGCACTGATCACAACGGCGGGACCGAAAATCGTCGTGCTCAATGCCGCCGATTTAAACACCGGATCTTTCGACCGGTTCGCGGAGCTGATTCCGTCGGCCCGGGAGGCGGGAGCGTGGGTGCACGTGGATGGGGCATTCGGTTTGTTCGCGCGAGCGAGTCGCGCGAAGCATAATCTTACACTCGGCGTCGAACAGGCGGACAGCTGGGCGACTGACGCGCACAAATGGCTGAACGTGCCGTTTGATTGCGGGATCGCGATGGTGCGCGATCGCGAAGCGCATCGGGACGCGATGACGATCGCGGCGTCCTACATCGCGGCCGGCAAGGCGGTGCGCGACCAGATCGATTGGAACCCGGAGTGGTCGCGGCGCGCTCGCGGCGTGCCGGTCTATGCGGCGTTGCGCGAGCTCGGCCGTGCGGGGGTCGAGGCGATCGTGGAGCGGAGTTGCGCGCATTGTGCGGCCCTCGTGGCGGGCATCGGAAGCCTGCCCGGTGTGCGTGTGCTGCATGCGCCGACCTTGAACCAAGGGTTGCTGCAGTTCCGTGCTGCGCACGCGGGAGCGACGGATGAGGATCACGATGCGCGAACCGATGCGGTGATCGCCGCGGTGAATGCCAGCGGGGAAGCGTTCTTTTCGTCGACGATTTGGCAAGGACGCCGTGCGATGCGGGTAAGCGTCGTCAACTGGCGAACGACCGAGACGGATGTGCGACGCACCGTCCGTGCTTTCGAGCGCGTCCTGGCCGATCTCAGCCGGTAAAGCAAAAGGGCGGCCAGTGGGCCGCCCTCGGTGAGTGTCGCGCGGAGCTTGCGGCCGCGGCGAGTTTACTCGTCGCTGGCCTTGCGGGCGGCGCGCTCGATTTTGCGGCGATCGGTTTCCTTCAGCACGCGTTTGCGCAGGCGGATATTCTGCGGTGTCACTTCAACGAGCTCGTCGGCGGCGATGTATTCGATCGAGCGCTCGAGCGAGAGTTTGGTGGCCGGGGTGAGAGAGTCGGCGACGCCTTCACCTTGCGAGCGGAAGTTCGTGAGCTTCTTCTCGCGGACGGCGTTGACGGCGATGTCCTCGTTGCGCGGGTTTTCGCCGATGATCATGCCTTCGTAAACGCGTTCGCCGGGGCCGACGAAGAGCTTGCCGCGCTCCTGGCACATGACGAGGGCGTAGGCCGTGGTCTCGCCGGCTTCGGTCGCGATGAGCGTGCCGGTGAGGCGCGTGAGAACTTCGCCAGCGTAGGGGCCGTATTCCTTGAACAGGTGCGACATGACGCCGCGGCCGCTGGTGGCGTTGACGATGTCGATTTCGAGGCCGATGAGGCCGCGAGTCGTGATGACCGCCTCGATCATCGTCGTGGAGTGGTGCTTCTCCATGTTCGTGATCTGGCCCTTGCGGTTGGCGAGATTCTGCATGATCGCGCCGACGCATTCGTCGGGCACTTCGATCCAGACGCTCTCGTAGGGTTCGTGGCGTTTGCCTTCGACGATCCGTTCGATGACGGTCGGGCGGGAAACGGTGATTTCGAAGCCTTCGCGGCGCATCGTTTCGACGAGCACGGCAACCTGCATGGCGCCGCGCGCCTTGAGGTTGAACACGCCGGCGCGGTCGGAGTCTTCGACGGAGATCGAGACGTTGGTCTTGATCTCGCGGAAGAGGCGCTCGCGGACTTGGCGCGAGGTGACGAGCTTGCCCTCGGTGCCGACGAGCGGGCCGTCGTTGACGCCGATCTGCATCTCGAGCGTCGGCGGATCGATCTGGGTGAAGGGGAGGGCGTGGCCGTTTTCGTCGGCCGTGATCGTGTCGCCGATGTCGACGTCCTCGAAGCCGGAGATGCCGACGATGTTGCCGGCGGTGGCGGTGGCCGACTCGTTGGTGCCGAGGCCGGAGTATTCGAAGACTTTCGTGATCTTCGCCTTCACGCGTGCGCCGTTGGCGTTGCGGATGACGTGCACGGTGTCGCCGATCTTGCCGGTGCCGCCGAGAATCTTGCCGATGGCGATACGGCCGACGTAGTCGCTCCAGTCGATGTTGGAGACGAGCATGTGGAACGGCTCGTTCGGCTTGGCGAAGGGCGGCGGGACGTGCTCGAGGATCGTCTCGAACAGCGGCGTCATGTCCTTCTTCTCGTCGCCGAGGTGATACATCATGTAGCCGTCGCGGCCGGAACCGTAGACGACCGGGGCGTCGAACTGCTCCTCGGTGGCGTTGAGCTCCATGAGGAGCTCGAGCACCTTGTCATACATTTTGACGGGGTCGGCGTTGTCGCGGTCGATCTTGTTGATGACGATGACGACTTTGAGACCGTGTTGGAGCGCCTTGCGGAGCACGAAGCGCGTCTGCGCCTGCGGGCCGTCGTAGGCGTCGACGAGTAGGAGCACGCCGTCGACCATGCGGAGGGCGCGTTCGACTTCACCGCCGAAGTCGGCGTGTCCGGGAGTGTCGACGATGTTGATCGTCTTGTCCTGCCAGTGGACGGAAGTGTTCTTGGCCTTGATGGTGATGCCCTTTTCGCGCTCGAGGTCCATGGAGTCCATGGCGCGTTCCTCGACTTGCTGGTTGGCGCGGTAGGCTCCGCCCTCCTTGAGGAGCTTATCGACCAAGGTGGTTTTCCCGTGGTCGACGTGGGCGATGATGGCGATATTGCGGATGTTCTGGTTCATACCGGGCGGCTCGTGGTGAGAGAGAAAAGGGTTCACGGTGCGGTCCGCGCCGAGGCTTGGCAAGAAGGAAGCTAAAGGCAATGCGGAGGGCTCGGGCGGGTGTGCCGGTGCGAGTCGTGGCGCCGGTAGGGGGCACCGGCGCCCACCTCATGCAGCGAGCCGGTCCCTGCGTGGCGCTACCTCAGAAACGCAAAAGGGCCGACCCGGAAAGGATCGGCCCTACTATGGCTTGGCGTAAAAGCGGCGAACCTCACGGACAACGCGCCGGGCCAAGCTTTTAAGCTCGTGGTTCCGGGCAAAAGTTTCTGCCCGGCGCGTTGTCGAAAGGGTTCTATAAAAAGAAAAAGGCCCGGACTCCTTGCGGAGCCCGGGCCAAATTCGGGGGTGGGCGTTCGCCACGCACTCTTTCCCATTCACACTTGTTAGGCGCTCTCGCCGGTTGGCGGGCCAAGTGTTTCCCGACGCTACTCACCGCGGCAAGCGATGCTCTCGGTCTCATAGCGGGACCGTCCCGGCCCTTTCAGGCACAGGATCTATCGAGTGAGGCCTCTACGCCCGGTTCGGTGACCACCTGCCGGTGGTTCGCTCGCCGGACGGGTGCTGGGACGCCTGCAAGAATACAGTTCGCACCGGCACCTTGACCACGGGGACGGCCACCACTTTTGGCAGTGCGTTGGCCCCGTGCGACGGGTCTGACCTCTTACCTCTCAGGCTGCGTTCGACTTGCAGTTGGGTGATCCCGGTTTGCGGGACCGCCCCATCTTGGAAGGCTGGCGGGTTGTTGCCATCCCGCGCCGCTCCACGCCGCGTTCGTCTCTTTGCGCGCCCCGCCGATAGCGTCAGCCGGGCCTTTTGGAGGGCTTTTAACTCTCCCGAAACGATCGCTGCGTTCTGGTCGTGCAGTAGCAGCCGTAACCCTCTGGGTAACTGCATCGGTGCAAGGCCCGAAACTGGCCTTGGACCTGACTCGGCTCGGACGCGGTTTCTACTTCGCGCCTCGCCGCACAGCTCCTAGTCGCATGACTGGATCGGTTGCGACACCGTCCAGAGGAACTGGTGATATATGCCTGTCCCCGCTATTCGCAGAGGAGGGGACGATCGCACCAGCTGCCATCGCCCTTTCCCCGGTTGCCCGGGATTATCCCAGCCGCGCCTTCGACGGGTTTTTCATGCCGCCGCGCTGCGACTGTTCTATCAAGGAACGTGGATAATGTGCGGTGCCCTGGATCGGAAGTCTACCGCTTCTTACCACCAAGTTGCTCACCTCGGCGCACCTCGCGCGGCGGTGAATAACTTCTGAACCGCGGATTGCTCGCAGGTTGTTCACAATCGCCCCGGCCTCGCGTCTCGCGCCGGCCTCGCCGAGGAAACCGTCCGGCCGCGAGCGAGATGCGTGCGAAGGGGCGAGTGAAAGAACGTTGACCGCGCGCGCGATTTTCCGACTTCTCAACCGCTTCGCGTCACGCCGTTGTCACGCGATATTTCATGCCCGATCCGCGCCAACTGCCCATCTACGAACTCGAGCGCCAACTCGTCGACTCGCTGCGCGCGCAGGGTCGGTTGATCGTCCAGGCGCCGACCGGCTCCGGCAAGTCCACGCAGGTGCCGCAGATGCTGCTCAACCACGGATTGCTCGGCGAGCGCGGCGAGGTGGTCGTGCTCCAGCCGCGGCGCCTCGCGGCACGCATGCTGGCGAAGCGCGTTGCCGAGGAGGTTGGCACGCGGCTCGGCGACGTCGTCGGCTACCAGATCCGCCTCGACTCGCGCGTGAGCGACGCGACGCGCATCCGCTTCGTCACGGAGGGCATTTTGCTCCGGCAGATGTCCTTTGATCCGACGCTGCGCGGTATCAGCGCGATCGTGTTCGACGAGTTTCACGAACGCCACCTCTACGGCGACATCTCGCTCGCGCGCGCGATCCAGATTCAGCAAACGCGCCGGCCGGACCTGAAACTCGTCGTGATGTCCGCGACGCTCGATGCGGCGTTGCTCAAGGACTATCTCGCGCCGTGCGATGTGCTCACGTCGCAGGGACGCACGTTCCCCGTGCGCGTCGAATACCTGCCGAAGACGGTGAACTTCGAGCATGATCCTGTTTGGGCCGTCGCCGCCCGCGAGTGCGAACGCCTCGCGGCGCAGACGACCGGTGACATTCTGGTGTTCATGCCGGGTGCATTCGAGATCGGTCGCACGGTGCAGGAAATCCAGGGCTCGCACGCGCTGCGCGGTTTCGCGTGTTTTCCGTTGCACGGCGAGTTGCCTCCCGAGGCGCAGGACCGCGCCGTCGCGCGCTACGACGCGCGCAAGATCATCGTCTCGACCAACGTCGCGGAGACCTCGCTCACGATCGACGGCGTCACCGCCGTCGTCGACAGCGGCCTCGCTCGCGTCGCCCGCTACGATCCGCACCGCGGCATCAACACGCTGTTGATCGAAAAGATTTCCATCGCGTCGTCCGATCAACGCGCCGGGCGCGCGGGCCGCACGGCGCCGGGTGTGTGCCTTCGGCTCTGGACGGAGCGCGAGCATGCGCAGCGACCGTTGCAAGAGCTGCCCGAGGTGAAGCGTCTCGACCTCGCCGAAGTCGTGCTGACCTTGAAGGCGGCGGGCATCGACGACGTCCCGAATTTTCCTTGGCTTGAGAAGCCCGACCCGAAGGCGCTCGAACGGGCCGAGACGCTGCTCGAGGACCTCGGCGCGCTGCACGGTCCGAAGAAATCCATCACCGACGTCGGACGGCGCATGCTGCGCTTCCCGATGCACCCGCGTTATGCGCGCATGTTCCTCGCGGCGCAGGAATACGGCTGCGTCCGCTCGGTCGCGCTCATGGCCGCGCTTACGCAGGGCCGGAACTTCCTGCTGCGCGGCGTCGATCGGCGCACCGACGAGGCGCGCGAGGAAGTCTTCGGCGCCGAGAGCGAATCCGATTTCTTCCTGCTGATGCGCGCGTGGCGTTACGCCGACAAGGCCAACTACAACATGGACGCCTGCCGCCGTCTCGGCATCCACGTCCAGGCTGTGCGGCAGGTCGGTCCGCTGTTCGAGCAGTTCCTCGAGATCGCCGCCGCGGAGAAGCTCGACGTCACCGAAAAACGCATCGACGGCGTCGCGGTGCGCAAATGCGTGCTCCTTGGCTTCAGCGACCACCTTGCGCGCCGCCTCGACAAGGGCACGCTGCGTTGCGAACTGGTCCACGGTCGCAAGGGTGTGCTCGCGCGCGAGAGCGTGATTCAAAATTCACCGCTCTTCGTTGCCGCCGAGATCACCGAGATCGAGAGCCGTGGCGAGGTGAACACGATCCTCAACCTCAACACCGCGATCGAGGAGGCGTGGCTGAAGGAGCTTTTTCCGGAGGATTTCCACGACGCGGGCGGCGTCGTTTACGACGAGACACAGCGCCGTGTGCTCGCGCGCAAGGAGCGACGCTTCCGCGACCTCGTGCTCGAGTCGAAGCAGACCGCCGACGAGCCGCCGGAAGGGCAGGCCGCCGCGATCCTCGCGCGCGAAGTGCTGGCCGGCCGCATCGAACTCACCGAGTGGAACGAAGCGGTCGAGCACTGGATCACGCGCGTGAACTGCCTCGCGAAGTGGTGGCCGGAACTCGAGGTCAACCCGATTGCCGAGGCCGACCGCGCCACGCTGATCGAGCAGATCTGCTACGGCAGCTACGGTGCGCGCGAGTTGAAGGACAAGCCCGTCATGCCCGTCCTGCGCGACTGGTTGCTGCCGGAGCAGCTGGCGGTGCTCGACGAGTATCTGCCCGAGCGCATCGAGATGGCCAACGGCCGCAAGGCGCGCGTCCGCTACGAGAAGGATGGCCCGCCCGTGCTCAGCGCGCGCATCCAGGAACTCTACGGTGTCAGCGCGAAGTTTACCCTCGGCCACGGGCGCGTGCCGGTGAAGATCGAGGTGCTCGCGCCGAATCAGCGTCCAATCCAAGTCACCGACGACCTGTCGAATTTCTGGCGCGAACAATACCCGAAAATCAAACCCGAGCTCTCGCGGCGTTACCCGCGCCACGAGTGGCGCTGAGCCGCGGATGAACCCCGCTTTGGCGCAAGTCAGTGCGTGATGGTCACCGGGATGCCGCTGGTGCCGCCGGAGCGGATAGCGGTAACGGTCGCTCCGGTGACGAGTGGCACAAATGACGGCGATGAGCTGCCGCCGTCGAACAAAATGCCACGAGCGGAGTAAGCATTGTTGAGCTGGACCGTGCCACCGATGCCGGGCATCGACGTGATAGAAAATGTGATCGTCGCGAGCTTGTTGGCGGACTTCCACTGCCCCCAGATGTTTTTGTCCTGCGCACTGACTTCGTAGTTGAGATACCACGCATAGTTGCCGTCCGCATGCTGAAATCGTTCGTGCCAGACGCGGAGCGTGATCCGCTGCTTGTTGCCGGAGCCGCCTTGCGCCGAACTTGAGAGGTCCCAGATGATTGGGGCGTTGCGAGTGACGGACTGAGCGTGAAGTGAGCCGAAACAGATAGCAGTGGCGAGCACTGCGAACAGGGCGAGGCGGAGCGCATTCATGGCGTGGTGGGGTTGAGCGTTCGAGGAGAGGAAAACGTCCTCTCCCGACCAGTGGGCGTGGCCCCGCCGACCGGCTTGTGCGTCGAGCTGTGATCGACGCGTTGCTGTGATGCAACCTGCATTCTGGCGCGGCTTCCCTGTGTCGCGGCTCCGCTGCGCGATCGCCTATGACTCCGAACTTCGTTGAGCACACGCTGTCATCCTCGCAACGTCCCCACCGCCCCGATGTCCGCCGCTCAGCCCACGCCCCATCATGCGATCGACGAACTTCCGCTGCTGCGCGCCGAGGTGCGCACGCTCGGCGCCCGGCTCGGCTCGATCATCGAGCGACTCGAAGGCACGCCGACCTTCCAACTCGTCGAGGAGCTGCGCGTGCTCGCCAAGGAAAGCCGCGCCGGCAAGGCGGCGGCGGCCGGGAAGCTCGCTGCGCGCGTGCGCAAGCTGACACCCCGCCAGGCCGCGAATCAGGCGATGGCATTCACGTTGTTCTTCGAACTCGTCAACCTTGCCGAGGAGAACTTCCGCATCCGTCTCCTGCGCGCGCGTCGCGCCGACGCGGAGCACCGCAAGGAGTCCATCGCCGCCGCCATCGCCGAACTGAAACGCCGTGCCGTGCCGGCGGAGGAGGTGCAGGCGATTCTCGACCAGCTCGACATCGAACTCGTGTTCACGGCACATCCGACCGAGGCCAAGCGCCGCACCTTGCTGACGAAGCTCGCGGCCCTCGCCGAAGTGCTCCGGCACACCTCCGTCGGCGAAATGGCGACGAGCCTGGAAATCGAGCGCGAGATCGTGTCGCTCTGGCTGACCGACCGCGGACGGCCGACGCCACCGACCGTGATCGACGAGGCGCGCACGGGATTGTGGTATTTCGAGCGCACGCTCTACCACGTGTTGCCCGAGCTGCAGCGCGATCTCGCGGCGACGCTCGCCAAACATTACCCGACCGTGCGGCCGCCGCAGGGTTGGCTGCGCTTCGGTTCGTGGATCGGCGGCGACCGCGACGGCAATCCCTTCGTAACCGGCGACGTCACGCGCGAGGTGCTCAAGATGGAGCGCGACCTCGCGCTCACGGCGATGGGTCGCGGCCTGCAACGGCTCGGCTGGTCGCTGACGCTCTCGTCGCTCCGCGAACCGGCGTCGCCCGCGCTCGCGCGCGTGGCCCAGAAACTCGGCCGGCATTCGGCCGATTGGGAGGAAATCAAGCGGCGGCACGAGTTCGAACCGTATCGCTTGCTCGTCTTCACGCTGCGGTCGCGCCTCCGCGACGCGAAGCACCCGCTCACCGAATCGGAGCTGCGGGAAGCGCTCGCCACGGTCGATGCGAGCTTGCGCAAGAGTCGCGCCGCGGTGATCGCCGACGGCACGCTGCGCGACGTGGAGAGCCGCGCCGCGACCTTCGGCCTGCACACCGCGCGCCTCGATCTCCGGCAGCACTCGGCCTGGCACGCGCGTGCGATCGCCGCGCTGCTCGCGCGCGACGATTACCCGGAGTTGCCGGAGAAAGAGAAATGCCGCCTGCTTTCCGCGGCGATCAAGTCACCGCCGGCTGCGCCGGCGCACGCGACGGGCGACTTGAAGGCTGCGCTCGAATCGCTCGAAGCGGTGCGCGGCGCGCCCGCGGAGGCGCTCGGCCTCTACATCGTCAGCATGACGAACGACGTTTCCGATCTGCTCGAGGTCGTGCTGCTGCAGACCGTCGCCGGCACGCGGCTGCCGGTGTCGCCGCTGTTCGAGACACTCGATGATTTGCACCATGCGCCACGCGTGCTGGAGCAGTTGTTCGACAGTCCGGTTTATCGCCGCTGGCTGAAGCAGCAGGGCAACCACCAGCACGTGATGCTCGGTTATTCGGACAGCAACAAGGACGCCGGCTACCTCGCGGCGAACTGGGCGCTCTACGAGGCCCAGGAGACGATTTCGGCGGTCGTGCACGGGCGCGGCATTGGGTTGACGCTGTTCCATGGGCGCGGCGGCAGCATCGCGCGCGGTGGCGGTCCGGCGGCGAAGGCCGTGCTCGCGCAGCCGGTGGGCTTGCGCAACGGCGGCATCCGCATCACCGAGCAGGGCGAGGTGCTCTCGACGCGCTACCACGACGTCGACATCGCGCACCGCGTGCTCGAGCAGATGGCTTACGGTGTGATCCTGGGCTCGCACGCGGCGCGGTCCGAGCGCAAGGTCGTCGATCCCGTCTGGCCGGCGGCGATGGCGGCGATGAGCGTGCACAGCACGGAGGTGTATCGCGCCTTGGTGCACGACCCGGAGTTCCTGACCTTCTGGCAACAGGCGACGCCGATCGACGAGATCGGCGAGTTGAAGCTCGGCTCGCGTCCGTCCTACCGCAAAGCCGGCCCGCGCACGCTGGCGGACCTCCGCGCGATTCCGTGGGTTTTTTCGTGGATGCAGAGCCGCTTCAACCTGCCGGGCTGGTTCGGCCTCGGCTCGGCGCTCGAGCAGCATGCGGCGCGTGAAGGCGGGCTCGAGCAACTGCGCACGATGTATCGCGAGTGGCTGTTCTTCCGTCTGCTGATCGACAACACGCAGCTGACGCTCGGCAAGGCCGACCTCGGCATCGCGCACGTCTACTCGGGCCTCGTGGAGGACGCGACGCTGCGCGAACGCATCTTCGAGCGCATTGCGGCGGAGTTCCGGCGCACGGAAAAGTGGGTGCTCGCGGTCGCGGGTCAGCACCACCTGCTCGGCGGCGAGCCGGTGCTCGCGAACTCGATCAAGCAGCGCAATCCCTACATCGACCCATTGAATTACCTGCAGGTGGAGATGATCCGTCGGTTGCGCGCGGGGAAACTGAGTGACGCCGCGCGGCGCGAGGCGAAGCGCGTGATTGAGCTCACGGTCAGCGGCATTGCGGCGGGGTTGAAGAATACGGGGTGAAACGGTGAGTAGCACCGGCTTCCAGCCGGCTCCGATCTCTTTCGCGTAGCTGCGCTTGAGCGGAGCGAAAGCGTGGCCGGGTGGAAGCTCCCGCTACTTTCCGTTTACGAATACGAGATACATCGCGGCGTGCTCGGGATTGGCCTGCTCGGTGT
This sequence comes from Candidatus Didemnitutus sp., assembly GCA_041906465.1. GTDB lineage: Bacteria > Verrucomicrobiota > Verrucomicrobiia > Opitutales > Opitutaceae > Didemnitutus. The sequence continues at coordinate 504,681 of JAYRJE010000001.1, read as the reverse complement.
TGGGCCCGAAGGTGAGACTGCCGGCCGCGTCGAGGCGGCGCGTGAAGAGCGAGAGCGTCATGCCGTTGACGACGAGCTTCTCGCCGCTCGGCGCAAAATCACGTTCGAGCCACGGCGGACGTGGCAGGCGATCGTCGTGAGCAATCGTGACGACCGCGGGGCCGGCCGTCGCGAGTTCCATGAGGTCGACCGCGTGGTAGCGCGCGTCGCGGTCGGCGACTTGCACCCAGTCGGAGCCGACGAGGGACGCGGGCAGATTCTTGAAAGGCGACTCGACGTCGACGTAGGCGTTGCGGCCGTTCTGCGCGTTGGTCTCGACGTGCACGATGGCGGCGTTCGGACCAGTGTAATTGAAGTTCTTGATGAAGCGGCCGGCCTGGCCCGCCGGGATAGCGGCGACGGCGTCGGCGCGCGGCGCGAGTTCGGCGGGCTGGCGCTGAGGCGTCGCCGGGAGCGGAAATTTTGGCCACGCGGGCGGCTCCTCGGCGGAGACGGCGCGCGGTGTGAGCGCGATCGAGGCCTCCTTCAGTCCGGCGGAGATCGCGCGGACTTGAACCGTGCCCGTCGAGATGGTGCTGCGGAGTGCCACGCGATTGATGCCGGCTTCGAGATCGAGGAACGTGTGGTTGATAGAGTCGAGCTTGCCGCTGTTGTAGCCGCCGCGCCAGACGGCGGGGCCGTCGACGGTGAAGTCGACGCGCTGCTGGAACGTCGGCACGCGTTCTCCGCGGGCGTCGACGGCCTCGACGTCGAGGAGAGCGACGTCGGCGCCGTCGGCGCGCCAGCCGTCGGGGCCGGTGACCGGAGTCAGACGCAGCGCGACGGCGGGCCCGATCGTGTGTTTCGTCGCCGTGGCCGCGGCGCGGCCGGTTTTGTCGTAGGCGACGGCTTTGATCTCGCCGGGTTCGAAGGCGACGTCGCGGAACGTGTAGAGAAAGCGGTTCTCCGGCTGCGTGCGGCCGAGCGAGCGGCCGTTGACGAACAACTCGACCTCGCCACCGGTGTTGGCCGCGACGTAGACGTTCTTCTTCGTGCCGGCGGGATAGGACCAGTGGCCGACGAGGTGAGCGCGCGGCGTGTAGGTGAACATCACCTGGCAGACGAAGTAGGCTTCCTTCGGCAAGCGCACGCCGTCGACTTCGCCGCTGGTGCGCGCGACCTCGACGGCGACGCGGCCGCCGCTCGTGCTGTCGGAGAAAATCCAGTTTGCGCCGCCGGCGTGGTGGTCGGGACCGAGTTTGGTGACGTAATGCTTCACCTGGTTGACGGCGAATTGCTCGGAGGTGAGCTGGTAGGTTTGGCCTTTCGCCTCCGGGTAGCCGAAGTTCGGCGGCGAGGCGTTGTCCCAGACGCGGCGGGGCGATTCCTCGCGATTGTATTCGCCCTCGACGACGGGCAGGTGCGCGATCTCGCGTCCGCCCTCGGTGCCGATGCCGACGTCCATGAACTCGGCGGTGATCTGGTCGGCGCGGCGATGCGCGTAGGCGCGGCCGCCGTGCGGATCGTAGCTAGCCATCAGCGCGCGCAGTTCGGCGGCGTGCTCGCGTGTGACCTTTTGATTGCCGCCTTCCCAGATGAAGATCGACGGATTGTTGCGGTAGTAAATGAGGACGTCGCGGAAGTTGGCGACGCGCAGCGCCCACGCGCCGCCGACGGTGTCGTGCTCGCCGTCGCCGGCAGGCTGAAGCGTGACGAGGCCGAGTTCGTCGCCGGCGCGGATCTGCGCGGGGCTGCCGGGCACGTGGCCCCAGCGGACGAAATTGCCGCCCGCGTCGCGCATGAGTTGCGAGGTGTAGGCTTGCAGCCAGTCAGGGAGGGCGGCGCCAAGGCCGGGCCACTCGTTCGTGGATTTCTGGCCCCAGCCGTGGAGCTTGGTGTGGGCGCCGTTGATCCAGAGGCCGGTCGCGGCGTCCCAGCGGATGGCGCGGATGCCGAGGGGGATTTCGGCGCGGTCAATCACGGCGTCGCGGTCGCGCAGCTCGATCACGCAGCGGTAGACGTGCGGATAGCCGGGTTCCCAACGGCGGGGTTGGGCGAGCTTGGTGGTGAACTTAAACGTGCTGGTTTCCCCGGCAGCGAGCGCGACAGCGTCTTCACTCCGCCAGACTTCACGACCATCGGCGTCGGCGAGGGTGACGCCGAGGGTGACGCGAGCGTCTTTCGTGCGCTGGTTGCGGATGGGAACTTCGATACCGAGGTCGGCGGAATCAGCGGTGACGTTCGTCGCGTAAGCGTAGGGGCCTTCGGTTTGGAGGAAGCTATAGAGCGGAAGCGTGATGTGCAGCGGATCGGTGACGTGCAGGCGGACGTTGCGGTAGATGCCGCCGTGCGCGGGATGCCAGTGTGGGTTGTTCCACGGGATTTGATCCGCCTGCAGCTCGTCGAGGGTCGCGGGGATCTGCGCCATCAGCTGCTGCGAGAGCTGCGCGAGGTTCGGGTGCGTCTTCTCGTTGGTGGCCGCTTGCGGCGCGAGCGAGGGGTCGAGCGGATCCTTCTGGAACCGGTTGTCTACCATCACGGCCAGCACGTTCGGGGCGTCGAAGCGCAGGTGCGGCGTGAGGTCGAAGCCGAAGGGCGTGAAGCCGCCTTTCGCGACGCCGAGGCGCGTGCCGTTGAGATAAACTTCGGCGACCTGGCGGACGGCTTCGAATTCGATGAAGACCTTTTTGCTGCGCCACGCGGCGGGCGCCGTGAAGTGCTTTCGATACCACGTGCGGCCGGACCATTGCTCTTGCTCGCCGCGGTGACCGGGGAGCGACCAGTTGTCGAAGGTGTCGACGTCGTTGAAGGTGTGCGGCGTCGACACGCGGTCCCACGCGGTGTCGTCGAAGGACGGCGCGCTGGCGTTGGCCGGATCGGATTTGGTGAAGCGCCAATCGGCATTGAAGCTCAAAGTGAGGCGCTCGGCGCGGAGCACGAGGGCGGCGACGAGGGTGAAGAGAGCGAGTGGCAGTCGACGCATGACGGGGTGCAAAGACCGTAGGAAAAGAAAGCACGACAACAACCGCCAAACGACGGAAGCGTATCCCTCAAACTAGGGATGCATGACTAGCGGACGTTGAAGAATTCGGTGACAACGCGGTTGAACTCGGCCGGCACTTCCTGGAGCGCGCCGTGCGTGGCGCCGGGGAAAATGTGCAGCTGTGCGTGCGGGAGACCGGCGGCGATCGCACGCGTGCTCGGCTCGGGGATCATGTCGCGTTCGCCGGCCATCACGAGAGCGGGGCAGGTGATGCGGCGCAAATCGGCGGGCGTGATCGGCGTTTGATCGACCATCAGCACGAGGTGTTGTTCGAGTTGGAGCAGGCGCGGCGAGTGGTCGCCGGCGGCGAGCTTCGCGCGGACATCGGCGAGTTCGGCGCGCATGCTGGCGAGGTCTTCGGGTTTGAGCGCGGTGACGTCGAGATTGGCGCCGGAGAGCGCAATGCGGCGGACGCGTTTCGGGTGACGCAATGCGAGGTGCAGGGCCACGATCCCGCCATCGCTCCAGCCGAGGAGGTCGGCGGGCGCGGCGTGGAGTTGCGCGAGCAACGCGGCGACGTCGTCAGCGATCTTTTCGTAGGTGAGGGGAGTGGCGCCCATTTCGCTGCGACCGTGGCCCCGGCTGTCGATGGCGATGACTTGGCGCATGGCGCGGAAGCAATCGATCTGGTGCCGCATCGCGGCGAGATTGCCGCCGTTGCCGTGGAGGAGGACCAGCGGCGCGCCGGCGCCTTCGCCATAGGTCTCGTAGTAGAGACGGATGCCGTTGACGGTTGCCGTATGACCGTGAGCGGCGTCGTTGCCGTAGTTGGGCGAGGCGCCGTCGGCGCGTGCGAACGCCGCGACGACGACGAGCAGGAGCACGAGCCGATGCAACAGGTGGAGCATCAGGGGAGCGCAACCGGGACGCGCAAGCGGAGATCACGCGAGGAGGCGCCGATCGCGAGCGTGTAGGCGCCGGGCTCGGTTTTCCATGCGCCGGATTGCTCGTCGAAGTAGGCGAATGCGTCGGTGGCGAGCGTGACACTGACTGATTTGGTTTCGCCGGGCTGGAGCTCGACGCGTGCGAAGCCCTTCAGCTCGCGCGGCGGACGCGGCACGGCGGCGGGCGGCGGCGCGACGTAGACTTGCGCGACCTCGGCGCCGGCGCGCGGGCCGGTGTTGGTGAGCGTGAATGTCACGGTGGTGCGTCCGTCGGCGGCGCGTTGCGCCGTAGCGTTGTCGTAGCGGAAGGTCGTATAACTGAGGCCGTGGCCGAACGGGAAGAGCGGCGTGAGGTTCTTGTGATCGGCCCAGCGGTAGCCGACGAAGATGTCCTCGGCGTAGGTGACCTTGCCGTTCGCGCCGGGGTAGTTGCCGTGAGCGGCGGTTTCTTCCCAGCGACGATCGTAGGTGAAGGGCAGTTTCCCGCTCGGATTGATGTCGCCGAAAAGAATCTCCGCGACGGCACGACCGCCGTCTTGGCCGGGGAACCACGATTGGACAAACGCGGGCAAGCCGCCGATCCACTCGGCGGTGGCGACGGCGCCGCCGGTGTTGAGGACGACGATGCTGCGCGGATTGAGCGCCGTGACCGCCCGGATGAGCTCGGGTTGGCCGACGGGCAACTCGTAGGTGCGGTCGTAGCCTTCGCACTCCTCGGACATCGTGAAGCCGACGGACATGACAACGGCATCGGCGCTTCGCACGCGCTCGGCGACCGCGGGCGACAGAGCTTCGGCGGGCGTGTTTTTGCCCCAGCCGAAGCGAACGATCGCGTCGCCGCCGTGCTGGAAGTAGTCGACGCGCAGGCGGTGTGTCTCGCCCGCTTTGAGGCGGAGAGTGGTCGAACGCGTTTCGAGCGCGTGCGTGCCCCAGCAATCGAGAATCTTCTCGTCGTCGAGGTAAACGCGGGCGCCGTCGTCGCTTTGCACGATGAAGGTGTAGTCGTCGGCGGCGGGCGCGGAGATGGTCGTGGTCCAGCGCGCCGAATACATGCGGTCGGTCAGTCCGGTAGCGGGCGCTTTGCCGCTCCAATCTTCGGCGATGCTCGTGACGATGCGCGCGTCCACGGGCCGGTCGCGCAGTTCGATGCCGTTGAAAAGTTCGCGCTGAATGGGCGAGGCGTAGCGGGAGGTTGCGAGCAGGCGTTCGCTGGGCGAGGCGCCGGCGCCGGAGATGAACTCGACCTCGACGTCCTTGCCGGCGACTGCGCGGAGGCCGTCGAGCAGCGTCGTCGATCGGAACGGCACGACGCGCGAGCTGCCACCGCCGGCGGGCAGGATGGCGGCGGTGGGGCCGAGCACGACGATCCGGCGAACGCTGGCGCGGTCGAGCGGCAGCGTCGCTTTTTCGTTCTTGAGCAGCGTGGTGCCTTCGCGCGCGACGCGAAGCGCGAGGGCGGCGCTTTGCCGATCGTCCAGCGGAATGGAGGAGTCGAGTTGCGGGCGATCGAGGAAGCCGTTGGCAATTTCGAGACGGAGGATGCGGCGAACTTTGTCGTCGATCGTGGCGAGCGAGATGGCGCCGGAGGTGAGTAAGGGCTGGAGTTTCTCGGCGTTGAGGAATTTGCCGTCGGGCATCTCGAGATCGAGTCCGCCGTTGGCGGCGCCGCGCGTGTCGTGCGTCGCGCCCCAGTCGGACATGAGCACGCCGCGGAAGCCCCACTCGCTTTTGAGGACGCGGTTGTTCAACCAGTCCTGCGCGGTGGCATAGTGGCCGTTGAGGCGGTTGTAGGAATTCATCACGGCCCACACGCCGCCGTCCTGCACCGCAGCCTTGAAGGCGGGAAGATAGATTTCGCGGAGCGCGCGCTCGGTGACGTAGGTGTCGATGGTGTTGCGCTCGGTCTCCTGGTTGTTGGCGGCGTAGTGCTTCACGGTGGCGACGACGCCGTTGGTTTGGAGACCGCGGATGACGCCGACGCCGAGTTGGGCGGAGAGGAGCGGGTCTTCGCTGAGATATTCGAAATTGCGGCCGTTGCGCGGGACACGCTGGATGTTGACGCCGGGAGCGAGGAGGATGTGCACGTCGCGGGCGCGGCAATCGCGGGCCAGCGCGGCGCCGAAGGACTCGGCAAGCTCGCGGTTCCACGTGGCGCCGAGCGCCACTGTGGCGGGATAGGCGGTGGACGAACCGTAGTTGCGGACGCCGACGGGACCGTCAGCCATCTTGATCTCGGGCAGGCCGAGGCGCGGAAGCGGACGAATGTAGAACTCGCGGTCGCCGCCGAGCAGCGCGAGTTTTTCGTCGAGCGTCAGCCGGGAGAAGAGGTCGGCGACGCGGGCCTCGACGGGTTGGGACGCGTCGCGGTAGAGCGGCCGGTCGTCAGCCGCGAGAGCGGCGAGGGGAGCGAGCAACAGCGTGGCACACAGCGCAGCAGCGCGGGGGAGGTGCATGCGCACGAGCGCAATTCGTCGCGACGCGCGGCGCGAGCGGAAAGTGTGTTGCCCACAATTGGCGCGCAGAAGCGGCCAAGCGAGGCGACGGAAGCGCGGTATGTGTGCGCGGCGTGGGTAGTTTGGGGCGCGTTTGGAGCGCGGGCGCGGCTCGTCGGGGATGACTCGCCCTACCTGTTTCCGTTCATCCCGGCGCTACTTTTTCTTCCCGTTTTTTGGGACGATATTCAGGTAGGTCTTCGCGAGCATCTGCGATTCGTAGAACTCGACCAGGCGCACGCCTTCGCGGGGCTTGATGAGATCCTTCTTCGTCGCGTGGTCGATCTGTTGCTTTACGCGGCGGCAGAGTTCTTCCCACTGGTATTGCACGCCCTCGATGACGTCGGCGACGCGGGAGCCGGCGAGCGCTTCTTCAATGTAGAAGCCGTTGGGCTCGTCGTCTTCGAGAAACACGTGCACTTCGTTCACGCGGCCGAAGAGATTGTGGAGGTCGCCCATGATGTCCTGGTAGGCGCCGGTGAGATAGATGCCGAGGTAGTAGGACTGGCCGTGCTTCAGCGGGTGGAGCTGCAGGTAGTCCTTCTGGTCTTGCAGATCGATGAAGCTGCCGATCTTGCCGTCGGAGTCGCAGGTGATGTCGACGAGGATGGCGTTGACGGTGGGCTTCTCGTTCAGGCGGTGCAGCGGCGTGACGGGGAAGAGCTGCTTCAGCGCCCACGAGTCGAGGAGCGACTGGAAGACCGAGAAGTTGCAGACGTATTGGTCGGCGAGGAGTTTCTTGAGGTCGTGCAGTTCCTCGGGCTGGTAGCCGGAGGCGTTGCCTTCCTTGTCGATCTGTTCGCAGATCTGCCAGAAGATTTGTTCGGCGGCGGCGCGGTTCTCGAGGTCGAGGTAACCGAGGTTGAAGAGCGAGAAGGCCTCTTCCTTTTTCTGCAGCGCGTCGTGGTAGCGCTCGAGGCGGCCGAGCTTGGCCTTGTTTTTCAACAAGACCTCCATGTCCGTGACGATTTTGTGCTTCGACTTCGGCTGATGCTGCTTGCCGAGGGATTCGCGCTTGTTGATGCGCTCGAAGACTTCGACGACGAGCATCGAGTGGGGCGCGGCGACGGCGCGGCCGGACTCGGTGACGATGTCGGGCACCGGGACGTTCATCGCGGTGCAGATTTCGCGGACGTTGAAGACAATGTCGCGCGCGTATTCGTCGAGCGAGTAGTTCATCGACGACTCGAAGTTCGTGCGCGAGCCGTCGTAGTCGACGCCGAGGCCGCCACCGCAATCGAGGTAGCCCATCGGGAAACCCATTTTCGAGAGCTGGCAGTAGAAGCGCGCGGCTTCGGTCACGGCGGCTTTGATCGTGATGATGTTCGGCACCTGCGAGCCGATGTGGAAATGCACGAGGCGGAGCGCCTGTTGCATTTTCGCGGCGCGCAGTTTCTCGACGGCGAAGAGGACTTCGGCGGTGTTGAGGCCGAACTTGGCGTTGTCGCCGGTGGAGGAGGACCACTTGCCCTCGCCGCGCGTCTGGAGCTTCACGCGGAAGCCGATCATCGGCTTCACGCCGGTTTCCTTTGCGAGGCGGATGACGCTGTCGACCTCGGAGAGTTGCTCGATGACGATGATGATCTTCTTGCCCAGCTTGCGGCCGAGGAGGGCGAGCCGCATGTAGTCGTCGTCCTTGTAGCCGTTGCAGATGATGAGGCGTTGCTGGCCCTCGTGCATCGCGAGCGCGATCATCAGCTCGGGCTTCGAGCCGGCTTCGAGGCCATAGTTGAAGTCCTTGCCGGCGGCGACGATCTCGTCGACGACTTCGCGGAGCTGGTTGACCTTGATGGGGAACACGCCGCGGTATTCGCCCTTGTAGCCCTCATCCTTGATGGCCTTCCGGAAAGTCTCGTTCAGCTGGACGACGCGGTGACGGAGCTTGTCCTGGAAGCGGATGACGAGTGGCGCCTTCAGACCCATGCTCACGGCCTCGTCGACGACGTCCATCACGCGGATGCTGCGGCCGTCGGCGATCGGCTCGACTTGGACGAAGCCGTCGTTGGCGACGGAGAAGTGATTGGCGCCCCAGCGCTTAAAACCGTAGAGGTCCTCAGATTGAGCGGCGGACCAGTTGGAGGCGGATTTGTTCTTCAAAGTGCGAGAGGCAGACGATCAGGGTTAGGCTTGCTTTTTGTTGAGCCGGTTCGATTAATCGCCGTTTTCATTTTTCAAAACAGTCGAAGAATCAATGACCAAATTCTCCCTCTTCCTCGCCCAGGCTCAACCCGCGGCCCCTTCCGGTGGCGCTTCGATGCTCATGCAGATGCTGCCGCTGGTGCTGATGTTCGGCGCCATGTATTTTCTGCTCATCGCTCCGCAGCGCAAGAAGCAGAAGGAACACGAGAAGATGCTCGCGGCGCTCAAGGCCGGTGACGAAATCGTCACGACCGGCGGCATCTACGGCACCATCACCAGCGTGAAGGACGATCGTTTCGTCGTTCGCATCGGCGCGGACAATCAGAAGGTCGAACTTGGCAAAGGCTTCGTTCACACCGTCGTCAAGAAGGACGGCGCCTGAGCGCCGGTTCGCCGCGGCGTGCGGCCGCGGTGTGTCGCGCCGTCGCGCGCGCTATCCCCATTTAACAACACCCACCCATGCTTAATCGTAATCTCTGGAAACTGATCCTGTGTGGCGCGATCGTCGCCTGGTCAGTCGTCACCCTGTTGCCCATCAAGGACCGTGACTTCGGGCAATACGTGCGCGAAGCCGCCAGCGCCAAGCAGACCGAGTTCAACGCTCTGATCGGCAAGGCCAGCGCCCGCGTGCAGAGCGGCCAAGCGCCGAGCGTCTTCGCCGCGCTCAAGCAGATCGGTCGCGAGGAGAAGTTGGATCTCTCGCAATTCTTCCCCCAGATCCGCCTCGAGGAAAACCTCAAGAACGTCGAAAAGCGCAATAACATCCTCCTCGACGAGTTGCTCCGCCAGTCCAAGGGCCGCCTCCAACTCGGCCTCGACCTCAAGGGCGGTGTGGCCTTCACGCTCGAAGTCGATGAAGCCGCCGTCGCCAAGGACGACGAACACGCCCGCCGCGAAAAGCTCACCAAAGCCATCGACATCATCGGCAATCGCGTGAACGGCCTCGGCGTCGCCGAGCCCGTCATCCGCCCGATTGGCACCAGCCGCATCGAAGTGCAGCTGCCCGGCGTTTCGACCAAGGACAACCCCGAGGTCGTCAACAGCCTGAAGAAGCCTGCGCGCCTCGATTTCAAGCTCGTGCACCCCTACGCCGCTCCGCCGCAAGAAGTGCCGCCGGGCTATGAGGTGATGACACTCGAGAACGAATCCCGCACCGGAGAGACCTCCATTGAAGAACTTTACGTGAAGCGCATCCCGGAAATGACCGGTGAGGCGGTGTCCGACGCGTATCCGACGATGGACGAGTTCGGCCGCTTCAAGATCATCCTCCGCTTCACCGAGACCGGCCGCAAGCAGTTCGCCACCGTCACGCGCGCCATCGCCAACGAGAACCAACGCACCGGCCGCCTGGGCCGCCTCGCGATCGTGCTCGACGGCAAACTCTACTCGGCCCCGACCGTCCGCGAGGAGATCGCGAGCGACAGCGCGGAAATCTCCGGCTCCTTCTCCCAGCGCGAAGCCATCGATTTGGCCAATGTGCTCAACAACCCGCTCGATGTTCCCCTCTCGATCAAGGAACAGTATGAAGTCGGCGCTTCGATGGCGGACGACGCCATCATCAGCGGCCGCAATGCCTTCATCGCGGGCACGGTGCTGACGATCGCGTTCATTCTTTTCTTCTACACCGTCGGCGGCTTGGTCGCCGCGATCGGCATGGGCGTGAACGTCCTCATCGTTCTCGGCGTCATGGCGAACATCAACGCGACGCTCACCATGCCCGGCATCGCCGGCATCGTGCTGACGCTGGCGATGTCCGTGGACTCGAACATCCTCATCTTCGAGCGCATGCGCGAAGAGTTGAAGCTCGGCAAATCACTCTCCACCGCGCTCGAAGCCGGCTTCGACAAAGCGTGGTCCGCCATTCTCGACGGCAATCTCACGACGCTCATCACCTCCGCGATCATGATCGTGCTCGGCACCGGTCCCGTGAAGGGCTTCGGCGTCACGCTCACGATCGGTATCTTCACCACGATGTTCGCGGCCGTGGTCGTTTCGAAGCTCATTCTCGAGCTCCTCGTGCACAGCGGCACGGTGAAGAAGATGCCGATGTTCTCGGTGCTGCAGAACACCAACTACGATTTCCTGAAATACGCGAAGCCGGCGTTCATCGGCTCCTGGCTCGTCATCGTCATCGGCCTCGGCGCCGTGGTGTTCAAGGGCAAGGATGTTTACGGCATCGACTTCCTCGGTGGTGACACCGTCACGCTCACCTTCGCCAAAAAGGTCGACGTCGGTGCACTGCGCTCGGCTGCGAAGACGGCTGGTTTCGAGGAGGCCAGCCCGGTGTATCAGAAGCAACTCGGCTCTGATCTCGAAGTGCTGAAGATCACCACGAACTTCGGTCAGGGCGAGAAGCTCACGCAGTCGCTGCAGAAGGCCTTCCCGGACGCGCAGTTTAAATACGAAGGCACGACCGCCATCGGTGCCTCCGTCGGTAAGGAGATCCAATGGAACGCGCTGTGGGCGTCGTTCTGGGCCTTGGTGCTGATCCTCATCTACGTCGCGTTCCGTTTCGAATTCGGTTACGGCATGGGCGCGGTCATTTCGACCGTGCACGACGTGTTGATGACGATTGGTCTTTTCGTGCTCTTCGATCGCCAGTTCAACGCCTCGATGGTCGCGGCCATCCTTCTCGTCATGGGTTACTCGATCAACGACACCATCGTCGTGTTCGACCGCATCCGCGAGGAGTTGAAGCTCAACCCGACCGGCTCGCTCCGCGACATCGTCACGCGCTCGCTGAACCTCACGCTCTCCCGCACGGTGATCACCGGTGGCACCACGTTGCTGACGGCCGTCGTGCTGCTCCTCGTCACCGGCGGCGAAGTGAACGACATCGCCTTCACGCTCCTGATCGGCGTCCTCACCGGCACGTTCTCGTCGCTCTTCATCGCCTGCCCGGTCTTCTACTGGTGGCACAAGGGCGATCGCAAACACGTCGAGGCTCACCACGACATCGCGCCCAAATACGAGTGGGCCGGTTCTTCCCGCGCTTCGGAATAAGCTGATCGGGCGCTTCACGCTCGCTTCAGCTGGTTCCCGCAAGCGCGGAATCAGCCGCGGCAGCGCGCGCCCCTCAGGCCATGCGCTGGAACTACACACCGGTCCACGCGGAACGCGTGGCTGACCTTGCGCGTCAGCTCGGCACGAACGAAATCGTCGCCGAGCTGCTGATGCGCATCGGCCACGTCGAGCCCGAGCCATGCACGCGGTTCCTCCAGCCTGCGCTGGCAACGCTCGGCGACCCTTTTCTGGTCGCGAATCTCGACGCTACCGTCGCGCGCCTCATCCGCGCGCTGGAGCGGCGCGAGAACGTGATCGTGCTCGGTGACTACGACGTCGACGGCGTCAGCAGCACGACGTTGCTTGTCGACGTGTTGCGCCGGCTCGGCTTGCAGCCGCGCTACGTGGTGCCGCGCCGGCTCGAGGAGGGCTACGGTCTCACGCGCATCGCGATCGATCGCGCGCTCGAGGTGGCCAAACCCGATCTGTTTATCGCGCTCGATTGCGGCACCAACTCGCACGACGAGGTCATGCATCTGCGCGGGCTCGGCGTGGACGTGATCGTGGTGGACCATCACCGCTCGAAGGAAACGCCGACGTTCGACGCGCTCCTGATCAATCCGCACGTGCATAACGTCGCCGACGATCACTCGTGGAGGCACTGCTGCACGGTGGGCCTCGTTTTCAAGCTGCTGCACGGTCTGCTCAAGCAGCTGCGCGCGCAGAATTATCCCGGCGTGATGGAAATTCGGTTGCGTGACTATCTGGACCTGGTGGCGATGGGCACGATCGCCGACCTCGTGCCGCTGGCGGGGGAGAACCGCATTTTTGCCAAGCACGGCCTGCACGTGCTCGCCGGCACGCAGCGTCCGGGCTTGCGCGCGCTGATGAGCGTGGCGGGCCTGAAGCCGGAGAACGGCCTCGCGCCGGTCGATGTTTCGTTTCGCCTCGGACCGCGCATCAACGCCAGCGGGCGTCTGGCCGACGCATCGCTGTCGGTCGATTTGCTGCTCAGTCAGGATGCCGCCTTCTGCCGCAACGCCGCGCAGCAACTCGACGACCTCAACAAGGAGCGGCAGGATATCGAGCGGCTCATCACCGAGCAGGCGGAAGCCTACGTCGAGAAGCAGTTCGCGGACGCGTGTGGCTTCGTGTTGTTTGACGAGGCTTGGCACCCCGGTGTCGTCGGCATCGTTGCTGGTCGCATCTCGCGCAAGTTCAACCGCCCCGCCATCGTGCTGGGCAATGAAGGCGATCTGGCGAAGGGCTCCGGTCGCGGGGTGGCGGGGGTGAACCTGGTGGAGCTGCTCGGCGGTTGTCAGGCCCACCTTGAAAGCTGGGGCGGGCATCCGATGGCGGTGGGCGTGTCGCTGCGCAAGGCACGGATCGAAGACTTCCGCACGCAATTCAACGAGGTTATCCGGGCGCGGCGCGGGCTCGATGCCTGCGAACCGGTGATCGAACTGGCCGGCTGGCTGGACGGGCAGCAGATCACCGAGCGATTGATGGACGAGCTCGATCAGCTGCACCCGTTCGGCCAGGGGAACCCCGAGCCGATTTTCGGCGTGCGCGGCCTGCGGCTGCGCTCGCGACCGGAAATTTTCAAGGAGCAACATTTTCGCTTCACGGCGGAAGACGTGCAGGGACGTCGACTGAGTGGCGTGGCCTGGAAACTCGCGGAGAAATTGCCGCCGATGGGGCAGCCGCTGGAGCTGGCGGTGCAGCTGAACTGGAACTTCTACGCCGGACGCAAAACGCTGCAACTGGAGCTGCTCGACTGGCGTGTCGCATGAAATTCGACAGCGGCGAAAGCGCGCTTGTCACGATGCGGAACGCCGGACTCCTTGATGCGCGCGAGGCATGTTTGAGACGCTGATCAGATATTTTCAAGGTTCGCCCCTGGCGTTGTGGGGGCCGTTCGGCGTGTTGATCCTGTGCGGACTCGGCCTGCCGTTGCCGGAGGACGTCGTGCTGATCTCCGCCGGCGCGCTGGGCCAGATCGATGGGCGGTCGTGGTTGAGCGTGAGTGGCGTGATGTATGCGGGCGTGATGATCGGCGACTCGACGATTTTTCTCACGGGGCGTTACCTCGGACAGCGCCTGCTGGCGACGCACTGGTTTCAGCGCTATCTCTCGCCGGCGAAGCAGGAACGGGTCGAGGCCTACTTTCACCGCTTCGGTTCGATGGTGCTGTTCGTCGCGCGTTTTCTGCCCGGGTTGCGCGCGCCGGTCTTTTTCACCGCAGGTTCAATGAAGGTGCGGTATTGGAAATTTCTTTTCTTCGATGGGCTGGCCGCACTGATCAGCGTGCCGTTTTTCGTCTGGTTGGGACACTGGCTCTGGGCTGAATTCCACGACGACCTGGAGCAACTCGATCGCGTGCTCGCGCGTTCGCAGTCTTACACGCTCCTGGTCTCGGGCGCGCTCGTTGCGATCGTGATCGTCGCCATCGTGGTGCGAATCCGGCGAAGGCGCTCAGGCCACGAGTGAACGCGGACGGTCCGGCAGATAAGGTCGTCATGGAAACCGGCCTTCCTGAAAAATTCTGCTTGCGGCCCTCGGACGAAATTCGCTTAGTTCGCCACTCTGTTACGCAGCCGTAGCTCAATTGGATAGAGCATCTGACTACGGATCAGAAGGTTTGGGGTTCGACTCCCTACGGCTGCGCCACTTTCCTCCTCTGAGGCATTGAATCCGGGGGAATTGTTGCCAAACAGTCATGGCAACAGTTCCCCGGAATGAATCTGAAACTCGCCATTAAGGCGAAGAAGGTAGCCGCAACAGTTGGCGGTCGCAAGTTCACCTACGTCACCTACAAGCTGACCGGCAAAGATTGTCGTGGAGTGCGGGTGCGATTCCAAAATCAGGACCGCGCAGTCGTCGCCGCCGAGAAGCAGAGACTTGAAATCGAGGCTGCTAATTTTGATGGCGAAGGGCCCAAGAATACTCACCTCACGGCGGAGCAAGTGCGGGAGGCGGAGGAGGCATTTCAGCGCATCAGTCGTCATCCGAAACTAATCGTCGGCACCGCGCATCCGCTCGCACTGGCAGTCGAGCATTTCATCCGCACGTTTCATCCTCCGCGAACAGACAAGTCCATTCGCCAGCTGGTCTCTGAATTTCTGAAAGAGAAGGAGCTGGGAAGCGCCACGACCAAAAAAGCGTCTCGGGCATACTATCGCACATTAAAGGCGGACCTTGATGAGTTCAGCGAAATCAACGGCGACACCCCGCCACATGAATTTCTGGGCGATCACGCATTCGAATACATGCTAAACCGACGAGCAGTCCGGAGGGGCGCACCGAAGGGGGCCGAGGCGGAACCGTTGTCACCTAAGCGGTGGAACAACCTGCGAGGGGTCCTGCATGCTTTCTTTGCCTGGTGTCAGATGCCACCTCGCCGATTCATCGACAATAATCCATTCTCGGAGGTGAATACGCAGGAGTGGGAGATTGGGGATCCGATCACCTTAACCCCACTAAGAGCGCTCGAACTAATGCGCGAAGTTGTGAAGCCGGAAAATGCCGAGCTCGTCCCTTACTTTGTGCTGACGTTGTTCGCGGGGATCAGGCCCTCACTTCAAGATGGAGAAATCGCGGATTTCGCGAAGCACCCAAAGCTTTTCGAAAATGTTAACCTTTCGCTCGGTAAGATTATCGTTCCGGCCGAGGTTTCGAAAGTTAAGCGCCGGCGCGAGGTTACAATCTATCCTAGCCTTCGGGCGTGGCTCGAGGCTTACCCGATCGAAAAGTATCCGATTTTGCCCACGAACGCCGACAAACGAATCAAGAAGATTCGCGACGCCCACAAACTGGAGCACGATGTGCTGAGGCATACATTCATTTCGCACCACATCGGGAAATTCCACAGTGTCGGGTTAGCGGCCTTGGAGGCGGGCACTTCCGAGGGAGTAATCGCGAAGCATTACCACAGTCCTGCCACCGAGGAAGAAGCACGACAGTTCTTCAGCATCGCGCCAACAATCGTCTGCGATGAAGCGGAATACCAAGTCCAAGCTCTGGAAATGTCGTGGGAGCTGAGCAAGCGATCACCCCGACCGAAGCCCGCAGTGTCGGCCGATGGAGAGCCAGTTTTCTAACCTAGGGCGCCTGGCGCGACGACTGGCGCGATTTGTGCCCCGTGAGGGCGCCAATTTTCACTCGGAAATTGGCGCAGTGAGGACCGGTTCACACGGAAATCACACGCTCTCGACAAAAAACCGCCCAAATTAGGGCGGTTTCTTTTTTTCAGGCAAGCGCCCACGGTCTGTCGATCGTGGGAGGCTCTTAGCAAGGAGAGGCGGCCATTCGCTCCGATCGCTCTTCGGTTTTCACCGCAGGCGCAGAGCCCGACTTTGATCCGAGGAGCTGGATCATGATTCCATCCCCTTTGTCCGGCAGTTGACCCAGCGACGAGGCGAGGATGGTCAGAATATTGAACAGCGCTTCGCCGAAGAACGCTTGGATCTCCTTCTCGAGCTGCTCGTCTTGGCCAGCGATCTTGGCGAGGTCGTGCATGTGCCGACGCATCGCTTCAGCGTGGGCTTTGATTGCCTCAACGTGGTTCATTGGCGGGCCGAACAGCAGTCCGACTCGCTCGTTAAGAACTGTCGCGTAGGCGCGAACCTCGCCAAGGGTGAGATCTTCGTCGCGGCCGCTTTCAAGTTTTGAAATCGCGCCTTGTGTGCGGTTGAGCCGATCACCCATTTCCGATTGGGTCAGGCCCGCTTTACAGCGAAGGCCAGCAAGCACGCGCGCTATCCGGGTTTCTTCCCAGAGTTTCTTTACGTCAGCACTGACCTCGGTCGACAGCCGCTCGCCCTTGATCAGTTCCTGGACCGACGAATAGCGTCGGCCGGTGGATTTTGGTGCGGATTTCTGAGGTTGGGAGTCCATGGCAAGAGGTGGTTATGATTGTGCGCTCTCTCGCAGCGAGGAAACGAACACACTTGAGAGCTGTATATCGGAAGGTTGCTCCGATTTATTACCAATGGTAATAAGGTATAAGACCCGCTTTTTGTCGTCTGCGTAGGTATAAAGGCGAGTTTCCTGCAGGTTCTTGCCCCCAGCGCTTTGATCGATCGCGCGGACCCCATGGGGCTCGTTGTGCAGGTATCCCGCTTGCACGCAAGCTGCGTTCTTTGCGTGGTTTAGGAGTGTAAGATACCGACTTAGGTTGTTCAAAACAGCAGCGAGTTCAGCCGGACGTTTCTTTTCATACCACTTCGAGTCTTTCTCGAACTGGTCCGTCGGTTCAACTTGCCACTGGGAAGGTGACATGTGGTTGGCGGGCTTCATGGATATTCCACACAGGAATATGTCAAGCGGAAATCAGACCGCGTCAGCAATCCGGTTCCCCATGACTTCGATGCGAAGATTACGGTTTTCTGCAACAGGCCCGCTCGCGCGGAACGTCGCATCGTCGGCGGTAACCGATCCGGCCAACTCGAGCGTGAACTCGGACAATGGACCGAAAACCGATGCCACTGAGTGATTCCAACGCTTTACCCGGAGTGTCGCGGATACGATGCCGCCGGATCGCTGAAATGTCCCGAGGTAGAGATAACCGTGATCGCCGCCGTTGACCGTCCCGTCCTTGAACACCGCAAGGCCCTCTCCGTGATCACCGATCATCGACGAGAACCGCACATGGTAGATGCCAGATTTCATTAGTTTGCTGAGGTTGCGGCCGCTCAGCGAACTGGGGTGCGCAGTGCGGCCATGGTTGTGGTGGAGCAACTCCATGGCCCTGGCGCTGCGCGGAGTAGCCTCGCAGAACTGCAACCGGTTGCAAGTCGGATGCGGTCACGCTTCCGAGGCGAATCCCGTGGCCAACAGCGCGAGAACAATCCGCCCTGCGACGGGGTCAATGTCGGCGGGCGTTTCAAATCCGAATATCCAATCGCGCTGAGCTTCTTCCGGCGTTGGTCTCCCGTCAGAAAGCGGAACGGATGGCTTCCCGTTAGCGCCTTGCGCACTGATGAAGTAGAGGAACGGCACTGGATCACGCAAAGAAGGCGTAGGAACTGGGTGTATCTCGATCGAGTAGCTGCCGTCACGGCCTGCATTGAGATTGATGCTTCGATTCACGGGAGCCAGGAGGCGGATGCGTTTGGACATGTGGGCAGGATACACCGTCACCTGGCAAAAAGAGAGAGAGCTTGCGAGGTGTTGGATAGTGTTCAAATGAACACGCATGCGCATTCGCGGAGAATGCTTCGCCATCTACCGGCTTCTCGTTTCGCCCCCCGTCACGGTGCAGTGGCGCGGCTACACCCAAACGCTGCGCGTTCGGCGGGTGCCATGGCCGCCGTATGGAATGATCGAAGTTCTGATCGACGATCGCTCGACGTGGACCGACCATTTCAAGTGTGGCCTCCACGCTGAGCACGTCTTGGCGAATGGCTGGGAGGTGCCGACCCCTGGTCCACTTGCAACGCTGATGGACCGCCTCGTGCGCGACGGACTTGCTGAGGTTGTTGCCGGGCCGCATTTGCCATTCACAAACGGACCGCAGGTCGCGAATCCTGTGCGCGCGGCGCCCCAACTCGACGCGCGCTACACTTATCGCGGCCCGGAGGGTATGCGAGGCCAGCTGATTTAACGCCCCGTTGTGCCGGCACGCCGCAGTTCGAGTTGGCACTCGAGCTTTGTCGCGCGGGCCTCGCGTCGAGATATGGGCTCGACGATCTGCCCTCGGAATTTACCTGAGCGCGCAATCGACGCTGGCGCGAATCTCTTCTTTTTCTATCGTGCCCTCATGTGCGGCCGCTACACGCTCCAGAACACCGCTGCCCTTCGTGAGCTCTATCGTCAGCTCGGGGTGAAGACCGATACAGAGTTCGTGCGCCGCTTCAACGTTGCCCCCACCCAAGAGGTTCCTGTCGTAGTTGCGAACAGCGCCGGCGAGCCGGAGGCGAAATTCATGCGCTGGGGAGTCGGCTGGATCAACGAGGACTCGTTGCCGGTGCAAACCATCAACGCGCGTTCGGAGCGCCTCGCATTCACGCGGTTCAAAGACGCCGCACAGAACCGCCGATGCCTCGTTCCGGCGTGCGGCTTCTTCGAGTGGTCCGCGGAGACTAAGCCCAAAACGCCATACCTGTTTCGGGTCGCAGGCTGGGAGGCATTCTGGATTGCCGGAATTTGGGAAGAGACCACCGACGAGTTCGTGGAAGGATTTCTTGTCCTCACGACGGCCCCCAATGAACTCGTAGAGCCGGTTCACAACCGCATGCCGGTGATGATGGGCGAACTCGCCGCCCGCGCCTGGATCACACCCGGGCCGATTGAACCGAAGAGCCTGCGGATGCTATGCTCATCATTCCCCGCGCCGATGATGACCTCGACGCGCGTGTGCCCGATCGTGAACAACGCACGCAACGATTGCCCCGAGTGTGTCGCTCCGATAGAGTGGAATTGAACGGTCCCGCGCTGCCCGAGCGTAGTCGGGCTGAGCAATAATTCGGGCCAGCTTCTGCGCGGTCGCGCTCTGCTTCTTCGTGATGCCGATTTCGCGGAGGGTCGGCGTTTCAGAAACGCGGTTCCCAATTGGCACCGCGTTTCCGCGACCGGGGCCGGCGTGACCAGCCGCGCCAGTCGCCTTTGGCATCGCCTTTAGGAACTCGCCCATCTGCCGCTCGGCCAGCAGGCGGATTTCCGCGGCGTGGTGCTGACAGCCGCCGCAGGATTATTGATCGTCCGACGGGGGCTGCTATTCGTTTGGGCCACGGCGATAGATTCGGGCGAGGGACTCCCACCCGCGAGCCTGACGCGCGCTAAACGATGCTCTCGCGATACCCTCGAGCACGTCGCGGCGGCGATATTTCCCTGGCGTGTATGCGCAAACCCGAAGCCGTTCCAGAGTGCGGTAAACCGCCGAATCGCTCTCGCATGCGAGAACGTCGCGAAGATCGTTCACCGTGAACGTCTCTTTGATGGGGAGCGGCACGTAGGTGAGCCGATCGAGAACGATTCTCGCGACGCGGTGAGCGATCATCTCGGCAACGCGCGCGGCAAAAACATCGGCGAGCTGCTCGGCGAACGCCGCCCAGCGAGAGGAGAGGTCTTTCATGGCTGCAGTGTAGGCGAGGCGTTACGAATGTAAACGGCCGGTGTAGCCGGATTGGCCTTGAGCGATCGCTGCGGCAGAACATTCTCTCAATCCGTTATCGGCTCCCGTGACAAGGCGCCGCCGACAAAGTCGAAAAAAATGAAGCATCCATCCATCGGAACCCTTTGGGGCGTCCGTTCGCGCGGGCAGGCATCGCCTGGGCGGCAGCTTCTGCCGCTTGTCACCCCGCGCGGCGGGCGCCCCTCCGTTGGAGGAGAACATGAACACGAGTAGCCGCCGGAATCGCGCGAGGAAAATCATTGAGCAAGCTGCCGCAGAAAAGCGGCCGCTTTCGACTGCTGAAGAAACTTACACGCTCGCCGACCTTCGCAGGGTGCTCGCGTGCGAGAGCGAGAGCGCGGTCTATCGCACGCTGGAGAAAATCCGCGTGCGCCCCTACGCGGCCGGCAAGTATCGCGTGAAGGACGTGCGCGACGGCATGGCGCGCGCCGCCCGGCGTGAGGCGCAAGCCGCTGGATACCTGGACGCCAATGGGCGGGAAGAGCGCGAGTTCGGGTGCCACAGCGGCGTAGAGCCGACACAGTCGACGAAGACCCTTGTCGTATGCGCCCCAAACCTCGGGTGCCCCGGGATGCCCGCCGCCGAGTTTGGCCCTGCCGCTGCCAGTGATACCCGCCCAACGCCCGCAGAAGTTTTCCATGTTCTTGCTCAGCACGCCTCTCGCTGCAGTTCGTTCCACGGTCTGGTGCTGGCTCCTGCCCATTATGATCCGATCGAGCGGCAGCGCGCCGCCGTGACCGCAGCACATCATTTTCGCTGCCGCGCCGATGCCGTCCGGGCGGTCGAGGCAATCACGTGGGTGGCGTTGCCTACCTCGATGTGCCGCGACGAACTCGCGCGCGTCATCGAGCAGGAATCCACACTTCTGCGGCAGCATGCAGGAAATTCCTCATGGGTTATCGCGATGTGGAATCCGGAGGCCTTCGGCATCGAGTCCGGAGCCGCAGCTGGCTTCGTATCTTGCGCGGTTTTTGGTGAGCCGCTGACACTTTAGCGAACCGCCCCCGTCGAGAGAAGGAAGGCCGCCAGCAGGCGGCCTTTTTTCTTTCCGGCAGACTTCCGCGGCGAGCTACGAAGAATCAGCCTGGCTGAACTCCAAGATCGTGTTGACCGTAGAGCGCGCTTTCCGCTGTTGCGTTCATCCGGCACGGCGCGAACAGCTGCTTGTGGTTTGCTGGATCGAGTCGAAAATCGCACATCGTGTTTCGCGTTACAAAGGCCTCCTCCACCGTCATCGCGCCGCATCTCCGGCTACGGATGATCGTCCGAACGAGCGCTTCAAAGAACATGCTGAATCGCGCATCACGCGAGCTCGTTGGTAGCGCGCGGAGGAGTTCGTTCCACACCTGCTGTGCATCGTCGCTCAGTTTGGTGATGTGCTCAGGCGCATCAGAAGAGATCTGACTCAGCGCCGCTGGGAAGCTCTCGATTTGCGTAAGCCCGTCAGATGGCAGCGATGCTGGTGGCGATTTCTTCGTCTTGATTGGGAGCATTGATGTAGGTTCGGCCTTTGGGGGTCATTCCGAAAGAGTCGAGGAGTCGGTGAAGCTGCCCTCGTTCACCGGTTGAAATCGCTCCTTTATTTTCGCGGGCGAGCAAGCGGGCGGCGGAGCGCACGGCAATTCGGTCCGAGCTGGTGAGAACGCCAGGTGGGGCGCAGCTGACGATGTCGTGCCAGCACGCCAGCACGTCCGCGGGAAGATCGTCCGGCGGATTTCCAATCGCGCCGCGCGGCCGCGGTTCGTGTTCGCGCCCGCGCGCCCGCTTCGGGTTTTTGTCGAAGGCGCCTTTAGCGACAAGAATCGCTGTTGGGGTGCGCGGGCGGCTCATTTACAAATATCTCGTTTTGTGGATCGCGCGGGCGGCGGCGGCTCACGCGTATTTTGTGGAAATGAAAATTTGGCTACCGGGTCGGTCTCGCAGTGTTTTCGCTGAAGGATTTGACCCACCCCCTCCCGCCTGAGCCTGTTTATGTCGTAAGTTGTTGGTGTGTGGGGTGGCGTGTGGTCGGTATCGGTTGGGCACAGGCGAGCCCGCGACCGTCATGTCTCCAGCGCTGCGAGGTCAAGTAGTCGGCGCATGTGTGCGTGGCGCTGCGCGATTTCAGCGGCTGATCGTGCCACGCCCGCACTCACCACGCCGGACGTTGCTGACGGGTAAGCAGGGTAGGTGACGGGCGACACATCGTAGAGACGTTCGCAGCCGCCTTTCACGAGGTAGCGGATCACTTCGCTGTCGCCTGTCTCAACCCAACGATCACCGCCGGGGCGGATGCGAAAAGCGAAGCTCGACTGCGTCACGTCACCACGATCCAGCGAAAGCAACAGGTCGCTCGCATACGTGATCTCCGGCTCGGTCTCGCACGCGTAGTAGAGGCCCGTGCGGTCCTGCCGAAGCGTGAGCGTTCCTGGCGTGCGACCGAGGATCTTGTTCGCGTCGTGGTTGAAAAGGCACCGCACGTCATCGTTGAGGACGCGGTCGAAGAAGCCGGGCTCGATCACCTCGAAGATTTTTAGGAACGAGTCGCCGAAATTTTCGGAGCGTTCGCCGAACTTGGCGGCGTAGCCGGCGATCGTATTTGCGTTCATGCCCACTGGCGCGGCCCGGCGCGCAATCTGTCCGCCTGTGGTGAAACGTCGCTCGAGAGTGCCCGGTGCGTGGATTCTGCGATATTCGGTGATGGTCATGAGTTCAGATTATCGGTGTGCGGTTTGGAGGGTTTGTGAAGAGCGGTTCAGCTAGGCGTGAAGTGCGGCACCGCCGCGCCGAGCGCTGGAGTGCTTGGCCGCCCCCGTCGCCAGAGCAGGCTCGCTCTGCTGCAGTTCGACACGGCAGCGGTCCTGCCAACTCGCCGGCATCAGCGTGAATGACTGCAGATTCTTCGCAGCGGTGAGCTGCGACCAAGCGCTGTCGTCACTCGCCGGCATGTTCTCGTCGAGCCATGCGACCCATTCGGATGGCACCGGAGCGGGTTTCTCGTTTGCAACCTTGCCGACAGGCGCGCCAGAGCAGCGGGCCCAGTGCTTGGCAAGCGCCGCCGCCGTGAGGGTGCAGCCGTGGCTCATGACCTTGCGATAGATAGCCGCGCGGTTTTGGATCTCGGAGACCGTCACCTCGGGCGAGGCGCGGCGAATCTCCGCCAATGCGACTCCGATCGCGCGTGCGCCCGCCTTCGTGAGTTGCAATGGGTCGCTTCCCTCTGCTCTGGCCAGCGCCTCGAAAAGCACATCTCGCGGCCGCGCCGGCTTTGCCGGCCGGGCGCTCTCCAGCGCGAGCGCGGCTTCATTTCCGGGGAAAGCGAAGACGCCCGCCTCATGGGTATTTTCAACTTCACCTTCCTCCTTCTCTTTCTCTTTCTCTTTCTCTTTCGCAGTGCCAGACGTATTGCACGGCGCTATGCGTGGCGCATTCCGTGGTGCATTGTCCCACCTGGTGCGCGCGGCGTCCTTCGCTTGAATGCGCTTCGCCCGGACCTCGCGCTCCTTGTCGATCGGGTAGGAGGCGACCACGACATCATCGCCCTCTATCGTGATCAACTTCGACGCCGCGCGCACCTCGCGTGCGGTGACGCCGGCCGCTTGCTGCCACTGGCGGTCTTTCCACAAGGCGCCGCCGGCGATGCGTCCGCCGTTCTCGTGCTCGATGCAGTAGGCGAGGACGTTCAACCAAGTGGCGCGCTCGACGGGCTTGCTGCCGACATATTCGGGCGCGCGGACAAAGGAGACCTGCAAATTGATCCAGTTCATGCTGCGTCGGCGCTCACGCTGCCGCCTCCTCAATGCGGCTGTATCCTGCTCGAGCTGCTGAATCAGATTCGGCCGCGGCCGCCGCGTCTTGCGCTCCAACTCGAGGGCCCGTGCCGCTGTGAGGCGGCCCTCGTCAATCAGCTTGTGGACATCCGAAATCGTCACGCCCTCGAGACTGACAACCTCGGGCGGCGTCTGGGAGGCCGTGTCGGCATGAGTGGCCGCCGGCGCCGACTCGGCGTCAAAAGGCGCGCCCGCCGACTTCCGCAGCTTTTCGAGCCGTGCTGCCCAGTGCTGCTTCAGGCGCGGCAGATCGGCGATCAGCTTCTCCAGAACGCGGATGGCGTTCGCATTCTGAACGATCTCATACCTCTCGCGCAACGAGTGCGCGCGTCGCGGGCACGGCTTGCAGAAGGTCTATCGCACGACGGATCGCCTGAGCGGTGTCCATCCCCGCTGCGGCAAATGGAGCGGCGGCTATGCCTATCGAGAGTTCGATGCCGTTGAGCGAATCGAGTCCGTCGTTTTGCCGAGCTTCGGCGGCTGATGGAGAACTATTCGCCATCGCAGGTATCCTTGTTCGTGGCCGCGCCGCCGCTGGTGCGGACTTCGGGACCGGAGCGCCCGCCGCGGAACTCCACGTGATGCGATAGCATCTGCGTGAGCAGGCAGCGGTATTTCTCGACCTGCGCGGTGTGGTGTCGGCGAAGGCGCGCCTCGCGGCGAATCCAGAACACGGATGCCGCGAGGGCGCCCACACTCAACACTAGGAGAAAGTGCAAATTCGGGCTCACGCCGAGGCCTTCAGGACGACGGTCTTCGTCGCGAGATAGTCGCAGTAGCCCTCGACGAGCACCCACTTGACGCGCTTGTTGCGCGCGTGCAGCTCGCCGAGGTCCCCGCTGTTCATCATTCGCACGGCAGTGTCCGTGCTGCAGCCTTCCTCGAGCGCAATGTCGCTGGAAAACATCCGCCCGCCGCGGCGCGAATACTTTGCACGGAGCTCTTCGCATCGGCGCTGCAAATGGACGGTGCTCATGACGCCTCGCCTCCCGATGGAAGATCGTATTCGCGCCCGCCGCGCACCGCGCCCGCGGATTCAGGTGTGAGTCCGAGGAAGTGGAGTAGGTCGCTAAGCGCCGCGAGAGTCTCCGTATCGTCGCAGCCCGAGTTAAGTTTCACCTTGAGCCGGGTGGCTGCCACGATGACCGGAACGTTATTCAAGATGAGCCGGGACGCCGGCATCACACTGACGATGTCCGCCCACATCGCGCGATGCTCGTCATCTACCGCCCGCGGCGGATTCCACGCCAATATCGCTGGATCGAGGTGCTTTTCGCTTTCAGGCTGCATAGGCAAGTTCCTTGGGCTTCCCGCCGGCCGCGTGGATTTGTTCGCGGAGTTCGACGATCTCGCGATGCGCGGTAGCGCGACCCGCGTGGTCGTGCAGCGGCAGATTGTTGAAATGTGCCACTGCATTCCGTAGCGCGTCGGTCAGTGCGCCCGCGTCGGTCATACAGTCTCGCCAGGTGTTCATGCCGCAGCATCCTCGCCCCGCGCACGGACGGTGTGCCTGCTTTCGAGGGCGCGCCGCACTGCGGCAGGGGAGAAGAGGACGCGGCGGCCGAGCCGCACAAACGGGATTACGCGGCGCGTCTGAAATCGGCGTATCGTCGCGATCGACAATGGCGGGTCGAACATCAGGCCGAGACGTTCGGCTGAAACATACTCGGCAGTCGGCTGCGCGGTGGGATGTGCAGTGCTCATGTGTCCTTAGCTCCTCTGCATTCTCGTGAGCTTTAAGGATTGCGTCCATGCGGTTGCGGACCTTGTTATGGACCTAGGTCCACTTCCAGCCATGCCTCGTCAACCGAACCTATCAAACCCGGTGGTGGCCGTGAGAATCGCCACTGGCATGAAAGCGAAGGACTTCGCTGCGATGATCGGTCACGGAGTGGCGATGCTTCAAAAGGTCGAGAGCGGCAGCAAGAAGCTCCCCGCGGCGATGGCGTTAGACATAGCACGAGCGACTGGGGTTAGCGTCGCATTCCTGCTGGGCGACGATTCTGCCGCGCCGCCTTTTGTAGATAACCCCGGCTTACGAGGGGCTGACGATTTTCATCCGTATCGGGTGCTGCACGTGTTTGCTGATGCGATGGCTGGCTACTGTGCTGCAACAGAACACGGGGTGAATGGACAACTCTTGCTTGGCTGTGTGCGTGACGAGATTGAGAGATTTCTTCAGCGATGGGGGATCGAGGCCTCAAAGTTGCAGCCAGGCTTTCGCGAAATCATGGCGGCACTCGAAGACAAAGGAGACCAGAACTTCGCGCACGAATTGCTTGATCGCCTAGAAGCATGTCCATCGGTCCAGCGGGCCCGCGGGGTTAACGATGGTCGAACGAAGGTGCTAAATGCGGCGATTGCGTTTGATCGTCGCGCCGGGAGACCTCCTTCCGCGGCGATCCGGCGCCATACAGACGTAGCGAACGCCAAAGCGTTAGCGCGCCTAAAGCAACCCCGGGTCGCTCGCCGAGCTGAGAAGTGAGCCGAGCGATTGTTGACCAATTGTTGCCGGAAATGAGGTTTTCTGGCTATTTTGTGACATCACGTGACATTCTGAGGGCTAAACATTCTGATGCAGGAAGGTGCTGATAATTAGGTAATAAAACGATTGATAAGCATTTGGCCATTTCGCTGCCAAGGATAAGGTTTGGGGTTCGACTCCCTACGGCTGCGCCACTCTCTCGCCCCGGTGAACGAAAGTTCACCGGGGCGAATTGTTTTTCGGGGCCAGTATCAACGGCACGGCCGTGCCCAGGCGCTAAAAGGGTGGCGTCAGCATTTTCGTTGACAGCCATAAACGTCCTGAAATTTATCGCTGACGAAAAATGCCAACCCCGGCGCCCCAGTTCGATTTCTCCGTG
This sequence comes from Candidatus Didemnitutus sp., assembly GCA_041906465.1. Taxonomy (GTDB): domain Bacteria; phylum Verrucomicrobiota; class Verrucomicrobiia; order Opitutales; family Opitutaceae; genus Didemnitutus. The sequence continues at coordinate 478,334 of JAYRJE010000001.1, read as the reverse complement.
TTGCGCACGCTCCGCGAGCAACGGGAGATGACGCTGGCGCAGCTCTCCGAAGCGTCGGGCGTGTCGGTGGCGGTCATCTCGAAGCTCGAGCGCAACCAGCAATCGGCGGAGCTCGAGACGCTGTATCGGCTCGCGCGCGCGTTTGGGCTCAGTGCGACCGACCTGATGGCGATGGCGGAGTCGCAGCTCGCGCACCGCACCGACGAGAAAGCTTATCGCTCAGGCGATTTTAAATTTCGCCAGATTAAATACGCGAACGTCGTCGCGCACCTCGGCAGCGCGCCCGCCGGCGCGAAGGTGAATCGTCCCGAGATCCATCACGACGACACCGAGGTTTGCTGGGTCACCGAAGGCAAACTGCGCCTGACGCTGCCGCATGAGGAGTGTGTCCTCGGGGCAGGGGAGAGCATCCAGTTCGACGCGATTCAGCGGCACACTTACGAGGCGCTCGATGATTCGCAGTTCGTGATCCTCCACCTCCGTAAAGAGAAACGCTACTGATCGCCGCCCGCTTTCTTCCCCATGCAAATCGACTCCACCCTCCAACCCGCCGCGCTCGCGCCCGCGTTGACGCGCTTCTGGCAACTCTCCGGCTCGAAGATCGATTCCATTTTCCGCAGCTACGATCCCGCGAAGGGCTCGCCCGTCTTCACCGTCGCCGGCAAATACACCGCGCGCGGCTGGACCGAGTGGACCGAGGGCTTCAACTACGGCTCCGGCTTTCTCCAATTCGACGCGACCGGCGAGAAGCGCTTCGCCGATGCTGCGCAAAAACTCACGGTCGAACGCATGGCCTCGCACGTCTCACACGTCGGCGTGCACGACCATGGCTTCAACAACCTCTCGACCTACGGCAACTGGCTGCGCCTCCAACGCGAGGGCAAGCTCCCGGCGACGCACGTCGATTTCTGCGAACTCGCGCTGAAAGCCTCCGGCGCCGTGCAGGCGTCGCGCTGGTCCACCATCAACGGTGGCGGCGGCTACATCTACTCGTTCAACGGCCCGCACTCGCTCTTCGTCGATACGATCCGCTCGGTTCGCATCCTGATGGTGGCGCACCAGCTTGGTCACCGCCTCATGGGTGAAAACGATGCGGCACACTCGCTCCTCGACCGCGGCCTGCAGCACATCGACGCCACGGCGAAGTTCTCCATCTACTACGGCGAGGGCCGCGACAGCTACGACGTGCCGGCCGAGCGCGGCCGCACGACGCATGAAGCCATCTTCAACCGCAACGACGGCCGTTTCCGTTGCCCGAATTCGCAGCAAGGCTTCTCCGGTTTCACCACGTGGACGCGCGGCCTCGCGTGGGCGATGGTGGGCTTCGCCGAGGAACTCGAGTTTCTCAAGACTGTCAGCGACGCCGAACTCGCGCCGCTCGGCGGTCGCGCCAAATGGGAAGCCGTGCTCCTCAAGGGCGCGCGCGCGACCTGCGACTGGTTCATCGCCAACACCGCGAGTGACGGCATTCCGTATTGGGACGGCGGCGCGCCGCACCTGCACCGCCTCGGCGACTGGCGCTCGCGCCCGGCCGAGCCGTTCAACGATTTCGAGCCGGTCGACTCCTCCGCTGCCGCGATCGGCGCGCAGGGCCTCCTTCGCCTCGGCCGCTACCTCGGCGAAAACGGCGACGGCAAAGCTTACTGGCAGGCCGGCCTTACGACGATGCGCACGCTGCTCAGCGACGCCTATCTCGCCACCGCGCCGGACCACCAAGGCCTGCTCGTCCATACGGTTTATCACCGGCCGAACGGCTGGGACTACATTCCGCCGGGCAAGAAAGTGCCGTGCGGTGAGGCGTGCCAGTGGGGCGACTATCACCTCCGCGAAGCCGCGCTCTATTTGCAGCGCGTGATCGAGAACAAGCCCTACTACACCTTCTTCGGCTGCTTGAAATGAGCCATCAGCGTTCAGCTTTCAGCAGTCAGCTTGATCTGAGTTTGGCTGATCGCTGATAGCTGACAGCTGAGCCCCACTTCGCCAACGCCCATGACACCCGCTTCACCGCTGCCCGACCTTAGCCGCCTCTGCATTCACACGATCACCACGAAACCGTGGTCAATCGAAACCGCCGCCGCGAAGTTCGCTGCCGCCGGTGTGAAAGGCATCACCGTGTGGCGCGACGCGCTCGCGGGCCGCGACATTGCCGCGACCGGCAAAATGCTGCGCGATCACGACCTCAGCATCGTCTCACTCTGCCGCGGCGGTTTTTTTCCGGCGCTCACCGCCGAGGGCCGCACGAAGGCGCTCGATGATAACCGCCGTGCCATCGCCGAGGCGCACGCGCTCGGCGCGCCGCTCATCGTGCTCGTTTGCGGCGCCGTGCCCGGCCAGTCGCTCGTCGAGTCGCGCAAGCAGATCGTCGACGGCATCGCTGCGCTGCTCCCTGATTGCCAGGCCGCCGGCGTGAAGCTGGCCATCGAGCCGCTGCATCCGATGTATGCCGGCGATCGTTCCGCCGTGAACACGCTCGCGCAGGCGAACGACATGGTGGAGCAGCTCCGCTCGCCCTTCGTCGGCGTGGCCGCTGACGTTTACCACCTCTGGTGGGACCCGGCGCTCGAGCGTGAGATCGCGCGTTGCGGCAAACTCAACGCGCTCTTCGCGTATCACGTCTGCGATTGGCGCACGCCGACCGTCGACATGCTCAACGATCGCGGCCTGATGGGCGAGGGCTGCATCCCGCTCCGCCAAATCCGCGCGTGGGTCGAGGCGACCGGCTACCGCGGCTTCAACGAAGTCGAAGTCTTCTCCACGCGCCTCTGGGCCACCGATCAGGACGACTACCTGAAGAAGATCGTTCAAGCCTACCGCGACCACGTCTGAGCGCTGCGCGCGTAGCTCTCAGCCATCAGCTTTCAGCTCTCAGTTTCGAAACCACAGAATCCAACCCTAAACCTCCTCCTTCCTCAGCTGACAGCTGATCGCTGACCGCTGATCGCTCCTATGAAAACCCACACCCTCGGCATCATCATGAACGGCGTCACGGGACGCATGGGCACTAACCAGCACCTGATCCGCTCGATCAAGGCGATCATCGATCAGGGCGGCGTGAAGCTTTCCGACTCCGAAGTCATCATGCCCGACCCGGTTCTCGTCGGCCGCAGCGAGGAAAAACTCCGCGCCCTCGCCGCCCGCACCGGCGTGAAGCGCATTTCCACCAACCTCGACGCCGAGCTCGCGAATCCCGCAAACCAGATCTACTTCGACGCCACGCTCACTGGCCAGCGCCCGGTCGGCGTGCGCAAGGCCATCGCGGCGAAGAAACACATTTACTGCGAGAAGCCCACTGCCACGACCTCCGCCGAAGCGCTCGCGCTCGCCAAGGAAGTCACCGCCGCCGGCCTCAAGAACGGCGTCGTGCAGGACAAGCTTTGGCTGCCCGGCCTCGTGAAATTGAAGTGGCTCATGGACCAGGGCTTTTTCGGCAAAATCCTCTCCGTGCGCGGCGAGTTCGGTTACTGGGTCTTCACTGGCGAGCACGAGAAGCTCCAGCGCCCGTCGTGGAACTACCGCAAGGAGGACGACGGCGGCATCATCGTCGATATGGTCTGCCACTGGCAGTATGTGATCCAGAATCTCTTCGGCGACATCAAGAGCCTCACCTGCCTGGGCGCCACGCACATTCCGCAGCGCTGGGACGAAGCCGGCAAGCCCTACAAGTGCACCGCCGACGACGCCGCTTACGCGACGTTCGAGCTCACCAACGGCGTCATTTGCCACTTCAACTCCTCGTGGACCACGCGCGTCGACCGCGACGACCTGCTCACGCTGCACGTCGACGGCACGCACGGCACCGCCGTTGCCGGCCTGCGCGATTGCAAGGCCCAGTCCATCGCCGCCACGCCGCGCTGCGTCTGGAATCCCGACATCGACAGCCCGATCAAGTATCGCGACGGCTGGATGCGCGTGCCGGACCAGGGCGTCTACGACAACGCGTTCAAGGTCGAGTGGGAGCTCTTCCTCAAGCACGTCGTCACCGGCTCGCCGTTCCAGTGGAATCTCTTCGAAGGCGCCAAGGGCGTCCAACTCGCCGAACTTGCTCTGAAGTCCTGGGCCGAGCGCAAGTGGGTCGACGTCACGCCGCTCCGCTAAGCGCGGAAGCACTCAGCACTCAGCGATCAGCTGTCAGCTTTCAGCTCCCTGCCTTGGCTGATCGCTGACGCCTGATAGCTGAATTGCTCCTCACCGCATCTCTCCACGGCAACCCTCGCAAACTCAGACACCTTCGCATCATGTCCAAAGTAGCATTAATCACCGGCGGCTCTCGCGGCATCGGCTTCGGCATCGCCGAGAAACTCGCGGCCGAAAAATGGGACCTCGTCATCAACGGCATGCGCCCGGAGGACCAGGTTTCCGAACCGCTCGCCGCGCTCGCCAAGCACGGCGTCCGCGTCACCTACGCGCGCGGCGACGTCGGTTCCGCCGACGGCCGCGCCGCCATCCTCGCCGTGTGCCGCGAGTTCACCGGCGGTCGCGCGCTGAATCTCCTCGTCAACAATGCCGGCGTCGCGCCCAAGATCCGCGCCGATCTGCTCGAGACGAGCGAGGAAAGCTACGACTACGTGATGAACACGAACCTCCGCGGCGTGTTCTTTCTCACGCAGGCGATCGCGCGCGACATGGTGGCCGCGAAGAAGGCCGACGCCGCGTTCAGCGCCGCGATCGTCACCGTCAGTTCCGTCTCCGCGACGATGGCCAGCATCAATCGCGGCGAATACTGCATCGCCAAGGCCGGCCTCGCGATGCTCAACGAACTCTTCGCCGCGCGCCTCGGCGCCGACGGCATCCCGTCCTACGAGATTCGCCCCGGCGTGATCAAAACCGACATGACCGCGGCCGTGACGGAGAAATACGACAAGCTCATCGCCGGCGGGGCGTTTGTGCAGCCGCGCTGGGGTTTTCCGGACGACGTCGGTCGCGCGGTCGCGGCGCTCGCGCGCGGCGACTTCCCGTATTCGACCGGTCAAGTGATCCTCGTCGACGGCGGCCTCACGATCCCGCGTCTCTAATCCGGTCAAACACGCGCAGGGCAGGGGTTTCGGTCGGAATTCCCGCATCTCGCCGGGCAAGTTGCCGGCTGCGGGAGATTTCCTTTGACACCCCCCGGCGCGACTCTCTTCTTCTATCGTTTTTATGAAAGTCGTTTCCTCCATCAAATCCGCGAAGACGCGTCACCCGGACTGCCAGGTCGTCCGCCGCAAGGGCCGCATCTACGTCATCAACAAGACCGACCCGCGCTACAAGGCGCGCCAGGGCTGAACCACCGATTTTCGCCGTGAAAGAAAAAGTCCATCCCGCTCTCAACAACGTTTGCTTCCTCGATATCGGCACGGGCAAACGTTTCCTCACCAAGTCCACGATGAAGTCCGCCCGCACCGAGAAGATCGACGGCCAGGACTATTTCGTGATCGTCCGCGACGTCACGATGGACTCGCATCCCGCCTACACGGGCGAGAAGCGCCTCGTCGACACCGCCGGCCGCGTCGAGAAGTTCACCTCGAAGTTCAAGCGCGGCGCCGCGAAGAAATAACGCGCGCGCGACAAGCGACTTTCCCGAAGCCCTCCCGTTGCGGAGGGCTTTTTTCTTGGGCCTTGTTCGGAGTTTGGGACGCGGAAAAAGTTCGGCGCGGCCCGGCGCGGCTGTTTTCGTGACGGCCGTGTCTGACGTGAAACTCCTCTGCTTCGACTGCGACTCCACCCTCAGCGCCATCGAGGGCGTCGACGAATTCGCCCGCCTGCGCGGCGAGGAGTGCTTTCGCCAGAGCGAACAGATGACGCGCGATGCGATGGAGGGCCGCATTGCGCTCGAACAAATTTTCGGCCAACGCCTCGAGTTGATCCGACCAAATCAAACCGATGTGGCGACAATCGCCGACCTCTACGTGCGCGAAATCGAACCGACGGCGCGCGCGACGGTGGCCGCGGCCAAGGCTGCCGGCTGGACACCGGTAATTATCAGTGGCGGTTTCGTGCAGGCCATCCGGCCGCTGGCGGACCTGCTCGGCATCGCGCGCATCGAAGCGGTCGCGCTGCAGTTCGACGCCGCGGGCCGCTACAGCGGGTTCACACCGCATCCGGCGTCGCGTCGCGGCGGGAAGCCCGAGGTCGTGCGCCAATTGCGCGCGGAATGGAAGCCGAGCCGAGTGGTGGCGGTCGGCGATGGCGCGAGTGATTTGGAAATGCGTGATGAGGTTGACCTTTTCGTGGGCTTTGGTCGCTATGCCGAGCGTGCCGCTGTGAAGGCGGGCGCGCACCGCTTCGTTCACCGCCTCGACGAAATTCTACCTCTGCTCGCGTGATCAATCGACTGATTCGTCTCGGATTCCTCTTGGTTCTGCTCACCGCCGCGTCGCTCTTGGCAGCGGCTGCTGCACCGGCGACAGATTTCCCCCGGGCGGTTGAAAGTTACGGCGCGATGCCCGGCGCCTCCGCTTGGGAAGTGGTCCAGGCACGGGCGGCGGCGGAGCCGTTCAACGTCGTGGCGACGGTGATCTTCGTGCTCGCGGTGCTGCACACCTTCGCCAGTGCGAAAATTCGGCATTGGGCGCACATCATCGAGGAGCGCCACGCAGTGAACTTGAAACAGAAGAATGGCGGGGAGGACCGCAACGACGACGGTCAGCCGGACGAGGTGAGCTTCTGGGGGCAGATCCTGCATTTCCTCGGCGAGGTCGAAGCAATCTTCGGCTTCTGGGTGCTGGTCCTGCTCGGCGCAATTGTTTGGTTCAAGGGACTCGATACGGGTATCCACTACCTCAGTCATACGGTGAATTACACCGAGGCGCTCTTCGTGGTGATCATCATGACGCTCGCTTCGACGCGGCCGGTCTTGCGGCTCGCGGAACAGGCGATGCGCGCGGTCGCGATGCTGGGCGGAGGCAAGCCGGTGGCGTGGTGGCTGTCGATTCTGACGATCGCGCCGCTGCTGGGATCCTTCATCACCGAGCCGGCCGCCATGACGATTGCGGCGCTGCTGTTGGGCAAGCAGTTCTACGCGCTGAATCCGAGCACGCGGCTAAAATACGCCACCATCGGGCTGTTGTTCGTCAACGTTTCCATCGGTGGCACGCTCACGCACTTCGCGGCGCCGCCGGTCTTGATGGTGGCGGCGGCGTGGGGCTGGGACATGAAATACATGTTCATGCACTTTGGGTGGCACGCGATCTCCGGAATCGTGCTGTCGAACTTGGCGTATTTTCTCTTTTTCCGTCGCGAACTGCTCGCGCTGCGCGCCGCTTCGGACGCGGGCGCCGATGGCGAGCCGGTGCCGGCGTGGGTGACGGTCGTGCATCTGCTGTTCCTTGGGTTCACCGTGTGGATGGCGCATCATCCGGCGCTGTTCATCGGCGGGTTCCTGTTCTACCTCGCGTTCGCGCAGGCGACGGCGCACCACCAGAACAAACTCGATCTGCGCGGGCCGTTGCTCGTCGGCTTTTTCCTCGCCGGGCTCGTCGCGCACGGCGGCTTGCAGGCTTGGTGGATTCAACCGGTGCTTGGCAGCCTGGGCGAAGTGCCGCTGTTCACCGGGGCGACGATCCTGACGGCGTTCAACGACAACGCGCTCATCACGTATCTTGCCACCCTGGTGCCGGGATTCACGGATGAGCTGAAGTTCGCTGTTGTCTCAGGTGCGGTGACGGGCGGCGGCCTCACCGTGATCGCCAACGCCCCGAATCCTGCGGGCCAGTCGATCCTACAGCGCTATTTCCCGCATGGCGTGTCGCCCCTCGGTCTCCTGCTCGGTGCGCTCGTGCCGACCTTGATCGTGGCGTTTTCGTTTATGGTGCTCTGAGCGCCGCGCGGGCGGCCCAAGCGAGGTGACTCGCGGCGGCTGCTGCGAACCGCCCACCGTCAGAGCTGGATGGGCATGCCGACCTCGATGATCTGCATCGGCGGCAGGCGGTAATAGTCGCGCGCTTGCTGGGCGTTGCGGCTGAGAAAGGCGTAGAAATGTTTCTGCCACTCGAACATCTTCGTGTTGCCGCCAGTGAGGATCATCTCGCGGTTGAAGTAGTAAGTGGCCTCGTTGAGCTTCAGCGGGACGCCGGCGGCCTTCACCTGTTCCATCAGCACGGAAACGTTGGGCGACTCCATGTAGCCGTAGCGACCGATCGCGCGCCATACGCCATGGCCGATCGCCGAGACGGTGAGGCGCTCCGCGTCCGGCACGAGGGGAACCTCCTCCGTGACGATGGAGAGCAGCACCACCGTTTCCTGCAGGACCTTGTTGGCCTTGAGGTGGTGCAGCAGCACGAGCGGCGTGCCCTTGGGGTTGCCGGCCATGAAAACGCCGGTGCCGCGCACGCGCGTCAGGCGCTCGCTGCAGGCAATGTCGCTGAGCTCGTCGTCCGTGATCTCGTTGGCGTAGATGCGACGGAAAATTTCCGTCTTCCCGACCTTCCACGTCGTCATGATGGCGAGGATGCCGATGGCGATCATCACGGGCAGCCAGCCGCCGTCCGCGAACTTGTGGAGATTCGCGCTGAAGAACGCGAGGTCGATGGCGAGGAACGGCGCGCAAACCAGCGTCGCTCGCCACGTGGCCCAGCCCCACGCGCGCCGCATCACCACGAAAAGTGCGAGCGTGGTCACCGTCATCGTGCCGGTGACCGCGATGCCGTAGGCCGCGGCGAGGTTCGACACCGACTTGAAGCCGTAGACGGTCAGGATCGCGCCGAGGGCGAGAAACGCGTTCACGAGCGGCAGGTAGATTTGTCCGCGGTGTTTGTGGCTCGTGTGCAGCACCGTCAGGCGGGGAAAATAGCCGAGCTGCACCGCCTGGCGGATCAGGGAGAACGCGCCGGAGATCAACGCCTGGCTGGCGATGATGGCGGCGAAGATGGACAGCACCAGCAACGCGAGGCGCAGCGGTCCCTCGGGGGCGAGTTCGAGGAAGGGATTTTGCACCGCGTCCGGGTGGGCGAGGACGTTCGCGCCCTGGCCAAAATAGTTCAGCGTGAGCCCGGGCAGCACGATGGCATACCAGCCGGTGGTAATTGCCTTGCGACCGAAGTGGCCCATGTCGGCGTAAAGCGCCTCGACGCCGGTGATGGCGAGGATCACCGAGCCGAGCAGCACGCTCACTTGCGCAGGATGCGAGACCAGTAATTCGAGGCCAAGCAGGGGATTCAGCGCCGGCAGCACGACGGGATTCTTGAAAATATTCCACGCGCCAAGTCCGCCGAGCACGAGAAACCACACCAGCATCACCGGGCCAAAGATCCGGCCGATGAACTCGGTCCCGCGATGTTGGAAAGCGAACAAACCGGCGAGGATGGCGCAGGCGATCGGCACCACCCACGGCGCGAACCCCGGCGACATGATTTTAAAGCCTTCGCTCGCACCGAGCACCGTGATGGCCGGCGTGATGATCGCTTCGCCGCACAGCATCGCGGCTCCCATCAGCAGCACGAACGTGCCAAAGCCCAATGCGCCCGTCGCCGTTCGATCCAAGCGACTCAGCGCGAGCAACGCAAAGATGCCGCCCTCGCCGCGATTGTCCGCCCGCAGCACGAATAACGTATATTTGACGCTCACGACTGCTACCAGCGACCAGAACACCAGCGACAGCACGCCGAGCACGGCTTGGGTCTGCTCCACCGGCGGCAACTGCTTCAAACACTCCTGCAAAGTGTAGAGAGGGCTGGTGCCGATATCGCCGAACACCACGCCAAGGGCGCCCAACGTCAGACCGACTCTCGCCGCCTTCCCTGTGCCTTCGGATTGCATTGAATGGGCCACTGTTGGGCAAGCACCTCAGGCCCGCCAGCCCATTCCGGCCGACAGGAAATACCGCTTGACGGAGTGGGCTTGAAAACGACGTCCGCGAAAACGATTGCCGGTCAGCTGTTTTCGCGGACCGTGGTGTCATGACTCCCGCTTGGAAAACTGCGAAGAACTACGAGGACATCATCTACCAGAAGGCCGACGGCATCGCTAAGATCACGATCAACCGGCCGGAGAAGCGCAACGCGTTCCGTCCGCAGACCGTGTTCGAGTTGCACGAGGCGCTGCTCGATGCACGCGAGGACCAGAAGATCGGCGTCGTGCTCCTGACCGGCGCGGGTCCGGCCAAGGATGGCAAATACGCGTTTTGCGCCGGCGGTGACCAATCTGTCCGCGGCCACGGCGGCTACATTGATGCGAAGGGCGTGCCGCGCTTGAATATTCTCGAGGTGCAGAAGCTCATCCGCTCGATGCCGAAGGTCGTGATCGCCCTCGTCGCGGGCTACGCGATCGGCGGCGGGCATGTGCTCCACGTGATGTGTGATCTCACCATTGCCGCCGACAACGGCATCTTCGGCCAGGTCGGTCCGAAGATGGGCAGCTTCGACGGCGGCTTCGGTTCCAGTTATCTCGCCCGCATGGTCGGTCAGAAGAAGGCGCGAGAAATTTGGTTCCTCTGCCGCCAATACAACGCGCAGGAAGCCCTCGCGATGGGCCTCGTGAACAAGGTCGTTCCGGTTGCCGAGCTCGAAGCCGAGGGCGTCGCGTGGGCGAAAGATATTCTTCAGCGCAGCCCCCTCGCGATCCGCTGCCTGAAGTCCGCGTTCAACGCCGAACTCGACGGCCAGAGCGGCGTCCAGGAACTCGCGGGCAACGCCACCATGCTCTATTACATGACCGAGGAGGCGAAGGAGTTCATGACCGCACAGAAAGAGAAGCGGAAGCCGAAGGCCGAGCAGTTCCCCTGGCTGCCGTGAAATAGCGCCGGCTTCCAGCCGGCTGTCGAACCGTGGTGGCCGCCAACGCACGTGGGCTGCTCCCATCAAGCGTGGCACTCAGCCTGACGCGTGGGTCGTGTCCGCGCTTTCGGCCCAGACCACGAGCCAGCCACTTTCCTTGTCGGTGTAGACGATCGGCGTGGCCTTCGGGTCGGCAACTTCGACGAAGTCGGCCCGTGCGGCGATCACACCCTCGCTTGTCGCCGCGGGCATCGGCACCGGACGTTGCACAAACAGCGCGAGTGCGACTGCGGCGGCGGCCGCCAGAGGGGCGGAAATCCAGACGATCGGCGCGAGGCGCGCCTTCTTGTGCGGCGCAGCCCTCCCTCCGCCCGCCGCGCCACCGTTGATCTTGGCCTGCACGGCGCGCCACTCCGCGTCGACATCCGGTCGTGGCACGGCCTGCGCCTCCGCATGCACGTCGGCCAGAACCGCGGCGAGATCTGCGCGAAACTGCCGGCAATCCGCACACGCGGCGATGTGCCGTGCGAGCTCGGCGTGCTGAGCGGGAGTCAGCACGCCGTCGCGTTCGGCAAGCAGCAGAGGTTCGGCGCTACGGCAGTTCATGGTCAGATGCGGTGGATCAGAGGAGAGCGGGGCTCAATTGAAGTTACCAGCGGCGATCATGACGATCGTAGTGGCCGCGATTGTTGTAGGAAACCCACACCCGCTCGCGGCGCATTTCATAGTGGCCTTCGACGTAACGGCGGTAGGGGCGACCCCAGTGATCGCGCTCCATCGTCCAGAAGCCGGGCACCCACACGCGGGTGTGGACGTCGCGCCAGTAACCGCGGGGCGCTTCGTAGCGGACCGGGCCGCGATCGTAGCCATAGCCAGCTTGCACGACGACCGCGTCCGGCCCGCGGTGTTGATCGGCGAGGACTGAGCCGACGATCACGCCGCCGATGAATCCGCCGATGGCCGCGCCGGCGTCATTGGCTTTGGCGGTCTTCGGGGTGGCGAGGGCGAAAAGGGTGACGAGCGCGAGAGCAAGAGCAGTGAGTTTGGTCTTCATGAGTTGTTCCCGTGTTGGGTTGCTCTTGGGACGTGGTCCGCCGCGCGCTTATTCAAAATTTTCGCCGGGCCTATTTGGCGACAATGAACACTGCGTAAACCTCTCCCGGAACGCGACCTGTGGGAGGTCCGCCAAGAACGGCCGGGACGCCCGGTCGAAAGGTGATGCCGGTGTTGATGAGCGTCTTCTCGCCGATGTTCGCGGCCCAGCGGACGCGGATTTGATAGGGGTTGCTGCCCGCCTCGAGCGTGAGCTCGTGGCCTTGGCCGACCATCAGCGTCGTAGATCCGTTTGCTTCGATGCTGCCCCGGTCGCTGCCTTGGTATTCGAACGATTCAAAGCGCATGATGCGGCGCAGCGTCGGTTCGTAGTCGGCGAGGCGCGGATCGCTTTTCCCGCCGCGCTCGTTGGATGCGGTGATGAGGAACGCGTGCAACTGCACGCGTTCGGCGGCGACGGCGCGCAGGGCAGGTCCGGCCAGAATGCCGAGCAGCAATAGGAAGGTGAACGTGAGACGATGCGTTTTCATCGGGAATCTTTCTTAATCTTTTGCGCGAGCATTTTGCGGGCGTGATAGAGGCGCGACATGACCGTGCCGATCGGCAGGGCGGTCGCGCGGGCGATTTCTTCGTAGGAAAGGTGTTCGACTTCGCGGAGCGTGAGCACGGCGCGATGCTTCGGCGGCAGCGCGTCGAGCGCGCGTTGCAATTGCTCGCGGCGCTCGCCGCCTTCCGCTTCGTCGCGCGCGGTCGCCTCGGTCGACGGCTCCGCGACCACGACCGCTTCGGGCGGCGTGTCCTCGCCGGCGCTGGCGAAGGGCAGGAACCGGTCGAACCAGCGGCGGCGCTTGCGGAGATGATCGAGAGCTTTGCGCACGGCGATGGGGTGGACCCAGGTCGTGAACTTCGCTTCGCCACGGAAATTCGGCAACTCGCGCCAGACCTTGACCCACACCTCCTGTGAGACGTCGCGCGCGTCGTGTTCATTCCGCAAAATCCCGAACACCACCCGGAAAACCGGCTCGTAATGTGCCCGCATCAGCTCCCCGAACGCCGCTTGGTCGCCGTCGCGGGCGCGTGCGAGCAGATCGGGGGAGTTGGCGGGGCTGGGGTCGGATTCCGGCACGAGGCGAAGAGGACAGGGAGAGGCGGCGCGCAGTTCCTTAGGCCAGCGTCGCCCGTGCGTCGAGTGGGAGATCGACGTGCACGAGACTGCGGTTCATCGCGCGCTTCCACCAGCCACGGTGGCAAAACGGGTAGGCTTCGCCGAGTGCGATGTGGTTCGCGGCGTTTTCGTCGAGCAAGGGGTGGTGGAACACGCTGCGCGTGGCGGGCCACGCGGGCGGCGGCGCGCCCCGTTCGCTGGCGAGCAGCGCCACCTCGCCGAGCCGCACGGCGCCGCCGTCGGTCGCGAGCAACTCGCGCAGCAAATCCGCGTTCGTGCGGGCGGAGGAGGCGATGACGCGTCCACGGCGAAATTCCAGCTCGATGCCTTCGATCGTCGTGCCGGCATGGCAAACGGGACGCGCTACGTGGACGGAGCCTTCCGCGCTGTGGCAATCGGGAGCCGTGAACACTTCCTCGGTGGGCAGGTTGATGACGTGCCGCACGCCGCGCGTGGTCATCTGCATGGCCGTGCACCAGTGGTGTTTGGCGGGCAGGGCGAGGCTCAAGTCCGTGCCGGGGCCGGTGAATTTGACGGCCGCGTGGCGGGCTGCGTTTAGCTTCTCCGCGGTCGCGGTCAACTGATCGAGGTGCTCGTTCCAGCGAGCCGGGGCGCCGCCTTCACCCGTGGCGCGCACGCTAGCGAAGACGCTGCGCCAGAGCGCGGCGAGCCGATGCTCGCCCGGTAAGTCGGCGAAGGTGACGGCGGCCCAACTCGGCGATGGGGCCGGTGCGATGCACCATTGCGTGGCGCCGTGGACGAGTTGCTGCACGATGGGTCCAAGGTGTTGCCAGCATATCTCGTGTTGGGCCGCGACATGGGCGGCGGGCACACCCTCCATCAGTTGCGGCTGACTGCCGGTAAGGAACAGGAACGCGCCGCCGCGGCGGAGGTGATGCGCGAGACGCGAGGTGTTCTGCTCGACGAGGCGATCGAACGCGCCGCGTTGGTCGGCCTCGGCCATCGCGCGGATTTGCGCACTCGGACTCCAGAGGACTTCGATATCTCCGCCTCCCGCGGCGTCAGCGGCGTGGCGCACTGCGTCGACGATCACCTCCGCGCTCCGGGCGACGCCCTGCTGATCGTAAGGATCGGTCACGAGCAGCTTCTGGCGTGGCTGCAGATTGACGCCGACGCGCACGATGGCGTCGGCGTAGTCGCGCAGGCGGGCTTCGAAGTCGGTCATCACGCCTGCAACAGGTGAAAATGATCCACGATTCGCCGCGCGGCCTCAGGTGCGGTCAACTGTCCGGTGTCGATGCGCAGATCGGTGCGCGGAATCTTCGGCTGCTCGAAGGCGCCGTCGGCCCGCAACTGCGCGTAGAGCCGCACATCGGTGAGTTTGTGGAATTGCCGGCGCTGGGCCGAGTTGAGTCGGTCGGCGATCTGCGCCTCGGTCGCGTGGAGTTTCACGGAATGCAGCGCCACCCCGGCACGCGCGCCAAGGTCGTGGAACAGCCAGTCCACGAATGCCGTCGGCACGGTGTTCTCCGGGTTGAAGGTGGAAATGAGCCCGGGCGGACGGCGTTCGACGGCGCGGGTGAGGTGAGCGCGCCAGCCGGCGTCGCGTTCGGCGATGAATTCCGGCGTCCCGAACGCGTGGCGCTGCAACACCGCATCGACGACGACATGGTTGTGAAACAGTTCGTAGCCGGTCAAAATGGCAAGTTCACGACCGACGGTGAATTTGCCCGTGGCGGGGGCGCCGTGGAGGAAGACCAGGTGCATGGAAAAGACAGTGGCGAGAGCTTCCGGCCGACGAGGGAGGCGAACGCTCACTGCGACCCGGGCGGAATCACGCCCCGGGCTTGTAGTCGGGGTTGAGCTCGAACACCTGGATGACCGCGCGTTCGGACCCGGTATAGGCCGTGCCCCCAACGTTCCAGACGCTGCCGCCGTTGCGTCCGCCCGCGGGGCCGGCGTCGACCGCTTCGCCCCCCACGACGTAGATGCGATTGCCGAGCGTGATCGCGGCGGAGCGGCGCGTGTTGAGGAGGCCGGGTGCGATCTTGGTGGTTTTGCGCGTGCTCAGCTCGTAGGCGAGCACTTGGTCGCCGATCTCGTAGTCGCCGAAAAGAAACACCCAGCGTCCCAGGAATGCCGCGCTGTGCGTGCTGACGGTTTGTCCGAGCTTGGGCAGGCGCTTCCAGACCTGTTCGGCGGGGACCCACATTTCCATTTCGTCGCGGGCGATCTTGCTGGCATAGCCGCCGGGCACGAGTGCGAACGCGCCCACGATGACGACCGGCGCGTCGCGCGGGGTGGGCATGGGTGGGCCCTGGCGCCAGGCGAGCGTCTGCAGGTCGACGATCTCGACTTCGTTTGTCTGTGCATAGTAGCGGCCGTCCTTGTGCTTGGTTCCTCCGACCAGCCAGCCTTCGTGGCCGATCTTGACCGCGCCGAACCGGGCCCGGGGGCGCGGCATCTTGCCCGCAGGGGTCACTTTGCCGGTGGCGGGATCATAGATCTCGATAGTGTCGGCATGCGGGCGATCCGTGAGGGAGTATGCTTCGCCGCCGACAAGGTAGAACTTTCCGTCGTGTTCGAAGGCTCCGTGGTGGCGGCGCGCGATGAAAGTGCCGTCAATTTTTTCTGTTTTTCCCGTGCGGAGATCGAGGCGCTCTGCGTCTTGGACGGGTGCGGTGCCGATGCTGCCGCTGCCACCGAAAATGTAGAGGTAATCGCCGAGTGGCGCGATCGCGGCGCCCATGCGGGCCCGTTGCATCGGAATGTCGGCGACCTTGACGATCGGGCTTTTGGTGTTGGCCGCGTGGGCGATCGCGACCAGGGCAGAGATCGCGGCGAGCCAGGCGAGGGCGTGCCGCGCGAGTAGCGACTTCATATCGCCAGCATGCGCGTGTCCCGCGTCGCGCCGAGTCAGAAATCGCCGGCGCAGAAAACGAAAACGCCGCCTCGTTGCGAGACGGCGTTGGAAGCGATGCAGAGCGGGGCGGCTTACTTGCCGAGGCTCTTGCGGAGGTCGTCGAGCTGGTTCTCGGAGCCGAGCAGTTTGTTGCGGCTGGCGATGAACTTCGCGTATTCCTCGATGAAGATCTTGCCCGGCGGGCGGAAATCGAACTCGGCGGGCTTGTCGCGGAAGAACTCGCGGTGCACGCGGGTCCAGACGAGGCGGCCGTCGGTGTCGATGTTGATCTTGGTCACGCCGAGCTTGGCGGCGGGGAGATACTCGTTCACGTCGACGCCCATCGAGTCCTTAATCTGGCCGCCGGCGGCGTTGATGCGGTCGACCTCGTCCTTCGGCACGCTGGAGCTGCCGTGCATGACGAGCGGGAAGCCCGGCATGCGGGCCTTGATCTTCTCGAGCACGTCGAAGTGGAGCGACTGCTTGCCCTTGAACTTGAAGGCGCCGTGCGAGGTGCCGATGGCGCAGGCGAGGGAGTCGCAGCCGGTCTGCTTGACGAACTCCTCGGCCTCGGCCGGGTTCGTGAGCGTGGCGTGGCCGTCCTCGACCTTGATGTCTTCCTCGACGCCACCGAGCATGCCGAGTTCGGCTTCGACGGAGATGCCCTTGGCATGGGCCGCGTCGACGACGCGCTTGGTGATGGCGACGTTCTTGTCGAACGGGTCGTGCGAGGCGTCGATCATCACCGAACTGTAGAAGCCGGAGTTGATGCAGTCGTAGCAGGTCTCTTCGTCGCCGTGGTCCAGGTGCACCGCGAAGATCGCCTCGGGGAAAATCTCGTCCGCCGAGCGGATGATCGCCTCGAGCATCTTCTTGTCGGTGTATTTGCGGGCGCCCTTGGAAATCTGGATGATGAAAGGCGCCTTCGAGTTGATGCAGCCTTTGAACAAGCCCATGGCCTGTTCCGCGTTATTGATGTTGTAGGCGCCGATGGCGTATTTGCCGTAGGCGTGTTTGAACAGTTGGGCGGTGGTGACGATCATAGCGGGGGAGAGAGGCGGTGATTTAAATCGCCGCCCGGTGCACCGACAAGCTGGAACTGTGTATTAGCCTTTGGGCGGCGTGGGGACTTGCGCGGGCGTGGAGGTCGAGGGACCGCCGGAGCCGCCGTTGTTGCGGCGCTGAAACTGATCGCGCATGAGCTTTGCGAGCTGCGCCTGCGCCTGTTGCTCTGCCTGCAACTGTTGGAGCGCCTGCTGTTGGCTGGCGGAAAGGACCGTCGCAGATTGGGCGACGGCGGCGTCGGTGATCTGGGCGCCGCCAATTCCGCCGAGACCGATGCGGCCGGCGGGCGTGCGGACGCCACCGGCGTTCGGATTCTTGTGATCGGTTGTCGTGGCGAGCACTTGGACAAGTTGCTCCGTTTGGGCGTCCGTGAGCGGCGCGTCGGTGTAGCTGAGACGCTGTTGGAGCTGGGAGACGACGTTCCGTTGCGGCTGGGTCTGCTCGAAGTTCTGATATTGCGTGAACGCCGCGTCACCGATCGCGGCGCGGATGCTGTTGTCGACCTCGGCCTGCGCGTTTTGCACGAGGGCGCGGAGTTCGTCGCGGTTTTCGCGGCCGGTCAGGCCCTGCGAGCGGGCGGCGGCCATCACGTCGGCGACGGCGGTGCGTTTTTCGACGAGGAGGTTCTTGAACTGCTCCAGTTGCGCGGGCGAGAGGTTGAGGCTCTTGAAGAGGGCGGCATAGCGTGAGTCGAGGGCTCCGCGCTGCTGTTGGGCCAGCAGGCGCTGCACTTCGGGATTATCCATCATCGCCATGAAGCGGCCGAACGGACCGCCTTCGGCTTCGCGGGCGAAGCGAATCGTGGCGTCGACGGCGGCGTTTTCGATCGCACCGTCGCCAGGGCCGCCTTCGCCTTCGGGGCCGCCGGGACCGCCGCGGCGGTTGCGGAGCTGGGCCTCGAGTTCGCCGCGGCGCTTCTCGGCATCCCAGAGTTTTTTGCGGAGATCGTTGCGCTCTTTCTCGAGCGACGCGGAGGTTTCGCGGGCGAGTTTGAGGGCGTTCTGCTGCTGGTAGGCGTAGAAGACGCTCGTGAGCGCTACGAGGGCGGCAACGACAACGGTGAGGCGAAACAGCATGCGCATGGCGAGAGAGACGCCATCAACGGTCCGCGGTTTCAACCGCCAGCGCGAGAGGAAAGGGACAAGCGGTCTGGGGCGCGGAGCGCGGGGCCGGCTTTAGCCGGCCCACCTCAGCGTGGTGGAAATTGTGGACATCGCCGCCCAGAGGGCGCCCGGCTCCGTCCATCCCTGTCGGGAGTCGCTCGCCTTATTCCCTCCTCAGCGAGGAGGGAATTCGAACTCGGCCTTGTCCTTCTTCTGCGAGAGCACGAGGTAGGCGCTGAACTTGTTGCCGCGTTTCGAGACGAAGCCTTCGATCAGGTCGCTCTTGCCGTCGGCGAGCAGCTTTTGGACGACCGCGGGCGCGATCTCGTGCTCGCAAAGCTTCTTCGCGAGCTTGAAGACCGGACGGTTGTCTTGCTCCGGCTTGCGCACGTAGTAGGCGTCGCCGAGTTCGACGAGTTCGCCGCCTTCATGCGCAGGGCTCTTGCCGATGACGTGGGCTTTCGAGAGGTCGACTTTGGCGCGGGCCTTGCGCTCGATGGGTTTGCCGTCCTTGTCGAGCTTCGGTGCGCGCGGCGGAAACTCCCAGGCGATGCGCGCGCCTTCGTGTTTGAGGAACGCGTCGAACGGGCGGCCCTTCTTCGAGATGAATCCCTGGATCAGGCCCGTCTTGCCCTTCGAGAGGAGGTCGATGGCCATCTCGTGGGTGATGGGCTTCTGGCAGAGAATGCGTCCGAGACGGAACGTCTGCTTCCAGCCGCCTTCGGCGGACGGATCGCGCTCGCGCAGGATGAAGCTGCTGCCGTTTTCGCACAGTTCGGCGCCGGTTTCTGGATTCGTCCAGAAGGGCACGAGTCCGCTGATGTCGGCCTTGTCGCCGAAATCGAACTCGGTCTTCCACTTCATGACCTTCGTGCCGTCCTTCGCCTCTTCCTCGACCTTGTTGAGCTTGAGGAGCGCGGAGAAACGGTTGCGGGTCTTCGCCGAGATGAAGCCGTCGAGCGGACCGACTTTGCCGGTGGCGACGAGTTCCTTGACCTCGTGCTCTTCCATGCGGCGGCCGCCGATGACTTTGTAGATCATCAGTTCGCCATCCTGCGATTTGTAGCCGCGCAGCGTCTCGCGCAGGGGCTTGCCGTCGGTCGGCGAGGGGATGTCGGTTTCGCGCGCGATCGAGTCGTCTTCCTCGAAGCCCTTCACGCGTTCGACGATGCCTTTCGTCTCCTTGACGATCTCGGCCATGAACTTCTCGCGCGAGAACTTCCCGTGCTCCATCTGGCGGAGGTTGAACTCCCACTCGCCCGTCATCGCGGGCGAGGTGAGGTCCTCGGCCTTCACGGCGCTGAGGAACTGGATCAGCTGCTCCGCCTTCGCGGTCGGCACGAGCTCGCGCTGATTCCGGTCGAGATACTTTTGGTAAATGAGTCCGTCGATCGTGTCGGCGCGCGTCGCGGGAGTGCCGAGACCGCGTTCCTTCATGGCTTCGGCGAGTTCGTCGTCGTCGACGAGCTTGCCAGCGGTTTCCATCGCGGAGAGCAGCGTGGCTTCCGTGTAGCGCGGCGGCGGGCGGGTCGCTTCCTCGTGCAGTTCGGTGGAGAGCGTCTTGGCCTTGCCCGCGTCGTCGGCGGACATGGCGGGCAACGCCTTCGAGTCGGCGGAATCCTCGTCGACCGTGGTCTTGCCGTAGACTTCGAGCCAGCCGGGGACCGTGAGGACCTTGCCCTCGGTCTTGAAATTGTGACCGGCGACCGTGCTCGTGCGCGTGGTGACGTCGAACTCGGCGGCAGGGAAAAACGCCGCAACGAAGCGCCGCGCGATCATGTCGAAGATTTTCGCTTCGGCCTCGTCGAGGTGTTTCGCCTCGTGCTCGGTCGGGATGATGGCGAAGTGGTCGGAAACCTGCGCATTGTTGAAGATGCGCTTGTTGAACTGCACGTAGCCCTTCTCGAGGGCCTTGTGGGCATGCGCGGCGAGGTTGCCGTGAAGGTTCTGCAGCGTGCGGCGGGCGACAGGTAGATAATCTTCCGGTAGCGCGCGAGAGTCCGTGCGCGGGTAGGTGATCATCTTGTGCTTTTCGTAGAGCGCTTGCGCGATCTGCAGCGTGCGTTTGGCGGGGAAACCGTAGCGGCCGTTCGCTTCGCGCTGGAGCGTCGTGAGGTCGTAGAGGCGCGGCGCGATTTGCGAGCTGGCCTTTTTTTCCTCGGTGACGGCGGCGAGCGGCTGGCCCGCGCAGGCGGCGACGATCGCCTCGGCTTTGGCTTTTTCCCAGAGGCGGTCGATGCGGTCGTGTTCGTCGTCGCTCTTCTTGAAATCGGGACGCTGGTAAGTGCCCTCGTATTCGCCCTTCGCGATGCCGAACTTCGCGGTGACGCGCCAGTAGCCGCGCGGCTTGAAATTGCGGATTTCGAGTTCGCGCGCGTAGACGAGTGCGAGCGTCGGTGTCTGCACGCGGCCGACCGAGGCGACGTTGCCGGCGCGCGAGCCGAACATGCGCTTGGTGATCGCGCGCGTGCCGTTGATGCCGATGAGCCAGTCGCTCTCGCTGCGGCAACGCGCGGCGTCGGCCAGTCCCTGCATCTCGGAGTCGTCACGGAGGCGCTTGAACGCTTCGTTGATGCCCTCGTTCGTCATCGACGAGAGCCAGAGGCGCTTCACCGGATGCTTGTTCTTCGCCAGCAGGGCGAGGTTCTTGAAAATGAGTTCGCCTTCGCGGCCGGCGTCACAGGCGTTGATGACTTCCTTGATGTCTTTCCGGGCGATGAGCTTTTTGAGGAGATTGAA
Organism: Candidatus Didemnitutus sp.; assembly: GCA_041906465.1. Taxonomy (GTDB): domain Bacteria; phylum Verrucomicrobiota; class Verrucomicrobiia; order Opitutales; family Opitutaceae; genus Didemnitutus. The sequence goes on along the minus strand of JAYRJE010000001.1, from coordinate 457,658 downwards.
GCGGTCCTTGGAGTCGGCGATCGGCTTCAGCTCGAATTTTTCCGGGATGATCGGGAGCGTCTCGAGGCGCCAGAAACCGTATTTTTTCTTGTCGATGTCCTCGGGCATCTGAAGTTCCACGACGTGGCCGACCGCGGAGGAGATGACGTATTCGTCGTTCTCGTAGTGGTCGCCGTGCTTGGGAACTTTGCCGAGAGCGCGGGCGATATCAGCAGCCACGGACGGCTTCTCGGCGATGATGAGGGACTTCATGGGGAGGCGAGCCGTTACGCACCGGCGCGCCGGATTTCAAGCACTACTTTTTTTCTAGAGCCGCGCGCGTGCGCGCGCCCGCGTGTATACGCGCGCTCGCGCGCGAGGGGGAGCTCAGTCGAGATTCACGTGGTATTTCCGCACATATCGCCGCAGCGCGTCACGGTGCTTGTCACGGTAATCGGCGTAGTCTGCGGCCAGATCGCCATTCGCGCGCGTCAGGAGGATGTGGGCTTCGAGGAAGCCATCGGCTCGAATGGCAAGGAGCGATCGAACGCTGTTCGCTTCGGCTTCGGATACCTTGGTCTCTGGCTTTTGCGCGTCGAGCGAACCGTTCTGCAAGGCTTCGCCGATTTCCAGCATGGCGTTCAAGGCGTCAACCTCCTCCGCGAGGGATTGCCGGTAGACGAATGTCTTGTCGCGATTCGGATGGTGCTGAACCACCCAGCCGGCGCGAGTGGCGCCATAGGCGGTGGTCAGAATTGACGGTTTTTCCGGGATGCCGAGTTCGATGCGGCCGTTCGGGGCGACTTTGATCGTTGCTTGAGGCAGGGCCGGGGTTGGATCAGGTCGGAGTCGATGGATGCCTCCCGCGCGCTCAGAAAGCGTGCGCCACGCCAGTCCATTGTATGGCCAGGCGATCCATGCTTCGGTATATTTCTCGAGTGCTTCGGTCAGCTTCCCCTGTTGCCACAGCGAGTCGCCCCAATAGCGAAAAGCCTGTTCGAGCGACGGGTCGATCTGGCTCGCGCGTTCGAACCAATGCTGAGCTTCACGATGTTCCTTCTCGAGGAAGAAGGTGTCGCCCAGAAAAAGTGCGGCGTTCGCCAGCTGGCCGTCGCGTTCGAGTGCCTTCCGGTATTCCGCACGCGCCGTGGCAAGGTCTCGACGATTGAAGGCGGCTTCTCCTCGCATCATGGCTTCATTGGCCGCGAGGTCGCGCGAGTAGAGGTGCCCCGTCACGCTCCCGTCTTCCTTGATGTAAACGAGCAGTTGCTGAATCAGCGGTTGATCGAGTCGGGACGCTTCCGCGAGTTTGAGTTCGCTCCGGGCGCGTCGTCGCAACTTCCGCTCGGTGGCTCCGTCCTTGCCCGAGACGAGGGATTGAAGATACAGGGCGTAGCCGAGTCGAAAACGAAGGCCTCCGTCCTTTGGACTCTCCCTAAGCAGGGACTCGAAGAGAGCGATGGCCTCGCCGAATTTTCCGTCACTCGTCAGCTCTTCCGCTCGCGTGCGATCAAGGGCGAACAATTGCGGGGTGCGTTGGGCACCGAGGAGCGTGGATGCAAAAGCGACAGAAACGACGAACGCGAGCAGGCGAGGCATGGGTTCTTTTGCCCGCGGGCGCCAGCGCATGCAAGAATTCGGATTCCGAGCGGTTAGGCGCCGATTTCTTTCAGCGACGCGTCGAGCGCAGCGAGGAGTTCGGCGATCGTGGCGTCGGTTTCGTCGCCCATGTTCGAGATGCGGAACGTCTGGCCCTTGAGCTTGCCGTAGCCGCCGTCGATGAGGAAGCCGCGCGCTTTCAGCTTCGTGTTCAGCGCGGGCAGGTCGATGCCGCGCGTGTTGGCGAAGCAGTTGAGCGAGACCGAGCCGAAGCCTTCCTTCGGAAACAGTTTGAAGCCGCGCGCGAGACCCCACTCGCGCACGGTGCGGTTGAGTCGGGCGTGGCGTGCAAAACGGGCGTCGAGGCCCTCGGTCGCGATGTCGTCGAGCTTCGAGCGCAGCGCGTAGATCAGCGGGATCACGGGCGTGCTCGGCGTCATGCCGCCTTCGTGGTTCTTCTCGAACTCGAGCAGGTCGAAATAGTAACCACGCGTCGGCGACGTGGCCGCGCGGTCGCGGGCGCGCTGCGAAACGGAAAACACGGTGAGGCCCGGCGGGAGCGCGAGCGCCTTCTGCGAACCGGTGAGGACGATGTCGAGGCCGAGCGCGTCCTGGTTGATCGGCAGCGCGCTGAGCGAGCTGACGGTGTCGACGATCGCGATCACGTCCGGAAACTCGCGCAGCACCGCGGCGAGCGCGGGCAGGTCGCTCATGCAGCCGCACGAGGTTTCGTTGTGAATGATCGTGACGGCGTCGTAGCCGCCCTTCGCCAGTTCGGCGCGGAGCGCGGCAGGATCGACCGGCTGGCCCCACTCGGCTTGCAGGCCGGCCGCCTCGAGGCCGCAGCGGCGGGCGACGTCGAGCCACTTGTCCGAGAACGCGCCGTTCATGCAGCAGAGCACCTTTTGGCGGACGACGTTGCGGAGCGTGCCTTCCATGACGCCCCACGCGCTGCTGGTGGCGAGGTAGACGGAGTTCTGCGTGCCGAACAGCGCCTGCAGACCCGGCGTGAGCGAGCGGTAGAGCGCGATGAACTCGCTGCCGCGATGGCCGATCATCGGCTGCGCCATGGCGCGCAGGGTTTTTTCGGACACCGCAATCGGACCGGGGATGTAGAGCTTGTAGGGCATGGGAGGAGCGAGGCCGGAGTTGCCACTTGCGCGCCCGGCGTCAACGTGACCATAAAAGCATTCGCGCGCGTCGCGCGGTCAAAGCCATTTCACGTCATGCCCAACCGCTGGTTTCGCACCAAGCTCAACGAGTTCGAGCAGTTCGGCATCGACGTCATCATGGGGAAACGCGAGGGCTTCGGCGCTCTCGTCTTCGCAGCGTTTCTCCAGGTGTGTTCCTACCTTTTCAGCGGCATTGCGCAGGCGCGGCTGTGGCTCTACCGGAAGCGCATTTTCCATGACACGCCGCTCGGTTGCCTCGTGGTGGTGGTCGGCAATCTCACCGTGGGCGGGACGGGCAAGACGCCGGTAGTCGAAATGTTCGCCCGCGCGCTACGCGATCGGGGACGCAAGGTCGCGATCCTCAGTCGCGGCTACAAGAGCAAGGCGCCGCCGCTCTGGAAACGGTTGTGGCACGACTTCACGCACCAGGAGGCCGATCCGCCGCGCATCGTCAGCGATGGCGAGCGGATGTTGCTCGATTCCGAGTTGGCGGGCGACGAGCCGTTCATGCTCGCGAAGAATTTGCCCGGCGTCGTCGTGCTCGTGGACAAGGACCGCGTGAAGGCCGGCGCGTATGCGATCAAGCGCTTCGGCTGCGATACGCTCGTGCTCGACGACGGGTTTCAGTATTTGCCGCTCAAGGGCCGGCTCAACCTGCTGCTCGTCGACAAAACCAATCCGTTTGGCAACGGCTTCCTGCTGCCGCGCGGCATCCTGCGCGAGCCGGTGAAGCACTTGAAGCGTGCCTCCTACGTGTTCCTCACGAAGTCGAACGGTCGTCGCGACGAGGAGCTCGAAAACCTGATCCGCCACTACAACCCGCACGCCGAAATCATCGAGTGCGCGCACCGGCCGCAGTTCCTGCAGCGCGTCGGCAACGGCGAAAAGCGCCCGCTCGAGGACTTGAAGGGCAAGCGCATCGCGGCGTTCAGCGGCATCGCGACGCCGGAGAGCTTCGAGCGGTTTTTGCGCGAGGGTGGGGCGCACTTGGTGCACACGCGGCGGTTTCTCGACCACTATCGGTTCACGTCGGATGACTTGCGCGAAGTCTATGCCGAGGCGGAGAAGGCGGGCGCGGAGTTCATCGTGACGACCGAGAAGGACGCGGTGCGCATCGCGCCGGCCGATGCGAATCCGTCGCGCCCGCTGTATTTTTTGCGACTCGAGATCGAGATTCTGCGCGGCGCGTCGGACTTCCACGAGGCGGTTGGCAAAATCTGTTTCCCGCGCGGCTTGCCGGCGAACGAGGAGCCCGAAGTGGACAGCGAAGCCGCAGTCGCGGCGAAGTGAGGCCGCTATGGCGGTGATGGTTGAATTGTAGGGCGGGGTCGCCGAACCCCGCCGTGCGGAGATGCGGACGTGGCGTTCGCGGCGGGGTCGGGAGACCCCGCCCCACAACCGATCAGGTGGTCGCCGCGGTCCTCAGCGGTGACATCGGGTGCGGCATGGTTAGCGCGCGCGTTCGGCGTCGCTGGGACAGCGACGCCCACCTCGATCGGGTCAATCACACGCGGCGCCTTTGCAGTTGCCCGCCACACGCGCTCTGGCGATAGCTTGCGGATGTCCGATCCCCGTTTCGCGAAACTGGCTGAAGTTCTCACTGGGTTCTCCACGGACCTGAAAAAAGGCGAACGCGTGCTCATCGACGCGTTCGACATTCCCGACCTCTTCGTGGTCGCTCTCGTCCGCGCCGCGCGCGCGCGCGGCGCGTTGCCTTACGTGAACATCCAGCGCGCACGCATCACGCGCGAGCTGTTGCAGGGCGCGCAGGCCGAGCAATACCAGGTCTCTTCCGACGTCGAGCTGGCGCGCATGCAAAAGATGGCCGCCTACATCGCCGTGCGCGGCTCGGATAACATTTTCGAGACCTCCGACGTGCCGTCCGAAAAAGTCCAGATGGTCGCGAAGATCATGAAGCCCGTCCTCGACTACCGCGTGAACAAGACCAAGTGGGTCGTGCTCCGCTGGCCGTCGTCCGCGATGGCGCAGCAGGCGGGCATGAGCACCGAGGCGTTCGAGGATTTCTATTTCCGCGTCTGCACCTTCGACTACCGTCGCTACGGCCCGGGCATGAAGGCGTTGACGGACCTGATGAACAAGACCGACCGCGTCCACATCAAGGGCCCGGGCACGGACCTGCAGTTCTCGATCAAAGGCATCGGCGCCGTGCCGTGCGGCGGCTTGCGCAACATCCCCGACGGCGAAGTGTTCTCGTGTCCGGTGAAGGAGAGCGTCGAAGGCACCATCAGCTACAACGCGCCGACCGTCTACCTCGGCACCGCGTTCGACAGCATCAAGCTCACTTTCAAGGCCGGCAAGATCGTCGAGGCCACGAGCAACAACACGAAGCGCCTGAACGAGATTCTCGATACCGACGCCGGCTCGCGCTACATCGGCGAGTTCGCCATTGGCTTCAACCCGCACATCCAGCAGCCGATGCGCGATATTCTCTTCGACGAGAAGATCGCCGGCTCCTTCCACTTTACGCCGGGCCAGGCCTACGAGACCGGCGGCAACGGCAACAAGTCCGCGGTGCATTGGGATATGGTCTGCATCCAGCGCCCGGATTACGGCGGCGGCGAAATCTGGTTCGACGGCAAACTCGTCCGCAAGGACGGGCTCTTCGTGCCGAAGGCGCTGCAGAAGCTGAATCCGGATCAGTTGCTGAAGGTGAAGTGAGGTAGGGCGGCGAGTCCCTTTGCCGCCGCGGCGCGGAGCGGAGTCCGCGCCCTACCTTCACGGCTTATGCGCGCCGCTCTGACCGACTTCGTGCAATCGCTCCCGAAGACGGAGACGCACCTCCACATCGAGGGCGCGCTGCCGTTCGAGTTGCTGCAGCGCGTGCGCCCGGAGTTTGGCGGCCGCGCGCCGGACTCGTGGGCGCCGCACTTCAAGTTTCGCGATTTCGCGCACTTCGAAGCCGAGCTGCTCGACATGGCGTTCTCGTGGTTCACGTCGCCCGAGCGCTATCACGAGGCGGCCAAGTTGATTTTCGCGCAACACCTCGCGCAAAACGTCCGCTACGTCGAAACGAGCTTTGCCTCCGGTGGCGTGGAGTTCCTCGGCTTCGACGGTCGCGCGGTTGCTCAGGCGATCCGCGCCGCCGTGCCGCGTGGGCTCGAGGTGCGCCTCTTCTTTGGCATTCACCACCGCGGGCGTCCGCCGCAGATGGAAGCCGTGCTCGCCGACGCGCTCACCTGGCCGGAATTGGACGGCATCGACCTGCACGGCCCGGAAGACCACGCGATCGAGCCGTGGACCGCGGAATATTGGGCGGCAGCGCGCCAGGCCGGCAAATACACCAAGGCGCACGCGGGCGAGTTCATGGGCGCGGATTTCGTGCGCTACGTGATGGATGAACTGAATCCGCACCGTCTCCAGCACGGCGTGAGGGCGAGCGAGGACGCCGCGCTCGTCGCGCAGCTCGCGCGCGCGGGCGTCGGCCTCGACGTGTGTCCGATCAGCAACCACAAGCTGATGCCCGGCATCACGCTGGCGATGCATCCAATCCGCGAACTCTTCGACGCGGGCGTGAAGGTCACGGTCAGCACGGACGACCCGATCTCCTTTGGCAACACGCTCACCGACGACTACATCGCGCTCGCTGAGCAACGTGGTTTCACGCATCGCGAACTGGCGCAGCTCGCGCGGAACGGCTTCGAGCTCGCGCTGCTTTCCGAGGCCCAGAAGGCGCGGCACCTTGCGGAACTGGACGCGATTATCGCGTCAGTGTAGGGGCGTCGCTTGACGACGCCCGGGCGCAGTCAAGCTTCGCCCCTACAAAGGTTTGGAGCCGAGCCCTCCGCGCCTGTGTTGCAGGAGCCTGCTTGCACGCGATGGTTTCGACCGTCACGTTCGGGTCGCTTGCAAGCAAGCTCCTACACCGTCCCCGAAGGCTCGCGCCGCGAACGCACCGACAAGGTGCTCGCGCACGCGTTTCCCGAACACAGCCGCGCGGCGATTCAGCGCGCGATCGCGGCGGGGCTGGTGAAAGTGGACGGCAAGGTCGTGGCGCAGAGCGATGACGTGCGCGGCGGGCAGACGATCGAATTTTCGTTGCCCGACGTGAAGCCGGCCGAGCTCAAACCCGTCGATATCCCACTCGACGTGATTTTCGAGGACAAGCACCTCATCGTCCTCAACAAGCCCGCGGGCATGGTCGTGCATCCGGGCGTTGGCACGGGCGAGGATACTGCGGTGCACGCGCTGCTCGCGCATTGCGAAGGTGAGTTGAGTGGCGTTGGCGGCGTGGAGCGGCCCGGCATCGTGCACCGCATTGACAAGGAGACGACCGGCCTGCTCGTCGTGGCGAAGAACGACGCGGCGCACCGTGCGCTGTCGGACCAGTTTGCCTCGCGGACCTTGCTCAAAGAATACGTCGCACTCGTCAGCGGCGTGCCAAAGGCGATGAGCGGCGTGATCGATCGCGCGATCGCGCGGCATCCGGTGCATCGCCATCGCATGACGACGGGCGAGGGCGGGCGGCCGGCGCGGACGGATTGGGTGTTGCTCGAGAAATTTGGCGACGCGGCGGCGTTCGTGCGCTGCCGGATTCACACGGGCCGGACGCATCAGATTCGCGTGCACCTGAAATCGATCGGTCACCCGCTGCTCGGCGATCCGACTTACGGCTGGAAACAAAGTCCGGCGATGCCGGCCGTGCCGCGGGTGATGTTGCACGCCGAGCATCTCGTGCTGGCTCATCCGGTGAGCGGCAAGACGCTCGATCTGCGCGCGCCGCTGCCGATGGATTTTGAGGCACTGTTGAAGGCGCTGCGAAAGTTGTAGATTGCGCGCAAGCGCGCAACGGGTCGGTCCACGGTCGCAGCAGTGTCGCGCAAGCGCACCACCTACCATGCCGGCGAGAATTGTAGGGCGGGGTCTCCGAACACCGCCACGAACGTCATGCCGCGTGCCTGGCGCGGCGACCCCGCACTACGACACGTCAGGACGTTTGCAGCAACTCCGCGGCGAGGCCGTAGCGGAGGTTGTAGAATGAGTGGCGGAATTCCGCGAAGCTACCGGCATCGGCAAGTGCGATAATCGTGGCGAGCGCCGTCGGAAAGACGTCGGCGCGCGCGGGCGGCAGGCCCTTCACTCGCTTTCTTTCCTCGAGGGACATGGGGGCGAGGAAGTCCAGCAACGTCACCAACTCGGCGGTTGTAACGCGCGATTCTGTTTCTTCCGCTTTTTTGCCGCTGCGGGCACCAAGGATGGCACGCACAGTCGCGACCGTGCCGCCGGTGCCGACGGCGGCGCGCGTCGCGCCGAGACGGAAACTCGAGGCGCGCAGCGTCGCGGCGACGTGGGCGGCAATCAGGGCGCGGCTCTCGTGGGTGAAGGGTGCGTTCGGGTCGCGGACGAATTTTTCCGTGAGGCGCACGCAGCCGAGTTGGAGGCTGATTTCCTGTTGGATCTGGCGATCGCGAAACTCGAGGCACTCGAGGCTGCCGCCGCCGAGATCGAAGACGTAGAAGTCGCGCAGGTCGGCGAGCGCAGCGTCGGCGGTGAGGCCGCGGCCGATGCCGTTGGCTTCCTCGCGTCCGGTGAGAATGCGGATCTCGTGGCCGGTGGCGGCGCGAACGCGATCGCGAAACTCGGCGCCGTTGGCGGCGTCGCGCACGGCGCTGGTGGCAACGAGCTGCGTGCGAACCGGAGCGTGCGGTGCGGCGAACGCGAGCAGTTCCTGCACGGCGGCGACGCCGCGCGTCATGCCTTCTTCGCTCAAGCGCGGCTCGGCGGCGCTGATGCCGGCGCTGATGCGCGCGTCGAGCGACTTGTGCAGGAGAATTTCCAAGCCGCCGTCCGGGGCGCGCGCGGCGACGAGCACCTTGATCGAGTTGCTGCCGATATCGAGGACGGCGACGGAGGGGAACATCATTGCGAGCAAAGTGCTTCGCTCGATTAGCCCTGTTCGCGGGTCGGAACCGACAGGTGATGCACAGCCCAATAGAGCGCGAGCGCGGGCAGGCCGCAAATCAGTCCAAGGACTGTCCAAGAAATGGCTCCGAGGAGGTGGACTGGTTTGCCGTTCTCGTTTCGCTTATCGGCGTCAGCCCAGATACCAATTCCGCAGATTAAGTTCACGAGAACGATGCCGAGCGGAATGAGAATGGCAAAGATGCCGAAGGAGGACAGGTTGACGTTCATGAGGTGTCGCAGTGGTTCGGCCCGTGCCTGATGCCATGCAATGCGGTGATTTGGCGCAAGGCCAGAGACGGCGGGCTCGCGATCACTTGCTGCATTGCACTTCCGTTTCCCCGACGTTCGAAGCCGCAACTTAAGCGACGTTAAAGGCTTGTTCAGACGGTGCCGCCCCACGTGATGGGGACTTGCTCAAGGGTGAACGGCTCGAGGGTGAACTTCCATTGAGTGATCTCGCTGCAGCAGCCGCATTGGAACATCGCGCCGGTGCGACTCTCCGCGAGCGTCAGGGTGTTGCCGTCGTGCACCAGCTCGTTCTGGCACTTCGGACAATGAATTTTGAGCGCTGTGCTCTCGATCCGGAACTCGTCGTCCTCGTCGTAGTTCGAGAGCGGAAAATTATCCTTCACGGCGTGAAATCCTTCGGTGCGATCAGGACGACGAATTCGCCCTTCAGACTGCCTTTCATCAGGCGCGCCTGGACGTCGGCGGCGAGGCCGACGAGGAAGGTTTCGTGGAGTTTTGTGACCTCCTTCGCGATGCAGATCACGCGATCGGGGCCGAGATGTTCGACGATCTCGGCGGCGAACTTGTCGATGCGGTGACAGCTTTCGTAGAGCGCGAGCGTGTAGTCGAAGTCGTGGTATTTCTGGAGAAAGGCGATGCGCGCGGCGGATTTGGGCGGGAGAAAACCGGCGAAGAGAAAACCGTTGGTCGGCAGGCCGGCGGCGCTGAGCACGGCGGCGATGGCGCTGGCGCCGGGGACGGGCACGACGGGCAGGTTGCGGCGGCGGCAGGCGCGCACGATGCGGAAGCCGGGATCGCTCAGGCCGGGCGTGCCGGCGTCGCTGACGACGGCGACGGATTTGCCGAGGCCGACGAAATCGGCGAGACGGTCGGCGGCCTCGGTCTCGTTGTGCTCGTGGTAGGGGACGAGTTCCTTGTGCAGGCCGAGGCGGTGCAGCAGCACGCCGGTCGTGCGCGTGTCCTCGCAGGCGATGACATCGACGCCGGCGAGGATGGCGCGCGCGCGTTCGGTGACGTCGGCGAGATTGCCGATCGGAGTGGCCACCACGTAGAGGTGGCCGGGCTGCGGGACGAGCGAGGTGTTCTCGGCCGGCGCGGTCATGGCGGGCCGTCGCGCGGCTTAGTTGCCCATGCCGGGGATGCGGCCTTCCCAGTCGGCGGGGCGGCTCCACGGAATCGACGAGTCCTGCTGCGGCGAGGTGCAGCCGGCGAGGCCAAGGAAGGCGAGGGCGGCGAGCGCCAGGGCGAGGAGGGCTTTGCGGAGAGTGGGCATGCTCATTGGGCTATTAGGACAAAATCGCCGGGCTGCAACTGTCGTTTCAACGCGGCGGGCAAGACCTGGGCGACGGAGAACTTGGCGCGGGCGTCGGAGATTTGAACGCGGGCGACGACGGCGGTTCCGCGATAAAGCGTTAGCTCATCACCAATTTCGGCGCCTTCGTCCCGGCCGTAGTCGACGATGACGAAGGCGTCGCGCGGGCCGACGCGGACCACTTGGTGAACCGGAGTCGATTGGGCGCTCGGTGTCAGCTCGGCGATCGGCGTTGCCGCCGGCGGGGCGGGTTCGGCCAAGGCGCGAGCGAGGAGTTCGGTGAGCTGTGCCTCCAAGGCGCTGATGCGCTCCCGGTAGGCGGCCACATCTACGCTCGAGGTCGAAGCGGCTGTGGTGGTCTCGGTCGCTGGCACGCTGGTCACCGTGGCGGAAGAGGGCGGCAGGGCGCCGGTGGCGGGCGCGTCGTTGGCCGTCGCTTGGATTTTTTGGCGCAGGGACTCGATCTCGGCGATCAGGGCCACTTCGCGCTGCTGCCGCTCGGTGAGCGAGAATTTGACGGCGTTGAGTTCACGCGAGAGTTGCGAGTTCTTCGTGTCAGTGGCCGTGGTGCGCGTCTTGGCGTTGCCGAGCTGGATGTCCAGTTCAGTGGCCTTGACCGAGAGCCTTTGCGCGCGTTCACGCTCCTGCATTGTTTCGGTGCGGGCGTGAGCGAGGTCGCGTTCGAGGGTGGCGGCGCGGGCGGCGTGCTGCGCGGATTGGCGCTGAAAATAAACGGTGCCGATCGCGCCTGCGACGATCAGCGCGATCAACGTTCCGGGGAGCAGGCGCGTGGGCATGGGGGCGGAGGACAGGGTGCGGGGGACGGGAGACGGAGGAACGATAATGGTGGATTATCGTCGATGGGCGGGGCGTCAGCTGGATTTTTCCGAGTCTAGCGAGAAGGTGACGCGAGAGAGCGAGGATGAAGGGGCCGCGTAGCCGCGCTTGAGCGTTGCGCGAAAGCGTGGCCACGTTGTCGCTGCGCTCCAACGCGGCTACTCGGCATGATCCCTTCAGCCGCCTACGCTTTCGCTGACGCTCAAGCGCGGCTATTTTCCCGGCTTCGTCGGTTCTGCGAAAAAGGGCGCAGCGGAAGCTGCGCCCTTGGGGAATACGAATAATGGCCGAGGCCTACGCGTTGGCGGCGTAGGTGCTCTCGAACCACGGCTTCTTCGCGGTTTTCGCGATGCCGTTGCCGGGATTGGCGGCGAGGTGTTCGAGGACCTTGAAGACGAGTTCGGCTTTCGCGGTTTCGCCGATCTGCGCGGCGAGGGCGTCGGCGGTGAAGGCTTGGCCGGGCGCGGCTTTCAGCGCGGCGACGATCTTGCCGCGGAGCGCGATGACGGCGGTGGCGGCCTTCTTACCGGCTTCGACACCGGGCTGGTGGTAGGCGTTGATGCCGACGAGCGAGGCGTAGAGGCCGACGGCGCGCTCGTAGAGGGCGATGAGCATGCCGAGCGTTTTGGGCGAGACGTCGGCGACCGTGACGGTGATCGAGTGGCGGTCTTTTTCGGAGAGCGCGTCGCGCGTGCCGAGGAAGAAGCCTTGCAGGTAATCGCCGCTCGTGACGCCGCCGGCTTCGACTTCGAGAGCTTCGCCGCTGCGGTCCTTGAGGACTTCGAGGAAGGTCACGAAGAAGTTGTTCACGCCTTCGCGGAGCTGCTGGACGTAAGCGTGCTGGTCAGTCGAGCCCTTGTTGCCGTAGACGGCGATGCCCTGGTTCACGACGTTGCCGGCGAGGTCGAACTCCTTGCCGAGCGACTCCATCACGAGCTGCTGGAGGTAGCGCGAGAAGAGCAGCAGGCGATCTTTGTAGGGAAGGACAACCATGTCCTTGGCGCCCTTGCCATCGGTGGCCCAATACCACGTCAGCGCGAGGAGCGCGGCGGGGTTTTCGCGGAGCTTCGGCTTGCGCGTGAGTTCGTCCATCGCGGCGGCGCCGGCGAGCATCTGGTCGATCTTGATGCCCTGGAGCGCGGCGGGGAGGAGGCCAACGGCGGAGAGTTCGGAGGTGCGGCCGCCGACCCAGTCCCACATCGGGAAACGCGCGAGCCAGCCTTCGCTTTGCGCGATCTGGTCGAGCTTCGAGCCTTCGCCGGTGACGGCGACGAAGTGCTTCGGGTAATCGAGGCCGGCCTTCTTGAAGGCGGCGGCGGCTTCGAGCATGCCGTTGCGCGTCTCGACGGTGCCGCCGGATTTCGAAATGACGACGACGAGCGTCTGCTTCAGGCGCGAGCCGAGTTCGGCGAGGACGTAGTCCATGCCGTCGGGGTCGGTGTTGTCGAAGAAGGAGACGCGCATCTTGTCGCGGCGACCGTTCGGGCGGCCGAGCGCGTGGTTGACGAGTTGCGGGCCGAGGGCGGAACCGCCGATGCCGACGACGAGGAGATCCTTGAACTTGCCGCCGGACGGCGGGGCGATGTCGCCGGCGTGCACGGCAGCGACGAACTCCTTGAGCGAGTCGACGGTGCGCGTGATGGCGTCCTTCAGCTCGGGCGTCGGCGCGAGGTCGGCGTTGCGCAGCCAGTAGTGGCCGACCATGCGGTTTTCGTCGGGGTTGGCGATGGCGCCCTTCTCGAGGGCGGCCATGTCGGCGAACGCCTTTTCGAGGCGCGGCGCCATCGATTCGAGGTAGCCGTCGGGGAACGGCATCCGGGAGATGTCGAGGCCGAAGCCGAGCTTCGGCGCGTGGAAGTAAAGTGACTTGAAACGGTCCCAGCTCATGAGGGTTAAACACGTAGCCCCCGAGGTGCGGGGCGGCTAGCCGGAAAAGCGTCCTATTGCCGCGCCGGGAAAAGAATCGGAGCGATTGCCCACGGAACACACCGAACACACCGAAATAGGAGAAGAGGAACCACGAAACACACTAAACACACGAAAGGAGGAAGGGATGGGACGTTTTCTTTTCGTGTGTTTGGTGTGTTTCGTGATCCACCTGCTTGGGGCGATTGGTTGATCGGTTTCCGTGTCTTCCGTGTGATCCGTGGGCCGTTCGGCCGGTTGGAAGCCGGCGCTACTTCGGGATTGTCAGGGCGCGCGGCGCGACGCTCACTCGTGGGCTTCCACATGGCCTTCGATCTCAAACGTGTTCTCAAAGTGATGCTGTTCGCCTCGAACGGACCGCTCACGGTGAAAGACATTCAGACCGCCTTCACGCGGTTCCATGAGCAGGCGGACAGTTTGCCGTTTGAGAGCGACGCCGAGGCCGCGGAGCCGGGCAGCGAATCCCCCGTCGAGGCGACCGATGCGGCAGCGCCGGAGGGCGAATCCATCGTCGACCAATCGACAGCGACGGACCAGGTCGCGCCGGCGCCGGAGACTGAGGCCGCAGCAGACGTTGCGACCGAAACCCCCGTGGCCGAAGGAGCCGAGCCGCCGCCTGCAGCCGGAACTGAGATCGCCGAGGCGGTGGTGCCGCCGCCGGAGGATGACGAAATTTACCGCGACGTGCCGTCGCTCATCACGACCGCGCAGATCCGCGAGGCGATGGACGCGATCTCGCAGGAGTTGCGCGACGCGAACAGCGAAGTGCTGGTGGTCGAGAACCACAGCGGCTGGCGCCTCGTCACGCATCCGCGCTATGCGCGCTGGGTGCGCTTGCTGCGCAATGAGCCGCCGCCGGTCCGCTTGACGGCTTCGGCGATCGAGACGCTCGCGGTCATCGCTTACCGCCAGCCGGCGACGCGCGCCGAGATCGAACAGATCCGCGGCGTGTCGGCCGAAGCGGGCATCGCGAAGCTCCTCGAGCGCGATCTCATCTATGTCGTGGGTCGCGCGGACTTGCCGGGTCGTCCGACGCAGTTCGGCACCACGGATGCCTTTTTGGAATTTGTCGGCATCAAGTCGCTCGACGAACTGCCGGCGTCCGACGTGCTCTCGCCGCGCCAGATCGATGCGTGGTTGAACACGTCCAACCAACCGGCGCCCACCAGCGACGCCGAGATGGGTCTCGACGAGACGCAACCGAGCCAGATGACGTTGGATCAGGCGCCGATCGTCGCGGCTGAGGGCGGCGGCGACGCCGCGCCCGCGGACGGAGCGCCCGCGGAAGAGGCGCCCGCGGAAGAGGCGCCGAAGGCGGAGTGATGAGTGCGGCGCGGATTCGGGTCGGCGTCATCGGAGCCGGCGCGAACACGCGCGCGAAACACCTGCCGCTGTTGCGCGCGATTCCCGGGGTGGAGATCGTGGCCGTGGCGAACCGTTCGCGCGAGTCGAGCGAGCGGGTGGCGCGGGAGTTTTCGATTCCCCGCATTGCGGCGGACGCGCGCGAGATTCTCGAAGCGCGAGACATCGACGCAGTCGTGATTGGCACGTGGCCTTATTTGCACGCGGAGCTGTCGATCGCGGCGTTGCGCGCGGGCAAGCACGTGCTGACCGAGGCGCGGATGGCGCGCGATCTTCCGGAGGCGCAGGCGATGCTGGCGGAGTCGCAGAGGCATCCGCACCTCGTCGCGCAGATCGTGCCGGCGCCGTTTTCATTGCCGTTCGACGCGACGGTGATCGAGTGGTTGCGGAACGGGAAACTTGGTGCGGTGCGCGAGGTGCACGCGACATGCACGCACGGCGGGCTGGCGAGCCCGGCGGCGCCGTTCAGCTGGCGGCAGGATTTTGCGCTGAGCGGCAAGAACACGCTCTTCCTCGGGATTTTCTACGAGATGGTGCGGCGGTGGCTCGGGCGCGATGCGGAGAGCGTCGTGGCCGACGCGGCGACTTTCACGAAGACGCGGCGCGACGAACGCGGCGTGGAGCACGACGTGAAGATTCCCGAGAGCGTCGGCGTGCTGGGGCGCTACGCGGACGGCGCGCGGCTGGTGATGCATTTGAGCGGCGTCGAGACGAGCGCGCCGCGGAACGAGATTCGCGTGAACGGCAGCGAGGGCGCGGTGCGCGCGGATTTCGCGGCGAACGAGCTGTGGTTCGCGCCGCGCGGCGGGGCGGAGCGGCGCGTGGAGATCGAGCCGGCGAAACGCGGCGAGTGGCGCGTGGAGGCGGATTTCGTGGACAGCATCCGCGAGGGAAAGCCGGTGACGTTGACGGATTTTGCGAGCGGCGTGCGCTACATGGCGTTCACGGACGCGGTGTGGGAGTCGTGGAGCCGCGGCGGGGTGCGGATGACACTTTAAACGGCCTTTCGAGGGCTCGGTTGCTCCGTTCGGAGTAGGACGTCGGCAGGCGGCCTGCTGGAAACGGTGTCATGCAGGGACAGATTTCACTTCACGGATCGATGGCATTGGGCGGCGGCGCGCCGGCAGCGGCACCGGTCGCTCCCGCGCGCGGGGACCAATTGACGCGGCGCGAGCGCAAGGCGCCGCGTGATCCGGGGCGCGGTTGGATGTCGGTCGCGCTGGTGATCGCGGGTGCGACGTTGAGCGCGCTGAGTTTCAATCTGCTGCTGCGGGCGGGCGGCATACCGTCGGGTGGCGTCGTGGGCGTGTCGCTGCTCGTAGAGCGGTTGCTCGGCTGGTCGCCGGCGGCGGCGCAGTGGACGCTGAATCTCGCCCTGTTGGCGGCGGGCGGCGCAGCACTCGGGCGCGGCTTCGTGCTCAAGAGCATCGTGGGCTCGTTGCTCGTGCCTTTCGTGGTGTTGTTGACGGGGCGGCTCGCGCCGTTGACGACGAATCCGCTGCTCGCGGCGGTATGTGGCGGCGCGGGATTGGGCGCCGGACTCGGGCTGGTTTACCGCGGCAACGGCTCGATCGGCGGATTCAGCGCCGTGGCGCTGTGGCTGCACCGGTTGCGCGGGTGGCCGGTCGATCGCGTGATGATCGCGCTCGATGGCTCGGTCGTCGTGCTGACGGCGTGGTGGCTCGGCGCCGAAGCGGCGCTGCTCGCGGCGTTGTGCATCTTTGTGACGGGGCGCGTGGCGAAGGCGGTGATGACGGGTTTCAACAACGCCAAGGTGGCCACGATCATCTCGCCGCGCGCAGCGGAGATTCGCGAAGTGGTGCTGCGCGACGTGCCGCTCGGCGTGACGACGCTCGTGGGACGTGGCGGCTATACGGGACGCGAGCAGGAGGTGCTGATGGTCGTGATGACGCCGGGCGAACTCACGCGGTTCAAGGCGGTCGTGCGCGCGCAGGATCCGAATGCGTTCATGATTGTGAGCGATGCGGCCGAGGTGCTCGGGCACGGGTTTGCGCCGCATGGGTGAGCGGCGGCAAGCTCGGGCGTGGCGCGGAGCTTTTCCATGGTCATAGACCGCAGCTACTGTCGGGCGTGGGTGGCCCGCGAGGACGCGGGCCCTCCAAATCAGACGGGTTTCGCCTCGGTGTAGCCGAGGAAGTGGCGCGACTTGATCAGGGCGGCGACTTTCGCGGGCACGAGTGCTTCCCAGCGGGGATCGCCGGCTTGGATCATCGCGAGGGCGTCGTGCGAGAAAACGGACAGGAGCTGCTCGTTGTAGCCCGCGATGGGCGCGAGGTTGTTGTTTTCGAGCAGGTGGCGATAGAGGTAGCGCAGGTGCGGCGCGACGTGGACGTTCGTCGCGGTGATGAGTTCGCTCGCGGGAGTGTCTTTGCCGAGTTGGGGCTGCGTGCCGGGCGTGAGGAGCCTTTCCGAGGCGGCGGCATGCATCGGATAGACGTAGAGCTTCACGGCGTGGCGGAACATGCGGCCCATCGATTCGAGGATGCCGCCCTCGAGGTGCTCGTAGTATTTCTCGTTGAAAATCTCGAGGAGCGTCGTGATCCCGAGCGCGATGCCGATCGGCTCTTTCGTGTAGCGGCGGAAGTAGGTCGAGAGGCGGTAGAACTCCGAGTAGTTGGAGATGAGCACCGTAAACCCGATGTGGCCGAGCATGTCGACGCGCGCGAGGAAGTCCTGCGTGTCGAGCGAGCCGCCGGCGAGGAGGTTGTTCATGGTGATTTCCATGAGGACGACGATGTCCTTGCCCTTGACCTGGGGCTCCTGGAGGAACTGCGCGGCGGCGCAGTTGAGCATGTCGACGTTGACGTTCGTGACCGGGCGGAAGCTGCCGCGCTCGACGAGGATCGGGCGGTTGTAGAACGCCTCGGAGGGTTGGAGCGTGTCGCCGTGCGGCGAGAAGAGCACGGCGTTGGTGAGGCCGTGTTTCACGAGGTAGAGGGCGACGAGGCGGTTGTCGACGTGCGCGAAGGCCGGGCCGGTGAGCTTCACCATGTCGACTTCGATGCGGTCGGTGCCGACGATGTCCGCGAGCGAGGTGACGAGCTTTTCCGGGTCGTCGAGATAATAGAACGCAGCGTAGATGAGGTTGGTGCCGACGATGCCGAGCGCTTCCTGCTGGAGGACGTTTTTTTTGTCCCACATGCGCACGTGGATCATGATCTCGCTCGGCTCGGCGAGCGGCTCGTGCTGGAAGCGGATGCCGAGCCAGCCGTGGCCGTCGGACACGCGGGCGGATTTGGCGGCGACGGTGTTGGCGAAAACGAAGAAGCGCGTGCGGTCGCCGCGTTTGTCGGAGAGGCGTTCCTTGAGCAGCGCGTATTCGTGATGCAGCATCGTTTGCAGACGCTCGCGCGAGACGTAGCGCGGGGCCTTGCCGTAGATCGCATCGCTGAACGTCATGTCGTAAGCCGACATGGTTTTTGCGATCGAGCCGGAGGCGCTGCCGGCCTGGAAGAACACGCGAGCGACCTCCTGGCCGGCGCCGATCTCGGCGATGGTGCCGTAGCGCGTGCCGTCGTGATTGATCGTCAGCGCTTTTCGGTTCGTGGTGAGGAGTTCCTTCTTCTCGCTGCTCATCGGAGGCGGCCAAGGTATGACACGGGCGGGCCGGGACAAGGGAAAGAATGCCGGAGCGGACGGTGGGGCGATGTGTCACCTGGTGCCGGTATGATCGATCGGGTCCGGCCGCGGGCCCGACGATTGCGCACGTCGGGGCCTTGGGCGCCTGCCGTTGGTGGAGCGGCTGCGCCGTTCGTCCCAGTCGGTTGCCTGAGAACGCTTTTCGCTGGCGGGGCTGGAAGCGTGGTTTAGCTTCGGGCGCATGAAGAACTTCTTCACGGCGTTTTTTGCGACCCTGACCGCCCTGTTGGTTTTCTGCTTTGGCGCGGTCGTGGTCTTTTTCATTTTCGTCGGCGTGGTCGCGTCGATGGGCGACCAAAAGGTGAGCGTGGAGCACGGCTCGTATCTCGTGTTCGATCTTTCGGCGAACATCCAGGATTCGCCCGAACAGATGGAGGGGCTGGATAAATTTGCCGAGGCGTTCGGCGGGACCAGCGCGCGCCACCTCCAGCTCCGGCAGGTCACACGTGCGCTCCAAGCGGCGGCATCCGATCCCGACATCACCGGTGTGTTCGTGCGCGGGCAGATTTCGGCGGCGAACTTCGGCTCCGGTTTCGCGGCGCTGCGCGAGGTGCGCGATGCGCTCGCGGAGTTTCGCAAGTCGGGCAAACCGGTGAAGGCTTACCTGACCTACGCCGGCACGCGTGACTACTACGTCGCCTCGGTGGCCGACCAGATCACGATCGATCCTTATGGCGGCGTGCTGATGCCGGGCTTGGCGTCGCAGCCGATGTTTTTTGCCGGCGCATTTGAGAAATTCGGCATCGGCGTGCAGGTGACGCGCGTGGGGAAATACAAGTCCGCGGTCGAGCCTTACACGCGCAAGGACATGAGCCCGGAGAACCGCGCGCAGACGCAAAAGCTGCTCGACGACATCTGGGCCGAACTCGTCGCCGGCATCGAACAGAGCCGTAAGCTCCCGGCGGGCACGCTGCAGAAGACGATCGACACCGAAGGCATCCTGCGCGCCAAGGCGGCTGCGGACGCCAAGCTGGTGGACCGCGTCGCGTATTGGGACGTCGTGCTGGAAGACCTGAAGGTCGACACCGGCCGCAAGGGCGGCAAGGAGACGTTTAAACAGATTTCGCTGAAGGATTATGCGAAGCTCGTCGGCGGCGACGGCCTGGTCGCGCGTCGCGCGACGGAGAAGAAGGTCGAACTCGGCTCCAAGGGGAAACTCGCGATCGTTTATGCCGAGGGCACGATCGTGGACGGCGACGGCAACGACGAGAACACCGTCTACGGCGACAAGGTCGCGCGGCAGCTCCGCCAGCTGCGCCTCGACGACAACGTGAAGGCGGTCGTCCTGCGCGTGAACAGTCCCGGCGGCAGCGCGTCGGCGTCGGAGGTCATCCAGCGTGAGGTGCGTCTGACGCGCGAGAAGAAGCCGGTGATCATTTCGATGGGCACGCTCGCGGCGTCGGGCGGTTACTGGATTTCCACCTACGGCGACCGCATCTTCGCCGAGCCGGCGACGATCACGGGATCGATCGGCGTGTTTGGCATGTTCCCGAACATCCAGGGGCTCACCAACGACAAGCTCGGTCTGACCTTCGATACGGTGAAGACGGGCAAATTCGCCGATGCCGGCACGATTGTTCGCCCGAAAACCGACGAGGAACTCGCGCTCTTCCAGCGCATGGTCGACTGGATCTACGAGGAATTTACCGGCAAGGTCGCCGAATCGCGCAAGCTCGACATCGCGAAGGTGCGGGAGATCGCGCAAGGTCGCGTGTGGTCGGGGACCGAAGGCAAAGCGCTTGGTCTCGTGGACGAGATCGGCGGCTTGAACGACGCGATCAAATACGCCGCGGAGAAGGCGAACCTCGGCGAGAAGTTCCGCGTCGTCGAGTTACCGCGCAAGAAGCAGTTCGGCGAGGCGCTCGCGGAGGCGTTCAATGAGCATCGCCGCGAGCAGGCGGTGAAAGGCCCGTTGGGCGTCTTCGTCCAGCAGGCGACGACGGAGCTGCAGGAGCTGACGCGCTACAACGATCCGCAGGGCATCTACGCGCGCATGCCGTTCAACTTGAACCTGCAGTAAGCGCGGCTGGTGAGCGCAGCGGGTTGACTTCAACCCGCTCGGAACGCGTTGGGGCCAACGCGTTCCACACCGACACCGCTGTTGCGCTGTGCCGGGTGGCGTGCATCGTCAGCGGCACATGAACGAAGTGCATACGCTCCTCCGCGATACTCCGGCGACCGTCATTCCGGCCGGTGACAAGGTCACGCTGCCGTCCGGCCTGAACGTGTTCATCACGCAAACGCTCGGCGGCAATGTCACCGTGCGCACGGAGCAGGGACTTTTTCAGATCGCGCGCGAGCATGCCGACGCGATCGACGGCTTCAATGCACCGTCGACGAACGCCCCGGCGCCGGTCGTGGGAGAATTCAGCGAACAGGCGGTCTGGGATGCGTTGAAAACCTGCTTCGATCCGGAAATTCCGGTGAACATCGTCGATCTCGGACTCGTTTACGATCTGGCGGTCGAGAAAACGCCGAATGGCGGCCATACGGTCGAAGTGAAAATGACGCTCACGGCGCCCGGTTGCGGCATGGGACCGGTGATCGCGGAAGATGCGCGGGCGAAGATCGCCGCCCTGCCCACGGTCGAGTGGGCGAAGGTGCACATCGTGTGGGATCCGCAGTGGACGCCGCAGATGATCTCGGATGTGGGGCGCAAGACGCTGGGGCTGGAGTGACGTGAGCGACGTGCGGTTTGGCCACGTTAACGTGATTGCGGCGGACTGGCGCCGGCTGGCGCGGTTCTATCAAGACGTGTTCGGGTGCGTGCCGACGGGGCCCGAGCGCGATTTGCACGGCGACGCGCTCGAGCGCGGCACCGCGTTGCCAGGCGCACATTTGCGCGGAGGGCACTTGCGGCTGCCGGGCCATGGCGAGAATGGGCCGACACTGGAGATATTTTCCTACGCTGAGAACGCGCCGGGTCTGCCCGCAGCGACCAATCGCGTGGGTTTTGGCCACATCGCGTTTGCGGTGCCGAATGTTGACGTGGCGCGACAGGCGGTGCTTGCGGCCGGCGGCTCGCAGCACGGGGAGGTGGTCACGACCCAGGCAGGTGCGCGGCGCGTGACTTGGGTCTACATGCGCGACCCCGAAGGAAATCTCGTGGAACTGCAGGCGTGGGACGCGTGAACGTCACGCGGTGATCGTGTCGAGCGAGCAGCTCTCGTGCGGGGTCTCGCAGTTCGGGCGGGCGATGACGCCGGCGAAGGGCTCGTCGGCAAATGGCCGGTCAGGCTCGGCAAGCAGGTGGCGGTCGCACACGGCAAAGAGTTCGGCTTCGTTCATCGCGCGTCGCATGTCGTGGAGAAACGCCCCCTGCGCGTCCACGGATTGGCCCACGAAGTTCAGGTATTTCTTCATCTTCGCGACGTGCGCGGCTTCGGGAATGCCGGGCTGCTGTGTTTCGCGGTAGAGGTGCTCGATGTAGCCGCGCACGTCGCGGAGCGTGGGCGCAAAGGGCGTTTGACCAGCGAGGAGTTCGCGTGTTTGGCGGAAGATCCACGGATTGCGGATCGCGTGGCGGCCGATCATCACGCCGGCCGCGCCCGTCTCGGCGAGCACGGCGGCGGCGCGTGCGGCGGACGTGACGTTGCCGTTGGCGAGGACCGGGCAGGGCACGGTGCGCGCGGCCTCGGCGATGAAGTCGTAGTGCACGTCACTGCGGTAGCCTTCCTTCACGGTCCGGCCGTGGACGCTGAGCAGGTCGACGCGGTGCTTGGCGATGAGGTCGAGGATGCGGCGGTAATGGTCGGTCGAGTCAAAGCCGATGCGCATCTTCACCGTGAAGAGTCCGGGCACGGCGGCGCGCAGCGCGCCGAGCAGTTCGTCGATTTTGGCGGGATCGCGGAGCAGGCCGCCGCCGACGTTCTTCTTGTAGATCTTTGGCGCCGGGCAGCCCATGTTCAGGTCGATGCCGGCGGTGGGGAGCTTGATGAGCTCGTGCACGGTGCGGACCATGTGGCTGACCTCCTCGCCGATGAGTTGGGCGAAGACAGGACGGCCGGTCTTGTTCTCGACGATGGAGCGGACGATGTGCTTTTCGGGACGCGACTGGGCGTGGACGCGGAAGAACTCGGTGAAAAAATAGTCCGGCGCGCCGTAGTGCGCCATGAGGCGCATGAAAGGCAGGTCGGTGACGTCCTGCATCGGCGCGAGGGCAGTGAGCGGTTGACCGGCGACGATCGGCGGAGGCAGCGGGATACGATCGACGCGGGGAGCGTCGCCGGCGTTGGGCGTGGACGCGGCGGGAGTCATGCGCAGTGCGATCAGGGGACGGCTACTGGTCCTCTTCGCCGGTCTGCTCTTCCTTCTGCTGCTTGAGGACGCGCTCGAGGATCTCGGTCATGTCTTCCACGGCGTCGAACACGCGTTGAGAGACAAAAATCGGACGTTTCTGCTGGAGGGCGAGGACCATCGAGTCGCTCGGGCGCGAGTCGAGCTCGAGGATTTTGCGGCCGAGTTCGTTCTGCATCGTGAGGATGATGCGGGCGAAGTAGGTGCCCTCGTTGACGTCGTTGATGATGACGCGCTCGAGATTGATGCCGAAACCCAGGAAGAGGTGGCCGATCAGGTCGTGCGTGAGCGGGCGCTCTTTCTTGACGTTGTTGATCGTCATCGAAATCGCGCTGCCGACGCTCGGGTCGACGTAGATGACGAAGGTTTTCTCGTCGTTGCCGAGGAACACGGCGCAGCCGTTGGCCGTGGGCATGAGGCCTTTGATTCCGACTTCGACGACATCACTCATGAGCGCGAATGTGCGTGGGAGGCGGTAAAGTGCAAGAGCGGCGAGGGTGTCGAGCGGGCGCGGACCGGCTCACCGCGGGCACTCAAAAACCGTAGAGCGAAATGCCCCACGTCTTCGCTTGGGCGAGCACGGCGGGCTTGTCGAGGACGATGACTTTGCCGGCTTCGAGGGCGGCGGCGGAGAGGCCGGCTTCGCGCATGGTTTCGAGGGTGCGCAGGCCGAAGACGGGCACGTCGAAGCGGAAGTCCTGTTTTTCCTTCACGACTTTCACGAAGAGTGTCTCGTCGGTCTTGAAGGTGCCGGCGCGGCGGAGCATCTCATCGGTGCCTTCGAAGGCTTCGACGGCGAGCACGGTGCCTTTGCGCACGACGCAGCCCTGGCCGATGTCGAGGCGGGCGATTTCGCGGGCGATGTGGATGCCGTGATCGAGGTATTCGCGGTCGACGGGGAGCTTTTTGCCGGCCATCGGGCCGGCGTGTGCCAGGTGGTCGTCGATGAAGGCGCGGGCGTCGAGGAGCGTGAGGCCGAGCTTCTCGATTTCCTTCGCGATGGCGCCGAAGATCGTCTCGGCGTTGCGGCGCTTGAGCGAGAAAAGGATTTGCGCGGCCTTGAGGTCGGGCGTGAGGCCGTGGAAGAGCCGCTTCGGCTTCACCTGCCCGGCCATGAGGGCGTAGCCGGCGCCGAAATCGCGTAGCGCGCCCAGCATTTTGCCGAGCTGGCCGGCGTTGACTTCGATGCGATCGGCGGGCGGAACGCTGTTGAAGAGTTCCGGCATCGTTTCCTCTTCGATGGCGATGAGACGCAGCGGCACGCCGGCGGCGCGGATGGCGTTGGCCGTGAACAGCGGATAATGGCCGCGGCCGGCGATCAGGGCGATCGGGCGGCGCGAGTCGAAATTCGGCGGCAGGAAGGCGGAGGGAGAGGCCACGGTGTGCGGACGAGGAAATGGCTGAAAGCCGGGAGGACTGAAAGACGGAGGCGGGGGCGTGGCAATGGTGGGTTTGCGGCGCGGGGAGAGGTGCGAAAGGGAGCGAGGAGTTGCGTGACGGCTGCGGTGAGCGGGGGCGCAAAAGAAAAAGCCGCGCCTTCCGGCGCGGCTTGGTGGCAAAGAAAGGGAGGGTGCTACGACTGCGAGCCGTAGTATTTCTTGTAGCTCCGATAATACCGGTAGTTCGAGTAATACTCGATGCGGCGCGGCGACAGTCCGTTGAGCACGACGCCGAGCAGCTCGTTTTTGCCGTCGCGGAGCGACTTGATGTAGAGACGAATGTGTTTCCGGTAGGCGCGATTGAAGCGGCAGACGTAGATAACCTCATCCGTGTGCGCGGAGATGAGCAGGGAGTCGGTGACGGCGCCCATGGGGGGCGAGTCGATGACGACGAGATCGAAGTGATGTTTGAGCGATTCGACGAACTGGCCGAAGATCGGATTCTCGAGCAGCTCGGTCGGGCTCTTGGAGCGGCCGCCGGAGCGGAGCAGGAAGAGGTTCTCGTCAACCTTGGTGAGGCCAAGCGTCGGGTCGGAGACCGGATCGTCGGGGATCTTCGCGCCGGCTTCGAACCAGGCGATGAGGCCGGTTTCGTTCGTGAGCTTGAAGTGGCGGTGCAGCATCGGGCGGCGCATGTCGCAGTCGATGAGCAGCACGCGCTTGCCGTGGCGCGCGAACGAGGCGGCGAGGTTGCACGAGATCATCGTCTTGCCTTCGCCGGGGATGGTGGAGGTGACGAGGATCGACTTCGGAAAATCGAGTTTCGACTGAATCTTGACCGAACTGTAGACGCTGAGGAAGGCCTCGGAACCGGGGGAGGTTTTGTTGCTCGTGACGAGGTTGTGCTTCTCGCCTTCGGGGATGTCCGAGAGTTCGGGAATGATGCCGAGGAGGTTGACGCCGATGAAGCCTTCGATGTCCCACGCGCTTTTTACGCGGTCGTCGAGGAAGCTGAGGCCAACGGCGACGGCGGCGAACACCACGAGTCCGAGGCCGACGCAGGTCTTGACGATGTTGCGCAGATTGGGGGTGAACGGATTGCCGGCGGGCACTGCGGCGTCGAGCGGCTTGACGGGGATATTTTCGAGATTCTTCGAGGTGGTCGTTTGATTCAGGCGGTCCAGAATCTGAATGTAATTATTCTTCGCGACGGCGGCCTGGTTTTCGAGGGACTTGAACTCGACGGAGAGATCGCCGAGCCGGAGCTGGTCGTTTTCGGCCGACTTGTATTCGCGTTCGAAGGAGGCTTCCGAGTCCTTCACCTTGGCGAATTGAGCGTTCAGGTCGGCGATGGCTTGCTCGATGTTTTTCTGAATCTGCTGCGTGAGGACGTCGATCGAGTTGGCCAGGTCGATCATCTTGGGATGACGCTCGAGGTAACGCTCGCTGAGGACGGACTGGGTCTTGGTGAGTTCGGCGAGTTGGGCCTTCAGCGACGGGATCGTGCCGTAGGAGGCGATGTATTGAATCTCGAGGAGATTGCTGCCCTCCGTCTTCATGCGCTCGATCTGCTTGAGCACGACCTCGAGGTTGAGGCGTTCGAGTCGCACGCGGGTGAGCTCGCTGTTGATCGACTTCAGGCGGTCGGCGACGATGTCGACGCTGGCGGAGAGGGAAACCAGGTTGTTCTTGCGCTTGTATTCCTGGAGACGGGCTTCGGCGGTTTCGGATTCGCGGCGCAGGTCTTCCGCGCGGGTGCGGAGGTAGTCGATGGCGTATTCGTTTTTGCCGCCCGAATACTCGATCAGGTAACGCATGAACTGGCGGACGTAGGCGTTGGCCACGATGGCGGCGCCTTCGGGATCGCGGTTGGTGACGTTGACCTGGATGATGAAGCTGTTGCGCAGCGATTGGATGCTGAGCGAGCCGAGGCAGGCGCCCGCTGGCGGGGGAGTGGCGCCGGGAGGGAGCTCCTTGAGGTAGGGACGTTGGAGTTTTTGGATGTCCTCCGGCGTGAGCGATTGGACGACCATCGCGCGGATTTTGCCGGTCTCGAGCAGGCGAATGTAGGTGTTGAGGTCGATCTCGGAGCGGACGCTGGTGTCGACGACTTCCTGGTTCAGCACGACGCGCTCGGGGCGCTCGAACTGCATGGTGGCGGACGCAAAATACTGCGGGGTTTCCTGCGCCTGGTAGTAGCCGACGGAGACCGCGACGAGCAGCGCGACGGGCAGAGCGATCCAGAGGCGTTCGCGCAGAATGATGTAGTAATCACGCAGCGTGCGACGCTCGACGACGTGCTCTTCGTTGCCGTGAAGGGAGGACGGCTTCTTCTGGTCCGGCGGAGCGGCGAGAGGAGAGGACATGAGAGATTAGATCAGGCGTTCGGGGACGTAGACCACGTCGCCGGGCAGCAGCAGGAGATTGTTCTCGTCGGTTTTGCCGTCGCCGCGTTTGCCTTTGATCAGACTGTCGACGTCGACGGTGAAGATCTTCTTGGTGCCGTCCGTCAGAATGCGCGTGACGTTCACGGCGGTGCCCTTGCCGATGTCGCTGATGCCACCGGCTTTCGTGACGAGTTCGGCGACGGTAAAGGTGGACTCGGTGGGGAGCGGATAACGGCCCGGATTGCGGATCTGGCCTTGGATGGAGACTTCGCGGGGCGCGTATTCCTCGACGCTCACGGTCACTTGCGGGGAGCGCAGGAAGCGGCCCTCGCGGTAGGCTTTCTCAATGAGTTGCTGAGCTTCGACGATGGTCATGCCACCGATCGAAATTTCCTGAATCAGGGGCAGATTCACCATGCCGCGGGCATCGACGCGGGCGAGCGTGGTGAGGTCGTCCTCCTGATAGACGGCGATGCGAACGCGGTCGGCGAGTTGCAGGCGGTGGATGTAGGCCTTCTTGGCATCAGCCGGGTTGATCTGGGCGAACGCGGAGAGGCCCAGCGTGAGGGCAAGGGAAAGGAAGGTGAGCCGCGGCAGCGTTTTCATGCGTTAGTAACGGGAGGAGATGTTCAACGAATAGCCCGTGCGCTCGAAATCGGAGAAGCTGATCGTCGACCAGTTGTGCAGATAGTTGTAGGAGGCGCTGGCGTGCAGGTGCTCACTCCAAGCGACGGTGAGACCGACGTCCCACGTGAAGAAATCGTCGCGACGCCCCTGAGTGGAACCGTCGAGGAAGAGATTGCGGCCGTAGCCGATACCGCCGTTCGCCTGGTATTTGCGCGAGAAGTCGTAGGCGGCGTTGAGCTGGGTGGTGAACGAGTCCACCGATCCGCCCACGGCCGTGGTGCTGAAATCGCGCGCCGCCACGCCCTTAATGTTGAGCTTGCGCGTGAGCGTCCAGGTCAGGTCGGCCGTGAGGGACAATTGGGTGAAGGTGTCGTTGGTGCGGTCGACGGTGCGCCGCTGGATGCCGGCGCGGAGGGAGCCGTTCACCTTGGGAATGATCTGATTGACGAGTCCGAACATGAGCGACTGGTCGATCGTGGTGTCGAGCGTGGTTTGGCCGACGCGAATGCGGTAAACGAGGGACAGATCGGTTTTCGACGTGAAGACGTAGAGCAGATCGATGGATTCGGTGTAGTCGGTGTAATTGAGCAGACCCGATCCGTCGCTGTAGCTGCGGCTGAGGTAGCCGCTGGACGACGTGACGTAGAACTTGTCGTTGATCGGATATTTGATGTTCAGACCTAGCGGAAAATTCCACGTCTGCGTGCGGAGGTTCACCGCGCTGTCGGCGCGCGAGGAGCGAAAGGCGTTGATCGTGATCGCGCCGGTGGTGCGCCCGGTCGTTTTGTTGAATTCGAGATAGAAGGTCGGATTCCACGCGGACTGGGTTTTGTTCCGTTGGAATTCCTGACGATCGAACACCGCCTTCGCGTTGACCGCGATAATGCCGGCGCGGCGTTTCAATTCGACGCCCAGCGAAGCGTTGTAGATGTAGTCGCCTTCTTCATTCGCGCCCGACGAAAAGATGTTCGAGTCGTAAGCCATCGTCAGGCTGCCGAAGACGAAGACCTGATTCCGGGTGCCGTCGATGTTCAGCAAAGCGAAAACGCTCTGCTGCGAGCACAGCAGAGCGAGGACGCACAGCGTGATGAGTCGACGGTGAAGGCAGGACGGCACTGGGTCGATGGGCTCATTGACCGCCTGGGAGGCGGTCGGGGCTGACAGTGATATTCGTGGGGAGTTCGGACGGTGTAGTCGGATTGGCGACGATGACTTCTTCGGTGGTCCCGTCTTCCGCCGGTGCGGCCGGAGGTGCTCCGCCGGGGCCGGTGCCGCCAATCTCCTGCTGCGGCTCGCCCTCGGCGCCGAATTCGGACTTCTTTTCGATCGTCTCAAAGGAGACGGTTTTTTTCGCCGCGCAGGCCGCGCCCACCTTGTCGTCGAGCACCGGCATCATGCTGGATTCGATCGGCGCCACAGTGACGATCGGCGGGCGCCCGGGCGGGCCGGAGCGGATGGTCACCTTTTCGCCGGGACGGACCAACGTGCCCCCGGTGTCTCTGCCGCCGGTGCGCACGGTAATGTCGCCGTCGAGGAGGTAAATCGTGGACTCGTTGCCATCCGTGGCCACCGCGACCTTGCCGCCGCGAATGTTTACGGACGCGTTCGGCGTGGAATAGTTCATGGTCGAACCGGACACGAGCTGGCTGGTGCAAATGTTCACCTGGCCGCGCGAAACGAAGACATCGCTCTGCGAAATGGACGGCTCGATCTCATTGGATTTCTCGCGGTCGGGGCGAAAAGGTTCCTGAACGAAACGGTCAACTTCGACCCGGGTGTTGGCGTCCACCAGCATGCCCGTGCCGTTGGAGTAAACGAAGGCTTGGTGGGAGTCTTTGCCAGTCTCGATCACGGTTCCGGGCGCGTCGAAAGCGGTCGCCTGTTTGGCGGTGTGAGATTTTCCTTCCGTCGTGATGTTACCCTCACCGACCGCTTCAGCGAGGAACAGCTTGCTCGTCGGGCCCTTCTTTTTTCCGAGTTGGCGTTGAGCAAACGCGGAAGGCGCAGCGGCCATGGCGATGGCGGACGCGACGACGAGAAGGCGGAAGAGGGTTTTCATGACGCAGGTAGGTCGGCGGGCCGGGATCGGCCCGATGGCGTGTAGGTAAGTAGGGGATAACCCCTACTTCAAGCCTTAAACCGAATCTTTTTCAGCGTCTAAACTGCTAGCCTACAAGGAGGTTTAAGAGCTTGCCCTTCACGTAAATGGTGCGCTTGAGCTGCTTGCCCGCCAAGTGCGGGGCAACCTTGGGATGGTCCTGAGCTACCTTGACCAAGTCAGCTTCGCTACTGGCGACCGGCACCTGTGCGTCGCCGCGGTGTTTGCCGTTCACTTGAAAGACGATGGTCATCGTGTCGGCGACGAGTTTGGCCGGATCAAATTGAGGCCACGCCGCGGCCATCGCAGTGCCGGTGCCGCCGAGGCGCGCCCAAAGTTCCTCGCCCAGATGGGGCGCAAAGGGCGCGAGCATCTGTGCGAACTCCAGCAGCGCCGCGCGCGGGAGCGTGGGCTCTTTTTGGAGCGCGTTCAGGTAAATCATCATCTGCGAGATCGCGGTGTTGAAACGCATCGCGTCGAGGTCTTCGCCGACCTTCTTGATCGTTTCGTGACGGATTTTCTCCGTGTTCGCAGTGAGCGCGGCACTGTCGGAGACGCGGCTGTTCAACTTGCCGTCTTCGCCGAGGCACTCGCGCCAGAATTTCCGCAGGAAGCGGTGCACGCCTTCGATGCCCTTCGGGTTCCAAGGCTTCATCGCCTCGAGCGGTCCGAGGAACATCAGGTAGAGGCGCAGCGTATCGGCGCCGTAGGTGCGGATGATGTCGTCCGGGTTGACGACGTTGCCGCGGCTCTTGGACATCTTCACGCCGTCCTCGCCGAGGATGATGCCTTGGTGGAAAAGTTTCTTGAACGGCTCGGCCTGCGGCACGGCGCCGAGATCGAACAGCACCTTGTGCCAGAAGCGCGCGTAGAGCAGGTGTAGCACCGCGTGCTCCGCGCCGCCGACGTAGAGATCGGGCACGCCCCAATAGGTGAGCGCATCCTTGCTCGCGAACGTCTCCGTGTTTTGCGGATCGAGGTAGCGCAGGTAATACCAGCACGAGCCGGCCCATTGCGGCATCGTGTTCGTCTCGCGTCGTCCGCGCACCCACGCGTCGCCGGCAGGCTTCGGTTGCGAAGCGGGCACGGCGGCGCCGGTTTCGGCGTTGAGCCAGATTTCGAGCCACTCGGGGACGTTCGCGAGCGGGCTCTCGCCGGTGCCGCTGGGCAAATAGGATTGCACGTCGGGCAACTGGAGCGGCAGCGCGACTTCGGGGAGCGGGAGCGCGTAGAGCGTCACGCCGTTTTCGACGAACGTCACCGGTTGCGCCGGCAGGTCGCGGCGGAGTTTCGCGGCGCGCGCGTAGTCGGCTTCGCTGACCCACACGACCGGGAACGGCTCGCCCCAGTAACGCTGACGCGAGAACAGCCAGTCGCGGAGCTTGTAGTTGATCGTGCCCTTGCCGATGCCCTTCGCGGCGAGATCGGCGGTGATCTTTTTCTTGGCCTCTTCCCACGTCAGGCCGTCGTAGCCGGGCGAGTTGACGAGTTTGCCATCGCCAGTGTAGGGGAGCTTGTCGCTGCCGTCCGCAGCGGCGATGACGCGCGGAATGGGGAGCTGATATTTCTCGGCGAACTCGAAATCGCGCTCGTCGTGCGCGGGCACGGCCATGATCGCGCCGGTGCCGTAGCCCATGAGCACGTAGTCGGCGATCCAGATGGGCACGCGCGCGCCGTTGACCGGATTGATCGCGTAGCTGCCGGTGAAGACGCCGGTCTTTTCCTTCGCGGCGTCGGACATGCGGTCGACGTCGCTCTTCGACGCGGTGGCCTTGCGGTAAGCGTCGACGACCTCGCGTTGCGCGTCCGTCGTGAGTCCGGGCACGAGCGGGTGCTCCGGCGCGAGCACCATGTAGGTGCAGCCGAAGAGTGTGTCGGGACGCGTCGTGAAAATCTTCAGGTCGCCCAGCGCGGCGTTCTCCAATTTGAACAGCACTTCCGCGCCTTCGCTGCGGCCGATCCAGGCTTCCTGCATACGCTTGGTCGAGTCGGGCCAGTCGACGTCTTTGAGCCCGTCGATGAGTTGCTCGGCGTAGGCCGTGATGCGGAGCACCCATTGGCGGAGATTTTTGCGCTCGACGGGGAAGCCGCCGACCTCGGACTTGCCGTCGACGACTTCCTCGTTGGCGAGCACGGTGCGCAGCTCCGGGCACCACCACACCGGGCGCTCGTCGACGTAGGCCAGTCCCTTCTTGAAGAGCTGGAGGAAAATCCACTGCGTCCAGCGGAAGTATTTCGGGTCGGTCGTGTCGACCTCGCGCTCCCAATCGTAGGAGAAGCCCAGCGCTTTGATCTGCCGACGGAAATTCGTGATGTTGTTCTGCGTGTTCGAGGCCGGGTGCGTGCCGGTCTTCACCGCGTGTTGCTCGGCGGGCAAACCGAACGCGTCCCAACCGATCGGGTGGAGCACATTGAAGCCTCTCGCGCGCTTGTAGCGGGCGAGGATGTCGGTGGCGGTGTAGCCCTCCGGGTGACCGATATGCAGGCCCGCGCCGGACGGGTAGGGGAACATGTCGAGCACGTAGTATTTCGGCTTCGACGAGCCATTCTCGGCTCGAAATGGACGGGTCTGCTCCCAGATTGACTGCCAATGCGGCTCAATCTTGAGAAAGTCGTAATCGGTGCAATCAGTAGGCTTCACGTGAAATCCGTCACTGTGCGACATTCACCACTACCGTCAATCATCCTCCCGGTCCTGCTCGCGGCCGGGTTTTTGTTCGCCGCCAACTCCCTCGCGGCGGCCGGCGGCGTGAGTCGCGGTTTCACGCGCCTGCTCGATGCCGTCGTGCGCATCGATGTGACGGAAACCACCTTCGACGAAGGCACCAAGCGCACCGAGCGCGGCATCGGCTCCGGTGTCATCATCTCCAAAGACGGTCTGATCCTCACCAACGCCCACGTTGCGAGTCCACAAGCCATCGAGATTTCCGTCACGCTCGCCAGCCTCGAGCGTGTGAACGCCAAGCTCGTCGGCTGGGATCACTGGACGGATCTCGCGGTCCTTCGCCTCAATATGGACGAAGTGAAGGCGCGCAAACTCAGCTTCGCGCATGCGGACTTCGGCGATAGCGAAGACCTCTATCCGGGACAAACCGTCTACGCCGTCGGCACGCCGCATGGCCTCACGCGCACCGTCACGCGCGGCATCATTTCGAACAATCGCCGTTACTTCGAGGACTCGCGCGCCGTCCGCGGTTACGAGACCGGCTCGTTCAACACTTGGCTGCAAACGGACGCTGCCATCAACCCCGGCAACAGCGGCGGCCCGCTCGTGACCGAAGACGGCAAAGTCGTCGGCATCAACTCGCGCACCTACATGGGCGCGGACAATCTTGGCTTCGCCATCCCGGCGGCGGTGGCGCAGCGCGTGGCCGAGGGCCTCGTGAAAAACGGCAGCATCACCCGCAGCTACCTCGGCATCCGCCCGCGCGAGTTGCAGGATCTCGAGCGCTTTTACTCGCTCGCGGTCAACACGGGCTTGCTCGTCGACAGCGTCGACCCCGGCTCGCCCGCCGCGCGCGCGGGCGTGCGACCGAGCGACATCGTCCTTTCGCTTGGCGGCGCGAAACTTGACGGTCGTTTTCCGGAGCAACTTCCGCCCATCCAAAACCTGATCGCAAATCTCGCCGTCGGCTCCGCCGTGAAACTCACGGTGAAGCGCGGCGCGCAAACGCTCGAACTCATCGCCACCACCGAGAAGCTCGAGAGCCGCGTCGGCGAAGAATGGGCCTTCGAAAAATGGGGCCTCAGCGTGCGCAAAGTCTCGCGCGCCTACGCGCGCGAAAACCAGCTGCCGGACGCGAGCGGCGTGCTCGTGATCGGCGTCCAGCCGGGCTATCCAGCGGCGCAGTCCGGCATCGCCCGCGGCGACATCATCACCAAAGTCGGCGGCGAAGCGATCGACGATCTCGTGCGGCTCAAGGAACTCCACACCGCCTACGAGGTGAAGCCCGAGCCCGTGCTCGTCGAGGCTCAGCGCAATCGCCGCATCGCGCTCTACGTTTTTAAACCATGATCACCTCCCGCCGCGTCGCCGCGGCTTTCGTTGCCCTCACGCTTTCCTTTTCCGCTCTCGCCGCCGATCTCGCCTCGCTCCTGCCGGAGCGGCTGAAGTCGATCGTCGCCGTCGAGTTCACGATTCAGACGGAGATCGAGCGTCGCCAAGTCACGATCGCGGGCACCGTCGTCGACGGTCGCGGCACGATCATCATTCCGGGCGCGAACATCCCGAGCGGCCTCGCGGTCGATCAGCTCAAGGATTTCAAGGTCTACCTGCCCGAGCAGGACGAATCGACGCCGGCCACCTATCTCGGCCAGGATGAGCTGACCGGGTTTCATTTCGTGCGCGCGACCGACGGCCTCGTCGCGAAACTGAAGCCGATTACTGCCTTCGCGCAGGCGCCCGAGCCGCCCCTCGGCACGGAGCTGTGGGGCCTCGGCCTTCGGGGCAAGGACGAGGATTTCAAGCCTTACGCGCTCAACTCGCGCGTCGCGATGATCACGACGCTGCCGAACAAGACCGCGCTCACCGGTCAGGATCTCGGCGCACCGGGCCTGCCGGTTTTCGATAACGAAGGCCGCCTCGTCGGTCTGACGCTCAGCTCGTTCGGGCAAAATTACCTGCTGTTCTCGCGCAATCAGCACGGCACTCCGGTCATGCTGGTCAACGCGGACGAGAGCAGCGTCGTGTTGTTGGTCGACGAGTTTTTGCCGTTTCTCAACCGCGTGCCCACGTCCGTCACCGGCCGTCCCGTCACGTCGATCGGCATCTATGGTTTGCAGCCGGTCGATCCGGAGGTGGCGAAACTGCTCAAACTCGAGCGGCAGTCCGCGCTCGTCGTCAGTGACATCCTCGAAGAAAGCCCGGCGGCCAAGGCTGGCTTGCAGGATCGCGATATCATTCTCGCGATCGACGGCAAAACGCTCCCGCGTCTCCGTCCCGATCGCAGCATCGTCGGCTACTTCGGGCAGGAAGTGCTCAAACGCAACGCGGGCGATGTCATGAGGCTCACCGTGCTGCGTGGGACCGAGCGTCAGGAACTCGCCGTCACCCTCGGCGACGAGCCGAAGATGGTGCGCGAGGCCGAGCGCCGTTACTTCGAGCGACTGGGCTTCACGGGGCGCGAGTTTGTCACGGCCGATCTCGTCGCGCAGCGCGCCAAGGCTGCCGAAATGGGCGGCGCCGTCGTGAATTTCGTTCGTCCTAACAGCCCGGTGGCGAACGCCGGCTTGCGGACCGATGACTGGATTCGCGAGATCGACGGCGTCGAAGTGCACACTTACACCGAGGCGGTGGAGAAGCTCACCGCCGTGGAGAATGATAAAGCGCGCGCGGAATTCGTGGTGCTCACCCGCCGCGGCGGCGAGACGCAAGTGCTCCGGGTGAAGCTGAACTGAGCAAACGACCCGAGTGGGTAACCACGAAACACACGAAATGCACGAAAAGGAATGCCCGGCGCATTGCCCTTTCTTCTGCAATGGTGCCGTTGTTCGTTTCGTGGTTTCCCAGTTCAGGACCAAAATGACACGCACCGTTCGCGTTTTCCTTCGTGTCAATTCGGGTTTGTTCGTGGTTAGCTGCGTATCCCCTCGCTAAAATGTTCACCGGTATCGTCGAAGAAACAGGTCAGGTCGTCTCGTTCACCCGCGGCGCGAAAGCGTGGTCGCTCCACCTCTCCGCGCAGCTCGTCAGCAGCGACGTGAAACTCGGCGACAGCGTGGCCGTGAACGGCTGCTGCCTCACCGTGGTGAGGCACGACGCGGGCAATCTCTGGTTCGATCTCCTTGAGGAAACCGTGCGCCTCACGAGCTTCTCCGAGTTGAAGCCCGGCTCCGCCGTGAACCTCGAGCGCAGCATGCTGCCGCACAGCCGCCTGGGCGGGCACTTTGTCAGCGGGCACATCGACACGCTCGGCCGCGTCGAGATTTTCGAGCAGCGCGGCGCCGATCACTATCTCAAGGTGCGCGCGCCGGAGGGCAGTGGTCGTTATCTGATTCACAAAGGCAGCATCGCGATCGACGGCATCTCGCTCACGGTGGCCGAGGTGGACGGCGACGCGCTCGCCGTGTGGCTCATCCCGCACACGATGGCCGTGACGAATCTCCGCGAGAAGCGCGTCGGCAGCGGCGTGAATCTCGAATTCGATCTGCTGGGCAAATACGTCGAAAAACTCATCGCCGCGCGCCTGCCCGCCACCGCATGAACGTTCGCGAACATCTCCTCTGCCTCACTGACGAGTTGCGCCGCTTGAAAGGCGAGGGCAGCCGCACGGTCACCGTGAACGAGGAGAGTCTCGCCGAATTACGCCGCGCGGTCGAAGTGGCCCGCGCGGAACTCGCGGCCTCGTCGCCCGTCGCGGCAGTGGCCGCCGCTCCGATCGAGAGCGACGCTCCATCGTCGCCGACGCCGGCGGCGGTAGCCGAGCCAACGAATAGTTTCACCGCCGCCGCGTTCGCGCCACCGCGCGCGCCACGCGTCGTGCCCGCGAGTCCGCCCGCGTCGAGCCTTGGCACTCCGCCGCCGCTGAATCTGCCGAGTGGTTCGAAGCAGGAGCGCTGGAACGCGCTGCGCGAGATCGTGCTCAACGACGCGACGTGCAAGGCCCGGGTTTACGCCGGCAAGCAGGTCGTATTCGGCGTCGGTAATCTCGACGCGGCGGTGATGTTCATCGGCGAGGCGCCGGGCGCGGACGAAGAAGAGCAGGGCGAGCCGTTCGTCGGTCGCGCGGGGCAGTTGCTCAATCGCATGATCAAGGCGATGGGACTCGAACGCTCGCATGTTTACATCGGCAACATCCTGAATTGGCGTCCGGAGATGGGCACGCGTTCCGCGGATGGTTTTCAGACGGGCAACCGCCCGCCGACGCAGGACGAGATGGGGTATTGCCTGCCGTTCATTCGCGCGCAGATCGACATCATCCAGCCGCGCGTGCTCGTCGCGCTCGGCAAGACCGCCGTCGACGGCCTGCTCGGCGCGGATCGCTTCAAGACGATGGGGGCCGCGCGTGGCTCGTGGCACGCTTACAACGGCATCCCGTTGCGGGCGACGTATCATCCTTCGTATCTCCTGCGCCAGGAGGGCCTGCGTTCCGAGGCG
Organism: Candidatus Didemnitutus sp.; assembly: GCA_041906465.1. Lineage (GTDB taxonomy): Bacteria > Verrucomicrobiota > Verrucomicrobiia > Opitutales > Opitutaceae > Didemnitutus. The sequence goes on along the minus strand of JAYRJE010000001.1, from coordinate 421,757 downwards.
GCGCTGAAGATCAAGCGCGACGCGTGGGAAGATCTGCTCGCGGTAATGGAGAAAGCCGAACTGCCGATCAGCGAGAAGCAGCGCGGGTTTTTCAAAACAGGATGAGGTGTCTCCAACTGGCCTCGATTGTCGTTTGCGCGCCTTGCGGCCGGCCTACGGTGAAGACGGTGGCGGCGCCACTCAGCGAACGTTCGCGTAGGCGCTGACGACGACGTCTTCGCCGGACGCCGCTTTGCCTTTGAGGCGGATGGCGGCACTGGCGGCTTCGGCGGTGGAGGACGGTTTCACCCGCATCCGATAGCGCCGCCCGGCTTCGACAGTTTCGACGCGTGCGTGGAACGACTCGGCGGAGACGAAAATCTCGGAGAAGTGGATTTGGATGGAGTCCGCCACCGCAACGTCGACGACTTGCTCGTCGGCGGCGGCACTGGTGTTCCAATTCAACACTCGCGGCGTGACGGCGGCGAGTTCGGGGACGTCGATTTGCACGTTGAGTCGCTGCGGCGGCGTGCCGTCATCCGTGACGACGGTAATGCTGCGCTGATAGACGCCGACGCGGTCGCCCACCGAAAAGCGCGCGCTGACCACGCCGGCTTCGCCGGGCTGGTAGATTTGTTTGTCGGCCGACGCGGTCATGCAGTCGCAGTTGACCTGGACTTCGCGGATGGCGACGGGTTTGGCGCCCGTGTTCTTGAAGGCGAATGCGACGTCGAGCGTGTGTTGCAGCGGCTTGGTGGAGCCGGCGAATTCCGACGATACCCAGGTCAAAGCGGCGGGGCTGGCTGGCGTGCTGCCGCAGAAGAGCGCGGTGACGACCAGAAGGGGAGCGATTTTTTTCACGGAGAACGGAGAGCCACCAGCGCTGCGCGGACGTCCGCGAAGGCCTGCTCGAGTGAGGGCGTCTTGGCGGCGACTGCGGCGAGTTGGCCGGCTTTGGCCGCCACCTCGCATTCAAGTGCCACACGCGAGAGGACACCCGCGCCAAAGTTACCGGCGCTGCCTTTGATGCTGTGTGCCGCGCGAGTGGCAACCGCCGCGTCCCCCGCGGCGAGCGCGTCGGCCAACTCCTTCAGGCGCAGCGGGGTGTCTTGGAGGAAAATATCGATCAACTCTGTCAGAAACCGACCGCCATCGTCCGGTGAGACCGCGCGCAGCGCTTCTATGGCCTCGGGGTGTAGGGTCGGCTCGGACATAACGGCGAACGCATGCAATCCGTCCGCAGCCCCGACGCAAGCCGGATGCCGCGGCGGGGTTGCCCTATTCGCATCATGAAATCCAGATACGTTGATAATCTACTTGCTCCGGAGAGGGGCGCCGCTTTTGTTCCCCGCTCACATTCTATGGCCAATCACTTCGTTTTCTCCTCCGAGTCGGTCGGTGAAGGTCACCCCGACAAAGTCGCCGACCTCATTTCCGACAGCGTGCTCGACGCCTGCTTGAAGATCGATCGCACCGCGCGCGTGGCGTGCGAGACGTTCGTGAAGTCGAACGTCGTCGTCGTTGGTGGCGAGATCACCATCCCGAAGCTGCAGGACCCGAAGAAGGGCACGACGAAGCCCATCGAGGCCGCGATCAATCTCAACCAAGTCATTCGCGACGCGATCCGCGATATCGGCTACGTGAACGACGACGACGTGTTCCACGCCGACAAGGTTTTCATCAACAACTATCTCACGGCGCAGTCCCCCGACATCGCGCAAGGCGTCGATGCGAAGAAGGCCGAAGGCAAAAAGACGGAAGAGCAGGGCGCGGGCGACCAGGGCATCATGTTCGGTTATGCGTGCAACGAGACGCCAGAGCTCATGCCGACGCCGATCATGTTTGCACACCGCCTCGGCCGTGAGCTGACGAAGGTCCGCAAGTCCGGCGAAGTGAACTGGCTCCGTCCCGACGCGAAGACGCAGGTCTCCGTCCGCTATCAGAACGACAAGCCGGTCGAAGTCGTGAACGTCGTCATCTCCACGCAGCACACCGCCGACGTGAAGCACGCGACGATCGAAAAATTCCTCATCGAGAACGTCATCAAGAAGGTCATCGACCCGCAGTTGCTGACGAAGAACACCGAGTATCTCATCAACCCGACCGGTCGCTTCGTCATCGGCGGCCCGCAGGGCGATTCCGGTCTCACCGGCCGCAAAATCATCGTCGACACCTACGGCGGCTGGGGCCGTCACGGCGGCGGCGCGTTCTCGGGCAAGGATCCGTCCAAGGTCGACCGCTCGGCCGCTTACATGGGCCGCTGGGTCGCGAAGAACATCGTCGCGGCCAAGCTCGCCACGCACGCGGAAATCCAATTCGCCTACGCCATCGGTCACCCGAAGCCCGTGTCGGTGCGCGTCGAGACGTTCGGCACTGCCCAACTCGGCATCTCCGATGAGCAGATCACCGAGGCCGTGCAGAAGGTTTTCTCGTTCAAGCCGGCCGACATCGTCGCGCAGCTCGATTTGCTCCGCCCGATTTACCGCCAAACGACCAACTACGGCCACTTCGGCAAGCACGGCATGCCTTGGGAGAAGACCAACAAGGCCAAGGAACTCCGCGCCGCCATCCCCGCCAAATAATCACCACGCATCATGGCTACCGCTAACACCGATTTTCACGTCAAAGACATCTCCCTCGCCGAATGGGGCCGTAAGGAGATTCAGATCGCCGAGCACGAAATGCCCGGCCTCATGTCCGTCCGCAAAAAGTTTGGCCCGTCCAAGCCCCTCAAGGGCGTGCGCGTCACCGGCTCGCTGCACATGACGATCCAGACCGCCGTCCTCATCGAGACGCTGGTCGAGCTCGGCGCCACCGTGCGCTGGGCGTCATGCAACATCTTCTCGACGCAAGACCACGCCGCTTCCGCGATCGCCGCGGCCGGCGTGCCGGTCTTCGCCTGGAAGGGTGAAACGCTCGAAGAATACTGGGATTGCACCCTCAAGGCCGTCCTCAACCCCCAAGGCCAGGGTCCGCAGCTCGTCGTTGACGACGGCGGCGACGTCACGCTCCTCATCCACAAGGGCTACCAGCTCGAGAACGGTGACAAGTGGGTCGACACGCCTTCGTCCTCGCACGAAGAGCAGGTCATCAAAAACCTCCTCAAACGCGTCCACGCCCAGAACCCGAAGTGCTGGACCAACGTCGTGAAGGAATGGCGCGGCGTCTCCGAAGAGACGACCACCGGCGTCCACCGCCTCTACCAGATGCTCGAGAAGGGCCAGCTGCTCGTCCCGGCCATCAACGTCAACGACTCGGTCACGAAGTCGAAGTTCGACAATCTCTACGGCTGCCGCGAGTCGCTCGCCGACGGCCTCAAGCGCGCTACCGACGTCATGATCGCCGGCAAGGTCGCGTGCGTCTGCGGTTACGGCGACGTCGGCAAGGGCTCCGCGCACTCGCTGCGCGGCTTCGGCGCTCGCGTTATCGTCACCGAGATCGACCCCATCAACGCCCTCCAGGCCGCGATGGAAGGCTTCGAGGTCAACACGATCGAGTCGACGCTCGGCACGGCCGACATCTACGTCACCACGACCGGCAACGTCGACATCATCACCCTCGAGCACATGCGCCAGATGAAGGACCAGGCGATCGTGTGCAACATCGGCCACTTCGATAACGAGATCCAGGTCGACGCGCTCAACAAGTCCGACGCGAAGCGCACGAACATTAAGCCCCAATACGACATGTATACGTTCCCGAAGGGGAACAGCATCTACATGCTCGCCGAGGGCCGCCTCGTGAACCTCGGTTGCGCCACCGGCCACCCGTCGTTCGTCATGTCGAACTCCTTCACCAACCAGACGCTCGCCCAGCTCGATCTCTGGAAGAACAAGGACAGCTACAAGGTCGGCGTCTATCGCCTCCCGAAGCACCTCGACGAAGAAGTCGCCCGCCTGCACTTGGAAAAGATCGGCGCCAAGCTCACGAAGCTTTCGCCCGAGCAAGCCAAGTATCTCGGCGTCCCGGTCGAGGGCCCCTACAAGCCCGAGCACTACCGCTACTGAGCGGAAAGCGCATCTATCTTCAAACGCCGCGGAGCGATCCGCGGCGTTTTCTTTTTCGAGCCGCGCGATTCAGTTGCCCGGGTGGGACGGACGGGAGCCGCGCTCGTCAAAGCGCGGCAGATCGTCCAAGCTCGCTCCATGTCATCCAACCGCTGGATCACTTTCGACTGCTTCGGCACGCTCGTCGACTGGCACACGGGCTTCGCGAACATCCTGCGCCCGCTCGCCGGCGAGCGCGTCGGCGAACTGATCGCTGCCTATCACCGCTACGAGCGTCCGCTCGAACAGGAGCGCCCGCACCGCCTCTATGCCGACGTGCTGCGCGAAGGCGTGGCGCGCGCCGCGCGCGAGATTGGCCTGGCCGTCTCAGCCGCCGCCGTCGATGCGCTGCCCGCGAATTGGGGCACACAGCCGGTTTTCGCCGACGTCGAACCTGCGCTCGCGTCGCTCCGAGGGGCCGGCTGGAAGCTGGCCGTGCTCACCAATTGCGATCGCGCACTCTTCGCGCAAACGCAGCGCGGCTTTCGCCAGCCGTTCGATCTCGTGGTCACCGCCGAAGAGGTGAAGGACTACAAGCCCTCGCTGGCGCATTTCCGGCACTTCTGGCGCGTGAGTGGTGTTGCGCGCGAGCATTGGATCCACGCGGCGTGCAGCTTCTACCACGATATCGGTCCGGCGCGCGACATGGGCATCGCACGCATTTGGGTCGATCGCGATCGCACCGGCGAAGATCCCGCCGCGGCGACGGAGCGGATCGAAAATCTCGCTGCGTTGCCGGACGCGATTCGCCGTCTGCATGGTCGCCGGTGATTCTCGCGGCGTCCGGCGCATGGTGGCACGCTGCCCGACGCCGAACCCGCGACTGTTCGAGTTCGACGCTGCCGAGCTGTGACGCCGGCGTTACTTTGCGATCAGATCGTAGTGACCGCGCGTGCGCACGAGCCGCAGCGGCGCACCGAACAGCTCTGAAAGCGACGCGGAGCTGAGGACCCGGCCCGGCCCGCCGTCGGCGACAATCCGACCGCCGCGCATTAACAGCACGCGTTCGATCTCCGGAACGAGATCGGCGACGTTGTGCGTCACGAGCACGACGCTCTTCCTGCGGCGGCAGAGCGTGCGCAGCACGCGGCGAAATTCGAGCACGGCTGCCGGATCGAGGCTCGTGGTCGGTTCGTCGAGCAGCAGCGCGGCGGGATCGTGCACGAGCGCGCGGCCGATGAAGCAGCGGCGTTGCTCACCGGAGGACATCTCTTTCAGCGAGCGATGGGCGAGGTGCGTCACACCGAGGAAACGCATCACGCTGCGTGCGCGGTGGCGTTGCATCGGAGTCGGCCGCATGTGCGGCCACAGGCCGATGCTGTCGAAAAAGCCCGAGAGCACGAGTTCAAGACCGCTGACGCTGCGTTCCGTTATCTCGTAGGAGAGCTTCTGCAGCTGGTCGAGGGCGACGAGGCCGAGCGTTGTGCGGAAATCGGTGATATCGGCGAACTCTTCGCCGAGCAGCTGGAAGCGATAGCCGGGCGTATCGGTGACGGGGTAGAGTTCCCGCGTGAGCGTTTTGATCAACGTGGACTTGCCGCAGCCGTTCGGACCGAGGATGGCGACGTGCTCGCCGGCGCGGAGCTGAAGATCGAGCCCGTGCAAAGCGCGGCGCTCGCCGCGATACACGGTGAGTTGACGGAAGTCGAAGAGGAGCGGAGAGGTCGCGCGCGACATCGCCGCACACGCTGAGCGGCGGCGCGCGTGCCGCCAAGCCCGGAGCGGCGCGCTGCGGCGCGGTAATCCCCCTTTACGGCCACGGCGGCGGTGCTCAGTGTCCCGCCGGTCCCCTCGATGAAACCTCGCCTCCTGTTGGTCGTCGCCGCTGTCGCGATACTGTCCCTCCTGGTCTACCTCACAGCCTCCCGGCCGGGATTTCCGCGGCCCGCGTCGTCAGTGCCGGTGGTGAGCGCACCCGCGAGCACAGTGATTCCTGAGCCGGAGCCCGTTGCTCCGCCGGCGCCCGACGCGGAAGCAGTCGCAGCGGCCCGGACGATTACGGCGGCCGATTGGGACCGCGCAACCGCTCCCGAGTTGGCGGCTTTTCGGGCTTGGACGGAGCAATATCTGCAGGCTCCCCCAGGGGCTCAAGGTGCGTTGCTCGCGGAAGGGCGTGCGCGGGCACTCGCGCGCCGGGCCGTGCTGGCCCAGTTGATCCGCCAGGATCCCGAGGCGGCGCTCGCCGCGGCGGTGCCGATGGTGGTCCGGCAGCAACTGCCCGCCGAAATCGTCGATTTGCTCGAAGAGCGCGTATCGGGCGTGGGCGAGTTGGCATTGAACGCGGTGACACCGATCCCGGGCGAGAAAGTCCGGGAACCGCTGTTTCGGGCGACGGTGCTGCAAGGCCGCGAGTATCGCGCGTTCGTCTATGGCCGCCGTTCCGCACAGGCGACGGTGCGCTCGACCTCGATGGTGGGCATCGCGATCGACGGCGATCTGGCGGTGAGCGAAGCGCCATTGCGCGTGCTGGAACCGGGCGAAGTGGCCGGCAGTCGTCCGGTCGAGCGCGCTTGTCCGTATTGTGCGGGACTGCCGATCGAGGCGGGCGCGGCGCTGAACACGGGTGGTTCGCTGGCCGTCGAGTATGGCGGCAAAGTGCAGCTGCTCGACCGTCCCGCGCATCTGCAGCAGCTGGAGTCCGATCTTCTCGCGACCGAGCAGGTCAACGCCGGCGACAACCTGCCGGGCACCAGCGGCGTGGCGGGGCGCCCGAGCCAGAGCTGGACGCACGGCACGAAAAAAGTGCTGATCATCCGCGTGGACTTCTCGGACTTTCCCGGCACGCCGAGTTACCCGAGCAGCGGAGCCGCGCTGACGGACGACTACCTCGTCAACGTTTTTACTGGGACGAACGGCATCGGCGATTTCTATGTGCAATCGAGCTACGGCAAAACGGCGTTGCAGATAGCGGCCGCGAGCGCGGGCGATTCGCCCGACGTGACTGCGGTGCTACGCCTGCCGCAACCGGCGAGCTACTACGCGCTCGGCGGCAAGAATACCGAACTGCACACCGATGCGCGCACCGCGGCGCAGAACGCGGGCGTGAATGTCGCGGCTTACGACCGCATCGGTGTCGTGTTTCGTTTTTTGGGCACCTCCGTCATTCCCGGCTCGCAGATCACCTACGGTGGTCTTGGCAACATCGACGGCCCGAACTTCTGGGTGAACGGCTACTTCGATTTTCGCGTCGTGGCCCACGAGATCGGTCACAACTACGGCCTCTATCACTCGAATCTCTGGCAGGTGAGCGACGGCAATCCGGTTTCCGAGAGCGGCACCTCGACTGAATACGGCGACACCTTCGACACAATGGGCATCAACGGGGACATCACGCTCGATTTCAACCCGTGGCACAAAAGCATTCTCCAATGGCTGCCCGACAGCGCGGTCTCGACGATCGCGGCACCCGGCACCTATCGCGTTTATCGCTTCGATGCCGCCGCGGCGAATCTCGCGAATGCGCGGGCGCTGAAGGTCGTGCGTGATTCCACGCGCGACTACTGGATTGGTTACCGGCGCGGCACGAGCAACAGCAGCTTCGACGGTGGGGCCTACGTCCTGTGGGGCTACAACTCCAATCACGTGAGCAACCTGCTCGACCTGACCACGCCGGGCACGAATGTAAACGATGCGGGTCTGGCGATCGGCGCGACGTTCACGGACACGGCGCGCGGCATCACGATCAAGCCGCTCGCGCAGGGCGGCAGCGGAGCCGAGGAATACCTCGACGTGCAGATCGGTCTCACACCGCTCGTGCAATGGTCCGCGACGAGCGTCGTGGTCGGGGAGACGAGCGGTGGCGCCACGTTGACGGTCACGCGCACGCGCAACTCTTCCGGCGCCGTGTCGGTCAACTACGCCACGACGTCGGGCACCGCGACGAGCGGCAGCGATTTCGCGGCGACGAGCGGGACGCTGTCCTGGAGCGACGGCGACACCTCGAGCAAAACGATCACCGTGCCGATCACCGCCGATGCGCTCGTGGAAACGAGCGAGACTTTCACCCTCACGCTTTCGAGTCCGGTCGGCGCGACGTTGGGAGATGCGGCGAGCGCGACGGTCAAGATCCTCGATCCCGGCGTGCGTGATCCGGCTTTCGCCGCGAACTTCATCAACAGTGCGATCGAAAAAGTCCTGCCGCTGCCCGACGGGAGCATCGTGGTGGGCGGTTGGTTTTCCGTGGTGCAGAATTCCAGCGCCGACACCTTCGATCGCACCGGGGTGACGAAGGTGGATGCAACGGGCAAGTTGGACGCAAGTTTTGCGGCGGCGGGTGGGACCACCGGCACGCCGGTCTACGACCTCGCGCTCCAGCCTGATGGCAGGATCATCGCGGTCGGCAATTTCACCGCGATGAACGGCACGGCGCGCAGTCGCATCGCGCGGCTCAACGCCGATGGCTCGCTCGATACCAGCTTCGATCCGGGCAGCGGCGCGGACGGTCGAGTCTACGCGGTTTTGCTCCAGCCCGACGGCAAAATCGTGGTGGGGGGCGAATTCACTCACTTCAACGGCACGGCGCGGGAATACCTGGCGCGGCTCAACGCGGACGGTTCGCTCGACCCGTCGTTTGTGGGACCGGATTTCGGCAGCACCGCCGGCTGGCGGGTCGAGTCGCTGGCCATGCAGGCTGACGGGAAGCTGCTCGTCGGCGGTGAGTTCTATTTTGCCACACCGTCGGTTTCGAAGGGCGGCATCTGCCGCCTGACTGCGACGGGTGCGCTGGACAGCGCATTTACTGGAATCGTTGCCGGCACCTACGCCTCGGGTTCTGTCGGCGCGGTTAAATCGATCGCAGTGCAACCGGATGGGAAGATCCTGATCGGCGGTGCGTTCACGGCCTACAACAACACGGTGTGCGGTGGCGTGGCGCGGCTCACGAACACTGGCGCGCTGGACGGGACGTTTTCGATGACCGCGGACGGCACTACGAACACGATCGCGCTTCTGCCGGACGGCCGGGTGTTGCTGGGCGGCACGTTCACGACGGTCAACAGTGCGGCGGCGAGCCGCCTGGTGTTGCTCTCGTCCGTCGGCGTGACCGATGCGACGTTCGCGGCGGCGGGCGGCTACAGCGGCGGAGTGCGCGATCTCGCCTTGTTGCCGAACGGCCGGATTCTCCTCTCCGGTGACTACGCCTCGTTGCAGAGTGCGTCGCCCAATCGTCCCCTGTGGCAGCTCGCCGGACCGACGGTGGGCACTCCCGGCGTCGTGCAACTCGCTGCGCTGACCGCCAGCGGTGCGGAAGGCGGCTCGGCGCAGTTGAGCGTCACCCGCAGCGGCACTGGCATGGGCGCGCTCACGGTCGGTTACACGACGCTCGCCGGCACGGCCGGCGCCAGCGACTATGCGACGACGGCCGGCACACTCTCGTGGGCTGACGGCGACACGGCGTCGAAAACGATCACGGTGCCGCTGACGGGCGATGCGGTGGCGGATGGTGGCGAGAATTTCTTCGTGCAACTGGGCCAGCCGCTGGTCGGCGGCGCGATCCTTGGCGCGAACCAGCGCGCCACCGTCACGATCAACGAGCCCACGGGATATGCGCTGTTCAACTCCACTCACTTCACCGCGGGCGAGTTGGAGAATGCGAGCATCAGCGGGCCCAACGCCGATCCGGACGGAGATGGTCTGGCCAATCTGGTGGAATATGCCCTCGGCCTGAACCCGCGGAACGCGAGCACGTCCGGCCTGCCGGCGGCGAGCACGACGACGTCGGACTGGGTGTTCACCTACACCCGGCCGGCGAGCGCCACTGACGTTACCTACACCGTGGAGTTCTCGTCGAACCTCAGCGGCTGGGGCACCGGCGGAGTGACACATCAGTTGGTGTCGAGCGCAGGCGACGTGGAAACCTGGCGTGCCACGGTGCCGCTGAGTTCGGCGACGAGTGCCTTTTTCCGGCTGCGGATCGACCGTTAGAAACGCGCGAGCGTCCGAAACGCCAAACGCCCGAAAGACGCGGGCGTTTGGTAGCGAAGAATGGCGGAGGGGAGAGGATTCGAACCTCCGAGACCCTTTTGGGGTCTGGGTCTTTAGCAAAGACCTGCCTTAGACCACTCGGCCACCCCTCCGTCGGAGTGGACCGCTGAACAAAGGGAGCCGTCCGCCGGAGCGCAAGGCATTTTCCTTCGGAGTAATTCCGGTTCGCAGGGGAGGTGCGGCCGGGCGCGCGCGAGGCTCAGACTTCGCCCGAGTAGAACTTCGGCTTCAGCACGCCGATGCAGGGCAGGTTGCGGTAGCGCTCGTTGAAATCGAGGCCGTAGCCGACCACGAATTCGTTGGGGATTTCGAAGCCGACATATTCCGCCTCGAAGGGCACGACGCGGCGCGCCTTCTTGTCGAGCAGCACGCAGGTCCGCACCGACGCGGCCTTTTTGGCAAGGAGCAGTTCCTTGACCGCGGAGAGCGTGTTGCCGGTGTCGAGGATGTCGTCCACGAGCAGCACGTCGTGTCCGGCGATGTCGAGCTTGAGATTGTCGATGATGACGGGCTTGCCGGTCGCCGCGGTGCCGGCGTGGTAGCTCGACGCGCGGATACAGTCCAAGCGGAGCGGCGAGCGCATCTGCCGCAGCAAGTCGGCGGTGAAAATCAGCGCACCGTTCACGACGGCGATGACGGTGAGATCCTTGCCGCGATAGGCTTTGTTGAGCTGCTCGGCGAGGGCGGAGACGCGGCGGCGGATGGCGGTTTCGCTCACGAGCACGTGATCGAGGTGCTTGAGCTCGGGAATCTGCGGCTTGGTGCGGGCCATGGCGCTTTAAGATTTATTCCCGGCCCGATGGCAACTGTTACAACGCGCAGTTCCGCGCCTTTGATTTTGACTCGGCCAAATCCGGCCGGTTGCCTCGCGGGGACGCGCGCACCCTCCATGATTTCCATCCAGGTTAAGCAACTGACCAAACGATTCGGCACTGTCGTGGCGTTGCACGGGCTCGACCTGACGATCAATCCGGGCGAGCTCTTCTTCCTCCTCGGCCCGAGTGGCTGCGGCAAGACGACGCTCCTGCGCAGTCTCGCGGGTTTCTACATTCCGGAGGCCGGTCAAATCCTTTTCGGCGAAGAGGACGTCACGCGCCTCGAACCGCACAAGCGGAATACCGGCATGATGTTTCAGAGCTACGCGCTCTGGCCGCACATGACCGTGGCGGAGAACGTCGCTTTCGGCCTCCATGAGCGCAAGGTGCCGGAGGCGGAAGTCAAGAAGCGCGTCGATGATGCGCTCTCGTCCGTGCGCATGGAGAAATACGCGGACCGCAAGCCGAACATGCTCTCCGGTGGCCAGCAGCAGCGCATCGCACTGGCGCGTGCGCTGGTGATTCGTCCGCGCTGCCTGCTGCTCGATGAACCGCTCTCGAACCTCGACGCCAAGCTGCGCCTCGAGATGCGCACGGAGATTCGCCGCGTGTGCAAGGAGTTCCAGCTCACCACCGTCTACGTCACGCACGATCAGAAGGAGGCGCTGTCGATCGCCGACCGCATGGCGATCCTCGATCACGGTCACATTTTGCAGGTCGGTTCACCGCGCGAGGTCTACAAGCGGCCGACGCGGAAGATCGTCGCCAACTTCATCGGTGAAACGGATTTTCTTCCCGGCAAAGTGCTCGGGATTGCGGGCGGCTTCGTCACGGTCGAGACGCCGGTGGGCAAGTTCGACGGCATCTTCGGCGACCCGACGAGCATCCCGACGGTCGGGGCCGAGGTGACGGTTTCGATTCGTCCCGAGTGCTGGGAGCTGCATCGTGATGCGGAGCCGCGCAACTTTGTTCGCGGCCGAATCGGCGACTCGGTTTACCTCGGTGAGGTCGCCCAATATGATTTCGTGACCTCCAACAACGGCACGCGGCTGAAGATATTCGAACGCAATCCCCGGTTCGTGGACGGTTCGACGCGCGGCGAGCTTTATGCCGCCGTGCATCCGGAGGATGTGATCGTGTTGACGGCTTGAGGCGGCGATGAAACGGGCCCTCATCGTTCTCGCTCTCCTGGTCGTGCTGGCGCTGCCGTTCGCGTTGCACACCAAGTCGACCCCGGCGCTCGCCAAGGCCGACGACACGCTCGTGATCGTCACGCCGCACAATGAGGCCATCCGTTACGAATACGGCCAGGCGTTCGCGCGCTGGTATCAGGCCCGCACCGGCCGCACCATCGCGATCGACTGGCGCGTGCTGGGCGGCACCAGCGAGATCGCGCGCTTTCTCGACGGCGAATACATCACGGCGTTCCAGAACCACTGGGTGAACAAGCTGGGCAAACCGTGGAGCGCCGAGGTGCAGGCGGGGTCGCAGAATGGCCGGCTGCCGGCGGATGCGCCCGCGGTCGTGAAAGAGGCGCGGGCGGCGTTTCTCGCTTCGGAGGTCAGCTGCGGCATCGACCTCTTCTTCGGCGGCGGCACCTACGACTTCGCGAAGCAAGCGACCGCGGGACGCTTTGTGCCGACGCGCATCGTGAAGACGCACCCGGAGTGGTTCACCGAGGACATCATTCCACGGCTCTACGCGGGCGAGGAGTATTGGGACAAAAACGGCCTGTGGATTGGCTGTGTGCTCAGTTCCTACGGCATCATTTTCAATCGCGATTCGCTGAAGCGCCTCGGCGCCACTCGCGAGCCGGAACAATGGGACGACCTCACCGACTTCCGTTTCTACGGCGAGGTTGCGCTGTGCGACCCGACGAAGAGCGGCTCGATCGCCAAGGCCTTCGAGAACGTCATCCAGCAGCGGATGCAGCGGAACTTGAAGGCGCTCCGCGCGGCGCAACCGAACGGCGACGCGAAGGCGCTGGAAGCGCAGGCTGTGCGCACCGGCTGGGTCGAGGGCATGCAACTGCTGCAACTCGTCGGAGCGAATTCGCGCTACTTCACCGACACCTCGCAAAAGCCGCCGATCGATGTCTCGGTCGGTAACTGCGCGGTCGGCATGTGCATCGATTTCTACGGCCGCGCGCAGGCGGAGTCCGCCAGCAAGCGCGGGGGCTCGGACCGGCTCGGCTACATTTCGCCTCCGGGAGGCACCGTCAGCTCGGTTGATCCGATTGGTCTCTTGCGCGGCGCGCCCCATCGCGAGGCGGCCGAGCTTTTCATCGAGTTTGTGCTCTCAATGGAGGGCCAGCACCTGTGGAACGAGAAGCCGGGCACGCCGCGGGGGCCGGAGCGCTACGCCCTGCGCCGGCTCCCGGTGCGCAAGGATTACTACGCGCACGACGAGTGGCGTGAGGATCGCAGCGATCCCGAGGCGAATCCGTTCGCGCAAAAAGAACCGCTCATTTACCGCCCGGAGTGGAGCGGCGGCGTGTTTCGCGAAATGGCCTTCATCATTCGCGTGATGTGTCAGGACACGCACGAGGAACTGCGCGAGGCGTGGCGAGCGATTCACACGTCGGGAGTGGATGCCGCGCGCCGGGAGCGTGCGCTCGCGGTGCTGCAGGATCTTTCCGTCGTCAGCTACGATCGCGCGACCAAGGAGATCAAGCAGGCCCTCGGCTCGAAGAACAAAGTGGACGAAGTGAACATGGCTAACGTGCTGGCCGGAAGATTCCGGGCGCAATATGCGCGTGCCGCGGCGATCGCCGCTGGCAGAGAGTAGGGCCGGTTTCCAACCGGCCCCCCTTGGCGTCACTCGCCGGTTTGATTTGCGACTTGGCTTCGACGGGCCGGTCGGAGACCGGCCCTACCACTGGGCCACGGCTGCGGCGAACGCGGTGCGATCCGCGGCCTTGAAGAATGACGTGCCGGCGACGAATGTGTCCGCTCCGGCTGCGCGGCACTCCTGGCCCGTGTGCAGGTCGACGCCGCCATCGACTTCGAGCCGGAAATTCAGGCCGCCTTCGCGACGCCACGCGTCGATCTGGCGGAGTTTCGGGAGCATATCGCGGCGGAAGGGCTGGCCGCCGAAACCCGGTTGCACGGTCATCACGAGCACCAAGTCGACGTGTGGGAGCAGCGGGCGAATCGCTTGGGCGGGCGTGCCAGGGTTGAGCACGAGGCCGCACTGGCAGCCGAGCTCGCGGATGCGGGCGAGCGTGGCGGCGTGATCGTAGGCGGGCTCGATGTGGATGCTGATGAGATTGGCACCGGCCTTCGCGAAGGCTTCGACGTAGCGGTGCGGCTCGGCGAGCATCAGGTGGGTGTCAAAAAAGGTCTTCACCCCCGCGCGTCGGAGCGCGGCGAGAACTTCGGGGCCGAAGGTGAGGTTCGGCACGAAGTGTCCGTCCATCAGGTCGAGGTGCAGCCAAGGGGCACCGGAGTCCGCGGCGAGTTTTGCGCTGGCACCGAGGGCGGCGTGATCGCCGGCAAGCAGGGAAGGGGCAAGGACGGACGAAAGCGGCATCGGCTCAAAGCAAGCCGCGCTCGCGCAGCAGGCCAAGCAGTTTTCCCGGCATCGGCCGGCAGGCGCAATTCGCGTGGTGTGCGAGGTGCCAGGCGAGGCGTTGCTCGAGTGTCGGCCGCGCGGGCATCCGATGCGCCAAATGCCACTCGCGATTGAGTCGAGGCTTCGGCGCGCGCGGCATGGCGGGGAGACGTTACCAGGTGTCGAGCGTCGCGTGTAGCGCGCGTTCGGCGAGTTGCTCGGCGAGGAGCGGGAGCGTTTGATATTCCGACGGGAGCTGGCCGCTGTCGGTGAACACGCCGCGCGTGACCGTGAGCGGCTGATTGGCGAAGACGATTTTCTTTTCGCGCCGGTCGAGGAGCGAGGCGCGAGCCTGGAGAATGAGGTCGTAGCGGCGGGCAAGGCCGGTGTCGTCGGCCCGGGCGACCGTTTGCTCGCGCCGATATTCTTCGAGTGTAAGCGTCAGCTCGGCGTCGGCCTCGGCGGCGGAGTCGACGAGGCGCACGCGGCCGTCCTTGATAAAGGTCTCGCGAACCTGCGTGGTGACGAGAGCGACGGCTTGCGGGAGCAGCACGTCGCTTTTCACGATCGTTACGTGCAGCGTTTGAAAACTCGGCTCCGCACCGGTGCCGAGGTGGTAGTTCGCGCAGGAAACGAGACCGAGCGCGACGGCGGCGAGCGAAAGAAGGACGACGAGGCGCATGGGCGATGCGCGTCGCTCAGAAGAGCCAGAAACGCTTTTTCTTCTGGGGCGCGGCCGGCTTCTTCTCGTCCTTGGTGGCGGGGGCGGGCTGGCCGGCGAGGCGCGCGTCGACTTCCGTCAGCATCGTGCGGGCGCGAGCGGCGACGGGCGAATCCGGATAAGTGGTGATCGCTTCGTTGTAGAAGACTTTCGCGGCGGTGTAGTTCTTGCGGTATTTGAAGTAGTAGTCCGCGAGGATCATTTTGCTCTGCGCGAGCATGGTCTTCATGTCGGCGAGACCCTTTTCCGCGGTGCCGGCGCCGGTGTCGCCGGGAAATTGAATGAGGTAGTCCTCGTAGTAGGTGATGGCTTCCTTGGTGGACGCCTGGTCGTAGTAGGCGCCTTCGACGAGCGAGGAGTGGGTTTGCGCGAGCTTGAGGTAGGCGTCGGGTGTGAGGACGTTCTTCGGGTAATTGTTGATCATCCGGTCGAGGGCGTCGATGGCCTCCTCGGTGTTGCCCATTTTCTGGTGGCCGCGTGCGACGTTCATCAACGAGAGCGGCGCGTAGTCGGAGTAAGGGGCGTTGCGGACGACCTGCTCAAAATACTCGAGAGCACGTTCGCGATTTTTGAAGCCCGGGATGATGCCCCACATGTAGGGGCGGGTGCCGTCGAGGAGGAGCTGGGCGATGCGGTATTGCTCAGCGATCACCTGCGTGAATTTCTCCGTGTTGGGATACTTCATCACCATTTCCTGGAAGGCATCGAAGGCCTTGAAGTATTCGCGCCGTTTCTCGTAAAGCATGCCGGTGCGATAAAGCGCCTCGGCGGCGTAGATCGAGTTCGGGTATTTCTTGGAAACCTTCTGGTAGCCTTTGATGGCTGAGCGCGTGCTGCCCCGCTCCTCGGCGGCGCGGGCGCTGTTCATCTGTTCGAGGGCATTGCGGCCGTCTTCACCGGAGAGGCCGGCGAGCGCGCCACCCTCAATGCGCCAGCCCTGGCCGGGCGTCCAGACGAGCTCGGCGCTCAAGCGCGCGGCGCCGAACAGCGCGATGAGGACGACAAACAGGGTGGAAAGGGTGGGGCGGGACATGAGATTTACCAACGAATGAGAGTGGAGCCGTAAGTGAAGCCGGCACCGAAAGCAACAAGGAGCGTGTAGTCGCCGGGCTTGATCTTGCCGGCCCTGCGCGCCTCGTCGAGGGCGAGCGGGATCGAGGCGGACGACGTGTTGCCGTAGCGATCGATGTTCACGTAGAAACGATCCAGGGGCAGACCGAGGTTGCCCGCGAGTGCCTCGACGATACGCACGTTCGCCTGATGGGGGATCACGAGGTTGATTTGGTCAAACGTGAGGCCGTGTTGTTCCACCATTTCGCGTGCGACGGTCTCCATGACGCGGACCGCGTTCTTGAAGATCTCCTTGCCCTTCATGCGCAGGTAGTGGCCCTTGTCCTCGACGGTCTTGGGAGAGGCCGGGCAGCGCGAGCCGCCGGCGGGCGTGTAGAGGTATTCGGCGAGTTCGCCGTCGGCGCCGAGGTCGGAGCCGATGATGCCGATGCCGTCCTGATCGCTCTTCTTCAGCACGGCAGCGCCGGCGCCGTCGCCGAACAGCACGCACGTGGTGCGGTCAGACCAGTCGGTGATCGAGGACAGTTTTTCCGAGCCGATGATCAGCGCGCATTTATAACGGTTGGTGAGCAACTGGCCGTAGGCGATCTCCAGCGCGTAGACGAAGCCCGAGCAGGCGGCCACGATATCGAAGGCGGTCGCGTGGGGCGGGATGCCAAGCTTGTGCTGCACGATGCACGCGGTGGACGGCAGCGGGTAATCCGGCGTTGCGGTCGCGATGATCAACAGGTCGATGTCGGCGGCGGTGACCTTGGCGTCGGCCAGCGCCCGCTGGGCGGCTTGGATCGCCAGATCGGAGCACGCCTGGTCCGGGGCGGCGATGTGCCGCTCGCGGATGCCGGAACGAGTGCGAATCCACTCGTCGGACGTGTCGACCATCTTGGCGAGGTCGTCGTTGGTGAGAACGCGGTCGGGCGCATAGGCGCCGACGCCGGCGATGATCACGGAAGCCATAAAATATTAGAGGGACGTCGAGGCGGTCGGAAGCGGGGCCTGAATGAGTCCGTTGGCCTTGGCGACGTCGTCTTCGATGCGATGATAGAGATCCTGACGGATAATCTTGTTCGCGGCCCGGATCGCGCTCGTCCAAGCGTGGCGGTTGCTCGAGCCGTGCGCTTTCAAGAGGTTGCCGCGCACGCCGAGCAGCGGGGCACCGCCGTAGCGGTCGGGATTCATGCGCTCCTTGAGGGCGCCGAACGCACCCTTGGCGAGGACGGCACCGGCCATGCGGACGGGACTTTTCTTGAGCTCGTCCTTCAGCATGCCGGTGATGAATTTCGCGAGCGACTCCCAGGTTTTCAGGAGCGTGTTGCCGACGAAGCCGTCGCAGACGACGACGTCGACGTGGTCGCGGAATACCTGGAAGCCTTCGATCGGGCCGACGTAGTTGACCACGCCGTTGATCTTCTTGAGCAGCTCGTTCGTCTCGGTGATGAGGGCGTTGCCTTTGCCTTCTTCCGTGCCGATCGTGAGGAGACCGACGCGCGGATTCTCGAGGCCTAGAATGACGCGGGCGTAATCGGCGCCGAGGATGGCGTTGTGCATCAGGTGCTCGGGCTTCGCCTCGGGATTCGCACCGGCGTCGATGAGGACAAAGTGGCCGCCTTCGCGCGGGATGACGGCGGCGAGAGCCGGACGATCCACGCCGTTCATCGTGCGCAGGCGGAGCGTGCCACCGGCCATCAGCGCACCGGTGTTGCCGGAGCTCACGGCGACCTTCGCCTCACCGCTCTTCACGAGCTCGATGGCGCGCAGCATCGAGGCGTCTTTCTTCGTCTTGAGCGCCTTCAGCGGCTTGTCATCCATCGTGATCACCTCGGAGGCGTGCGTGATGGAGACGCGCGGGTTGCCGGCGAGACCGGCTTGCGCGACGAGCGGAGTCAAAACCTCCTGCTGGCCCACGATGACGATGGGCGCGAGGTCTTGATCCTCGGAAAGGGCAATTTGGACCGCCGCGACGACTTCAGCGGGGCCCAAGTCGCCGCCCATGGCATCGACGGCGATGCGGGGCGGCATGGACGTAGAACTGGCGGCTTCGGGATGGATGGCGGGAAGCTGCCGGTGAACCTTAGACCGTAACGTCGAGAACCTGACGACCGCGATACATGCCGGTCTTCGGGTTCACGCGGTGCGGGCGGAAGGCGCCACCGTCGGTCGGGTCTTTGGCGACCTCGGGAGCTTTGAAGGCGTTGGCGGCGCGGCGGTTAGCGCTGCGGCGCTTGGATTGCTTACGTTTCGGATTGGCCATGGTAAGTGAGGATGGAGTGCAGCCGGACGCGTGGACAGGCCGCTAGTTTTGATTGGAAGGTCGAGGAGGTAAGGTTCGGCGATTGCACCCGTCAAGACGTTTAACCGCCCGACCCGCTGCGGGCTTAGAACAGGAAAAACGCCGCCAGCACGATCGCGACGGCGATGCGGTAAAACGCGAAGACCGCGAGCCCGTTGCGGGAAAGGAAGCGCACGAAAAATTTCACCGCGAGCGCCGCCGAAACGGCCGCCACCACGCACCCGAGCAGCACGCTCGACCAGCCGAAGACTTCGATCATGGCCGGACCCGATTTGAACGATTTGTAGACGGCGGCGCCTGCGAGCGTCGGCAGCCCCACGAGGAAGCTGAACTCGGCCGCCTTCACCGGCGTCAGGCCGGCGAGGTAGCCGCCAACGATCGTGACCATCGAGCGGCTCGTGCCCGGCCAGAGCGCGATGCACTGCGCGAAGCCGATGCCCAACGCCTTGCCGGCGGTCATGTCGGCGGGATCGCCCTTGGAAAAGCCGATGCCCGAGTTCTTTTTCCGCCAACGTTCCGCCCATAGCATGATCACGGCGCCGCCGATCTGCGCTGCGATGACGGCCCACATGGAGAACAGGTATTTGTCGATCAGGTCATGCAGCAGAAAGCCGACCGTCGCGATCGGCACGAAGGCCAGCAGGACGTTTCGCAACAGACGGAAACCGGAACTGCTCCGTCCAAACAAGCCGATGAGCATGTTCACCAGTTGCGACCAATACATGAAAACCACGGCGAGGATCGCACCGACCTGAATGACGACGGTGTAGGTGTCGGCCGCGAGCTTCAGCGTGAGCGGCTCGCCGGCAGGATTTTTTGCGGAAGGCTTCTTGTGCCAGAGCGGTTCGCCCGCGGCGTTGGTCAGCGGCTGGTCGGATTCAAGGCCGAGCAGGTGATTGGCAATGATCAGATGTCCCGTGGACGAGACGGGCAGAAATTCCGTCACGCCTTCGACCACGCCCAACACCATGGCATCGGTGGCGCTGAGTTCGGCGATCGGCTGGGTTGCAGGCTCACGGGCGGGCTTTTTCTTCGCGACGGGCTCGGCGCCGTGCACGACGAGGGCGGACGCGACGAGAAGCGCGACTATGACAGGAACGAGACGACGCGGAAAACGGCGAAACACAGAGCGAGCGTTCGGAAACGCGTGCCGGCTGTCGAGAATTATGCTTTGCGGTGAGCGCGCTGATGCGGCTTGGATGCGCGACCATGTTGCTCGAGCAACTGACCCGGAAACTCCACGAACGTCGCGATCTCAACGCCGCCGAGGCGCGCGAAGCCGCCCTCGCGCTCGCCAGCCCCGATATCGGCGAAGCGACCAAAATCGATTTTCTCGCCGCACTCGCGGCCAAAGGCGAAACCGCGGAGGAGATCGCCTCCTTCGCGCAGACCTATCGTGGCGTCGCCCGCGATCCCGGCGTGCAGGAATGGGCGCCGCACGCGCTCGATATCGTTGGCACCGGCGGCGACCATGCGGGCGGCTTCAACGTCTCCACGCTGGTCACGCTGACGCTCGCATCCGCGGGTGTGCCGGTGATGAAGCACGGCAACGCCGGCATCACGTCGAAGTGCGGCAGCGCGGACCTGATGGCGGCGTTCGGCCTCGATTTGCAGGCTTCGCCCGAGAAGACGCGGGGCGCGCTGCGCGAGCTCGGCTACTGTTTCTTCTTCGCCCCGGCGTATCACCCGACGTTCAAGCACATCGCTCCCGCCCGGAAAGCCCTCGCGGCGCGCGGCCAGCGCACGATCTTCAACATCCTCGGCCCGCTCATCAATCCGGGCCGGCCGGCGCACGTGATGCTCGGCGTCTATTCACCGGCGCTCGTGACCAAATTCGCCACGACGCTCGAGGTGCTCGGCTGCCCCGCCGGTATCGTGGCGCACGGCGTGATCGCGGACGGTCGAGGCATCGATGAATGGACCACCGCCACCGAAAACCTCGTGGCCGGCGTGGGCCGTTTGAAGGATGCGGTGACGAACTGGACGCCGGCGGATTTCGGCATGGAACGCGCGGAGTTCGCCGATCTCGTGGGCGGCGATGTTGCGACGAACGTTGCGATCACCGAGGCGATTCTCGCCGGCCAGGCGCCGCGCGGTCTCATGGACACGGTCGTGGCGGTCGCGGCGATGGGCCTGTGGATCGTGGGCCGCCAGCCCGATCTGCGCAGCGGCGTGCCCGTCGCGCGCGAGTTGCTGCTCGGCGGCGCCGTTGCCAAAAAGATTGCCGACACCCGCGAATTCTATCGTTCGTAAAGGATGGGTTCGCGGAAATATTTCGGCACCGACGGTGTGCGCGGTGCCTACGGCAGCGCGGTGATGAACGAGGCGTTCGCCTGGCGGCTCGGCGCCGCGGCGGCGCGATTTGCGCGCGAGCAAGGCGCGACTTCGCAGGTCGTCTACATCGGGCGCGACACGCGTGCCTCCGGCGCGAGCCTCGAAGCCGCGCTCGCCGGCGGACTGGTGGCGGAAGGTTTCAAGCCGGTGAGCCTTGGCGTCGTGCCGACGCCCGCGGTGAGCCTCGCCCTGCGCAATGCTCCGGCGGCGTTTGGCGTCGTGATCACCGCGTCCCACAACCCCGCCGCCGACAATGGCATCAAGTTTTTCGGTCCCGCGGGCATCAAGCTCACCGACGAGGACGAGGCGCGCATCGAAGCCCTGTTGCCCGAGGCGGCCGGCACCCCGGCCGGCGCGCTCGAGCACTACGACGCGCGCTCCCTCTACATCGCCACCGCCGCGCGGCTGCTGCCGGCAAATTGCCTGCGCGGCTGGAAGGTCGTGCTGGATGCGGCCAATGGGGCCGGCTGCCAGACGAGCCGTGCGGTGCTCTCGCAACTCGGCGCGGAGGTCGTGACGATCGGCTGTTCGCCGGACGGCCAGAACATCAATGCCGCGGTCGGCAGCCAGCACCCCGAGCAAATGGCGGCCGCGGTGAAGGCGCACGGCGCGCGACTCGGCGTCGCGCACGATGGCGACGCGGATCGATGCGTGCTCTGCGATGAGAACGGCGACGTGCTCGACGGGGATGAGCTTCTGACCATGCTGGCGCTGCATGCGTTGAAGAGCGGTCGTCTGCCGCGTGGCCAGCTGGTCATAACGGTGCAGAGCAATCTCGGCGTGGACGCCGCGGTCGCGGCGGCCGGTGGCACGGTGGCGCGCACGCCCGTGGGCGACCGCTACGTGATCGAACGCATGCTCGCGGACCATACGATGCTTGGCGGCGAATCCTCGGGCCACGTGATCTGTGCGGAGGTTTCGCCGACCGGCGACGGACTCGTCGCGGCGCTGAAGGTGATCGAAGTGATGCTCGCGAGCGGTCAGCCGCTGTCGGTGCTGCGGCGGCAGCTGGAGAAATTTCCGCAAGTGACCGCGGCGCTGAAGGTGCGCGAGAAGAAGCCGCTGGAAAAACTGCCGACGCTGCCGGCGACGATCGCCGCGCTGGAACGCGAGCTGGGCCAGCAGGGTCGCGTGCTTGTGCGCTACTCCGGCACCGAACCGAAGCTGCGGCTGCTCGTGGAAGGACCGGCCGATGCGGTGGTGAACGCGGCGCTCGCACGTCTGGTGCAGGCCACGCGTGCGGACCTCGAGGTGTTGTAAGGCGCGCTTGCGCGTCGCGGACGTGGCTGGCATTTCGCGTGCATGACTGAGCAGTCCGTCGCGACCCTCGATCCCCGGCTGCAGAAGACGGTGGAAAGCGCGCGCGTAGCTTTTGAGCGCGGTAACTACGACTACGCGATCGAACTCGCTCGCGATGTGCTCGGTTCGGCGCCGGGTTGTCTGCCCGTGCGCAAGCTCTTGCGGACCGCGCAGCTGAAGCGCGGCGGGAGTGGCGACGGATTTTTCGCGAAGGCGCTCGGCCGCGTTTCGACCGCGCCGTTTCTCGTCAGCGGCAATGCGGCGCTCGGCAAGGATCCGATCAAGGCGCTCGTCAATGCGCAGAAGATGCTCGATGCCGAGCCGAACAGCGTGGCCGGATTGCGCCTGCTCGGCGACGCGGCGAACGCGCTGGGCTGGCACGAGACGGCGGTGTTCGCGTTCGAGGCGCTGCGCGAAAACGCGCCGGACGATCTCGCGAACCTGGTCGCGCTCGGTCGCGCGCATCTCGGAGCCGGCCGCGCGGATGCGGCGGTGCGTTGCGCCGAGGCGGTGCTGGCGCGCGAGTCGCTCAACGGTGCGGCGCAGGCGCTCCTGAAAGATGCGTCGGTGGCGCAGACGCTGAAAGCCGGCCGCTGGGACGAGGGCGGAGATTTCCGCGCCAAGGTGAAGCAGCCCTAGTTGGTCCGGCGGACTGGCCTCGGGGCCGTGAGGCGCCGGCTGCTATTTTTGCCGTTCGGCCAGCCAGACCGCCACGACGAGCAGGGCGAGACTCGCCACGAGCCGCGGCCCGTTCGCGCTTTCGCCGAAGAACAGCAACGAGCAAGCGACGGCGAGGGGGATTTTGGCGTTGTTCATCACCGCGGCGGTGCCGGCAGAAACTCGGGTGACGCCGACGTTCCAGAGGAAAAATCCGGCGCCCGACGCCAGCGCGCCAAGATAGGACAGCGTCAGCCACTGTGCCGGAGTCACCGTGGGCCAGGTGCCGCCGCTTTGGGCGAGCCACACCAAGACAGTAAGTGCAAACGCGCCCAAATACGGCAGGGCGAAGATCTGCGCGTCGCGCAGCGCGGGATTTTTTTCGCGCCAGCGACGATACCAGACCTGGCCGAGGGCGAACGCCGCGTTGGAGAGCTGCACGAACGCGAGCCCGGTGAGCGTCGGCGCCAGCGGCGCGCCCGAGAAAACCACGAGCGCCGTGCCGGCGACGGCGAGCAGCGCAGCGAGAAACGCACTGAGGCGAAACCGCCGTGCGAGCGCGTCGGCGCCGAGCGTGACGAAGATCGGCGTCGTCAGGGTGAACAGCGCCACTTCGTGGGCTTGCAGGTGGCGGAAGCTGGCGTTGTAGGCGAGATACATGACGCCGAATTGCAGGGCGCCGAGGGCTGTGAGGGTGGCGGCGAGGCGGAGATTCAATCCCCGCCAGCGCAGGAACGGCAGAAATACGAGCAGCGCGAGACCGAGCCGCACTGCCGAGATGAATGAGCTGTCGAGGCCCGTGAGCCGGCCTTTGATCAGGCCGAACGAGAACGCCCAGAGGAGCGAGACGGCGACGAGGTAAACCATCGGCGCGCGGCGACGCTCAGACGCGGAAGATGGCGCCGAGTTTCTTGCCGAGGAGAACGGTCATGCCGGCGATGGTGATGCCGAGGAACGCCATCGCCCAGACGCCGAGGGCGGAGGCGATGAACTTGCCGTCGCCGAGGAGCTGGAAGAGTTCGTAGATGGCTTTCGTGATCGGGTAATAGACCTGTTTTTGCGCGAGGATGAGCGAGTCGGACACCTCGAGCATGGCGAACGAGAAGGCGAGCAGGCCGCCGGCGATCAGGTTGGCGAGGATGAGCGGGACGGTGATCTTGAGCGTGGCCTTCAGCGGCGGGCAGCCGAGGTTTTGCGCGGCTTCCTCGAGGGTCTCGCTGGTTTGCTGGAAGCCGGCCGCAGCTGAACGCACGACGTAGGGGAGGCGGCGGATCGAGTAGGCGATGATGAGCAAGAACGTCGGATCGGCTATCGGATTGAGGAACGAAAAGAATTTCCCTTCCTGGCTCATCGCGAGATAACCGAAGGCCAGCACGAGACCGGGCACCGCGAGCGGAAGCATGGCGAGGAAGTCGAGGATCTGGCGGCCGGCGATTTTCGAGCGAACGACCACGTAGGCCAGCGCGATGCCGAGCACGAGATCGATGATCGTGGAGATGCTCGCGTATTTGAGGCTGTTGGCGATGGCGGGGACGGTGAGGTCGTGACCGAGCGCGAGCTTGAAGTTTTCCGCGGTGAGATTGTGCGGCAGCACGGTCGCATACCAATCGCTCGAGAACGCGACGGCGACGACGCCGAGATGCGGGAGGATCGCGACAAAGGTGATGCCGGTGAAGAGCGCCGTCGCGGCCCACGCGCGGCCGCCGGTGAGTTTTTGGGGGCCGCCGGAATGCGTGGCCTTGGCCATCATGGCATAGGACTGGCGGCCGAAGAGCCCTTTGCCGATGGCGTAGAACAGCAGGGAACTCGCGAGCATCACGGCGACGAGTGCATAGGGGAAGGGGTTTCCGCCGATGTCCTTCAAACCATAGAAAATCTGCACCGAAGTGACGCGGGCGTAATCGAAAATCAGGGCGACGCCGAGGTCGGTGAACGCCCAGATGAAGACGATCGTGCCGCCGGCGAAGAGCCCGGGTTTGATGAGCGGGAGCGTGATCTTGAAGAAGCGGCGGAAGCCGGTGCAGCCCAGGTTGACGGCGGCCTCCTCCATCGCGGGATCGATGTTGGCGAGCGAAGCGACGGCGTTGAGGTAAATGATCGGGTAGAGCGAGAAGGCGTTGACGATCGCGATGCCCAGAAACTGGTTCGCGCCCAGCCAGTCGAACGTCCATCCCTCGGGGCGCAGGCCGAGCGAGATGATGAAGCTGTTCAACGCGCCATATTGCCCGAGGATCTGCTTGATGCCGATCGCGCCCACGAACGGCGGGAGAATCATCGGCACGAGCACCAGTGAACCGAGGAGGTTTTTGAGCGGAAACAGATAGCGGTCCGACACGACTGCCAACGGGAGCGCGATCAGCAGCGCGAAGGTCGTGGTTGTGAGGGCGAGCAGGAAGGAATTGCCCAGAGCGCCCAGATAAATGGGATCGCTCAGCAGCGCGCCGAGGTAGGCGAACGTGAGCTTGCCGTCGGCGTCGATGAATCCGCCTTTCAGAATCTGGAAAATCGGCCACGCAAAGAACGCGGCGAAGAACACCAGCGTGCTGCAGAAAACGAACCGCGCGAAGCCTTTCGACATGCGGTCGATGTCGCCGCGTCGCGGGACCGGACACAAGGCGGAAAAGCCGCGGTGCACCGGATAGGAGGAAATTAGGAAAGACTAAGTTTATTATTGAAAACAGAGTAAGCTTGGACATCCGTTGCGCGCATGTTTCACCGTCTTGCGCTCCTCACGCTGGCTGCTGTCGCCGCCTTTCCCCATGCGGTCTCGGCGGTCCCGCGCCTGCGAGTGGTGACGACGACTTCCATGGTCACCGACCTCGTGCGTCAAGTGGCGGGGGAGCGGGCGGCCGTCGAGGGGTTGATGGGGCCGGGCGTGGATCCGCACTTGTTCAAACCGACGGCGGCGGACGTGCTGAAACTGCAGAAGGCGGATGCAATCTTCTACAACGGCCTGCTGCTGGAGGGAAAGATGACCGACCTGTTCACGCGTCTCGCACGGGGAAGGAAGGCGGTCTTCGCGCTCACCGAGAAGCTGAGCGACGAGCGCTTGCTGGCGCCGCCGGAGTTTTCAGGGCACCACGATCCGCACGTGTGGTTCGATGTGATGCTGTGGCACGACTGCGTGCCGACTGTCGTCGCAGGTCTCACAGCTGCTGACCCGACGGGGCGCGACTACTATGAGCGCCAAGGCGCCGCCGTGCAGGAAAGTCTGCGCAAGCTGCACGAGTGGGCGCTCGCGACGGCGGCCGAACTACCCGTCGAGAAACGCGTCCTCGTGACCAGCCACGACGCCTACAACTACTTCGGCCGCGCCTACGGCTTCACGGTCGTGGGGCTGCAGGGCATTTCGACCGCGACGGAAGCGGGCCTCGCCGATGTGGCGCGACTGACGGACTTCATCAAGGCGCGCCGTGTGAAGGCGATCTTCGTCGAAACCAGCGTGCCGCACGCGACGATTGAGCGCGTGGCTCGCGATTCGGGCGCACGCGTGGGCGGCGAACTTTTCTCGGATGCGATGGGCACGCCGGGCCAGATTGAGAACGGCTACGACCTCGGCACCTACGAGGGCATGATCAAGCACAACCTCACGACCATCGTGGAGGCGTTGCGTTGACGCGTCGTCGAGCGCACACTCCGCCTGCCCCCAGATGAACTCGATGTTGCCCCATTCCCTTCGCCGTCCGCTGCTGGCCAGCGTATGGCTCGTGCTCGGCCTTTCCCCCGCGGCTGCGCAACTCACCGAGGTCCCGGCCACGGTCGCGCCCGGACGCTTTTTGCTCGAGGCCGACGTCGTCTCCTTCGCGTTGGATCGTGAGGAAGGGGAAAAGTATTCCGCCGTCGCGGTCGGTTCCGTGCTTGTGACCACCGGGTTGACGGAGCGCCTCGATCTTCAAGCCGGCGTGGATTTGTTCGTCTCGGAGAAATATGAGTCGGCCGCGGGGTTTTCCGACCGTCACTCCGGCGTGGGGCATTTTTATCTGCGGACCAAATGGCGGTTTCATGAGAGCGAGACCTCCGCAGCGGCAGTGATTCCTTACGCCAAAATTCCGAACAAGGGCGCGAGCGTCGGCAATCGCTCTGTCGAAGGTGGCGTGATCGTGCCGTTCGAAACGAAGCTGCCAGGCGCGTTCCTGTTCAACACGCAGGTCGGGGTCGATCTTCTGCGCAACGCGAACGACGACGGCTACGACACCAGCTGGTCCGGCACGGCGGTCCTGACGCGCGACCTCACGCGCCGAATTTCGCTGTATGGCGAAGCCATTCTCAATCGCTCCACGGGCGGCGGTGGCACGATCGGGACGATCGGCGCGGGGCTCTATTTCACCGTATCCGAAGCACTCGCCTGGGACTTCGCCGTTTATCGCGGCATTTCGCGTGCGGCCACCGACTGGAATCCGGTCGTGCGCTGCAATCTGAGTTTTTGAATGAACGATCACGCGTCCGCTCCGCTCGAAATCCATGACCTCACCGTCGCCTACCACAAAAAGCCGGTGCTGTGGGGTGTCGATCTCGTCGTGCCGCGCGGGCAGCTGGTCGGCATTGTCGGCCCGAACGGCGCGGGCAAATCCACGCTGATCAAGGCCTGCATGGGGCTGCTGCCCCTGAGCAGTGGTTGGGTGAAAATCTTCGGCCAGCCCCTCGCCGAGGCGGCGACGCGCGTCGGCTATGTGCCGCAACGCGAGTCGGTCGACTGGGATTTTCCGGTCAACGTGATGGATGTCGTCCTCATGGGGCGCTACGGACGGCTCGGGCTGTTGCGGCGACCGAGCGCGACCGATCGCGACGTCGCCCGCGCGTGCCTCGACAAGGTCGGCATGCTGCCGTTTGCGACGCGGCAGATTTCAAATCTCTCCGGTGGGCAGCAACAGCGCGTGTTCCTCGCCCGCGCGCTCGCGCAGGAAGCCGACCTCTATTTCATGGACGAGCCGTTTGCCGGCGTCGACGCGGCGACCGAGGCGGCGATCATCACCGTGCTGCGCGAGCTGCGCGACCAAGGGCGGACGCTGCTCGTCGTGCACCACGACCTGCCGACGGCGCGCAGCTACTTCGACACCGTGCTGTTGTTGAACATGAACGTCGTCGCGTTTGGCCCCGCCGCCGACGTGCTCACCCCGGAATTGCTGCACCGCACCTACGGCGGGCGGCTGACGATCCTCGCGGACGTGGCGGAAACGCTCGCGGCGACGGATCGCAAGGACGGTCGGGCGCCATGAACTCGCCGAGCCGGTTCGTGAACGCGCGCTGCATCGCGCTCGCGGTCGGCTTCGCGGCCGTGTGGCTGCCGGCCGCGCACGCCGCCGGCGTGCGCGATCTTGTCGAGGTGAGTTGGACCGAGCAGGCGTGGCGATTCCTCACGTTGCGCGATCCGTCGGTGCGCTACGCGCTGGCTGGCGCCGTGCTGATGGGCGTCTCGTGCGGCGTGCTGGGTGGCTTTGTCGTCGTTCGGCGCATGGCGCTCGTGGGCGATGCGCTGTCGCACGCGGTGCTGCCGGGCGTCGCGCTCGGGTTTTTGTGGAACATGAGCAAGGATCCGGTCGCGATCTTTATCGGCGCGACCATCGCGGGATTGCTCGGCACGCTGACGGTGCGCGCGATCACGGCGACGACTCGGCTCAAGGAGGACGCCGCGCTCGGGCTGGTGCTGGCGTCCTTTTTCGCGGCGGGTGCCTGCCTCGTCACGATGCTCCAGCGCCTGCCGACGGGCAACAAGACCGGCGTGGACAAGTTTCTCTTCGGGCAGGCCGCGGCGATCGGCGGCGACGATGTGGCGTTGATGGGCGTGGTCACGGTGCTCGCGCTGGGTCTGATCGCGGTGTTCTACAAGGAGCTGCTCGCGGTGAGCTTCGATCGGGGATTCGCGCGCGTGGGCGGCATTCCGGCAGCGTGGATTGACCGCGGATTGTTGCTGCTGCTGTCGTTCACGGTGGTGATCGCGCTGCAGGCGGTGGGCGCGGTGCTGGTTTCGGCGATGCTCATCACGCCGGCGGCGGCGGCGTATTTGCTGACGGATCGGCTGCACCGCTTGCTGGCGTTGGCCGCGATTTTCGGGGCGGCGGCGGGGATCGTCGGCGCGTTTGTGTCCTTCCTCGGTGCGAACCTGCCGACGGGGCCTTTCATCGTGCTCGCCGCGAGTGCGATTTTCGGGGCCGCCTTCTTGTTCGCGCCGCGCCACGGCATCGTCGCGCGCTGGTGGCGGCAGCGCGATCGGGCCGCGCGGACGCAACGCGAAAACACGCTGAAGGCGATCTACCAAGTGCTCGAAGCGGGGCCTGCCGCGGCGCAGGGCGTGAGCTTCGCCGCGCTCGCGGCGCGGCGAAGGGAGACGGTTGTCGAAGCGGAGGCTCGCGCGCGGGCGCTGGTTTCGCATGGACTCGCGACGGTCGAGGCCGACCACGTTTATCTCACGCCGGCGGGACGCCGGCGCGCGGCCGAGATCGTGCGGAATCACCGCTTGTGGGAACTCTATCTCACAAACTCGGCGAACATCGCCTCCGATCACGTGCACGATGATGCCGAGAAGATCGAGCACGTGCTCGGCGAAGAGGTCGTGCGCGAACTCGAGCGGCGCTTGAATTTCGCACGGCGCGACCCGCACGGCCGGCCGATTCCGAGTGCGGCGGAGATTCACGGCGACGAGGGCGAAGGGGAGGTCGCACGATGAGCGAGCTGATCCCCGCTTTCGATTGGCAGCGCATCGTGGTCGCACCGTGGACGACGGAGTTCGCGACGTTCGGCTGGATCATGTTGATGGGTTTCCTCGTGACGGCGGCGTGCGGGCTGGTGGGCAACTACCTGCTGCTGCGTCGGCTGGCGCTCATGGGCGACGCGGTCAGCCACAGCGTGCTGCCGGGTCTCGTGATCTCGTTCCTGTTCAGCCAGAGCCGCGGCACATTGCCGATGTTCACCGGTGCGCTGATTGCCGGCCTCGTGGCCACGCTCGTGATCGAGCTGATTCATACGCGTTCGCGGGTGAAGCAGGACGCGGCGATCGGCATCGCGTTTTCGACGCTGTTCGCGTTCGGCGTGGTGCTGACCGCGCTCTACGCGGGGCAGGTGGACCTCGACGCCGAGTGCGTGTTGTATGGTGAAATTGCCTTTGTGCCGCTCGAGCCGCTGGTGACGCTCGGCACATGGACACTCGGCCCGGCACCGGTCGTGCGCATGGGCGGTGTGCTGCTCGCGGTCGTCGGGCTCGTGACGGTGTTCTACAAGGAGCTGCTCGTGACCTCGTTCGACGCGGCGTTGGCGCGCAGTCTGGGCTTCAACCCCACCGTCGCGCACTTCGCGCTGATGGGGGCGCTGTCCGTCGTCGTGGTGAGCGCGTTTGAGTCGGTCGGTGCGATCCTCGTGATCGCGATGCTGATTTTGCCGGGCGCGACGGCGTCGCTGCTCACGCAACGGCTGCCGCGCATGCACGGGCTCGCGGTCGTGCATGCGGCGGCGAGTGCGGTGCTCGGAACGCACTTGGGCGTCTGGCTCGATTGTTCGATCGGCGCGGCGATGGTCGTCGCGGGCGCGGCGTTGTTCGCCGCGGCATGGGTGTTCAGCCCGCGCGAGGGGTTGCTGATCCAGTTGCTGCGGCGCTGGCGGCCGAGTGGTGCAAGGGAGTTCGGCGACCGCGCGCGGAGTGCTGCGCAATGAAGCCGGATGACACATCGGCACCTGCGCCCGAAAGCGGCTGGCGACGCGAGCCGCAGATGCCGAGTTTGCCGGAGGCGCATCGCTCGGTGCTGGTGCCGGCCGATGCGCCTTTCTGGCGAAAGTGCTTCGCGTTTGCGGGACCGGGTTTTCTCGTCGCGGTGGGCTACATGGACCCGGGCAACTGGGCCACCGACCTCGCGGGCGGGGCCAAGTTCGGTTACACGCTCCTCAGTGTCATCCTGATTTCGAACTTCATGGCGATCGTGCTGCAGCACTTGTCGCTGAAGCTCGGCATCGCCACCGGTCGCGACTTGGCGCAGGCGTGCCGCGATCATTACCCGCGTCCGGTCGTGTGGTTTCAATGGGTGCTGTGCGAACTGGCGATCGCCGCGTGCGATCTCGCGGAGGTCGTCGGTTCGGCGATCGCGCTGCAGCTGCTCTTCGGCATCCCGCTCGTGTGGGGCTGCCTCATCACGGCGGCGGACGTCATGCTGGTGCTGCTGCTCCAGCACCGCGGTTTTCGCTACCTCGAGGCAGTGGTCATCGTGCTCATTCTCACGATCGGCACGTGCTTCGGCGTCGAGCTGTTGCTGGCCAAGCCGGACGTCGGCGCGGTGTTCGCGGGCTTCGTGCCAAGCACGGAGATTCTGAAAAATCGCGACATGCTCTACGTGGCCATCGGCATTCTCGGCGCCACGGTGATGCCGCATAACCTTTACCTGCACTCGTCGATCGTGCAGACGCGCAAAT
The DNA here is from genome assembly GCA_041906465.1 of Candidatus Didemnitutus sp. Classification (GTDB taxonomy): domain Bacteria; phylum Verrucomicrobiota; class Verrucomicrobiia; order Opitutales; family Opitutaceae; genus Didemnitutus. The sequence goes on along the minus strand of JAYRJE010000001.1, from coordinate 390,620 downwards.
ACGAGCAGACCGCGGGCGGCAAGCGCGAGGCGATCAAGTTCGCGACGATCGACTCCACGGTCGCACTGATGTTCGCGCTGTTCATCAATGGCGCGATCCTCGTGTTGTCCGCCGCCGCGTTCCACGGGTCCGGACACCACGACGTGGCGGAGATCCAGGATGCCTACCGCTTGCTCGACGGCGTGCTCGGCGTGACGTTCGCGGGGGTGTTGTTCGCGGTGGCGCTGCTTGCTTCCGGCCAGAACTCCACGCTCACCGGCACGCTGGCGGGGCAGATCGTCATGGAGGGCTTTCTCAACTTCCGGATGCGTCCGTGGCTCCGTCGACTGGTCACCCGCGCCATCGCCATCGTGCCGGCGGTGGTGGTCATCGGGATCTGGGGCGAAGGCGAGACGACCAACCTGCTCGTCGCCAGTCAGGTGTGTCTGAGCATGCAACTCGGTTTCGCGTGCTGGCCGCTGATGCGTTTCACGGGCGAGAAGGCGAAGATGGGCGAGTTCGTCAATCCGTGGTGGATCAAACTGCTCGGCTGGACGACTACGCTTGTCATCATCGTGCTGAACGCGAAACTGCTCCTCGACCTCGCCGGCCTGACCGGCAGCGGTTCCTGATTCGAGCCATGTATCGCAAGATCCTCGTCGCCCTCGAGAATGGCCGCGCCGACGCGACGCTGTTGCCGCATGTCTCACAACTCGCCCGGCAACTGGGCGCGGAGTTGCTGTTGCTGCACGTGGCGGATGGGTGGGCGGCCCGTAACTTCGAGCAGCTTAAACTCGCCGAATCCGACGAGATCCGGGCCGACCGCGACTACCTCGCGCGCTGCGCGGCTGAGCTCCAGGCCGCGGGCCTGCGCGTGAACACGCAACTGGCGCTCGGCAGTCCGCCGACCCAAATCGTGCGCGTCGCGGCGGCCGAGCAGTGCGATCTGATCGCGCTCGCGTCGCACGGACACCGCTTGCTCGGCGACATCATCCACGGCAGCACGATCGATGCGGTGCGTCACGCGACGAGCACGCCGCTGCTCGTTGTCCGGGCCGTGATGAAGGATTAGAAAAACCGCGCGAACAAGTCGCGGAACAGGTGCGCGCCGAAAATCGCGGCGAGCACGTAGATCAGCCAGGAGACGTTCCTCCCACGGCCGGTGAAGAGATACACGAGTGCGAACGCGAGCAGACCGAGGCCGATGCCTTCCGCGATGCTGAACGTCAGCGGCGTGCCGAGGATAATCAGGAACGCCGGCGCGGCTTCGTGAAAATCCTTCAGGTTTAGCTCGGTCACCGATTGGAACATGAAGATGCCCACCACCACGAGAGCCGGCGCCGTGGCGACGGCCGGCACGGCTAGAATTAGCGGCGTGAAGAACAACGCGCCGAGGAACAGCACCGCGACGGTCACGCTCACGAGTCCGGTGCGGCCGCCCGCGGCGACGCCCGAAGCGGACTCAACGTAGCTGACGACGTTCGAGGTGCCGAAGAGCGACGAAAGGATGACGCCGATGGAGTCGGAGACGAGCGCCTTGCCGGCACCGGGCAGTTTGCCCTCGGAGTCGAGCAGGCCCGCACGTTGCGCCACACCGACGAGCGTGCCGATGTTGTCGAAGAGCGCGATGAGCAGCAGCGTGAGGACGACCGTGGTGGCCTTGACCGGGTCCTGCGCAAAGTAGTCGAAGTTGAGCTTGAGGAACGTGTCGCCCATCGACGCCGGCAGCGACACGACGTGGTCAGGCCAGTTGGTCAGGTGTCCGCCCTTGCCGTCGGGGATGACGAGGCCGGCGAGCGTGATGCCGATGATCGAGAGGATGATCGCGCCCGGGACGTTGCGCGTGACGAGGATGATCGTGAGCAGCAGGCCCGCGAAGAACAGCAGCACGGAGGGCGAACCGAGATTACCGTGCGTGAGCAGCGTGTTGGCGTCGGCCACGACGAGGCCGCCTTTTTGCAGGCCGATGAACGCAATGAAGAGTCCCACGCCGCACGTGATGGCCATCTTCAGCTGGAACGGGATGATGTTGATGATCTTTTCCCGGATGCCCGAGACGGAGAGCGCGAGGAACGCGAAGCCGTTGATGAACACGAGGCCGAGCGCGGATTGCCACGGCACGCCGAGGCCGAGGCACACGGTGAACGCGAAGTAGGCGTTGATTCCCATGCCCGGCGCGAGCGCGAGCGGAAAGTTCGTGAACAGTCCCATGATCAGCGTGCTCGCGGCGGCCGCGAGTGCGGTCACGGTGACGAGCCCATCGCGCGGCATGCCGGCCGCGGCGAGGATCGCGGGATTCACCGCGAGGATGTAGGCCATCGCGGCGAAGGTCGTGAAACCGGCCTGGACTTCGCGGCCGGCGGTCGTGCCGTGGCGGTCGAATTGGAAAAAGCGAGCGAGCATGAGAACAGAATGAGCTTTCCGAGAGTGCAGGTCGGCGGCTAGAGAACCAGCCGGTTTTTATGCCGACCATCGACGCGCACGTGCACCTTTATCCGCCCGAAGTCGTGGCCGACCCGGCGGTGTGGGCGGCGGCGTGCGGCGAGGCGCACTGGACGCGGCTCTGCACGCGACGCCGCAAGGACGGCGCACCGGTGCAGTTGTTTCCGAGCGTCGACGAACTGCTCCGCGACCTCGACGCGGCGGGCATCGAACGCGCCGTGTTGCTCGGTTGGTATTGGGAAAGACCGGCGACGTGCGCGGCGCAGAATCGTTTCTATGAACAATGCGTGCACGCGCACCCGGATCGGCTCGCGGCGTGCGCGGCGGTGCACCCGGACGATTTGGCGGAGCTGAGGCGCGCGAAGGAGCGCGGGTTTGTCGGGGTGGGAGAGCTCTCGCCGCACTCGCAGGGCTTCGCGGTCGACGATGCGCGGGTCAGTGAACTACTGCGCGCGGCGGGTGAACTCGGATTGCCGGTGAATCTCCACGTGACCGACCCGGCGAGCAAACGCTTCGACGGCTGGGTGCACACGCCGCTGACGGACTTCACGCGTTGGGCGCGCGATTTTCCGCATACTCGATTCGTGCTCGCGCATTGGGGTGGCGGCTTGGCGTTCGACGCGACGAGCCGCGCGTTCACGAACGTCTGGTTCGACACCGCCGCCTCGCCGTTGCTCTACGACGCGTCGGCATGGCAGCGCGCGATCGCCGCGGTGGGCGGGGAGCGATTGTTGTTCGGCTCGGATTATCCGCTGCGGCTTTTTCCGAAGAGCGACGACGCGACCGGGCTCAACGCTTTTGTCCAAGAAGCCCGCGAGCACGTTCCGCTGGAGGCGCGTGCCGCGATGCTCGGCGGAAATGCGGCGTCACATTTCGGTCGCGCGTCCTAGCACCCACTCAAAGACGGGGCTGTCGACGCGCGGCGCGATCACCTGCAGACCGCCGGTGAGGCCGTTCGGGAGCGGCACGGGAAGCGTCAGCACCGGCAGGCCGGCGAGCGATGCTGGCGCCGTGAAGGTGAGGATCGCGCGCCGGCTTTCCAGGGTGCATTGCGCTTTGGTGAGCGCCGGCACGGGAGCGCAGGGCATCACCAGGAAATCATGCTCACGGAAGAGCGCGGCGAAGTTGGCCCGAACGGTCGCGAAGATCGCGCGGGCGTCGTCGAGTTGCGCGGGCGTGGTTTTGCCGGCGTGCACGAAGCGCTGCCAGATGCCGGGATCGTAGCGGTCGCGGAACGGTTCGAGCCAGCGCTCGTGGATTCGGAAGGCCTCGTGCGTGACGACGGTGGTGTAGGCGTCGACGGCTTGCGCCCAAGCGGTGAGGCGGGTCTGGCGCGGGGTGGCGTCGGCTGCCGCGGCAAAGCGTGCGGCGGAGCGAGCGCATGCCTCGTCGAGTTCGGCGTCGACGGTTCCGATCAGGTCGCGGGCACGAAAAAACACGCCGCGCGGCTCGCGTGCGGCGTGCGCCGCGGGTCCGAGGAGGGCGCGATTCAACGTGAGCAGATCCTGCGCGTTCGCGGTGAACCAGCCGGCGGTGTCGCAGGTCGGGGAGAGCGGAAAGGCGTCGCGTATAAATTGATCGCCAGGCGTGAGTCGAAAGCCAAACAGGCTGCAGAACGCGGCCGGCACGCGCACCGAGCCGCCGGTATCCGAGCCGAGCGCGAACGGCGTGACGCCCGCGGCCACGAGCGCGGCGGAACCGCTGCTCGATCCCCCGGCGAGGCGGTCGGGGAAATGCGGGTGGGGGCAATCGCCGTAGGTGCGATTTTCGCCGGTGAGACCGGCGGCGAACTCGACCATGTGCGTTTTGCCGGCGAGCCCGGCGCCGAGTTCGCGCAGCCGCCGCACAAGGGCGCTGTCGCCAGGCGTCGGTCGCACGTCGGCGAGAAACGCCGACCCGGCGCGCGTCGGCGCGGAGGCCACGTCGAACAAGTCCTTCGCGAGATAGGGGAGGCCGCGGAGCGGTCCGGTGGTGCGAGCGAGATCAACCGCGAGTTCCGCTTCCGAACGGGTCCACGCGAGCGCAGCGGAGCGGAGCGGGGCGGGAAGAGCGTCCAACCGCGCCGTGACCTCGCGTGCGGCGCGCTCGGGCGGCATCGCTTGCCAGTCATCGAAGGGCAAAGGAACTGGCGTTTTGCGGGCGGTTGTATCCACTGGGCGCTTTCATGGACGTCTCCGCGCCCATCGTCAAACTCGGCTCGGTCCGCAAGCGCTACGGCGATGGTCCGGTCGTGCTCGATGACGTCGATCTCACTCTCGAGCGGGGCGATTTTGTGAGTCTGATCGGTCCGAGCGGCTGTGGAAAATCGACGGTGCTGAAACTCATCTCTGGCCTGAGTCCGGCGACGGCGGGCGAGGTGAGCGTGCTCGGCAAGGCGCCGCGGCAGGCGCGCGACCAGCAGGTGTTCATTTTTCAGGATGCGACGCTCCTGCCGTGGCTGACCGCGCGGCAGAACGTCGAAATTCCGCTGCAATTGCGCCGGGCGCCCGCGGCGGAGCGTGCGGCGCAGGCGGAGAAATTCCTCGAACTCGTCGGACTGGCCAAGGTGCGGGATTATTATCCGCGGCAGCTTTCGGGTGGCATGAAGATGCGCGTGTCGATTGCGCGGGCGCTGACGCTGGCGCCGGAGTTGATGTTGCTCGACGAGCCGTTCGGCGCGCTCGATGAAATGACCCGCCACCGGTTGAACGAGGAACTGCTGGCGTTGCGCGCGGAGTCGCCGTTCACGGCGGTGTTCGTGACGCACTCGGTCGCGGAAGCGGTTTTTCTCTCGAATCGCATCGTCGTGATGGCGGCGCATCCGGGGCGGGTGCATCGCGAGTTGACGGTGGAGTTCGAGTATCCGCGCCGCAGCCAATTGCGCGAGACCCCGGAGTTCGCAGCGAAGGTCGTCGAGGTGTCGCGCGTGTTGCACGAGGTCGAGGAGGCGGTGGGCACATGAAAAAAACGTCGCCGCTGCTCGCGTGGTTGTTGCCGGTGGTTTCGGGCCTGGTGTTCGTTGGCCTGTGGTTGCTCGTGAAGCGCGCGTCCGGTGCGAGCGACTGGCTGGTGCCGACACCGGGGCAGATTTTCGCCGCGGCGATCCGCGAGAATGGTCGGCTGCTGCCCGCGGTGTGGAATACGGCGCAGGGCGCCTTCGGGGGCTTCGCGCTGGCGACGCTGACGGCGATCCTGATGGCGCTGGTGCTGGCGCTGTCGCGACGATTGCACGCGGCGCTGTATCCGTGGCTGCTGGTGCTGCAGATGACGCCGGTGATCGTGCTCGCGCCGATCATCCAGTTGTGGATCGGCGTCGGCAAACCGGGCATCATCACCGTGACGTGGCTGATCTCGTTTTTCCCGATTGTGGCGAACACGACGCAGGGTCTGCTCTCGGCCGATTTGAACCACGTGGCGCTCTTTCGCATGTGCAACGCGAGCCGCTGGCAGGAACTGTGGCATCTGCGCATGCCGACGGCGATGCCGCACTTCCTTACCGGTCTGAAGATCGCCGCGGCGCTCGCGCCCGTCGGCGCCATTTTTGGCGAATACCTCGTCGGCAACGCCTCCGGCGGCACGGGCGGGCTCGGTTTTCTCGTCTACAGCTACAACACACAGATCAAGATTCCGGCGCTCTTCGCGACGGCGCTCACGAGCTGCCTGCTTGGATTTGCGTTCGTGGCGGCGGTATCGCTCCTGAACTGGCTGCTGCTGCGCCACTGGCACGAGTCTTTCGAACGTCACGATCACTAACCATGCGCCTCTCCACGCTTCTCCTCGCGCTGCTCGCGGTCGGCCTCACCGTCGGTTGCAGCAAGAAAAACGAATCCGCCTCCGGCGCCACTCCCGGAGCGAAGGGACGGATAAAAATCCGTTTTCAGACGGATTGGTTCCCGCAGCCCGAGCACGGCGGCTACTATCAGGCGCTCGCGAAAGGTTATTACGCCGAGGAAGGCCTCGACGTGGAAATCGTGAAAGGCGGCCCGAACGCGCAAGTCATGGCGAGCGTCGCCACGGGTCGCGCGCAAATCGGCATGACGAACGGCGACGACACGATCGTCGCGATCGGGCGCGGCGTGCCGATCAAAATGGTGGCCGCGGAGATGCAGCGCGATGCCCAGGGCATCCTTTATCACAACGAGAATCCGATCCGCGATCTGCGCGACCTCGACGGCAAGACGATCATGGCCGGCGCCGGCTCGATCTGGCTGCAGGTCGCGCAGAAGAAACTCGGCATCAGCTTCAACATCCAGCCGCTCATCGGCGACCTCGGACGGTTCATGAACGACAAGAAGTTCATCCAGCAATGCTTCGTGACGAACGAGCCGTTCTTCGTGCGCCAGCGCGGCGCCGATGCGGGGGCGTTGCTGATCGCGCGACCGGGCGAGTATGAGCCCTATCGCGTGATCTTCACGAGCGAAGCGTTTCTCATCGAAAATCCCGAGGCGGTGCGCCGCTTCGTGCGCGCGAGTCTGCGCGGTTGGACCGACTATCTCACCGGCGATCCGACGCCCGGCAACGCGCTGATCAAGGAGTTGCGTTCCGACCTGCCGGACGAGTTTTTCGCTTACAGCATCAAGGCGATGAAGGACTACCAGCTCGTGCTCGGCGATCCGGCGCGCGGCGAGAAGATGGGCCAGCTCACGGCCCCGCGTTTGGAGACGCAGATCAAGCTGCTCACCGACCTCGGCTTTCTCGAGCGACCGCTCACCGTGAAGGACGTCGCGACGTTCGAGCTGTTGCCGGCGGAGGCGCGGTGAACGGCGGCTTGTCTTCGCGCGGCCGGCTGCTTCGCTGGTTTTCCCCATGAAAACACGTCTCCTGACGACCGCCGTCTCGACTCTCGCTCTCACGCTGGCCCTCACCGGTTGTGGCGATAAAAAGGCCGCCGAGGCGAAGAATGCCAAAGGCTTGGAAACCGCTGACCAGCGGGTCAGCTATGGCATCGGATACCAGATCGGTTCGAACGTCGCCCGTCAGCCCGGCCTGAAGCTCGATCAGGCTGCGTTTGCCGCGGGGGTGCAGGACGCCGCGGGCGGGCAGAAAACCCGCATCGACGAAAAGTTGATTCAAGCGGCGTTCGAGGAGCACCAGAAGAAGGTCGTCGCCGAGATCGAGGCACAGGGGAAGGTAAACCTTCAGAAAGCGAACGAGTTTCTCGCCAAGAACAAGACGCGCACCGGCGTGAAAACCACGAACACGGGACTCCAATACGAGGTGCTCAAAAAAGGCTTCGGCGGCGCCAAACCGAAGACGACCGACAAGGTGCGCGTGCATTATCACGGCACGTTGATCGACGGGACGGTGTTCGACTCGTCGGTCCAGCGCGGGCAGCCGATCGATATGCCGCTCACGCAGTTCGTGCCGGGCTGGGTCGAGGCGCTGCAGCTCATGTCGGTCGGCGACAAGTTCAAGATCTACTTGCCGCCGGCGCTGGGTTACGGTCCGCGTCCGATGGGCAAGATTCCGCCGGGTTCGGCGCTGATTTTCGAGATCGAGTTGTTGGGCATCAACTGACGCGGTCCGACGATGGCGCAGGCATCGGGCCAGTGGGCGCGACGGATGGGCGAATGCCTCGACGCCCTCGAACGTGAACAGATCGGTTCGGCGTGCCCGGTGATCGACCACGAAGTCGTCACGCCGCGCGACGGCGATGCGGAGGATTTTTTCGTCTGGCTGGTGTTCCGAAGCAAATCGGAGCGGCGCATCTTCACGGACACCGAGCAGGCGCGATTCGTGTCGGCGCTGAAGAAGCGGATGCTGGCGGCGGGGTTTCCGGAATCGGCCGTGGCGTCGCTGACGGTGCGAGCGACCTCGCGCGAAGAGGTGGATGCGGCGGGTGGGCGATTCTCGGCGCTGCGGTGACGGCTTGCGCGTTGGTGAGTCGCCGGATCTTGGTAGCGAGGCGGGGCGCGCGACTTGCGCGATTGCAGCGAAAAGCGGCGCGCAAGCTTGCAACCGACATGGCACCCGCCCGTGCGCGGTGATTGGAGCTGCCGATCGGGAGCTGCCGACCGGGGGCGGCTGAACGGGAGAGAGCGTGACCGGGTGGCCGGCTCGTCAGCCGACTTCCGTCGACTGGCGCAGATCAAATGGCGGGATCAGGCAAGTTCCTTGACCAGGATCTTCGAGTTGCGGCCGCTTTCTTCGTAGGCCTTGAGGCGCGATTCGGGCAGCGCCTCCTTGTCGGCCTCGACGAAGCCGCAGACGGAGGTGAAGAAGGTGAATGCCTGCGTGGACAGCGCGAGGACGGTCTTCGCGCCGCGTTCCTTCGCAAGCTTGAGGCCGAACTCGATCATCTTCCGGCCGACGCCGCGGTGGTGGTAGAAGGGCATCACGTAGACGGAGCCGATCTCGGCGCGGTCGGGCTGGTCGGGGTAGATCGTGACCGAGGCGCAGGCGATGATGTTCTCGTCGATCTCGAAGACGTAGAAGTTATCGATGTTCTTCTCGATGGCCTGTTGGGTGCGGAAGACGAGCTCCTCGCGTTTCACGGCGGAGCGTGTGAGGTTGTAGATCGCGCGGACGTCGCGCTTCGTCGCGAGGCGGATCGATTGGTATTCGTTGCCGTGGATGAGCGTGCCGACGCCTTCGTTGGAGAAGATTTCAGTGAGGAGGCCGTCGATCATCCGGCCGTCGAGCAGGTGCACCCGCGGCGTGCCGGTCTCGATGGCCTTCACCGCGTGTGCGGCTTTTGAGCGCATCGCCTCGTTGATCGACTCGGGGCTCTTCGCGAGCAACTCGCGCACGGTATCGACGTTGATCTGCTGCTTGAACGCGCCATCGATCTCAAGGCCGCGATTGGGCGTGAAGAAGATGATCTTGGTGGCCTGCAGCGACTCGGCGAGTTCGGCGGCGAGCAGGTCGGAGTTCACGCGCAGCGGTCGACCGTCGCGGTCGAACGCGATTGGATTCACCACGGGCACGACGCCGGAGTTGATGAGCTGGACGAGAAACTCCTTGTCGATGCGGTCGACGCGGCCGGTGAATTGGTGATCGACGCCGCGCAGGATGCCGAGGGGGGCGGAGCGGACAGCGTTGGTCAGGGCGGCCTTGAGGTTGTTCTGCGACAGTTCTTCGAGGACCAGGTGCGTGACGCGACCGGCGGCGCGGATCGCGAGGTCGAGTGTGGCGGCGTCGGTGACCCCGGTGCCGCCGGAATCGGTGATGGCGACTTTGCGCAAGACGGAGAGTTCCTCGATCTGGCGGCCGATGCCGTGGACGATCACGACTTTGATGCCGAGCGAGCGGAGCACGGCGACGTCGAGGAGGATGTTGCCGAAGTTCTCGTCGGCCACGATGGCGCCGTCGATGGCCAGAACGAAAATCTGATCCTGGTAACGCGGAACGTATTTCAGGATGCCGCGGAGATCGGTGGGCTTGATGTCGGCGCCGAGGGACATTTTTTCGAGACGAAGTTCTTCGGGCATAGCGCCCGGCGCGTCAATAGCGCGCATGCTCCTGACGTGCGGGTGCTCAGCGCACGCTGAACGTCCATTGCGCGGCCGGACCTTTCGCGGCGAGCCGAACGGTGTAGCGTCCGGGCGCGAGGCGATCGGTCGGCAGGCTGGCGCAATAGTCGGCGTCTTCCCAGCGGCTGAGAAGTTTGTTGGGCAGCTTTTCGAGCGTGGGGATGAGCACGATCTCGTTGCCGCGAAGCAAGGCCTCCAGGTGACCGACTTGATAATTCTGGTCCGTGAGGCTGGCCGTGAAGAACACGGAGTAGGTGGCGCCGTGGGGCGCATCCGTCGGGGCGGTGACTTTGTCGATCGTCGTGAGGAGGCGCGGCTTTTCGGCGAAGGATGCTTCGAGTTCGGTGCCGAGGCCCGCGCCGGCGCGTGAGACCGAGGCGGCCATGCTGAGGCCGGGTTTGGTGGCCGGGCGCGTGAGTTCGACGGGCAGTTTCTGCCAGCCGGCGTTGAGCAAGCGCGCGGTGGTGGCGCGCTTGTTCATGTCTTCGTAAGGGCGGAATGCCGGGCCGGGTTTTCGGTAAAAGAGGTTTACGAGCGTGTAGCCGATGACGAAGAGCACGATGGCGAGCACGATCCATTTCATGGACCAAGGCTTCGGTGCGGGGCGTGACGGACGGGCGCTCATCAGCGCGCGAGCAAAGCACGCGGCGTCGCGGGGACAAGCGGGGATTGCGGACACGGGGGAATGGAACAGAAGCGACGCAGCGCGACTCGGAAATTCCGTTGCGCGGGGGCAGGGGAGTTGTTTCGTTGCCGGTTTCCCATGAAGAAGTGGTCGCAGACTTTCATTCCCACGCTCAAAGAGAGCCCGGCGGACGCCGAGATCGCCTCGCACAAGCTGCTCGTGCGCGCCGGCCTCGTGCGCAAGCTTGGCGGCGGTCTCTACACGTTCATGCCCGCCGGCCTGCGCGTGATGCAGAAGATCTCGCAGATCTGCCGCGAGGAGATGGAGCGGGCACGCCCCGAGCAGGAGCGCGCGGGTGCGATCGAAGTCTGGATGCCGCACGTGCACCCCGCGGAACTGTGGGAAGAAGGTCCGCGCTGGAATGCGGCGCGCGAAATCATGTTTCGCGTCGACCACGCCGGCGCCGGCAAGGGCCGCAGCAAGGAGCCGGAGTTCGTCCTCGGGCCGACGCACGAGGAAGTCGTCACGCCGCTGGTGAAGACCGAGATCACGAGCTACCGCGATCTGCCGAAGAATTTTTACCAGATCTCCACGAAATTCCGTAACGAGATCCGGCCGCGCTACGGCCTGATGCGGGCGCGCGAGTTCGTGATGATGGACGCGTATTCGTTCGACGCGACTGACGACGGCGCGATCAAGAGTTACCTCGCGATGAAGGCCGCCTACGAAGCGTTCTTCAAGCGCCTCGGCATCGTCGCCATCGCGGTGGAAGCCGATACCGGCGTCATGGGCGGCAGCTTCTCGCACGAATTCATGGTTCCCGCCGAGATCGGCGACGACGACGTGATCTACAACGAGGAGAGCGGTTACGCGGCGAATCGCGAGAAGGCCACCAGCGCGCTCGTGCCCGCCGATCTTGCGGACGCCGCACCCACCGGTGCGATCGAGGAGTTTGCGACGCCGGGCGTCGTCACGATCGCGGCGCTCGAGGCCGCGCCGTATTCGGTGCCGGCGGATAAGCAGTTCAAGACGCTCGTCTTCATCGGCGACGGCAAGCCGTTCGTCGTGATCGTGCGTGGCTGCGACGATGTCGAGGAGGCAAAGCTCGGCGCGCTCGGCTTCCAGCTGTGGCGTCCGGCCACGCCGGAGGAAATCGAGCCGGTGCTGGGCGCGAAGCCCGGTTCGCTCGGTGCGGTGAAAGGCACGATCAAGAATCCGTCCGCTCTCGCGGGAGTGTTCGCCGATCAAGCCATTCGCCTCGTCGGCAACGGCACGACCGGCGCGAACAAGGACGGATTCCACCTGCGCAACGTCAACGTCGCGCGGGATCTCGCGATCACGAAGTTCGGCGATTTCCGCCGCGTGCGCGTGGGCGAGCCCGACGTGAAGTCCGGCCAGCCGCTGAAGGCGCGCCGCGGCATCGAGGTTGGCCACATCTTCAAGCTCGGCACGAAATACTCCGAGAAGTTCAACGCGGTCTACACCGACGACAAGAAGCAGTCGCATCACATGGTGATGGGCTGCTACGGCATCGGCGTGAGCCGCACGCTGCAGGCGATTATTGAGCAGTCGAATGACGCCGACGGCATCATCTGGCCGTGGGCGGTCGCGCCGTGGCAGGTGGTGGTCACCAATCTCGATCCGCAGGATGCGACCGCGAGCAGCGTGGCCGAGAAACTTGCTGCGGCCGCCGAAGCGGCGGGCGCGGACGTGTTGATCGACGATCGCGCGGAGCGCCCGGGCGTGAAGTTCAAGGATGCCGACCTGCTCGGGTTCCCGCTGCGCCTCACTGTCGGTGGCAAAGGCCTCAAGGAAGGCATCATTGAAATGAAGTGGCGCGCCGAGAAAGAAGTGAAGAAGGTGCCGCTGGCAGAGGCCGAGACCGTCATCGCCGCGGCGGTGCGCGCAGCCAGCGCGGCGAAGGCGTGACCACAAGGGCAGGGCGGCGAGTCCCTTCGCCGCCGCGGCTCAGTCGTGCGACGGCGCGGAGCGGAGTCCGCGCCCTACCATGCAACCACGCTGGCATTCTTCCCGCTTCTGACTTTGCTGTGCCCGTGGCCATGAAAACCTTCACGACCCCCGCGCTCGCGACCGAGACCGACACGCGTCTCCAGGACGCTTGGCGTGTGGTGGTGCTGAACGACCCGGTCAACCTGATGTCGTATGTCGTCATGGTTTTCAAAAAGGTCTTCGGCTACGACGACGTGAAGGCGCGCAAGCACATGCTTGAAGTGCACGAACAGGGCCGCTCCGTGCTCTGGACGGGCAATCGCGAGGCGGCCGAAGCCTACGTCTTTACGCTGCAACAATGGCACCTTTCGGCAGTGCTCGAGGCCAATGAAACGAGTTGAGGTCAAACTGAACCTCGATGCCGTCGCGCCGTTGCTCGACGTGATGAAGGCGACGGCCGACCAGCTGGAGCCGACGCTCGCGATCGATCCGCAGGTGCCCGATGCCGAGTTTACGGACACGTGGAAACAGGAGTTGCTCGCCGGGCAGTCGAGTGACCTCGCGGTTCTGCTGGGGCTGTTCGACTCCGAGTTTTTCGCAACCGGTGTCATCGCCCTCGATGCGAGCAACGCGGAGCCGATCCTGCGGGCGTGCGCGGCGATTCGCTTGAAGTTGCGGGATGAATTCTTCAAGGACCTCGAAGAGGACCATCTCGAGGCGGGCGACATCAACGTCGACGATTTCGCCGAACCGCTGCGCCGTGCGTTCGCGGCGTATGTTTTTCTCGCGACGTTGCAGGAGGTGATCGTGCAGCACCTCGATCCGACGGTCTGGGAATAAGGCGTGACTGATTGACAGGTGGCGCGCTTGCCGGGCCACGATTGCGTGCAAGCGCGCAACCGACGAGGAACAGGTCGCGAGGCGGCTGGAATTTCCGCGAGAAATTCCGCCCTATTCGCATTTGACGGAGGGGGGGCCGGGACTACGGTCGTCCGCGACACTCTGCAGTGTTCGAGGTGTCTCGAATTCGCTCTTTGCCTTTGATACCATTTGGGAGCCGCCAAGCGGCACGCGGATGCCAGGCCGTAAACCGGAAGGCAGAAACGTGCCAGGTGGCGCCCACCTTAACCTAGAAGGTTTTGGAGCCACAGCAGACATACGGCACAGGCGGAGTGTCATTCCCTTTTCCCCCACGCACACACATGGAAAGACTGCCCTACTATCAAGTCCTGCACCTGCTCTCGCTGGCGGTGCTGAGCGCGCACACGTTCATGGCCTTCGCCAATCCGGCGCCCGAAAACCGCAAGCGCACCATGATGATCACAGGCATCGCGGCACTGCTGATGTTCGTCAGCGGATTCGCGATGCTCTCGATCAACAAGATCCCGTTCTCCTCGGGTTGGGTGATCGTGAAACTCGTGTGCTGGCTCGGCTTGGCGGCGATGTCCGGTCTGGCTTATCGCAAGGCGCATCTGCGCGGCCTGCTCAGTTTCATCACGTTCACGCTCGTCGCGATCGCGTTTGTGATGGTGTATTTCCGGCCGTTCTGAGCCGAGATTGCGAATGCCCGAGACTCTGTGCGGCCTGTGGATCGATGACGCGGGCAAGGCCCGCGTAGCGATCGGCACGCCCGACGGTGGTCGCACCGAGCGAGTGGAAAGCTTCCGCCCGTTCGCCTGGGTCGGCGAGGGCGCGACGGTGCCGGGGATCGGGTTCGAGCGCTTGCGCGGCGAAGGCGTGTTTCCGTGGCTCGCGCACGCGGACGAGTTGACGCGTTTCGACGACTTCTTTCGCGCCACGCGCGAGGGATCGGCAATCGATGTCCTGAAGCCCTACGAGAGCCAATGGCTGCTGCAGCACCGCGCCCGGCTCTATGCGGAGCTGCACTTTTCGGAGCTGCGCCGTTGTCAGTTGGACATCGAAACTGCGGCGGAAGAGGCGGGTGGTTTTTCCGACGCGCGAAAGGCGGGCGATCGGATCCTGGCGATCGGGCTGCAATGTGGCGCGCGGCGCGAGTTGCTCCAACTCGAGGAGGAAACGTCCGACGGCGAAAAGCGCCTGCTGCTCCGCTTCAACGACGTGCTGCGCGAGATGGATCCGGACATCATCGAGGGGCACAACCTGTTCAAGTTCGACCTCGATTACCTGCGCCAACGCTGCCGCCGCTACAAGATTCCCTGCGCTTGGGGGCGCTTTGGGCTGAATGCCGAGTTTCGTAACAGCCGCCTCAAGGTCGCGGAGCGCTGGGTGGATTTCCCGCGCTGCGACATCCCCGGTCGCGCCGTGATCGACACGTATCTCCTCGTGCAGCTCTACGACATCACGACGCGCGAGATGACTTCCTATGGGCTCAAGGAGGCCGCGGTGTATTTTGGTGTCACGCCGGAGAGCGGTGCGGGCCGCACCTACATCGACGGCTTCGGTATCCAGGATGAGTTCCGTCGCGATCGGGCAAAATTCCTCGCCTACCTCGGCGACGATTTGCGCGAGACCAAAGGCGTGGCCGACGTGCTGCTGCCGACGTATTTCGAGCAAACGCGGACGTTCCCACTCCTGCTGCAGGACGCCGCGCTGCGCGGCACGGCCGGCAAAGTCGACCTGCTCTTCCTCGAGGAATACTACCACGCGCGCGCGGCGTGCCCGGCGCCGGTGGAGTGGGCGACGTTCGAGGGCGGCTTTACTCGGAGTTTTCAGGAAGGCGTATTCAAGCACGTGCTGCACTTCGACGTGGCGTCGCTCTATCCGAGCTTGCTGCTGCATATCGGCCGCAATCCGAAGACCGACACGCTCGGCGTGTTCATCCCGATGCTCCAGCGGCTGCGCGAATACCGGCTGCGCTACAAGCTGCTCGCAAAGTCCGCGCCGACGCAGGCAGAACGCGACGAGGCGCAGGCGCGCCAGGCGAACTTCAAAATCCTCATCAACTCCTTCTACGGCTACCTCGGGTTCTCCGGCGCGCGCTTCGGCGACGGCGAACTCGCCGCGGAGGTCACGCGCCGCGGGCGCGAGCTACTGCAAAAACTGATCGAGGAATTCCAAAAGCACGGCTGCACGATTCTCGAGGCGGATACCGACGGCATTTATCTCTCTTCGGAGAGCTACTACGCCGAACCGGAGAAGCTGCTGGCGGAGGTCGCCGGTGTGTTGCCGCCCGGTATCGAGCTGGAGTTCGATGGCCGCTACGACGCGATGTTCTGCTACAAGGCCAAGAACTATGCGCTCGCCGCCGAGGGCGAGGTGACGCTGCGCGGCTCGGCGCTGCGCTCGCGCGGCATCGAGCCTTACCTGAAGCGACTCAGCGATGAGTTCATCGCATTTGTGCTGGGAGTGACGGATCAGTCGCCGGCCAAAACGGTCGAGGAACTGCGCATGAAGATCACGGCGCGCGAGTTGCCGGTCGCAGAATTGGCGAAGTCCGAATCGCTCAGCCAGAACCCCGACGCCTACGCGCAATGGGTCGCGGGCGGCGGCAAGCCGCGGCGTGCCGCCGCGGAAGCGGCGCTGCAGATGAATCCGCGTCCGCGGATGGGCGAGCGCGTGACCTACTACATCGGCGCGAAGCAGAAGGGGCAGACGGCGGACTGGCAGCGCGCGCGTCCGGTGGCGCTCTACGATCCTCAGGCGGCGCCCTACGATCCTGTTTACTACTTGGAAAAAATCGACGACTGGGCGGAACGCTATGGACGCTTCGTGGGTCTCCGACCAAAAGTCGACCAGCAGGAGTTCCTCCTGTGATCCATGCGCACCCGCCTTTGCTATCTCGCGTTGCTGCTCGTTCCGCTCTGCGCGTATTGGACCGTATTCACGCATGAGTTCGGCGCGCCGGAGGATTTTCTCCGGCTAAATGCGCCGGACGTGATCGCGGCGGATGGCGCGCAAAAAGGCATCCTGCATGGCGCATTGCAGGACGTGGCTTTTCACTCGATTGGCTCGGTGCCGGCTCTCGCCCTGCTGCGCCTGCTCTCGTTCGTGCTGGTGGTGTTGTGCGGCGTGGCGGTCTGGCAGGTCAGCGAACGCGGTGGCTGGTCGGAAATCGATGCGACCGCGCTTGCGCTGGGCGTGATGCTGTTGCCGGCGGCGCAACTGTGCGTGGCGTGGGCGGCCGCGTGGCCGGCGGTGCTGGCGGCGTTGCTCTCGCTCGCCGCCTTCGCCGCCACCGAAAGCGAACTCGAGGTCGGAGGCACGCGGCGGTTTGTCGGTCTGCTCGGCGGCGTGCTGCTCTATTTCGGTGCGGCGATGTGTTATTTCCCGAACGCGACCATGGGATTGGTCCCCCTTGCGGCGCTGACGCTGGCCCGGCCGCTGCGGTTCTCGCAAGACCTCAAGAAGTGGTTTGCGACGCATGTGGCGGTGATGGTGGTCGGACTCATTGCGTCCGGATGGCTGGAGCGCGTGCTGATGGAAGGCGCCGGCGTGGTGGATCGCACGCAGATCGTCGGACGGCTCGAGACCCTTTTCGCCTTCGCGCTGCCGGCGGGGTGGGCGGCTTTTCTCGTGGGCGAACACGGCCCGACGCGTGTGGTCGCGGCGGCCGTCGGCGCAATCGTCATCGTCGGGCTCGTGGTGGTGGCGCGACGCGATGCGCGCGCGGAGCCGCGGGCGGCCGCGTCCTGGTGGCTTGCACTCGGGGCGACGATGGCGCTGTTCAGTGCGGTGGCGGTTTTGGCTCCGAATTGGAAAGGGGGCTATCGCTCGCTCTGGCCGCTCGGTGGCATCGTGATCGCTGGTTTGATCAGCGCCGTGCGCGGAGTCGGCGAACAGCCGGCAAAGAAATCAATGTGGCATTTCGCGGCGCTCTCGGGACTCGTGGCCGTGGGCGTATTGGCGGCCGGCGCGCAGGTGTTTTCACTGCTGGTTTCCCCGCTGGAGCGCGAATGGCGCGAACTGGACGGTGCGGTGCGGCGGGCCCGGATCGAGGGCAACGTCACGGCAGAGCTGCACCTGCCGGAGGCAGCCATGGCCGCGACCGGCATTCCGGAAGCGCGTTTCGACGCGCGAGTGGCGCAATCGCCGGCGGCGGCGGTGCAAATGTTCAACGCCGCACTCGATGCGCGGTTTTCGACGGGTTTGCCGAAGGGGACCAAGGTGCGCGTGGAAGTGCGGTCGGGAGAATCCACGGCGAACGGCGCACTGGTCTTTGCGCTCAAGAAGTTCTGAGGCGAGCGGAGAAGCGTTTATCGCCCCTCGAGTGGTCACGAACGCGCGAACGCATTGATGCGCGGACACGAAAAAGCCGGAGCGGGGAGCTCCGGCTGAAGAGAGAGGGATGTGTGGCAGCTCAGATCTTGCCGGCGAGCTTCGTCTTGAGCGTGCCTTTGTCCATCATGCCGACGAACTGCTCGGCCACGGTCCCGTTCTTGAAGAGGAGAAGCGTGGGGATCGCGCGGACGCCGAATTGCGCGGCGAGGTCGCCATTGTCGTCGACGTTGACCTTCGCGATCTGCAGCTTGCCGGCCAGCTCGGTGGACAGGTCCTCGAGGATCGGCGCGATCGCCTTGCAGGGGCCGCACCAAGGGGCCCAGAAGTCGACGAGGACGGGCGTGCTGCCGGAGACGGCGGATTTGAAGGAGTTGGAGTCGAGATTGAGGATGTTCGCGGCCATGTTGAAGGGAGATTGAAGTTCGTTTTCGGGGAAAGACAACTGCGCGGCTCAGCGCGGCGTGGATTTGTGGATGATCTCCGCCAGTTCCTGGGGCTCGACGGTTTGCAGGTGCTTGCCGCGTTCTTTGAGCGTTTCGAAGGTCTTGATTACGGTCTCCGTCATGCGGCCGTGTGTTTCTTCGGAGCCACCGAGAATCGTGAACTGCTCCGCTTGCGTGATGCGCTTGTGGCCGTCCTCGTTGTCGAGACCGAGGCCGAGCAGGTGCGCGTTGCCTTTCGGCTTTTTCGCGGACTTAGAGGGACGGCGGCGGGGCGCTTTCTTCATGTTGGGGCGTGACGGTGCGCGGCTGCTCCGGTGTTTCAAGTGCGTTTTGGTCGATGACAGGAGCGGGCGCTGGCGCGGGCTCTGCCGGCATTGCATCAGTCACCGGGGACGGTGTTGCACTCGCGTCTGCCACGGGAGACGGCGGCGGTGGAGTGGGCGTATCTGGTGTCGCGGATTCGGTCGGACCGACGTTGACTGTGCTCGCACCGCCCGCGGGCGCTTCGGTGGGGGGCGTCTCGGTGACAGCGATCGCGGCGGCGGCGGTTTCATCGACGGCCGTGCAATAAATATCGGCAAAGGCTTCGTCCTGACGGAGCGTGAGTTTCTTGAGGCGCGTGAGCTCAAGCATCGCGAGGAACGTCGCGACGAGCGTGCGCAGCGGGATCTTCGTCGTGAAGAGACTCGAAAAGGTGAACTCCCGCTGCGCTTTCACGCGCTCGAGAATGTATTCCATCTGATCGGCGACCGTGACCTGTTCGGCGTGGATCTCGCCAACGACGAGTTTCTCGGCGAGGCGGCGGAGGACGACGTTGAAGCTGTTCCAGAGTTCGATGCGGTCGACGCTCTTCAGCGGGCGCTCCGCGAGCGGGGCAAAAGCGCTGGCGGGGCGGGGGAGCATGTCCTGCGTGTAGCGCGCCATCTCGCCGAGCTTGCCCGAGGCCTCCTTGAATTTCTTGTATTGGAGGAGCTGGTGGACGAGTTCCCAGCGCGGATCGAGTTCCTCCTCATCGGCGTTCGGGTCGATGGCCTGCTGATGCTTCGGGAGGAGCATGCGGCTCTTGATCTCCATCAGCGTGGCGGCCATGACGAAAAAATCGCCCGCGACCTCGAGTTCGAGTTCCTTCATCGCGTAGAGGATCTCGAGGTATTGCCTGGTCACCGACTCGATCGGGATGTCGTAGATATCCAGCTCGTTCTTGCGAATGAGGAAGAGCAGGAGATCGAGCGGACCCTCGAAAACGGGGAGTTTGATGCGATAATCGGCTTCGGCGACCACGGGTGGAGTCGAGGGACGGCGCGAGGAGCGCGCAAGGGGGAAATCGCTCAGGCGCGGCGGCGCAGCAGGGCGACGTAGAAACCGTCGCTGTCGTGCGTGGCCGGCAGCAAAGTCGTGCCGGCGCCGTCGAATCGGCCGCCGAGATCGCGTGCGGGTTTTTCAGGCGAAAACCCGGCATGGGCGCCGAGAAACGCGGCGGCGACGTCGTGGTTTTCCACGTGGCTCAGGGAGCACGTTGCGTAAACCAGCAGCCCGCCGGGCCGGACGTGCGCGGCGTGGGCGGAGAGGATCGCGAGTTGTTGGGTGGCGAACTGCGGGATCGTTTCGGGCCGCGTGTGCCACTTCATGTGCGGGAGGCGCCGCCAGGTGCCCGAACCGCTGCAGGGCGCATCGACCAGCACGCCGTCGTAGCGGCCGTCGGCGGCGCGGACGGTGCGAACGTTCGTCAGGCGGGCGCGGGTCGCGCGTTCGCGGAGTTCCTCGAGCATGGCGGGACGGATGTCGGTGGCGTCGACGTGGCCGCTCGCGCCGAGCGCGTGGGCGAGCTGGAGCGTTTTGCCGCCGGCGCCCGCGCAGGCGTCGAGCCATCGCTCGCCGGTCGCAACCGGAGCGTGCGCGAGGACGAGCTGCGAGCCGAGGTCTTGAATCTCGACGAAGCCGCGGCGGTAGGCGTCAGTGTTCGCGACTTCGGCGTTCGGCGGCAGGGCGAAGGCGTCGGGCGACACGGGCGTCGGGCGCGGCTGCCAGCCTTGGCGGCGGAGCTCGTCGAGCACCATTTCGCGGTCGTTGGCCTGCAGGCGCACCCAGATCGGTGCGCGGGCGAGGAGTGCGTTGAGTTGGAGCGGTGTGAAGGCGTCGGGGCAGTGGTCGCGGAACCACGCGGGTAGCAGTGTCGCAGGATCGAATTCTCCGTTGAAGCGCGCATGCAGCGCGGCCGCTTTCTCGGCCAGCGTCGCGGGAGTGGCCGGCCAGCCTTCGAGGAGCGCCGCGCGGTAGGCCGACGTGTCCTTCATCTCCGGGGCGAGCCAGGCGGCGAGTTGGGCGGCGACGTTCTCGTCGCGGGCGAGGAGCGGTTCGAACCACGGCAGGTAGCGAATCACCGTGTAGATCAGCTCGCGATAGAGGCGACGGTCGCGTGAGCCGAGTGCGCGGTTGCGGCCGAGGAGCTCCTTGATGCGGCGAGGCAGGGCACTATCGGCGCGGACGTGCGGGAGCACCACGCCGAGTTGCGCGAGGAAGGTGCGCTGCTGGTTCGCGGCGATGCGCGGATTCATGCGGGCGCGCGGAACCGGCTCAGAAACTCAACAGCTCGACTTCGAGATTGAAGCCGAAGTTGCTCTCGCGTCGCGGGCCTTCGGAGAAGGAAACCTCGTATTTGATCGACCAGGTCTGGCCGAGGCGTTGGGAGATGCCGTAAGTCTGTTCGTTGAAGCGACTGTTGCGGACGTCGTAGCGCCAGCGACCGACGACGTCGAAGACCTCGTTGAGGCGGTGGCGGTAATCCAGCGCGTATTCCTGGTAGTCGTCGCGGAGAAAGTGTGAACTCAGCTTCATGGCCCACCATTCCTGGTCGGAGATCTCCAGCGCGTAGTTGAGCTCCTGTTGCTCGGAGGTTTGCGGCGTGAAGCGCTCGTAGACCGAGAAGCGAATCCAGTCGGCCGGGGTCAGCGACAGTTCACTGTGGAGATCGGTGAGCGGTCGCTGGCCGGTTTTGCGTTCGAAGCGGTAATCGGCGGCAAAGTTCAGCGCGGCGAGATCGCGCGAGCCGCCGTTGGCGCCGCGGGTTTGCAGCGTGTTGTTCAGGGACAGGCGGACCGTGTTCAGCGCGTCAAGGTCGTCGATGTTGCGCTGGTCGCCGATCGAGAGCGGTTGGAGATAGGTGGAGAACGCGCGGCGGTCGATGGCCGGAATGTAGCGCGCGCCGGAGTCGGCTTGCGGGGCGTAGCGATAGGAGAGTCGCGGCTCGACGAGGTGACGCAGGCCGTCGATTTCCCAGAGAGGATTCTTGTAGTCGAAGACGCCGGCGGCGCGCAGGCGGGCATCGAAGCCGACTTCGCCGATGGTGCGCGTGTAGGTGTCTTTGCCGTTCGTGGCGTTCGCGTAGTGCGTGATGCGTCCGCCGGCGACCGGGGTGAACGTCATCCATGGTGCGAGGGCGATGGGGCGTTCGATGCCGTAATAGGCGTCGTAGCGGGTGGAGCGCTGTTCCGGCAGGTTCAGAAAGGCGTCTTCCTCGAGGACGGCGAGCGAGGCGCTGGCGCGTTCGTAGAAACCCGCCGGAGCCTCGCTGGGGAGAAGATCGAAGCGAATCTCGGGCAGGCGTTCCTGCACGCGGTGGTAGCGGTTCGGGTGCACGCGAGTGAGCGCGCTGAGCACATAGTTTTCGCCGGAGTATGTGCCTTCGAGGTAGGAGTCGGGTTGTTGAACCGGGAAGAAGCGCTTCGGGCGAAAATCGCGCAGCACCTCGGAGTCGCTCCAGTAGTTGAACTGGCCGTCGAGGGTGAAGTGCTCGCCGATGCGCTGGCGGTGCCACCACTCGATGAAGCTGCGGTTTTGCGGGACAGGGCGGCCGAGGATGTCGGTTTTGCGATCGCCGTGATCGTTGATGTAGCCGCTGGTGAGGCCGCCGGTGACATAGTCGTTTTCACCGCCGACCCGATAGCTCGCCGCGGGGCCAACCATCACGCCGCGTGAGCCGTAGAGACCGATGTCGGCGCCGGCCTTGACACCGAGCGCGACGGGAATGCGGCCGTCGGCTTCGAGGAATGGTCCAAGGCTGCGACGATAGCCGATCTTGCCGACGAAGTAGGAGAACAGTTCGGTGCCAACCTTGTGCTGAAAGGTCGGCAAGGTGAGAAAGTGGCTGCCGAGGAGACCGAGTTGCAGGCCTTCGCCCGAGACGATCTTGCCTCGTTCGTAGATGACCTTGTGCGCGCGGATCGACGGAGCATAGGCGGCATTTTCGCGGAAGAAGATGGTGGCATTCGTGAACACGAGTTTTTCGAACGTGCCATCGACGGACTCGCCGGTGAGATACACGGGAAACTCGCCGACGCGAAGATTGCGGACGTGCAGGGTGTTCGTCGCGAGATCGTAGGTGCCTTCCTCGGCGACGAGGCGGCGCGTGCCGTTGGTGAGAATGAAGTGGCCCGAGGCGGTGACGGTATTGGTCTCGCGCCGGTAACGCATTTCGTCGGCGGTGAGGATGACCTCGCCCCAGACGAGGCGCGCGTCGCCGCGCACCGTGAGTTCGCGCGTGCGGTCGTCGTAGATGGTCTCCTTGCCCGTGACGTTCGGGACGTCACCGGGCTTTTGCGCGCGCGCGGCGGCGCCCGCGAGAGCGGCGAAGACGAGGCAGAGGGCCAGGCGGCGAAGCATCCGTTTCAACTGTCGGGGCGGGTGAGGTGGCGCAACGAGATTTCGACTGGGGATTTCGGGAAATGTGCCGGGTGATTTGCGCTAGACGCTGAGAGTGGGGAGGACAGAGTGAACGCGTCGTGATCATCCCTCCGTCCGAGCTCGAGGCCTTTCTGCAGAACCGTCAGTCGAACCCGCACGGGTGGCTCGGCATGCATCCGGTGACGGTCGGCCGCCGCAAGGGCGTGGTGGCGCGTGCGTTCGTGCGCGGCGCGGTGAAATGCGAGGTCGTCGACCTCGATGCTTCGGGAGCGTCGGCGCTCACGATGGAGCAGATCGCGCCGGAGGGATTTTTCGAGCTGTTCATTCCGAAACGGAAGGAAGTCTTCCGTCACCAGCTGCGTTACCAGACTTCGTGGGGCGACATTCACCAAGTCTACAATGCCTACTCGTTCCTGCCGACCCTGAGTGAGCAGGACTTGTATCTGTTCAACGAGGGCAACGAGCATCGCATCTACGAGAAACTCGGCGCGCACGTGCGCAAACTGGGCGACGTGCCCGGGGTGGCGTTCGCGGTCTGGGCGCCGAGCGCGTCGCGCGTGTCGGTCGTGGGCAATTTCAACGGCTGGGATGCGCGCTACCATCCGATGCGTCCGCTCGGTGCCTCGGGCGTGTGGGAGCTGTTCGTGCCGGGACTGAGCGAGGGCGAGCTCTACAAGTTCGCCATCTGGGATCGCCACGGTCACTTGCGGCTGAAGACCGATCCCTACGGCACGTATTTCGAATCGCCGCCCAACAACGCCGCGATCGTGCGCCGCGTCGACCACTACGCCTGGGGCGATGCGGCGTGGATCGCGCAGCGTGCCGAGCAGGCGGGCAAGGTCGATCGGCCGATGTCGGTCTACGAGGTGCATCTCGGCTCGTGGCGGCGCGCCGCGGAAGATGGCGGACGGCCGTTGAACTACCGCGAGATCGCGCCGCTGCTCGCGGACTACGTCGTGAAAATGGGTTTTACGCACGTCGAGGTCATGCCGGTGGCCGAGCATCCGTTCACCGGCTCGTGGGGGTATCAAGTCTCGGGCTACTTCGCGCCGACGCACCGCTACGGCACGCCGGAGGATTTCCAATTCTTTGTCGATCACCTGCACCAGCGTGGCCTCGGTGTGATCGTCGATTGGGTGCCGGCGCACTTCCCGCGCGACAGTTTCGCGCTCGCGCAGTTCGACGGCTCGCACCTCTACGAGCACGAGGATCCGCGGCTCGGCGCGCACATGGACTGGGGCACGCTGATTTTCAATTACGGTCGGCACGAGGTCCGGTGTTTCCTCATCGCCAGCGCGCTGTCGTGGCTCGATCGCTACCACATCGACGGCCTGCGCGTGGACGCGGTGGCGTCGATGCTTTACCTTGATTACTCGCGCAAGGCCGGGGAGTGGATTCCCAACAAATACGGCGGCCGCGAAAACCTCGAAGCGATCGCGTTCCTCCGGCAGGTGAACGAACTCGTGCACCACTATTACCCCGGCGCGGTGACGATTGCGGAGGAGTCGACTGCATTTCCGATGGTGAGCCGGCCGACGAAGGACGGCGGCCTCGGCTTCGACTACAAATGGAACATGGGCCTGATGCACGACACGCTGGCCTATTTTCAGAAAGACCCGGTCTACCGGAAGTGGGCGCACAACAAGCTCACGTTCGGCATGGTCTACCAATACTCCGAGAATTTCATCACGGTCTACTCGCACGACGAAGTGGTGCACCTGAAGGCCTCGATGCTGGGCAAGATGGGCGCGGGCTCCGACACCGACAAGGCCGCGAACCTCCGCGCGCTCTACGGCTTCATCTGGACCTATCCGGGCAAGAAGCTGCTCTTCATGGGCGGCGAGTTCGGGCAGTGGCACGAGTGGAATCACGATGCCTCGCTCGACTGGCACCTGCTCGATACGCCGTTGCACGCGGGCCTCCAGTCAGTCGTGCGCGACCTCAACCGCCTCTATGTCGGCGAACCGGTTTTCTCGACGAACGATTTCAACCCGCAGTCCTTCCGCTGGGGGAATGCGAACGACGGCGACAACTCCGTCCTCAGCTTCCTCCGCCTGTCGCCGGACGAGAAGACGTTCTATCTCGTGATCGGCAACTTCACGCCGGTCGAGCGCACCGGTTACCGCGTGGGCGTGCCGCAGGCCGGGCATTGGGCGGAGGTGTTCAACACGAATGCCGAACTCTACGGTGGCAACGGCGTCGGCAATTTCGGCGGCCGCATGGCGGAGCCCGCGCCGTGCGATGGTCAGGCGCAGTCGCTCGCGCTGACGTTGCCCGGACTCAGCACGCTGGTCTTCAAGTGGTCGGCGTTGTGACCGGTCGGCCGTTGGTCGCAGCGGAGGCGGGCGCGCCCGTGCCCACCTGGACCGTCGCCACATAGTCACCCGACGGCCCGGGACCGACGGTGAGTTCGAGACCGAGCGTGGTGGCGAGGGCGCGGGCCAGTCGCAAACCGATGCCGTTGCCGGTCGACCCGGTCTGGGATCCGGGGCGGATGCGGTTGCGAATCTCGCAGAGCGCGCCGGACGCGCTGGGCCGGACGTGAATGAAAACGGCACCTTCGCCGTGGCGAAGCGCGTTGCTCAGCAGCACATGGAGGAGTTGGCGCAAGTGCCGCGGATCGGTCTCCACCTCCACGTCGGGTCCCTGCCACTCGACGCTGCGGCACTCTTCGCGCGCGAGCAGGTGGTAGGCTTCGGCCAGATCGGCGACCAGCGCCCCGAGCCGGAAACGCGTCGGCTGGATTTGCAGGCGGCCCTGTTCAGCAGTAGCGAGCAGCAGGCACTGGTCGACGTAGTCCGAGAGACGCTTGAGTTCCTCCTGCAACGATTCGGCGAGCGCGGGATCGATGCGCCCGGCGGACTCCTCGACTTGCAGGCGCATCAGCGTCAGCGGCGTGCGCAGTTCGTGGGCGACTTGCGCGGAAAAATCCGAGAGTTGCCGGAACGAGTTCTCGAGCCGCACGAGCAGCGCGTTGACGTTTTCACCAATGACGCGCAGCTCCCGGTCCGCACGCGTCACGTCGAGTCGGGCGCGGAGGTTGTTCGCCCCGATGCGTTGGAGCTGCTCGTTCATTTCGGCGACCGGTTGGAAGGCCCGTCGCGCCACGACGTAGCCGACGCCCATGGCCAACAGCAGCACGGGGGTCGCGTAAAGCAGCGACAGCGACCAGAGCTCCTCGACGATATCGGCGACTTCAGATTCCGAGTAGCTGCCGTGCAGCGCCCAGTCCGGGTCGCGCTCGAGATTGCGCTCCCATTTTTCGACCCGCAGCTCGTGGCGAAGATGGAGGAATGTCACCGCCACGAAGACGGCCATCACCGCCGCCACACTGGCGGCGAACCACAGCGCGACGCGCAGACGCAGCGATTTCATGCGCCGGGCTCCCGCAGCGCGAAGCCGATGCCGCGCACGGTCTGGATCAGCGGCGTCCAGCCCGGGCGGTCGATTTTTTCCCGCAGGTATTTGACGTAGACGTTCACCACGTTCGTGCCCGAGTCGAAGTGCTGATCCCAGACGTGCTCAACGATGGCAGTTTTGCTGGCGGGCTTCGGCGAGGAGAGCATGAGGAACTCGAGCAGCGCAAATTCGCGGTTGGTCAGTTGGATCTCCTCTCCGCCGCGGGTGGCGGTGCGGGCCCGCAGGTCGAGCTCGAGATCGGCCACGCGGAGCCGGTCCACCGGTTCGGGACGCTGGCGACGCAGCACCGCGCGAAGGCGCGCGAGCAGTTCGATCATTGAAAATGGTTTCGCGACGTAGTCGTCGGCGCCCGCGTCCAATCCGCGCACGCGATCCTCGAGTTCGTGCCGCGCCGTCAGCAGAATGGCCGGCGCGTTCCGGCCCTGATGCCGGAGCTGGCGCAGCACGCTGATGCCGTCCTGTCCCGGCATCATGACGTCCAGCACGAGCGCATCGTAGTCGTTGTTGCCGGCGAGCCAGAGTGCTTCGTTGCCGTCGCGGGCGAGGTCGACCGCGTAGCCCTCCTCGGCCAGTCCGCGGCGCAGGTGCTCGGCGACCTTCGATTCATCTTCAGCGACAAGGATGCGCATGACTCATTTTAGGAGAACGCGAATGATGAAAGCGAGCCGGCGTCGACCCGAGAGGCACGGCGCCGACCCGGCAACTGTCACTGGTGATCGTCGCCGTCATCGTCGTCGCGGTGTGCCCGCGTCGGTGCGAGAGTGGCCGACCGATCGCCGGGGCTCGTCGCGTTGACGGGGGCGAGATTCACGCCGGCGCCGTGGCGATAGACCAGTTGGCCGCCGTAGTGCCCGGTTCGGAACACGCAGAACGACGCGATGACCGCGACGGCCGCGCCTGCCAGGCCGAGACCGCGCGCCGCCCGCGGCCAGCGCAACGTCGCGGCCGCGGCAACGACGGCGAGGACGCCGGCACCGAGGCTGAAACCTTGGGTGCGCTCGGCCCAATCTTCGTGCTGGTCGAGCAACGCGCTGACCTGCGGCTGGTGTTCGATCGCTTCGCCGTCTTGCTCTCCGGTGGTCGAGGCGATGAGGGCGCCGAGGGCGCCAATCGCGAGCAGAGCGGCGGCAATCCAGCGCAGGTGCCACCGGGGCGTGACTGCGGCCGGGAGGGCAACGAGCGTGCCGAGCAGGATCAGCACAATCGGAAAATGGACCACGGCGGGATGAAGCGGGGAGGGCATCGAAGGAAGGCGTGGAGGGCTTAGCTGATCTTCTGGAACTTCGACGGATCCTCGCGGCAGACCTTGCATTCCTTGCCTGGCCGCGCGGTGACGGTGAAGCCGCAGTCGCGACACACATAATACTCGGTCGTGGTTTTTTGCCCGAGGGTGTCGAGAGCCTGTTGGAACAGCGTGGCGTGTTCCTTCTCCGCGGCGAGGGCGGCGTTGAGGGAGCGCACGCCGGCGCGCGCGTCTTCGGCTTTCGCCCGGGCGATGAAGGCCGGATACATCGTGTCGCGCTCCGCACTTTCGCCCGCGATGGCGGCGCGGAGATTTTCGGCCGTGGTGCCGACTTTGACCTCGTCGAGGGTGACAGCGGCGGGCGTGCCGCCGAGTTTGGTGAGAGCGGCGCGATGCCGAAGGCGATGGATCTCCTCGGATTTGGCCGCGGCGCGGAAGAGCACGGCGACCTGCGGGTGGCCCTCGGCGTCGGCTTGCTGGGCGAAGCGCGTGTAGCGGTTCGCGGCGTTGGCTTCGCCGGCGTAGGCGGTGGCGAGATTATCGAGCGTGGTGGCGGCGTGCGTCGCGGCGACGAGACCGAAAGCGGCGAGCACGGAGAGAAGCGGACGAAGGAGTGGTTTCATGCGCCCGCAGTCTAGCGGAGCGCAGATTAGAAACCGGTTCGCGCGGGGTTAAAATATTCTTACGCGCGAGAACGCCTGTCGACGGTGGTTGCTTTATGGTCGCTCGACTTTGAGGCGGAAGAACACCGGGCTGCTGCCGCTGACTGGCCGGGTTGCTTCCCAGAGTTCGCTGCCGTCAGGTTCGCTCGAGAGGCGCTGCACCGCGACGCCCGACGTGGACCAGTTGACGAGGTCCGTCGAGGTTTCGACCGAGACGTTGATATCGGACAGGGCGGGGGCGAGGCGGAAGCGGGCGCTCCAGATGCCGGAGGTCAGCGCGAGATCGGCGAGGACGGAGCCGGTTGGCTCGTCGTCCGACATGCCCACCGCGTAGCGCACGAGGTTGGGGACTCCATTGGGGAACGGGGTTGCGGACGCGCCGGAGATCGCGAGGTCGGCGAGTTGGGCCTCGTTGAAACGCAGGCTGCGCCAGTAATCGAAGCTGTTCAGCACCTGGAAGGTTCGGCGCGTCATGGCGGCGGGTTGGTAGTTGGCGTTGCCGGATTGCTGGGCGTCGACGATGACCGAGCCGAGGCCAGTCAGTGTCAGGCGGGTTCCGGCAAGTTGGGCGGGACCGCCGATCAAGGAATAGCTGACCGGCAGGCCCGAGCTCGCGGACGCGGAGAGCGTGAGGGGAGCGAACGTGAACGGCCGATCGCCCAGCGGGCCAAACGTAATCGTTTGGGGCGCGGGCGATATCGTCAGCCGACCGGCGGCGTTCACCAGCCAGCGCGGATCAGAGGAGCGGACTTCGACGGCGTAAGTGCCGACGTTGGTCGGCGCCGTGGTGCTGCCGTCGTAGGTGATGATGAGCGGCGCGCCGGACGGGACGTCGGTCAGGAGCACCGTTTTCGCCGTGCCGTCGTAGAAGCTGGCCAGGTTTTCCAGCCGTGGAGCGATTGAGTTCGGGTAAACATCGAACGCGGCGGTCTGCACCGCCGGCAGGAACGATTCATTGCCCGCCTGGCTGAACTCCACGGTGACCCGGCCAATATTTGAGAGCACCAGCTTGCCGTCGACGACGCTCGCTGGACCATCGGTAACGCGCAGCGTCACGGGCAAGCCGGACGACGCGGTTGCGACGAGAGACAGCGGGGCAACCGTGAAGACCTGACGGGGGAGGGGCGGCAGCGAGAGCGATTGCGTGCCGCGGGTCACCGTGAGGCGTGCGGGGAGTGAGGTCGCCGTCTGGTCGCCGTTGGCGGTCGTGATGACCACGTCGTAGTCGCCGTCGTCGTCGAGCGAGCGAACGTTCAGATTCAGGTAGGAATTGGTCTGGCCGGCCAGGGGCACGCTGTTGCGCCGCCATTGATAGGTGTAGCCGTATGACGCCGTGCTCACGGAGAAATTCGCGTAACCGCCCGCACTCACGGTTTGCGACGAAGGGTGGGCGGTGATGACGATCACGCTGCTGCTGGGGGCGCGGACGCCGGTATCGCTGCCGGTCACAGCCGACGTGCCGGCCTGGTTCACGGCGCGAATCCAGTAGTAGCACATCACTCCCGCGGGCGCCTGGTAATCGTAGCAGAGGGGCGCCGCCGAACGGGAGATGAGGGTCGCAGCGCCGAAAGAGGCGGTGGTGCCGCGCCAGATTTCGTAGCACTGCGTGCGCGGCGTGTGATTCCAACGGATGAAGACATACGGCGCAGTGGCGTTGTCGGTGGCGGTCACGCCCGTGGGCGCGGGGGGAACGCTCATCGACTGCACGGGCCAGGTGCGCCGCGGCGTGAGCGCATCGCTGGAGCCGGTCCCCGCCGCGGCCCAGCCGATGGCGGCGCCCACACCATAGACCTCGCCGGACGCTGACGTGTAGAGCGTGAAGCTGTCGCCAGCGGCAAGGTTCGAAACGTTGGCGGCCAGTTGGCGGGCGATGGTAACCGGGTTGAGGGTGCCATCGCCTTGTTGACCGCGGTCGTTGCGGCCCATGGTCCAGAGCGTGCCGTCGTTTTTCAGGTAAACGGAATGCGCGGCTCCGACGGCGGCGTGGGTGACGCCGCTGGCGAGTTGGACCGGCGAAAGCACCTGCGCGGGAGCGGTGCCGAGGCTGCCGTCAAGATTCGCGCCCATGCCCCACAGCGTGCCATCCCATTTCACGAACAGCGTATGGTTGGGGCCCGGTGCGACCGAGCGCACGCCGGTGGCAATGGGGACGGGGCTGAGGCGATTTGTCGTGGAGTTGTCGCCGAGTTGACCGGAAGCGTTCGCCCCCATGGCCCAGAGCGAGTCGTCGCCCTTGATGAAGAAGGAGGTGTTGCCGCGGGCGAAAACCGCGCGGACCTCGGTGGTCACCTGCGCGCGCGCGCCTTGCATGGTGGTGTGGCCGAGCCCGAGCTGGCCGGACTCATTTTGTCCCGCGCTGTAGAGCACCCCGGTGGTGGACAGGAACAGACTGTGGGCGGTGCCGGTGGCGACGTCGGCGGCAACGAAGTCGAGCGGCCAGAGGCTCGAGCGCCCGCGGTTGCGTCCGTCGCCGAAGCTGCCGTTGGTGCCCACGCCGGTCGCGTAGCAGTTGCCGATCGAGCTGATCACGATCGTGTGTTGACCGCCCGTGCGCACACGAACGAGAGGGTCGGGCCAGCCGTAGGGCAACGCGGTCGGAGCGGTGACGGCCGCGCCGGTGTTGATGCCCAGCTGGTAGTCGGAGTTGGTGCCGAATGCCATCGCGGTCGTGCGCGCGTCGATGAAGAAGCCGGAAGTCGCAGCCGCGTCGAGCGACACGGCCGGGATTGCCGGCGCGACGGTGAGCACCGCCTCGCGCGAGATGATTTCGCGCGCGCCGTCCATCGTGATGCGGCAACGATAGCTGCCGGCGTCAGCGTCAGTGACTTTCCGAATCGCGAGGTAGGAATCGGTCGCACCGGTGATCGGCACGCGGTCTTTCTCCCATTGATAGGTGAATACGTAGGAACCTTGAACCACCGCGCTGAAGCCTGCGTCGTAGTTGATCGGCACCGTCTGGTCCGTCGGTTCGATATACAGCGATGTCGGGTAGTCGGTGGACCTGGCCTGCACAGTCACCGGGGTGCTGATGACGGTGCCGAGCGGGTTGGCGATGACGCACCGGAACTGCACGCCGACGAAGGTTTGAGGTATGGCAATCGAGAGGCTGTCGGTGCGGGTGTTGGTGAAGGGATAGCTTTCCTCGCAATCGATCCATTGCGCTGCGTCGGCATCGTAACGTTGCCAGCGGAAAGTCGGACGCGGGTTGCCTTCCACGTCGACGGTGAGCAACACGCCACCGTTCGTGCCGGGCATGCCATTGGTGGATTGGGTCGTGATCGTCGCGGCGCGCGGTCCGATCTGCCGGCCGACGGCGACATTCGAAAAATTCGTCGGGCCGCCGAGGGTAACCGGCCGCGTCCAGTAGCGGTAGTCGCGGTCCACCGTGCCGCTGCGATCGGCGAAGGCCGGCCACGCGTCGAGCGTCTCGCCAATTTTCACGGCGGTGGCCACGTCGTCGGCCTCGCTGCGGAAAATTTCGTAGCGCAAGGCGCCGCGGACGGGGCGCCATCCGAGCAGGGCGGCGCCCGGAGCGTTGGTTGCGGCGAGTGAGGTTGGCGTGTCCGTCGTTGCCACTGGCAGACCGGAGTCGACCAGCGTCCAGACTTTCAAGGTGGACGGACCGGTTGAGTCGCCACCGAAGACACCGTCGCTGCGGGAACCGGTTCCCCAGAGCGAGCCATCGGCCTTGAGCAGCCAGCTGCCGTAGGCGGAACAGGCGATGGCCACGGCGTCCGCCGCGACTTGGGTGGGCTGGAATCGTGTCGTCAGCGTGCCGTCACCGAGGGCGCCGGTCGTGTTGTCGCCGCAGGCCCAGACGGTGCCGTCTTTCTTGAGGATCAGCGTGTGTGCGGCGCCGACCGCCGCGGTGCGCACGCCGGAGGCGATCAGCACGGGAGTGTTCGACGAGGCGACGTTCTCGCCCTGGCCGAGTTGGCCGGTGGTATTGCGGCCCATGCCCCAGAGCGTGCCGTCCGCTTGGAGAAAAACCGAGTGGGTGCCGGCGGCCCATACGCCACGGACGTCCTGAGCGACCTGCTTGGCCACGGTGAGGTTCGGATCGGTCGGGCCGACGCCGAGTTCTCCCCAGTTATTGCGGCCCATGGCCCAGAGTGTGCCGTCGGCGAGCACGTAGAGCGTATACTCGCTGCCGGCGGCAAACTCAGCGACGCCACGGGCGACAAGCACCGGGGTGTCCGTCTGCGCCAGAGCGAGGGCCCGATGGCCGAGGCGCCCGTTGACCGAGAGGCCGCGTCCCCACAGTTCGCCGTTCGATTTAAGGAACAGCACCGAAGAGCCGTCAACCGATGCGCGCACCACGTCGTTCGCCACCATCCCGGGGCTGCTCCCGTAACCGGCGGTGCCGAAAAGTCGGCCGGTGCGATCGAGGAGCAGAGTGGCGTAGTTGCCGGCGGTCGCGACGGCGATGTCGGAGGCGACCTGCACCGGTTGATAGCGGCGTTCCGCCGTGCCGTCCGCCAAGCCGTTGCCGATGCCCATCGTCCAGGCGGAGCCGTCTTCGCGCCAGACGACGGAGTGGTTCGCGGAAGCGACGCCGGTGGCGCGCGCGACGCCACCCGGGGCGGTGGAGATGAAGCGGGACACGATCTGACCGGCGGTGCTGGTGGCGATGACGCGGAACTGCGCGCGAGCGTCGGCCTCGCCGAGGCTGCGGATGAGCAGCTGGGCGGATTGGGTGCCGCTGAAGGTTTCGCCGTCGCTCAGGTCCACCCAGGTTTCGGAGCCGGCCTCGCGGCGTTGCCAGCGGAAATTCGGCAACGGGCCGCCGCGCGTGGAGGCTTGGAGGATAACCGGTGTGCCAAGCATGCCGGAAACGGGCGCGGGTTCCTCGTTGAAGGCGAGGCGCGCGTTGGCGTCCGAGGGATCGATCGGGGCGAGATCGAGCGCGGCGAACATGCGGAATTCGGGCACACTCGAGGCATCGGCGGTCACGAGGAGGACGCGATCGGCTTTGAGCAGGAAAATCCGCTCGGGGCGGCTGGGAACGACGACGCTCGCCACTTCGCTGAAATCGCTCGTGCGATAGGCAACGAGACGAGAGCCGGTCAGGTGCGGGCGCAGCACGATCAGGCGCGCGGGGGTCCAGACGGCGTCGACGAAACTGCCGAGGATGGTCCCGACTTGCTGGTCGGTGCCGGCGAGGTCGTAGATCCTGCCGTTGCCGAGCAGGACTTGCGTGCCGAGTGGGGAAACTCGCACCGGCGGGCTCGCCGAGTTGAGCAGGCTGACTGGAGTTCGGTTTGAGATCCGTGCCCCCGAGGCGTCGAAGCCGAAACGATACAGCGATGTGCCAGTGAGCGCGACGAGGGCCTGTTGCGCCTCGGACCACACCAGCGCCTGGGCGTCGCTGGCGAAGCGTGACCGGACCTGCAAGTCGCGGTCGCGCACGACGATTTCCCGGCCCGAACCGAATGAGGTCAGTGGTTCCTCGACGTCGAACAACCACGGGCCGCCCGTCGTGAGCGTGTCGGCGCGGAAAATGCCGGTTGCGACGGGCGCATACCCGCCCGTCGCCAGATCGCCGCGCGCGATGCGCATGCCGGAATTGTAGTAGAAGGCGCCGTGTGCGGCGGAGAGGGCGAAACCGCTGGGCATTCCGGCGAGCGGCAGGCCCGGCAGGTAATTCCACGTCGCGGCGGACCACCGGAGCACGTTGCCGTGGAGTTTGCTGAAGATATGAACGATGCCGTCAGGGGAAACCTCGATCTGCGGCGAGAGAACAGCGACACTGCCCGCCGGCTGGGCCGGAGCAACAATCGGCGGCGTGAGATCGTTGGGGGAGATCCTCTCCACGGCGGGCACGCTCCCGCTGCGGGGCTGCGCAAAGACGAACAGGTCCGAGCCGTCGAATGCCAGTCGCGAGCCGCGGCGGGTGATGGTCTTGCTGGCGAGCTCGCGCCACGAGGCGTCGAGGTGGACGACGCTGCCACGACGCAGCACGAAGTATCCGCCGGCGCCGTCATCGACGGCGTCGTCGACGGCGCTGCCGGCGTGGGCGACGTTGGCGCTCGCGTCGAGATCGCACACCGAACCTAACTGCTGGATCGCGTAGCGGCGTGAGCCGACGAGAGGAAACCGCGCGGAATCAGTGGTGGTCGAGATGCTGCCGGCCGACTGCCAGCCGGTGCCGTCGGCGAGCAGCGTGACGGAGCGAAGCGAAGGGTAGTTCAGCCCGACCAGGCGTCCGCCGGCATCATCGAAGGTGTAGGCGCTCCGCGAGAACTGATAATCCTGCGTCGTGCTGAGCACCTGACCATCGGTTACCCGATGAACGCGCACCGTCGGGGTGGAGAAGGTGGAGCTCGCGGTGATGCTCACGAGGAAGCCACGGAGGAAACCGATGGCGCGCACGTCCTCGGAAAAATTGGCGAGGACGAAGGGCTGTCCCAGGGTGCGGTCATACCGCACGAGTTGGCGTGCGCTCGCGACGACGACGTAGTCGGCGTTGGCGGCGATTGCCTTGGGTGGCGCGGAAAGCGCGAAGCTCGCCAGCCAGGAGCCGGTCGTGCGGTCATAGCGCTCCACGCGGGGGGTGTCGGCGAAGGCGAAATAGTGGACGCCCGCGCTCTCGGCGTAGCCGACCCAATCCGTCGTGGGCGCGGAGCCGGTGGGATTGGCCAGGTCGAGCTGGACCGTTCCGCTGAGTTTCGCGCCGGTGGCGCCCTGGACGGCGATGATGTATTCGCCGAGGAGCGCGGGGCTCAGGTTGGCCAAGGTCAACGTCGGACCGGTTTCGCCCGGGAGTGCGACGCGGTTACGATACCATTGGTAGGTGAAGGGCCCGGTGCCGGCGTAAGGGTTGCCTTGGAGGGTTGTGGTCTGCCCTTCCACCTGACTGCCGGAGATGCTGATGCCGACGGAAGGCGCGCGACCTTGCACGACCTCGACCGTGGCCGGGGCGGTCGAAACACTGCCGGCGACGTTCGTCGCCGTGAGGCGGTAGGAGCCGGCCGCGGAGGTATCGACGTTTGAAGCCGAGTAGGTGCTCGACGTGGCCCCGGCAATCGGCTGGTCGTCGCGATACCATTGGTAGGAAACAGGTGCGTTCGAGCCGCTGGTTACCGTCGCGCTGAGTTGGAAGCTCTCGCCGAGGGCGACGACCACGGCGGTCGGTGCGCTTGCGATCGTGGGGGGGCCGACGAGCGCGAGGGTCGAGTCGGTGCTCGTCGTGGAGCCGGCGACGTTCGTGGCGACAAACGAGTATTTGCCTGCGTGGGCGGGCTGAAGGTCGCTCAAAGTCAGGGTGGAGCTGGTGGCCCCGGGGATCGGTGTGCCGTTGAAGCGCCAGGTGAAGGTCAGTGGCGCCGTCCCGCCCACACTCGCCGTGAACGTGACACTGAGGCCGGTGGCGCTGTAGACCGTCGACGGGAGGTTGGAAAAGATCGACGGTTTTTGCGGCACGACGGTGAGCCGCGCGGCGCTGCTCGCGACGGTCGCCTCGGAGTTCGTTGCCTGGCAGCGGAATTCGTAGCCGTTCAGCGCGTAGCGCGCACTGAAGCTGAGCCAGGACGTGTCGGCGCCGGAGAAGCCGCCGGTATTGGTGAGGTCAGTCCATTCCGCGCTGGCAGTGGTCCGCATCTGCCAGCGGTAGGTCGGGCTGGGGGTGCCTGTTGCAGCTGCGGAGAACGTCGCGAAATACCCATCGTAGGTGCTGACGTCGGCGGGTTGGGTCGTGAACTGGGGGGCGATGTTGGTTTGCCCATGCGCCAGGCGGGCGAGCAGGAGCGAACCGAGCAGCACGAAGGCCACGCGGATAAAATTGCACAGCGAGAGAGAGCGCGAAGCAGGCATGGGAGAAGACGGATTCCGTCGGCGAATCCGCAGCGGCCCATTCGGCGTGTGCCGACGCTGCGTCCGCCCGGTGGGCGGTTTCCTCGACGCAAGGTCAGAGGATCAAAAATACGCTGCTTCGCTGTCGAGCTGGAAACAAAGAGTAGGGGATTTTCTCCCCGGTGGCGCGCCGCAGAAACAGTTCTGCACTTGGGCTCAGGCTGACCGCGTGGAGCCACGTCTCGTCGACCGTGTCGCGTTGCTCCGGGGACCTTGGAGTGCGTCGCGGCCATGTGCGCCTGCCTCCTTGCCGCAGGCAGGGCGAAAGAAAGCGTCGATCAGGAGGAAGCCGTTGCCTTGGCGGCGGTCTCGAGGACGCGGGCCGCGAGTTTTTCGCCGCTCTTGCAGCAATCGGGGAGCGAGATGCCGTCGCGGCACTGGCCGCCGATGAAGATCCCCGGGGCGCCGTCCTCGACGCGGGCCATGGTTTCGAAGTGGCGCTCGTAGCCGATCTGGTATTGCGGAATCGCCCGCGGCCAGAACGAGTGCTTCACGAAGACCGGCTTCCCCTTCACGCCGACGAGTTCGCGCAGGTCGCGATCGACGCGTTCGAGGAGCTGGTCGGTGCTCAAACGGGCGTGCTCCGGTTGGCGCATGCCGCCGGCGAAGACGGTGAGGGCGACGTGGCCCGCGGGCGCACGACCCGGGAACAGCGTCGACGAAAACAGAATGCCGAGCACGTCGCG
Organism: Candidatus Didemnitutus sp.; assembly: GCA_041906465.1. GTDB lineage: Bacteria > Verrucomicrobiota > Verrucomicrobiia > Opitutales > Opitutaceae > Didemnitutus. Next base: position 353,989 of record JAYRJE010000001.1, on the reverse strand, counting down.
CCGCTCTTTTTCCGGCGTCAAGCCGCCGAAACCGTCGAGCGGATGCGTGACGTCTTCGCGCTTGAAGCCGAGGAAGAGCGAAGACACCGGCGGGTGCGTGATGGTATCGAGGGTGGCGAGCGGGCGCTCGCCGAGGGTGCCGAACGTGAGTTGAGCCAGCGCGGTCGCGGGCACGGCCAGCACGACGAAATCGAATTCGCCGCCGCATTTCTCGGTGCCGCGCGAGCAGACCAGGCGGTGAGGCGTCCCGGGGATGATCGTTTCGACGTTCGTGTTCAGCTCCACGGAGCCGGCGGGCAGTCGCGCGGCGATCGTGTCGGTGAGTTGCTGCAGGCCGAGACGGAACGAGACGAGTGGCGTCGGCCCCTTTTTCTTCGGAGCGCCGGCGGCGCGTCTGGCTTTGGCGGCCGCGATAAAACCGCGCGGAAGCGAACCTTTGAGGCGTTCGGCTTCCCAGAGACTCGGGAAGGCGTTTTTGACGGAGAGTTTTTCCGGATCGCCGGCGTAGATGCCGGCCACGAGGGGATTCACCGCGTAGTCGACGAGGTCCTGGGTGTAGTGCGAGCGAACGAGCTCGGCCAGGCTGACGTCGGTGTTGCGGACGCGCGGCCGGGTGAAGAGTTCGGTGAAGAGGGAGAGCTTGGTGCGGAAACCCCAGAGTGGCGTGCGGAGAAATTGACCGGGGCCCATCGGCACCGGCATGAACCAGCCGTTGCGGACGATGAAGCGCTTCTTCGCCGCTTCGTTCGCGATCTGCAGATCGGGCTCGAGGCCGATATCCGCGACGAGTTTCTTGAGCTCGGGGGCGCCGAACTGGACGGAGTTGGGGCCCGCTTCGGCGAGCCAGCCGTCTTCGCGGATCGTGCGAATCGCGCCGCCGGTCTGCGCGGCGCGCTCGAATACCTTCACGCGAAAGCCGCGCTCGTGCAGCCGGTAGGCCGCCGTGAGGCCGGCGATGCCGGCGCCGATGATCGCGACTGATTTTTGCGGATTCGAGGTGCTCATGAGAAGGTGCGGTATCAGGGGCGGGCGAGTCGTCCCCGACGAGCCGAGATCAACCCGCGGCTCACCGGAACGGTTCGCCCCACCGGCGAGAAGATGGTCCGGAGGTTGGGCCGGGCTGGGTTCATTTCCACTGCGTGACCGTGTCGACGAGCGCCTGCATGCACTCGATCTTCGCGGAGGGCATGATGCCGTGGCCGAGGTTGAAAATGTGGCCGTTCGTGCCGCGCATCGTTTCGAGCACGCGCGCCGTTTCGCGCCGGACGATGTCCGGCGTCGTGTTCATGAGCACCGGGTCGAGATTGCCTTGGAGTGCGACGTTGTTGGGGACGAGACGACGGACGACGCCGAGGTCGACGGTCCAGTCGACGCCGAGCACTTTCGCACCGCTGAACGCCATGTCAGTGAGCTGCATCGGACAGCCCTTCGCGTAGAGGATCACCGGAAAGCCCGCCGGCATCGCGGCGATGATCTGGCGCATCCAGCGGAGCGACGCGGCTTCGTAATCCTGGCCGGCGATGATGCCACCCCAGGAGTCGAAGATCTGGATGGCATCCGCGCCGGCGCGGATTTGCATGTGGAAAAACTCGATCACCGCTGCGGTCAGTTTCTCCATCAAGGCGTCGAAGAACGCGCGGTCGGTGAAGAACAGTTCCTTGATGCGCGAGAAATCCTCCGAGCTGCCGCCTTCGACCATGTAGGTGGCGAGCGTCCACGGCGAACCGCCGAAGCCGAGCAGCGCGCGCCCGCCGTTGAGCTCCTTCTTCACGAGCGCGAGCGACTGCGCCATGTAGTCGAGTCGCTCGGCGACGCCGGTGACGTTGAGGCGGTCGAGCTGGGCGCGGTTTTCGAGGCGGTATTCCATCGCGATGCCGCCTTCGTCGCGAAACTTGTAGCCCTGGCCGAGCGCCTCGGGGATGACGAGGATGTCGGAGAAGATGATCGCGGCATCGAGCGCGAAGCGGCGCAGCGGTTGCAGCGTGACCTCGGCGGCGAGTTCCGGCGTGCGCACCATTTCGAGGAAGGAGGACTTGGCTTTGAGCGCGCGGTATTCGGGCAGGTAGCGGCCGGCCTGGCGCATCACCCACAGCGGCGGGCGATCGAGGGGCTGGCAATTGACGGCGGAGAGAAAACGTTCGCGGGAGGTCATTTCGTGGAAGTAGCGAGTGGCGGGAAGCGAGTGGTGCGTAGCGCGGCGGTGGTTAGGAGTGGTTCGCCCAGTCGTGGGGTTTCAGAAAAACGTCGTAGAGCCGCGCTTCGGGCGTATCGGGTTTCGGCTGGAAATCGTAGCGCCAGGTAACGAGCGGCGGGAGCGACATGAGGATGCTTTCGGTGCGGCCGCCGCTTTGCAGGCCGAAGTGCGTGCCGCGGTCCCAGACGAGATTGAACTCCACGTAGCGTCCGCGGCGGTAGAGTTGAAAGTCGCGTTCGCGCTCGCCGAACGGCGTCGCCTTCCGCCGCTGCACGATCGGCATGTAGGCTTTCAGGTAGGCGTCGCCGACGCTGCGGAGAAAGGCGAAGCTGCCGTGGGCGCCGAGGGCATTGAAGTCGTCGAAGAAAAGGCCGCCCACGCCGCGCGGTTCGTTGCGGTGCTTCAGGAAGAAATACTCGTCGCACCATTGCTTGAAACGCGGGTAGAGATCGGCCCCGTGCGGGAAGCACGCCTCGCGTGCGACGCGGTGCCAGTGCACGCAATCCTCCTCGAAACCGTAATAGGGCGTGAGATCGAAGCCGCCGCCGAACCACCAGATCGCCTGCTCGCCTTCGCCGGCGATGAAGAAGCGGACGTTCATGTGGCTCGTGGGCACGTAGGGGTTGCGCGGGTGGATGACCAGCGAGACGCCCATGGCGTGGAAGGGCTTGCCGGCAAGCTCCGGGCGGTGCGCGGTGGCGGAAGGCGGGAGCGACTTGCCCGCGACGTGCGAGAAGTTCACGCCGGCTTTTTCAAAGACCGCGCCGTTTTCCAGCACGCGTGATCGCCCGCCGCCGCCCTCGGGACGCGTCCAGCGATCCTCGCGAAACTCGCCGCCATCGTCCTCGTGCTCGAGCGTCTGGCAGATGGTGTCTTGGAGGGCGAGGAGGTAGCTGCTGACGGCGTTGAGATCGGGAACGGACATGCGTGGAATAGGTTAAGAAAGCCGGCCGCGGACGGCGGGCAACAACCTTATCCGATGGTAGCGCAGCCGCCGCGGGAGGTGCCGCGCAGCAGTTGGCGGGATTCGCGCGCGGTTTGTTGGGGCGGCGCGTTGGTCTGAGCGCTTGCCGCGTCCGAGTCGCCGCTGGGACAGCGGCGACCACCTCGGACAGCACTCGGCTGCGACCGCTTGACGACTTTGCTAAAGTCCAAGGTCGACAGCCCCCACACGGGGCGATTCGCTCAACCCTCCGCTTCACTCATGCTCGCCACTCTTGCCGTGACCGGCTTCACGGTCGCTTTTTTTCACGCTGCGATTCCGACGCACTGGCTGCCGTTTGTGCTCGTGGCGCGGGCGCGCGGCTGGACGCGGGGAAAGACGTTTGCGGTTTCGATGGCCGCCGGGCTCGGACACGTGTTGCTGACCAGTTTGCTGGGGTTGGGTATTGCGTGGCTCGGGCTGCAACTCGACGAGCATTTCGGCGAGCTGTTCAACCGGGTCGCGGGCGGTGCGCTGCTGGCGATCGCGGGGTGGTTTTTCTGGCGGCAGGTGCGCGGCGGCGTGTTGCATCACCATGCGGGCGGTCGCCACGAGGAGTCCGAGCATTGCGGCCACGCCGACGATCACACGCACATGGAGGAGGAACTCGCCGACACGAAGCTGGTATCGCGTCAGGCGGGTGACTGGGCGGCGATCAGCGGGTTGTTCATGATGCTGACGCTGTCGCCGTGCGAAGGATTCCTGCCGGTGTATTTGTCCGGCGTGCACTATGGCTGGCGCGGGTTCGTGGTGCTGAGCGGCATCCTCGCCGCAGGCACGCTGATCGGCATGCTGCTGTTCACCTGGCTGACGCTGGTGGGGTTTTCGAAGTTGCCGCTGCAAAAGCTGGAACGCTACGAGGCGGCGCTGCTGGGCGTGATTTTCGCAGTGCTCGGGCTCATGATGCTGTTTCTCGAGCACGGGCACGGACATTGAGGGTCGGCGCGGATTTCGTTCCTCGCCTTTACGAGCGGCGGCGAAGGGACTCGCCGCCCTACCGTTGCGACTCGGGTGCCGCCGCCGTCACTCGAACTGCTTTACGGGCTGGCCGGTGAGCCGGTCCCGGTAGATTTCGCCGCCTTTCATTACGAAATCGATTTTCTCGAGCACGGTGACGTCGGTTAGCGGGTCGCCTTTGACCGCGATAAGGTCCGCGTAGAAGCCGGGTGCGATCTGGCCAACTTTCGTCTGCCAGCCGAGCAGGTCGGCGGCGTGCACGGTGGCGGCCTGGATGGCCTGCATCGGGGTCATGCCCCATTTCACCATGTGGGAAAACTGCTTTCCGTTCCAGCCGTGCGGGTAGACGCCGGAGTCGGTGCCGTAGGCGATCTTGCAGCCGGCTTTGACCGCCTTCTGGAAATTCTCGCGCTGCGTGCGGCCGACCTTGCGCTCCTTCTCGATGATTTTGTCCGGGTAGCCCATGCGCGAATACTCGGAGAGGATGTAGTCGTCGTTGTAGATGTCGGGCACGAGGTAGGTGCCGCGCTCCTTCGCGAGGGCGATGCCCTCGTCGTCGATGAAGCTCGCGTGCTCGATCGAGGCGACGCCGGCGCGGATCGCCATCTTGATGCCTTCGGTGCCGTGCGCGTGCGCGGCCACCTTGCGGCCCCAGAGCGCCGCTTCCTCGACGATGGCCTTCATCTCGTCGAGTTGGTATTGCGGCGCGCCGACGGATTCCTCTTCGGACAACACGCCGGCGGTCGCGAGCATCTTGATGACGTCGGCGCCGTATTTGACGTTTTCGCGCACCTTCTTGCGGACGGCGTCGACGCCGTCCGCCACGCCGTTGATGTCGCCGTCGAAGCGCACGTAAGGCGACATGCCGTTGAGATCGCCGTGGCCGCCGGTGGCGCTGAGCGACGGACCGCTGGCCTGCATGCGCGGGCCGGCGACTTGTCCCTTTTCGATGGCGCGACGCAGGGCGAAGTCCACGTAGTTGCCGCCGCCGACGTTGCGGATGGTGGTGAAGCCGGCGAGCAGTGTGCGGCGCGCGTAGAGGTGCGCGGTGGTCGCCTCGTCGATCGGGCTCTTGCGGAAGATATCCTCGTAGAAATTCTCCGGCTGGCTCGTCACGTGCGTGTGGCAATCGATCAAACCCGGCAGCACGGTGGCGTCGCCGAGGTCGATGACGCGGGCGCCCGCGGGCAAGGTCGTCGCGGCCAGTGCGCTCACGGCTGAAACCTTGTCGCCGGTGAGGGTGATGATCTGGTCTTGCAGCACCGAGCCCGACTGCGGGTCGATGAGGCGGGCGGCCTTGACGTAGAGGGGGGCGGGAGCGGTGGTCGTTTTCGCCTCGGAAGCGAAGGCGGCGGCGCACATCGCCGCGAACAGGGGGAGGAGACGACGAAGCATGCGCGGAGCGAAGCGGAATTCGCCGGGGTGGCAAGCGGGTAGGGCGGGGCGCGCAGCGGTCGCGCCCAACCTTACAGGGGCGGCGGACGGTCGCCCGCGGCGCGGGCCGCCGTCTCGGCGTCGAGGATTGCGCGGAGCTTCACGATCACTGGATGCCCGGTGGTGTAGGCCTGGCCGTAGGGCAGATTGAAGGCGTAGTCGAACGTCGCGGGGTTGCGGCCCTGATTGTGCTGGAGGATCGTCTCCAGCTTGTCGAAGGCCTTGACGAATTTCGCCTCCGGCGTGGCGGCGGCGTTGTATTCGTCAAAGAGCGCCACGAGGTTTGTGCGCACCGGCTCGGGCGCCTCGCCGATCAGCTCGAGCAAATCGCGACGTTCCTGCTCGTGCTTGGGCGGCGCGCCGACTTGCAGCACCGCCGAGATGTCGCCGCTGACGGCTTCGCCGAGGTCGTGCACGAGCGCGATGGCGAGCACGCGCTCGAAGTTCAGCTCCGGGAACCACGGCTTCACGCTCAGTGCGAAGAGGCACAGCCGCCACGTGTGCTCGGCGGTGCTTTCCTGTTTGCCTTCCGAGGTCCAGGACGTGCGCGTGACGGTTTTCAGGCGTTCGGCGCGACGCAGGAAATTCAGCAGGCCGTGGATCTCGGCGGGAGTCATGCGGGCACGATTGCGAGCGCGGCCGCGCGCGGCAATCGCCGAGTCAGGCCGCGGTGGGCGGCGGCGCTCCGATCGGCAGCTCGACAGTAAACACGCTGCCGCTCTCCGCCGGGCATGCGACGCTGATGGTGCCGCCATGCAGCCGCACGAGGTCGTGGGCGAGGGAGAGCCCGAGGCCGACCGTGGACTCTCCGTCCGTCGGCCGTGCGGAGAGGCGCGAGAACGGTTTGAACAAGTGGGGCAGCTCCGCCGGCGTGATGCCCGGCCCGCGGTCGCGCACGGTCAGGCGGACGGCGGTCGCGGCACGCTCCAGCGCGACCGCGATGGGCGCGCCGCGCGGGGAATACTTGATGGCGTTGCTGACGAGATTGGTGACGACTTGCGCGAGGCGGCTGGCGTCGCCCTCGAGCACGCCGGCGTCGCGCGGCCCGGAGGCGAAATCCAACGTCTGCGCCTTGGCGCGGGCGGCGGACTCGAGTTGGCCGAGTGTCGCGCGGACGATCTCGGCGAGGTCGACTGGCGCGCGGTGCAGTTCCAGTCGGCCGACTTCAAGGGCGGCGGCGTCGAGCAAATCCTGCGCAAGCGAGGAGACGCGCTGGGTCTCGGAGGCGATGACGTCGAGGTGGGCCGCTATGGTGCGCGGGTCGCGTTCGTGGCGGGATTCCTCGACAAAATGCAGCACGTTGTGCAGCGGACCGCGGATGTCGTGCGACACCATGTTGACGAGGCGCGATTTCAAAGCGTCGGCCTGCTCGGCGGCTTCCTTGGCGGCGCGAGTCTCGGCCAGGATGCGCTGCTCGGCCCGGCGTTGGGTGCGGACGCGGCTGGCGACGGAGAAGGCGAGGACGATGCTCAAGCCGAGGATCGCGAGCAGCGTGGCGCGTTGCCAGCGGACGGAGCTGAGGGCGGCCGCGCGCTCGGCTTTCTCGCGTTGCAGGGTTTCGATCTCGTGCTGCCGGCGCTCGGCGTCGAACTGGGCCTGGAGCGTATCGAGCCGCTGGCGCGAGCGTTCGCCGACGGCGTCGCTGTGGGCGGCGGCGGCCTTGCGCTCCCACTCGAGGGCGGCGCGGAAATCGCCCTGGGCTTCGTGGAAGGTGGCGTAGGCGCGCGCGGCGCGTTCGCGCATCGTGGCGCTGGCGAGCGACTCGGCCAGCTGGCGCGCGGATTCGATCTGGGCGAGTGCTTCCTGCGGGCGTTTCAGCTGCAGCAGGGCGGTGGCGTAGGTGAGGCGGGCGTTGGCCAGGTTGCGTTTGAGGTTCAGTTTCGCGTGACCGGCGATGGCTTGCTCGATCTCGATGATGGCGTCGGCCGGCCGGCCTTCGACGACGGCGAGCTCGGCGAGATTCTGGTGCGAGTCGGCGATGCCGCGCGTGTCGGCGCCGCTGGCCAGGCGGAGCGCGAGGGCCTGTTCATGGTAGCGGTGGGCGGCGGGAAAATCCTTCGCGTTGACCGCGAGGACGCCGAGGTTGTTGAGGACGGATGCCAGCACACGCTGGTCGTCGGCGCGCTCGGCATGCTGCCGCGCGGTTTCATACGCCGCGCGGGCGCGCACCGCATCCCCGCCGTCGGAATAGGCAATGCCCATGGCGGAGTAGACGCGGGCGAGGAAGATGCGATCCCCGCGCGCTTCGGCCAAGGGCGTGAGTTCGCGGTAGGTGTCGAGCGCGGCGGGGAAGTTGGCGAGGCTGCCTTGAGTCCAGCCCACGACCAGCAGCGCATCGGCGCGCAGCGCGTCGTCCCCGAGGGTGCGGGCACGTTGGACCGCGCTGTTTGCCAGTGCGAGTGCGGCGGCGTAGTGTCCGCGTCGACGCTCGAGCGCGGCGATGCGGATGTCGGCGCGGATCTGGTCAGACGGGGCGAGCGCGGCTTGGCGGGCTTGCTGCGCGTAGTCCCAGGCGCGTTGCATGTCGTCGCCTTCGATCTCGCTCGAAAGTTGGACCAGCACCGCGGTGCGTTCGGCGGGAGCGGCGCTGCGCAGTTGCTCCTCGAGGGCGGCGAGACGGTTGGCCTCGACGGCCGCCGCGTCCGTGCCGATGAAAAGCGCGAGCACAAAGGCGAGCGTGGGCCAGCGGGGCATGCGCGCAACGTAGGGGCCGGCGCGGGGAGCGCGCAACGGCAGATTAAGTCAATCCGCCCGGAAAAGGCTCAGCGCTTGTCGCCGAACGTGTGGCGGGCCACCAGCGCGGCGCCGATCGCTTGGGACAATTCGCCGAGGGTTGCCGCGACGATTTTCAAATTGGTCCGCTGCGGCTCCCACAGATAGGGCTCGGCCGCCTCGCGAATGCCGGTGAGGTAGCGATGGCGGAATTCCGGAGTCGTGGCGCCCGGGTCGATCAACCCGCCGCCGATGACGACGTATTCGGTGTCGAGCGCCATCAGGAGGTTTGCGACATGCAAGCCGAGCGCGCGGGCCTGGAAATCGAAGATCGCGAGCGCGAGTTCGTCGCCCTTCTGCGCCAGTGTGCGCAGCGAAAGTGCTTTTTCCTTTTCGGAGGCGGGCGATTTCGCGAGCGGATGCTCGGGATGTTGCTTGAGAAACTCGGCGAGCAGTTGCGGCAGTCCGGAGATGGTCGTGTAGGCCTCGACGCAGCCCCAGTCGCGGCCGCAGCCGCAGGTGAAGGGGCGAATGCCGCCGAGCAGGTGCAGCGGTGCGGGCATGTGGCCGCCTTCCATGCCGGAGAGCGTGTCGCCGTCGAGCGGAACGCCTTCGGGGCTCACGTAGGCCGCGCCCAGGCCGGAGCCGGGAGCGAGCATGAGGACGCCGGCTTTGCGGCCGCCGGTGACGCGATGCGCCTCGCCGACGCCGCCAAAATTGCCATCATTGCCGACGACGAGCGGGATGGCGCGACCGGCGGCCTGGGCGAGCGCGGTGGCGTAGTCCGCGTGAAAATTCCAGCCATGGAAACTCGGGGGCAGATTGGCGGCCTTGCCCATGATGCCGTAGCTGAGATACGGACCGGGAAGAGCGAGTCCCACGGCGCGAACGTTCGCCCAGGTGTAACCATGATCCGCGAGAAAGCCGGCGGCGCCCTCGACCCAGCCGTTCACGACGGACACGGTGCCGGCCTGCGAATTCGTGGAGCTCTGGCGGAGCTGCTGCGAAATGATCGTGCCGTCGGCAAGAATGCCGCCGGTCTTTGAGGTCGTGGCGCCGCTGTCGGTGCCGAGAAAGACTTGGGGGGAGGACATTGGGGGTAGTTGAGCCGACGGGAGCGAAGCGTGCAATCTTGCGCTGCGTATATCAATGCTGGCAGACGCGCGCGGGATTGAGGGTGAAACCTTCCTCGGTGCCGACGAACTTGCCGCGGTCCGCGAGAAAATTCACCAGCTCACGCGCGGTCATGCCGTCGGCCGAACAGGTATGGAAGCGTGAGGCGGCACCGAAGTGCTCGGTGATGAAGGTTGCGAGGCTCTCGCGTGTGAAAAGGCGGCCGGATGCCTGCATGGCGTCCATGACTTCGTGCCCGTGGATACTCGGAGTCGAGGTGGAGTGCATCGCCCATTCAAGCAGGCGGGCGCGGCGGCGGCTGCGCGCGCTTTGCCGAGCGCTGGGGAAATCTTGCGCTCCGCGGCTGAGCGAGCGGCGGACGCAGCCGCGTCAGTCGAGGCGTCGGCCAGCGGCGGAAGCGGCGATGAGTTTCGCGAGGCGGCGCTGGCGGGTCGCTTCCTGTTTGGCGGACGAGACGTGATGTGTAGCGAGGCGGCGGTAGCCGGGCGGCTGGGCGGAGAAAAATTTCCAGGCGGCGGGGTTGGCCTTGAAGAGGCGAAGCAGCGCGGGCGGAAATTCGGCGGGTTGCGTGCGCTCGAAGGAGTAGATGCCGGTCTTTGCGGCGATGCGGGCGTCGAAGGCGGCGAGGCCGGCGGGGGCCATGCGGCCTTCGCGGCTGAGGCGCTCGACGTGGGCGACGTTGATGTTGCTCCACGTGCTGCCGGGGCGGCGGGGCGTGAAGCGCTGCATGTGGCTCGCGTCGTCGATGCGGCGCAGGAGGCCATCGATCCAGCCGAAGCAGAGCGCTTCGAGCACGGCGTCGGGATAAGTCAGGCCGCGGTGCGAGTGCGCTTTCTTGTAGAGGCCGACCCAGAGTTCCGTGGCGGTGGTGTGGTTCTTTTCGAGCCAGGCGCGGAACGCGGCGGGAGATTTGAAAAAGCGCGGTTTCATTTCGGACGGCGGCTGGTGCGGGAGGAGCGAGGGAAGGAGGAACCGCCGGGTTTTCGTTTCTTCGGGGGCGGCACCACGCCGATACGCGGATCGCGGCGGCGGATGAGCTGAACGAGCGCCGTGGCGGTGCGCTCGAAGGCGCCGGCGGATTCGGGGAGGTAGAGCCACTTGCCGAGGACGGGGTGGACAGTCAGGACGGGGAACTCGGCGCTCAGTGCCGCATGGTGTGCGCGGTCGGTGGGCAGGAGCAGGCCGCGCCAGGGCTCCTCGCTGGTGCTGAAACAGAGCACGATCTTGCCGTCGAGGTAGACGGCCTTGGCGCCGAACATGGAGCGCAGGACGAAGCCGGGCTCGGTTTCGAGCGGCTCCCACAGCCAGGCGTGGCGGTGGATGACGCGGGCGGCGGGCGGTCGGTCGCGATGAAATTTCATCCGCAGGGCGTTTTTTAGCCGACGGGTTACGAACGAGTGACGCGGGCGTGTCGGCGGCGTAAACTTTCGTGCAGAAAGTTTCGGGATGCTTGAACGCGGAGCGGGGGTCGTGCGTCTTTCTTCACGTTCATAGTGTTTGCTTGGTGTTAGGGTGAAGGCCGCCTAGGGGTAGGCGGCCTTCGTATTTTCCGGGATTAGCGATCGAGTGCCTGTCGTCTGGCGCGGGAATAGGAGAGGAAGCTGGAGATTGCCAGCGCCCCCACGCCCAACACCGAAATGACGACAAATCTCCCGATCACCGACGTAGTGGGCTCCACCCGACCACTGCTCAGCGCGAGATACATGAGCCCGGACTGAGCCAGAAGAATGACGATCGCATACAAGCCGATGCCAAGTCCCCACCTTCCTCCTTTCTTCCATTGCGCGTAGGCGAGACCGAAATACAGGAGGGTCGCGAAGACCGACCCGATCACATTACCGGTCTTCACCGCCGCGGTGAACTCACCGTAGGATTCGGAGCTGGTCGAGATGGAGTGCAGACCGAGCAAGCTGTTCACGCCAAACACGCAGAGAAGCGCGATCGAAACGAACAACGGCAGCGTGCGGACGGGAGGGTTCATTCCGAGAGCGAGTTCAATTCATCGTTCCCAGCAGCTCCGCGGTCTCGACCGGCTTGCGCCATTGCGGGTTGTGGTCGGCTTCCATGAGGGTGACGGTCCAGCCTCGGGTGCGGGCGCGCTCGGCGGATTTCCAGAAGCTGTCCTCCTCGGGCTTTTGGCCGGGGTCGACGGTGAGGATGTAGACGGCGGAAATTTTTTCGCGGGCGGGATTTTTCAACGCGAGCGGGTCGGTGAAGGTTTTGGCGGGGTGCGGCACGTCGAACGGGTAGGGTTTGCCCGGCTGAACCCACGGGGGAACGATCATACCGTCCTTGGTCATCTTATCGATCCGCTCGGTGCTGCCCATGACTTGAGCGGCGGATTCGCCGTCGTTCGGCACCATGGCGTCGAGATAAACGAGCTTCTGAATGCGTTCGGGCAGGCGGTCGGCGACGCCGGTGATGACCATGCCGCCGTAGCTGTGGCCGACGAGGATGATGTTTTCGAGGCGTTCGAAGAGGATGACGTTCACGACATCCTGGATGTGCGTTTCGAGGCCGATCTCTTTCGAGCTGAGATGCGCGCGCTCGCCGAGGCCGGTGAGCGTGACGCGGCGGACATCGAAGCCTTTCGCGCGGAGGAGCGGATCGATTTTGGAGAATTGCCACGCGCCGCCCCAGGCGCCGTGGACGATGAGCATGACGGGTTTCGCGGCGGACGGTGCGGGTGCGTCGGCGGCGAAGGTTGCGGGGGCGAGGGAGAGCAGAACAGCAAGGCACAGGGCAACGGGCGTTTTCACACGCTGCGAATGCCGCAGTCCAGCCGCGGGGTCAAACGCCCGTTGAACCGCGGGACTAGCCGAGCAAGCGCAGCGCCATCTGCGCCGACTGGTTGGCTTGGGAGAGCATCGCGGTGCCGGATTGGACGAGGATGTTGTAGCGGGCGAGGGAGGTGGACTCCTCCGCGACATCGACGTCGGTGATGCGGCTGTTGGCGGCTTCGATGTTGGCCTTGTTCACGCTGACGACTTCGGAGGCGAACTGCAGACGGGACTGCTGGGCGCCGTTGTTGGCGCGCTGCGTCGCGATATTCTGGATAGCCGTGGTCACAGAGCTGAGGGAGAGGCTTGCGAGGTCGGTAGCTGAAGAGACGTCGGAAACTGCTCCGGCTCCATCGGTGCTCTCGATCGAGAAATTGCGGACACGGACTCCGGTCGCGGCGTTCGAGGAGAGCTGAATCGGCCCGGAGGTGGGCGACGGGGAGACGGTCATCGCCGGGGTGCCCGAACCATCGAGGTAGGCGTTCGCGGTGGTGCCATCGAACACGATCCGCATGCTGTGCCATGCGGTATCGCCGGGATTGGCTGAGCCGATGATGGTGCCGGCGTCCTCGAGCCACACGGAAAAAATGTCGCCGGCGTTCTTGCTCTGATACTCAAGGTTGATTTCGAACGGACCGGAGAAGCTTTGGTTGGTGGTAACAATGCCAAAGGCTCCGTCGAGGTTCAGTTCGTTGCTCGCGACATAGGCGGAGCCGCCGAAACTGTCGTCGGTCCAATTGTTGAGGTTGCTGAAGTTGTCGGACAACGTCGGGAACGCGGGGGTGCCGGTGAGTTCAACTCCGGGGATGGCGATCGAGCCGGTGCCGTCATCTGTGACAGGGACACTGAGGCCGGTGGCGCTAAAGAGCGCCTTGCCGTTGAATTTCTCGTTGCCGAGCGATGTGAGCTGACTCTGGAGCTGGGCGAACTCGGCCTGGTAGTTCGCGAGGTCGGCGGAGTTCTTCGTCGGGTCGGCGTAGAGCGTTTTGAGTTCACCGATGCGGGAGAGAACTTTGCCCGCGACTTGGAGTGCGCCGTCCTGCGTCTGGAGGAACGAGGTGGCGTTGCCGAGGTTGGCGGAGATGGCGCTCTGGCGACGGGCGGTCGCCGAGAGTTTCATCGAGACGGCGAGGCCGGCGGCGTCATCCTGGGGATTGATGATTTTCGAGCCGCTCGCGAGGCGATTGAGGCTGCGTTGCAACGACGCGGAGGAGGTCGCGAGATTGTTCGCGGCAAGCGTCGCCGCGAAATTGGTGTTGATGACGACTGACATGGTTCGTCCTTGAGCCGGGGGTGCGTGGAATGCGGCGTCCGTGCCGCGCGTGGAGTGTCGCTCGTGCAACTAGCGACGGGAAGGGAATCGGCTGCGCCGCGCGGGAATTTAGCGCCGGGAAAATTTTTCCAAATTCGACTCAAGCGTCGACGCGCGCGGTCGATGCCCGCGCGCCGCCGCGGTGGCGTTCGGGCAGGGACATTCCTTGGCTGGCCGGTTCGCCGAGAGTTCGCGGACCACGGTGGCGAACGCGGTCGATGGTGCGGCGGTGTGGCGCGGAAAATCTCGCGGCGCTTGCGCGGGGGCGATGCTACGGTCCGGTTGAAAACCGGCCCTACTCGACGTGTTGCTCCGGCGGGAGATCGAGGAGCTTCAGCTCGGGGTTCTTCTCGACGAAGTAGCGCATCGTCCAATCGTTCGGGAAGAGGACGACGGGGTTCTCGAATTTGTCCGCGCCGAAGCTCACGCCGGTGGCGACGACGACGCGCGAGCTGTCGAAGCCTTTCGGGCCTTTCATCGCGTCGGGCACGACGACCCACTTGAGCAGCGTCCACGGCGTCGGCGCGAGGCGCGACTCGGCGCCGTATTCGCTTTGGAGGCGCCATTGCACGACTTCGAATTGCAGCGGACCGACGGCGGCGAGCAGCGTGGCGCCGGGCGGGGCATTTTTCGCGGTGAAGGACTGGACGACGCCTTCCTGCAGGAGTTGCTCGAGGCCGGCGCGGTATTTCTTCGCGTCGCCGGCGGTCGGGTTCGAGATGTAGGTGAAGACCTCGGGCGGGAAGCGCGGGATTTCGTTGAAGAGGATGGTGCGGTCCTCCGTGAGCGTGTCGCCGATGCCGAAGGCGTCGTGGCCGACGATGCCGATGACGTCGCCCGGCCAGGCCTCGTCGACGGTCTCGCGCTCCTGGCCGAAAAGTTTGTGCGAGGAGGAGAGGCGCACCTGTTTGCCGGTGCGCTGGTGCGTGACGACCATGTCGCGCTCGAATTTCCCGGTGCACACCCGGAGGAACGCGATGCGGTCGCGGTGCTTCGGGTCCATGTTCGCCTGGATCTTGAAAATGAAGCCGGAGAACTTCGGGTAATCGACGGGGATGACGCGCGAGTTCGTCTCGTTCGCCGGCTCGGAAGCGGCCTTCGCGATCTCTTCGAGGCCGACGCCGCTGACGGTCATGGCGCGGCGGGGCGCGGGCGGGACGGAGTCCTTGAGAAATCCGTTGAGGAGAAGCTCGATGCCGAAATTGTTCACGGCGCTGCCGAAGTAGACGGGCGTCTGTTGGCCGTGCTGAATCGCGTCGAGGTCGAACGGGTGGCCGGCACCGTCGAGCATTTCGAGTTGTTCGGTGACGGACGCGTAGGTGTCGTCGTCGAGCTTGGCGCGGACGGCGGGGTCGTTGAGCGAGGTGACGTTGACCGGTGCTTGGAACGCGCCGCCGGGGACGCGCTCGAAGAGGTGAACTTGACGTGTGCGGCGGTCGAACACGCCCTTGAACGACGGACCGTTGCCGAGCGGCCAGATGACGGGTGACGATTGGAGGCCGAGGACGCTTTCGAGTTCGTCGAGCAGCTCGAGCGGGTTGCGCGTCGGCCGGTCGCACTTGTTCATGAACGTGAAGATCGGCACGCCGCGGCGGCGGCAGACTTCGAAGAGCTTGCGCGTCTGCGTTTCGACGCCCTTCGCGGCGTCGATCACCATGAGCGCGGCGTCGACAGCGGTGAGGACGCGGTAGGTGTCTTCGGAAAAGTCCTTGTGGCCCGGGGTGTCGAGGAGGTTGACGGCGCAGCCGGCGAAATCGAATTGGAGGACGGTCGAGCTGATCGAGATGCCGCGCTGTTTCTCGAGTTCCATCCAGTCGGAGGCGGTGGCGCGCTGGTTTTTGCGGTCCTTCACGGCGCCGGCGAGGTGGATGGCGTTGCCGTAGAGGAGGAACTTCTCGGTCAGCGTCGTCTTGCCCGCGTCGGGGTGCGAGATGATCGCGAAGGTGCGGCGGCGGGCGATTTCCTGGGCGGGGGACATTCGGAGGACGGAGGACTGAAGGCGGAGGACGGAGAGAAAAGTGGAGCGGGTCAGGAAACGGGGCCGCGGCGGGCGAGGGAAGTCTTTTTTGGAGCGTGGCGATCCGAAAAAACCTGAGAGCGCGCCACGGATGCCGGCTGATGGGCGGACGCGACGCGCCGTGATAGTCTCGGCGGCGTCATGCCCGTGCTCACCCTCGCTTTCTGCATCGCCGCCGTGGTCGTGATGTGCGTCGCGATCAAGCTGCTCGAGAGCACGCGGGGAGGCGGATTCGAGTAGGCTTGGCGAGCGGCTTGGCGGACGCCCTCAATTTGCGTCGGGTTGTGTCGATGTAGGCAGCATGGATCCCGTTAAACAGAAACTGTGGTCCGACCTGCGCGAGGTGCTCGCGGATTGGGCGCGCGCCTGGCATTTGGCGCCCGCACGCGGTCCGGAAGCATTTTGTGCTTCTGCGGACGACCGATCCGGCAATGATGCCGGGTTGTGCTACTTTCACTTAAACTAAAACCGAACGCCAAGGGGCGCGTGCTCGAGGGACACCCGTGGGTGTTCGCGAATGAGGTCGAGGCGTTGCTGCCGACGGAACACGACGGAGAAGTCGTGGAGTGCCGCGATCGCAGCGGGCGTCTGCTCGGCATGGGCATCTACAACTCGAAGTCGCAGATCGTGTGGCGGCGGCTGAGCCGCGAGCGCGTGGCGCTCGATGCGGCGTATCTGCGCAGCGCGCTGACCGCGGCGATCGCGCGGCGCAGTGGACTGGGCGACTTCAAGCGCTTGGTCTGGTCCGAGTCGGACGGACTGCCGGGTGTCGTGGCCGATCAGTTCGGCGACGCGATCGTGCTCCAAATCCAGACACTCGCGATGGACCAGTGCGCGGTCCTGATCGGCGATTTGCTGGCGGAGTTGACCGGCGCGAAGGAGATCATTTTCCGCAACGACTCGAACCTGCGCCGGCTCGAGGGCCTCGCGATGGAGACGCACACCCGAAGTGGGACGTCGTGGGAGCCGCGCTGGGTGACGATCGATGGTTTTGACTACTGGCTCGATCTGCAGAACGGGCAGAAGACCGGGTTCTATCTCGATCAGCGTTGGCAGCATCCGGCCGTCGCAAAATATTGCGCGGGCAAACGCGTGCTCGATGCGTTCTGCAATCAGGGCTCGTTCGCGTTGCACGCGGCGCGCGCTGGTGCGGCGCGGGTGCTGGGACTCGACAGCGCTTTCGATGCGATCGGTCAGGCGAAGAAGAACGCCGAGCGCAACGGCGTGACGGCGGAGTTCGTCGGTGCCAACGTGTTTGACTGGTTCACGGCGCAACGCGACGCGGCGCCGGCGTGGGACGTGATCGTGCTGGATCCGCCGCCGTTCGCGAAATCGAAGAGCGCGCTGGAGAACGCGCTGCGCGGCTACAAGGAGCTTAATCTGCGCGCCATGAAGGCGCTGACGCCGGGCGGCGTGCTGGCGACCTACACGTGTTCGCATCACATGCACGACACGGAACTGCGCCAGGTGCTCGCGCAGGCGGCGAGCGACGCGAAGCGCCGCGTGCACGTGCTCGAGTGGTGCCACCAGCCGCCGGATCATCCGGTGCTGGCGACGATGCCGGAGAGCGAGTATCTGCGCGGGTATATTTTGCGCGTGGAGTAGCGGCGACGGCATTGAAGGTGGTCGTCGCTGTCTCAGCGGCGACTGTTCGTGCGCCGCGTTCGTGTCGCCGGTGGGGACACCGGCGACCACCTGGCAGCAGGGAATCGTCGGGCATTTTCCCGAACAACTTCACCGTGCCACAGCGGGCGCTTGCGCGCGGGCGCGGGGTGGATTGAGTTCGCGGACTATGCCTTGGGCTCAAGTTCATTGGCGGAGCGAAGTGCTCGACAAACACACGGAAGCGCAGGTGTTGCTGCCGAGTGTGGGGCGCGGACCGTTTCCCGTTTTCTATCTGCTGCACGGCCTGTCGGATGACTCGACCGTGTGGCTGCGTCGCTCGCGCATCGAGTGGTATGTGCGCGACCTGCCGCTGATCGTCGTCATGCCGGACGGCTACCGCGGCTTCTACACCGACAACGAACACGGTCCGGCTTACGCGCGGCACCTCGGCGTCGAACTCGTCGACTTCATCGACCGCAATTTTCAGACGCGACCCGAGCGGGCGGCGCGGGCGATCGGCGGATTGTCGATGGGCGGCTACGGCGCGTTGCGACTCGGGCTGGGTTTCGCTGAGAAATTTTGCTCGGTGAACAGTCACTCCGGGGCGCTGGCGCGGGCGAACGCGGACTTCAGTCACGAGGCGGAAGCGGCGGGAAAGCATCCGACGAAGAGCAAGGAGCTCATGGCGGAACTGCGGCGGATTTTCGGTCCGCGGCCGAACGACACCGAGCATGACGTCCTCCGGCTGGCGGAACGCGCGCAGCGCGCGGGAAAGCTGCCGCACCTGCTGATCGACTGCGGCACCGAGGATTATCTGCTCGTGGACAATCGGGATTTTCATCGCCAGCTCACGGCGGCGAAGATTCCCCACGAGTATCGCGAGCACCCGGGCGCGCATGATTGGGATTACTGGGATCGCCACGTGCGGGATGCGCTGAAGTGGCACTGCAAGCATCTCGGGATCGAGTCGGCGCCGGTGGGGCGGTGAGGGCGGATGCGTGTTCGCGGTCGTCGGCGGAGTTGCGCGCGAGCGCGCAACCTGCGTGACGAATCGAAAGCGAAGCTCCGTCGTGCGACGGCGTTCGGCTCGTTCGGAGAACTCGCGCTACCGTTCGCTGCGAGAACTCGCCGCCACGCGACGCCGGTGCCAGATGAAGCCGGCGGCGCAGAGCGCGCTCGCGATGATCGCGTAGGTGCTCGGTTCGGGCACGGGCGAGAAGCTGACTGGTGCGGCGTAGCCGTCGGCGTAATGGATCTCGGCGCTCGTTTGCACGAGGCTGTTGCCGACAAACTGGCCGTTGAGGTAACGGTTGTTGCTCTGCACGTCGACGAGGGGCGCGAGGATGCTGCCGTAGAAATTGGTGCCGAGCGTGAGAATGTCCGCGGTGCCGCTGTTGGAATCGGGAATGATGTTCCAGAGCAGCTGGTCGTTGTTGGTGCCGCTGGAGAAATTGTTCACGCCGTCGAAGAGCACCTTGCTGCCGTCGGCCGAGGTGGCGTTCAGGACGTTGACGACGAAATACTGGTCGGCGTTGAGGTTCGCCTGAATGTTGCTGAGGCGCTCGTTGTTCTGGTCGAAGAAGCCGTCGCCGTTGATGTCGTAGATGCCGTTGACGATCTTGCTGGCGTCGAGGTTGAAGACGACGATGCCGCTGCCGTTGCTGGTGAACGTGAGCGTCTGGCCGGAGATGGTGGCGGTGCCGTTCGCGGTGGCGGCGGCGAGCGTCGCGGAAGCGTTGGTAAGCGCGCTCTGCGCCGTTGACCAATTCCAGCCGGCGGGAGCGGCGATCGTGCGCGGGTCGACGTAGGCCTGCGCGTCCTGCGTGTTGTAGCTGAGCGTGTAGGTGCCGTTCGTCAGGCTGCGCTGATTTTGATTATTCTGTGGATCGTAGGTCCACGTGAGCGAATTCGAGAGATTGGGCGTGGAGACGTAGCCGCGGTTGATCTGGGCGTTGCCCGCGAGGGTGATCTGACCGTTGACGTAGAGCGACGGGTCCGACCCGATGGACGGCGAATCCTGCATCGCGATGATCGCGCCGTTGCTGACCGTGAGATTGCCACCCACCGCGATGCCGCCATCGGTGTGCGTGCCGTTCAGAGTGAGGTTGCCGAAGGTGACGACGTTGTAGTTACGCGTGTAGTAGTCGTAAGCAGCCAGCGCCTGTTCCGTGACCGCTTGCCCATGCGCCAGCGCGGCGAGTCCCAAGAGACTCCCGAAGGCGATTAGGAATTGGCGTAGTCGGTGCGGCATGTCTGGCCCCAGCAGATTATAGGGTGAAACCCCTGTCAATGGCGCTGGTGAGGATTCTGCGTCCAGAATCACAGTTTGTCGGTTCACTCCCTCCGCTTATCGGCCTGCAATGTAAGTAGTTTAAGAGAAAGGCGTTCTTCCGGGAGTAAATCCTGGGGACTCTTGGCAAGGACCGCGACGGAGGCACTGTCGTCCATCACTAGGGCAGCGACCAGGGTAGTTTCAGGGAGTCCCTTGGTTCGCCGAGCCGTGGAGCCAAAAAGGTCGCGCGCTTCCTGGGGCGCGCGCGGCCACAGGGCCAGAACGCGGGCGAGGTCGATCAGTGCGGGACGTTCCGGGGCGGCGGCAAGCATTGCGGTCCGGCGATCCATCGCTTCGTCCACGCGTTGCAGGGCGGCCGCGGTGCGCACCCAGCCGAAGACGATGGCTGGGCGATCGGGTTCTACCGCGAGCCAAGCCGAGTAGTGGGCGAGTAACTTCACGGTCTCACCGCGGGAAAAATAGAGGTCCCGCAATTCGCGGTTGGCCCAGGGTGATTGGGGGCGAAACCGCAGCATGGATTTCGCGGCGATCTCGGCGGCGCTGTCGTCCTGCCAAAGTCGAGCGAGGCGAGTGAGCGCGCGCAGGGTTACGGGGGACTGATCGGCGTAGCGAACCGCTTCCTGCCAGCGGGTGAGTGCGGCGCCGGCGTGTTGGGCGAGGTGGGCTGAGCGGGTGGCCACCGCCGCCCGGATGCTTTCGGCTTGGACCGCTCCCCACGCGCCGCTCGTGAGCAGGGCCTCCACGCGAGGCAAGTCTCCGATGCGCGCGGCCAGTTCGACCGTGATCTCTCGGACGATGGCGGAGGTGCGCGTTGCATCGGGCAGCCGGTCGATCCAGGCGAGAGCTTCGGGGGCGCGGCGAATGGTTCCGAGCCATAGAGCGACCCGGGCGATGTCGGCTTCGCCGCCGTCCACGGCGGAGCGCTGCAACTCCTGGAGGAAGGCGGGCCACGGATCCTCGGCGGCGGGCGCGCCCGGCGGAGACGTTGGGCGGCGAAGCACGGTGCGCATGGTGGCGCCCGCCAGTTCGGCATCGCGGCGGCGCGCGGCGTGACGGAGCAATTCGAGGGTGGCGCGGACGCGGATGGATCGGCTTTCCAGCAGTGCGAGGAGGGTGTGATGGGCACTGCGCGGAGCCGCGGGCGAAGATAATGCCAGCTGGACGACGCCGAGGTTGAAGCGGACTTCCTCGTCGTCGGCGCGAAGGAGCGAGAGAGAGGCGAGCAGGGCGGCGTAACGCGGTAGGTCCTCATCGGCGCGCGCGAGTTCGGCGGCGAGGCGCAGGTAGGATTCGCGCTGGGCGGGATCGCGTTCGAGTGTCTGCAACGCGACGCGGGCGGTCTCAGGCGAGCCGAGACGGAGCGCGGCGGCGGCGAGCGCCGCGCGGGCCTGAGTGTCGTTCGGCGCGAGGGCGACAATGTTTTCGTGCGCGACGAGGGCCTCACTGTTGCCGAGCGCGTCCAGCGTGCGTGCGACCCAGCGCCAGGTCGCGATGTCGGCCGGCATGATTTGCACTGCGCGATGGAGCGAGAGGACGAGGTTGCGGTAGTCGCCTTGCTGCTCGAACTGCGCGGCCTGAGCGAGCGCGTGGTGGTGGCGCCAGCGATTCAGCAGCGGGCGGGCAAGGTAGTAAGCAGGCGGCGCGCAGACAGCGAGGAGCACGAGCAACGCCAGCGTCTGGAACATGCGTTGCTGGCCGTAGGAAAGTCCTTCCCAGCGGCGGAGCCAGCGGTCGAGAGAATCTTTCCAGGAGGAGGGCATCGGCAACGTGCTTGCGAGCAAAGGGATTTGCTGGAGCATCGGCGCGCACCGGCAAGCTCCGAAACCAATTCTGCGTCATGACGTCCTTCGTTTTCCCCCCCGCGAGCGTTCCGGTGGCGAGCGCGCGATGGCTGTGGGGCACGATTGGAGCTGTGTGGGGCGTGGTGATGTGGCGTCTCACCACGGCGTGGAATTCGAGCGCGGAACTCGCGCATGGGTGGGCGGTGCCGGTGTTGTGCGGAATGATCGTGTGGATGCGATGCGAGCGTGCGCCGGCGCCGGCAACGCTACGCGGCGGGCGACGCGTGGCGGCGGCGGCGTCCCTGGGGCTCGGAATGGTGGGGCTCGTCGGAGCGATGCCCGTGCTGGAAGCGAACCGACTCTGGCCGACGGCCCAGTGGCTGGCGGCCGGCGGTGCGGCCAGCGCCACGGCGGGCTTGCTCGCGCTCGCGGGCGGCGGCGCTTGGGCGCGGCATTTTGCGTTTCCGATCTTTTTTGCGACGACGGCGCTGGCCTGGCCGGCGTTCGTGCAGGTGCGATTGGTGGAAGGACTCGCGGGCGTGAACGCGCAGATTGCCGCGGAGGCGGCTTCGTGGTGCGGTCATCCCGCGGTCGCGACGGGTAACGTGATCGAGGTCGGGCGGGGCTGGGTCGGCGTCGATGAAGCCTGTGCCGGACTGCGGTCGATGCAGGCGGTGTGGATGCTGGCGTGGTTTCTCGGTGAGCTCGGCCGGTTCAGTGTGGTGCGGCGGATCGCGCTCGTGGTGCTCGGCTTGTGGTTCGCGTTTGCCGGCAACGCGGCGCGCGCGACGTTTCTGACTTTGCGCGTGGCGGAGGAAGGAGCGACCGGAAACGAGCGTTGGCACGACGCAGCCGGCAACGCGGCGCTGGTCACGACCTTTGCGGCGGTTTTTCTCGCTGCCTGGCTGCTCGGCCGGAGACGACCGGCGGCCATCGCGACCGCACCTGAGACCGGGAGTGGGTTTGCGGCGCGGGGCGTGATGGCGCTGATTTGCGGCATCGTGCTCGCGGCGGAAATCGGCACGCGAGCGTGGTTCGGCTGGCGCGAGCGAATCGCCGCCGGAACGCAATGGGAACTGCAGGCGTCGCCGGCGTGGCAGCCGCTCGCGCTCGCGAAACCGGTGCGTGAGTTGTTGCGGTTTTCCAGTGCCGACAGCCGGCAGTGGCATGAGGCGGGGGGCGCACGCCAGGGATTGGCCTACGTTTTTCGCTGGGAGAATGCCGGTTCGCTGGGCTTGGCGG
Organism: Candidatus Didemnitutus sp.; assembly: GCA_041906465.1. Classification (GTDB taxonomy): domain Bacteria; phylum Verrucomicrobiota; class Verrucomicrobiia; order Opitutales; family Opitutaceae; genus Didemnitutus. Next base: position 331,546 of record JAYRJE010000001.1, on the reverse strand, counting down.
GACTCGGACACGAGCCGACGGTGTGCATGCCGGCGATCGGCGCGCGATTGATTGCACGCCCGGCGGCCTTGCGTGTCGCAGTGGCGGGGCGGGCCGTGGAGTTCGCGCGCTATCGTTTCGAAGCGGCGGGCCGGACGCAGCACGTGTTCTATGGCGTGTGGGATGCGTTTTATGGTCGTTCGGTAGGGGAGCGGGAGCTCGACATTTTCTGGGGTCCGCGATTGCAACGCGTGCGCGAGGGAAGGCGGCGCGCCGATGCGGCGCACGTCGTGTTTGTGCTGCAGACGCCGAATGGCGTGGAAGACGCTGAGGCGGAGCGATGGCTGCGTGAGACGGCGCCGGCGATGTTGCGAGCGCGCTGAAGCGCGCGGGGCGGAAATGGGCTTGCGCGGGCGAAGTGAGTTGGGGCTTGCGCGCAACTTGGCCGTTGGTCGCCCGAGCGGCGCGTCGAGCGCGCCACCTCCCTTGCCGCGTCGATTTTCTCGGCCCGGGCGCCCGGGACCGGCCCCGCGGCCCGGAAGCGTGCGGGCGCGCGAGCGCCCAAGAAAAGGCCGGGCTTCTTGCGAAGTCCGGCCTTCCCTTGGTGTCGTTATCAGTGTGTGTGTGCTTCGTCGCGACTAGGGGAATCGCGACGGAGAATCTTAGCGGAGCGCGTCGTCGAGGTTGCGGCGATAGGTGCGCTGATCTTCGACGAGGCGCTCGATCATGGCGCGGTCGTCTTTGGTGAGTGGCGTGCGAAGCGTTTCGAGGAGCTGCAATTCCTTCTCCATCGATTCGATGCGGACGGCGGCGACGGAGGCGCGCTGGACGGTCGATTTGCCGCCGAAGATCGAGGCGGCCTTGGCGACCTTCTCGCTGTTGAGCGCTTCGTCGAGGTTGCTCTTCTCAAGCTGCTTCTTTTCGCGCGAGATCTGTTTCTCGAGTTTCTTGATCGTGACGTCGATCTCGCGGAGGCGCTGGCCGGTGACGGTGAAGACGGGCATCTTCACCGTTTCACCTTCGGTTTTGAGGCCGGCGTTTTTCGGGTCGGCGGGTTTGGCCGCTTCGGCGGGGGCGGCTGGCTGCGTTGCCGCCGGCTTTTCGGCGGAGGCAGCGTCTTTCTTGGCGTCGGTGGCAAAAGAAAACGCTGTCGTGGCGAGCACGACAGCGCTGAGAGCGGAGAAACGGGCGAGGTGCAACATGCGTGGAGTTGGGTAAGGCAACTAGATGGTCACATCGCCCGGCGGGTTCCCTGCTTAAGCAAAGAACCCGGAGCGGAACGGGTGTCAGAGCTTGCCGCCGTAGATCGCGTTCTTGCCGAGCTCTTCCTCAATGCGGAGGAGCTGGTTGTATTTCGCAACGCGGTCGGTGCGGCAGAGGGAGCCGGTCTTGATCTGGCCGGCGTTGGTCGCGACGGCGATGTCGGCGATCGTCACGTCCTCGGTCTCGCCCGAACGGTGCGAGATGACGGCGGTGTAGTTGGCTTCCTTGGCCATCTCGACGGCGTCGAAGGTCTCGGTGAGCGAACCGATTTGGTTCACCTTGACGAGGATCGAGTTCGCGGTGCCGGTATCGATGCCCTTCTTGAGGAACTCGGTGTTGGTGACGAACAGGTCGTCGCCGACGAGCTGCACGCGGTCGCCGATGGCGTCGGTGAGCTTCTTCCAGGTCGTCCAGTCGCCTTCGGCGCAGCCGTCTTCGATGGAGATGATCGGATACTTCGAGGTGAGCTTCTTGTAGAACTCGACCATCTCGTCGCCGGTGAGGATCTGGCCGGAGGACTTCTTGAAGACGTAGTGCTTCTTTTCCTTCACGTAGAATTCGGACGAGGCGACGTCGAGGGCGAGGTTTATGTCCTTGCCGAGCTTGTAGCCGGCGGCCTTGACGGCGACGGCGATGGCGTCGAGCGCGGCCTCGGTGGATTCGAGCTTCGGGGCGAAGCCACCTTCGTCACCGACGGCGGTCGCGAGGCCCTTTTCCTTGAGAACCTTCTTGAGCGAGTGGAAGACTTCGCAGCCCATGCGGAGGCCTTCGGAGAAGGACTTCGCACCGGTGGGCATGATCATGAATTCCTGGAAATCGATCGGGGCGTCGGAGTGCGCGCCGCCGTTCATGATGTTCATCATCGGCACGGGGAGGACCTTCGCGTTCGGTCCGCCGAGGTATTTGTAGAGCGGCTGGTTCAGCGCGGCGGCGGCGGCCTTGGCGGTGGCCATGGAGACGCCGAGGATGGCGTTGGCGCCGAGCTTCGATTTGGTCGAGGTGCCGTCGAGTTTGAGCATCGCCTTGTCGACGCCGACTTGGTCGAGCGCGTCCGCGCCGACGAGGGCGGGGGCGATCTTCGACTTCACGTTGGCGACGGCTTTGAGCGTGCCTTTGCCGCCGTAGCGGGCTTTGTCGCCGTCGCGGAGTTCGATGGCTTCGTGTTCGCCGGTCGAGGCGCCCGAGGGCACGGCGGCGCGGCCGAGAGCGCCGCAAGCGAGGCGCACGTCGACTTCGACAGTGGGATTGCCGCGGGAATCGATAATCTCGCGGGCGGTGATGGCGGTGATGGTGGTATTCATCAGAATTTGAAGGAAGAGAACAGGAGCTGAGGGCAGAGAACAGAAGACGGCCGTCGGACAGACGGAGTCAGCGGAGGAGCGGAGCAGGGCTGGGGCGGCGCTGCAACGCTGGCGTTTGTCAAGTATGCGGCGGACGCGACAGGCCGATCTTGTAGAGAAAACGCTGAAGGGCGTTGGGTTCCTTGGGGCGGAAATCGTCGGGCAACTGGTCCGCGTGGCCGTGGCGGATGGCGGCGCCGATGGGCGTGCCGCCGTTGTAGTTGCGGATCAGCAGCGTCGTGCGATTGAACATCTCGCGCGGGATCTGGTTGAGGTGTCCCTCGACAGCGGCGGCGTGCAGCGGGGTGTCGCCGAAGTCGTTGCGCGAAATCAGCAGATCGATGGTCAGCGCTTCGCGCGGGATTTGGTTGAGAAAGCCGGATTCGGCGGCGGCGTGGATGACGGTGTAACCGGCTTTGGTCGCGAGCGTGAGGTTCTGGTGCGTGAAAATGGCGGCCGGGATCTGATCGAGGTGGCCGGAGATCGCGGCGGCGTGGAGCACGGTGTCGTGATTGGCCGTTTTGGTGAGGAGATTTTCCTCGGTGAGGAACTCGGCGGGGACTTGGTCGAGATGGCCGTTGAAGACGGCGACGTGCAGGACGGTTTCGCCGGAGATGTTCGGCGCCGTGAGCGTGTCACGCGTGATGAATGGGTGCGGGAAACGGTCGAGCGTGCCGGCCTCCGCGGCTTCGTGCAGCAGCGTGTTACCGTGATCGGTCTTGAGCAGGACGGTTTCGAGCGTGAGCAGACCGGCGGGGATTTGGTCGAGCGCGCCGGCGGAGGCGGCGAGGTGGAGCGGCGTGAAGCCGCTGTTCGAGCGCAGGAGCAGGTAGTCGCGCGTGAGGAGCGCCGCGGGAACTTGGGCGAGGCGGCCGGCGCGCGCGGCGAGGTGGAGCGGCGTGTAACCGGCGTCGTTCTTCAGCGTGAGTGCCTCGGCGTTGAGCACTGCGAGCGGCAGCTGGTCGAGCGAGCCGTATTTGGCGGCGAGGTGGAGCGGCGTGTTGCCGGAGGCGTTGCGCGCCGTGAGGTTTTCGAGTGTTAACTGCTCGGCGGGCACGAGCGGAAAGGTGCCTTCGCGGGCGGCGACGAAGAGGTCGGTTAGGGCCATGCGATGCTGCGAGCGAATCACGCGCCGCAAGGGGCAGGCAACCCAAATCCCGAGTGAGCGGCCGGTGTTTGGGTTTGCCAAGAAATTCGCCGCCAACAAATCTCGCGCGCGAATGACCGCTCCGACGAACGCTCCGCTCAACGCGACGAAGAAAGGTGCCGTGTTGCTCGTTGATGACGAGCGGCCGCTCATCGCGCTCTACGCGGAGGCGTTGGCGCCGTATTTCGAAGTCGACCTGGCCGGCTCGGCGCGCGAGGCCGGGTTCATGCTGCACAAAAAGGAATACAAGGTGATCGTGTGCGACCACCTGATGCCCGGCGGCAACGGCTTGAGTTTCCTCGTGCACGTGCGCGAGGAGTATCCGAACACTCAGCGCATCCTCGTCACCGGCTACATGAAGCCCGAGATGTTGCTGCGCAGCGTGAACGAGGCGGCGCTGTATCGCTATTTGCTCAAGCCGGTGTCGCTGCCGGAACTCGTGAAGACGGTGCAGGAAGCGGCCAAGCTCCACGACCAGGCGGTCGCCGCATCCTGATGAGCGAGCCCGCCACCAGACGTCCGGTGGTGTTGTTGCTCGATGACGAGGCGCAGCTCACGCTCGTCATGACGCGGATGCTCGGCGAGGAGTTCGAAATCGAAGTGGCGAGCAACGTCGAGGAGGCACGGCTGCTGCTCGGCACGCGGCAGTTCGACGCGCTGGTGTGCGACCACATGATGCCCGGTGCGGTGCAGGGGCTGGATTTTTTGGTGGAGGCGATGACGGTGCAGCCGAACGCGAAGCGGATTTTGATGACAGGCTACATGAACCCGGAATTGCTCGCGCGCGCTGTGTCAGTGGCGCAGCTCCACGGCGTGCTGCTGAAGCCGTGTTCATTGCAGCACATCCGCAAGTCGCTGCATGATGCGCTGGGGTTGAGCGCGTGAGGTGAGCGCGTGAGGTGAGCGTGTGACGTGAGCGTGGCTGGCTTGAGGAGGCGCGAGCGCGTCTTCCGGACGCCAGCTTCTCTGTGTCCTCTGCGACCTCTGTGTTCAAACCGGAGCGGTCGCGAAACGGATTGAACACAGAGGTCGCGGAGAGCGCAGAGATTCGGCGTCATCGCTCCTATTTGCTCGGCGGATGAGCTAGCAGCCAACTTGTCTTTAGCCGTCTGCACTCGGGGCACTCGAGGGCTTCGCGCTGACGGGTCGCAAATAGCGGGATGACGCATCCACCGAGAAAGTAGTCAGGAGCGTGCGGGAACTGCGCGATCTCCTCGCGATACAAAGCATCGTCGTAGGCCGTGAAAATAGGATCACCGTATCTGATCGGCACCTTCTTCGGTCGCATCGCGAGGTGGTGGCGCTCACAAACGTTGGCAGGCGCCGGCGTGTTATCGTTGCGCTGCTTGGCAGCCAAACCGTCCGTAGAGCCGGCGGCGCCGCCATTGCAACCTGAGAGCACCGCGGTTGCTAGAACGAGCGCGGCAGCTAGACAGTAACGAGACATGTCGGAAACGTGCCGGATGTCGTTCAGTCGTATCTCCGCCGCAGGTTGCTCGGGAGCAGGCCGAGTTCTTCACGGTATTTGGCGACGGTGCGACGGGCGATTTTCAGGCCTTTGCCGTCGAGGACGCCGACGATTTCCTGGTCGCTGAGCGGCGCGCCCGGATCTTCACCGGCGATGATGTCGGCGATCATTTCCTTCACGCTGGTGTTGGCGACGGCCTCACCGGCTTCGGACTGATAGCCGGAGGTGAAGAAGAACTTCATGTCGAAGACGCCGTGCGGGGTCTTCATGTATTTGTTCGCGACGGCGCGGCTGACGGTCGTCTCGTGCACGCCGATGATGTCCGCGATCTGCGTCATCGTGAGCGGCTTCAGTTTCGAGACGCCTTCTTCGAAGAACTCCGTCTGGTGGCGGATGATCTCCTTCGTGATGCGCTCGATCGTGCGCTGGCGCTGCTCGATGGCGTTGATGATGAATTTGCCCGAGCGGAGCTTTTCGCGGAGGTAGTCGCGCTCCTGTTTGTTGAGCGTGCCTTTCGCGATGAGGTCCTTGTAGGTGTTTGAGAGGCGGAGGCGCGGGATGTAGTCGGCGTTGAGCTGGATCTTCCACTCGCTGCCTTCCTTCTCGACGGTGACATCGGGCACGACGACGCGATTCGAGTCGTCGGCGAAGCGGCGGCCGGGCGAGGGATCGAGCGTGCCGATTTCCTCGATGGCTTCCTGGATCGTCTCCGGCGGCAGGCCCATTTTGCGCGCGAGGTCGGGGATGCGGCGGCGGACGAGCAGCTCGAAGTGATCGCGGATGATTCGCGCGGCGACGGATTTGTCGCGACCCTTGTGCGCGAGCTGAATGAGCAGGCTGTCGCCGAGGTCGGCCGCGCCAATACCGGGCGGATCGAAGGTGCGGAGAAGCTTCGAGGCCTGCTGCACGACGTCGAGCGGCAGGCCGGACATCATCGCGATGTCGGAGAGCGTCGAGGTGAGGAAACCGCGGTCGTCGAGCGAGCCGACGAGGAATTTCATCGCGGTCTTCACCTCGAACGGCGCTTCGGAGAGCTCGGCCTGCTGGATGAGGTGTTCGGAGAGCGAGGTCTCGGACGTGAGCGATTCGAGGAAGTGCTGGCGGCGCTCGTCTTCCTCCTGCGACATCTGGCGGACGCCGCCAGTGTCGCTGAGGTGGTCGCGCCAGTCGTCGTTGAGCTTGCCGAGAATTTCGAGGTCCTTGTCCTTTGAAAAATCCATCGCCTCGCCGTTGCCGTGGTCGGAGTTGGCGTCGGCGTCGGCCTCGGTGCCGCGGGCGGTGTCACGTTCGAGGGATACGCCTTCAGTGGGCAGTTCCTCGAGCGTCGGGTTGCCCTGGAGTTCTTCCTGGATCGTGGCGCGGAGGTCGAGGGCGGCGACTTGCAGGATTTTGAGCGACTGCCGCATCTGCGGCGCGAGGACGAGTTGCTGCGTCTGCCGCTGTTGGAAGCTTTGAGAAAAACCCGGACCACTCATAGGCGCAAAAATTTACCGGAGGCGCTCAAGGGGTGGGGGTGAAAGCGGCGGCGTGGAGAGATGGGGGGCGCGGGACGTGGCGGTGGGGGAGTAAAGTTCGCGGAGGTAAACCGACAGCTTCTCGTTGGTGGGGCCGTAGCGATCGCTGTAGAGATAGAGCTCGAGGTCCGTCATCATCTCCGCGGCGGTTTGATAGCGCTGGTTGCGCTCGCGGTGGAGCGCGCGCTGCAGGATGGCTTCGAGGCGCGCGTCGATCTCCGGGCGCAGCGCGCCGAAGCGCGGCACGGACAGCTCGAGGATGTTACGGCGCGACTCGATGCGGTTGACGGCGCGGAAGATGTTTTTGGCGAGCAACAGCTCCGAAAGGACAATACCCAGCGAGAAGAGGTCCGAGCGGGCGTCGGTGACCGCGTAGCTGGCGCCCTCGGGGGAGAGATACTCGTCTTTGCCCGGGATGACCTTGCCTTCCTCGTTATACATCAGGTCCAAGGCCTTCGCTATGCCGAAGTCCGTGAGCTTCACGTCGCCTTCGTGGGCGATCATGACGTTCTTCGGGTTGACGTCGCGGTGGACGATGCCGAGCAGGCGGCCGTCGGCGCCGCGTTTGGCGTGGGCGTAGCTGAGCCCGCGGCACACGCGCGAGACAATGAAGGCCGCGAGGTCGACCGGCACCGGTCGGTGCAACTCGGCGTGACGTTCGAGGAATTGCTCCAAGTTCACGCCGTCGACGTATTCCATCGTCATGAAATACTGTCCGCCGATCTGCCCGAGGTGGTAGGTTTGGACGATGTTCGTGTGGATGAGGTCGGCCACGAGCCGCGCCTCGCCAATGAAGTTTTTCTGGAACTCCTCGATCGCGGAGTATTCTTCGCGAATCAGTTTGATCGCGACGACCTTGCGGAATTGCCCGGCGCCGCGCTGGACGGCCTCGTAAACCACGCCCATGCCGCCCTCTGAAATCTTGCGGGTCAGCTCGTAGTGCAGCTCGTTGAATATGTGCTTCAAGGAAGGCACGAGCTTCAGAAAACGGGTCGCGCGCCGATGTGGCAAGAACTCTGCTGCGAAATTTGCACGGTTCCTGCTGAGGGGTTGACGCGAGTGAAATTTCAGCGTGGCGCGGTTCTTCGGTGCACGCGTGCGGTTGCTGAACGAAAATCGCGGCGCACACGCGTCGGTCGACCGCGCCGGTTGACAGCGCGCGGGCCGTTCCTACGTTGCGCGCATGATCACGCTCACGCCGCGCGCCGCGCAGCAAGTCCGCAAAATGCACGCCGACCTCGGCGACCCGCAGAAAAAACTCCGTGTCTTCATCGAGAATGGCGGCTGCTCGGGCTTTCAATACGGCATGTCGTTCGACGTGGCGAAGAATGGCGATCAGGAGTTCGTGAGTGAAGGCGTGCCCGTGCTGATGGACGCGACGAGCCTCGTTTATCTGGCCGGCTCGAGTGTGGACTTCGACGATGGGCTGCAGGGCAAGGGATTCGAGATCAAGAATCCGAATGCGCAGAGCACGTGTGGCTGCGGGAAGTCGTTTAATTAGTTCTGAACGCGGGGAACTCCGCAGCGTGGTAGGTTGCCCGCTTGCGGGCCACTGGCGCGAAAAGCAGCGGACGCCGAGTTGCGATCGAGCGAGTGGCGCGACGAGCGCGCTGACTAGCCCGCCGTGAGGTCCCTGATTGGTTGGCAACAGCCGACGTGGGTCGCCTGCTGATCAAACCTCATCGACCCGTGCTCCGCTACGCCTGCGCCTCGTGCAGCGCCACGATGCCGAACGTGAGCGGCGTCGCGTGCACGCTCTTGAAGCCGGCGCGCAGGATCTCCGCACTCATCGCGTCGCGGTCGGGAAATTGCTCGATCGAGCCACAGAGGTATTCGTAAGCGCCGCGATCACCCGTCACGACGGCGGCGATTGTGGGCAGGACGTATTTCAGATACGTGTAGTAGACCGGCCGGAACCACGCGAACGGCTGCGAAAATTCCAAAACAAACAGCCGGCCGCCGGGACGCAGCACGCGGCGCATCTCGGTCAGCGACTTGTGGCGATCCGCCATGTTGCGCAGGCCGAAGGAAATCGTGAGGGCATCGAATTGCGCGTCGGGCAACGGCAGTGCCATGCCGTCGCCCTGGCGGAACTCGATGGGATGCCAGCGTGTGCTCGCGGCGCGTTTTTTCACGGCTTCGTCGAGCATCGGTTGGCAGAAATCCATGCCGAGGATGCGCACATCGGCGGGCAGGCCGTCCGCCAGGGCGAAAGCCACGTCGCCGCTGCCGGTGGCGAGATCAAGCACGGCGCGCGGGTGCACATCGTGCACGCGACGCACCAGCACTCGCCGCCACCAAAAGTCGACGCCGCCGCTAAGCAGGTGATTCGCGAGGTCGTAGCGACCGGCGATGCGGGAGAACATGGAGCGGACTGCAGAGGCGTCGGGCATCGAAAATCGGCCTCAAGGACTTGCGCGGGTTTGCCGTTGACGCAAGCACGCGCTCATGAATTATTTGTGCCTGTTCAACCTCAACCCCGCCACGCCATGTCGACCAACCTGACCAAACGCGAAATCGTCCTCGAGATCTACGAGAAGACGGGCTTCCCGCAGAAACAGATTCAAGACACCGTCCAGATGACGCTGGATATCGTGATGGAAGCCCTTGCTGCCGGCCGAAATGTCGAGCTGCGCAACTTTGGCGTCCTCGAAGTTCAAGTGCGCAAAGCCCGCGTCGGCCGTAATCCGAACAAACCGGAAACGGAAGTCGTGATTCCCGAGCGCGCCGTCGTGAAGTTCAAGAGCGGCAAGATTTTGAAGCAGAAGATCAAGGCGCTCAACCTCGAGCAGCTCAAAGCCAACCCGCCTGCGCCGGCCTCGGCCGACGATGGTGACGATGACGAGCCGACGTCTTGACGTCGTGACGCTCTGTCGTCGCTTTTAACCGCTTCATGGCCGGTTTTCAGTCCCTCCCAGGCTTCCGCGAATTCTATCCGGAAGACTTCTCTCGTCGTCAGCACATCTTCCGCGTTTGGCGCCAAGCTGCCACCAGCTACGGCTTCCAGGAATACGACGCACCCGTCCTCGAGCCGCTCGAACTCTACACGACCAAGTCGGGCGACGAGATCGAGGGGCAGCTTTTCTCCTTCACGGATAAAGGTGAGCGCCAAGTCTCGCTGCGTCCGGAGATGACGCCGACGGTGTGCCGCATGGTCGGCGCCAAGGCCGGCGGGCTCAAGCGCCCGATCAAGTGGTTCAGCATCGCGGAATTTTATCGCTACGAACGCGCGCAAAAGGGCCGCCTCCGCGCCTTCAACCAGTTCAACGCGGACATTTTCGGCGAGGCCGGCCCGGAAGCGGAGATCGAGCTGATCGCGCTCCTCATCCAGTGCATGGTGGGCTTCGGGCTGACGAAGGATGATTTCTACGTTCGGCTGAGCGACCGCGACCTGTGGTTTTTCTATCTCGAAGCCCTCGGCTTCGACGACGCGCAATCGCGCGGTATCCTCGGCGCCATCGATCGCTACGAGAAGATGGGCGACGACGCCTTCAAGGGCTACGTCGAGGCGCACGGCGCGCTCGCCGACGACAAGAAGGCGCGCGTGCTCGCGTTTCTTCAGATCAAGAGCCTTGCCGATCTCGAAGCGGCACTCGCGCCGTTCGCGTCCGAGAAGCTGAACACGCGTCTCAACGATTGGCGCAAAGTCCTCGGCGGCTTGGCCGCGATGGGTCTCAGCGATTTTGTCAGCGTCGACCTCGCCGTCGTGCGCGGCCTGGCCTACTACACCGGTTTCGTCTTCGAAGCGTTCGACCGCAAAGGTGACCTGCGCGCGCTCGCGGGCGGCGGCCGCTACAACGATCTCGTCAAGAAACTCGGCTACGCGGACCTGCCCGCGGTCGGTTTCGCGATCGGCGACGTCACGACCGGCATTCTCCTCGAACAACGCGGTCTGGCGCCGACCTTCGTCAATGCACCCGATGTCTACGCCGTCATCGGCGGCGAAAAGGAACGCATCGCGGCCTTCGCCGACATCCGTGCGCTGCGCGCGGCCGGCTGGCGCGTCGAATATCCGCTCAAGGACGTCGCCTTCGGCAAACAGTTCAAAGCCGCCGCCGAGTCCGGCGCGAAGCTCGCGCTGATCTACGGCGGCGACGAGCTCGCCAAAGGCGTCGTGAAGATCCGCGATCTCACCGACCGTTCCGAACGCGAAGTGCCGCGCGACCGCGTGGTCGAGGCCGTGCGCGACGCGTTGAGCGGTGGGTGATTCCGATGACCGCGGTAAGTGCTCACAACGAGCGGGGAGGCGCAGTCTTGAAGCGCTCGACCGACGAGCGCGACGGTAGCCGGGCGCAGCAAGACGGCGCCCCTACGACACCGCACTCCGATTTGTCATCGCGAGCCCGACGAAGTCGGGCGTGGCGATCCAGCTGACTGGATTGCTTCGTCGCTGCGCTCCTCGCAATGACACGCCAAGAAATATGCTCGTGCTTCGTGTGATCCTCATCGCGGCGGTCGTTCTCCTCCTCGCCTTCGTCGCGCTCACCGCGCTCGCCGCGCGCATCGTCGACGGAATGCTTTATTTTCCGGATTACGCTTCGCGCAAGGAGCCGCAAAACGTGATTCGCATCCCAACGCCCGACGGCGGCTCGCTGGCGGCGGTTTATCTGCCGAATCCGACGGCGAAGCACACGCTGTGGTTTTTCCACGGCAACGCGGAGGATCTCGGCTCGCTCGAGCCGTTCCTGCGCGAGTTGCACGCGCGCGGTTTCGCGGTGTTCGCTTACGATTATCCCGGCTACGGCGTCAGCACCGGCAAACCGAACGAGAAGGCGATCTACGCTGCGAACGCCACCGCGGCGCGCTATTTGCAGGATAAGCTCAAGGTGCCGCTGCCGCGCGTGATCCTCGTCGGCCGCTCGCTCGGTGGCGGACCGGCCACGGACCTCGCGACGCGCGAGCCGGTCGCGGGCCTCGTGCTGCAGTCGACCTTCATGAGTGTTTATCGCGTGATGACGCGCGTGCGGCTGCTGCCGTTCGATCAGTTTGAGAATCTGCGCAAAATGCCCCGCGTGAAATGTCCGGTGCTCGTGATGCACGGCACCGCGGACGAAGTGATTCCGTTCCGCCACGGCGAAAAAAACTACGCGGCTGCCTCAGGTAAGAAATCGCACCTCTGGATCGAAGGTGCGCAGCACAACGATTTCGTTGCCGTGGCGGGCGAGCGCTACTGGAACGCACTGCGGGATTTCGCGGCGTCGTTGCCGTGAGCCGGCGAAGACCGATGGAGGGCGCGGCTACCGCCGTGCCGTTGATGCGCGAAGCGATTGTGACGTTCGCGGCGCGGCGGTAGCCGCGCCCTCCACGAGAGAGGCGCCATGGTTGCCCACGACGCCTTCGATTAAGCGACCGCTTTCAGCGGTTGTTCTTATCTCACCAAACTTCCGGCAGCATGTTCGCGGGGCGCGGCTTGCCGAATGCGTCGTAGAATTCCGGGAAATTCGCGACGGGACCGAGCACGCGCCACTTGATCGGGCTGTGCACGTCGGACTGGATGCGCGTGCGGACGTCTTCCGGCCGCTGGTTCGTGCGCCAGCCCTGCGCGAAGGCGATGAAGAAGCGTTGGTCGGGCGTGAAGCCGTCGAGCGGCATGAGGCGCTTGTTCGCCGTGGCGAGCTTGAACGCCTCGTAGGAGATGCGCAGGCCGCCGATGTCGGCGATGTTTTCACCGAGCGTCTGCTTGCCCTCGATGTGCAGGCCGGGGAGCGGCTCGTAGGCGTTGTATTGCGCGACGATGTTGTCGGCGAGTTTCTCGAAGCGTTTCACGTCCTCGTCGTTCCACCAACCCTTGAGATTGCCTTCGTGGTCGTATTGGCGGCCTTCGTCGTCGAAGCCATGCGTGAGCTCGTGGCCAATGGTCGAGGCGAGTGCGCCGTAGTTGGCCGCGTCGTCGGCGTTCTCGTCGAAGAACGGCGGCTGCAGGATGCCGGCGGGGAAGCACATTTCGTTCAGCTGCGGCGCGTAGTAGGCGTTGTTGGTCTGCGGCGTCATGAACCACTCGCTGCGGTCGACGGGGTGGCCGAGCTTGGCCATTTCGCGGCGATAGTTGAATGCCGACGCGGCGATCATGTTGCCGAGGTAGGAGTCGCGCGTGATCGTGAGCGCGCTGTAGTCGCGCCAAACGTCGGGATAGCCGATCTTCGCGCGCATCGTCTCGATCTTTTTGTAGGCGGCCTGCTTGGTGGTGTCGCTCATCCACGTCGAAGCGGCGATGCGGTCGCGCATGGCCTGAAGGTGGAACTTCACCATCTCGAGCGCGCGGGCCTTCGCTTCGGGACTGAACGCGCGCTTCACGTAGAGTTGGCCGAGGTCGAAGCCGATGGCGCCGTCGGCGGCGGCGAGCACGCGCTTCCAACGCGGGCGCAACTCGGTGCGGCCGGTGAGCTTTTTGCCGTAGAACGCGAAGGTCTCGTCGACGAAGGCGTGGCCGAGGTAGTTCGCGGCGTCATGCAGCAGCGTCCAGCGCAGGTAGGTTTTCCAGGTTTCGATTGGCTCGGATTTCGTCAATTCGGCGAAGGCCTTGAAAAATTCCGGCTGACCGACGAGCACGGCTTGCTCGCTCGCAGGCAACTGCGCGGCGGCGAAGAAGCCTTTCCAGTCGAAGCCAGGGACCGCGCCGTCGAGTTCGGCGAGTTTGAACTTGTTGTAGTTCTTTTCGGGATCGCGGAGTTCGACGAGCTTGCGCGACGCGCCGGCGAGTTTGGTCTCGAACGCGAGCACCGTCGCGGCGTTGGCCTTGGCTTTCTCCGGCTGGTCGCCGGCGAGCGCGAACATGCGCGCGATGTGGGCCTCGTAAGCCTGGCGGATATCGACCGACTTGGGATCGGTGCGGAAATAGAACTCGCGCTCGGGCAGGCCGAGGCCGCCTTGCGCGAAGCCGGCGATCATGGCGGTGCTGTCCTTGTCGTCGACGGTGGCGCCGAAGCGGAAGCCGCAGTCGGTGCCTTGCACGTAGAATTTGCCGAGCAGCGGGATGATGTCGGCGGGTTTCTCCAGCGCGTCGATCTGTGAAAAATACGGCGCGAGCGGCTGGAGGCCGGCGGCTTCGATCGCGGCCTCGTCCATGCCAGCGGCGTAGAAGTCGCCGACGCGTTGGGCGATCGTGCCGTGCGGCCCGCTGCTCTTCGCGGAGGTCTCAAGGATTTCTTTCAGGATGGCGAAATTGCGTTCGTCGATTTCCTGGTTCACGCCGTAGCCGGAGTATTCGCCGGGGATCGGCACTTTGCTGAACGCGCCGTTCGCGTAGTCGTAGAAGTCCTTCGCCGGATCGGCCGCGAGGTCCATGTGGCTGCGGTCGACGGCGGTGATGGGTTTGGCGGATGCGGGGGATTGCGCGAAGGCGGTGACGGCGGCGAACGCCGCGAACGGGAGGATTGGTGTCATTGTCGGAACAAAACTATTTCTGCGGTTGAGCGATGTTTGCACGATCGACCACCTGTTGCAGCCTGCCCAGGATACTGTCGTTTCTCTCTTGGGCAGTTGCATCGGTCCATTTGAAATCGTTCTCCTCAATACGCCATTTGCCCCAGTGCCCGTCGAGGTGTCGGTAGAGTTCTCGGGTAAGAGCGAACGCTTCCGCGTCGAGTTTACGCAGCTCTAGCATTCCGGGAATGCTGCGACTCGCTCCCTTGCGATGGCCGGCCATGACTGCGCCACGCAAGTCCGCGGGCACACCTCCCTCGACGAGAACCTTTTCCATTCGCTCGTTTATCGTCGCTAAGGACTGGATGAAATCGTTGTTCTTCCTCTCAAGATTTTCGAGTTCTCCAATGCGTGTTGCGATGTCGGATCGCTGCTTGAGCGTGGCCGGATCGCCATGGCCGGATTCGTGAAAGCGTTCGACTAGCTGGGTGTATTCGGCGCTTTGCTCCTGCAGAGGGATCGTGACCTTCAGCAGCAGCAGGATGACCGGACGGAGTTCGGCGGACGCATTGTTCGCAGCTTCTTCGATGAAAGCGGCGACTTTCTTTTGCAGTGCGATACGCTCCTCCGGGGCTTCAGTTGCGGCTAGTTGATGCCTTAAGCTCCTGAACTGAGTCTGCAAAACCCTGATGGCTTCAGCGTCCTGAGCGGACGTGGCGTAGAGAGAAGAGGCAAGGAGCAAAGTGAAAAAGAGGAATCGCGGTGCTTTCATGGATCATAGTCCGAGTTCGCGCTTCGTGGCGGCGAATTGCTCGATGGCGAACGCCAGGTCATCCTTGCTGTGTGCAGCGGAGACTTGCGTGCGGATGCGCGCGGCGCCTTGCGGCACGACCGGATAGAAGAAGCCGATCACGTAGACGCCTTTTTCGAGCATCTTGGCGGCGAATTTTTGCGACAGCGCGGCGTCGCCGAGCATGACGGGCACGATCGGGTGCGTGCCGGGCTTGATCGTGAGACCGGCTTTCTGAATGCCTTCGCGGAAAAAGCGCGTGTTGTCCTCGAGTTTGTCACGCAACGCGGTCGAGCGACTGAGCAGCTCAAGGCACTTGATCGAGGCGGCGGCGATCGTCGGGGCGATCGTGTTGGAGAACAGATAGGGGCGCGACCGCTGGCGGAGCAGGTCGATGATTTCCTTCTTGCCGGACGTGTAGCCGCCGCTGGCGCCGCCGAGGGCCTTGCCGAGCGTGCCGGTGAAGACGTCGACGCGGCCCATCACGCCGCAGTGCTCGTGCGTGCCGCGGCCGGTCTTGCCCATGAAGCCGACCGAGTGCGAGTCGTCGACCATGACGAGCGCACCGTATTTGTCGGCGAGGTCGCAGATGCCTTGGAGGTTTGCGATAAAGCCGTCCATCGAGAACACGCCGTCGGTGGCGATGAGCTTGAAGCGAGCCTTGTTGGCGTCGGCTTCCTTCAGTTTCGCTTCGAGGTCTTCGAGGTTGTTGTTCTTGTAGCGATAACGCTGCGCCTTGCAGAGGCGGATGCCGTCGATGATCGAGGCGTGGTTCAACTCGTCGGAGATCACGGCGTCTTCGGCGCCGAGCAGGGTTTCGAACAGGCCGCCGTTCGCGTCGAAGCAGGAGGAGTAAAGAATGGTGTCTTCCGTGCCGAGGAACTTGGAGATCGCCGCCTCGAGATCCTTGTGGAGTTGCTGCGTGCCGCAGATGAAGCGCACCGAGGCGAGGCCGTAGCCCCAGCGGTCGAGCGAGGCGCGCGCGGCGGCGATGAGCTCGGGATTGTCAGCGAGACCGAGGTAATTGTTCGCACACATGTTCAGCACGCGCTGGCCGCTGGCGACGGCGATGTGGGCGGTCTGGTGCGTGGTGATGACGCGCTCGCGCTTGTAGAGGCCGGCGGCATCGATCTCGCCGAGAGTCTTCTTGAGGTGATCGGTGAAAGCGGAATTCATTGGCGCGAAAGTGGGCCGCGGACGGAGAGGAGGCAAGGCGGTCCTGTGGAGAACCAAAACAGTTCCATACCGCATATAGGAACCGAAACGGTTCCAAATTGACAAAGGGAACCGAAATGGTTCTCTAGGCCGCCATGGGGTATACCGTCATCATCGCGGATCTGGTGGCCTCGCGTCGCCTGCCGGCGCGGGCGCAGTTTCAACGCCGGCTCAAGACCGTGCTGCAGAGCGTCAACGCTCGTGCCGGCCGCGCGCTGGCCTCGCCCTACACGCTGACGCTGGGGGACGAGTTTCAGGCCGTGTATCGCGATGCGACGTCGGTTTTCGCGGACCTCATGAGCATTCAGGCGCAGATCGCGCCGGTGCAGGCGCGCTTTGCGGTGGCGGCCGGTCCGCTCGCGACCAACGTGAACGCCGCGCAGGCGATCGGCATGGACGGGCCCGCGTTTCACCGCGCGCGGGCGCTGCTCGAGCGGTTGAAGAACGAGCGGCGGCTGTTCGGCGTGCAGATGGTGGACACGCCGGACTGGACGCTCGCCGGCGGCGCGCTGGCCGTGTTGTCGGGCATCACGGAGGGCTGGCTGCCGAAGCGTTTTGAAGTGTTCGCCGGACTGCTGGCCGGCGTCAGCGGGCCGGAGCTGGCGAAGCGGACGGACATAACCGTGCGGGCCGTGAACAAGAACATCCGGGCGGCCGACCTTGACGAATGGAAGCACATCCTCGATGACATCGCCCGCTCGCTCAACGCGGAGATGAAGGCACGATGAACATCGAGTTTCTGGCCATCGCCAACGTCGTCCTGGTGGCGCGCCTCGTCATGTTGCTGCGGGACGAGGCGCCGAGTGGCTTCGCCTGGTTGCGCAAAGGCCTGTTCGAATTGCTCGCGTTGGTGCTTTTCTACCGTTTCTCCGTGGCGTGGATGGGAGCCGCGGCGACGATCGTGGCGGCGAACTACGCCGGCTGGCGTTGGGATGCGACGGCGCGGCAGAAGAACTCGGCGCGACTGATCATCGGCATCGTAGGGCTGGCGCTGTTGAGTGTCTTCGCGGCGCCGGTGGCGGGAATGAAGTTCTATTCAATCTGGTCAGCCGTCGGCACTGCGCTTGTGCAGCGCACGGCGTTGGCGCCCTTGTTCGAACTCGTGGCAAATTCCAAGGTGCAGCTGGTGCTGCTGGGCCTGCTTTTCGCGGCGAACGAGGCGAACCTCATCATCCGCGCGGTGTTCGATTGGTTGCGGCTCAAACCGCAGCTGCGCACGGGCGTGGCGGGCGCGGTGGAAGTGGACGTCGGCGAATACAATCGCGGTCGCGTGATCGGTCTGCTCGAGCGGGCGTTGCTCTATTTGTTCGTGCTACAGGGGCAGTATGGCGCCATCGGCTTCGTGCTCGCGGCGAAGGCGTTCACGCGTTTCAAGGCGCTCGATGACCGGCCGTTCGCGGAATACGTGCTCGTCGGCACGCTGCTCTCGGCGTGCCTCGCGGTGGCGGTCGGCACGGCGGTGAAGGCGCTGCTGGGGTAGGGCCGGTCTTTGGGCCGGCCTGTTCCACGCCCACCCGCGGTGGGGCAGTCAGAGACTGGTCCTGGTTTTCACTCCCAATTCAGCACGATCTTGCCGGACTTCCCGGCGCCCATCAGCTCGAAGCCTTCCTGGAATTGCTCGACGGGGAAGCGGTGCGTGATGACGGGGGTGATGTCCATGCCGCCCTGCACGAGCGCGGTCATCTTATACCACGTCTCGAACATTTCGCGGCCGTAAATGCCCTTAATGTGAAGCATCTTGAAAACGACCTTGTTCCAGTCGATCGCAACCTCGTTGGGCATGATGCCGAGCAGCGCGATGCGGCCGCCGTTGACCATGTTGTCGATCATCTGGCGCAACGCGTGCGGATTGCCGGACATCTCGAGGCCGACGTCGAAACCCTCGGTCATGCCGAGCTCCTTGTGCCAGACGTCGGTGAGGTTTTCCTTCGCGACGTTCACGGTGCGCGTCGGGTTGAGCTTCTGCGCGAGTTCGAGGCGCCCGTCATTGACGTCGGTGATGACGATCTTGCGGGCGCCGGCGGCGCGGGCAACGGCGATGGCCATGCAGCCGATCGGTCCGGCGCCGGTGATGAGCACGTCTTCGCCGACGAGGTCGAACGAGAGCGTCGTGTGCACCGCGTTGCCGAGCGGGTCGAAGCACGAGACGACGTCGGTGTTCATGCTCGCGGGCACTTTCCAGACGTTGGACTGCGGAATGATGACGTAGTCAGCGAACGCGCCGTCGCGGTTCACGCCCACGCCTTTGGTGTTCGGACACAGGTGGCGACGGCCCGCGAGGCAATTGCGGCAGTGACCGCACACGATGTGGCCTTCGCCGGTGACGAGCTGGCCGAGTTCGAAGCCTTCGACGCCCGCGCCGACGTCGGCGACGGTGCCGACGTATTCATGGCCGATGATCAGCGGTGGCTTGATCGTCTGTTCGGCCCACTTGTCCCATTTGTTGATGTGCACGTCGGTGCCGCAGATGGAGGTCTTCCGGATCTTGATCAGGACGTCGTTGACGCCCGGCGTGGGCACCGGCGCTTCGGTCATGATCAGGCCGGGACCGGCCGTGGGCTTCACGATGGCGCGCATTTTCGCGGGACGAGTGGCGGACATGGGGGAGAGAGGGTTGCCGGAACGCTACGCGTGCGTTGCGGCGAAACAACCGCGAAGCGGCCGGCTGGGGAGCTTTCCAAGGGCGCTTATTGCGGCCCCCGTCGCGCTTAAGTTTGGCCCTTTCGGACCAAGCGTGCGGGCGCCGCGGGCGGCAACTCGAGCGAGCGCCAGAGATACCAGCTGGCGACGCTGCGAAAGGGTTGCCAGCGACGCGCGTGTTTGAGGATGGCGTCGGGCTTAGGATCGCGGCGCTTGCGGTAGAGTTTTTTGAAGGCGAGGCGGATCGCGAAATCGCCCGTCGGCATCACGTCGGGGCGTCCCAGCGTGAAGATGAGCAGCATGTGCACGGTCCACGGGCCAATGCCGCGCACCTCGGTGAGGCGGGCGATGAGTTCGTCGTCGGTGAGCGCGTGCGCTTCGCGGATCGTGGGCACGACGCCGAGTTCGCATTTCGCGGCGAGGTCGCGGATCGCGGCGAGTTTGGCGCGAGAAAGCCCGGCGCCGAGCAGCTCGGCATCGTTCGCGGCGAGCACGGCGGCGGGCCGGACGCCGCCGTGGCGCTTGAGCACCGCCAAGACGCGCGCGTGGATCGAGGCGGCGGCTTTGGCGTGGAGTTGCTGGTAGATGATCGAGCGGAGCATCGCCTCGAAGAGCGAGTCGACCGCGTGCAGCTCGATGGCGAAGGAGCCGACGCGATCGATCACGGCGGCGAGGGCCGCGTCGGCCCCGCGCAGATGCGCCAACGCGGCGGCGGGGTCGAATTGCAGGCGAGCTGTTTTCACACGTGAGGCGCGAAGAGCGCTCCGGCGCTCAGCGAGGGCGCTTGAGGACAAGCGCCCCTAGCGGTCTGCCGCGGGCGTTTCATTCCGAGATCAACTCGGCGCCTTCGAGCGCGAGCAGGCGCGTTTTGGTGCGGACCCCGCCGGGGGCGGAGAAGCCCGTCATCTTGTCGCTCGCCGAGACCACGCGGTGGCAGGGCACGACAAGCGGCCAGGGATTCGTGGCCAACGCCACGCCGACGGCGCGCGCAGCCTCGTTGCCCAAGCCCATTTCCTTGGCGAGCTCGCCGTAACTCTTTTTGTAGCCCGGCTTGATCGCGAGGGCGCGCAGATAGACGGCGTGTTGGAAGTCGCTCACGCGCGACCAGTCGATGGGCGCGTCGGCGAAATCCTGCATCTTGCCCTCGAGGTGGGCTTGCACGCGCTCGATGAGGCGGCGCAGCCATTCGGGGCGCGGCTCGTCGGCGGGTTTGCTCTGGGCCTTCTTCGCGAGGTGGCGCTCGGTGTCTTCCACGTCGTCCTCGGGCAGCTGGAATCCGGTGAGGCCGTGCTCGTTCCAAGCGATGCCGCAGGTCCCGAAGGCCGTGGGGAAGAGCGTGTGGGGCATGGCCGGAGATATAAGGAGGGCAAGCACGGCACGCAAGTCAGGCGCCGCAGTTTTACGGCGCGATGACGAAAAGCGGGCGAGAGATTCGCGCGGCGGAGCGGGACGCGGCGTTGGAGCTCGTTGACCTCAATGCGCTCTCCCTCTCCGCGGGACAAGGCTTCGAATGCGTTGAGGTCAACGCGCTCCGCCGTCACTTCGTCGCTGGCGGGGCGGTGATTTGCTCGACCTGGCAGCCGCGCGCGCGCAGGCGCGCGACGAGGCCTTCTTCGCCGGACATGTGACCGGCGCCGGCGAGGACGAACTCGACGTCGGGCGTGGCGAGAAGTTTCTCGATCACGGGCAGCCAGGCGTCGTTGCGTTCGACGAGGAGCTTGCGGTGCAGCTCGGGGTATTTCTCGCGGAGTTCGCGGTTCATGATCCGTTCGAGCGCGGCGAGGTCGCCTTGGCGCCAGGCGGCGAGCAGTTCCGGGAATTCCTTCGCGAGGTCCTCGAGGTCGGTCAGCGAGTTGAGCACGAGTTCGCTGGGACGGTCGTCCGCCATGCCGGTGAGGAAGGCGACTTGGCGCTCGAATGTCTCGAGTTCGCCGACGCTTTTGCCGTCAGCCTTCGCCCGTTGGAGATAAATGGCGTCCACCCCTTGCTGGGACACGCCGAGCTTTTGGAGTTCGATGACGGCAAGCATGAGCGTGAGCAGCCACGGCCGCATCGGGCGCAGCTGGTCGATGGGCAGCTGCCGTTGTTCGCAATACTTCTTCAGCGCCGCCCAGGCCTCGGGCGAGAGCGCCTGCTCGAGCGTCGTGCCGTCGGTGAACATGCCTCGCTGCATGATGATCTGCTGCATCTCGGGGGATTGCGCGCGTGCCAGGTCGGTCTCGAACACCACTGTCTGAGCGGCGGCGTAGGCGTGGTCGAACTCGGGGGGGAGCGGGAGATCGCTGGGCCGCAAGACGTGGCACGTGCCGCCGAGGTAGAGAACGGAGTCACCTCGGGTGACTTTCCAGACGGAGGTCTGAGCGGACAGCGAACTGGTCAGCGCGACGGCCGCCAGGAGGGAACGCAGGAGCGATTTCATGAGGTAGCGAGGGGGAGCGGCCCGCCGCGGAAACTGCGGATCGCGTCGGGGCGCGCCAAGCGAATTCGTCGGTGCACGTGGCGAGGGCACTCGCTGCCAGCGCGGGCCCGCGGTTGGCGAACGATTCCAAGCGTGCGGATGACTCGCCGCGTCCTGCGTGCGGGTCCGTCTCGGCTCAGTTTTCGCCGAGGTAGCGGCGGAAGAACTCCTCGTAGCGCACAAGGCTGTCGAGGCGTTGCTTGGGCTCGCCGCTGCGACTCATTTCGTGCGTGGCGCGCGGGTAGCGGACGGACTCCACCGCGCGGTCGAGCACCTTGAGGCTCTTGAGCAGCATTTCGCTTTGGACGAAACCGGTGCGGCGGTCGTTGTCGCCGTGTTGGATGAGGAGCGGCGTCCTGATCTGGGCGACGTAGGTGAGCGGCGATTGCGCGGTGAGGATCTCGCGCAGGCCGGGTTCCCACGGATAGCCGCCCCACGCGAGCGGAACGAGCCGCCAGGCGTTGCCCTCGCCAAAAAAGGTGAGCAGATCGTAGACGCCGCGCTGTGCGACCGCGGCCTTGAAGCGGTGATCGTGTGCGATGATCCACGCGGTGAGATAGCCGCCGTAGGAGCCGCCGGTGACAACTTGGCGGGACGCGTCGACGAACGGCTGCTTCGCCGCCTCGCTCGCCGCCGCGAGCACATCCGCGGCGGGACCGGTGCCCCAGTCGCGATAGTTGGCGCGCTGGAATTCCTTGCCGTAGCCGCCGGAGCCGCGCGGGTTGGCGAAGACAATGGCGTAGCCGCGCGCCGCGAAATATTGGAACTCGAACCACATGCTTTCCTCGCCCGGGCCCCACATCGCGGCCGGGCCGCCGTGGATTTGGAGGAGCAGCGGGTATTTCCGGCCGGCTTCGAGCGCGGTCGGTTTCAACGTCCAGTATTGCACGGTCTGGCCTCGGTCGTTCGTGAGGGCGTGCTCCTCGATCGGGGACAGCTGGCGGGTGTCGATCCACGCGGCGTTGTGCGACGAGATGGGCTTGCTGCTCTTGGCGTTCACGTCGGCCACGTGCAATTCGGACGGGTTGCCCGGATGTGTGACGACCTGGGCGAGGGTCGCGCGGCTGAGCGCGTAATCGCGCACACCCCAGCCGGTCTCGGGCGTGAGCACTTCAAACTGCCCGCTCGCGAGCGACACGCGGCAGAGCGGGAAACGGCCGCGATCGGCGACGACGTAGTAGATCGCGGAGCTGTCCGCGCTCCACTGGAGATTGGTGGCGGAGCGATCCTGCGCCCGCGTCAGGATTTTCGGTTCGCCGCCGTTGGCGGCGACGATGCCCACGGCGGATTGCTCGTAGCTGAACAATTGCCCGCGCGTGACCGCGAACGCGATCCACCTGCCATCCGGCGAGGGCTGCGGTGCGAGCACGGAGTTATCGGGAAGTTTCAGGAACTCGCGCACACCGCCACCGGAGGCATCGACGAGAAACAGGCTTGAGGTGAGCACGCGATCGGGGTGCGGCGTGACGTCGGCGGCAGCGGCGCAAACGATCGCTTGGCCGTCGGGCATCCATTCGGCGCCGCTGTAGCTGACGAAGCCGGGAGTGAGATCCTGCGCCTCGCTGCCTTCGCGGGCCGCTTGAACGAAGACGTGCGCGAAGGTCTGCTCGGCGGTGATGTCGGATTCGGAGAGAAAGTTCAGGCGCGTGAGGACGCGCGGGTTGCCGTCGGCCTCGTTCTTCGCGAGCCACTCGCGGCGTTCGGCGAGCGAGCCGTCCGCATCCGCTTTCGGCAGGTTCTCCTTCGCCGTCCCCGATGCAGTGTCAGTCGTCGCAGCGACGGGCTCTTTGGCGACAGGCTTCTTGAACCCCCAATTGCCGACGTCGTTCGCCGTGCGGCCGGGGCGCTCGGTCTTCCACCCGGGTTGCGCGTTCTGACCGGCTTTCTCCAGCGCGGCGCGGGCTTGGGCGTAGCTGAGCGAGGAAAGGAAGAGGATTCTTGTGCCGTCAGGGGACCAGCGCGGTGCGGTCGCGCCGGTCTCGGTCTTCGTGATCGGCGTGGCTTCACCGCCCGCGAGGGGAAGGAGAAAAACCTGCGGCTTCTCCTTCTCGAGCGTGCGCACGAACGCGATGCGGTCCCCTTGCGGGCTCCACACCGGCGCGGTGGCGCTGGTGCCGCGCGTCAGCTGGCGCGGTGCGCTGCTGCCGTCGGCGGGCGCGAGCCAGAGATTGGTGTGGTAACTCCAGTCGTCCTTCGCGTCCGGTTTCGGCTCGATGGAGCGGACGACATAAACAATCCATTTGCCGTCCGGTGAGAGTGCGGGCGCCTCGACTTGTTTCACTTTCAGCAGGTCGGTGGCATGGATCAGGGACTTGGCAGGAGCATCCGCGGCCGAGAGAACGGCCGTCGTGGCAACGAGCGCGAGCACGCCGGCAACGACCAGGCGGCGGGGTAAGGTCAAGCGTGGCATGGCCGCACGGTGCGCAGGCGGCGGATGGAGTCGAAGGAAATCCGGGCCGCGGAGACGCGGCGTCTTTTGGCGTTGCGGGGCGGCGGGCTTTGCAGGACGAACAGCGCCGATGCCGCAGAACCGATTCTACAACGCCTTCGACGTGCAGGAGTGGGGCGGGGGCCGGAAGCCCGATTACCGCAGCCCGTTCCAGATCGACCGCGATCGCATCATCCACGCCCACGCTTTCCGCAAGCTGCAGTCGAAGACGCAGGTATTCCTGAGCGGCGAATACGATTTCTACCGCACCCGGCTCACGCACTCGATGGAGGTGGCGCAGATCGGGCGTTCGATCTGCCATTTCCTGCTCAGCCGTGGTGCGCCGCTGAAGGAGGATTTCTACATCGACTCCGATCTCGTGGAGGCGAGCTGCCTGGCGCACGACATGGGCCATCCGCCGTTCGGCCACAGCGGCGAGCGAACGTTGCAGGAACTGATGAAGCGCCGCGGCGGTTTCGAGGGCAACGCGCAGACGCTGCACTTGCTCTGCGAAACCATTTACCAGAACGAAACCGGCGTGAAGGGCATGCAGCCGACGCGCGCGCTGCTCGATGGCATCCTGAAATACAAGAAACTCTACACCGAGTTCGCGACCCCGCCGATCAACCACTTTATCTACGATTCGCAGGCGCCGATCCGCGATTGGGTGTTCGGCGACGCGCGCATCCCCGGGCCGCTCATGCGCGGCAATGCGCTCAACGAGTTCAAGAGCGTCGAGTGTCAGATCATGGACTGGGCCGACGACGCCGCCTACTCGCTCAACGACATCGTCGACGGCGTGCGCGCGGGCTTCCTCACGATCGAGCGCGTCGAACGCTGGGCCGCGGGCGAGGAGATCGACGCCGCGAAGCAGCGCCACATGGATTCGCTGTTCGATGCCATCCGCGCAGACCGGCTGGAGAACGTCTTCTCGCAGAAAATCGGTTCGTTCATCCAAGCCTGCCGACTCAAGGAGCGCGACAATTTCATGGCGGGAAAGACCAACCGCTACGCCTACGAACTCGTCGTCGACGCCGCCGCGGTGGAGGAATCCACCTTTTTCAAGAAGATGGCCAACGACGTGATCTTCGAGAGCCCGCAGCTCGAGCAACTCGAGCACAAGGCCCGCGTCATCCTCGATGCCCTCTATCAGGCCATCTGGGACAACTACGCCGAGCGCGGCGAGCGCGTCATTCGCATCCTGCCAGGCAACGTGAGCCGCCTCATCGACGCCGAGAAGACGCTCGACGGCAAGGCGCGGCGGATCTGCGACTATCTCGCCGGTCTCACCGACGGCATGATCGTGCGCACTTACCGCCGGTTGTTCGATCCGGAGTTCGGCTCGTTCCGGGATTTGAGCTGAGCTCGGCTGGCGGCCTACGCACCGCTGGCCACGCGCCAGAGCAGGAATACCAACAGCTGCGCCGTGAACACGCGCAGCAGCATCACGAGCGGGTAGACGGCCGCGTAGGAAACGGCGGGCGCGTCGCTGCCCGTGGATTGTTGCGAGAACGCGAGAGCCGGCGGATCAGTCATCGAGCCGGCGAGCAGCCCGCACAGTTCGGTGTAATTGATCTTCTTCCACGCTCGCGCGAGAATGCCGACCGCCAGGAGCGGGACGATTGTCACCAACGCGCCGTAAGCGAGCCACGTGAGCCCGTCGCCTCCCAGCAGCACCTGGACGAAGCGCTCGCCGGATTTCATGCCGACGGCGGCGAGGAAGAGGGTGATGCCCATCTCGCGCAGCATGAAGTTGGCGCTCGGCGGCAGGTGCCAGACGAGCGAGCCGGTGTTGGCGAGACGCGAGAGGAAAATCGCCACCAGCAACGGACCACCGGCGAGACCGAGCTTTACCGCCGCGGGCAAGCCGGGAATCGCGAGCGGGATCGAGCCGACGATCACGCCGAGCGCGATGCCGAGGAAAAACGGGATCGGGTGCGGATGATCGAGCGCCTTGGTCGAGTTGCCGACCGCGGCGGCCACGGCGTCGATGCCGGGCTCTTCGCCGACCGCCATCAGGATGTCGCCGAACTGCAGCTTGAAGCCCGGGCGCGGCGAAAATTCGAGTGCGTTGCGGGTCACGCGCGTGATGACGACGCTGTGCTGCGCAAGCACGTCGAGATCGCCGAGCGGTTTGCCGAGCACGGCCGTCTTCGTCACGAGGAGCCGGCGGTTCGAAACGCGGCCGGGGACAGACTTCAAATCGACGCCCGCTTCGGCGCCGACGACGACGCGCAACGCATCCACTTCTTCCTCGGGTCCGACGACGTGCAGCACGTCACCGAGCGCGAGCTCGGTCTCGGGCCGGGCGACGTCAACGATCCCGGCGCGCGAGAAACGCGAGACGACGACGTGCGAGCCGCGGAGGCTCGGGATGGCGTCGATGCGGCGGCCGACAAGATTGGCGTTGCGCACCTCGAGGCTGCGGCCGGTCGGGGGCGGCGCGGTCGGGCGCAGGGCGGTTTCGGCTTCCCGCACTTCGCGGGCGACATCGACGCGGAAGAGCTTTCGCACCGCGACCATCGCGATGATGATGCCAAGAATGCCGAAGGGATACGCGACCGCGTAGGCCAGGCCCTGGATGGCGGTGGCGTCCGGCGCCGCGCCCATCTGTTTGAACGCTTCGCCGGCGGCGGCCAGCGAGGGCGTGTTGGTCGTCGCGCCCGAGAGCAAGCCGATGCCGGCGGGGAGCGGCAGGCGATGCATGAAAATCAACAGTGCGGCGATCGCCGAGCCGCCGAGCACGATGGACGCGGCGAAAAGATTCAGCGCCAATCCGCGCTCGCGCAGCGAAGAGAAAAAACCGGGGCCGATCTGCAGGCCGAGCGTGTAGACGAACAGGATCAGCCCAAACTCGCGCACGAAGTCCAATACCTCGTGGTTGGGCGCGAGCTTCAGGTGTCCGAGCACGAGACCGGCAAAGAGCACGCCTGCGACACCGAGGCCGACGCCGCGCACTTTCAGTTTGCCGAAGGCCGTGCCGGCGGCGCCGGCTGCCGCGAGCAGCACGACCGTCCGGGCGACGGATTCCTGGGTGAAGAGGGAAGTGAGTGTGTCCACGGGAAAAACGATAGCTGAGCGTGGTTGAATTTTCCTGTGCAGTTTTTGGCCAAACCCCTTCTTCAGCGCGAGCTATTGTGTCATGCAAGAAGCGACGCGCGAAATTTGGCAATGGGTGCCGGGTGCGTGGAGCGGCGGCCGGCTACGCTGTGAGCATGGTCACACGTCGCCCGGCTGGTCCGGGTCTCTTTTTTTTCGCTGGTTTGATCGCGTCCGTGTGGGGCGCGGCGGAGCCGTCGCCGGCTGCCGTGCATGCAGAGGCCGCGGCCCGGATAACGTATGATTCCAACGTCTTCCTGCAGGACGGCGGTGCGCTGGTCGCCGGCGCGACGGCCACGGCGTCGGCACGCGAAGGCGCGTGGGTCACGAGTGCGGCGGCCGGGACCTCGTGGAGCGGGGCGATGGGCGTCGGCAAACTGGACTGCGGCTATCGTGCCGAGGTGTTTCGCTACGCCGGTCACGCCGCGGAGAATCATGACGACCACCGCGTGCGTGCCGCCTGGGCGGGAGCGCGGGGCGCGGCGAGTTGGGACGTGTCGCTAAACGCGCTGTGGACGAACGGCGAGCATTTGGCGCCGGTCTACAACGTCGTGGGCGGTGCGCCTGCGCTCGGCAGCGAGCCGGTGCGCGCGCGGCGGGCGCAGACGGTGCTCAAGGGCGGCGCGCGCCTCACCGTTGCGCAGCCGGGCGGTTGGTGGCGGGTGCTCGCGGCGGGGATCGAGCAGGATTTCCACACCGGTTTTGCCAGCGGCTGTGCCGCGTATGTCGATCGAGGCGAATACAGCGTCGGGGCCGAGTTCGCGCGCGAATTCAGGCCGGGACTCGCGTGGGTCGCGGGCGCCCGGGTCGGCCGCCAGCGGCAGGGCGATCGCCCGCCCGTCGTCGGTCTGAACAGCACCAGCGATCTCGCGCGCATCCTGGTCGGTCTCGAAGGCCGGTGGTCGCCGCACTGGAAACTGGATTTGCGCGCGGGACCGGATTTTCGCCGGTTCACCGAGCACCAACCCGCGGAACTCGGACGGCAGCGGACCGCGCCTTACGTCGAAGCGTCGATCGCATGGACGCCGAGCGCCGCCGACTCGGTTTCCTTGACCGGTCTGCATCGCCTCTGGCCCGCCTCGAGCGGGCGCGGCGTTTACGAGGATTCGACCTGGGAACTCGGCTGGAAACATCGTCTGAACGCGACGTGGGCGGCGCGGCTCGGCCAGCGATTTGCCGACGGTGACAATCATCGCGATGCCTATCCGGGCACCAAACCGTGGCACGACCAGATCCTCACGACGACGTGCGCGCTCGAATACCGCTGCAGCGAACAGGTGCTCCTCGATGCCACGATCGCGCGTGAGGCGGCCGAGGGGCTTCTGCCGAACACGCCGGGGCGCGCTTACACGCGCGTCCTCTGTTCGGTCGGCGTCGCCGGCACGTGGTGATGCCTCGCGTCAATCCGCGCCGCCGGTGAACACGCGCGAAACGAGCGGCACGTGACGGACGAGGTCCGCGTGCGGCAGGCCGCGCAGCGCGTCGGACGGCGGAGGCGCGTATTCGATGCGGAAGCGCGCGCGCCAGCGTTCACGCACGTCGGCGAGCGGCGTGGCCGCTTGGTTGGTGGGGCCGCCTTCCACCCACCAGTGCGGATCCGTGAGATCCAGATGCACGCGGTGCGTTTCGCCCGGCCGCAGCACGACGATGCGGATGCGATCCTGGCTCGAGGAGGGGCGGAGGTTATCGCTGACCCAGCGGTAGCTGCCCGCTTCGGAACCGGCGTCGGCACGCAGCCGGAAGGATTTGCCGTCGGGCAAATCGACCACGGCGAGGTCATGATTGCTGAAGTTCTTCAGCTCCACCGTGACGCCCGAGATTCCGGCGAGTTGCGGCGTGGGCCGCTGGTTGCGCGTCTGAGTTTGCGATTGGGCCGGCAGGCTATCCGGCGTGACGGTGATTCCGAGCGGCTCCCAGGCAAACGAGCGCAGCACGCCGATGCCGGAGGCGCCGACCGTTATTGTGCAATCGATGGGCACGCCCCGACGCTCGCCGAGCGCGAGCGTCTCGACCTGCTTTGCGGCGCCTTGTTGCATGAACAGCGCCTCGATGCCGTAGCGGACCTGGACGGATTCGATGCCGGTCGTGCCGGCCGTGGCGAACGCGACGCGGCCGCGCAAAAACGGACCGCGTTCCGGCGGCGAGTCGCTGAGTGCGACCAGTTGGGCAAACCCGTGCGCATCGTTCTCCAGCGCGGCGTAGACGACGTGATCCTTTAGCCGGCGGGAGGCGCGGTAGTCTCGTTCGCTTTTCCACGCCTCGAGGCTACCGCGGAAGAAGTGCGCCGGGACGACGTTGATCTCGTAACGAAAGCGCACGAACTCGCCGCGCATCGGGTCGTGCGGATCGATTGGCGCCGTGCGGAGCATGAGCGGCGTCCCGGTGCGCGCGATCCACTCGCGTTGCGCGGCCATGAACGCGACCAGCACAATCTGCGCGATGACGACGAGCAGGGCGAAGCGGAGCTTCATGGTGCGCCTCCTCCCATGTCGCGGCGGATTTTGCGGTAGTAGAGCGCTTCGGCGAGGAACAGTCCGCCGAGCAGAATGAACGCCACGCCGCGCGACGCCATGCTCTGGAACAGATCAAAATAGCGCGCGGCAACCAGCGCAGCGAGGACGACGGAGCCGAGCACGGTGATGCCGAGCCGACTTTGCTGGCAGCCGCGCCACATCCACCAAGCGGCGAGTCCGAGCAGCAACGCAGTGAACGACCACGCGACAAACTGCTCCCAACCGCGCGCGCCGATCGCGGCGATGCCGAAGGCGTAGAGCAATGCGATCGGCAACAACCAGTCCGTGCGCTCGACCTCGAGCTTGCGGGCGAACAGCGCGCGTCGCGCCACCCACGCCCACAGCGCGACGGCGGTGCCGAACAAGAACCAGCCGACCGCGACCGCTTGTTCCGGCCGCCAGCCGTGCGCGCGTTCCCAGTCGAGCAATCCGCGCGTCGCGCCACGAAACGTCAGCAGATACGCGCAGACCAGGAAGACACCGTAACCGAAACCCTCCATGACTCGTGCCCCGGCGGTAAAAGTCGCGCCGCTGAGCCGCGCCGCGCCCGCGAGCAGCACGGCGAAAGCGAGCGAGGCGGTGAACAGGTGCGCGCCGGCGCCCCACACGCCGAGGTTGAGCAGCAGCAGCGCTTGCGCTGCCGCCACGCACAGCGCGAGGAGCACGGCCGAGCGGTTGCGCCACGCGAGCGGCGCAACCCCGAGCACGACCAGCAGCATGGCCCAGTGGCCGGGCCGGTTGAAGTCCACCGCCTCGCAGCCGCCCCAGATGCCCACCAGCAACACGGCGAGGATGCCGAGCGCAGTGGAGCGGACCGCCCACGCCAATGCCAGCGCCCCGGCGGCCCAGGTGAGAAAGCCGTTCGGGTAGTGCTCATCGATGTTGTAGATCTGCGCGACGAGCCAGATGGCGGCGCCGAAGAACATTGTGCCGAGGACCAGCATCGCCTCACCGAGCCGCGCGCGCCAGTCCGCGCAGCGCAGCCAGCGCAATCCGGCCGTGTGGGCGCCGAGCATCGCCCCGAAGATCAGCGCCAGCTTCGCGAATTTCGGAATGCCGTCCCAGTTATAGGCGAGCAGCAGGATGACACCGAGGCCGATCACCAAGGCACCCGTCGTGGCGAAAACGATGAGTCCCCACGACAGTCCGGGCGCGGCGAGGGGGTAGCGCTGCCGCAGCAGTTCCGCCTGTTCCGGCGAAACGAGTTTCTCGTCGACCCACCGCGCGAGTTCGCGGTGCAGCCATGGCGCGTGCTTGTTCATCGAGTTGCCCGCGCGCAGCGAACCGCGCCGCGCGGTGCGACTCAATCCGATATTCGTGGCGTGCGGTCAGCCGATCTTGCGGCCCCGCGTGAGCACGCCGGTGCGGTAGGCGAGGTAGTATCCCGCGGTGAGGCCAAAAATCCCCAGCGTAAACGGACAGTGAAAGAGGAAATCCAGCGCCGCGGCCGACGTGCGAGGTTCGGCGACGAGCATGGACGTGCGCTCCAGCAGCTGCCCGGCGAGCACGAGCACCAATCCGCCGCCGAGAAAGGCATTGGGGGTGTAGAAATTTCCCTCGGGCGTCATCTCCCACCGGGGGAGCCGCAGGCCGGCGATTCCCAGGAGTGCACCGGCGAGCAAGCCACCGAGGCCGGCCTCGATTGACGGCAGGTGCGGGCAAGCCAGCGCCAGCACACTGGCGGTGAGGAGCGCGACCAATACGACGCGGGCGACGAGCCGGTGCCGGCGGAATTGCTGCCGGATTTCATTGCGGCGCACGCGCTGGTAAAGACGCCAAACGAAGAGCGGAAGAAGCAGAGCCGGGGCGAGGTGTGTGGCAGTCACGGTGCGGATCGAAACGGTGCGCCAGGGCCGACGCAATCTGCGCGTCGCTCCGAAGCGCCTGAACGGGGCTCGCGGAAAATCTCGGATGCCAGGTGGGTAAGTTGCCGCTCCGGGCGGTGAGGCATGGCGTCCCCGCGCCGTCAAGGAGCCTTGGGGAGGGCGCCACTTGCGACGGCGTCGTCGATCATCTTCAGCGCGTAAGCCCAGATCGCCGTCGAGCCGTCGCGCGCGTGTTGGTTGCGGGCCACGACTTTGTCGTAGGTGACGCCGTGCTTTTTCCAGCCGACTCCGCCCGTGAGACAGTTGAGGAGCATCGGGTGGAAGCGGTCGCATGCGGCCGCAAAACGGGCTTCGGGCGTGGTCTTTTCCTCGAACTCGTCCCAAAGCGCGCGGAACTCCGCGGCTTGATCGGGTGGCAGCAGACCGAAGATGCGGTCGGCGGCCTTCGCCTCGCGCTCGTGCTGCGTCGCCATGTTGACGACATCGTAGGCGAAGGTGTCGCCGGCATCGATTTCGACGAGGTCGTGGATCAGGACCATCTTGAGCACGCGCAACACGTCGAGCGGTTGGTGGTTCGAGTGCTCGGCGAGCGTGATGACCATCAGCGCGAAATGCCACGAATGCTCGGCGCTGTTTTCCGCGCGGCGGCTCTGCGTGCACAAGGTCTGACGGAAGACTTCCTTCAGCTTGTCAGCTTCAATGATGAATTGCATCTGGCGCGCGAGGCGCTCGGCGGGCGAAAGGGAACTCACGCGCGCGAGCAGAGCAGGAAGTAGCGCCGGCTTCCAGCCGGCTTTCAAACGGCGTTGCCGGCCGGAAGCCGGCGCTACTGTCCCTTCACTGCGCGGCGTGGGCGATGTCGCGCGGTGGCGGTTTCGGCGCGGGCGCGCGCAGGAGCTGGGCGAGCGCCAGCTCGATGCGACGGTTGCGCTGCCAACGGCGCACGTAGGCGACACCGAAGATGGTCGCGAGCATGACGAGCGTGGCGATCCAGCGGCCGAGCGGCGTGGCGGCAAAAAGCTCGGGATACGTGATGAGCGCGATCGCCACGAGCGCTTGCGCCGCGAATGCCGGCAGCGCGGCTTCGCCGACGATCGCCAGCGGACGCCAGCGAAACGCGCGGGGAAAAACGGTCGCGGCGCTCGCGACGAGGTAGGCCACCAGCGCGAAGTTGGCCAAGCGGAGCACGCCGAGCGTGGTTTTGTTGGTGAGCTGCGCGAGTTGATCGGCGGGTAGCGGAGCCGCGAGGAACCCATGGCGCACCAGCCACAGCGCGACCGCCCCGGCGCAGGCGAGCGCGAGCGGCAGCGCGCGCGGACGCAGGAGCGTAACGCCGGCCGCCTTGTGCGCGCCCAGGACTGCACCTGCCATGAAAGGCAGTTGCCAAGCGAGCGGATGGAACGCGCCGAGACCGATGCGGCCGCCCCACGTGTAGATGCCGCCGTCGGCCGCTTGCGTGAACGCCCACGTTGCGAAGCTCACCGCGAGGATGATGAGGCCGTTGCCGCGCAGCGTGGCGCGCAGCACCCATGGCAGCACGAGCAGGAACGCGCAATACATCGGCAGAATGTCGAGCAGGCCGGGTTGATAGAGCAGCAGGGCGCCGAGCCAGAGGGCGGTAAACGGTTCGGTGACGAACCACGGCGGGAGCAACGGCGAGACTTCGCGCGTGTAGAGCGTGTAGAGCAGCGTCCAGATGAACGCGCCGAAATAGGTGATCAGATGCGTGCGGTAAACGGTGCCCGCTCGGCGCGCGGTGGCGGAGAGCGCGTCGGTGAAGCTGCGTTCCCGCAGCCGGCGCGCGTAGACCCAACCGGCCACCAGGCCCGACATGAACACGAACGCCTCGGCGGAGCTGACGAAACCGAAAGCCTGATCGGTCGCCACGCGCAGCGGCGACTCGATGTGATTCAGCGCCATGAACACGACGAAGAGCCCCCGCAGAGAGTCGAAGCGGGTGTCGCGAGTATGTCCGGGCGTTGCGGGCATGCCTCTTCGTGCGCTGGAAAGTCTTTAGGTTCCGCGGCGTCGAATGGCGTTACACCGGATTTACGGCGCGGTCGGATCGCGGCGGAAAAGCGCGGACGCGCGCTTGCGGCGCCGGCGTTTTCGCGTTTCCTCGGCGCCCATGCGTATCGCACTTACCCCGTTGGCGGCGCTCGTGCCCGCACTGGCACTCGCTGCATCCTATCCGGTTAGCAAGACGGTCGAACACTACGACGACTATCACGGCACAAAAGTTCCCGATCCTTATCGCTGGCTCGAGGACATCGACTCGCCCGAAACGAAAGCGTGGGTGCAGGCGCAGAACGAGTTTACGGATGCGCGGCTCGCCCAGATGCCCGAGGTCGATCAGGTTCGCCAGCGGCTCACTGAGTTGTGGAACTTTCCGCGCACGAGCGTCCCGTTCAAGGAGGGAAAGTGGTATTTCTTCACCCGCAACGACGGCCTGCAAAACCAGTCGCCGCTCTACGTGCAGGAAGGCCTCAGCGGCACGACGCGTGTGCTCATCGATCCGAACACGCTGTCGGCCGACGGCACGGTCGCGGTGACGGTCACGTCGCCTTCGCCGGATGGCAAATGGCTCGGCTACGGCCTCGCACGCGCGGGCTCGGACTGGAATGAGTTTTATTTGCGCGACATCGCGACAGGCACCGACGCGGATGACCAAATCAAATGGGTGAAGTTCTCCGGCCTGAGTTGGACGCACGACGCGAAGGGTTTCTTCTACTCGCGTCTGCCTGAGCCGCCGGGAGGCAACGCGAAGGTGTTTTCGAAAATCGAAAACCGGAAGATTTACTATCACCGCGTCGGCACGCCGCAGAGCGAGGACACGTTGGTGTTCGCGATGCCGGACAATCCGGCGTGGAGCTTTGGCGCGCAGGTCTCGTCCGACGGACGCTACCTCGTGATCGGCGTCACGCAGCCGGGCAAGCTCGGCAACGCGCTCTATTACGTCGATCTCGTCGACGGCGCCGCGCCCAAGCTCGGGGGCGAAGTCGTGAAACTCGTGGACGATTTCGTGGCGCGCTACGGCTTCATCGGCAATGTGGGCCGCACGTTCTATTTATCCACCAACGCCGGCGCACCGCGTGGCCAGGTGATCGCGGTCGATCTCGACGCCGGCCTGGCGGCCGCGAAGACAATCGTGCCGGAGTCGCAGGATACGCTGGAACTCGTGCGCATTTCCGCGGGCAAAATCGTCGCCACCTACATGCGCGACGCGGCGAATCGCATCGCGCTGTTCAATCTCGAAGGCAAAGCCGCCGGCGAGATTCCATTGCCGGGCCTCGGCTCGGTGACGTCGGTCACGGGTAAGTTCAAGGACACCGAGGTGTTCGTGGGTTTCAGCTCGTTCCTGGCGCCCGGCACGGTGCTCCGGCACGATCTTGCGAGCGGCAAAACCGACACGCACACGGAGACGAAGATCGCGTTCGACACGTCGGGCTACGAGGTGAAGCAGGTGTTCTTCCCGTCGAAGGACGGCACGAAGATCCCGCTGTTTCTCGTCCACAAGAAAGGGCTGAAACTCGACGGCTCCGCGCCCGGCTGGCTCTACGGTTACGGCGGTTTCAACGTGTCGATGAAGCCCGCGTTTGCCGTGCCGCCGCTGGTTTGGATCGAGCGCGGCGGCGTCTTCGCGGTGGCGAATCTCCGCGGCGGCGGCGAATACGGGGAGCAGTGGCACAAGGCGGGCACGAAGGAGCGGAAGCAAAACGTGTTCGACGATTTCATCGGTGCCGCCGACTGGCTGGTCGCGAACGGCTACACGTCGCACCAGAAGCTTGTGCTCGACGGCCGCTCCAACGGCGGGTTGCTGCTCGGCGCGGTCGTGAACCAGCGGCCGGATGTCTGTGCGGCGGCGGTGCCGGCAGTCGGCGTCATGGACATGCTGCGCTATCACAAGTTCACTGTCGGCGCCGCGTGGGCGAGCGACTACGGCAACTCGGACACGCCGGAAGGCTTCGCGTATCTGCGGGCGTATTCGCCGCTGCATACCGTGAAGTCCGGCGCCAAGTATCCCGCCGTGCTCGTGACGACCGGCGATCACGACGACCGCGTGTATCCCGCGCACTCCTACAAATACACGGCGGCGGCGCAGGCCGGCGCGGCGCCGGATAGCGGTCCCATTCTGATCCACATCGAGTCGAACGCCGGTCACGGCGGATCGAGCGGCACGTCACCGGTGTCGAAGACGATCGCGGATTGGGCGCTGCGCATGGGTTTCGGCGCGCATTACGCCGGCTGGGGGAAGTAGCTCCGCGCGGTTTTTCCGAGGTGGTCGCCGCCGTCCCCGGCGGCGACAAAACCCGTGAACGAGACACGCGCCACGTTCGCGGCGCCGTCAGGGACGCCGGCGCCCGTGTCGCTGGGACTGGCTCAATCCGACGTTTATCGCGCCAATCGACCTTGTCGTCGGCCGAATTGGTTTTCAGCCCAGCGAGAGTTCGTGCTGGCCCGTGTCGGCCGGGACCGCGCGAATCGCGGCTGACGCTGCAAACGCGCCGGCCGCGCGCAGGTCTTCTTCCGTCAGCGTCGGGCCGGCGCAAATTTTCTCGAGCAAGCCAGCTTGGGCCGGTTCGAGTGCGACGAGGCGGCCGAGCACGTGGAGCACGTTCAAGAGCTCGGTGGTGTATTCCGGCAGCCAGTGGTCGGGCTGGATTTGGCCGAGCGGCGAGGGCGGGCGGCGGTCGCCGATGATCGGGCGTTCGCGGTTCTTTTTCCGGTAGCTGAACCACTGCACGAGCACCTGCTTGCCGGAGACTTCGTAGCTCCACACGGCGGGCGGCACGTGGTCGATCCAGCCGCGTCCGACGAGGAGGCGCTGCTGGGTGGCGTCGTAGTTGAGCGTGTCGGGCATCGACTCGGAGTCGCTGGGGATGGCGCCAGCGGCGGAGATGTGCGGGCGTTGACCGACCGGCAGACGCGGCGGCTCGGGCGGGCGGCCGACGGCAGCATCGGCAAAGCGCTCGCCGAAGGTGTGCAGCCAGATCACCTCGCGACCGAGCGCGGCGGCTTCCGAGAAGAGAGCGGCGTCCGCCGTGATCGGTATGCGCAGGCCGGGCGTCGAGAGGTCGTCCTGGAAACGCGCGGTGAATGGCGGGTGGGCGGCGACCGCCGCGAGGTAGGCGAAGAGATCTTCGGCGGAAACGGGAGAGCCGTAGCGCGTGCCGAGAAACGCGAGCAGCGCGGGGCGAAGGTTTGGGACCGTCGCCGCTGCGTCGCGCCAGAGCGGGAAGACGCGGCCGCCGCGACCGTTGTAGTGGTCGAGATCGGGAACGAGCCCGGTGAACGTAAACGCCGGGCCGGCGGTTGGCGATGTGCGGGCCAGCGCGTTGAGGAAAACCTGCCGCTCGGAACGAATCCTCCACAGTTCAGGGTTGGCCTGATTGATCAGGCGGCTGTCAGGCACGATCCATTGGCGATCGAACGAGCGGTAACCATAGCGCACCGGCGTGACGCACGCGCCGTCATCGAAAGCGACGGATTTGGATCGTGGCGCAAAACCGGCGAGAGGAACCTCGACGATCTTCTTCGAGTGCTTGTCGCCAAGTTTCTCGTTGCGCAGATGGGGATGAAAAAGCGTCTCCTTCTCGCCGGCCGGCGCGGTGATGAGACGCTGCCAGCGGTCTTCGAGCGACTTCGCATCGGGCGCGATGATCCACGTGCGGCCCGGCATGACGCCGGAGCCGTTCCAGTCGAACAGGTCTTCCAGTTTCGGAAACGTCGCCCACGCGCCGGTCGAGGCGGGCAGGAAGGGGGCGCGCCAGTCGGTCGGGCACTCGGTCCACGCCTTGCCGCCCTGCGTGATTTTCGCGAGCGCGTCGAATTTCGCTTCACGTTTGCCGAGGGGCAGGGCTTGGAAGCGCACGGTAGCGGGTTCGCCGGCGCGTTTCCTCTGCGAGCGCGAGGCGAGCACGATGCAGACGGGTTGTTGCACGCCTTGGAAAATGCGGGTGGGCACGTTGGGCTGGTGGCCCTCGGGCGAGCAGTCGATGACCCAGATGTCGTCGCAGGTGCGGCGGAGGTAGTCGCGCATCTTTTGGAAGCCGGGACCGGAGAGGAAGCCGGCGACGGTGATGTAGCAGACGATGCCGTGGGTGTGGGCCGGGTGATGGTCGAAGACCTTCCAAGTCGCCCAGCGCCAGAAGTAGACGTAGAGGTTGCGCAGATGTTTCGAATGCGCGCCCGCGCCCCACTCGGCGGGCGGCATCCATTCGGTCAGCGGCGCGGGTTTGCTCGGATCGGCGTCGACGCCCTCGACCCAGCCGCCGAGGCCCTTGGCCTTTTCCTTGTAGGGCGGATTGCCGAGGACGACGGTGATCGGCTCGTCGCGCTTGATCTTGTTGGCGTCCTTCCGCGACTTCGCGATCGGCGCGAGGATGCCGGGAATCCAGCCCTCGTCGTCGTCGGGATTGCCGAGGGTGTTGGTGACGAACATCCGCGCGGAAGACTTGGGCGTCTTGCCGGTGAGTTCGACGATCTCGGCGAGGATGCGGAGCTGGGCGACGGCGAAGGGGCCGAGCTGCATCTCGAAGGCGATGAGCCGGGCGACGGCCGCCTCAATCGCGGCCGGCACGGCGCCCTGGCCTTCGTCCTCGGCGACGGTCGCGGCGATGCGACGCAGCACGCCGAGCAGGAACGTGCCCGTGCCGGTCGCGGGATCGGCGAGCGTGACGGCGGGCGCGGCGAGGCCGGCGGATTGGCCGAAGCGCGGGCTTTTCAGCACATCGTCCACGAGCCGGACCATCGCGGCGACGACTTCGGGCGGCGTGTAGTAGGAGCCGGTGAGCTTGCGGAGGTCGTTGTCGTAGACTTCGAGAAAGTCCTCGTAGAAGTAGAGCCACGCGTCCGACTTGCCTTTGGAAATTTTCGCCCAATCGACGACGTCGAGCACGCGGGTGAGCGTGCGGAGGGAGGTCTGGATGGTTTGCTGGTTTTCGGCGTTGTCGGTGAGGAGACGGAGGGCGGCGCCGATGAGGGAGTTCGATTTCGTGAGTTCGGCGGCGACGGACTGCAGGCCGGAGGAGAGGGGAATCTTCTTCGCTCGCGCCATTAGCAGACCGAAGGTGACGGCCTGGGCATAGCCGTCGGCGAAGCGTTCGTCGGTCGCTTCGGGGAAGAGCAGCTTGCGCCAGTCGGCGGCGAGGGCGGTGAGCGCCTCGCTGTGGCGCGCGAGCTGTTCGGTGACCTCGTCGCGGAGCAAACGGCAGAGCCGGGCGCTGACTTGGGCGAGCTCCTTGACGCTGCGCGGCGGGGTCGGCTCCCAACGGAGGAAACTCTCGATGATGACGGGGAGCGAGCCGGGCGCGGCGAGCTTGGCGCCGGCGGACTCGATGTCGCCATCCAGTGCGACGACGGCGTCCACGAGTTCGCCGTTTTGCCAGAGGCTGAAGGCGTTGCCGTCGGTGTAGAGAAGGTTGGGGAGCGACTGGAGTTTCGCCCACTGCGCCTTGTCGTGTGCGTCTTTGAATTTGCGCGGATCGGCGCCCTTGCCCGGGGCCTTGATCTCGATGAAACCCACGAGCAGATCGTCGACGATGACGGCGTAGTCGGGCCGAATCTTGAGGTCGCCGAGGCGAGTCTCACCAATCAGCGCGAGTCGCTTGCGCGGGACGTTCGCCAGCTCCGCGAGATCGCCGAAGAGCTGCTCCAGCGGCGCGCGCAGTTGATCCTCGGGCTGGCCGGTGGCGGACGGACTGGAAAGCTTGGCTTTGGCGGAGACGCCGAAGGCGGAAATGGCCGAGGCGAGGGTGGGTTTCATCATCGTGCTAAAAAGGTCTCCGGATGCGAAATGCCGGGGGCGTTGATTGGAGCGCAGGGAGTGAGGGCAGGGCGATCATTTATGGCGGCCCAGTTCCCGCTCGATCTCCGCCACGCTGGGCAGGCTGCCTTGGAGCTTCTTCGGCAGCGAGTCGACGAGGCGCGTGCGCCACTCGGCGACGCCGATGGGTTTCTTCAGATCGCGCAGGGCATACTCGACGGTGAGCCGGTTCTTTTCCTGGCAGAGCAACAGGCCGAGGCTCGGCTGGTCGTCGCGGTGGCGCAGCTGGTCGTCCACGGCCGAGAGATAAAAGTTCATCTTGCCGGCGAACTCGGGCTGGAACGCCTCCATCTTCAAATCGACGACCACGAAGCAGCGCAGGCGCAGGTGGTAGAAGAGCAGGTCGAGGTAATAGTCCTGCCCGCCGACTTCGAGATGCACCTGCCGGCCGACGAAGGCGAAGCCGGTGCCGAGCGAGACGAGGAATTGTTGGATGTGGTCGGCGAGTCCCTGCTCGAGATCGCGCTCGCGGGCCGCCGGGCCGAGGGCGAGGAAATCGAAGAGGTAGGGATCGCGGAGCGTCTGCTGTGCGAGGTCGGACTGCGACGGCGGGAGCGTGGCGGCGAAGTTGGTGACGGCTTTCCCGGCGCGAGCGTGGGCGCGCTGGGCGATCTGCGCGGTGAGCACGGAGCGGCTCCAGCCGTGCGCGACGGCGGCCTGCATATACCAGGCCCGCGCGGCGCGGTCCTTCACCTTTTCCATCAGGACGAGGTGGTGACCCCACGGCAAAAGTGCAGCAGGCTGTTGCACAATTACCGCGGAGGCTGCGGGCCGTTCCAATTGTGCCGCAGGCTGCGGCACAATTGATGTTTCCACGGGAGAAACTCCGGCGCTCAAAAGTGCAACAGGCTGTTGCACTTTTGGCGGCAGGCCATGCTCCCGGGCAAAACGGAGCATGTATTTCAGATTTCGCACCGAGAAGCCCTGCATCGCGGGAAACTCGCTTTGGAGATCGCGAGAGAGGCGGGGGATGACCGCTGCGCCCCAACCTTCGTGTTGCTGGGCCTCGATCAAGGCGGCGCCGATTTCCCAGTAGAGGGCGATCAGCTCGCGGTTGACGCGGGCGGCGGCCTGGAGCTGGGCGGAGCGGACGCGGTCCTTCAGCGCCGCGAGCCACGGGGCGTAGGCGGCAGGGAGAGGGGCGGCGGCAGTCCGCTTAGATTTCATAGCCGAGCGAGCGGGGATTTTCCCGAATGGCGCGCTGGAGCTGGTCGGCCTGCTTGTATTCGGCCGCGTCGAGGTTGTTGCGCAGCTTGTCGGCCGCCTTCCAGAGGGTTTCTTTGATCTGCGTCAGTCCGTTGGATTCAGTCGCCATGGGATGGGATTGTGCTTGGACGTGAGCCAAGCCCGGCTCGGTATGGCCCTACCGAGCGGTCGCGCGGAACGATATTTCGCGGTTGTGCAGGGCCGCACAAGGAGGAAGTCGCCGGGCGCAAGGAGGACTGGGCGGAGAGCCCACCGTTCATCGCGCCAATCGACCGTTTCGTTGGCCCGAACGGCTCAATCGCCACGTTCGGCTTGCCGTGCGGACGTGTCATAGCTGGCGTAGGCGGCATGAAGTTGAAGGCCCTGGTTACCCTCGCGGCGACGCCGTTGTGCGTGTTCGCCGCCCAGATCGAATATCCCGCCAGCAAGACCGTCGACCAAGTTGACGACGTGCATGGCGTCAAAATCCCGGACCCGTTCCGTTGGCTCGAGGACGTCGACTCCGCCGACACCAAGGCGTGGGTCGGCGCGCAGAACAAAGTCACGTTCGACTTTCTCTCCAACCTGCCAAAGCGCGACGCCATCAAGCAGCGCCTGCAGGAGCTGTTGAACTTCCCGCGCTACAGCCTGCCGAGCAAGCAGGGCGGTCGCTATTTCTACAGCTTCAACACCGGCCTGCAGAACCAATCGCCGCTCTACGTGAAGGACACGCTGACGGCCGAAGGTCGGATGGTGATCGATCCGAATACGATGTCGAAAGACGGCACCGTGGCGCTCTCCACAATCGCGCCGTCCGACGACGGCAAGTGGCTCGGCTACGGCATCGCGAAGGCCGGTTCCGACTGGAACGAGTTTCGCGTCCGCAGTCTCGCGACGGGGCAGGACACCGAGGACGTGATCAACTGGGTGAAGTTCTCGGGCTTCAGCTGGACGAAGGACAGCTCGGGCTTCTTCTACTCGCGCTTCCCGGAGCCGCGGCGCGAGGGCAACCAGGTCTTCAGCGATCTCTCGAACCAGAAGATCTATTTCCACCGACTCGGCACGAAGCAGGCCGACGACTTGCTCGTCTACGAGCGCCCTGATCAACCGAAGTGGGGCCTCGGCGGCGGCGTTACCGAGGACGGCCGCTACCTCATCATCAACGTTTCCGAGGGCACTGATCCGCGCAATCGTCTCCATTACCTCGATCTGCAGGATCCGATGAAGCCGAAGGTGCAGGGCGACGTCGTGCGCCTCATCGACGTGCTCGAAGCGAGCTACGGCGTCATCGGCAACGACGGCTCGACGCTCTTCCTGCTCACCGACCTCGATGCGCCGCGCAACAAGATCATCGCGATCGACCTCAAGAATCCCGACCGGGCGAACTGGAAGACGCTCGTGCCCGAGTCGAAGGACGTCATCAACGGCGCTTCCTACATCGGCGGGAAATTCGTCGTGAATTACATGCAGGACGCCAAGAGCGTGCTCGCGGTGTTCGCGAAGGACGGCGCCTCGCTCGGCAACATCCAGCTGCCCGGCATCGGCAACGTCGCTGGCGTCAGCGGCCGCGAGGACGAGAGTGAGATGTTCTTCTCTTTCACCTCGTTCACGTATCCGACGACCAACTTCCGCGCCGATCTTTCGACCGGCAAAGTCGAGGTGTTCCAAGCGCCGAAGGTCGCGTTCGATCCGAGCGTCTACGAGACGAAGCAAGTGTTCTACACATCGAAGGACGGCACGAAGGTCCCGATGTTCATCACGCACCGCAAGGGCATCAAACTCGACGGCTCGCACCCGACGCTCCTCTACGCTTACGGCGGCTTCAACATTCCGCTGCTGCCGTCCTTCTCGACCTCGAACCTCGCCTGGATGGAACTCGGCGGCATCTACGCCGTGGCCAATCTCCGCGGCGGCGGCGAATACGGCCGCGAGTGGCACCTCGCCGGCACGAAACTGAAAAAGCAGAACGTGTTCGATGACTTCATCGCGGCGGGCGACTACCTCGTGTCCGAGAAATTCACCTCGCACGACAAGCTCGTCATCAGCGGCGGCTCGAACGGCGGTCTGCTGATCGGCGCGGTCGTCAACCAGCGCCCCGATCTCGCGAAGGTCGCGTTCCCGGCGGTTGGCGTGATGGACATGACGCGCTTCCAGAAATTCACCATCGGCTGGGCGTGGGCGAGCGACTACGGCTCCGTCGACGACAACGCCGAGATGGCCGCTTACCTGAAGGGTTACTCGCCGATCCACAACGTGAAGTCCGGCGTTCGCTACCCGGCGGTGATGGTGACGACGGGTGACCACGACGATCGCGTGCATCCGGGCCACTCGTTCAAATACGCGGCGGCGTTGCAGGCCGCGAATCCGAGCAATCCGCTCCCGATGCTCATCCGCATCGAGACGAACGCCGGCCACGGCGCGGGCAAGCCGATCTCGAAACAGATCGAGGAAACCGCCGACAAGTTCGCCTTCGCGCTCTACTACACGGGCGGCGCGGCGAACTGACGGCGGCAAGCTCGCGCCTCTCAGAGCGCTTAGTCTCAAGGCCCGCCTGAGTGCGGGCCTTCTTCTTTTCCCGGTGGGTCGGCGCTGGCGCTGCGGCGCAGGTTGACCGCTTGCAGGCAACGGAGGCGCGCACGCGCGCCATCCACGGAAGTCCGACTCGCCACTCTTTTTTCAGCGCGCGAACGGAAACGGCGGGCGCGAGCCTGACCAGTAGCGGTTGATCTCTTCCGCGAGCGCGGTCCACTTGAATGGCTTGCGGACGACAGCACGCAGCGCAGGGATGCGTTGCGTGCGCTCCGTGCCGATTTCGATCTCGTGCGCCGTGATCATGACGG
This sequence comes from Candidatus Didemnitutus sp., assembly GCA_041906465.1. GTDB lineage: Bacteria > Verrucomicrobiota > Verrucomicrobiia > Opitutales > Opitutaceae > Didemnitutus. The sequence continues at coordinate 288,654 of JAYRJE010000001.1, read as the reverse complement.
CGGGCAGACCGGGCTTGAGCTTCTGCACTTCCTTCAAAAATTCCAGGCCGTCCATCTCCGGCATGTGATAGTCGGTCACGATCAGTCCGATGTTCAGGCCGGGCAGAGCCGCGAGTGCGGCGCCGGGACGGGAAAAGCTGTGCACGGGGCAGGCGAGGTGTTCACCCAAGAGCTGTTCAAGCAGACCGATGTAGGCCACCTCATCGTCCACCAGCATCACGCCGAGCGCAAACGGCGAGCCGCTGTCGGAAACGGCGCTGGCCTGCGTGGAGGGCGAGGACGAGGACTGCATGAGGTAGTATCGCGCCGGTCGGCCCGTGGCCGGCTACAATGGGATGGAATATCGGCATCGGGCTGGCCAGCCTAAATCGGTTCGCTCCGCCATGCTGCACCTCGTCCTTTTTCAGCCTCAAATTGCGCCCAACACCGGTAACATCGGACGGATGTGCGCGGTCACACGGTCGCGTTTGCATCTCATTCATCCTCTGGGGTTCAAGATCACGGATGCGAACCTGCGACGCGCTGGAATGGACTACTGGCATTCGCTGGATGTGCACCAGCACGAGAACTGGGAAGCGTTCAAAGCCAGCCCGGCCGCGCCGCAACGTGTGTGGCTTTTTACCACGCATGCGACGCGGACATTTTGGGACGTCAAGTTTGCGGACGGTGACGGACTCCTGATGGGCAACGAAGGCGCCGGCGTGCCGGACTGGTTGCACGCGGAGTTCGGCGATGACCGGCGGCTGAAAATCCCGCACGCCAACGGCACGCTGCGCTCGCTGAATTTATCGACCGCCGCCGGCATCGCCGCTTACGAAGCGCTGCGGCAGATCGGGATGCCGGGCGGAGGGTCGACGCTTTGAACGTGGCCTTCAGCTGGTAGGGAGAGGCGTCTCCGCCGAGCCGCGGCTCACCGAGACGGTTCGCCCTACCGTGGATTTACTTCAGATCCGCCAGCACCTCGTCGATCGAGCGCAGACGTTCGGCGGGGAAGCAGGCGTTGATGCGCGTGATGACCTGTTGCACGAGCCCGTCCGGGCACGAGGCGCCGCCGGTGATCAGCACGCGCTTCGGTGCCAGGTCGTCTTTCCGCCAGAGCGGATGCACTTCGGTGTGGCCGCCTTTGCCGTGGCCCGCGGCCGGAAACACATAATGTTCGATCTCGCAGCGCGAGCGGATGCTCGCCTCCGATTGGATGAAGAACGCGCGTTCACCGAGCTTCTGCTCGCACACGCGATACAGCTGGTAGGTATTGGAGGAGTTTTTGCCGCCGACGACGAACGCCGCGTCGAGCGGCTCCGCGAGGGCGCGGGCGAGTGCGTCCTGATTCACCTGCGTGGCGTAGCAGAGCGTATCCTTTTTGCCGGCGCCCCCCACGTGCTTCAGCCCTTCGCTTTCGCCGTATTTCGCGGCGAAGACCGCCTTGAAATAGTCGATGATGCTCGCCGTTTCGTTCATGAGCAGCGTCGTTTGGTTGACGACGGCGATCCGGTCGAGATGCAGCGCCGGATCGAAGCCGGGCGTGGTTTTGCGGGCGAATTTTTCGAGGATCGCGGCGCGCCGCTCGGGCGAGGGGGCGGCGATGTAGTCGCCCAGCGCGTGCGCTTCCTCGAGCGTGCGGATGATGATCGCCGGCGCGTAGCGGCGGGTGTTGGAGAACGTGGCCTTGGTTTCCTCATGCTCGGCCTTGCCGTGGATCACGACCGTGAAGCCCTCGCGGCCGAACGCGCGCGCGGCTTTCCACACTTTCTCCACCAGCATGCAGGTGGCGTCGTATTGGGCGACGCGGATGCCTTTGCGGATAAGTCGCTTCTTGTCCTCGTTGGTCGCGCCGAAGGCCGGGATGATCACGACGTCGTCGCTGGTCAGCGCATCCCACAGCCACGGCTCGGGCTTTTGCGGATCGGCGGGGCGACCGCTGACGGTGAAGGGAACGCCCTTGTCGGTTTGCAGGTAACGCAGGCCACGGCGCAGCAGGTCCTCGTTCACGAACGGATTGTGGATCAGCTCGCTGAGCATGAAGACGCGACGGCCGGGGTTCTCCGCCAGCGACTCGTAGGCGCGCTCGATGGCGTTTTTCACGCCGAGGCAGAAACCAAAGTGGCTCGGGATCACGTAGCGCACGGCGCCGAAATCCAGCGTCGACGGCGTGGAGGCGGAGCGTTCATTCGTGCGCGCGAGGGCCTTGATCGCCTCGCACAGCTTGCTCTGGTAAAGCGCGCGCGCCGCATCGTCCTGCTCGTAGATCGAGCGGTTGCGGTCCTTTTCGACGCGGAAGCGGTAGATGTAGTCGTTCTCGCCGAGATGCAGATACGGGATCTCGATCAGATACGGTTCGAGCCGGGCGAGCGCCGCCACGAGGAGCGAATCGAGCCGGGCGTGCTGCAGGTCGAGTTGCTCGAGGGAATGAAAAACGATGCCATCCGGTGCGCCGCCTTCGGCGACTTGCACAAGCGAGACCGACCATTCCGCGTCCCCGTGCGTGAAGGTAAAATACTCGGCCGGCGGCGTGTGGTGGGCGAAGCGCCGGGCGAGTTGCGCGAGCGCATCGGGGCCAGCGAACGGCAGTTTCAGGCGCGCGCCGTCGATGGCGACCGCGAGCTGATTGCTCGGGTTGAACGCGAGGAGAAGGGGGAGACGGGCAGCGGCGACGGGCACGAGGAGCAACGGAAGCGAAAGCCGGGGGCGGGTCAACTTCCGCGTCTGGGACGGAGCAGCCGACGTCAGGAGGCGGTCCGTTCAGCCTCCTGACGTCGGCTGCTCCGAGCCGGATTGAGGGCGCGTGTATCGGCGGCGCCTGCGCGCGCAGCTTGCCTAGCGCCCGGGCAGGCGCGAAGCTGCCGCGCATGAATTTGCAGGAACTCCGCCGCAACTACGCGTCGCGCTCACTCGATTTGTCCGACCTCAACCCGAGCCCGTTCACGCAGTTCGATCTCTGGATGCGTGAGGCGATCGAGACGCAGGTGCTCGAGCCGAACGCGATGTCGCTGGCCACCGCCGATGCGTCGGGCCGCCCGAATCTGCGCACGGTCCTGCTCAAGGGCTTCGATGAGCGCGGCTTCGTGTTCTACACCAACTACGAGAGCGCGAAGGCGCGCGACATCGGGGCGAACAGCCGCGTCGCTCTCATGTTTCCCTGGCTGCCGCTGGAGCGCCAGGTGGTCGTCACCGGCACGGCGGAGAAGATCGGCGCCGCCGAGTCGCTGAAGTATTTCCTCTCGCGGCCGCGCGACAGCCAGATCGGCGCGTGGGCGTCGCGGCAGAGTTCGGTGATCACGACGCGTTCGCTGTTGGAGCAGAAATTCGCCGAAATGAAGGCGAAGTTCGCGCAGGGCGAGATCCCGCTGCCGACGAACTGGGGCGGCTATCGCGTGAAGCCGGAGACGTTCGAATTCTGGCAGGGCCGCCCGAATCGCCTGCACGATCGGTTCATGTATCGCAAGGAGGCGGAAGGGAAGTGGGCGATCGAGCGGCTGATGCCGTGAGGCGCGAGGGCGCGCGTCCGATGCTGGCGCGGAGTTCACCAATGCCGGCGGGACGCCGATGCTGCTTTCACGCCTTGCCGCCGAAGCTGTAGTAGTCGTCGAGCTCGAGGCGATCGAACATCGTGCGGATGTCGTCGCGTTTCGGCCCCATCTTTTTGATGTGCTCCGCGAAGGTCTCGTGACGCGTGACGTCGCCGGGCGCGAGGTTCTCGAGCCAGGCAGACCAGGCGAGCACTTCCCAGGGGGCGCGCTTCGGCTGCTGCGTCGCGCTGAGCCACTCGAGCATTTCCGCGTCGCCGCGGCCTGCCTTCACCGCGGTGAGCAGTGCCTCGGCCGTCACGCCGGCGAAGGCGAAGAAACGCTGGTCGAGCGGGCAGTTCCAGTTGTATTCGCCCATCTTGCCGGCGGCCTGGGCGCGGGCTTTGTCGAGCAGGCGCGGCAAGTGGGCGTAGCCGCCGAGGCGGGTGCGAGGACTGCGCGGCGGGTGCTGGCTGAGGTCGGGAGTCGAGTAGTTCATAATCTGGAAAGGAGGCTGGACGGCGGGAATTGAGCCCGAAACAGTAGAGCCATCGGGCCCTAAGAATCATGCGATGAATAACGGACGAACTCCCACGCCTGCTCGCAAGTCATTCTTAGTTGCCTGCCTGTTCATGGTCGCCGCGGTGCGGGCTTGCGCGGACGATTTCACGCCGGTGACGGCGGAGTATCAGGTGCGTGTGTGGACGGTGGAGGCGGGGTATCCGCACGTGGCCCCGACATGTTTCGCCCAAACGCGCGATGGTTACCTGTGGGTCGGTTCCTACTCGAATCTGACGCGGTTCGACGGGGTCCGTTTCGAGATCATCCGTCCGCCCGAAGCGCCGGCGCTCGCCGATTGCATGGTGCTCGACCTGTTGGTGGCGAGCGACGGTGCGCTGTGGGCCGCCACGAATCGTGGCGTCGGTTGTTACCGCGACGGACGTTGGCGGTGGTTCGGGGAGGCCGAAGGTTTGCCCTATGAGTCGGCTCACGCGCTGGTGGAGTGGAAGGGGCGGATCTTCGTCGCGTTCGGCGGACGGGCGTTTGTTTTGGAGGGCGCGCGGTTCGTGCCGTTTGCGGTGCCCGACATCGGCGTGCGTTCGCTGCAGGGCTCGTCGCTGGTGCCGGGCAACGACGGCGCGCTCTGGCTCGCGCAGCCGAAGCGCATTGCGCGTTTCGCCAACGACAAGTGGGAGACCCTTTTTCAGTCCGACGATCCGCGCGCCCAACTCGGCGGCATCGCGCCATCGGCGCGCGGGGGCATGTGGATCGCGGTCGACGGCCGCATCCTGCGTTGGCAGGACGGGCGGGTGGTGGAGGAGTTCTCGCGCCCGCCATTTCTCAGTCCGGACTTCATCCGCTTGATGGAGGACTCGCGCGGCCGGCTCTGGGTCGCGAGTTCGACGCGCGGCGCCTACGCCCGGCTCGGGCCGGGACGTTGGTTGCGTGTGACGATGGAGGAGGGACTGGAGAACGATGCGATCCAAACGGTTTTCGAGGACGGTCAACACAACCTTTGGCTGGCCACGAACGGAGGGGGGCTGGCCCGCTTGCGTCCGAACCGCGTGGTCACGCTGGGGCGTCAAGCCGGCCTGCCCCAACCGGTGGTGAACAGCGTCATCGAGACGGTGCCGGGCGAGTTTCTCGTCGCGACGCATGGCGCGGGCGTGGTGCAACTGCGCGACGGTCGGTTCGGCCCCGCGGAGGTGTCGGTGCCGGACAAGCTTCGACGGGCGGGCTCCTGGCCGATGGCGTTTGCGCGCCTGCCGAATGGGTCGCTCTGGCTTGGCACGTTTGGCGATGGCGTGCTGGAGATCACGGACAGCGGTTCGCGCTTTCACGGCAGGTCCGAGCTGGGCGGCGAGATCGTGTATGCGTTGCATGCGGCGCGCGACGGCGCGCTGTGGGTCGGCACGCAGAATGGCATCGCCCGCCGGCGCGACGGGGCGTTCCGGGCCTTCGGCCCGGCGGACGGCGTGGCGAACGCCCGTTTTCACGCCCTGGCGGAGGAGGCGGACGGCACCATCTGGGCGGCGAGTCGCCGCGCGGGGTTGCTCGCGATCCGCGATGATCGCGTAACGCCGGAGTTGCTCGATGGCCGCAATGGCGGCGTGGAGGCGGTGCACGCGGACGCGGCCGGGCGATTGTGGATTGCCTGGGAGGATGGCGGGCTCGCCGTGCGCGCGGGTGGCGTGTGGCGTCGCGTGGATGCCTCGACCGGTGTGCCGCAGGCGACCGCACAACTGGTTTTCGACGACGACGAGGGTAACGTCTGGGTCGGCACCGAGCGCGGTTTGCTGCGGCTCGCGCGCGACTCGATTGGCCGCTGGCTCGCCGGCGAGGCGAAGAGGATCGACTTCGTGTTGCTCGACCAGACCGACGGATTGCCCTTCGCGTTGCGCGACGGGATCTCGCCGCTGTGGCGGCGCACGAGTGACGGCCGGATCGTGATCGCCACGATGCGCGGCGTGACGTTCCTCGATCCGCGCCAACGTTTCGAAGCCCAGCCGATCCCGCCGACGTTTCTCACGGGTCTTCAGGTGGACGGCGTGGCGCGGTCAGGGGCGCCGGGGCAACGGGTTCGGCTGCCCGCCGGCACGCGTCGCGTCGCGGTGGAGTTCTCGGCGGTCAATCTCACGGATGCCGAGACCTTGCGCTTCGAATATTCGCTCGATGGTGGTCGGAGCGAGTGGCGCGACGCCGGGCCGAACCGGCGCGTGGACCTGTTCGATCTGGCGCCGGGGAGCTATCGCTTTGCGGTGCGTGCGGTCGCGCGGGATGGGCGGAGGGGCGCGGCCGCGGAAATCCCGGTGCTCGAACTGGCGCCGCAGGTGTGGGAAACCACGTGGTTCCGCGCGGGCGGCATCGTGCTGCTGGTGAGTTTGGTCGGCGGCGGGGCGTGGACGGCACAAAGTCTGCGGCTGCGCCGCCAGCGCGAGCGGCTCGAACAGGAGCGGCTTGTGGCGGAGGCGCAGGCGCGTGCAGAACACGAGCGCCGCGAAAAGGAGGCCGCGGCCGCAGCCAACAAGGCCAAGAGCGATTTCCTCGCGACGGTGAGCCACGAAATCCGCACGCCGCTGAACGGCATCGTGGGCTCGGCCGATTTGCTGGCGGATACGTCGCTCGACGAGACGCAGCGCGAGTTTCTCGAGAGCTTGCGCGTCAGCGCGGGAGGACTGATGAGCCTCCTGAACGACGTGCTGGATTTCTCGAAAATCGAGGCAGGGCACGTCACGCTCGAGCGCGCGCCGTTTGAGTTGCGCCAGCCGGCCGTCGAGGCGCTGGAGATCCTGCACGCCAAGGCGCTGGAGAAGGAACTCGAGTTGGTGCTTGTGCTCGATCCGGAGCTGCCTGTCGCGGTCGCGGGCGACTCGGCCCGCTTGCGGCAGGTATTGCTCAATCTCGTCGCGAATGCCGTGAAGTTCACCGAGCGCGGGCATGTCGCCGTGCGCCTGACGCGTGAACACGGGGCCGAGGCCGGACACGAGCGCGTGCGTTTTTCCGTGAGCGACACCGGCATCGGTATCTCGCCCGAGGCGCGCGTGCGGTTGTTCGACAAGTTCACGCAACAGGACACTTCGACCACGCGCCGTTACGGCGGCACGGGGCTCGGGCTCGCGATCTGCAAGCATCTCGTGGCGATGATGGGGGGCGTCATTACGGTCGAGAGCGAGCCGGGCCGGGGCTCGAAATTCAGTTTCACGGTTGATTTTCCGGTGGAGCTGTCCGCCTTGCGTCCGCCGTCGCGCGGCTGGCGGGTGCTGGCGATCGACGATTTGCCGGACGCGGGCGATGCGGCGCGGTTGCTCGGCGCCCGCGCCGGCATCGAGGTGACCGCGGTGCCCAACGTCGCCGAGGCGCGGAGGAAGTGGCCGACCGCACGCTGGGATGCGCTGCTGGTGGATTTGTCCGTCGCCGTGCTCGAGCGGGCGGCCCTGCTCGAGTGGCGGCAAGCGGGGTTGGCGGACGCAGCGGTGCTGCTAGCCGCTCCGTGGGGCTACACCGTCGCGGAGGCGCCCGGGCTCGCGGCCATCGGCGTCGTGCGCAAGCCGATGTTGCATGCCGAACATTTGGTGGAGGAACTTGGCCGTCTGCGGCGTCCGGCCGGCGTGGTGGAGGAAGCGCAGGCGCCGCTGCCGCTGAAGCTCGACCGCCGCCGCGTGTTGCTGGTCGAGGATGACGAGGTGAACCGCCGCATCGCCCAATGCATGATCGAGCAACTCGGGTGTGACGTGGATGTGGGGGAGAACGGCGACGAGGCGATCACGCGCAGCGCCCAAGTCCGCTACGATCTGGTTTTCATGGATTGCCGCATGCCGGTGCGCGATGGCTATGAGGCGACCGCCGCGATCCGGCGACGCGATGGAACGCGCATGCCGCCCATCGTGGCGCTGACGGCCAACAGCAGCACCGAGGATCGCAGCCGCTGTCTGTCCCTCGGGATGGTCGGTTTCCTGTCCAAGCCGGTGCGCAAGGCGGAGCTCGCGGCCGCGATCGAGAAGTTCGCGCGCCCGCGGGCGGCGTAGTGCAGGCATCCCGCCTGATCGGATCGTCGATGCCGGCGGGCCGCCTGCACTACGCCGCGCTGCCGCTCGCGTCGCGGTTCAGGTCTCTTCAGCTTCGCTGAAATCTCCGGCGTCCTCTTCGGCTCCCGCTTCAGCGTCGAAGAACCCCTCCTCTTCCAGGATGCGCATCGCTTGGTCGATGGCGGCCTTCTTGTCGGCCGGAGCCAGCGAGCGATGGTGGAGCGTCAGGTATTCCGCGATGCCGGCCTTGGCTTCGTCGCGTTTCCGCACGCCGGCGAGGAAGTCATCGGCCTGATCGCAGATTTCGTTGGCGATGGTCTTCGTGTCCATGCCGGCAAGGATAGTCGAAAGGGTGGCGAAGCAAAGCCGCGTATTGGTGGACCGGATTTTTGGTTGCGGCAGGGAACACTCCTCCGTGGCGCGCGCCGGTGGGGGCATCGCGTCGACCTCAACGCGATCGCAACAGGGCGAGGCCGCCCGTTTCGCCTGCCGGGGATCGACGGCGTGACGCAGCGTTGCCGGCCGTAATTTAACCTGTAACCTCACGCCACTCTCCTGGGTTATCTGTCACTCCTATGTCCCACCCCCCTCCTTCCGTGTCGGGCTCCAGCGGGCTGCTCGCTGGCGTGCCCGGAGATATCCGTCATGCCTTTCGGCTGCTGTGGAAGAGTCGAGGTTTTGCCGCCACCACCCTGCTCACGCTGGCGCTCTGCATCGGCGCGACGACGGCGATCTTTTCCACGGTGTATTCGCTGATGCTCAAGCCGCTCCCGTTTCATGAGCCGGACCGCATCGTCGAACTCTACACCTCCGCGGTGAAGGCGAAGCTCTACCACATGCCCGCGAACGTGCCGTTCTACCTCGACTACTCGAAGAACGCCACGTCCTACGAGACGCTCGCGCTGTGAAATTTCGGTTACAACATGGTGGGTGAGGAAGGCGCGGTGGTGCGCACGCCGCTGGCGCGGGCCACGGCGGAGATTTTCACCATCCTCCGCGTGCAGCCGATCCTCGGCACCTTCTTCACCAAGGAGCAGAACAAGCAGGGCGCCGATCGCGTCGTGGTGCTGACGCAGACCTACTGGCGCACGCAGTTCAACGAAAGCCCCGAGGTCATCGGACGCGAGATCCGCATCGACGGCGACGCTTACAAGATCATCGGCGTGGCGCCGCGGGTGTTCGAGGCGTTCGACGCGCGGGTGCAGTTCGTCGTGCCGCTCAGCTGGCCGGCGGGCGCGGAGAACCCGCAGGGGCGCTACGGCGTCGGCATCAATCTCTACGGTCGGCTCAAGCCGGGGGCGACCATCGGTGCGGCAGACGCCGAGGCGAAGACGCTCGAGAAAATCTACGTCGACGCGGGCCCGCCGCCGTTGAAGGCGTTCGCGGAGCGCTCGGGCATGACGATGAACGTGGGCGGCGTGCAAGATCAGCGTGTCGAACCCGTGCGGCCGACGCTGTTGCTCCTGCAAGGAGGCGTGGCGTTCGTGTTGCTCATCGGCTGCGTGAACGTCGCCAACTTGCTCCTCGCGCGCTCAAACGCACGCCAGTCCGAGCTGGCGATCCGCTCGGCGCTCGGCGCGAGCCGGCGCATCATCGCGCGCCAATTGCTGCTGGAGAGCCTGTTGCTCACCGGCCTCGGCGCCGTGCTGGGCGTGCTGCTGGCATGGGGCGCGCTGAAGGTGACGAATTTCTACCTGGCGAAAATGCTGCCGCAGGCGATGGCCGCGACGATCGACGTGCGCGTGCTCGGGTTTGCTGTCGCGCTGTCGCTCGTGGTTGGCGTGCTGATCGGGCTGATCCCGGTGTTTCACGTGCTGCGGACGAACCTCGCCGAGGTGATCCAGCGCGGCTCGCGCGGCGCCTCGTCCGGTCGTGGCGTGCGGGCGCTGAGCAGCACGCTGGTGGTCGCACAGGTCGCAGTGGCGCTGATGCTGCTGACGGGTGCGGGGCTGCTGATCCATAGTTTTGCCAAGGCGCTCGATGTGAATCCGGGCTTCGATCCGAAGCATGTGGTCACGGGGCGCATCGCGTTGCCGCAGGCGCACCGTGCCAGCGATGAAGCGGCCAACAAGATCCGCGAGCGTTTGCTCGCTGCGCTGCGCGAGATTCCCGGCGTGCAGTCGGTCGCGCTGGGCTTTGCCACGCCGTTTCAGGGCGGGTTGCCGATCAATGCGTTCACGCTGGAGAACGACACGCTGCCTCCCGGCTCGCCGCAGCCGGGCGCGTTTCGCGTGATCGTCACGCCAGGCTATCTCGACACGCTGGGACTCAAGCTCGTCGAGGGGCGGTTCTTCGAGGAAGGCGATCTTGCGCCGGGACGTCGCGTATTCGTCGTGGATGAGAGTTTCGCGAAGCGCTATTTTCCGAACCGTTCCGCGCTGGGCGGGCGATTTGTCTTCGGGCCGCGACCCGAGAAGGATGCGGATTGGCCGAGCATCGTCGGCATCGTGAGAGACATTCCGCACAACGGCGTCGAGGAGAAGAGCGGGAATCCGTTCATCTACCAAGTCATGCAAGGCGGGCGGCCCGGTGGACTGACGCTGTTCCTGCGCACGGAGCGACCGGCGGGGGATGTCGTGGCGGCGTTGCGCGCGAAGGTGAAGGAGATTGATCCGGCCATCGCGTTGTTCGACACCGGCGCGATGGCGCAGGTGGTCGACTCGTCCTACGACAACCGCCGCGCGGTCATGCTGCTGTTGGTGGCCTTCGCGGGGTTGGCGCTGTTCCTCTCGGCGCTCGGCATCTACGGCGTGCTGGCCTACGACGTCTCGCAGCGCACGCGCGAGATCGGCGTGCGCGGGGCCATCGGCGCGTCGCAAGGCGAAATCATCGGAATGATCTTGAAGCAAGGGCTCTGGAAAACCGGCATTGGCATCGTGCTCGGTTTGGTGGGCGCGGCGTTACTCAGCCACTCCATGACGAGCCTGCTGTTCGGCGTGAAGCCGACGGAGCCGATGGTGTATGCGGCAGTGTCGCTCGTGCTCGTCGCCGTGGCGCTGCTGGCGAGTTATCTGCCGGCGCGGCGCGCGGCGAAGATCGATCCGCTGGTGGCACTGCGGGACGAGTGAAGTGCTGAGTGCGACTTTTCAGTAGCCGCGCTTGAGCCCCACCGGGCGAAAGTGTGGTTAGGGCGCGAGCGCGGCCACGTTGTCGCTTCGCTCCAACGCGGCTACTTGCCCGCTGCGGATGTTGCAGGTGGTCGCCGCTGTCCCAGCGGCGCCCACCCACCGAAACGGCGTCGGCGTTTTTTGTTTCGCTCGATCGCCGGACTCGCACGCTCGACGCGATGAAGCGCTCAGCCCCCCGCGTCGTTGCCTTGGCGATTGGCTTGATGGCCTTCCTTTTTCCCGATCTTCACGCCGCGGCGGCGCCGGCCGGCTGGTTCCTCTGGCCCTACGCCGAACCGCTGCCGGGCAGTGCGCTCGACACGAGCGGGCTCAGCCACAAGCCCGCCGGCGCGCGCGGGGCGATCGTGGTGCGCGACGGTCAATTCGTCACGGCGAACGACGGCCAGCGGATTCGCTTCTGGGGCTGCAATCTCAGCAGCGATGAGGCGTTCGTCGATGCGGCGACGTCCGACCGGCTCGCGCGCCGGCTCGCCAAGGGCGGCGTGAACATTGCGCGCTTGCACCACCTCGACAACCCGTGGTCGGTCGACAGCGGTGGCAGCCTGTGGAAACCCGGCTCGACCGATCGCATTCACATCGATCCGAAGCAGCTCGACCGGCTGCACCGCGTGGTGGCGGCGCTGAAAGAGCAGGGCATCTACAGCAACGTGAACCTCAAGGTGTCGCGCACGCTCACGACGGCGGACGGATTTCCGGAATCGATCGCCGCGACGCCGGGCTTCCAGAAGCGACTCGACTATTTTCAGGCGCGAATCGTCGAGTTGCAGAAGGATTTCGCGCGGCAGCTGCTGGCGCCGAAGAATCCCTACACGGGTTTCTCGCTCGCGGAGGATCCGGCGGTCGCGGTGATCGAGATCAACAACGAGAACTCGCTCCTCGGCCTGCGCACGCGCGAAGCCGGCGACGGACTCGAGACGCTGCCCGAGCCGTTCCGCGCGGAGTTGGCGGCGCTGTGGAATGCGTGGCTGGCCGAGCGCTACGCGACCGACGAGGCGCTGACGCGGGCGTGGGCGGCGGACGCAACGCCGCGCGGCGAGTCCGTCTTGTCGGCGACTTTGCAGTGGGCGCCGGATGCGGAGCCGGGCAACGAGGTGCGACTGGAGTCGGCTTCGCCGGCAGCGGTGACGCTCGACGTGCAAGCGGGCGGCGACGGGGTGCGGTTGCGCGCGGGAGCATTTCTCGGCGGTCTGCGGCTCCGCGATGGCGCGACCTACACGCTGACCTTTTGCGCGCGGGCCGATCGCGAGCGGCCGATCGAAGTGGCGGTCGCGCGCGATGAGGCAGGCTGGCGCACCGACAAATGGCGGACGCTCGGCCTGCGCCAGGTGCTGCCGCTCACGACCGAGCCGCAGGAGTTTCGCATGGTATTCGTGACGCACTCGATCGTGGACGTCGGCGCGCGCCTCGCGGTGCTCGCCGGCCACGCACCGGGCAAGGTTTGGATCAGCGGGTTGAAACTGGAGTCCGGCTCCGCGACGGCGGGGCTGCGGACGGATCAATCGCCGCGTCGCGGCAACGTTCCGATTCCGACCGATGCGACACCGGCGCAATGGAACGACTACCTCGATTTTCTGCTCGTGCTGGAGCAGCGCTACGTGGCGACGATGCGCGCATTCCTGCGGGAAGAACTCGGCGTGCGCGCGCCGATTGTCTGCACGCAGGCGAACTACGGCGGCATCGCCGGCCTCGTGCGCGAGCAGCCGTCGGAGTTCATTGACGCACATTGCTACTGGCAGCACCCGGACTTCGCGGGCCACACGAGCGTCTGGAACACGGCGCGCTACACGATCAGCAACACGCCTCAGCTCGCGGAGTTTTCGCCGCGCTGGTTCGGCGAACTCGGCGGCATCGCGCAGCTTCGCGTGACGGGAAAGCCGTTCACCGTGACGGAAGTCGATCATCCCGCGCCGAGCGACTACGCGGTGGAAATGTATCCGGTGTTGGCGACGTTCGCGGGCTTGCAGGATTGGGACGCGATCTACCCGTTCGACTCGGTGACGCTCGGTGTCGACGATGCGGCGGCAGCAATCGGCACGTTCTTCGATCAGGCGCATCATCCGGCGAAATGGGGCTTCGGGCCGTTCGCGACGCGGGTGTTTCGTCAAGGACTCGTGCCGCCGCCGGCGTCGAGTCGGGAGCTATTCGTCGGCACGCCGCTGTGGCGCGAAGCGAATCACCTCGACGTGCTCTGGCTGCGCACGCAGCCCGGCGCGGATCTCGGGTTCCTGACGGATCGGCTTAGCGTGAACGAGCGGTTGCTCGCTACCGGGCAGCCGAGCCGGGTCGAGCGGCGCGGGAGCGAGCGCGGCCGCGATTCGCGCGCGATCACGATGACGCGCGCGAAGAATGGGCCGGTGTATGTGGTCGCGACGCCCGCGGCGGTGGCAGTCGTCGGCTTTATCGGCGACGCGCGCGTCGAGGCCGGCGCGCTGGCGGTCGAGTGCGAGGCGTTCGGCTTGAACTTCGGCGCGGTGGGCGCGGTGGGGCTCGACGAAAAGGCGCTGCGCGAGTCGGCGCGCGTGCTCGTGACGTTCGCGGCCCGGGCGGAGAATCAAGGGCAGCGCTGGAATGCCGCGCGCACGAGTGTCGGCGATGTGTGGGGCAAGGGCGGGTCGCCGATCGCGGAGCGCGTGCCGGCGCAGGTGCGACTTGCGACGGACGGACCCCGGCGGGTGTTTGCGCTCGCGCCGGATGGGTCGCGGACGGCGGAGGTCAGCGCGGCGTGGAGCGAGGGCGTGTTGCGGTTCTCGACGCGCGAGGGGGCAGGGACGTTGCATTACGAGATCGTGACGCGGTGAGCGCGCGACGTGCTTCGCGACCGGGCGCGTGTCGGCGGGCGCGCGACGGGTTTTTGTAGGGCGGGGTCGCCGGGCCCGGCCCTGCAACCCGCTGCGGTGGTGCGGTGGTCGCCGCTGTCCCAGCGGCGACGTGCGCGTGGCAATACGTTGCCGGTGTCGAATGGCGCCGCTGGGGACAGCGGCGACCACCTCGGAATGCCGCGTGCGGGCGCGGGGGGCGACTCGCCCGATCATAAACAGAAAGGCCGGTCGTGAGACCGGCCTCGAAAAAGATGCCGGCTGGAAGCCGGCGTTACGGCGCGGAGCGCCTTACTTCAGCACTTCGGCGAGTTTGGCGGGCTCTTTGCCGCCGCCCATCGCGAAGTCGGGTTTGCCGCCGCCTTTGCCGCCGAGCTTGGCGGAGAGTTCGCTGATGATCTTGCCGGCTTGATGGCCGGCCTTGATCGCGGCGGGGGAGCAGAACGCGACGACGCTCGCTTTGTCGGCGAACGCCACGCCGAGCGTGACGACGCCTTCGCCGAGCTTGTTCAACACCTGGCTGGCGAGCGAACGGAGCGCGTCGGGATTCTCGGCGGTGACAATCGCGGTGACGAATTTGAGGCCGTCCTTCGTGACGGCTTTGGCCGCGAGTTCCTCGGCGAGGCCGGCGGAGGCCTTCGATTCGTAGGCCTTGAGCTTCTGCTCGAGTTCCTTCTGGCGGGCGAAGACGGCTTCGAGTTTCTGCGCGACGTCCTGCACGCCGGCGTTGAGGCGGGCGTTCACGGTCTTGAGCGCGGCTTCCTCGGTGGCGACGAAGTCGTAGGCGGGCTGGCCGGCGACGGCTTCGACGCGGCGTGTGCCGGCGGCGACGGCCATTTCGGCCACGATCTTGATCAGGCCAATCTCGCCGGTGGTGGCGACGTGCGTGCCGCCGCAGAGTTCGCGGCTGTAGCCGCCGATGTCGACGACGCGGACAAATTTGCCGTATTTGTCGCCGAAGAAGGCGAGGGTGCCCTCGGGCTTCTTGTCGAACTCGGTTTCGTAGGACTCGACCTTGGCGTTATCGATGACCTTCTCGTTCACGAGGCGTTCGACCTCCTTGATCTGCTCGGGCGTCATCGCCTCGAAGTGGGCGAAGTCGAAGCGTAGGCGGTCGGGTGCGTTGAGCGAGCCGGCCTGGCGGACGTGGGTGCCGAGGACCTTGCGCAGCGCCCAGTGGAGGAGGTGCGTGGCGCTGTGGTGGCGATTGATGGCGCGACGGCGGACGGCGGCGACGCTGAGGGTCGCCGCAGAGGCCAGAGGCCAGAGGCCGGAGGCCGGAACAGAGTCGGCGGCGACCTTGTGGAGGTGGCGGCCGGACTTGTCTTTGACCGTGTCGGTGATGTGGACGAGCTGGCCGGCGATCAGGGCCTCGCCGGTGTCGCCGAGCTGGCCGCCCATCTCGGCGTAAAAGGGCGAAGACTCGAAGACGAGGAACACGTCCTTCTCGGTCTTCACGATGTCGATGAGCGTGGTCTCGGCGGTGAGGGAATCGTAGCCGAGGAAGGCGGTGGGTTTCTGGTCAACCGTCTCGCCCTCGGTGGCGGCGACGACGATGACCTTCTTGGTCGAGGCCTGGCCGAGCGCCTTTTGGCGAGCCATCTCGGCGTCGAAGCCGGCGACGTCGAGCGTCAACCCGCGCTCGGTGGCGAGCAGCTGGGTCATGTCGAGCGGGAAACCGAAGGTGTCGTAGAGGGTGAAGGCGAGGCGTCCGGGGACGACGAGGACGGCCTCGAGGAGGCGGGCCTTGGTTTCTTTCTGGGCGTCGGTCTCGGCGAAGAGGATGGGGCGCAGCGCTTGCAGGACAGCCTGGTCGGGGCGCTGGGCGGCGTCGGGGTTGGAGGCGAGGGCGATGCCGACGGCCTTGAGGGACTGGACAAAAACCTGACGGAGAATCGCGTCGGCGTAGAGAACCTCGCCGATTTTGCGCTCCACGTCGGGCACGGTGGCCATGACGACGCGCGGGTCCTGCGTGAGCCAGTCGCGGGCGCGGAGTTGGGCGCTCATCTGGTCGCCGCTCAGGCTGATGCCGCGCTCGATTGTTTTGCCGAAACTCTCCTCCTCGCTGCGGATCACGCGGCGGATGATGTCTTGCTGCTGCTTCACCTCGGGGAATACGTCGCCGAGGCTCTCGACCACGGGGGCGACGAGTTGCTCGAAGAAGCCGGTCTTCAGACCGAGCTTGGTTCCGTAGAGGATGCCGCGGCGGAGGATGCGGCGGATGACGTAGTTGCGGCCTTCGTTGCCGGGCATGATGCCGTCGGCGATGGAGAGGCTCACGGTGCGGGCGTGGTCGGCGAGGACGCGGAAGGCGACGTCGATGTTCTCCTGTTCGGTGAGGCCTTCGCGCTTGGTCGGGACGGTGCCGCGGTAGGTCTTGCCGGAGAGCGTGGCGACTTTGGTGAAGAGCGGGGCGAAGACGTCGGAGTTGTAGTTCGAGGGCTCGGCGGAGAAGTCCTTGAAGCCGTGCGTCGTGGCGTAGATGCCGGCGACGCGTTCGAAGCCCATGCCGGTGTCGACGTGCTTGGCGGCGAGCGGGGCGAAGGTGCCGTCGGCGTTCGCGTTGAACTGGATGAAGACGTGGTTCCAGATCTCGATGCAGCGCGGGCTGGAGCTGTTGACGAGCTTGCGGCCCTCCGCCTCGTCGTCGGACGGGAGCAGGTTGAAATGGATTTCGGAGCACGGGCCGCAGGGGCCGGTGTCGCCCATCATCCAGAAATTGTCCTTCTTGTTGCCGTTGACGATGTGGACGGCGGGATCGAGGCCCTCCTTTTTGAAGAGCTCGGCCCAGATCGCGTAGGCCTCCTCGTCGCGCTCGGCGGGGTCGCCCTTGGACTTGTCGGGATTGTAGATCGTGGCGAAGAGGCGCTTCGGCGGGATGCCCCAGACCTTGGTGATGAGTTCCCAGCCCCAGGTGAGCGACTCCTTCTTGAAGTAGTCGCCGAAGGACCAGTTGCCCAGCATCTCGAACATCGTGTGGTGGTAGGTATCGTAGCCGACGTCCTCGAGGTCGTTGTGTTTGCCGCCGGCGCGGATGCACTTCTGGGTGTCGGCGGCGCGGGTGTCCTTCGAGGGGCGGACGCCGGCCCATTTGGAAACGTCGGGGGCGCGGTCGCCGAGGAAGATGGGCACGAACTGGTTCATACCGGCGTTCGTGAAGAGGAGTCCGGGCGAATCCGGCAGCAGCGGTGACGACGGGACGATCGTGTGGCCGTGGGAGGCGAAGAAATCGAGGAACGACTGGCGGATTTCGGCGGAAGTCATTGCGGAGGACGGAGTGACGGAGAACAGAGAAGCGCGGGCGGGGGGGCGAGTGAAAAGTTGAAGGCGACGAGGGCGGGAATGAGTCATGCCCGACCAGGGCCGTATCGCCCTGCAAGGTGTGAGTGGAACATGGCTCCAGATGCGGAGAGCGGTAACCCGGGAGTTGCTAAGCTATTTCGTCGCTTCGGCTCGGGCCGCTGAAGCGAAATCTACCCCACCATGTCCACGTCGGGCTCGTTTCCTTCGCGTTACTCGTTTCTGCGGCTCTCGCGCGCGGCGAGATTGGCGCTGATCTACGCGGGCTTTTCCGTGTTGTGGATCGTCTTTTCCGATCGCGCGCTGGCGAGCCTGGCGCCGGACCGGGAGACGATCGAACGAATCTCGATCCTAAAGGGATGGTTCTTCGTCGTGACCACCTCGCTGATGCTTTACGTGCTGCTGCGAGCGAGTTTTCGGCAGCTGGCGCATGAGGCGACCGCGCGCGAGCAAGCGGAGCGGGTGGCGCGGCGCAGCGAAGAGCAGCTACGGGCGCTCGGGGATAATTTGCCGCAGAGTTACGTGTTTCGCTACGTTCCGACCACGTTGGGTCCGCGCTTCTTGCACGTGAGCGCTGGCGTCGAGCGGGTGCATGGCGTAACCGTCGAGGCCGTGCTGGCCGATCCGGCGGCGCTGCGCGATCAGATCGATCCGGAAGACCGCGCTTGCCTGGCGGAGATGGAGCAGGAGAGCCGGCGGTCGCTGAAGGACATCGAAATGGAAATGAAGTTTCGGGGCGGGGATGGCCGGCGGCGGTGGCTTTCCTTTCGATCGCACCCGCAGCGGATCGAGCACGATGTCGTGGTGTGGGACGGCGTGGCGACCGACATCACGCAGCAGAAGGAATGGGAGATGACCTTGCGCCTGTCGCAGGCGAAATTCGTGCAGGCCTTCGCCAGCAATCCCGCGGCGATCGCGCTGACGCGACTGAGCGACGGCACGGTGTTGGAGGTGAATGACACGTGGGTGGCGCTCACGGGTTACACGCGCGAGGAGGTGATCGGGCGCCCGGCGCGCCACATCTGGGCGACGCCCGAGGCGGCGGCGCGGTTTGTGCAGGAGCTGAAAGACAAGGGTCTGGTCCAGGGCTGGGAGGAGCTGTTTCTCAAGAAAAACGGCGAACTTTTTGCGGCGGAGCTTTCGACCCGCCTGTTGAATGCAGAAGGCGAAGCGGTGATTCTCTCCACGCTCGTCGACGTGACGGCGCGGCGGTGGCAGCAGCGGCGGGTGACGTTGCTGGCGGACATATCGCGCCGTCTGGTGGTGGGCGACGATCCGCGGACGTTGCTGCGGGGAATCTTTGCCGACATCGCGCGCGAACTCGAATGCGAGATTTTCGCCAACTACCTGGTGGCGCCGAACGGGACGCACCTGGTCCTCAAATCCTGCGGCGGGTTCGATCCGCAGCAGGAAAAGGATTTCGCGGAGCTGGCGTTCGGCGTTTCGCTCTGTGGCGTGGTGGCCGAATGCAAGCGGGCGCTGACTTTCGCGGATTTACCGAACGTCACGCTGCCGCAAGCCCAGGGGTTCGTCGCGCTCGGGGTGCGCGCGTATAGCGGCCACCCCTTGTTGGTCGGCGACCGGCTGATCGGAACCATATCCTTTGGCAGCCGCAAGCGGCACCGCTTCGTCGAAGAAGATGTCCGGCTGATGAAGGCGGTGGCGGATCAGGTGGCGACGACGCTCGATCGCCTGCAACTGCACGAGCGGTTGCAGCACAGCGAGGAGCTGTTCCGGCAGATGGCCGAGAATATCGACGAGGTTTTCTGGATGAGTTCGGTCGCGAAGGACCAGATCGTTTATGTGAGTCCCGGCTACGAAAAAGTTTGGGGCAGCAGGCGCGAGTCGCTTTACGCGAATCCGCGGCAATGGATCGATGCGATCGTGCCGGACGATGTCGGGCGCGTCCTGGCCGCCGCGGCGCGCCAGGCGAGCGGCGACTATCGCGAGGAGTATCGCATCATCCGGCCCGACGGCACGGAGCGCTGGATTTCCGACCGCGCTTATCCCGTCCTCGGTGCCGACGGCAAAGTGATCCGCATCGTCGGGGTGGCGCGGGACATCACCGAGACGAAACGACTGGAAGAGCAGTTCCTGCGGGCGCAGCGCTTGGAGGCGGTGGGCACACTCGCCAGCGGGGTGGCGCACGATCTCAACAACATCCTCGCGCCGATTCTGATGGTGACGGGGCTGCTCGGGGAGCGGCACACCGATGCGGAGACGCGACGCTTTCTCGAGATGCTGGAGACGGCGGCGCAGCGCGGCGCCGGCATCGTGTCGCAACTGCTGACTTTCAGTCGCGGACTTGGCGGCGAGCGCGTGCCGTTGCAGGCGGAGCACCTCGTCGCGGAGATGGCGCGACTGTTGCAGGAGACGCTGCCGCGCAGCATCGAGATCGTCCGCCATGCGACGCGCGATTTGCCGTCGGTGCTGGCGAATCCGACGCAGGTGCACCAGGTGTTGATGAACCTGTGTGTGAACGCGCGCGATGCGATGCCGCAGGGCGGGCGCATCGAACTCGGGATCGGCATTCGGGAGATCGATGCCGAGACGGCGGCGCAGCACGACCATGTGCGGCCGGGCACGTTCGTGGTCATGACGGTCAGCGACACCGGTCAAGGGATGTCGCCGGATGTGCGGCGACGTTTGTTCAATCCATTTTTCACGACGAAGGAAGTGGGCAAGGGAACCGGCCTGGGGCTGTCGACCGTGCTGGGGATCGTGCGTGGGCATGGCGGATTCGTCGAAGTGGAGTCGGAGCTGGGGCGCGGTTCGCGTTTTGCCGTCTGCTTTCCGGCGCTCGACCATCCAGCCGCGGCGGCCCCGGTGAGCGCGGGGGAGGGACTGCCGCGGGGACGCGGGGAGCGACTGCTGGTGGTGGACGATGAAGAATCGATCCGCTTCGCGCTGAAGGAGGTGCTGGAGCAGTTTGGCTACGAGGCGGTCGTGGCCGACGGCGTGGCGCCGGCGCTCAGGCTGTGCCGGATGCAACCGGGATTGATCCGCCTGGTGATCACGGATCTGATGATGCCGGGCGGCGATGGCTGGGAGCTCGTGCGCGAACTCGGCGGCACGGTGCCTGTGATCATTTGCAGCGGACTCGCCCAAGCCGTGACGCAAGAGGAGGCCGCGAGGCCCGGGGTGCACTGCGTGCTGGCGAAGCCGTTTGCCGCGCCGGTGTTGCTGCGGGAGATCGCCCGTGCGCTCTCTGGGCGGGCGGATGCCAAATAACATTTGCGGACGCGCGTGCGCCGGGGATTCTGGCGAACGTGAAGATTTATCCGCTGCCCTCCGGTCCGATTCAGACCATCGGCTACCTGCTGACCGAGCCCAAAATGGGCGAGGCGGTGCTGGTCGATGCCCCGGCGGAGGTGTGGGCAAAAATCCAGCCCGTGCTCGCGAAGGACGGCTGCACGCTGAAGGAACTGTGGCTGACGCACGGGCACTGGGACCACACGCAGGATGCCGCGAAGATCAAACGCGCGGCGCGCGTCGTCGTGCGCGCGCACCGCGCGGATCAACCCCTGATCGAGACGCCGGAGGTGATGCGCGATTTCCTCATGCCGGGAATCGAACTCGAGGCGGTGACGGTCGACGCGTTCGTGCAGCCGGGCGACCGGCTCGCGGCGTTGGGTCGGGAGTTTGAGGTGCGGCATGTGCCGGGACATTGTCCGGGCAACGTTTTGTTCTACCAGGCGGAGGCGAAGGTCGCGCTGGTGGGCGATGCGTTGTTCAACGGCGGCGTGGGACGGTGGGATTTGCCGGGCGGGAATTTCGAACTGCTGGAGGAGTCGATTCGCAGGCAGATCTACACCCTGCCGGACGACACGGTCGTTTTGCCGGGCCACGGTCCGCGCACGACGGTGGGTGAGGAGAAGGAAAGCAATCCGTTCGTGCCGGGAGCGCGGCGATGAAGGAACTCGATCACACGTGGTTCATGCGGCGCGCGCTCGCAGTGGCGCGCCGCGGCTGGGGCGACACCCACCCGAATCCGCTCGTTGGTGCGCTCATCGTGGAGAACGGCGAGATCGTCGCCGAGGGGCACCACGCCAAGGCCGGTGAGGCGCACGCGGAGATCGCCGCGCTGCGCGCGCTCGGGCGCAAACCGCTGCCCGGAGCGACGCTTTACGTGACGTTGGAGCCGTGTTGCACGCATGGGCGCACGCCGCCGTGCACGGACGCCATCATCGAGCACCACTTCGCGCGCGTCGTCGTGGGCGCGACCGATCCGAACCCGGCGCACGCCGGGCACGGTTTCGAGATCCTGCGCGCGGCCGGCATCGAGGTGATCCGCGGCGTGCTGGCGGCGGAATGCGAGGACCTGAACCTGATTTTCAATCGCTGGATCACGACGCAGCAGCCGCTGTTCGCGGCGAAAGCCGGTGTGACGCTCGACGGCAAGGTTGCCACGCGGCTCGGCGAATCGAAGTGGATCACCGGAGAAACGGCGCGGGCGAATGGGCATTTGTGGCGGCGCTATTTTCCGGCGATCGCCGTCGGGGCGGGGACGTTGCGCGCCGACAACCCGCGGCTGACGTCGCGCCTCGAGGGCAGCGAGTGGTGCCCGGTGCGGTTCGTCTTCGATGGGCTCTTGCGCAGCGTGCTCGATAAGGCGATGCCCAACCTCTACACGGACGAGTTCCGCGAGCGGACGATCGTCGTGACGACGTCGCATGGCGGCCTGGGCTATATGCGGAAATTGAATGCGATGGGCGTGCGCACGTGGGTGTTGTCGAACGCGTCGCCGAAAGTGGCGTTTTCGGATTTCCGGAAGAAGTGCGCGGAGGAAGGCATCACCGGAGTCTTTTTCGAGGGCGGCGCGCAGCTCGTCAGCGAGCTGCTGCAGGCGCGCGAGCTGGATTATCTGTTCAGCTATCAGGCGCCGGTGTTGTTCGGCGACGACAAGGGGAAGACGATCTTTCGCGGCCTGCGCACGGAGCATCTGGTGAACGCGGTGCGACTGGAAAGTGTGCGACACGAAACGCTGGGCGAAGACGTGCTGACGCGCGGTTTCGTGAAGTATCCGGAGAAAATGTTCGTGGACGAGGCCACGTTCAGCAAACGGAGTCTGATCGAGTGAGTGATTTGTGGGACAGCGCGCTTGCGCGCGCGACGTTGCCGGAAGAGCGCGCGCAAGCGCGCTGCCCACGAAGCGGATCGCGGCGGCGACGGAGCGCCGCCCTCCACGTGAGAGGCGCGTTTTTTTCATGATCATCCATCTCGCATCGGGAAACCGCCACAAGGCGCAGGAAATGCAGCGGCTCGCGGACGAAACGCCGGCGAGCCGCGGGCGCGGGGTGCGCGTCGTGCCGGCGGAGAAGATGCCGGCGGTCGAGGAGGACACGGGCACCTTCGTGGGTAACGCGCGCAAGAAGGCGCTGGCATTGCAGGCGACTTTGCCGGCGGATGCCTGGGTGCTGGCGGATGACAGCGGCGTGTGTGTCGATGCGCTCGGCGGTGCGCCGGGTGTGGAGTCGGCCTATTACGCGGGACCGCAGGGCGACGCGGCGGCGAATCTGCGCAAGCTCGCGGACGTCATGCGCGAGGTGCCGGAGGGGCAGCGCGCGGCGCGCTTCGTGTGCGTGCTGCTGTTGCGCGGACCGGGCGGGGAAGAGCACGTGTTCGAGGGACGCTGCGAGGGTGTGCTGGGCCGCGAGCCGCGCGGCGAAAAAGGTTTTGGCTACGACCCGTTGTTCGTGCCCGAGGGTTTTGCGTGCACGTATGCGGAGCTGAGCGAGAGCGACAAGAACGCGATCAGCCACCGCGGCCGCGCATGGGCGCAGCTGGCGGAGTGGCTGGAGGGGAGCTGAGCCTCGTCCGCCTGCCTCACGCGGGCGGAGACGGCCATTGGCCGGCGAACTCCAGCTCGGAAGCTGCTCGCCGCAGTCCCAGTGGTGACAGGCGTCGGTGGGGACACCGACGCCCATTCAGAGGGCATCATCCAGGATCAGTGCGGGAGGGCCTCGATCTCGCCCTTCTTGATGACGTATTCGGAGCTGGTAATCTCCATGTAGCGGCGGCGGCTGTTGGAGAGCAGGACGGGCTCGAGCGGGACGTCGTGGCCGGCGGTGCGGAAGCCTTCGTGCAAACCCCAGAAACGATCGGGCGCGGCGTAGCAGCGGATGTTCCAGGGTTCCATGGCGACGCGGCTTTCGAAAAGAGCGACCATCGAGCCGCGGATGACAAGCTTGGCGTTGTTGCCGCTGCCCATGTCGCAGTGCCAATCCTCGATGAGGCGGGGAAAGTTGTGGGCGCCGCCGCTGTATTGGCCGTTCGCAGCGCTGTTGGGAGTGCCATCGGTCAGGCCGGAGGCGTTGTGGTTGCTGGGCACGATGCCGACGAGCAGGGCGGTGGAATACTCGGTGTCGACCGGCGGCAGTTTCGTCTGCCACGTGCTGCCGGCGGTGCCGGGGCGGCTGCTGGTGGGCATGGCGCCGGGGCGAATGGCGGTCGCGCTGGTGCCGAGGCCTTCGTATTGATTGGAGCTGCTGGGAGCGGCGGACCGCCACGAGGATGACCAGGAGCTGTTGGTGATGCGGAAGGCGCTGAGCGCGTCGTTCCAGCCGTTGGTCTGGGAATAGGGCGTGGTGGCGGACGAGAAGACGGGCTGGGAGAGGAGGGTGACGGCGTCGCCCATCACGGCGCAGAGTTTCTCGTCCGCGTTGTCGGGGTAACGGGCGCTGTAGCCGCCGTTGCCGGTGGCGGTGGTCGTGATGTTGACGGAGCCGTTGGCGTTGAAGTGGCCGACGATGTAGACGGCGTCGTTGGTGGCGAAGGTGAAGCCGGTGCGATTGGTTGCGGTGATCGTGGCGACGTTGCCGCGACCGTTCCAGAGCCGGACGGCGGAGTCGACGCGGTTGGGGGCGCCGGAGGTTTGGGCGCGCACTTCGGCATCGACGGAGTGGATGTAGACGGCAAGGCCGTCGACCCAAGCGTCGGGCGTGGAGCCGTCGTAGAGGGCGGAGGCGGGAACGACGTAGTCGCGCGGGTCGTTGTAGATGTCCGTTCCGTAGGGAGAGTTGGGCGCGTAGTAGAGGCGGAACGGGTCGACACGGGTGCGCTCGCTGACCGAGCCGCCGGAGGCGGTGGGAAGGACGGTGTAGCTCAGACCGGAGAGGGTTGGGTCGTCCACGCCGAGGTCGAGGGATGTGGCGGTGCCGGCAGAGTTGTAGATGGAGTTGGACCAGACCGTGCTGTCGGGCTGCTGAAGTTTGTAGCAACCGGTGGCGGCGGTGAGTTGATAGACAGAGCGGGCGACGAGCATCTTGAAACGGCTCAGGTCGAAATCGATTTTCGCGATGGCGCGGGGCACGTAGTTGGTGCCGCTACGCGCGGTGCCGCCGGAGACGTTGCTGGGGTAGCCCTGGTTCCCGTTGGCGCGACGGAGGTCGAAGAAGTAGGCGTCGTAAGTGGGATACGGCGTGGTGGAGGTCTCGGCCGGGAACGTGGGCACGACGGACGCGATGTGGTCGTAGCCGGTCCACTGCAGCGGATCGACGATAGTGAGGGTGTCGTCGACGACATCGACGACGAGTCCGGTGGCAAGGCCGACGGCGGCAGAGGTGACGCCGGCGGTGGCAACCGAGGAAACCATGGCGCGATTGGAGAGCGTGCCGACGGTGAGGAAGTTGCCGGGGACGAGGGTGCCGGTGCCGGTGTCGAGTGCGATGGTGTTCGCACCGGCAGTGTAGCCGCTGGCACTGTTGATGAGGTAGCCGTTGGCGGTGCCGAGCGTGCAGCTGAGGGAGGTTTGGAGGGAGACGGCGGCGTTGTTGGCCGCGGCGACGCGGAGACCGGGGGAGGCGATGCCGATCGTGATCGTGGTGGTGGCGGCGCCGGGCGGAGTCACCGGAGCGGCGCTGACCAAGTAATCGTAAGCGCCAATTCTGACGGTGTTGCCGGGGAAGATGCTCCCGGTGGCGCCGTCGATATCGAGCGCGGTGTCGCCGATCGCATGGCCGGCGGCCTTATTAATGAGGTAAGCGCCGCCGGTGCCGACTTGGTTGAGGGCGTTGACCGTGATGGCGGTGTTGTCGGCTACTGCGACGCGGAGTCCGGGGGCGGCGATCGTGATGCTACCGCTGCTGAGGCCGCCGACGACGAGGTAGCGGTAGGCCGTGCTGCCGGTGCCGATGGTGACGACATCTCCTGCGGCGATGGAGCCGGTGCCGGTATCGACAGCGAGCACCGTGGTGCCGATTGGATAGCCACCTATCTGGTTAATGGCATAGCCCGTGCCGCGGGTGAAAACGGTTTGGGGAATGCGGAGGAGCTGGTTACTGCCGGTGGCGGTCTGGGTCGTGTAGCGGTTCGGCAGCGTGTTCGGATACATGAAGTCGTCGGACGGGTCCAGCGGGGTGGCGTTGTTGTTGTAGCCGTAGGTGGGTTGGCCGGGGAGCACGACTTCGGTGCAGATGCGGGTGCCGGCGGCGTTGGCGGCGTTGATCCAGGCGCGGTAGCTCTGGCCGAGGACGGTGGCGGTGGAACCGTCGGGGAGTGTCGCGGTGCGGGCAGTGTTGTCGGGATTGGCGACGATGTAGAGGCCGGCCTGCCAGGAAATCTTGGAGGCTTTGGAGTCGGCGTCGTCGGTGGTGGTCGTCCAGGCGCCCGAGATGTATTTTTTCGGGTTGGGTGGCTCGATCAATTGGCGGCCGTTGTTGCGGTCGTCTTCGGGGGTGCTGGTGAGGTTGGTTTCATTGTAGGAGCCGATGCCCGGGAGTTCGAGTTTGGTGACGCCGTGAATGTTCGTGCGGACGTTGGTGCCGTAGGTGGTCGTCGTGAAGGTCTTGAAGTTGTTGAGGGTCGTCGCGGACTCGGTGCTTTGGCCATATTTGTGGTCACGCCAGATGCTGCCGCTGTAGAGGTTGACGACGGTGCCGTTGGTGCGGGCGTAGTTGACGGCGCCGGAGCCGCCGGCGCCCGCGGTGTTGCTGCCGGCGCGGTTGCGGTAGGCAACTTTCATCTGCCCGTCGGCGTAGAGGCCGGCGGCGGCGGAGACGCGGTCGGAGAAGGTCAGGACGGCGGTGCCGCCGACTTCGCCGCGGGCCATGAGTTTGCCGTTGGTGTGCACGGGGCCCATGATGCTCATGTCCTGGCCGGGGAAGAGCTCGAGATCCATGTTGTAGAACAGGCCGAACTGGAAGAGCGGCGTCATCGCGATTTCCATTTCCTGGAGCACGTGGGCGGTCTGCGCCCCGATGGAGGGGTGCGTGACGGTGGCTTTGGCGATGATGGGAACGGTGGCGGTGCTGACCTGAAGGCCGTAGTTCGGGTCGGAGGTGTCGGTGACGAAGTTGTAGGCGCTGGGCGCGAGCATGCCGGCGCGGACTTCCATGCCGGAGGTATCGGCGAAGGTGACGTTGGAAAGCACCGAGGCGTTGCCGGAACTGTCGGGCAAATGGATTTGGTTGGAGCCGCCGATGAAGGCCATCGCGGCGGTGGCGCGGGAACGGTAGAGTTTCGTGGTGAGCTGCTCGGCGGCGTAGACAGAGATGTTTTCCGCCATGTTCTTCGCGCGCAGCTGGACGCGGTTGCGCTCGTTGCCGCGACGCTCGTTGATCGTGTAGCGCAGGATGCTGGTCGTGAGGATCGCCATGATCGCGGTGAGCAAAATCACCGTGATGAGCGCGGAACCGCGGCGGGTGCGGGTGAGGGAGCGGGGCGAGTGCATGGCTTATCTCCGGGGGGAAACGGTGTAGTTGAAGCTCGAGCTCGAGAGCATGTTGATCGTGCGGTTGCCCTGGATGAACTCGACGTTGATGGAAAAACTCTCGTTGGTGGCGGTGACGACGGGGCCTTCGCTGCAAAAGATCGGGTAGTAGTTGGAGGTGGAACCGACGCGGCGGCCTTTCGCGGTTGCGGTGATCTGGCGGTTCGAGTCCCCGGTGCGGGCGTAGTTGGAATTGCTGCTGATCGTTTGCGTGGTGGCGTTCTTTGTGTAGGTGGTGTTGGAGCTGAGGTTCACCGCGTTGAGCAGCGTGGCGAGCGTGTCGGCCGTGCCGCTGGCGCCGTAATCCTGACTCTCGTAGTAGCGGACGGGCGCCTGGTAGTTCACGTCCGCGGTTTTGCAGACGCGGAAGTAGATGCGGAATTGCCGCACGCGCGCACCGGTGTCCAAACTCGTGCGCGTGACGAGCACGATGCAATCGCCGCTGGCAAGCATCGTGCCCCAGCTGTCGGCGGCGGGCGTCGCCAAATCGGAGCTGCCGTCACTGGCGTCGATGTCGACGGAGCCGTCGAGCTTGGTGTAGTCCGGCAGCAGATAGAATTCCGACGAGTCGACGGTTTCCTTGGCCATCTGCGCGGTGAAGTAGCGCAAGGAGGCGTTCGTCTGGAGACGGATGGTGTCCTTATACATCATCCGCGAGCCGATGAGAAAAGTGGACATGCACATTGCCATGCAGAGGCCAACGATCGTCATGCTGATCATCACCTCCACGAGGGTGAATCCCGCGAGGCGCGGTCGGTGACCAGAGAGGGAGAGCGTTTTCATTGATCGTAGCGGGTGCGGAGAAACACTTCCATGTCGCGCACGGTCTTCGTGCCGTTCGCATCACGGAACTGGTAGGTGTAGACGACCGTGATGCGTTTGACGTCGCTGACGTCCTTCGCCGTGTCCGGGATTTCATCGATCCACACCCAGAGGTTGAGGGAGAGATCCTGTGAGGCGGTGCCGGTGACGGTGGAGAGCGGCAGGTTGCCAATGTGGTTGTCGATGGCGCCGAGGGATGCGGCTGTCGCCGTAATGGAGGGGCAGGTGAGCGGAGCCTTGGGCGTGTTGGGATCATCCGTCGACCGGGTGTGGACGACGCGGAGCCACACGGGTTTGTCCTGATGGATGCGCAGCCGGATATAGGGCGGGACCTTGGTGGCGTCTTCGTCGTCGGCATAATCGTCGACGTCGTAGCTCGGCATGAGCGTCGTGTAGTCGAGGCCCTTCATCTGCTCGAGAAGGCCGTAGACTAGACTGGTGGCCGCAGATTGGAGAATGCTGGTCTCGGTGGCGCGGCGCGATTGGAGGAACGTGCCGATGAAGCCCAGCATCACCGTTGCCATCAGGGTGATGGAGATCATCACCTCCACGAGGGTCAGGGCGCGGATGCTACGGAGGGCGCGAGAGTCACGCGCAGGCGTGCAAGCCGGGACGGGCGGGGGCGCGTTGTGCATGTGTCCATTATGCCTGGAGCGGCCCTAGGCCGACATGGCCGACGGATCATGGCAGAAGCCTCCCTCGGGACTAGAGGCGTTAGCCTGTAGGCGCGTAAAACGAGAATGTCGGCGAGGCGGGGCGGGTCTGGCTTCAGCCGGACCAGAGGCACGCGGGTTTGCGGACTCGGTGCGCGGTGGCGTCTGAGTGGGCCGGCTGAAGCCGACCCTACCGCCGGCACCGTGCGTTACAGCGATTCGCGCTGCGCCTCGGTGTAAAGCGCGGCGGCTTGCGCGCGACGCTGGATGCCGAGTTTGTCGAAAATCGTGGCGAGGTAATTTTTCACGGTTTTCTCCGTGAGGTTGAGCGCGTCGCCGATTTCCTTGTTCGTTTTGCCCTCGGTCAACAGCGCGACGACGCGCTGCTCCTGGAAGGAAAGCGATTTGATCCGGTCGGCGGCGCTGAGTTCGGGACCGCGGCGCACGAGGCTCACGACTTGGCTGGCGAGCGTCGGATCGAGGACGGAGCGGCCGGAGGCGACTTGGAGAATCGCGGAGGCCAGCGTGGCGCTGTCGTTGTCCTTGAGCAGATAGCCGTAGGCGCCGGCGGCGATGGCTTGCTGGACATTGCGCTCGTCGGTGGCGGAGGTGAGGATCAGCACGCGCACGCTGGGGAGGCGTTCAGAGATCTCGCGGCACGCGGCGAAGCCGGGTTTGTCGGGCAGGCGCAAGTCGAGGAGCACGAGGTCGGGCTTCAGACGCTGCGCGGCGGCGACGCCGGCGGCGGCGGTGCCTTCCTCGCCGACGATTTCGATGTCGGAGCGGTCCTCGAGTGCAGCGCGCAGACCGAGACGGATCAACGGACTGTCGTCGACGAGCAGGACGCGGATGCGGCGGGCGGAGGCAGCGTTCATGCGGAAGAGGAGGAGACGACCGGCAACGTCAGCAGGACGCGAGTGCCTTTGCCGGGGGCGGAGTCGACGTGGAGGGTGCCGCCGATCGCGGCGGCGCGTGCGCGCATGTTGGCGAGTCCGTGGCCGCCGCCGCCGGCCAGGTTGAGCGCGAAGCCAGCGCCGTCGTCCGCGATCGCGAGCGCCAGCGCGCCTGCGTCGTGTGCGGCGCGCAGGGTGATGCGTCGCGCGCCGCCGTGGCGCACGCTGTTGCTCACGGCCTCGCGCACGATGTTGACCAGCTCCGAGGCGTGTTCCGCGGGAATCAGCTCGAGCGCCGCGGGGTCGAAACGCTGCTCGACCGCGACGTGGTCGGGCACGATGCCTTTGAGCGTGGAGGCGAGCGCGGTGGGGAAGGATTCGCGGCGGAGGTTCTCGGGTTCGAGTTCGCGGATGTAGGCGCGGACTTCCTGATTGAGGCGGCGGAGCTCGACGACGCACTGGTCGAGCCGTTCCTCGATGGCGGGCGCGGCGGTCATTTTTTTGCGGACGCTCTCGAGGGCGAGACTCACGGCATAGAGCGTCTGGCTCATGTTGTCGTGAAGCTCGCGGCCGAGCTTGATGCGCTCTTCCAGCGAGCGGTCGAGCAGGGTGCGGCTGACCTGCAGGTCCTGTTCGGCGCGGCGCCTGGCGTCGTGTTCGCGCTCGAGTGCCGCGCCGCGCTCGACGGTGAGGCGAGCGAATTGCTCGAGGCCGGCCGCATCGCGACGCCACGGCGCGCGGGTGTCGCGCTCGAGGGAGGGTTTGGAACTGATCAGGCTGAGCACGAGCGGGGTCGCGCCGAGCAGCAGGGCGAGAAAGATCGTGGTGATGAACAGACGCTGGTGCGAGCGGCGGAGGCGCTCGAGCGCGGGTGAGTGGCCGGTGGCGAACACGGTCCAGTCCGGGTGGTCGGGCAGCGGTTTGGCGACCGCCACGCCATCGGCGGCAACCGGCGCCGGCATCGGCAGGTCGGATGCGGCGCGCTGTAGCTGCACGTCAGCCAACACGAGCGCCCCGAGGTCGCGCCGGTAAGGTTCATCCCATTTTTCGGGGGCCCTTGGCGCGAGGCGCAGCGCAGCCTCGAGGGTGTGACCGAGCCGTTCGCTCGCTTCGCTGCGCGCCGCCGCCTCCTGGCGCAGCCACCACGCCTGCAACGAAAATGCCGCGACGAGGAACACCCCGACGAGGGTGATCGACAGCAGGAGCGCGCGGGCGAGGGGACTCATGAGGACGTTTGCGAACGTGTCCTAGCGGTGCAGCCGAGTCCCGTCAAAATCTTCGACAAACGGTCCCTGACCACTACTTTGACCGTTCTTTTCATGAAGTCGTTCTACCTGACCACTGCCATTGACTACGTCAATGGCTCGCCGCATCTCGGCCACGCCTACGAAAAGGTGTTGTCCGACGTCATCGCGCGCACGAAGCGAATGCAGGGTCAGGACGTCTTCTTCCTCACCGGCACCGACGAACACGGCCAGAAGATCCAGCAAAGCGCGCGCGCCAAGGGCGTGCCGACGCAGCAGTTCGTCGACGAAACCGCGCAGGAATTCGTCCAACTCGCGAAGCTCCTCAATCTCTCCAACAACGATTTCATCCGCACCACCGAGCCGCGCCACAAGCAGGTCGTGCGCGACTGCCTGCAGCAGCTCTTCGACAAGGGGGAGATCTACAAGGCGGAATACAAGGGCTTCTACTCGCCGCGCCAGGAGCAGTTTCTCCAGGAGAAAGACCGCCTGCCCGACGGCAAGTGGCCGGAAATTTTCGGTGAAGTCATCGAGATCACGGAGAGCAACTACTTCTTCAAGCTGCGCGCCTACCAGCAGTGGCTGATCGACTACATCACGGCGCACGAGGACTTCGTGTTCCCGGCGCATCGCCGCAAGTCGCTGCTCGAGTTCCTCAGCGAGCCGCTCAACGACCTCTGCATCTCGCGACCGAAGGATCGCCTCGAGTGGGGCATCCCGCTGCCGTTCGACGAAAACTACGTTACCTACGTGTGGTTCGACGCGCTGCTGAACTACTACACCGCGGTGAAGGACAACGGCCGCTGGCCCGCCGACTACAACGTCATCGGCAAGGACATCCTCATTCCCGCGCACGGCATCTACTGGCCGATCATGCTCCACGCGCTCGGCCTGCCGCCGCCGAAGGGCCTGCTCGTGCACGGCTGGTGGTCGATCAACGGCGCCAAGATGTCCAAGAGCACCGGCAACTTCGTCGACCCCGTCGAGTTCACGAAGACCTGGAACGTCGACTCGCTGCGCTACTTCCTCGTGCGCGAGATGACGGTCGGCATGGACGCGGATTTTTCGCAGGAGCAATTCCTCGTCCGCTACAACAGCGAGCTCGCGAACAGCCTCGGCAATCTCGTCAACCGCACGCTGAACATGACGACGCGCTTCGCCGCGGGCGTCGTGCCGACGTTCGAAGTCACCGAAGATCCCGAGCGCGAGTTGCAGGCGCTGTGGCCGAAGACGCGCGACGAGTTCCTCGCGCTGTGCGACGGCTTCCAATTCCACATCGCGCTGGAGCGCGCCATGCAGTTCATCACCGCGACGAACGCCTACATCGAGAAGCGCGCGCCGTGGAAGCTCGCCAAGGACCCATCGCCCGCCGCGCAGGCTCAGCTCCGCACGACGCTGGCCACGATCGCTGAAGCGCTTCGCCTCGGTTCGGCGCTGCTCTGGCCGGTGATGCCCGCCGCGGTCGACAAGATCCGCACGGGCCTCGCCTTGCCGCCGCTCGCGAAGTGGGAAGGCGAACTCGAGTGGGGCGGCCGCCTCGCCGGCGCCAAGCTCGGTGCGGTCGAGATCCTGTTTCCGAAACCGGCGACGGAGAAGAAGGGCTGATCGATCGATGAACGCGGTGTGCGTGCTCGCCCGGTGGTCGTCGCTGTCCTCAGCGACGACGCGCAGCGCATGTGACAGCCGCATCGTGTTGCCGCTAGGGACAGCGGCGACCACCCGCTCGTCAGTCCGAACGAAGGGTAGGGCGAACCGTCCTCGGTGAGCCGCGACTCGGCGGGATGCCTCGCCCTACCTGACAAGCCATGCTCCAGCTCCCCATCAATCCCGCCACGAACTCCACTCCGGAGGCGCTGCGGGCGTTTTTGGGCGATTGCGCCGAGCGCGCGCGCGTCGCGGGCCGGCCGCAGCTCGTGAGCATCAGCGTGGCGGTCGAAAGTCTCGATCCGCTCGCGGTGCTGGAGTCGATCTTCGAGGAACACGAGCCGCACTTCTACATCGAGCGTCCGAGCTCCGGGTTCGCCGTGGCGGGCGCCGAGGCGGTGCTGTCGTTTGAAGCGAACGGCCCGCACCGCTTCGCCGCAGCGAAGGAATTCATCGCGCAAACGCTCGCGCAGACGATCGCGGTCGGGCCGCTCGAGGAGGTGTTCGCGGGTCCGCACTTTTTCGTCGCGGCGGGATTCGCCGACGAGGCCGTCGCGGACGCGGCGTTTCCAGCTTTGCGCGTGTTCGTGCCGCGTTGGCAGGTGTCGCGGCGCGGTGACGGCTCGGTCGCCGTGGCCAATCTCGTCATCACCCCGGAGCTGCCGCTCGATCTTGTGACGGCGAAGGTGGCCAAGGCGCACGCGAAGTTCCGGTCGTTTGACTATTCGTCGGCGCGCAACCGCGAGCGCCCCTCCGCGCCGAAGCAGATCGAGGAGATTGGCGGCGTCGGCGCTTACCAGCGCGCGGTCGCGGCCGGGCTCGAAGGCATCGCGCGCGGCGAGTATCAGAAAATCGTGCTCGCACGCGCGCAGCGGCTGACGACGGCGGAGCCGTTTCACCCGCTCGGCGTGCTGAACCACCTGCGTCAGCGCTCCCCGGGTTGTTACGCGTTCTCGGTCGCAAACGGTCGCGGCCAAAGCTTCATCGGCGCTTCTCCGGAGCGGCTCGTGCGCGTGGCCGAAGGGCGCATGCACACGGAAGCACTCGCCGGCTCGGCACCGCGCGGCAAGTCCGCCAGCGAGGACGCCGCGCTGGCGCGCGCGCTCGCGCAGGACGACAAGGAGCTGCGCGAGCATCGCTTCGTTATTGCCGCAATCGGACGGCGACTCGCCGATCTCGGCATTCAGCTCGAACACGCCGCGACGCCGCGCCTGCTCGGCCTCGCGAACGTCCAGCACCTGCACACGCCGATCAGCGCGACGCTGCCGGCGGGGGCACACATCCTTGATCTGGTCGCGCGATTGCATCCCACGCCGGCGGTAGGCGGCACGCCGCGCGAACGTGCGGTCCCGGCGATTGCGCAACTGGAGCCGTTCGCGCGCGGGCTCTACGCGGGCACGAGCGGTTGGGTCGACCATCGCGGCGGCGGCGAATTTTTCGTCGGGCTGCGCTCGGCCCTCGTCGATGGCTGCACGGCGACGGCGTATGCCGGCGCCGGCATCGTGGCTGGATCGAACCCCGAGAAGGAATTTGCGGAGACCGAGCTGAAGTTTCGGGCGCTGATCGAAGCACTGACGGAGAGCTGAAGTTAGTAGCCACAGATGAACACAGATGGACACAGATGCCGAAACGGGGGCGAGTTCGTCGGGCATTTTATCTGTGTGCATCTGCGTTAATCTGTGGTTTGCCTTCTTCGATGCTCGCGCTCGATTTTCGCAATGTGAATTCACTTTGGGCCAGCGTGCTCGTGGAGACGCTGGCGCGGCTCGGCGTGCGGCAGGCGGTGATCTCGCCGGGCTCGCGCTCCACCCCACTCACGGTGCAGTTCGCCGCCCATCCATCGTTCGAAGCGATTCCGGTGCTCGATGAACGTTCGGCGGCGTTTTTTGCACTGGGCTTGGCGCGGCAATCGCACCGTCCGGTCGTGCTCCTGTGCACGAGCGGCACGGCGGGGGCGAATTACTTTCCCGCGATCATCGAGGCGCGCGAGAGCGGTGTGCCGCTGATCGTCATCACCGCGGACCGTCCGCCGGAGATGCGCGAATGCCGCTCGGGACAGACGATCGACCAGCAGAAGCTGTTCGGCGGCTATGTGAATTTCTACCACGAGTTCTGCGTGCCGGAGGCGAGTGCGGCGTTGCTGCGTTACCTGCGGCAAACAGCGGCGCACGCCGTCGAGCGCGCGCAATGGCCGGCAAACGGGCCCGTCCACCTCAATGCGCCGTTCCGCGATCCGCTGCCGCCGGTGAAGGATGAAGTGGCGGCTGCGCTCCAAGGCGCCATCACGGAAAAGTTCTTCGCGCATCTCATGGCGCCCGCGGCGACCGCGACGGCGGGGGGGGGTGTGCCGCTGCGCGGGCGCGGCGTGATCGTCGCGGGGCAGACGCGCGTGGCGGACGCCGCGGTTTACGCGCGCGCGGTCGGGCGGCTGGCCAAACGACTCGGCTGGCCGGTGCTGGCGGATGCGCTCTCGCCCTTGCGGAATTTTGCGGCGCTCGTGCCCGGTTTGGTCACGCGCTACGACGTGATCGCGCGCTCGGCGGAGTGGACGAAGGAGTTGCAGCCTTCGCACGTGCTCTGCCTGCACGACTGGCCAACGAGCAAGCCGCTGCGGCAATGGCTCGCCGCGGGCGATGTGCCGGTGACGTTTGTGACGGCGCGCGCTGACAATCCCGATGCGCTGCACAGCGCGACGCGGGTGGTGCGCGCGAACGTAGCCGATTTTGCGGCACATGTTCGCCTGCGGCCGGCTCCGCGCAGTTGGGTGCGGCGCTGGAGCGACGTGGAGCGGCGTGTCGAAGCGCGGTTGCGTCGCGGGTTGGCGGCGGCTGAAGGTGTTTTCGAAGGGCAGGCGATGATGCTGCTCCCGCGCGCCCTGCCGAAGGGGACGACGGTGATGTTTGCGAACTCGATGCCGGTGCGCGACGCCGAGTATTTCTGGCCGGCGAAC
The DNA here is from genome assembly GCA_041906465.1 of Candidatus Didemnitutus sp. Classification (GTDB taxonomy): domain Bacteria; phylum Verrucomicrobiota; class Verrucomicrobiia; order Opitutales; family Opitutaceae; genus Didemnitutus. Next base: position 253,466 of record JAYRJE010000001.1, on the reverse strand, counting down.
GATCGGGCTCATGTCGTGCACTGCAATCGCGGGGCCAACGGCATCGATGGCACGCTGTCGACGGCGATCGGCTTGGCGCATCGCGGCGCGCCGACGGTGCTCGTGACGGGCGATCTCGCGCTGTTGCACGACACGAACGGCTTCCTCCTTGCGCGCGAGTTGCGCGGCAGCCTGACGATCGTGCTGATCAACAACGACGGCGGCGGCATCTTCGGGCACTTGCCCGTCGCGCAATTCGAGCCGCCCTTCGAGCGATTCTTCGCGACGCCGCAGTCGATCGATTTCGCGAAGCTGTGTGCGACGTATGGCGTAGGTCACACGCTCGTGCGCGATTGGCGGCATTTTGAAAAGCTGCTGGGCCAGCTGCCGGCGCGCGGCGTGCGCGTGCTCGAGGTGCGCACGGAGCGGAAGCGCGATGCGGCGTTCCGCAAGGCGCTGTTCGCGGGCGCGGCGCGGCAGGACGTCTCGAAGCGACGTAGCCGCGCTTGAGCGAAGCGAAAGCGTGGTCGCTGGGCGGTTGCGCGAGGCCACGTTGTCGCTGCGCTCCAACGCGGCTACGATTTTTCGTGCGATTCAAAGAAAAAGCCCGCGGTTTGCGGCCGCGGGCTCGAAGAGGGGCGATGTCGCGTTCGCTTACGGGAACAGGCCGCGCTTGGCCTTGGCTTCGGCGACGCGGGCGATGCCGAGCACGAGGGCGGCGGTGCGGCGCGAGCACTTGTATTTGGCCTTCGTCTCGTCGACGGATGCCTTCGCCTTCGCGAGCATGCGGTGGAGCTTCTCGAAGACTTCCTCCTTCGACCAGTAGTAGGCCGACTGGTTTTGGAGCCATTCGAAGTAGGAGACGATCACGCCGCCGGAGTTGCAGAGCACGTCGGGGATCAGCTCGATGTCGCCGCGCTGTTCGATGATCTTGTCGGCTTCGTTCGTCGTCGGGCCGTTGGCACCCTCGGCGATCATGCGGCACTGCAGTTTGCCGGCGTTCTTGTCGGTGATGACGCGTTCGAGCGCGGCAGGGATGAGGACGGTGCAGGGTTGCACGAGCAGTTCGTCGTTCGTGACCGTGTCGCCGCCCTTGTAGCCTTGAAGCGACTTGTTCGCGGCGATGTAGGCGAGGGCGTCCTTCACGTTGACGCCGCCCTTGTTGTAGACGCCGCCGGTGAAATCGGAAATGCCGACGATCTTCGCGCCCCACGCGGCGAGGGCGAGGGCGGTTTCGCTGCCGACATTGCCGAAGCCTTGAATGATGACCGTAGTGTCGGCGGCTTTGATCCCCAGGTCGGTGAGGTAGGCCTTGGTGAACCACGCGACGCCTTCGCCGGTGGCTTCGCGACGGCCGAGCGAGCCGCCGAGTGCGATGGGTTTGCCGGTGATGACGCCCGGGTCGTAGTGACCGACATGGTTGGAGTAGGTGTCCATCATCCACGCCATGACCTGTTCGTTGGTGCCCACATCGGGCGCGGGAATGTCGAGCTGCGGTCCGATGAAGGTCGCGATTTCCTGCATGTAGCGGCGGGAGAGGCGCTCGAGTTCGCCCATCGACATGTCGCGGGCGTTGACGACGACGCCGCCCTTGGCGCCGCCGAAGGGCAGGCCGACGAGCGAGCATTTCCAGCTCATCCACATGGCGAGCGCGGCGACTTCGCCGAGCGTGACGTCATGGTGGAAGCGAATGCCGCCCTTGGCGGGGCCGGTGGAGATGTTGTGCTGAACGCGGTAGCCTTCGAAGGTGAGGACGCGGCCGTCGTCCATGCGGACGGGAAGGTTGACGGTCAGCGTGCGGCGAGGCTGCTTGGTGCGCTCGCGCACGCCGGCTTCCATGCCGAGGATGTCCGCGGCGGCGTCGAACTGGTTGCAGGCCTGCGAGAAGACCGGCGAGTTGTAGATGCTATTCGTGAGAGGCATAGATAACGATTTTTGGCGCGGGGGCGCCGGGGGTTTAGGATGACGGGAGGATGGTCGGCCCGGTTCCCTTTAGCAATTGGCTTCCCGCCGGGCGGGCCCTTCAATGAAGGCGCCTAATTACGGGAGTAATGGGCGTGATTTATGGGAGCCTTGGCCAGATTTTTATCGTGGTGCCTGCAGAAGCTGACCTTCGGCTTGCTGCTGCTGGGGCTGGGCCTGGCGGGATTTGGCCTGTGGCTCTACGTGCGCGACAACGTCGATTTTGATCTGCGCCGGCAAGACCTTGTCCGTGCGCTGACCGGTGAGACCGGCAAGCTGCGCGAAGCGCTCAAGGATGTGCAGGTGCGGATGGACGGGATGGCGGCGGACGTCGTGCGCCAGGAGCAGCGCGCGGCCGAAGCTGGGCGACTCGCCGGGGAGTTGGAGGCGCTGAACAGTGGTTTGAATCGGCTCACCACTTCGGACGAGCAGGTGAAGTTGAACGACGATCGTCTGGCGCGGTTGCGGCAAACCGAGAAAGAGGCGCGCACGCAGGTCGCGGTTGTGCGCGAGGCGCTGAAGCGGGCGCAGTGGGAAAAGGACGGCCTGCAAATCGCGCTCGGGAAACTCGAGGTGCAGTTGCAGGCCGCGGAGCGTCAGAAGTCGAAGGTGATGCACTACGCGCGGACGGCATGGGAGCGTTTCGGTGTGCACGTGCTGATCGTCATCGCGCTCTGGTTTCTCGGCCCGCCGCTCGGGCGGATGGTGGCGTATTTCATCGTGGCGCCGTTCATTTCGAGTCGCACGCCGGTGCGGCTCGGTGGAGGGGCGCGCGCTGACGTGGCGGTGCGCGGGAGCGATGCCTCGATCGATGTCGTGCTCGAGCCGGGCGATGTGCTGTGGGTAAAGGAGTGTTTTTTGCAGGCATCGGACGAGGGGCTGCTCAAACGCACGCGGTGGCTCCTGGATTGGAGCATGCCGTTCACGTGCCTCGCCGCGGGGCTCAAGGAGTTGGTCGAGATGCGCAACGCCGCGCCCGAAGCCAAGCTGCGCGCGACGTTTTCCAGTCAGGCCGACGCGCACGTCGAACTGGCGGTCGTGGCCGTGCCGGCGGGGGCGAGTCTCGTGCTGCGTCCGAGTTATCTGGCCGGGTTGATCGGTCCGCTCGGACGCAAAAAGGCGGCGATCCGGCGGCATTGGCGGCTGTTCACGCTGCAGTCGTGGGCGACGGGGCAGTTTCGGTATTTCGAGTTTGTGGGGCCGTGCACGCTGCTGCTCGCGGGCAGTCGCGGCGTGCGCGCGGAAGTGCTGGTGGCGCAACCGGGCCTGCCGGTGCCGGGACGGCGGGCGAATCAGGACGCGACGATCGGTTTCACGCCGGGCTTGGCGTATCGACCCGTGCGGGCGGAGACGTTTTGGGCGTATTTCCGCGGACAGAATCCGTTGTTCGATGATCTTTTTGAAGGCACGGGCGTGTTCCTGTGTCAGCAGACGTCGGCGAAAGGCGAGGCGGCGGAGCAGCGGAAGGCGATGGCGGGACTGCGCGACGGACTGTTGCGCATCTTCGGCCTCTGAACATTTGCGGCGCGCCCGAGTTTGGTTAGCCGTCTCATGATGCCCTTGTTCAAACTGCATGCCGATTACCAGCCGACGGGCGACCAGCCGCAGGCGATCGAGAAGCTCGTCGCGTCGCTGCGCGCCGGGAATCGCGACCAGACGCTGCTCGGCGTCACGGGTTCGGGGAAGACGTTCACGATGGCCAACGTGATCGCGCAGTTGGATCGGCCGACGCTCATCATCTCGCACAACAAGACGCTGGCGGCGCAGCTCTACTCGGAGTTCAAGAATTTCTTCCCGGAGAACGCGGTCGAATACTTCGTCAGCTACTACGACTACTACCAGCCCGAGGCCTACGTGCCGTCGAGCGACACTTACATCGAGAAGGATTCGTCGATCAACGAGGAGATCGAGCGTCTGCGCATCTCGACCACGAGTTCGCTCGTGAGCCGGCGCGATGTGATCGTGGTGGCGAGCGTATCCTGCATCTACGGTCTCGGCTCGCCCGAGGAGTTTTCGGAGATGCGCATCCAAATCCGCCGGGGCGACGAGATGGGGCGGCAGAGGCTACTCGAGCGGCTGGTCGACAATCTTTACGAGCGAAACGACTACGAGCTGAAGCGCGGCATGTTCCGCGTGCGCGGCGACGTCGTGGACGTGATGCCCGCTTATCTCGAGCACGGGTTGCGCGTGGAATTTTTCGGCGACGAGATCGAGTCGCTGACGGAGTTCGAACCGGTGAGTGGCGCCGTGCTGCGCAAGATCGATCAGTTCGATCTTTACCCGGCGAACCAATACGTCACCTCGCGCGGTCGGCTCGAAGGTGCGATCAGCGGCATCAAGCGCGAACTCGCCGATCGCGTGGCGGTGTTCGAGCGCGAGCAGAAGTTCCTCGAGGCGCAGCGCATCAAGATGCGCACGACCTACGACCTCGAGATGCTGCAGGAAATGGGCTTCTGCAACGGCATCGAGAACTACTCGCTGCATCTCACGGGCCGGAAGTCCGGCGAGCGGCCGTTCTGCCTGATCGACTTTTTCCCGAAGGATTTTCTGACATTCATCGACGAGAGCCATGTCACCGTCTCGCAGATCGGCGGCATGCATGCGGGCGACCTCGCGCGCAAGCAGACGCTGGTGAACTTCGGCTTCCGCCTGCCCTCGGCGCTCGACAACCGCCCGCAAAGCTTTCCGGAGTTTCAGCAGATCACCGGGCAGACGCTCTACGTCTCCGCCACGCCGGCGAAGTTCGAGATGGAACGGTCCACGGTGGTCGCCGAGCAAGTCATCCGCCCGACCGGCCTGCTCGATCCGGAGATTTCACTGCGTCCCACGAAGGGCCAGGTCGAAGACATGATCGGCGAAATCCGGCGCGCGGTGGAGCAGGGGGAGCGTGTGCTCGTGACGACGCTCACGAAGCGGCTGTCCGAGGACATCACGAGCTACCTGCGCGACGCGAAGATTCGCGTCGAGTATCTGCACTCCGACATCGATGCACTCGAACGTGTCGAGATCCTGCGCAATCTTCGCCAGGGCAACTTCGACGTGCTCGTTGGCATCAACCTGCTGCGTGAGGGCCTCGATCTGCCGGAAGTGGCATTGGTGGCGATTTTGGATGCGGACAAGGAAGGTTTTCTGCGCAGCGAGACGAGCTTGCTGCAGACGGCCGGGCGCGCGGCGCGCCATGAAAAGGGACGGGTGATTTTTTATGCAGACGTCGTAACCGAATCCATCCGGCGGACGATCGAGGAGACGAAGCGTCGTCGCGAGAAGCAGATGGCCTACAATGCGGAGCACGGCATCACGCCGCGCAGCGTCAAGCGTGCGGCGCAGGCGAGCCTCCACGTCTATGACGGCACGGGCGAGGATCGGAATGCCGTTGTGGTGGCCGAGAACGTGGACGATGTCGCGGCGGTCATCGCGGAGCTCGAGGACGAGATGCAGGAGGCGGCGAACCGGCTCGAGTTCGAGCGTGCGGCGCTGCTGCGTGATCAGATCGCGACGCTCAAGTCGGGTGGTGGCAAAGTCGCCATCGGCGCGAAACCCGCCCGCGGGCGCGGTGGTGATTACGGCAAAGAAAAACGCCGCCCGAAATCGGCGCGGCGTTGATTGGCATTGGAGGGCTTCGGCGACCGGCCCTGCCGGTGGTCAGGGGCCCACGAGAGAGCCGCCCGATGTCGTCTGCTGTGTCCCGTGTTGCGACGTCATCGCGCGGCGCTCCATGTCGGCCGTGGTTTGTCCGTTCGCTGATTCGATGGCGATTTTGTCGTGGAGCTTCTGCCCTTTCTTCACACGGCGGGGCGTGATGCTGCCCGTTACCGACACGTATTCATACTCGTCGGTATCTTTGGCTTGGGAAGCGACTCGGCTGGAAGAGCAGCCAACAAGCGCCGGCAGCGTGGCGAGGAGGACGCTCGCGCAGATGATCGTCGTGGAGTTTTTCATGGGGGGAAGGGAACTCCCCGCGCGGCGTTTCCGTTCCGAAGGGAAGGTCAGTTGCCGCTGTCGGCGTTGCGGCATTCGGCCATGACGCGGAGCCAGATCTCGCGGAGGTCGAACAGGCGGGGCGTGGCAAATTCGCGGTAGCGCGCCAGCAGGCCGCCGTCGGAGTCGGTCGAAACGGAAACTCGCGCGAGGGTGTCGTTCAGTTCGCGCAGCGCGCGCTTGAAAAAGCAGATGGCCAGGGCGTAGTCGCCCATATCGAGCGATTGCACGGCCTGGAGCGCGTGTTCCCGACCGCGGTAGAGCGAGCCGGCCACCGCCAGGCTGATGGCCGGGTGGATGCGCTCGGGGTGCGCGGCAATGCGCTCCCAGTTGGCCAGCAGCGTCACGTAAAGCGCCTTCGTGGCGATGTGCACCGGGTTGCGGTGAACGGTGTAAAGGTCGAAGTCTTCGTCGAAATTGGGGCCATCGGACTCGGTGCTGCTTTCCGCGTCGATCGCGTCCTCGTTGGGGGGCGTCTCGTCGGGCTGCATGTCCCAGCCCATGCGGCGGGCGACCTCATCGATACGATCCGGCGCGGCGGGCAGCTGTTCGTAGTGTTTCAGGTAATCCCGCACGGCGGTTTCGTGCTCGGCGAGATACTGTTCCCAATCCGCTTCGGTCCACGAGAGCTCCCGGCGTTCATCCCAGTCGTTCTCGAACATCCCGTCGGAATCTTGGTTGGTCATTTAAGGAAGTGGCGTCTGGAAGGACGCTCGCGGGAGTGTGCGTAGCGCCCTGCCTCGCGCAATTAAAATTCTCGTTCTAGGCGGGTTTCGATTTGCGGGGGAACGGTCGCAATTGTGTCATGCTCCGATGGCTGACGTGCATCACGAAACCGTATTCTTTTCCGGTCACGTGCAAGGAGTGGGTTTTCGCTATCAGACCCTGCAAGTGGCCAAGGGGTTCGAGGTCTCGGGCTATGTGCGCAATCTGCCCGATGGCCGCGTCCAGCTGGAAGCCGAGGGCACGGCCGGGGAAGTGGCCGCGTTTGTGGCGGCGGTGCAGGAGCAGCTTGAAAGTTACATTCGCAAAACCGAGCGCGCGTCGGCGCGCCGGCCGGCGCAGTTCGCGGGCTTCGCGATCCGATGAACGATCCTGCCGATGCGCCTGCCGTGCGGTTGGAGCGCCTCGTGAAGCACTATCCCGCCGACTGGCGCGGGCACACCGTGGGCGCGCTCGACGGGGTCAGTTTCACCGTCAGACGCGGCACGATCAGCGCGCTCGTGGGGGCCAACGGTTCTGGGAAAAGCACCACGCTCAAGCTTTGCGCGGGGCTCAGCCGCGCGACGCGCGGCTCCTGTGCGGTGTTGGGCCGCGATCCCGTTGACGCGATGCGGGCAGGCCAGATCGGGTATTTGCCGGAGGAGACGTTGCTGCCGGAGTTCGATGACGCGCGGGAGTTCCTCGGACGGCTGGCCGCGCTGGGAGGGCCGGCCGGATCCGATGCGGCCACGGCGGTCGAAGCCGCCCTCGGGCAAGCGGGGCTGACGGAAATTGCGGCGCAGCCGCTCGCCGCGTTGTCGAAGGGGCAGCGGCAACGAGTGGGGCTCGCGCAGGCGTTGTTGCGTCAGCCGGACGTGCTGCTGCTCGACGAGCCGGCGTCGGGTCTCGATCCGCGCGGGCAGGCGGCGTTGCGCGAGTTGATGGCGGCACAGCGGGCGGCGGGGCGCACGGTCGTCTTCAGCGCTCACTTTCTGCCGCATCTCGACGAGTTGTGCGACCAGATCATCCTGCTGGAACGCGGACGCGTGTTGTTCGATGGTGAGCGCGCGGCGGTCGTGGCGCGAGGCGGGCTCGAACGGATTTTTCTGGAGACGACGCGCCCATGAAGTTGCTGGGGCAATACTGGGCGCTCGTCCAGTTCTGGCTGGCGGTGGTGCTCCGCCTGCGCGCGGGGTGGGTGATCGTGGCGGTCGTCGTGGCGTTCGTGGCGGGCGGAGCGCTGATGCGGCAGCTGCACTTCGACACCGCGGAGGTGTTTTTTTTGGTGGATTACGCAGCGGGGGTCCTGGCGGGTGGCGGCGCGGCATTCGCGGCGCTCGTCGGCCCGGGGATTTTTTTCGAAGGTTTGCGCACGCGGGCGACGACGGTCGTGTTGTTGCACGGCGTGCGTCGATCGGAACTCGTGGCGGCGCAGGTGGCCGCAACGGTCGTGGCGCTCGGCTGGCTCGCCCTGTTGTGCGGCGTGGCGGCGGTCGCTTTGTTCCACGGCTTGGGGCATGGCGCGTTCGTGCCCGATGTGGTGCGCGCGCTGGTCCGGGCCTTGGGGCCGCTGCTCGTGGTGGCCGCGGCCGGGATTTTTTTCGCCACCCTGACACGGAGCGCGCTGCTGGCGACGACGCTGACGCTGGCGCTCGCGCTCGCGGGGCATCTGGCCGCGGTGGTTGCGCACGCGGCGGAGCGTGCGTCTGTCGCCGGGCAAATCGTGTGGTGGGCGCTGGGTGCGTGCGTGCCCCGGTTCGCGGTCGCCGACGACGCCCCGGCGGTCCTCGCGGCGGCGTATTTCGGGGGCTACGCACTCCTCTACACCGGGTTGGGGGCGTGGGTTTTCTCGCGACGTGAGCTCTGAGTCGCGCACGGTCGGGTGGTCGTTGCTCGCGCTGGTCGGCGCCGGAGCGTTGTTCGCGTGCGGACTGATGGCGGGAGGAAGCGGACGCAGTGTCGCGACCGCGCTCGCGGCGGATTGGAGCTGGCTGAAGGCCGATCTGGCGTGGGAGGCGCGAGACGAGGCGCGAGCGCGGAGCTGGTCGGCGCTGGCGGTGCGGGTGGCGCCGCACAGCGACTACTTTCGTTTCAATGCGGCGCGGATGCGCGCGTTCGATTTCCTGGCGTGGCGCGAGTCGCACGAGCCGGCGGCGCCGTTGGCTTTGCGGGCGCGTTGGCGTGCGGAATTGGGCGAAGAGGCGATCGCGCTCGTGCTGGCGAGCGGTGAACGAAACGCGCGGAGCCTGATCGAGGCAGGTAATCTGGCGCTTTACGCTCTGCGCGATGTCTCACGGGCGGCGGATTTCTATCGTCGCGCGGCAGAGTTGCCGGATGCACCGTGGCATGCCGGACGGATCTACGCGGAGTTGTTGCGCCAGTCCGGCCACCCGCGGGAAGCGTTGGCGTGGCTGAAGCGTTGGTTGCCGCGGCTGCCAGCCGATGATCCGGCGGCCCAACGCGCGCTCGTCACGGCGCGGATTGCCGCGCTGGAGCGCGAGCTGGCGCCGCCCGGAGAAGCGCTTTGACAACCCTCCGGGCGCCCGACTCCATGACCCGATTCGCACGATGATTGTCCATTGGCCGTATCTCGCTCTCGCTCTCGCCATGCTGTGGTTTCCGCGGCAGTGGATGCGTTTCGGAAAGTTGTGGCGCAAGTCGCGCAAGGAGCGCGAAACGATGGAGCGCTTCGCGCAGGACGGAGCCAATGACCCGGACGACAAATCGGTGCGCTTGGGACGCGAGTTGAAGAACAAGCGCAATTACATCGATGTGTTGCGGGCGCTGGTGGGCGCCGTGGCGCTGTGGGACTTCAGCTTCGAGGCGGAGCAGGAGAGCAAGTGGCTGGTATTCTGGCTCTGCTGTGCCGTGGCGTTCATCGCGGTGCTCATTCAGTCAATCCGCTGGCGTGAACGCATCACTTTCTTCGCGGCGGTTTTCTTCTATGCCGGGCTGAGCAGCGGGATGGGGAGTTATTATCCCGGCGCACTGGCGTTTCTCCTCGTTTGTGCCGTCAATCCCGTGATCCCGACGCCGCGCCTGTTCGTGAGTGCCTACGCGTTGTTGCTGCTGCCGTTCAACTTTTTCCTGGGCGACGACTGGCGCATTGCGCTGTTCAATACGTTCATCCTGCTCGTGCCTGTCATCTGGAGCATGATGGTGAAGCGGCCGATGGTGATCTTCACGCGCCGGCGCAACCTGATGTGGTGAGCGATGGCCGGCGGCGCGAAAATCTGGGTCGAAGCCGCGCGTCCGAAAACCCTGCCGGCCGCGGTGATTCCCGTGCTTGTCGGCACGGCATTCGCGCACGCGGCGGGTGCGTCGAGTCTGGCGAAGGCGGCGATCTGCCTCGTGTTTTCGCTGCTCGTGCAGATCGGCACGAATTTCGCGAACGACTATTTTGATTTCGTGCAAGGCGCGGACACGCCCGAACGCATTGGGCCGCGCCGCGCGGTGGCGGCAGGACTCGTGACGCCGCGCACGATGTTGATCGCGACGGCGCTCGTGCTCGGCGCGGCGTTTGCGGTGGGGTTGTTGCTTGTCGCGGAGGGCGGATGGGTTCTGCTGCCGATCGGCGTCGTGAGCATCGTGTGCGCGATCGCCTACACCGGCGGGCCATATCCGCTCGGCTACAACGGACTGGGCGATCTGTTCGTGTTCATTTTCTTCGGTCTCGTGGCCGTGGGCGCGACGTTCTACGTGCAAGCCCACGCGGTGACCTGGCCGGTCATGGCGGCGGCTGCGGCGGTCGGTTTGCTGGCGGCGAATATTCTCGTTGCGAACAATTATCGCGACGTGGAGACGGACGTGAAGGCCGGCAAACGCACGCTCGTCGTGCGGTTCGGGCGGAAGTTTGCGCTGTGGCAATATGGTTTGTCGGCGCTCGCGGCGCTGGCGTGCGCGCCGGAGTTGATGTTGGCGGGCTGGCGCTGGCCGGTGTTGCTGCCGCTCGTGCTCGCCCCTTGGGGGATGCGGTTGACGCATCGGCTCGGTGGCTCCGTGGAGCCGCGCGAGCAGATTGCGGTGCTGGCCGACACGGCGAGGTTTCTCGCGGTGTTTGGCGTGCTGTTGAGTGCCGGCGTCGTGTGGGGCGCGCGGTGAAGATTCGTTGATCGGCTCGTTGTAGCCGCGCTTGAGCCGCAGGCGAAAGCGTGGTGGTTGACTCGTGTGCGGCCACGTTGTCGCTGCGCTCCAACGCGGCTACGGGCGACGATCAGCTCCAGCGCAGGTCGTGCTTCGTGAACGGGAGCGAGCGGATGCGTTTGCCGGTGGCGGCGAAGATCGCGTTGCACACGGCAGGCGGAAGCGGCGGATAGCCGGGCTCGCCGAGGCCGGTGGGCGGATTCTTGCTCTGGATGAAGTGCACGTCGACTTGCGGCGTGTCCATGATGCGGAGCAGCGGATAGGTGTCGAAGTTGGCCTGCGTGACGCGACCGCGTTCGAGCGTGACTTCCTGCAGCCACGCCGCGCCGAGCGCGTCGATAACGGAGCCCTGCACCTGGTTTTCCGCGCCGCTCAGGTTGATGATCGGTCCGACGTCGCCGACGACGGTGACGCGGTGGACCTTGAGCGTGCCGTCTTGCGCGACGCTGACCTCGGCGACCTCGGCGAAATAGCCACGATGGCTGAAGTGAAACGCGACGCCCTGACCGGAGCCGCGCGGCAGCTTTTTGCCCCAGCCGGCTTTTTCGGCGACGGTGCGGAGCACGTTGGCCATGCGCGGTGCGTCGTAGGGCAGTCCGCGCGGGCCGGGGGCGGGCATGACCTTGTCGCCGAGCAAATCGAGGCGAAACTCAACCGGATCGCGACCGGCGGCGTGCGCAAGTTCGTCGATGAAGCTCTGCATCACGAACGCGATCGCGTTGCTGCCGGGCGCGCGAAGCGGGCCGGTCGGCACGTTGGTGTTCACGATCGACTGCTCGAGGTGGAAGTTCGGCACGAAGCGGCCGGGAAACTCAACCGGGCTCAGGCCGGCGCTGCTGCCGGGATCCTTGTCGTTGTTGAGGCCGACCGTGACGAAGTGGTTCTGCCAGGCGATGAGTTTGCCGGAGGCGTCGACGGCGCCCTTGAGGTTGTGCCACCCGCACGGACGATAGAGGCCGTGCTGCGTGTCCTGCTCGCGGGTCCAGGTGAGTTTGATGGGCCCGCCCGCTTTTTGCGCGATGGCGGCGGCTTCGATCACGTAGTCGTTGGCCAGGCGGCGGCCGAAACCGCCGCCGATGCGCGTGAAGCGCACTTTGATTTTCTCTTTCGGGATCTTGAGAGTGTTGGCGACGAGGTCCTGCGCGCCGCCGGGCGTCTGGGTGGGGGCGAGGATTTCCATGCCGCCGTCGGCGGTCGGCCACGCCATGGCATTCATCGGCTCGAGTGTGGCGTGGTGGATGTAAGGATACGCGTATTTCGCTTCGACAACTTTGGCGGCGCTCGCGAAGGCCGCGGTGACATCGCCGTCGTGGCGGAGCACTTGGCCGGGCTGAGCGGCGAGTTCGGCCGCACGCGCATCGAAGGCGGTGCTGCTTTGGTTGGCGCCGGCGCCTTCGTCCCACGTGACGCGCAGCGCAGCGCGGGCCTTGAACGCGGCCCACGTCGAGTCGGCGAGAATGGCGACGCCGGAGAGCAGGCCGTTGTAGTTGCCGGTGCCGTCGAGCACGAACGCATCGCGCACGCCGGGCATGCCTTTGATCTGATCGAGATTCGCGGACGCGACCTTGCCGCCGAAGACGGGGCATTTCTCGTAGACGGCGTAGCGCATGCCGGCGACCTTCTGGTCGATACCGAACAACGGCTGGCCGGTCACGATGGCGGGATTGTCGATGCCGCCGACGCGCGAACCGAGCAGCGTGAACTCGTCGGGTTCCTTCAGCTTGATCGTGCCTTCGTCGGGAATCGGAAGCGTGGCGGCTTTCGTCGCGAGTTCGCCGTAAGTGAGGCGCCGGCCGGTGGGGCGATGCACGATGGTGCCTTTCTCGGCGGCCAGTTCGGACACGGGGACGTTCCACGTTTGCGCGGCGGCCTCGACGAGCATCGTCCGGGCGGTCGCGCCGGCTTTGCGGAGCAGGTCGTAGTTCTGCGGCGTCGAGAGCGAGCCGCCGGCGAATTGCGCGCCGAGCTGGGGATTGAGCGGCGCCTGCTCGATGACGACTTTCTCGAAGTCGACCTCGAGTTCCTCGGCGACGATCATCGGCAGCGACGTCTTGATGCCTTGGCCGATCTCGGGATTTTTCGCGACGATCGTGATGACATTGTCCGGCGTGATGCGGATGAAGGGGTTCGGCGTGAAGACGCGCGCGGTGTTGTCGAGGGCCTGGGCGGGCTGGCCGATGGCGTCGGGCACGAACGAGAGGCCGAGGGCGAAGCCGCCGCCGGCGAGCGCGGTGACGCGGATGAAATCGCGGCGCGTGAAATTGTTTTCCGGCGCGCTCATTTGGCACCTCCTTGGGCCGCGGCGTCCTTGATGGCGGCGCGGATGCGCAGATACGTGCCGCAGCGGCAGAGATTGCCCGCCATCGTGCCGTCGATCTCCTCGTCGCTCGGGTGCGGGTTGTTTTTCAGCAGCGCCGCGGCGGTCATGATCTGCCCCGACTGGCAATAGCCGCACTGCGGGACGTCGTGGTCGATCCACGCTTTTTGCAGCGGGTGCGAGCCGTCGGGCGAGAGGCCCTCGATCGTCGTGATCTGCATGCCGACGACGGTCGAGACGGGGAACTGGCACGAGCGGACGGGCGTGCCGTTGAGGTGCACGGTGCACGCGCCGCATTGGCCGATGCCGCAGCCGTATTTCGTGCCGACGAGTTCGAGGGTATCGCGCAGGACCCAGAGCAGCGGAGTATCCGCCGCCACATCAACAGTGCGGGCCTGCCCATTCACGTTCAGGGTAAACTTGGGCATGGGAAGAAAGCTGCCGCTAACGTGCTGAAGTGCGCGGAGGCGTCAAGCGACGTGCGGTGACATGTTCCGTGGGAGCGAGCTTGCTCGCGACGGCTGGGGCGAAGTCGCGAGCAAGCTCGCTCCCACAAATGCGCCGAGCGGCGGCGAAGGGACTCGCCGCCCTACCTTGCAGAACGTGAGCGCTGCGCGACCCAGGCGATGATCGCTGCGTCGTCGTGCTCGTGATGCCAGACGAAGCTCATGAACTCGGCGGGATGAATGTCGTGCTCCTTGAAGAAACGCCGGTCGCCGCCGCACGAATACATCAGCGAGGGCGGCAACTCGCCGCGGAGCTTGGCCTTCGTCTTCGGGATGATGCGCGGAAGCCAGGAGATGCCTTGGACGGCGGCGTCCTTCGGCGGGAGCGAGGATTCGTCGAGCACGCGGGTCGAAGCCTTGCCGCCTTGTGCGTTCAGGAAGTAGTCGCGGCGGATCAACTCGATCGCGAGCGCGCGGTCGTAGCCCGGCTCGCCGCCGTTGTGGTGATCCTCCGCGTAGTCATACATGTGCTGCGCATTGATCCCGTTGGCGGCGAGGAACGCTTTTTCGTTGGCGTCGAAAAACGCGTCGGCGCCGCGCTGGCCGGCGGCGTATTGCTTCACGGCCTTCTCGTAGAGAGCGCGAAATCGGTCGGCGAAATCGTAGTGTTTCATCGCCGACGAAGAGGAATCGCGATCAGACGATTTGCAACCGGCCAATCGCCACACGGGCGCGGAAGACGGTGCCGTTCGCTCCGGTCGAGACGAGTTCGACGTCGCCTTCCATCTGGCGGGCGAGGAGGCGGCTGATCGAGAGGCCGAGGCCGGTGCCTTGGCTGCCGCTGGCGCCGGGCGTGAAAAGGCGCGGCAGCAATTCGGGCGCGATACCGCCGCCCTGGTCGGTCACGGTGAGCTGCACTTCGCCCGCAGACTCGGTCAGTTCGACGAGAATTGCCTGGCCGGCGGTCGAGGCGCGGACGGCGTTCTGCACGAGGTTCGTGGCAATCAGGCAGAGCAGGCTGCCGCGATGGTTGTCGAGCGAGCGGCGCGTGCGGTTGACGACGTCGAGTTGCACGCCACGCGGATTGGCGTGAGCCTCGCCGCGCTGGCGGATGAGCGTGGCGATCTCGTCGGTGGAGATTTCGTAGGTCGCGCCGGTGCGCATGTCACCGAGCAGCGCGACGACTTCGGCGATGAGGGCCTGCATGCGTTCGGCGTGGTAGGCGACGGACTCGAGGTCGGGCTTTTCACTCGGGGCGACGGCGGAGCGCAGGCTGGCGACGGAGCCTTGGAGGCCGTGGATGAGGTGCGAGGTGATTTGACCGAGCGCGGAGGCCTTGGCGGCGAGCGTCAGCTCGAGGTTGGCGCGGGCGAGACGTTCGTTGCGCTCGGCCACGATGCGTTGCGCACGCAGCAAGGCGAAGCAGGCGCCGCCGAGGACGAGCATCGCGGCCACGGCGCCGGCGGCGAGGATCGCCCACGTGTGTTCGTCGAGCCGGCTTTCGATCGCGGCGAGTTCGCCGGCGAGGCTGCGGGCATCGATGTAGTATTGCGCGAAGCCGTTGGGTTGGGTGCGGCCGGGCTCGACGAGCGGCAGGAGCACTTCGAGCACGGGCGCGGTGGTGTGCGGCTGGGCGCCGCGAAAATAGCGATCGAGCGGGAAGTCGGCGTGGTAGCGGCTGATCGGCGCGTTGCCGAGGAGCGTGACGTAGTCGTTCGCCGCGAGTTCGGCGAAGAGCAGGGTGTCGGGCACGGCGCGGAGCAGATCGCCCTGCTCGTTGAACACGGCGACGGCGAGCATGCCGTCCTGTTGCGCGGCGGGCAGCACGGCATCGAGCATCTCGGAAGCGCGGAGCGCGCGCGGGGCGACGCGCTTGCTGGCGGCGGCGATTTGCTGGCGGGTGACCGGCGAGAGGACGGCGGAGTCGCGGTTGACGACCGTGCGACGGATTTCGCGGTGCAGCCCGTCGCGGAAATAGAGGAGTAGCGCGCCGAAAATAAGGAGCAGCAGCGCGCCCGCGCCGAGCGTGGCGGCGAGGAGCGTGTGGCGGGTGGGCAGGGCGGAGCGGAACATCACCGGTGGCGACGGTCCATGACCGCCGACGAGAGCCACGTGCCGTTCGCACCGCGGTCATCGACCGCCGCTACAGGTTGGCGACTCGCCTCGATTGAGAATGCGAAAAGTGCGCTCATTCGGGGACGGCTTGCCAGTCCTTCAGGCCGGTGAGGTCGAGCGCGGCGACGGCGGCGTTGAAAATGAGGTCGCGTTGCGCGGGCGTGAGGCCGGGCTGGAGCACGGCGGTGCGGTAATCCTGATACAGTGCGCGCAACTGTTGCTGTTTGAAGGCGGCGGCGAAATCCGTGAGGAGCGCGTCGACCGATTTCGTCGCCCCGGTGGGTGAGTTCGCGGCGTGGCGTGCGACTTCCTCGCGGAGGGCGCGCGCCTCGGCGGCGAGGGCGGCGATGCGGCTGCGGTTTTCGGCTTCGAAGGCGGCGAGGGCGGCGCGGGCGGCGTCGGCGGATTTTTCCTTTTTGCCGTCGCGCGCGGTCGCATCGGGCTGCGCTTGCTGGCGGGCGACGCGCTGGAGGTTCGCCTTGTTGCGCAGATAAGTTTCGATGCGTTGTTCGAGGTCGCGCGGCAAATCGGAGCGTGGCGCGGCGGGACGCACGGAGGTGACGCGCGCGAGTTCGTGACGGATGGCTTCGGCGGAGGTTTCGAGTTCGCGGAAACGGGGCTCCTGCTGGGTGGCCAGCTCGCGCAGCGCGCGTTCGCGTTTGGAATCGCTCTCGCGATCGAGCGAAAAGAGGGCGTCGCGCAGCTCGCGTTTCAGCGTGCGCTTCTGGGCGGTGAAGGCGTCGATTTGGGCCGCGAGCGCGCTCGGGATTTCGGTCGGAACACGGAGGCGGGAGCCGTGCGGGAGGAAGAAAATCGTCTCGTCGGGTCCGAACTCCGATGCGTCGCTGAGAGCGGCGTCGCCGAGGGCGGCGGCGAGTTCGATGACGATTTCGCGGAGGAGCTGACGCTGGGGCGCGGAGAGACCTTCCTGATAGTAGGTCGCGGCGCGGAGGACGGCGAGCTCGTCGGCGAGCAGTTCCTGCGCGGTGCGTTTGCTGTTGGCGTCACCGAGTCGCCAGTTGCGGTGCTGGTTCCAGTCCGCGTCGGCGACGAGGAACCCGCCGCGATAGAGGTCGCGCCGCAGGGTGTCGGCCATCGTTGCGAGTTCACTGAGCGCGGCGTCGGCGGGCGCCGCCGGTGGGGTGGGATTCTCGGTTGCAGCGAGTGACTGGCGGAGTTCCGCGAGGGCGGCGGTGCGTTTGCGGCGGTAGAGTTCGAGGCGCTCGCGCATGCGCCGATCGAGACCGCCTTTCGCCAGGCGCGAGCTGAGCGGGGCGAAGAAGAGTTCGTTGGTCTCGGGGTTAAGGTCGTTCCAGATCGCGTCACGCACGGCGGGTGCGGCCGGAAGTTCGGTTTCGAGCGCGGGAATGGCGGCCGGAAAATAGACCGGCATGAGCTCGGTGAGCGCGGTGCGGTTGGAGAGACCGGGAAATTGCTGCGCGTCGCGCAGGAAGTTTGGGTCGCGCGGCGCGGGGCGGGATTGCGGCGCGCCGCCGGTGCCGCCTTGGCCGGCGATGGTGGCCTCGGCTTGCGCGCGGGCGAGCGGCGGCGGCGTAAGGGCCAGTGCGAGCCCGGCGAGGGCGAGCGCGGAGGATTTGAGCGGAGCGGACACGACGGGACAATTCAGAGCGGGAAGGTGCGCAAGTCGAGCGCGCAGAGGTCGCCCCGGGCGCCCGCCGCCTGTGATGCCTTGGCCGACCAGACCAGACGGACACACACGTAGCTTTGCATCGACGAAGCGGCGGGCGGGAATCCCGGGGCTTAAACTCAGAAGGAACAAGACGGTTCAACCACAGATGGGCACAGATTCACCCAGATGCAGAGGAATGGCGGACGCCGAACCAGGCATTGCGTCGGCGGTCTTCGCGATCCGTGTTCATCTGTGTTGATCGGTGGTTTCTTCCGCTAGGTATTGCTCAGAAGCGAAACTCGAGGCCGGCGCCGAAGAGTTGGGCGTCGTAGGCTTCGAGGGCGGAGTAGCTGTAGAAGACGTTGGCGCCGACGTGGGCGTTGAAGCGGTAGGCGAGTTTCACCTCACCGCCGACGTGAACCTTGGTGCGCGTGTCGCGATAGATGACCGGGAGCGGGCCAGGCAGGAGGGTGTTCACGCCGGTGTTGGTGAACGTGAAGTCGGAGCGCTCGAAGTGGACGAGGGGCGTGACCGACGCGGAGAATCCGCCGCGTTCGACGACGCGGAATGGCAGGGCGAAGGTGTAGAGCTGCGTGGATTGTTCGTAGAGGTAGAACGTCTGGGCCTGGATCACCGGACCCGTGCCGGGAAAGATGGCGCCGGACGCAGCGCGCTTGGAGATGCGCACGTCACCGAGTGAGGTGTAGCGGAGCTCGGCGCCGATGACGGGCGTGAACTCGTAGCCAACCGTGAACGTGAACGCGCTGGACGGCAGATCTTCCTGATCGAGCTTCTCGCCGACGTCGCCGATCGAAGGCGTGCCGGAGATCTCGAGCTTGGAGGCTCGGACGTCGATGTAGACGGCCGCGGACGCCGCAGTGGCGGCGAGGCTGGTGAGGAGGGAAAGGAGGACAGGTTTGATTGTCATTGCGCCCGTCTCTTTGCCATGCGCGTGCCAACGTGCGGTGCAGTGCGCTCAAGTCGCGATGGCCGAAAAAGATAAAATGAAACGCGCGCCGAAGCCGTCGTGAGCGGTGTGGCGCGGTTGGCTGAATGCAGCCAGGTTTGCGGGCGGTGGTGCGGGCGGAATCGGCTGAACGCAGCCAAGATGGAGGCCGGCGTCGGCGATGTAGGTGGCGCGCTCGTCGCGCCACTCGGGCGAACGCGACGTAGTGCGGACGAGTGGCGCGCAAGCGCGCAACCTACCTCGCGGGCGGATCGGGTAGGGCGGCGAGTCCCTTCGCCGCCGTAATTGGTGCGCCGTGGGAGCGAGCTTGCTCGCGACTTTGTGCGTGGAAGCGGCGGGGTGCGTCGAACGTCGCGACCAAGGTCGCTCCCACAAGAGGCCCGATGTCACGGCGCGGAGCGGAGTCCGCGCCCTACCTTGTCGGCTCGCTGGTGCTCGCCGCCACGTCGTCCCGGGTGGTGCCGCCTTCGAGGCGATAGCGGAGAAACTGGCGCGTGACACCGAGGCGTCGGGCGGCGGCGGAGACATTGCCGCCGGTTTCGCGGAGGGCGTCTTCGATGAGCGCGGTCGTGACGGCGTCGAGGGAGAAACCCGATTCGGGCAGACGCCACGCGGGGTTGCGCCAGTCGTGGAGCGGGGTCGCCTCAGTTGCTGACGCGGAGGAGTTCGGCGCGGCGAGGTGCGCGAAGTCGAGGGGCGCGCCGGTTTGGCCGAAGATCACGGCGCGCTCGATTTCGTGGGCGAGTTCGCGGACGTTGCCGGGCCAGCGCTGAGCCTGGAGGCGGCGTGCGCCGTCGTCGGAGATCGTGAGCGCGCGGAGGCGGTGGCGTTTCGCCGTGGCGGCGAGCAATTGGCGTGCGAGGGCAACGATGTCGGCGCCGCGGTCGCGCAGCGGTGGCAGCGTGACGTGCAGGAGATTCAGGCGCTGATAGAGGTCGTCGCGGAACGCGCCGGTCTCGGCGAGGGCGCGCAGCGGGCGGTTGCTGGCGGCGATGAGGCGCGCGTCGATGGCGATTTCCTTGTTCGAGCCGAGGCGGCGGATGCGGCCGTCTTCGATCGCGACGAGCACCTTGGCCTGGATGGCGGGCGAGAGCGACGCGATCTCGTCGAGGAAGAGCGTGCCGCCGTCGGCGGCTTCGAAGAGGCCGGTGCGCGCGGTGCGGGCGTCGGTGAACGCGCCGCGCTCGTGGCCGAAGAGTTCGGACTCGGCGAGTTGCTCGGGCAACGCGGCGCAGTTGACGGCGATGAACGGCTCGGCGGCGCGCGGGCCGTGACGGTGCAGCCAGCGGGCGAGGGCGGTTTTGCCGGTGCCGGTTTCGCCCTCGATCAGCACGGGCGGCAGGCGGCGTTCGAGGCGGCGCTCGGCGGCGAGAATGGTGTCGAGCTGGCGGCACACGGCGTCGAGGCTGTGGCCGAAGAAGAGTTCCGCGCCGTCGGCGCCGTTGGTGTTCTGGTGCTCGGTGCGGCGGGCCGCGGTGCGCTGTTGGCGGCAGCGCAAGAAGGCGACGGGGAGAGCCTCGGGCTCGAAGGGTTTCGCGAGGTAGTCGCCCGCGCCGAGCCGCATCGCCTCGACGGCCTGCGGGATGCCGCCGAACGCAGTCATGACGACGACGCCGGTGTTTTCCGAAAACGCGCCTTCGCGCAACAACATGAGCGCGTCGCCGTCGGGCAGGTGGAGGTCGACGAGCGCGAAGTCGAAGCTCAGGTCGCGCAGAAGGCGGCGCGCCTCGGCGAGGTTGGTCGCTTCGGAGACTTCACCGCCGAGCGCGCGCAGCGTCGCGACTAGCCGGCGACGGAGCGCGGGATCGTCTTCGAGGAGCAGGATCTCGCGGTGGGCGAGAGGGAGGGCGGTGCTCATGCCTTGCTCGGGGCAGAACTCGGTCGCGGTGGGCATTTGAAGTCGTAGCCGCCGCGTTCTTCAATGGAGAGGTGCTGCAAACGATATAGCACGGGAGCCCGGCGAATAAACTGACGATAGCCAGAGGCGACGATATCCCAGTTCCCTTCGCCACATTCCAGATCCCAACGCCAAAGCGGCGTTGGATACGGCAGACCTTCTTTTGTTTTCTCCTCCGTTCGCTTGATCGAAAGTAAGGACAAACCGATCCACTCGTCGTGTTGAATGTTCAGGCGATAGACGTTCTCAAAAACGAGCGTAGCCGGACTGATCCAGAAACGATAGTGTTGTTCGCCCGGCTGCGGCTGTTCCCACTTGAAGATGTAGTCGATGTCGAACGAGAGCTCGCGGCGGTCTGAGCCGATTGCTAGCGCATGCACGAAGTTATCGTGCCATCCCATCATGTCGAAGTCGGCGTCGGTGAAAAAGTCGCGTTCCAGCGAATAGCGTTCGGCACTCATGTCAGATAGATTGCCAGTCTCCAGTTTGGGGAGAAAGAGCAGCTCGCGATTCAGAGGCAACTACTCACTTCACGGCACCGTGAAATCCAGCATCCGCTTCTGGCGGTCGACGCGGAGGATCGTGACTTCGATCGTGCGGCCGAGTTCGAATTTGCGCTTCGTCTTGCGACCGATGAAGGCGGTGCCGCTCGGGTTGAGCTGGTAGAAGTCGTCTTGCAGCGACGAGATCGGCACGAGGCCGAAGGCGCCGGCGGCGGCGAGTTCGACGAAGAAGCCGTGGTTGCGGACGTCGGTGATGACGGCCTTGAAGCGCGTTTTCTTTTTCTTTTCCACCTCGCGCTCGAAAAACTCTGCGAGCTTTACCTTCACGGAGTCGCGCTCGGCTTCGGTGCTGTTGATCTCAGTGAGCGAGAGGTGTTCGGCGAGCGTCTCGGCGCGGGCGATGTTGTAGCCGGCGCTGTGCGGTCCGGCGGGATAGCCCTCGAATTTCACGAGGTAGTGCTCGAAGACGCGGTGGACGACGAGGTCGGAGTAGCGGCGGATCGGCGAGGTGAAGTGCGTGTAGTCCTGCTTCGCAAGGCCGAAGTGGCCGTCGGGTTTGGCGCGGTAACAGGCTTTGCGCATCGAGCGGAGGACCTGGACGCGGAGCAGGTGGCCTTGCGGATGGTCCTTCAGGAACGCGAGGAGCTTCACGAGTTCTTCGCGCTTGTTGAGATCGCCGACCTTGATGCCTTGCGCGGCGAGTTCGCGACGGAGGTCGTCGAGGCGTTCCTCGTCGGGGTCGTCGTGGACGCGGTAGAGCGACGGGAGGTTTTGCGTTCGCGTTAGGCGGGCGACGGCCTCGTTGGCGAGGAGCATGAACTCCTCGATGAGCTGGTGGCTCTCGTCGTTCTCGATTTTCTCGATGCGGTCGGCGTAGCCCTGCTCATCGACGAAGATTTTCGTCTCGGGCATGTCGAGGTCGAGCGAGCCGTGGCGGAAGCGATCGCCGCGGAGTTTTTTGGCGATGGCCCAGAGCTGGCGCGTCCATTTCTGGAGGTTGGTCAACTCGTCCTCGGAAAGCGACGAGAGCAGACGGCCGGTGGAGCCGGTCTGGTGTTTCGGCGGGACGGGCAGGCGGCGGATGGCGTCGAGGCTGTCCTCGAACATGAGCGCGTAGGCCTGTTTGTAGGTGAGGCGCTTGATCGAGCGAATGACGGTATTGGCGAACTCGGTTTTCTTCAGGCGACCGCCGGAGGAGAAGGTGAAGATCGCGGCTTTGGTCAGACGATCCTGCGCCTCGACGAGCGAGCAGAGGCCGTTGGAAAGTTTTTCCGGGAGCATCGGCACGACGGCGCCGACGAGGTAGGTGGAGTTGCCTCGTTGCTGGGCTTCGCGGTCGAGGGCGGAGCCGGAGCGGACGTAGGTGCTGACGTCGGCGATGTGCACGCCGACGCGGAGGTCCCCGTTCGGCAGGTATTCGAGGGAGAGCGCGTCGTCGAAGTCCTTGGCGTCGTCGGGGTCGATCGTGAACGTGGGGATGTCGCGGAAATCCACGCGGCCGCGCAGTTCCTGGGGGCGGACGTCGGGCGGGATGGCGGCGGCTTCGCGGACGACTTCGGGCGGGAAGACGGGCGAGAGGTTGTATTTGTGGTAGATCGCGGCGAGTTCGGCGCGCGGCTCGAAGGCGCGGCCGAGTTTTTCGACGATCTCGCCGGCGGGGCTGCGGTGGCGCTCGGTCCACTCGGCGATGCGGACGACGACCTTGTCGCCGACGGCGGGCATCGGGCGGAGCTTCGAGCGCATCGGGTCGTCGACGATGATGTCGAGCGGGATGCGCGGATCGTCGGGCATCACGTAGAAATACGTGCGGCCGCGGTGGAGCGTGCCGGTGGTGGTGTCGTTGGCGCGGGAGAGGATTTCGATCACGCGGCCGGCGCGCTCGTCGGGTTTAAGAAAGCGATACTGGTCGCGTTCGCGGCCGGTGATGAGGCGGACGACGACGGTGTCGCCGTGGAGGGCGACGCCGGTGTTTTCGGCGGCGATCTGGATCGCGGGCTCCTTGTCGGGCGAGTTGACCTTGCCCTCGGGGATGACGATGGCGGAGCCGGATTGGCGGAAGCTGATGCGGCCGGTGATGAGGTCGGCCTCTTGCGGCAGGCAGAGGCGGTCACCTTTGACGAGGACGATGCGACCGGTGCGGATGAGTTCGCGCGCCTCGTGGGCGAGCTTGCGGCGGTCCTTGGTGTTGAGGTGCAGCTCGCGACTGAGGCGCTCGAGCGAGG
The DNA here is from genome assembly GCA_041906465.1 of Candidatus Didemnitutus sp. Classification (GTDB taxonomy): domain Bacteria; phylum Verrucomicrobiota; class Verrucomicrobiia; order Opitutales; family Opitutaceae; genus Didemnitutus. The sequence continues at coordinate 230,605 of JAYRJE010000001.1, read as the reverse complement.
TCGGCACGTAGCTGCGGTGGGCGAGGTGGGAGAGAAGTTTTTCCCGGAAATTCATAGGGTAGGAGGCGGCGCTGGCGTGCGTGAAAGCGGCAGGCTCGAGCGCGCGAAGTGAAAGTTACGGTGCCTGAGGTGGGTTTGGATGCAACCGGGGAATTTTTTGTGGCGATGCCTTTACTCGCCGAAGCGTCGTGGTAGCGGTGCGGGCGTGGCTCTCACGATTGTCTGGTTTCGTCAGGATCTGCGGTTGCAGGACAACCCGGCGCTGCTCGCGGCCGCGCAGCGCGGTGCGGTGCTGCCCGTCTACGTCCTCGACGACGCGGGCGAAGGACGCTGGCCGATGGGTGCGGCGTCGCGTTGGTGGTTGCATCACTCGCTGGCGGCGCTGGACGCGACGTTGCGGGGGCGAGGCGCGCGGCTGGTGCTGGCGCACGGCGAGAGCGGTGCGGTGCTCCGGGAGTTGGTGAAGCAGACCGGAGCGGACGCGGTTTATTGGAACCGACGTTATGAGCCGGCGGCGGTCGCCCGCGATGCGGTGATCAAACAGGAACTGAGCGCGGCCGGCGTGGAGGCGAAGAGTTTTGCGGCGTCGGTGCTGTTCGAGCCGCATGTGGTGAAGAACAAGAGCGGCGGACCGTTTCAGGTGTTCACGCCGTTCTGGCGGCATTGTTTGACGCTCGAGGTCGCGGAACCGGTGCGGTTGCCCGCGGGAAAATTGGCAGTGTCTGCGGAGGTGACGCGCTCGCTGGCGATCGAGGAGCTGGGATTGTTGCCGACGATTCCGTGGGACGCGGGCTTTCGTGCGGCGTGGCAACCCGGCGAGGAAGGGGCGCTGAGACGACTGCGGCAGTTCGTGGCGAGCGCGATGGAGCGCTACGCGGACGAGCGCAACTTGCCGGATCGCGCGGGAACGTCGGCGCTGTCGCCCCATTTGCATTTCGGTGAGATCAGCCCGCGGCAGATCTGGAGTGCGGTGCGGGCGAGCAGCAAGGGCTCCGGCGTGTTTCCGCCCAACCCCGGCGCGCAGATTTTCCTCAGCGAAGTGGGCTGGCGGGAGTTTGCGTATCACCTGGTGTTTCATTTTCCACGCACGCCGGAGACGCCGTTGCGCGAGGAGTTCGCGCGGTTTCCGTGGCGCGTGGACGCGGCGCAGTTGCGCGCGTGGCAGCGCGGGCGGACGGGATATCCAATCGTCGACGCCGGCATGCGGCAGCTCTGGGCCACGGGCTGGATGCACAACCGCGTGCGGATGATCGTGGCGTCATTTCTCGTGAAGCACCTGCGTATTTCCTGGCAGGAAGGTGCGGCGTGGTTTTGGGACACGCTAGTCGACGCCGATCTCGCGGCGAACACGCTGGGCTGGCAATGGACGGCGGGGTGCGGCGCGGATGCGGCGCCGTATTTTCGCATCTTCAATCCGATCCTGCAGGGCGCGAAGTTCGATCCGGAGGGCGACTACGTGCGGCGCTGGGTGCCGGAGCTCGCGCGCGTGCCGGCGGAGTTCATTCATGCGCCGTGGGAGGCGCCGCCGCTGGCGTTGAGTGCAGCGGGCGTCGTGGTGGGGAAAGACTATCCGCGGCCGATCGTGGATCACGGCCAGGCGCGGAGTGCTGCGCTGGCGGCCCTGCAATCGATCCGCGCTCAAGCGCGCTGAAGGCGGCGGCAAATCGGCCCTTGCCAGTGCCGAAGGCGGCGCTGGAGATAAGCGATTCGCGTCATGGTGTTTCGCTCCAAGCTCAATCTGCTCGTCGGTTTGCTGGCCGGGATCGTGGCGATCGGCGCACTGATGATGACGCTCGGAGTGTCGCGCACCTGGGACCTCTGGCGCGTGCCTGCGGGCATGGTGAGTTTCATGGATCTGCGAGTCGTGACGGCGGGCGCCCAGTCGCATCGCGAGGGGTTCGATCCGATGTATCAGAACCCGCACGATTTCATTCAGCGGCTCGTGAACTATCCGCGATTGTGGCAGGCGGCGTATGCGCTTCCGATCGATGAGACGGACACCGTCTGGCTCGCGGCCGTGGTGCTCGCGTTGTTTTTCGGCACGTTGTTTGGGGCGCTGCCGCCGATGTCGAACGTGCGGGTTGGCGTGCTGCTGGCGGCGGTGTTTTCGCCCGCGATGATGCTCGGCTATGAGCGCGGCAACACCGACCTGGTGGTTTTCGCGGTGCTGGCGCTCGCCGTGGCGGCGCCGCGGAATGCGTTGAGCTTCGTGCTCGTGCTGTTCGCGTTTGCGTTGAAGTTGTTTCCGTTCGCGGCGCTGGCGGTGTTGCTCGGGTTCGAGCGTCGCGCGGCCTTGCGCTGGGCGGGCTGGTCGCTGGCTTTCGCGGTTTTCTACGCGGCGTTCTACTACGACGACTTGCGGCAGATCATCGCGACGACTCCGCGCGGCGTTTGGCTGTCATTTGGGCGTGATGTGGTGTCGCTGCGGCTGGCGGCCGATCAGTCGGAGTGGGTGCGAGTCGTGTCGTGGGTCGGACTGGCGATGGCCGTCGGCTGGAGCGTGTTTGCGCTGCGTAGTTGGTGGCGCAGTGAAGCCGACGCCGCCGGGCCCGACGATGCGGGCATGCGCGGCTTCCGCATCGGTGCGGCGTGTTTCGTGGGGACATTTCTGATCGGCACCAACTTTGCCTACAAGCTGGTGTTTCTGCTGCTGGCGGTGCCGCAGTTGCTCGAATGGGCGGGAGAAAAGGGGGGGCGCTGGCAGTGGCCGGCGCGGATCGCGGTGGCGGGCGTTTATCTGGCCTTGTGGTTGCCGGCGTGGGAAAAGCCAGGCGCGGACCCGCGTGCGGCGCGTGGCCTCGATTTTTGGGTCGGGCAGGCGACGCACTGGGTTTTGTTTGGGGCGCTGGTGTGGCTGCTGGTGCAGACGGCGCCGGCATGGCTGAGAGATTGGGCACGGCGGCGCGAGGTGCGGAGGACGGCCGCATGATGCGCGGGATCTTTCAGTGGCTGGATGCGCACCCGGCGCTCTATTGGGGCGGGATTGTGGCTGCGTTGCTGGGGTGGGTCGTGCGCTGTCGTGCGCTCGGCGCGCGACGCGTGGCGGACCGGAGCGCGTTCGATTCGGTCACGTGGCTGGTGCTCGCGGGGGTGGTGTTGGCCGGGCGCTGGCCGGAGCTGTTCATGGCGCGCGGGGTGCACGAGGAAGAGGCGCGGGTGGTGCTGGGAGCGTTGGGATTGACGGAGTCGGGACGCGCGTTTCGGGCGTTTGTTTTCGAGGGGGCGGGGCCACTGACGTCGGCGTTGCTGTTGCCGACGCACTGGCTCGGCGTGCCTCAGGACTATTTCAACGGCCGACTCGTCGCGCTGCTCTGCGACTGGGCGACGTTGGGGGGCATGCTGGCGATTCTGCGGCGGCGCTACGATGCGGGTGTCGCGGCTTGGGTGGGTGGCGTGCTGGCGCTTTTTTTGGCTGGGCCGTGGAGCGAGCGGTGGGCTGGGCTGGTGTCGCTCCATTTGCTGCTGGCGTTGACGGCAGTCGCGGCTCTCGTGCTTGGGCGAGACGATACCCCGCACGGCGAGGGACCGGATTTTCCTGGCGCGGTGGCGGGATTGATCGTCAGCGCGATGCCTTGGGTGCACCGCGAGGCGGCGTGGTGGGCGGTTGGTTGCGTGATTGTCGGCGCACTTTGGTGTCGAGGCGGTCGACGCGCATGCTGGCTGGCAGGCGCGGCGAGCTACGGTATGGCGGTGACGGTGGCGCTCGTGTGGGGCACAGGGTGTTGGCGGGAATTTTGGGAGGGTTACGTGACGGGGTCGGCGGGGACGGGGACGCCGGCCGCCTGGTGGGGCGGGCTGGCGGCAGTAGGTGGAATGGTCGGTGCGACGTTGGGGGGAGTGGAAGCGTGGAGACGTTCGGGGCGCGGCGTGAAGGCGACACACGCGGCGTTGGTCGTGGCTTTGGTGGGGGGGGCGATCGCGGCTATCTACGGCGCACCGAGCATGGTGGGGAAACTGGGGGAGCACTGGCGTCGGCCGCGCGCGGAGCTCGCGAGCGCATTGCGGACCTTGACGGAGCCGGGCGATCGCGTGGCGCTGTGGGGCGAGGCGTCGAGCGGACTGGTGGAGAGCGGACTGCGATCGGTGACCTCTTTTGCGGTGTCGGATCGGAGCGACTGGAGCTGGCAGCAGCGGTGGTTCGACGTGGTTCGTCGTCAGGAAGCGACGGTGCTGGTCGTGGCGGAGGGAGAGCGCTCGGAGGCGTTGCGCGCGCTTCTGCAGGATCGGTTTCGCCTCGGCTGGGTGGGAGCGGAGGGAGAGATCCATCTCCGAAATGAGCGCATGCAGCGGCGCGTGATGCGGCGTCCGGGGGCCCAGCCGATCACCATGCAGAATCTTGCGGTCGCGGAAGCGTTCGGCGGTGTCAGCGAGATCGGCGAAGGACGAATGGCCACGCATGCGCCGGCGCGGCTGGTGGCTCGCGTGCCGGCGGGGGCTCGCCGGGTGGGGGGGATTTTCGGATTTTATCCAGACGCCTATCGGCATCCGGGCCGCACGACGGACGGGGGCCGGTTCAGCATCGCGTGGTTGCGGGAGGGCGGCCGCAAGGGCGAGGCCGCGATGGAGCGGTGGTTGACGCCCGCGCAGGTGCCGGGCGACCGTGGGGCGCAGGACTTTCTCTTGGAAATTCCGGAGGGCGTGGAAGCGGTGGAGTTCAGGGTCGAGAGCGGTGGCTCGATGAGTTTCGACTGGGGCTTTTGGGGCGAGCTGCGATTTGAACGCGAGCTATAGGCGCGCTGAGGTGCGGCCGATCGCGGTGGACTTGAAAAATCGGGGCTTCCCAAGCACCCCGGGAGATGTATGGTGTCGACCTTTTATATGCAGAAGACACTCATCATCTTTAAGCCGGATTGCATGGAAAAGCGCCTCGTGGGCACCGTGCTGCAGCGTTTCGAGGCGGCGGGCTTCGAGGTTATCGGCGCCAAGCTCACGCGCCTGACGTCGGCTCAGCTGCGCGAGCACTACGCGCATGTGGCGGACAAGCCATTTTATCCGGAGATCGAGGGTTTCATGAGCTCCCGTCCGGTCCTCGTGATGGCGTTGAAGGGCGATAATATCGTCGCTCGTGTGCGCGACCTGCTCGGGCCGACCGATTCGCGCAAGGCCCCTAAGGGCACGATTCGAGGCGATTTCGGCACGGAGATGATGAAGAACGTCGTCCATGCGTCCGACTCCGAGGAGAACGGCCGCATCGAGATCGCGCGCTTCTTCAAGGCCGAAGAGATCCTCGGCTGAGCCGAATCTGAACACTTGACGACTGCGCGCGCGGTCCGCTTAGTTCGGCCCTCTCGCAGTTTTGCCCTCATCGTCTAGCGGCTAGGACGGGGCCCTCTCAAGGCCCAAACCGGGGTTCGATTCCCCGTGAGGGCGCCACTTTTTACTCGGAGAACGGCGCGCTGTCGACCGGTTCACACGGAAATCACACGTTCCCCCCCCCTCAGATGTAGCCGCCCAAGCATGGGCGGTTTCTTTTTGGCAATCTGTCTTGAGCGACGTGCTCTCGAGACTCATGTTTTAAACACGGGCCGTTTGCATGACACGTAGTAGCAGCACTTCGCCGCATCCCCTTGCTCTTTGGGCAAAGAGATTTAGGAATTTTGCTTACTTGGGCGTGAATCCGCGCAGCGACTTCGCACTTGTGTGATTTAACTTAAAGGTTAATTGTGCCGTTAATCACCAAACCGATCCGTGGCGAAGCACATTACAAGTATCGTATTTTGGCTGTCGGAGAGAGGCGGTATGACGGCTCTCTCTCGTGCCCAGTCTTGGACTTCATCGCGGATTGCGGCGACATCAATCCTGACACTCTGGAGCGGCTTTCGGCACTTCTGGAGTTTTCGGCACGAAACGTGCCACCACCAATCGAGACAAAGTTCAAACATCTCACAGGAACAGATCAACTTTTCGAGTTTAAGTCGGCAGGTGGAGTTAGGCTTTTCTGCTTCTACGATGACAGCAGGCTAATCATTTGCACGCATGGTGCCATAAAGAAGACGCGGCGGACCCGCGCCGAGGAACTCGAAACGGCGCACGACTGGAAACGAAGATACGAAGCAGCTAAAAAAGCAGGGACTTTAATTCATGAAACCGAACACGAATGACCGAACCCCGGAGCAAATTCTTAAGGGAACTGCCCCGACCGAGGTGTATTCTGAGGAACTTGCGATTCTCGATTACACGACCGAGGTCGTTCAGCGCATGAAGTCGCTGAATGTTTCGAAGACCGAACTCGCTCGGCGCCTCGACGTGGCTCCCGCATACGTTTCTAAGCTTATCGGAGGAAGTAACAATTTCACGCTGCGAACCATGGTTCGAGTTGCGCGCGCGCTGAGTTCCGAACTGCGCTTTCACCTACAGCCCGAGGGTGCTCAATCGCATTGGCGCGACTACGCGCTTCCTGTGGTGACTCCAAAATCCGTCACCCCTGTAGCGGCTAAACCACTTCCCGCGGAGCACGCTTACGTGTCGATCAAGGTCCCCGCAGTCGCCATGGCGTCTTATGAAGAACTCGCCGCTGCAGCTTAACGCGTTGTTCGTGGGGGAGGTTGAACTGAAACCTAACAGCGGCCTTGGCCCATTTGAGGAAGCGGTTAACGTTTCAACGGAAATCAATTATGGCCGAAATGAGGACGACAAGAGCCAGTGGCTTGTCGAGCTTATGGTTCGGTTCAAATCGCCGAGCAATCAGCCCATTCAATATTCCGGTTCCGTGAAAATAGAAGGGGTGTTTACGGTGCTTTCGGCTCCCGACGAAGCTCAGCATCTTCGCTTGGTTGCGGTAACCTGTCCCACAATTCTCTTTGGCGCCGCCAGAGAAACCGTCGCGAATCTAACGGCGCGAGGGAAGCACGGGGTATTTCTTTTACCGTCGGTTTCGTTTGCGGACCAGCAGATCAAGGAATCGCCTGAAAAGGAAAAGCGAGCTACGGTCGCGCCGGCACGCGACCAATAGCGCTGGCAGAAGGGAAGTCTTGCGGGTTGGAGCTTCTTGCTACGGTCTCCGAGCTGCGACGTGTTACGCACAGCAAGCGGTCTGGCGCCCCCCTCTGTCGAACGGTGTGCTGCGGTGAGCTTGGCTAGAGAGGGCCCGTATGCTATCAATGTGGCATGAAAATGTTTTTTCTCTCCCAGACTCGCGGCGTCAATTTAGACGCGATTGTTCACGTCGAAGCGCACGGACCAACGTTGGTCGTGCAGTTTAGCGGTGCCGAGCAACTAACCCTGACGGGGGAGGAGGCAGAGATGCTGGCGGAAGAACTGAGAAGCACCGGTGAAGGCGCAAACTTCGCGGAGAACCACAATTTTAACCGGGACGGACGTCCTCGGCGCGCACCAGGACAAGCTCGCTCGGGATTCAATGACGAGGACTAGTCGCCCATGCTGCAGCCCCAGAAGTTCGGAAGCGGTTTCCGACTCTCTATCAGCACTCCCGCCGGCGTGCTCAATTTCTACAGTATGAGCGAGTCGCGCCTTACGCTGACGAATGAAGCCGCGAGTGCTCTACTTGAGCGCTACGAATCTGAGATGATTCCGGGTATTCCACTCGGTATCAACGTGGATCAAGAAACGACGTTTCCCGACAAGCCGAGATAGCGCGCTAATTGGGCGAGTGCGTTCATCGACGCCTAGTCTTGGGCTTCGAGTTAGAGCGCGCGATCGGTTCACAGATCGACCATGTCGATGATCTTAGGTGAACGACGTGCCGAGTAAGGCCTGTTCGATCTTTCCGAGGAGCTCCTTTATCGCCGTGGCGTCGATTTCAGTTGGATCGGTGAGCCTGATTGCTCGTTCCATGATCAACTTTTTGGAGAGAAAAAAATCTATGGTGTGGCGCTCGTCGAACCACTGATCGACTCGCTTGCTGAATGCCACTTTACTACGGTAAGCTTGAGCGGCTGTCCAGGTGGCGAGTTCCTGTGAGGGGTCGTCGCCGAGGTTCACTTCGGCTTCCTCAGCGAGAGCTTGGAGATATTTAGTTTCTGGCACGATTTGCTCGAACTCCTTGGTGCCTGTGATGAAGACCACGGGAACATCAGGGTGCTTGCCGGCGATGTCCATTTTTTGGACTTGGCGACGTTTGTCACCGTCGAGAAACAGAATGACCTTCGCGCCATGTGCTTTGGCCAAGCGGCAGAGATACTCGTAGGAGTCGCCGTTTCCATCTAGAAAGGTCGACAGTCCCAAGAGCTTGTCTGCATCAATCTCGCCGAGAAGCCCGGCGCTATTCAGCCGCGCGATAACAGCGGGCAAGCATCTGACTTCTGTTACCCCCTCGGTAATGATCGTCACAGGTGCGTATAGGAGCGAATCGCCGGCTGAAATGCCTAGGCTCGTGCGAACAGCTAAAAAATTGGCCTCGTCAGGGGCTGGCATCAGACGAGTGGTCGCGAACTTCTTGTTCTGGGACATCGTCCGATGAAGCACTCTGATTTGGCCGCCACGCATCGGATTGATCATGGACGGCGAGTGCGTTGCATAGATTACCTGCGCCTTGCCGTCGGCCGTCATTGCGAAAAGAAATTCCCTAAGGAGATGCTGGGCGTCAACGCCGGCGACGAAACGGGCTTCGTCATCGAGCGCAACACGAGTCACGGTTACATCACGGTCGGAAGCGTGGCGGCGAACACGACGACCTGGACCGACGACGGCTCGATCAACCCTGATGGCAATCCGGCGGGCGCGGGATTGCGCTCGGGCACGACGTATTACTATTCGCTGCGCGCCATGCGCGGCTCGCAGGAGAGTCTTCCCGTTACCGGCAACGGAACGACGCTCGCGTCGTCCGCCACGACGACGTGGGCGTCTGCCGATGTCGGCGCGGCCGGCGTCGCGGGTTCGATGTCGCAAAGCGGCACGACCTTCACGGTGCGTGGTTCCGGCAGCGATATTTGGGGCACGGCAGACGCGTTTCAATTCGTCCACCAAAAGCTACGCTACAACGGGGAGGTCATCGCGCGGGTCGCGGGCATTACGAACACGCACGGCTGGGCGAAAGCCGGCGTGATGTTCCGCAGCGACCTGACGCCGGGCGCGGCCTATGCTTTCATGCCGCTCACACCGACGAGCGGGGCGTCGTTCCAATATCGCACCGCGGCCGGCGCGCAGGCGCAGATGAACGGTCAGGATTGGGGCGTCGGCGTGCCGCAGTGGGTGCGCCTCGTGCGCTCCGGCAACACGATCACGGCCTACACGTCGAGCGACCGCACCACTTGGAAAGCGCAAGGCGGCGCGACGATCACGTTGCCGGAGGAGGCGTATGTCGGCCTCGCGGTGACGTCGCACAACAACGCGACGCTGAACACGGCGGTGTTCGAGCAGCCGTCGGTCCTCAGCGCGACGGGGCAGTAGCTCGAAGCGACGACGGTGGAGGGGCGGACGCTCCGTGGCCGCCGAGTGTCGCACGGACCACGACTCGCGGCGCCGACGGAGCGGCGCCCTCCGGTAAGGCGAACGGAGCAACGCCCGTCGTTTGCCGCGAAGAGCCTGCGCAGATTTGCGCGATCGAAATTCAGCCGCCGATCGTCGCCCAGAGCAGCGCCAGCACGAGAGTCGCGGCAAGGGTAAGCCACGGCATTGCACTCAAGCGGAGCGCTTTGGTCTCGTGACCTGCTCGCTGCGCGGCCCGTGCAGCAAAAAAACTAACGGCGAGCACGATCGGATAGGCGAGCGCCAGCAGCTGTGTCGCGCCTCCGAGCGCGACGCCAATGAGGTCGCGCGTCGAGGGCTCGCTGAGGTTCGCGACACCGGCCACCCAGAACAGCGCGCCGACGAGCACAAACGGGTAACCAAGCAAGGGGAGCGCAGCCAAACTGAACCAAGTCCAAACGCTTTTCATGGAGTGGCGCAGTTCAGACGATCAGCGCGGCTCAGTAAAACACGTTCCGGTCGAGCGAGCGGTATTGGATGGCTTCGAGCAAGTGCGGGGCGGCGATTTTCTCGGCGGCGGCGAGGTCGGCGATCGTGCGGGCGACTTTCAGGATGCGGTCGTAGGCGCGCGCGCTCAGGCTGAGTTGCTCCATCGCTTGCTGGAGCAAATCGCCGAGCGTCGAGTCGAGATGACAATGGCGCTTGATCTGGGCTTGCGTCATGCGGGCGTTGGCGGAGGTGCGTGAATCGCGGAAGCGCTCGCGTTGCACGGCGCGCGCCGTCTCCACGCGGGCGCGGATGGCGGCGGAGGACTCGGCGATTTTCTCGGTGCGCAGTTCGGTGAGCGAGAGTGCGGGAGCTTCGACGTGAATGTCGATGCGGTCGAGGAGCGGGCCGCTGACGCGGTTGCGGTAACGTTGAATTTGCGATGGCGCGCAACGGCACTCGCGTTTGGCGTCGCCGAGATAACCGCAGGGGCAGGGGTTCATCGCGGCGACGAGCAGGAAGCTGCATGGGAGCGTGACCTTGCCGGCGCTGCGGGAAATCTGGACGGTGCCGTCTTCGAGCGGTTGGCGAAGGACTTCGAGGGCGGAGCGCTTGAACTCGGGCAATTCGTCGAGGAAGAGCACGCCGTGATGCGCGAGAGAGATTTCGCCTGGGCCAGGAATGGCGCCGCCGCCGAGCAGGCCGACGTCGGAGATGGTGTGGTGCGGCGCGCGGGCCGGACGTTCGAGGAAGCGGACCTCGCCGTTGAGCGTGGCGCCGGCGGCGCTGTGGATGCGGAGGATCTCAAGATATTCGTCGAGCGAGGGCTGCGGCATGATCGTGGGCACGCGTTTTGCGATCATGGATTTGCCGGAGCCGGGCGGGCCGAGCATCAGCAGATTATGGTTTCCCGCCACGGCGACTTCGACGGCGCGACGCACGGCGTGCTGGCCTTTGATCTCGGAGAAATCGATATGCGCATCGCTCGTCGCGGCGCGGTGTGGCTCGCGCGGCCGCACGGGCGCGAGCTTCGCGTCGCCGGCGAGAAAGCGCGCGGCTTCGTCGAGGGATTTGACGCTGTAGACCTCGACGCCCTCGACGAGCGCGGCTTCGTCGGCGGTGATGGGCGGGAGGATGAGCGCGCGTTTGCCGGAGGCGCGGGCGAGGACGGCGAGCGCGAGCCCGCCACGCACGGGGCGCGTGGCGCCGGAGAGACTGAGTTCGCCGGCGATGAGGAACTCGTCGAGGTGTTCGTTTTTCAGGCGGCCGTCGGCGATGACGATGCCGAGCGCGATCGGGAGATCATAGAGCGCGCCTTCCTTGCGCAGACCGCCGGGGGCGAGATTGATCGTCGTGCGCGTGCGCGGCATCCGGAAGCCGGAGTTGCTGAGCGCGGAGAAGACGCGGTCGTCCGATTCCTTGACGGCAGCGTCGGGGAGGCCGACGAGGATGAGTTTGGGTTCACCGGTTTCGCCGGTGTTGACCTCGACGGACACGGGCACGGCGTCGATGCCGACCAGGGCGGCCGAGCAGATCGTGGCGAGCATTCAGCGGGCGGGAGCGGGGAGGCTAGACAGTGACCAAGCCTTCCTGGGCGCGACGGCGGACTTCAGCGATGTTGTCCTCGATGGCCTGCAGGTAGGCGTTGGTTTGGCCCGTGAATGAGAGAAAGCGATGAACAGCCTCTGCCTCGGTGTCGAGCATCGGGCGCACGAATTTCGCCCAGAAATCCGGCGTCTTGAGCTTCAACTCGGTGATCGTTTGGTAAGGCCTGCGCTCCGGCGGAACACCGTCGTGCTCGAAGGCCTCGACGAATTCGGCGAAAAGATGGTCGAGTTTGTCGGCGTAGTCCGGCGCGCACATTTGCGACAGGTAATCGGCCGTCGTCAGGAGGCACGCCATGCGGCGCGCGACAGGACTGCGGAACGCTTGCGCACTGATGCGATTACGCGGTCCGGTGCAGCTGATGGCGGCGCAGATGTCCTCGATCTCGTCCGCGGTCAGGCCGAGTCGGGGCAGATAGGCGCGAGCGAAGTCGCAGCTGCGGCGTTCGTGGACCAGAGTGTATTTCGCACCGGTGCCGCGGTCGTCACCCTGCTCCTTGAGGAAGCCGCTGTCGTGGAGGAGGGCGGCCACGACGGTGAGTTCCGCGGCACGTTGGCCAAACTCGGGCATCTCTCCGGACCGGTGCTGCCCGGCGACCAGATCGCACACGCAGACGGTGGCCTGCAGCGTGTGGCCGAGGTCGTGGTAGCGCATGTCGATCGCGAGGTAACCCGGCCAGTTGCCCCAGAATGCGGCGGTGATGTCGCCGAGCACCCGGTCGAGCAAGGCATGGCTGGAGTCCCATCCGCGCGAGCTGAAGACCGTCTTCAGGTGCGTCGCGGTGGCGCCGGGATCTTTGGCGACGATGGCGGTCGGGAGAGCCATGCGGGGTGCTCTCGAAATAGGGGTTGCTCCTCATGCAGCAAGCGCATTGTTTGCCCGCTCACGCATGGCCCAACGTGGGAATTTGATCGTCGGCCTGACCGGCGGGATGGGATGCGGCAAATCGACCGCCGCGGCATTGTTCGCTGAGCTCGGCTTTCGCCGGCTCGATGCGGACCGGACCGTGCACGAGGTGCTGTTGCCGAATGCGGAGGTGGCGCACGCGATCCGCGAGCGATTCGGCGCCGGCGTGCTGAATGCAGCGGGTGGAGTCGATCGCGCGAAGCTCGGCGCGGTGGTTTTCGGCGACGCGGCGGCGTTGGCGTGGCTGGAGGATTTGTTGCACCCGCGGCTGCGCGCGCACTGGGACGGCATTTATGCCACGGCACAGGACGAGAAGTTCATGGTCGAAGTGCCCTTGCTCTTCGAAAAACGCTTGGAGAATAGGTTTGATTTCACGGTCTGTGTAACCACATCTTCCGACCTGCAACTAAGGCGGCTGGAACAACGTGGTGTCTCCCCTGAGATCGCCCGCCAGCGCCTCGCCAAGCAGCTGCCCCTGGCCCGAAAATGCGAGTTGGCTGACTTCGTTTTACTCAACGACGGCACCCTCGAATTTTTGCGCGAGCAAGTCAGCGAACTGGCCCGACGCCTCTCCCTTATCCACTCCCACTGACCCGCCACCCGATGGCCTTGCCCCCGAAGTCCGACGAGGACACTCCGCGCTCCGCATCCGAAAGCGAAGCTCCCAAGAAACGCCCGCGCACCCGCTCGCGCCTCACTCGCTCAAAGAAGAGCGCGCCCGCCGAGTCCGGCGAAAGCGCCCCCAGCGCGTCCGCGACGGAAGCGAAACCCGCTCCGGTGCAGACCGAGTTTCCGGCTGAACCGCGCCGCGAAGAGCCGGCTCCGGCTTCACGCGAGGAAGCCCGCGCGCCGAAACGGGAAGAGCGTGCGCCGCGCGAGGAACGCGAGCCGCGTCAGGAAGAGCGTGCACCGCGCGCCGAAGAGCCGCGCGAAGCGGCTTCGACGCCCGCACTGACTTCCGCCCCGGCTGCTGCGCCCACTGAAAGTGGCGGCGGCGAGTCCGCGCCCTCCGACGGCGGACAGCGCGACTCGCAAATCAGCGGCCAAGACAGCGGCGGCAATGGTGGCAACGGCGGTGACCAACAAGGTGGCCAGCAGCAGGGCGGCGGCGGCGGCAAATTCAACCGTTGGCGCGACAAGAAATTCCGCGGCAAATGGGACAAGCACCGCGGTGGTGGCGGGCAGGGCGGCCAGGGTGGCAATGGCCCGAAGCATCCGCCGCAACCGCCTCCGCCGAAGGGGGAGGTTTATTTCGGCGATTTGCCGGATCCCGCGCGCTTCGCCGATCTCGATGCGCTCAACAGAACCGCAGACGACATCGCCGCGGGAAAAGCCGATCCGATCTGGCTCAATGAACTCTACGCCCTCGGCCACGCCGAGCTCAGCACCAAGGCGCGCGACCTCGGCGCGAAATTCGACGTCGTGCCGAATCGCAAGCAGCTCCTGAGTGCGATTTTCACCGCAGCGGCCGAGCAGAAGATTCCGTTGCTCGACCAAGGCTGGCTCGACCTCACCGATCGAGGCTTCGGCTTCATCGTGCATCCGTTCACGAATTACCGGCTCTACCCCGAGGATTCGTATGTGCCGGAAGTGTTCTTCAAAAAACTCGGCCTCAAGCGCGGCCATCACGTCGAAGTGCAGGTGCAGGCGCCGTCGGGCAACGACCGTTGCCCGAGCGTCGTGCGTGTGCGCTCCGTCATGGGCGGCAAGCCCGAGGCGATCCTCGACCTGAAACCGTTCGAGGAGCTGACGCCGTATTATCCGCTCACGCGCATCTGGCTCGAATCGCCGGGCGCGAAGGACGTGTCGATGCGCATGGTCGACATCATTACGCCCGTCGGCTTCGGCCAGCGCGGTCTGATCGTCGCCCCGCCGCGCACCGGCAAGACGGTTCTCCTGCAAAACATGGCCAACTCGATCGCGGCGAATTCGCCCGATGCGAAGTTGATCATCCTGCTCATCGACGAACGCCCCGAGGAAGTCACCGACTTCCGCCGCCACTGCAAGGGCGAGGTTGTCAGCTCGACCTTCGACGAGACACCGGAGAGCCACATTCACTGCGCCGAGATGGTGATTGAGAAAGCGCGCCGCCTCGTCGAACACGGCGAGCACGTCGTCATCCTCCTCGACTCCATCACGCGCCTCGCCCGCGCCTACAACGCCCTCACGTCGAATTCCGGCAAAATCATGTCCGGTGGTCTCGAAGCGACGGCGCTGCAAAAACCGAAGCGCTTCTTCGGCTCCGCGCGCAACATCGAGGGCGGCGGCTCGCTCACGATCCTCGGCACCGCGCTCGTCGACACCGGCTCGCGCATGGACGAGATCATTTTCGAGGAGTTCAAGGGCACCGGCAACATGGAGCTCCACCTCGACCGGGACCTCGTCAACAAGCGCATCTTCCCCGCGCTCAACATCGACAAGTCCGGCACGCGCAAGGAAGAGCTCATCTATCACCCCGACGAACTCGCCCGCATCTACTCGTTGCGTCGTGCGATGCAGGGTGTCCCGGCCGCCGATTCGATCGAGATGCTTATCCAGCGGCTCAAGAAGACGAAGACCAACGCCGAGTTCCTGATGAGCCTGAATCGCTGACGCGCGGTCCACGCCGGTCAGCTCGCCCCGCTTGACCACCGCCGACGACTTCGTCCTCCAACTCGCGCTCGAACGCGGCCTCGTTGCCGCGGATGCGGTGGAGTCAGCCCGCCGGGCGGCGGCGGAGCACACGGATCTGACGTCGCCACCACCGAGCGTGCTCGAATCGCTGCACGCCCGCGGCGCGCTCGACCGTCGCGCCCTCGCGGAAGCGCTCGCGCAGCAGCTCGGCATGCCGTTCGTCGCCATCGGCGAGCGGCAGATCCCCGGCGACGTGCTCGGCACGCTGCCGCGCTCGTTCGTGATGCGCTACGGTGTCTGCGCCGTGGCGCTGACGAACGGCGCGGTGCAAGTCGCCGTGGCGGATCCGCTCGATGCCGACGTGATCGACGGGCTCGCGCACGTCTGCGAACTGCCGGTGACGCCGGTCGTCGCGGCGGGCGACGATCTCCAACGCACGATCGCCCGGCATTATGGCCGCGAAGCGGACGAAATGGAGGACCTGACCGGCGGTGCGGCTGATGCCGGCGCGACCGAAATCGCCGTGAGCGCGGCCGATCCGACCGCGAAGGAGGGCGACGCACCGATCATCCGGCTCGTGCATTCGATCATTCACGAAGCGGTGCGCCGTCGGGCGTCGGACATTCATCTCGAGCCACTCGAGCGCCGCTTCCGCGTGCGTTATCGGATCGACGGTGTGCTCGTCGAAGTCGATTCGCCCGCGAAACGCCTGCAACTCGCGCTGATCTCGCGCGTGAAGATCATGGCGAACATCTCGATCGCCGAGAAACGCGTCCCGCAGGACGGCCGCATCCAGGTCATGCTCGCGGGCAAACAGCTCGATTTGCGCGTCTCTTCGCTGCCCACGGCGCACGGAGAGAGCATCGTGATGCGCATTCTCGACAAGGAAGGCCTGCACCTCGGATTGCCCGAACTCGGGTTCTACGGCGACGATGAGACGGATTTTTCCAAGCTGATTGCGTCGCCCGATGGCATCCTGCTCGTCACCGGCCCGACCGGCTCGGGCAAGACGACCACGCTCTACGCGTGCCTGCATCACCTCAACAAATCCGACCGCAAGATCATCACGGTCGAGGATCCGGTGGAGTATCAGCTGACCGGCATCAACCAGGTTCCCGTTCGCGCGGAGATCGGGATGACGTTCGCGTCGGCGCTGCGCGCGATGCTGCGCCAGGCGCCGAACATCGTGATGGTCGGCGAAATTCGTGACGCCGAGACCGCCGACATCGCGATCAACGCTTCGCTGACCGGCCATCTCGTCTTCAGCACGCTGCACACGAACGATGCTCCGGGCGCCGTCACACGCTTGATCGACATCGGCGCGAAACCGTTTCTCGTCGCCGCGTCGCTGCGCGCGACGATGGCGCAGCGGCTCGTGCGGCGAGTGTGCCGCCACTGCGCTCGCGACTACACTCCGACCACGCGTGAACTCCTCGCGCTCGGCGCGACGCCGGAGCAACTCATGGGCGCGCACTTCCTGCGCGGCGCTGGCTGTGCCGAGTGCAACGGCACCGGCTATCGCGGACGCATGGGCATTTTTGAGATCTTTTTGATCTCGGACGACATCCGCGCGATGATCTATGAGAACGCGAGTGCCACGCAGTTGCGCGCCCGCGCCCGGCGAGACGGCATGCGCACGATGCGCGAGGACGGTGTGCGAAAAGTGCTCGCCGGTCTCACCACAATCGAGGAAGTTGTCTCCGTCACCGTCGGCGATCTCGACTGAACGCCCCTTCACGCCATGAGCTATGAAATGAACGACCTGCTGGAGCTCGTCGTGGAGCAGAAGTGCTCCGACCTCCACCTTCAAGTTGGCACGCCGCCTACGCTCCGCATGCGCGGCAGCATGACGCCCATCGACGGTCCCGCACTCACGCCAGCGATGACCGAGTCGCTGATGCTCTCGATCACGCCGGACAACCACGTGCAGAACGTGAAGCTGAATGGCGGCACCGACTTCGGCTTCGCGTATCTCGACAAGGCGCGCTTTCGCGTCTCCGTGCTCAAGGCCAAGGGCAACTACGGCATGGTGCTCCGCCAGATTCCGAATCAGCTCTTCGACCTGCGTCAGATCGGCCTCCCGGACAAGATCAAGGAGCTGCTCTACCGCCCGCGCGGTCTGTTTCTCGTCACCGGCCCGACTGGCTCCGGCAAGTCCACGACGCTCGCCTCGATGGTGAATTACATCAACGAGAACCGCGACGGTCACATCATCACCATCGAGGATCCGATCGAGTATTACCATCCGCACAAGCGTTGCGTCGTCACGCAACGCGAGATCGGCCAGGACGTCCCGAGTTTCTCCGAGGCGATCCGCCGCGCGCTGCGTCAGGACCCGGATGTGATTCTCGTCGGCGAATTGCGCGACCTCGAAACGATCGAAGCCGCGATCTCCGCGGCCGAGACGGGCCACTTGGTTTTCGGCACGCTGCACACCAACAGTGCCGCGAAAACGGTCGACCGCATCGTCGACGCGTTTCCCGCAAACATGAAGGAGATGATCCGCACGCAGCTCTCGACCTCGATCATCGGCGTCATTTCCCAGTCGCTCTGCAAAAAGAACGGCGGCGGCCGCATCGCGGCCTACGAGATCATGGTGAACACCTCGTCGATCGCCTCGCTCATTCGTGACAACAAGACCTTCCGCATCACCTCGGACATCCAGACGGGCGCAGCGCTCGGCATGATCACGCTCGACACGCACCTGCTCAGCTTGGTGAACCGCGAGCTCATCGAGCCGGACGAGGCAGTGGAAAAAGCGCAGGACCCCGAGGCGATGAAGAGCAAGCTGATCAGCATGGGCGTGAAGTTGCGCGCGGTCTGAACGGTTTGGGCGCGATGTTCGAAGGCCACGATCAGTCCGTCTTCGACCTCTTGAGCGAGCGTCGGCTCGTCGAACAATCCCAGCTCGAACTCGCGTTCGAGGAGCATCGCTCGTCCGGTAAGTCGCTCGCCGATGTGTTGCTCGACCTGAATCTCGTCGGAAAGCCGGCGCTGCTCGGTGCCGTGGCGGAGCACCTCGGTGCGGATTACGCCCCCGACCTGCCGGCTAACCTGCCTGGTGAGGCGCTTGCGTTGCTGGACGGCTCGCTCGCGCGCAGCTACGGCGTCGCGCCGCTCACGGCGGAGATGACCTCGGTGTCGCTGCTCGCGGTCGATCCATTCAACAGCCAGCTCGTGAACGATCTGACCTTCGCGCTCGAACGCGACGTGCGTTTGGTCGTCGCCGACCCCGAACGCGTGTCCTCGCTGATTCGGCAGCACTATGGCGAAGAGGAGACTTCGCTCGAGCAAGTGGTCGGGGAACTGCGGGCGCAGCTGGACGGCACGCCGGAGGACGCGGCGGTATCCGACGCCGATCTCGAAGAAATGGCCGGGCAAACGCCGATCATCCGCTTTGTGAATCTCGTGCTCAGCCAGGCCATCCGCGATCGGGCGTCGGACATTCACTTCGAGCCTTTTGAACACGAGTTCAAGATCCGCTACCGCATCGACGGCGCGCTTTACGAGATGGCGCCGCCACCGAAGGCGCTCGCGATGCCGATCATCTCGCGGGTGAAGGTGCTCGCGAATCTCAACATCGCCGAGCGTCGCGTGCCGCAGGACGGCCGCATCAAGCTGACGCTCGCGGGACGCGCGGTGGATTTGCGCGTTTCCACGCTGCCGACGCAGTTCGGCGAGAGCGTCGTGTTGCGCGTGCTCGACCAATCCGCGGTGCAACTCGATTTGACGCAACTGACGATGCCGGCGCTCGTGGAGGCATCGGTGAGGGAGATCATCCGTCGTCCAAACGGCATCTTCATCGTCACCGGCCCGACAGGCTCAGGCAAAACCACGACACTCTACAGCTGCCTCAAGGAACTGAACTCGCCCGACGTGAAGATTCTCACCGTCGAGGATCCGGTCGAATACGAGATCGATGGCATCATGCAGGTGCCCGTGAACTACGCGGCGGAACTGAGCTTCGCGCGGGCACTGCGGGCATTTTTGCGACAGGACCCGGATATCGTGATGGTTGGAGAAATTCGCGACCTCGAGACGGCGCAGATTGCGATCCAGGCGTCGCTCACCGGTCATCTGGTGCTCTCGACCCTGCACACCAACGACGCGCCCGGCGCCGTCACGCGGTTGATCGACATGGGCATCGAGCCGTTTCTGCTCGCGTCGACGCTCGAGGCGGTGCTTGCGCAGCGCCTTGTCCGGCGGCTTTGTCCGGATTGTCGCGCGCCTTACGAGCCAAGCGATGCCGTGCTACGCTCGGCGGGCATGACACGCGAACAGCTCGGTGGCCGGACGTTTTACGAGAGCAAGGGGTGCCCGGCGTGTCATCACGGCGGCTATCGCGGCCGACTCGGCATATTCGAAATGCTGAAGATGAACGACGCGTTGCGCGACTTGGTCGTCGGCGGCGCGTCGCTGGTGCAATTACGGCAGACCGCGATCGGGCAGGGCATGGTGCCGCTGCGCGACGCCGGCCTGCAGGCGATCCTCGCGGGCGAGACGTCGCTCGAGGAAGTGTTGAAATACATGTAACCATGCCGCGGTTTGCCTACACAGCGCTCGATGCTCGCGGGGACGAAAAATCCGGTCAGCTTGACGCGGCCACGCTTGAAAGCGCTACGACGGCGCTGAAGGCGAAAGGGCTTTTCCCGATCGCGGTGAACGCGGCTGGCGTGTCACCCGGGGGCACGAAAACGATCGAGGCAGGGGGCACCGGCTCGGTGCGCCGCGATGCGCGTCCGACGCCAGACGGCGGACCAGGCCGGTCCGCTCTGCTTTCTGGAAAAAAAACCACGCGCGCGCTCGACATGGAAATCAAGCTGCCATTCGTGCAGCCCGTGACGGCGAAGGAGCTGGCCATCTTCACGCGCCAGCTCGGCACCTTGTTGAAAGCCGGTATGCCGCTCCTGCGCGGGCTCGAAGTGCTCGGGCGTCAGGAGAAGAACCGCGCTTTCAAAAGAGTCGTCGAGACGCTCGCGGAAGACATCCGCTCCGGCGGCACGTTGTCGGAGGCGATGACGCGGCATCCGCGCATCTTCGACCGGCTCTACGTGAACATGATCAAGGCGGGCGAAGCGGGTGGCGTGTTGGAAGTCGTGCTCGATCGGCTGGCGAAGTTTCAGGAGAAGAGCCTGCAGCTTCGCGGCAAGGTGAAGGCGGCGATGGTTTATCCGTTGATCGTGATGGTGGTCGCGGTGCTGATTCTCGCCGGCTTGCTCGTTTTCGTGGTGCCCAAGTTCAAACAGATCTTTGCCGATCTGCTGAAGGGCGCGCCACTGCCGCCGCTGACGCAGGCCGTGCTCGCGGCAAGCGAGGCAGTGCGATCGCACTACCTGATCGTGCTTGGCGTGCTGGTCGGAGGGTGGCTGGCGTTCAAAGCATTCAAGAAGACGCCGCGCGGGGCGCGCCTCATCGACGGTTGGGTGGTGCGGGCGCCGCTCTTTGGCGAACTGATCTTGAAATCCCTGGTCGCGCGCTTCGCGCGAACGCTCGGCACGCTCCTCTCGAGCGGCGTGCCGATCTTGCAGGCGATCACGATCACGCGCGACACGACCGGCAATGCGCGCGTGGCCGCGGCGCTCGACGTCGTCCACGATCGCGTCAAGGAAGGCGATCCCGTCGCCAAGCCGCTCGAAGGGACGGAGGTTTTCCCCGGCATGGTTTCCAGCATGATCGAGGTCGGCGAGCACACCGGGCAACTGCCCGACATGTTGAACAAAGTGGCCGACATCTATGACGACGAGGTCGACACGGCGGTTGCGGGACTGAGTTCGCTGATCGAGCCGCTGTTGATCGTGTTTCTTGCGCTCGTGGTCGGCACGATCGTAATCGCGCTCTTCCTGCCGATCATCCGGATCGTGCAGTTGCTGACATAGGCTATCGTCGGCGCGACTTGATGCGGGCAAATGTTCGCGCGAGAGCATCGACGCACTCCTTCCAGTTTAGAGGCAGTGCGATTAGGAAAATCACGGCGATGAGGATGCCGATCCAGTCCGGCACGCTGAGCAAGACCGCAGCTATGATCGCGATGCCCGCCATTGCAAGAAGCGTCAGTCCGGCGAGAGTGCGCAGGCTGCGGTTGTTCCCCTGTGCGTCTTCGGAAAGTGGAGCTTTGCTGTTCACGTCGTCGCTGGCGGCTCGCTGACAGCCGTCCGCGCCTTCGTCAGCAGCAGCTGCGAGTTCAGGCCGAAGTGCTTTTCGGAAAACTCGTCGGGCGGATTCTCGCCGGCGTTGCGGAGGAGGCGTTGCACCATGCCCATCTTGGCGTCGAGGTCGTCGACTTTGGCGACGAAGACGGCCTCGGGCGTGGCGGCGATCACAGCGGCGCCCCACTCGAGCTCACCTTGATGCGAGAGCACGATGTGTTCGAGACGCTCGAGGAGATCGGAGGCGAGTTTGCACTTCATCCCCGCTTTGCGCACGAGTTGGTAGCCGAGGACGACGTGGCCCTGAAGCAGGCCACGTCGACTCTTGGAGGTGACGAGGTCGCCTTGGTATTCGATGACTTTGCCGGTGTCGTGGACGAGCACGCCGGCGATCGCGAGATCGGGATCGACTTCGGGATAAAGCGGAAGCAGCGCGCGGGCCGCGCGGGCCATGTGCGTCGTGTGTTCGAGCAGACCGTGGCGGTAGGCGTGGTGCATCGACACGGCGGCGGGGGCGATACGGAACTGCTCGCCGATGTCGTCGAAGACCGCCTGCACCGTCGCGCGGATTTCCGGGTGCTGGATGGAGGCGATGTGTTGCTGGAACTCGGTCCAGAGGGCGTCGGCGTCTTCGGGCGCGGTTTCGACCAGATTGGCGAGGACGGAGGAGCCGGCGAGTTGCTCGGTGCTGATTTGCTCGGCGGAGAGGAGCTTGGGGGAGAGGGCGTCGCGGTAATAGTCGATCTTCGCTTCGACGCGGACGACTCCGCCTTCGCGGAGGCCGGTGAAGAGGTCGAACGCGGGGCTGTCGCCGAAGACGTTCAGCGAGAAGCTGCCGGTCTTGTCGCCGAGTTCGACGGTGAGGAACGGGTTGCCGTTCTTGGCGGTCTTGCTCGTCACGCGGCGGACGAGGAGCACGCAGGCGAAGGTGTCGGAGCCGTTTTTGTCGAGCGCCTTGATGTCGCGCACGCTGAGCAGGGAAGCGATGTCGGCCATGCGCGGAAGTTCAGCGGATGCGAAGGCGATTGGCCAACAAAAGAATCGCGGCGGATGGAGGGTGATTTGAGCTAGCTTTCACTCGGGGCGCACGTAGACAGGAGGCTCCCGCATGGAGCTGAATCTGCAACCTCTCGCCACGAAATGCTATGTGTCCGGCCGCGATTTCGCCGAAGGCGAGCGCGTCGTGTGCTACCTGGTGCGAGAAGCCGACGGGCTTACTGGTCGGCGCGACGTGATCGAGAGCGAGGCGGCGAACATGCAGGCGCCGGCGGAGATTTTTTGCCGCTGGGTCATCC
The DNA here is from genome assembly GCA_041906465.1 of Candidatus Didemnitutus sp. Lineage (GTDB taxonomy): Bacteria > Verrucomicrobiota > Verrucomicrobiia > Opitutales > Opitutaceae > Didemnitutus. Next base: position 208,188 of record JAYRJE010000001.1, on the reverse strand, counting down.
ACTACAAGCCGCGCAAGGCCGGCGAGAATGCCGATCGCACGCTCAAGATGACGGCGGAGAATCTCTTCGTGACGCTGGCCGATCCGACGAATCCGTCCGACAGCACGAACACGCCGCTGCTGCAGTTCCTGGCGCTCATGCTCGAGCGAAAGAAGATCCTGAAGCCGCGCGGTCAGACACCGGACCGGGCGCGCAACATCTTCGAGCATGCGCGGACGCACCAGATGTATGAGATTCCGGTCGGCGATCTGAACGCGGAGTTTTTCCAGAAGATTCAGGGGCAGCTCGACGTGCTCGTGGGCTCGCCAAAAAAGAAGGCGGAAGAGGCGAAGCCGGCGGTGACGGATGGCTCGCAGCAAGCCGCGGTGGCGCCGGAGCCGGCTCCGCAAAGCTGAGCAGCAGCCAACGTCAGTCGGCCTGGCGCAGCACGGCAGCAGTGGAAAACGAAACAGCCGACCGACGTCGGCTGCTACGAGGGGCGGGCTATCGGGAGAGTCGCGCGCGAACGCGCAACCTACGGTTTTAGCTCCACGCGAACAGGCGCGGCGTGCTGGGACGACTTCTTGGCGGGCGCGTAGCTCTCGCTCTTGAGCGCGATCGATAAAAGCTTCGCGAGCGCCTGATGCGCTTCTGCCGGCACAATGAAATCGTTACCGCTGAAGCGCACCTTGTTGTCGTGTGTCAGCTCAAACGAGCATACGAGTTTATCTTTCGCGTAGAGCTTGATAGCCGTTTCATTGATGCAAAAGCAGAGTGCATCCGGCTTGGCTTGGGCATTCGCGAGCGTGGTCTTGAGCGTGTCGAGCCATGCCTGATCTGTGACAAAGATTTTTCGGCCCCCGCGCGATTCAAAGACCACCAAGTCGACTTCGCTGAGGCGCGCCACGAAGGTCGCGTAGGGCTCGGTCGGCCAGCCAGGCGGCGGCGGCTTGGGCGGCGCGGTGACGGAGGCTTGAAGCACACCGGTGAGAAGGGCGGCGATGGCGGCGAAGCGAAGAAGGCGCATGACGGAATTACGTGCGAGCGTGATGGATCTTAGTGGAGGCGCGCGACCGATGGCCCGAGCGGCGAGCATTGCGTCATCGTTGCGGACGCTCGCGCGGTGGCAAAAGAGAAGCCCGCGGTGTGCGCGGGCTTGTTTTGAGTTCGAGCTCGGGGCAGGCGGGACGCCTGCGCTACGTTGCTTACGCGCCGACGAGCGTGACGTCCGGCTCGAAGCTGACTTGCAGACGGTAGATCTGGCCGGGGCGCATGATCAGCGGGTGATCGCGCACGAAGCTCTGGATGTAGTGGAGCTTGCCGTAGTTCGTCTTGAACTTCGGGTCCGCCGTCACGACCTCGGTTTCCTGCCAGGCGGCGTGGAAATCGTCCTTGATGACCTGGCAGCGGTGGCCGTTGGGTCCGAGCACGGGAGAGGTATCGAGGCGGTATTTCGAGTGCGGCGTGCCGATGACGAGGCAGAGGCGGAACTTGTCGAGCTGCACTTGGTTTTTCACCGTGTAGGCGAACTCGGCGGAGATTTTGTTGCCGGAGAAATTCCACTGCACCTTCACGTTGCCGATGCCGCGGACGAGTTCCTCCTTGGTGTTGATCAGTTCGGGCTGCTCGTAGCGGAAGAAGAACGAGTTCTTCAGGCCGAGGCCGGTGACGCACTTCTGGCCGTAGAACGACGGGAGGGTGACGTTCTCGCCGAAGGTCAGCTCGGGCTGCATGATCGGCAGGTAAACGTTGTTCGGCCAATCGAAGACGCCGGGCGAGTGCGGGAAGGCGAGGCTATCGGCCGTGGCTTGACCGCCGGAGGAGACGAGCGGCAGCTGGAAGTGCAGGCCGGACTCGGCATCGCGGTAGAGGAAGAGGCCCTGCTCTTTGCGGTTCGACTTGTCGAAGATGACGAAGCGGCCGGTCGTCTTCACGGGCTCGGCTTTGCCGGACTCCATCGTCATGTTGACGATCTTCGCGAGGCGCGACCACTGGCAGAGGTAGCGCGCGGCGTCGAAGTTGGCCATGCGCGTGGTGTGCGAGGAGTAGGCGGTGCGCTCTTCGTCGCGGACGTCGAGGAAACCGTGCTCCTGATCCAGATACGTCTGGAAGAAATAGTAGAAGAGACGGCGCAGGATATCGAAATACTTGGGCTTCTGGTCGTCGGGGATCCAGCCGTCGCGCAGACCTTGGAGGAGCAGGCTGATGCAGTGCATCTGGCCGTAGGCGCCGGAGGCTTTGCCGTAGGCCCAGCCGAGACCGTCCGCGCGGACCATGTCGGGCATGAGCTTGATGTATTTCTCGGCGTAGGTGCGGAGCGTCGGGAGCTTGCGCTCACGGAGCGCGGAGTTCGCGTGCAGCTGCAGAGCGGAGCGCACGAACACGAGCGTCATCACGCCGTAGAGATTGAAGTGGCCGCCGATGCCGGGCTCGGCGTCGTCGAAGAAGCCGGTGGAGCTGGTCTGCTCGATGCGCTCAACCATGCGCTCGATGAGGCGCGAGGTTTCGTCCTTCTTGGAGAGACCGAGCGAGAAGCGGCAGACGGCCTTGGCGACGTTGAAGGCCTGCCAGTAGTTGTCGTAGTCGCTGCGGTGGAGGAGCTGCTTGTCGAGGCGCTGGCGGGTCTCGTCGACGAGGCGTTCCCAGACGGGGTTGCGCTCCTTGGAGGGGCCGAAGCAGAGGAGGCCGAGGGCGGCGTAGGCGAGGCCGTTTTCGCCGGAGGGCTCGGTGAACGCCTGTGCGGTGATGCAGCGGGCGGCGAGGTCGATGAGGTCGTGGCCCTTGAGCGTGGTCTCGCCAGTGGCGCGATAATATTCGCCGAGGGCGTAGGCGACGTGGCCGGGCTCGTCGGAGCGGGGGCTTTCGCCGGCGATGGCAGTGACGGTGCCGTCAGCGTTGATCGAGTCGAGGTTATGGCCGAGCATCGAGCGGGCCATGTCGAGACATTGCTCGGAAAAGCTATTCATTCAGGGAGCGGGCAGATTGGTTGGGTTAGGAGAGGTGCGGCAAGGTCGGATTTGCGACGTGACGTGAACGTAGCGGACCTTAGCGGGCGATGAGTTTGAGGAATTCCGCGTTGGTCTTCGTTTTCGAGAGGCGTGCGACCATCGTGTCGGTGGCCTCTTCGATTTTTTGCTGCACGAGCGCGCGGCGGAAGAAGTGGATGCCTTCGAGGTCTTTGGCGTCGAGCAGCAGCTCCTCTTTGCGGGTGCCGGAGGATTGGACGTTCACGGCCGGCCAGATGCGCATCTCGGCGGCCTTGCGGTCGAGGACGAGCTCCATGTTGCCGGTGCCCTTGAACTCCTGGAAAATCACGTCGTCCATGCGCGAGCCGGTTTCGACGAGGATGGAGGCGATGATCGTGAGCGAGCCGCCGTCTTCGGTGTTACGCGCGGAGGCGAACAGTTGGCGGGGCTTTTCGAGCGCACGGACGTCCAAGCCGCCCGAGCCGGTGCGGCCGGAGTTGCGCTGGGTGTTGTAGGCGCGGGAGAGGCGGGTGAGGGAGTCGACGAAGAGCACGACGTCCTTGCCGGCCTCGACGAGGCGCTTGGCGCGCTCGATGCAGAGTTCGGCGATGCGGATGTGGTTCTCGACGGATTCGTCGTTCGACGATGCCCAGACTTCGGCGGGGACGCTGCGTTTGAAGTCGGTGACTTCCTCCGGGCGCTCGTCGACGAGAAGGATCATGACGTGGCACTCGGGGTGGTTTTCCAAGACGCCCAGAGCCATGTCGCGGAGCATCGTAGTCTTGCCGGTGCGCGGCGGAGCGACGATGAGGCCGCGGGTGCCCTTGCCGATGGGACAGAAGAGGTCGACGACGCGCGTGGTCATGCGGCCGTCCTTAAGCTCGAGCTTCAGGTGCTCGTTCGGCGTGATCGTGAGGAGATTGGCGAACTCGATGACGCGGCGGCGCGCGTCGAGGTCCATGCCGTCGACTTTCTCGATGAAGCGGACCTTCGGGTTGGGGAAGCGCGGGTCAGGTGTCGCCTGCGCGGTGATCATCGATCCTTGGCCGAGCTTGAACCGGCGGATGAGCTCGCGCGGGACAAACGGATCGGTCGGGCGCCGTTTGCCAAAGCGGTTCAGGTCGAGCAGCTGGCCGTTGCGGCTGTTGTCGAGGTCGAGAATGCCTTCGACGCGAATTGAGTTGTCCGGCTGTTGCGGGGGTTGCGCGGCCGGATTCGGTTCAGGAGCCTGCGACGCCGGAGCGTCGGGCTGTTTATCTTTTTCCATACAAAGCGGGAGTTATGGAGCTACCCAGACTTGACGCTGAAATCCGCAGGGGCATTTACCCCTTCGTCGCTTCAACCCCAAAATAGAGGAGAAACAAGTGTCGGACCAAACGATTACCTCAGTGTCCCGGGAGAGTAGAGTGTTCAAACCCTCAGCCGAGTTCAAGGGCCAGGCAAACCTTGGTAGCTTCGAAACTTACCGTAGGCTCTACACCGAGTCTGTCAACGCCCCAGATAAATTCTGGACCAAACAAGCCAACGAGCACCTCGTCTGGCGCAAGCCGTTCAAGCAAGTGCTGCAATGGAAGCCGCCATTCGCCAAGTGGTTCGTAGGCGGAAAGTTGAACGTTTCTGAAAACTGCCTCGATCGCCACCTCGGCACCGCGCGCGAGAACAAGGCCGCGATCATCTTCGAAGGCGAACCGGGCGACGTGCGCACGATCACGTATCGCCAACTTTATTTCCATGTGTGTCGCTTCGCGCACGTGCTCGAGAACATGGGCGTGAAGCCCGGCGACCGCATCGCGATCTACATGCCGATGATTCCCGAGGCTGTGATCGCCATGCTCGCGTGCGCGCGGGTTGGCGCGGTGCACACGGTGGTGTTCGGCGGCTTTTCGCCGGAGGCGCTGAAGGACCGCATCAACGATTGCAAAGCCAAGGTCGTCATCACGGCCGACGGTGGCTGGCGGCGCGGCAAGATCGTCGAACTCAAGACCAACGTCGACAAAGCCCTCGAAGGCGCGCCTACCGTGCAGTCGGTGCTCGTCGTCAAGCGCACCGGACAGGACATCAACATGGTTGAGGGCCGCGACACGTGGTGGCGCGAAGCCTGGCAAGGCGCACCGAATTTCCACGATGCGAAGGCCTTCGATTCCGAGCATCCGCTGTTCATTCTCTACACCTCCGGCTCGACCGGAAAACCGAAGGGCGTGCTCCACACCTCCGCCGGCTATCTGCTCGGCGCGAAGTTGAGCTCGCAATACGTCTTCGATCTCAAAGACAGCGATCGCTACTTCTGCTCGGCCGACATCGGGTGGATCACCGGCCACAGCTACGTCGTCTACGGCCTGCTCTCGAACGGCTCGACGGTGTTCCTTTACGAGGGCGCGCCCAACCAGCCCGAGCCGGACCGTTTTTGGCAGATGATCGACCGGCACGGTATCACGATCCTCTACACCGCGCCGACCGCCATCCGTGCGTTCATGCGCTGGGGCGATGCCTACGTGCTCCGCCACCGCCTCGACTCGTTGCGCCTGCTCGGCTCCGTCGGCGAGCCGATCAATCCCGAGGCGTGGATGTGGTATCACAAGATGATCGGCAAAAAGAAGTGTCCGATCGTCGATACCTGGTGGCAGACCGAAACCGGCTCGATCATGATCTCGCCGCTTCCCGGCGTCACACCCACCAAGCCCGGCTCAGCCACGCTGCCGTTCTTCGGTGTCGCGCCGAAGGTCGTCGACAACGCTGGCAAAGAAGTCCCGCGCAACAGCGGCGGCAAACTCGTCATCACGAAGCCGTGGCCATCGATGCTCCGCACGCTCTGGGGCGACGACGAGCGTTTCAAGAAGGCCTACTTCTCCGAATTCCCCGACCAGCCTGGATTCTACTTCACGGGTGACGGCGCGCGGCAGGACAAGGACGGCTACTTCTGGATCGTCGGCCGCATCGACGACGTGCTCAACGTCTCCGGCCACCGCATCGGCACCGCCGAAGTCGAGAGTGCGCTCGTTTCGCATCCCTTCGTCGCCGAAGCCGCCGTTGTTGGCCGCCCCGACGAGTTGAAGGGCCAGTCGCTCGTCGTCTTCGTCACGCTCAAAGCCGGCCACGAGCCGACCGACGCGCTCAAGGAAGTTCTCCGCAACCACGTCGGCAAGGAGATCGGCTCGCTCGCGAAGCCCGACCAAGTCCGCTTCGCCGCGGGCCTGCCGAAGACGCGCTCGGGAAAAATCATGCGGCGCCTGCTCAAGGAGCTCGCCACTTCCGGCGAGATCAAAGGCGACACGACGACGCTCGAGGACTTCTCGGTCATCGCCGCGCTGAAATCGGACGACGAGTGATCTCGACGGAACGGTAGGGGCCGTTGCTCTCAACGGCTCGTCACCGCACGATCCTTTGGGCAATCAAGGCGCGCCGCAAACCGGCGCGCCTTTTTTCTGTTCACTTTGACGCCGAGCCGCAGAGTAGGGCGCCGTGCCCCCTGCCGACGTAGCAGCGACATCCCGCCGGACTCGCCTCGTTAGCTTGCTCGTCGTTGGAATGTTCATCTGTGGCTGCGCACGCGACGAAGGGGCGGCAAAGATCGAGCGCGCGCGGCGAGACTTAGTCCAGATCGCGATGGCGATCGAGGCCTTCAAATCCCACTACGGCGACTATCCGGAAGTGCCCGTCGATGTCCTAGGCGAGGCACAGACGTTTTCTTCCCAGCGTTTGTGGGCGGCACTTAACGGACGCCGCGGACCTCGTGCTGCGGACGCAGAACTTTCGCCGGCTGGACCGGTGTTCATTCAGGAGCTCGCCGGTCTGGAAACGGCGGTGGTTGAGGTCGGATATGACCGCTCTCGAGCTCATCAGTATCTGGATCCGTGGGGCCGGCCTCACCGCTATTTCTATCGATCGAACCTCACAGAAAAACGATTCACGCTCTACTCAGTCGGGCCGGATGGAGATGCGATCCTGGGCGACCCGCGACACAAGGCCCTTCGGCGCGACGGCGCTCCTGTAAATTTGGACAACGTCATTTTCGGCGAAGCTCCATGAAGTCGCGCGCGTTTACACTCCTCGAACTCCTCGCCGTGATCGCGATCATTGCGGTGCTCACGGGCATTGTGATCGGCGTCGGCCGCCGCGCCTCCGAGGCCGGCAAAAACGCCCGCGCCAAAGCCGAACTCGCCGCGCTCTCCGCTGCGCTCGAGTCCTACAAGCGCCAATACGGCGACTACCCGCGCACTGACGACAATGCTTCGCTCGTCCAATCGCTGATCGGCCGTCTGAGCCCGACCGGAGCACCGCTGAGTCCCGCGGGGAAGGTGCAGATCGAGGCCGCGAAGTTCCAGTTCGCCCTCGCGGCCAATCCCGACGTTTCGATCGATCCGTTCGGGAACGCGTCCGCGTTGCTCCTCGATCCGTGGAGTCAGCCGTATCGCTACGTCTACAAAACCGGTGGCGGCTCATGGACGAATCCGTCGTTCGTGCTCTACAGTATCGGGTCGGACGGTGCCGACTCTTCGGCGCTGCTGCCGGGCGGCTTCATCGATATTGCCCCCGCCGCCAACGCCGACAACCTCTACGCCAATCGCAACTGAACCATGCCGGCCCCCGCTGTCAGTTCGTCCTTCGCGCCCCGCCGCAGCCGTGGTCAAGTTGGGTTCTCCCTGCTCGAGCTGCTCGCCGTCATTGCCGTCATCGGCATCCTCGCCAGCCTGATTTTCCCGAGCATCTCCGGCGCGCGCAAGTCCGCCAATCGCGCCAAAACGAAGGTGCAGTTCAACCAGTGGGCCGCGGCGATCGAGTCGTTCCGCAGCGAATACGGTTACTATCCGAGCTTCGACAGTTCGAGCCTCGTGAACGGCGGCGCGACCACCGTCGTATCTGGAGACCACCTCTTCCACGACATCCTCGCCGGCCGGAAGCGCGATGGAAGCGCACTCACGACCGGGGCGACGACCGCCGCCGGCAGCCAGAATCGCAAACGCATCCCGTTCTACTCCTTTTCCGACTCGGACCTCACGCCGGCTGACGCGGCATTCCCAAATCTCCTGCGCGACGCGTTCGACAACCTTTCCATCGCCGTGCTGGTCGATCGGAATCTCGACGGCAAAATCGACAACAACGACTATGGCACCTTCCCGAACGTCGTCGCCGCTGACGGCTCCTCGATCCGTCCCACCGCGACCGACATTCCCGCGATGGGAGTCCGCGCCGGCGTGATCTTCTACGCCCCCGATCCGAACGCGACGTCGTCCGACCCGCGGTTCATCTTCAGTTGGAAATGAGCCTCGTCACCCCACGCCGCATCGCGTCGGGTTTCACGCTGATGGAACTGCTCGTCGTCGTCGGGCTGATTTCTGCGCTGGCACTCGTGGTCATCGGCGCGCTCGGCTCCGGCCGCGGCTCCGCGCTCCAAGCCGCCCAAGGCACTGTCGTCAACCTCCTCGTCGCCGCCCGCACCAAGGCGACCGCCGCCAACCAATCCGCGCGCGTCCTGTTGAACTTCAACCCCGCCAACACCGACCAGCCCTCGCGCTACCTCCGCTACCTCGTGCTGCAGGTGCGCAATCCCGACGGCTCGTGGCAGAGCCTGACCGACGTCTATCTGCCCGATGGTGTTTTCCTGCTCCCGGGCGTGAACCCTTTGCCCGCTGGCCTCGTGGCCAATCCCGGCGCGTGGACGCGGCCGAGCGACAATCAGGTGCTCCGCTCTTCCGCGTTTCGCACATCGGTCTCGGACCCCGCCGGCAGCAGCTCGGGATCCGAGACGTGGCTCGCGTTTGAGGTCACGGGCGACGGCATGCCCAATAACTCCAACGGCGACGTCGTGCTCGCTCTCGGCGTCACCAAGCCTCCGGGCACCTTCGCGGCGAGCGAGCCGCCGGTCTTGCTCAACTCGCCCGAGCAGGTCCGCGGTTTGAGCGTGAGTTCCTACGGCGTCGCGACGCTCGTAAGCGATCGGACGGGATTCTGATTTCGATATGCGTCGCGCGTTTTCACTGGTGGAGGTCGTCATCGCGGTCGGGCTTTTCGCCGCTGCGGTAGCGGTCGTGCTGGCGCTGCTTCCCGCGCTGGTCGGCCAGACGGCGGCCGCCAGCGAATCGTTCGTCGCCCAACGCTTGCCGGACCCGCTGCGCCTCGAATTGCAGCGGCTCGCCACGAGCGGAGGTTTTGACGCTCTCGCCGCCCGCGCACCGCTCGCGGCGACGCCGCTGAGCGGCGGTCTGGCGTTCGTGGCCTCGCGCGACGGTGCGCGCCTGCAGGCGCTCGATTATCTGCCGCCGACGGCGGCGGAGACGCTGCCTGAGGCGGAGCAGTTTTTTCTCATCGAGGTCTGGAGGTTCCCCTCCGGGTCGCTGGCTTACGACCCCAACGGTGCGGTCCTGCCGCTCGCGGTGCGAGTCTCGTGGCCTTATCGCGCACCCGGCTCTGCGGTCGTCGTTGCGGCGGCGAGCCGGTCGCAGCTCACCTTTAACACCGCGCTGCTGCGATGAGCCGGCGGACGGAGCACGGATTCACGCTGCTGGAACTGCTGGTCGCGGTGACGCTGACCCTCGGCATCGCGGCCATCATGCTTACCGTGACGTCGAGCACGCTATCCCTTTGGCGGCGCACGCAGGACAACTTCACCGTCACCTCGCAGGCGAAGCTCGCGCTCGACCTGATCGAGAAGGATGTCCAAGGAGCCGTGTTTCGCCGCGACCCGAACGCGACTTGGCTCGCGCTCGCCGTTTCCAACTCCACGAGCGGACTCACCTCACGCGGCTGGCAACTTGCATCCCGGATGAAGCCTGCGACCGTGGAGAGTCAGGCCCTCCTGCCGCTCCGCGTCGACGGCTCGGTGGATACGATCAGCCGGGCAAGGTTCGGGGTTGCCGGGGCATGGATCCGGTTCATCTCGACCGGCATCGCTTCGGCGTCGGAGGGCACCGTGCCGCGCGCCATCGCCTACCAGATCGCGCGTCGCCCGGTCGGCGGCACAATCTCCGCCAGCAACCAAGCCGAGGTCCGCTACGCGCTCTTCCGCTCGAACGTCACGGGCGCCGCAACGTTCGCGAACGGCAATGACGTGCTGGCCTCGACCTACGGCACCACGCTCAGCAGCCCCAGCGCGGCCGATATCTTGCTGCCGAACGTCGTTGATTTCGGTGCCTGGCTCTACGTGCGCGATAACGCGGGAGCCCTGCGCCGCATCTACCCGGCCGATGCCGGCGACGACCTGCACAACGCCCGCGATCCCGGGGGCGCGGCGGACGGCAGCCGCTACCCGCAGGTCGTGGATTTCATGGTGCGCGTGCTTAGCGACGAGGGAGCCAGACAGGTCGCGGCCCTCGAACAGGGCACGGTCACGCGTCCTACCGAGTTCGCCACCGATGCGGAGTGGTGGTGGTCGGTCGTCGAAGCCCACTCGACCGTGTTCGTGCGTCGGGTCGAGGTGAGGGGAGGCACGCAATGATGCTGAGCGGCTCCAGAACTCCCCGCGGCTTCGCGCTTGTGCTGACGCTCGGGTTGCTCGCGCTGCTGGTTCTCGCCGTTTACGCCCTCAGCGCACTCGTGCGCGTCAACACGCAGACCGCGAGCGCCGGCGTTGCGCAGATGCAGGCGCGGCAGAATGCGCTGCTGGGCATGAATGTCGCGTTCGGCGAGCTGCAGCGACTGGCGGGCGATGACAGCCGTGTGACCGGCATGGCGGGTGTCGCTGGCATGCCGGCGAGCACCCCCATGCGTCACTGGTGCGGTGTTTGGGACGCCGGCGGCGTGTTCAGAGGTTGGCTAACCTCCGGTGCGTCTCTGTCGCCCACGCCGACTTTGGCGACTTCATCCGTGATTCAATTGGTGGAAGCGAACTCGGTCGGGCAACGGCCCGCAACTGCGTCAGCATACGCCGACGAGGAGTATGTCGATGCGGGCAAGGTAGCGATCGTGGCGTTCGATAGCCCAGGTGATGCCCGCACCGGCGGAAACTACGCGTATTGGGTGGGCGATGAAGGAGTGAAGGTCAGCGCCGCAGTCCCGACGGTCGCTCCGACGGGGGCGATTCAAATTTCGGCCGCTTCTGCTCCCGTCAGCGTAGCGCGAGTGACGACGGCTTTTGCTCAGTTTGATTCCACCGATGCGCGCAAGATCGTTGCGTTCGAGCAGGCCACCAACCTCGAATACGCGACGAACTCAAAGCTGACCGCTTCGAGTCTCAAGGATGGGTTTCACCACGTCACGTTGCTGCATCAGGCGGTATCGGCCGATGGCGGTCGCTTGGAAGGCGGACGGGTGAACATCAACACCACGTCTGCCGTGGTTTGGCGCAGCTTGGTCGAATCGTTCAATGCTGCCTCTGGCACCAAGTTCGGCACCACGGCAAAGATCACGTCGGCGACGAACTCCATCGCCAGCAACATTGCAGGCAGCACGTCGGGAAAAAACGCGAACGGCCCGTTCCTGTCGGTGGCGTCGTTTGGTGGTTCGAGCTTGTTGAGCAGTGCGATCACCGGGACGAATGGGGTCTCCGTCGCGCAGTTCATGGCTGTCTTGGGCTCTATGCTGACCGTCCGCTCCGACACCTTCCGCATCCGCGCGTATGGCGACGTGGTCAATCCGGTGGACGGAACAACGGTCGAGGCGAGGGCGTATTGCGAGGCGATCGTGCAACGCACTCCGGACGCGGCGCCCAACGGGCTGGGGCGGCGCTTCGTGGTGACGTATTTTCGCTGGTTGGGTCCGGGTGACATCTAGAAAAATCTTGTGGATTTTCTCGGGAAACTATGGCTTCTACGCCGTTCCTCGGCTGATTCAGCCGGGTTGAGAATGCCAGGGTAGCTCAGTGGTAGAGCAGGGGACTCATAAGCCCTTGGTCGCCGGTTCAATCCCGGCCCCTGGCACCAAATTTCTTTCGGAAGTCGAAAGAAATTTGTCCGCCGAAGCCTCGGCGAAGGTGACCAAGACATCCGTGGCAGGGGCAAGCTTTCTCCTTCCCTCCGCCACATTCGTGTCTTTCGTGTGTTTCGTGGGCAATTCCTCTTCCTACGATCTCGTCATCCTAGCCGCCGGCATGGGCAGCCGTTTCGGCGGGCTCAAGCAAGTCCAGCCCGTCGGACCGCACGGCGAACTCATCATCGAGTATTCGATCTTCGATGCGCTGCGCGCGGGCTTCGACCGACTCGTGCTCGTCATCCGCAAGGACATCGAGGCCGACTTTCGAGCCACCATCGGCCGGCGTCTCGAGTCCCGCATAGCGGTCGAGTATGTGTTTCAGGAGCTCACCGATGTGCCGGCGGCTCATCGGGCCCATGCCGGCGCGCGCACGAAGCCGTGGGGCACGGGTCATGCCGTGCTCGCCGCGCGTGAGGTCGTGAAGCGTCCGTTCGCGGTGATCAACGCCGACGATTTCTATGGCGCCGCGGGCTACCGCGCGCTGGCCACGCATTTCGCCGGCTCGTCGGACTATGCGCTCGTGGGCTATCCGTTGCGGCAGACGCTGTCGGAGCACGGCAGCGTGAGTCGCGGCGTCTGCGCGGTCGATGCGGCGGGCCGGTTGAAGAACATCACCGAGCTGACGAAGATCGAGCAGACGGCGGCTGGTGTGCGCTACCTGGACAGTGCTGGCGTCGCACAGCCGCTGACCGGCGACGAGACGGTCTCGGTGAACTTCTGGGGCTTCACGCCGGCGGTGCTCCCGCAGTTGCAGAGCTTGTTCGAGGATTTTCTCGTCGCGCGCAGTGCCGACCCGAAGGCGGAGTTCTACCTGCCGACGGCGATCAGCGATCTCAACGAACGGGGCGCGGCCAACGTGGCGCTACTGCGCAGCGAGAGCGCCTGGTTCGGCATCACGTATCGTGAGGATTTGCCGGGGGCGATGCAGGCGGTGCGCGACTTGGTCGCCGCCGGTCGCTATCCCGCGCCGCTCTGGGGTTAAGCGATTTTGATCGGGTCACGGTAGGGGCGCTTGCCCTCAAGCGCCCTTTCGCTCGCATCGTGCTTGGAACCCCGAGGGCCGTTGAGGGCAACGGTCCCCACCGCTCAGAACTCTGCGAGGATTCCACGCAACTCGCGCTCGGGATCTTCGTGGTTTTGCTCGATGGCGAGGTGCAGCGCCTGCTCGAGCCAGGGCTTCGCTTCGGCGGCGCGACCGAGTGCGAGCAGCGTTTTGCCGAGGAGGATGCGCGCCATCATCCAATCGCTTTTTTTGTGCGCGCAGAATTCGAGATGCGGCACGGCGTCGACGCTCTTGCCTTCGCGCAGGAGTGCTTGGGCGAGGCTGAAGCGGAACATCTCGTTCTCGGGCTGTGTGGCCACGAGGGCGGCGAAGCGGGCGGAGCTCATCTCACTCGACGAAAATCACGATCGCGGTCGCGTTGTCGAGGCCGCCACGCTCCCGGGCCAGCTCGACCAATGGGCGCGCGGCCGCCTCCGGCGTCGCCGCCTCGTGCAGGTAGCCGACAATCTCGCGGGGCGTGATGCAGCGCGTGATGCCGTCCGTGCAAATCAGGTAACGATCGCCCGGCTCGGCCGGATGCGAGTCGATGTCGCCTTCCAGCGGCGGCGGCTGGCCGACGCAACGGGTCAGCGCGGCGCGGTTTTCCGTGAGCGCGTAAACCGGTTCGCCGCGCGCGGCACGGGCGCGCATCTCGTTTTCCAGGTTGTGCTCGGTGGTGAGCGGCTCGAGTTCGCCGGCGCGCAGGCGGAACAGGTAGCTGTCGCCGACGTGCACGATGTGGGCCGCGCCGTCGACGAAATGCGCGAGCGTGAGCGTGGTGCCGATGCCGTGCCGCGGGCTGAGCTGGCGACCGAGGGTGAAGACTGCGGTGTTCGCGATCGAGAGCGCGGCGGCGTAGTCGAATGGCTTCGTGGCGTGCTTCACGAACCACTCCTCGATGGCGTCGAGCGCGGCGCGACTGGCGGCCGCGCCGGCCGGCAGGCCGCCGATGCCGTCGGCCACGGCGTAGAGCTGCAGGCCGTCGTCGCAGAGATAGCTGTCCTCATTCTGCTGCCGGTAGCAGCCGATGTCGGTGAGGGCGAACGAGCGCAGCTTCATGTTCGCCTCCAAGTTGCTCGCGCCGCGTTCAAATGAAAGGACGAAAAATCCGGTCGCGATCGGCGCGCGTGAGGCGTTCGAAGTGAGGCGTCGGTAAACTGGCGATAAATTCGCGGCCGTAGGCTTTCGTGAGCAAGCGTGGGTCGAGAATCGTGACGACACCGCGGTCTGTCTTGCTGCGGATCAACCGGCCGATGCCTTGGCGGAATTTGCCGAGCGCCTCGGGCAAGGCGAGCTGCGCGAAGGGGTTTCCTCCTTCGGATGCGACCCATTCGGCCCGGGCTTGTGCGACCGGATGGTTCGGCGGCTCGAACGGCAGGCGCGTGATGATCACCTGGGACAGCGCATCGCCGGGCACATCGATGCCCGTCCAGAAACTCTCCGTGCCGAACAGCACGCCGTTGCCGGCGCGCCGCAGTTGCTCGGCCAATTCCGAGCGCGAGACACCGGCTTCCTGCACGAGGCATTTGCGACCGGCGGCGCGGTAGTCCGGCTCGAGGCGCGCCGCGACGGCGAGGAGGTCGCGGTAGCTGGTGAAGAGCACAAGCGAACCGCCGCGCACCGCGAGCGTGCAGAAGCGCACGTAGTCGGTGATGGCGTCGAGCGCGAGCTTGCCCTCGGCCGAGGCAGATGGCTCCGGCACGTCGGCGGCGAGGTAGACGCGCATGTGGCGCTCGTAGTCGAAGGGCGATTTCTCGATCACGGTCTCGACGCCGTGCGCGCCGACGCGCTCGCGGAACGGCTCGATCGTGCTGCCGGTCGCGAGCGTCGCGCTGGTGAGAACACAGGAAGTTTCGCGCTGGAAGAGGCGGCGGCGCAACTCCGCGGACACGTCGAGCGGCGCCGAGCGCAGGCTGACGACGAGTTCCTTGCGGCGGTCCGCCATTTCGGCCCAGTGCACGTCGCCCTCGCGCGCGAGATCGAGCCAGGACTTGATCGCATCGCGGTAGGCGGAGAGGCGTTTCTGCTTCGTCTCGACCTCGACGTGCGCGATGTCTTCCGGCGGCAGGCTCGTGCGCAAGCCGTCGAGGCGGGCGACAACGCCGTTGAGCGGACCAGCGAGGAGATGCTCGACCGCGTCGGCTTCGCGCCAGCGTTGCAGGCTGGAGCCGGCGGGGATTTTTTCCGCGACCGTGGCGAAGAAATGATCGGCCTGTTCCGCGGCGATTTCGACGGCGCGCTGGCCGCCGGAATCCTTGTGCCGCACGAAGAGGCCTTTTTTGCGCTTCGGATTGAAGAGCGCGTGCAGTTGCCGGCGTAGACCGGCGGAAGTGAGCGCGAGGCCGAGGTGCTCGGTGGCGATATCGGGGACCGTGTGCGCCTCGTCGAGCACGAGAAAATCGTCGAGGCGGAGAATGCCGCGGGCGGGTGATTTTTCCTGCGCGGCCTGCACGGCCATCAGCGTGAAGAGCAGGCTGTGGTTGACGATGACGAGATTGGCGGAGTCACGGCGCTTCTTCGCCCGCTGATAGAAGCACACGGCGCTGTCGCAGTGCTTCGAGGAGCACGCGTCGGAGTCGGCGGAGACTTCGTCCCAGACTTCGGGTGCGATGCGCGGAGAGGGAAAGTCCGCGAGCAAGCCGGTTTCGGTGGTCTTCGCCCACGCCTCAATGCGGGCGAGCTGTTCCTGCTCGGGCGTGGCGAAGAGTTCCTGCTTCTCGGCGAGAGCGCGCTTGAGCCGCGTCGTGCAGAGGTAGTTGCCTTTGCCCATGAGCACGGCGCTCGTGAAATCGCGATACGCGGCGAGCTCCGGCACGGCGGCGAAAAGGCGGCGGCAGTTCGCGAGGTCCTTGTCGCGCACTTGCTCTTGCAGCGTCTTGGTGTGCGTCGAGACGAGAAACTGCCGGCGCGTGTCGACGGCGTGGATGATGCCGGGGATGAGATACGCGAGGCTCTTGCCGACGCCGGTGCCGGCCTCGCAGAGCAGGCTGCTGTCGCCGTCCATTGCGGCGGCGACGGCGTGCGCCATGCGTTCCTGCTCGGGGCGGTGTTCGAGACTGAGACTCGTGCACAGCCAGCCGTCGTCGGCAAATACGGCCGACGTCAGCTCCACCGCGCGCGAGACGGCCGCGCCGCCGCCCTCGTTGAGACTAATCATCAAATGCGACTGAGCTGATGACTTTCCGTGGGCGCAAATTTATTTGCGAGCGCTTGCGGTCGAACCAACCCTCGTGGCATGGCAGCCGAAGCGAAATCCAGTGCGGAATGGACGCACGAGTTGATCAAGTTCCTGCAAACGCAGCCGGCGGTGGCGGCGGTGCGCGTCAACTCCGCGGACATGACGGTGTCAGTCGCAACGCTCGGGAGTGTCGACGGCGCGCAACTCGAACAGCAGATCCAGCAGGTGTTGCTCGCGATCGAGGCGAAGCTCGCCACCGGCCGCACGCGCGGCGAAGGCGCGGTGACGGAGCCGGGATTTGTCGTGAAGCAGACGGGAAGTGTGACCACCGTCGAACGTCCCACGTGCGAGACAGCGCCGCGGTTTTATCAGTGGAAGGAATACGCGCTGCCCGCGGAGGAGCACGATCACGCCGACACGCACGGCCATGGCCACGGCGGGGAGGAGGGCGAGTGGAAGCTGCTGAGCACGCTGGCGGCGATTTGCGGCGTGGCGGGCATTGCGGGTTTCGTGGCGGAGCAGCTGGGTGCACCTCACTGGGCACAGTTCACGCTCTACGGCGTCGCGCTCGTCGCGGGCGGTTGGGATGCGGCGATCGATTCGTGGGAGAACCTGCGCGAGCGACGGCTCGATATCCATTTTCTGATGCTGGCGGTGGCCGTCGGCGCGGTGTGCGTGGGCGCATACGGCGAGGCCACCTTGTTGCTGTTCCTCTTCTCGGCGTCGGGCGCGATGGAAGCTTACGCGATGGACCGCACGCAGCGCGAGGTGTCGTCGCTGCTGCACACGGCGCCGAAGGAGGCGACGGTGATCGGCGAAGACGGGGCGCAGCACGTCATCGCGATTGACCAATTGAAGACCGGGCAGCGGCTGGCGGTGAAACCGGGCGAGATGTTCGCGGCGGACGGCGAAGTCGTGAAAGGCGAAACGGCGAGCGACGAATCGACACTGACGGGCGAAGCCGTGCCGGTGGAGAAGAGCGTCGGCGCACAGGTTTTCAGTGGCACGTTGAATCTGTGGGGCTCCGTCGAGGTGA
Source organism: Candidatus Didemnitutus sp. (assembly GCA_041906465.1). Taxonomy (GTDB): domain Bacteria; phylum Verrucomicrobiota; class Verrucomicrobiia; order Opitutales; family Opitutaceae; genus Didemnitutus. Next base: position 191,083 of record JAYRJE010000001.1, on the reverse strand, counting down.
CCGTCACGCGTCTGCCGAGCGAGAGCACGCTGCAGAAGATCATTCGTCTGATTCAGACGGCGCAGAAGCTGAAGGCGCCGAGCCAGCGCTTCACGGACCGTTTCGGCGGCAATTACACTTTGCTCGTGCTCGGCGCGGTGGCCGTGATGTTCCTCGTGTGGTGGCTCGGGTTCGGGCTGCCGCCGTTCCAGAGTGTGGAGGGGCAGGCGTCGGCGTTTTATCGCGCGATGACGTTGCTGGTCGTGGCGAGTCCGTGTGCGCTGGTGTTGTCGATCCCGTCGGCGATCCTCGCGGCAATTGCCTGGGGCGCGAAGCACGGGGTGCTGTTCCGCGGCGGCGCGGCGATCGAGAAGCTGGCGGAAATCGATACGGTGGCTCTCGACAAAACGGGCACGCTCACGACGGGCGAACTCGCGGTCGTCGCGGTCGAGAGCTTCCCGACGGGGCGTGAGCGCGAGCTGCTCGAACTCGCCTACGCGCTGGAGCGTCATTCGCATCATCCGATCGCGCGCGCGATCACGCATCATGCGCGCAAGGAGAACGTCGCGGCGCGCGAGGTGGAGCGTTTCGAGTCGATCACCGGGCAGGGCGTCCGTGCGCAGGTCGACGGCGGGCACGCGTTCCTCGGCCGGCGCGAGTTGGTGGCCGCGGGGCCGTTTGCGCAGTGGCTGGAGAGAGTGCCGCCGGCGGCGGCGGAGTTCTCCGAGGTCTGGGTTGTGGCGCCGGGGATCGTCGGGCGTTTGCTGTTGAAAGACCAGCTCCGGGCCGAGTCGCGCGGTGTGCTCGCAGCGTTAAAGGCGAATGGTATCCGCACCTACATGCTCACCGGCGATCGTCGGCATACGGCGGAGTCGGTCGCGAAGGAACTTGGCTTGGACGAGGTGCGTGCCGGTCTTTCGCCGGAGCAAAAGGTCGAGATCGTCGATGGTTTCCGGCAGCAGGGCCGCAAGGTCGCCATGGTCGGCGATGGCGTGAACGACGCGCCCAGTCTCGCTGCGGCCTACGTCTCCGTGGCGATGGGCGCGCGGGGCAGCGATGCGGCGCTCGAGCAGAGCGAAGTCGTGCTGATGCACGATCGCATCGAGAACTTCCTCGCGGCGTTGCGTCTGAGCCGTCGCGCGCGGGCGATCATCAAGCAGAATCTGTTCATCTCGCTCGGCACGGTGATCGTGATGGTCGGTGCGTCGCTGATCGGCACGATTCCGTTGAGCCTCGGCGTCATCGCGCACGAAGGCAGCACGGTGGTCGTGTGCCTGAATTCGCTGCGGCTGTTGTTGGGGCGGAACGATTGATCGAAGCGGTGCGCGTGAAGGGCCGTTGAGGACAACGGCCCCTACCGCGCCGAATTGATGGCGAAATTGTGCTACGAGGTAGGGGGGCTTGTCCCAAGCGCCCTTGATCAATCCTCGATCCAGACGAAATCCCCGACGCGCACCTCGTCGTAGAGCTCGATGATGTCGAGGTTGCGCATCTGGACGCAGCCGCTGCTGGCGGGCGTGCCGAGGTGTTCCTCGTGGTTGGTGCCGTGGATGTAAACGTAGCGCGCGTAGGTGTCGACCGAATCGCCGGCGGCGTTGGTGCCGGCGTTCACGCCCGGTTCGAGGCCGCGGAGCCAGAGGATGCGCGTCGTGATCAGGTTCTTCGCCTGCTCGTCGGCGTCGAATTCGGAAAAATGCCGGCCGGTGCTCGCGCGGGCCTTGAAGACGATGCCCGGGGGCGCGCCGGCGCCGACGCGCTCGGCGATTTCGTGCAGGCCGCGCGGCGTGCCCATCGAGTCCTTCACGTTCGAGGGCGGGCGCTTCGAGGTGGATATGACGTAGCTCTTTATCAGCTCCCCGTCGCGATAGAAACCCATCAGCTGTTTGCCGATGGAAACGACGATAGAACGCGCTGACGGCTTGCGGCCGAGAGCGGCAGACTTTTTCGTGGCCCGTTCCAAGGAATCTTTCACGTGAATACCAAGTCCTATCGAGTCGGCATCGTCGGCGCCACCGGAGCAGTCGGTCAAGAACTGATCGGCCTGCTCGCGTCGCGCCAGTTCCCGCTCGCGGAGCTGAGGCTCATGGCCTCCGCGCGCTCCGTGGGCCGCAGCGTCGAGTTCGCCGGGAAGAAACTCACGGTGATCGAGGCGAAGCCCGAGGCGTTCGAGGGGCTCGACGTCGCGCTGTTCGCCGCTGAAGGCGCGATCGCGAAGGCGCTGGCGCCGGAGGCCGTGAAGCGCGGCTGCCTCATATTGGACAAGAGCTCGGCGTTCCGCATGCGCGACGACGTGCCGCTCGTCGTGCCCGAGATCAATCTCGCCGCGACGCTCGGACACAAGGGCATCATCGCGAGCCCGAACTGCTCGACGGCGGTCGCGCTCATGGGCCTTTATCCGCTGCACCAGCTCTTCGGGTTGAAGCGGGTGTTCTTCTCCACTTACCAGTCCGTTTCCGGCACGGGCGCCGACGCCATCGACGAACTCGAGGCTCAGACGCAGGCCTATGCCAAGGGCCAGCCGCTGCCGCGCGCGGTTTATCCCTACCAGATTTTCCAGAACCTGATCCCGCACATCGATTCGTTCGGCGCCGATGGCTACACCGGCGAGGAAACGAAGATGCGCGAAGAGAGCCGCAAGATCATGGGCCTGCCCGCACTAAAGGTCTCCGCGACCTGCGTGCGTGTGCCGGTCGTGCGCGCGCACTCCGTGGCTGTGAACGCCGAATTCGAGAAACCGGTTGACGTCGCCGCTGCGCGCGCCGCGATCGCGAAGTTCGAGGGCGCGGAGCTCGTCGACGACGTGGCGAACAAACTCTACCCGACGCCGCTCGATTTCAGCCGGAAGGTGAAGTGCGGTGTCGGCCGCGTGCGCGTGGACACCGCGTGGGAGAACGGCTTGGCGTTCTGGGTCGCCGGCGACAACCTCTGGAAGGGCGCTGCGCTCAACTCGATCCAGATCGCCGAAGCGATGATCCGCGAGGGCATCCCGCTGCGTCCGAGCGCTTGAGCCCGGCGTTTTTCTTGCGGTTGGAGGGCGGGGTCGCCGAACCCCGCCTTCATGCGCTAACGACATTCGCGGCGGGGTCCGGAGACCCCGCCCTACCTTGCAAAGCGCGCGGTTTCTCAGGCAAACCTCGCTCTGGCTTTCTCCTTGCGAGGGGTAGGGCGCTGCCGTTTCGTCTCCGGATTCCGGACGCTTAGCTCAGTTGGTTAGAGCATCTCGTTTACACCGAGAGGGTCGGGGGTTCGAGTCCCTCAGCGTCCACCACGCTTCTCACTCCGAATGAAACTCCTCCTCGCCACCCGCAAAAGCCCGCTCGCGCTCGCGCAGACCAACATGGTCGCGGCGCGCTTCGCTGAAAAGCTGGGCGCCGAATGCGAACTGCTCAAAATCGTCACGACCGGCGACCGCCAGACCGACTGGTCGCTGATCAAGCAGGGCGGCAAGGGGCTCTTCACCGCGGAACTCGAGCAGGCGCTCCTGCGCGGCGACGCTCACGCCGCCGTGCACAGTTGCAAGGACTTGCCGGGCGAGAATCCAGCCGGCCTCACCGTGGCGGGTTTCCTGCCGCGCGAGCTGACGCACGACGTGCTCGTGCTCCGCGAGGGCGTCACAACGCCCGCGACGATCGGGTCGAGCAGCCCGCGCCGGCAATTGCAGGTCGCGAAGCTTTTCCCGGGCGTGAAGTTCACCGAGATTCGCGGCAACGTCGACACGCGCCTCAAGAAGATCGCGCAGGGCGACGCCGACGCGACGATCCTCGCCGCCGCCGGCATGCGCCGTCTCGGCATCCACAGCTGGCCGGGGGTCGCGTTCCGCCCGCTGAAATTCGAGGAAAGCGTCCCGGCCGTGGGGCAGGGCGCCATCGCGATTCAGTGCCGCACCGACCTGGCCGCACAACTCGCGCCCGCGCTCGATGCGGCGACGTTCCGCAACGTGACGCTCGAGCGTGCTTTTCAGGCACAGATCGGCGGCGGGTGTCAGGTGGCCTTCGCGGCGCACGCGACGGACGACACGCTGCATTTCTTTCACGAGCGCACGGGCATCCGTCGCTTCCCGCTCAGCGCGGCCGATTTCGCGGCGCCGTCGCAGACCGCTGCGCGCATCCTCAGGGAGCTTGGTTTCTGATGGCCGCAAAATCCTCTTCCTCCCTGCCGCTCGCCGGCCGTCGCATCGTCGTCACCCGTCCGCGCGAGCAAGCCGCCGAGTGGCGCGCGGCGCTCGAGGCGCAGGGCGCCGAAGTGATCGAGCTGCCGCTCATCCGAGTCACGAAGCATTACGACAAGCAGACGCTCGTGGAGATTTTCGCCGAGCTGACGCAATACGAGTGGCTCATCTTCACCAGCGCCAATGGCGCGCGGTTCTTCTTCGAGGAGTTTCTCAAGGGCTTCGACGACATCCGCGCGCTCGGTCTCGTGCGCATCGCGGTCGTCGGTGAAGCCACGGCGGAGGTGATTCGCGGTCTGCACCTGCGCGTCGAGCTCCAGCCCAAGAAGGCGAACGCCGAGGAACTCGCGCAGGCGATGCTCGAGCGCGAGTCACTCGACAGCGCGAAGATTCTCGTCGTCACCGGCAATCTCAACCGCGACACGCTCGTCGAGAAGCTGCACGAGGCGCGCGCGATCGTCGACACGCTGCCGATCTACAAGACCGAGGAGACCGACCTCGCGAAGGACCCGGTCGCGGGCGATTTTCGCGCGAAAGGTGCCGACGCCATCCTGTTCGCCAGTCCGAGCGCCGCGCAGTCGTTCTTCGATCAGGCCGGCGCGCTGAAGCTCAGTGCCAAGGCGAAGCGCCCGCTTTCCGGCAGCATCGGCGCCACGACGACGGCCACGATGAAACAGCTCGGACTGCCAGTGGACTTCGAAGCCGCGCAGGCGAACCTGGGTTCGTTCGTCGAAGCGCTCATCAAGAAGCTCTGAATTTTTTGGCCACGGAACACACCGCACACACGGCATATGTCGGATTGAATTCCGTGTCTTCCGTGTGTTCCGTGGACCCTTCCTCATGAAAGTTCCGTTCCTCGATCTGAAGCCCCAGCATCAGGCCATTCGCGACGAAGTGCTCGCCGCCCTCGCCGCGACCTACGACGCCACGCGGTTCTGCCTCGGCAAGGACGTCGAGGATTTCGAGAAGGGCTTCAGCGCGAAGTTCGGCTACGCGCGCACGCTCGGCATGAACAGCGGCACGTCGCCGCTGCACATCGGCTCGCTCTGCGGCGGCTTTGGACCGGGCGACGAGGTGATCACGACGCCGTTCACGTTCGCGTCGAGCTGCTGGGGCATCAGCTATGTCGGCGCCAAGCCGGTGTTCGTCGACATCGAGCCGGACACCTGGTGCATCAGCCCGGAGGCGATCGAAAAAGCGATCACGCCGCGCACGAAGGGCATCGTGGTCGTGCACATCTTCGGCCAGCCCGCGCGGATGGACGAGATCATGGCGATCGCGGCGAAACACAACCTGTTCGTCGTCGAAGATTGCGCGCAGGCCGTCGGCGCGCGCTACAAGGGCACGCCGGTGGGTGCCATCGGCGACTGCGGCACGTTCAGTTTTTACCCGACGAAGAATCTCGGCGCATGCGGCGAGGGCGGCGCGTTTGTTTCCAAGCACGCGGCGGTGATGGACAAGGCGCAACTGCTGCGCGTGCACGGTTCGCCGAAGCGCTACCTGCACACGGAAGTCGGCTTCAATTTCCGCATGGACGGGTTCCAGGGCGCGATCCTCAACATCAAGCTCAAGCACATCGACGCCTACACGGCGCGCCGCCGCGCGATCGCCGCGCAGTATCGGGCGGGCATCAAGAACCCGGCGGTCACGCTGCCGGTCGTGCCCGCCTACGGCGAAAGCGTCTGGCACCAATTCACGATCTTGCACGAACGCCGCGACGCGCTGCGCGTGCACCTCGATCAGCAAGGCGTCGGCACGGACATCATTTATCCGGGACCGATGCACCTGCAGCCGTGCTACTCCGCGCTCGGCTACGCCAAGGGCAGTCTGCCGGTGGCGGAGTTTACGAGCGAGCGCTGCGTCAGCCTGCCGATTTTCCCGGAGCTGACGGACGCGCAGGTCGCGCATGTGATCGCCGCGGTTAATTCCTTCGCGGGATGACCGAATAACGGGTTTCGGATGATCGGTTCCACGCACCTCAAAATCTGCGGCCTCACGTCGGCCGCCGACGCCCACGCGGCCGCCGCGATTGGCGCGGACTATCTGGGCTTTGTGCTGCACCCGGCCTCACCGCGGCACATCACGCTCGAGAAATTTTCCGCGTTGCGTCCCGAGTTGCCGGCGTTGCCGAAGGTCGGCGTGATGGTTTACTCGGACCTGGCGGCGATGGAGCAGGCGCGCGATGCGGGGTTCGATTTCATTCAGCTGCATTTTCCGAACGAGACGCCGTTCTTCGAGGCGGCGATGTGGACCGACATCATTCCCCCGCAGAAGCTCTGGCTCGCGCCGCGCGTGCCGCCGGGCAAAGAGCTCGATCCGTGCTTCGTGCCGCTCGCGGATACGTTTCTGCTCGATGCCTACGATCCGAACCAGCACGGCGGGACGGGCAAGACGGGCGACTGGTCGGCGTTCGCGTGGCTGCAGGGCAAGTTCAAGAAGGTGCGTTGGGTGCTCGCGGGCGGTTTGAAGCCGGAGAATATCCGCGAGGCGATCACGAAGAGCCATGCGAAGTTCGTCGATGTGAACAGCGGCGTGGAAGCGTCTCCCGGCGTGAAGGATCACGCAAAACTGGCGGCGCTGGCGGCGGTGTTGCGCGGCCAGTGAGGGGGGCGAGAAGTGGCCCGCAAGCGGCCCACCTACCTTGCTGGCCACGGTTCAGTTGCCCGCGATCGTATCGTCCGTGCGCGTTGGGCTGGGAGGCAACAGGAGCCCGTCGAGCGGCGGCGGGGTGCGCGGATCGAAGCCGGTAAAATCTGCGGCGAGATGTTCGGCGAGCCCGGGGGCCTGGCGTTTGACGGCGTCGGCGATGCATGCAGCGAGCACATAGGCGCCGTAGGAATTGTGGTGCGTGGCGTCTTTGCCGCCGTCGTTGAAGGCGAGCGGGGCACGCTCCGCACCTAGAGTCTCGTAGAAGGCGGCGGAGGCGGCGCGCAGGTCGAGGCACGGGATGTTTTCCTCGGCGGCGACCTGCTGAACGACGGCGGGATAGTCGCCGTGCGTCGTGCGGATTTTTCCGTTGGGCGCGAAGGTGCGACGTTCGGGCGAAGTGACGAGGATCGGTTGCACGCCGCGGAGCTTGGCCTCGGCGATGAAGGCTTTCAGGTAGGCGCGAAACGTGGTGTGGGCATCGGCGTAGGTCTGCGGCCAGTTGGCTTTTTGATCGTTGTGGCCGAATTGAATCAGCATCCAGTCGCCGCCGCGCACGAGACTGAGCACCTTCGCGAGACGGTTCTCCGTGAGGAAGGACTTCATCGTCTCGCCGGACTCAGCGTGATTGGCGACGGCGATGTCGGCGCGGAAAAAGCGCGGCAGCATCTGGCCCCAACTCGCGGCGGGATCGGAGCGCTGGTCGGTGACGGTGGAGTCACCGAGGATGAATACGGTCGGAACATCGGCCGGTTCGATCCGGATCGATCGCACGCGCGGCGCCGGGCCGTTGAATTCGAGGGTGAGTTTGTCGTCCCATGTGAACGAGCCTTGCTCGCGCGGCTTGAGCGCAACGGCGGCGCTGCCGGGGGCGTTGGCGGGCGGAGGCGGCAGCGCGGGATTGCGAACGTTCACGATGAACGAGCGCGTGGCGAATTCACCCGCGACGGTCGTGACGGTTTCGAACATCAGCCGACGCGACTCGGCGCGCACGAGCGTGGCGGCGGGCGCGGCGGCGTCGCCGAGGAGGACGGTGACGCGGTAGTTCCCCTCGGGAACGGCGACGGAGAAGTAGAACGGCGCGTCACCGTGCGGCCGTGTGCCGAGGTCGAAGCCGGCGCCGGTGGCGGACGTGAAGGCGCCAGATGCGGTCGCGGGCGATGTGAGATCGAATTCGCGCGCGATGAAGGGGGACGCGAGAGCCTCGTGCGAGGCGCCGACCAGCGTGGTGACGGCGACGATAGTGAGGAGCGCGAACGGGCGGCTTGGTCGTGGGAGCGAGTTTGCTCGCGACCGGAGGGTTGCGAATCGCGAGCAAGCTCGCTCCCACAACACGCATGCGCGGACGGTCAGTTGTTGCGAACTACCTTGCTTCACCCGGATCGGCCGCGCGCGACGCGAGCGCGGCGGGTCGCCGCTGGGGACAGCGGCGACCACCTCGGATGCAGGCCGGAGCGAGTGGGTCACACGAGTTCGCTGAGTTTCTGGGCCGATGGCTTGAGCGGGACCAGCTCGGTGATGACCACGGGGGCGCCGGTCTGGATCGAGCGATTGGCGGCGATGCCGACGAGGATCGACGCGGCGCCTTGTTCGTGTCCGGCGGAACGTTGCCACGGGTCGGCGGGCGGAGCGGGCGAGAAGAGTTGCTCGGTCATCACTTCGTCGGCGCCGCCGTGCGGGCCGGTGGCGGGGGGCATCGGGACGATGTAGCTGGGCTTGAAGTGCGGGAAGACGCGAATCCACTCGCCCTCGGCTTCGGCGCTGCCGTGCTGCTCGAGCTTGAACTCGGAGCTGACGACGGCGCGGTTCATGTGCGAACCGATGAACTCGTGGTATTCGAGGCGGCCGCGGTCGCCGTTGAACGTGACGCGCATGCCTTCGCGCGGGCTGTAGGCCACGAGCGAGTAGTTGAGGACCTGACCGGTGCGGTAGCGGACGAGCGCGGACATTTGGTCGTAGATGTCGATGCCGTCGCGAAAGACGTTCTGATCGCGGAGATAGCCGGTGTCCTTCTCGGCGTTGAGGTAGAGTTTCTGGAAACTTTCGCTCTCGCGGAGGTCGAGCTTGAAGGGGTCGTCGCCGGTCGCGGCGCCGGTGTAGCGCGGGTAGGTGGTCCAGCGTTCGTCGCCGCGGGCGAGGGCGTTTTGCTTGCCGTAATAGACGAGCGAGCCATGTGCGAAGACCTGGGCGGGGATGGCGTCGAGCCACCAGTTCACCAGGTCGAAGTGGTGCGTCGATTTGTGGACGAGCAGGCCGCCTGACTGCGCCATGTGCGAGTGCCAGCGGCGGAAGTAGTCGGCGCCGTGCGAGGTATCGAGGAGATACTCGAGGTTGACCGATTGGACGCGGCCGATGGTGCCGCCGGCGAGGAGTTCGCGGACCTTGGTGCGGAAGGGGCCCCAGCGGTAGTTGAAGGCGACGCGGACGCGGCGGCCGCTCTCGCGTTGCGCGGCGAGGATGGCGGCGCATTTCTCGGCGTCGATCGTGAGCGGCTTTTCCGTGATGACGTCGCAGCCGGCGCGCAGGGCGCGGACGATGTAGTCGTGGTGCGTGGCGTCGACGGAGCAGACGATCACGATCTGCGGGCGCGTGGTGCGGAGCATTTCGTCGAACTGGGCGGGAGCGAACGTCGGCACGGGCGCGGCGGACCAGCGCGAGGCGATGAGGTCGTTGTAGTAGGCCATCCGCGTCGGGCTCGGGTCGAGGAAGGCGACCAGTTCATTGTCCGCGCGATATTTGGCGAAGACGGGTTCGACGAAGGAAAGGGCGCGACCGCCGGTGCCGACGAGCGCGATGCGTTGGGAGGCCATGGGGCGAGAGATTTGCCGACTGCGACGCGGGTCGCAAGGCAGCGCAAGATTGTTGACGCTTTCCGCGAAAAGCAGACGGCGGCACGACGGACAGTTTGAGTTCGCTTGGGCGCGATGAAGGCGCAGCGTTCGGGCATGGCGGATACCCGGCACGTCGGACTGTCAGGCTCCGGCGGCGTGGTCGCTGCGGGGGGCGGCCGTAATTTGGTCCCGCGCTGTTGCCCCGCTTTCGAGCGAACCTCCGTTGGCTCGGTTCCGTTGCTCCGCTGTTTCACCCTTCAAATCTGATGATCTTCGGCAGTCTGCACTGGTTGGATATCGCGGTCGTCGTCGCCTATTTCGCGGCGGTGATCTACATCGGTCAACGCGCGTCCAAGGCGACGAAAAGCGAGGAGGGTTTCTTTCTCGCCGGTCGAAAGCTGGGCAAGCTCTACCAATTTTTCCTGTCGTTCGGCAACGCGACCGAGCCGCAAGGCGCGGTGAGCACCGCCAGCCTGGTTTTTCAGCGCGGCGTGGCGGGCGTGTGGTTCTCGTTCCAGACGGTGTTCATGAACCCGTATTTCTGGTTCATGAACGTGTGGTTCCGGCGCGTGCGATTGATGACCGTGGCGGACCTGTTTGAAGATCGCTTCGACAGTCGCGGATTGAGCCGTCTCTACACGCTGAGCCAGATCGCGGTGGCGTGCGTGTTTCTCGGCTTCGCCAACTTCGTGGCCTACAAGATTGCCTCGTCGCTGGTCGTGAAACCCGCCGCCACTTGGACGGCGGACGAGCGCGCTTCGGTGCAGGCGTATGAGGAAATGAAGCGCCTCGAAAAGGCGGCGCCCGCGGGACAAATCTCGACCGAAGAGGTGCGCCAGCTCGGCGATCTGCGCGACCGTTATGCGCGCGGCGAACTGCACAGCTACATCACGCTGCTGAAGCCGTTCCCGTTCTACCTGGCTTTCACCATCATCGTCGGTGCTTACATCGTGCTCGGCGGCATGTCGGCGGCGGCGGTGAACGAGGGACTGCAGAGCGTGTTGATCATCGTATTCTCGCTCCTGCTCATTCCGACCGGACTCGCCGCGATCGGCGGCTGGGGCGAGATCGCCCACAAGGTGCCGAAAGACATGATGGATTTGTTCGCGGGACAGGGCACGTCGCCGTGGTTCATCCTCGCGGTGCTGCTGCCGAGTCTCGTGCAGATGCATGCGTTGAGCCACAACATGACGATCTTCGGCTCGGCGAAAAACGAGTTCGCGGCGCGCTTCGGTGTCACGGGCAATTACCTGAAGCGTTTCATGATCATCCTCTGGGCGTTCGCCGGTCTGATCGCGATCGCATTGTTCGGCGTCGGTGGACTCGCCGACCCGGACATGACCTGGGGCGTGATGTCGAATCGCCTGCTCGGCCCCGGCCTCGCCGGCCTGATGCTCGCGGGTGTGCTCGCCGGCACGATGTCGACGCTGGCGGCCAAGGCCCTCGCGATCTCGTCGCTCTTTGTGCGCAATTTCTACCGCCACATTCGTCCCGACGCGTCGTCCGAGAGCGCGCTCAAGGCGGCGCGCTGGACGGTGATCGCGGTGCTCGCGCTCGGCGTCGTCTCCGCGCTGTTGATGGACAATCTCCAGGCCGTGGTCGTGCTCGTGCTCACGGTGAACGTGCCCTTCGGCGCCGCGGTGCTGATGATCTTCTTCTGGCGTCGTTTGACCGCGCCGGCGGTGTGGGCGGCGGTCGCGCTCAGCTCGCTGGTGATCCTGTTCATTCCGCTGACGGCCGATTACGTGCCGGCGCTGCGGCAGAGTGATGCGCTCACGATCACGGCGAACGACGCGGCGGGCAAACCGGTCGCGGTTTACTGGAAGCAACTCGTGCGCGTCGATCCGGCGAATCCGGCGAGCGCTCTCGAGGGCCGCGGTCGCTTCAACGTCGAGTGCTGGCTGCTCGATCGGGTCGGCTTCAACACGCCGCGCTACACGCCGAACGGTCGCGAGACGGCGCAGTTTTTCGTCGATGGCCTCCTGCCGTTCGTCTTCCTCATCGTTTTCAGCTATCTCACGCGTCCGACTGAGAAGGCGCGCGTCGATCAATTCTACGGCAAGATGAAGACGCCGATCGGCGACACGCCCGAGGCGGAGGAGGCCGCCATGGCGCTCACGCGCCAGCAGCCGGGGCGCTTCGACCACACGAAACTCTTCGGCGCAAACTCCAGTTGGGAGTTCGCGAAGTGGGACCGCGTGGACGCGATCGGCTTCGTGGTGTGCTGTGCGATCTCCGGCGGCATCATCGCCCTGTTTGCGATTCTGTTGAAACTCGCCTCCGCTCCATGAGCGCTTCTCCTCGTATTCGCGCCGCCATCGTCGGCGTCTCTGGTTACGGAAGAATTCACCTCGGCCTCGCGCGCGAAGCGGCGGCCGATGGTTTGGACCTCGCGGCCGCGGTGGTCATCAACCCGCAGGAGGAGGCGGAGAATGTCCGCCAACTGCGCGCCACCGGCTGCACGATCTACTCGAATTACGAGGAAATGATGCGGCAGGAGGCGGGGCGCATCGACTTGTGCCTCATTCCCACGGGCATCGCCTGGCACACGCGCATGACCGTTGCGGCGTTGCGTGCCGGGATGAACGTGCTGGTGGAAAAACCGCTCGCGGCCTCGGTGGCCGAAGTGGAGGAAGTGCGCGCCGCCGCTGCGGCGACGCGTCGCTTCGTCGCGGTCGGGTTTCAGGACATCTATGCCGCCACCGCGCAGGATTTGAAGCGGCGCATCCTCGCCGGCGCGATCGGGCGCGTGACTTCGGTGCGGCTGCTCGGCCTGTGGCCGCGACCGGCCAGCTATTTTTCGCGCAATGGCTGGGCGGGACGGCTGCGCGCCGACGGCGCGCTCGTGCTGGATTCGCCTTTGAACAATGCCTTCGCGCATTTCGTGAACCTCGGGCTCTTCTTCGCGGGACGGGAGTTCAGCTCCTCCGCGCAGGCGCGCAACGTCGAGGCGGTGCTGTGGCGCACGAATCCGATCGAGAGTTTCGACACGGGCGTGGTGCGTGCCGACACGACGGACGACGTCCAGCTGTGGTTCGGCGTCACGCATGCGTCGCTGGTCAATCGCGAGCCGGAAATCGTGATTGAGGGTGATCGCGGGCAGATCGTGTGGCGCCACGAACGCGAATGCGTGATCACCCCGGTGGTGGGCGCGCCCGAACGCATCGGGCTCCCCAACACGACGCACACGCGCACAGAAATGATGAAGGGCGTGTTGCGGCGCCTGAGCGATCCGGCGGCGTTTGTTTGCACGCCGGAGATCGCGTTGCGGCAGACCGAGCTCGTCGAGCGCGTGCACGAAGTGGCCGAGATCGTTCCGGCCCCGGGGGGCGTGGAGAGCCGGCCACGGCAGGGTGGGGGCGAGCCGATGCTGTGTTCGCCGGGTCTGGAGGAGGTGCTCCAACGTGCCTTTCACGATCGGTCGTTGCCAGTCGCGGTGCGCTCGTAAGACGATCCCGGTTTATGATTCGCAAGGCATTCCTGATGTCCGTGAACGCCGGCCAAGAGGCGGAATACGCCCGCCGGCACCAGCCGATCTGGCCCGAGCTCGAAGCGGTGCTCAAGGCGCATGGTGTGCACAATTACTCCATCTTCCTCGATGCGGAGACGCGCCAGCTGTTCGGCTACGTCGAGATCGAGGATGAGGCGCGCTGGAACACGATCGCGCAGACGCCCGAATGTCGGAAGTGGTGGACGCACATGCGCGAGGTCATGCCGAGCAACCCGGACCACAGTCCGGTTTCGCGCGAGCTGAAGTCGGTGTTTCATCTCGCCTGAGCGAGTAGCGGAGGAGGCGCCGGTCGGCGGCGGTCGGCCACCGATCGACCTCGGCGAGGCGACGCGGAAAGTAGCGGGAGCTGGAAGCTCCGGCCACGTCTTCGCGTGGCCGCGACGCTACTTGAGCAGCGTGGCGAACTTCGCGGAAAAGTTCGCGTAGGAAAAACGGGCGACCCGGGCGGCGATCGCGGCGGGATTGCGCGGGTGCCGCAGCAGGTTGCCGACGGCGAGGGCGATTTGCTCGACGTTGCCGTATTCCACCAGCGCGCCGACCTGGTCGTCCACGACTTCCGGCGCGCCGCCGGCGCGCGCGGCGATGCACGGTTTGCCGTAGCTCATCGCTTCGAGGTAAACGAGACCGAAGCCTTCCTTGCGACTGGGCAACGCGAAGAGGTCGCAGCGGTGGTATTCCTCGCGCAGCACCGCGTCGTCGACAAGGCCGAGAAAACGCACTGCGTCGCCCAGTGAGCGCTCGCGTGCCAGCGCTTCGAGGCGGGGGCGCGCATCGCCGCCGCCGACGATGCGCAACTGCGCGCCGGGATATTGTCGGAGCACCGCCGGCATGGCTTCAATCATCAGGTCGACCCCTTTGTAGGGGTCCGAGGTGACGAGGCGTGAGACCACGAGGATGCGGGGCTGTCGGGCGCCGGCGGCCGCCGGGATCGGAATGGTGTCAGCGCGGAATCCGGGATCGAACGTGTTCGGCAGCACGACCAGGCGCGCGGGATCGAGCGAACTGTCGAAGCGCAACATCTGTCGGCGGGTGTATTCGCTGACGCAGAAGATGCGACGTGCGCCGCGGAGCGCCGCACGCTCGAGCAACGAATACGGGCGCCAGACCTCGATGCCGTGGGCCACTAGGTAGTAATCGAGCCGCGGGTTGAAGGTCTGCGCGAGCCGCGCGATGATGAGTTGGTGCAGGTGGCCGCAGACGAGCCGCCGGCAGTTGAAGGCGCGCACCAGCACGATGAGCAGAAACGCGAATCGGCTGCGCTCGCAGTTGTCGATCTTCGCGGAGTGTTCGCCGAGCAGCATGCGCAAGCGCGCGGAGGTGTCGCCGCTGTCCAGTTGCGCGACGCAGCCCACCTCATCGCCGGGCGCGGCTTGCTCGCACAGCGAACGCAGGTAGAGGCGCATGATGCGCGCGATGCCGCCCTCGGCGTGGAAGAGGTCGGGACAGATGAGCAGCGTCTTCATGCCGTGGCTTCCGAACGGTTGGCGAACGCGATGAGCATCGCGAGCGTCCAGACGCGCCCCCAGTTCTGGTTGTCGCTCGTCTGGTCAAAATTCGTCCACTCGCGCTGCGAAGCCGCGGCATCGAGCCACGGGCAGCGCGCAAGTGATGCGTGGGAGAACGTCTCGGCGAGGAACGGTCGCAGTTCGCGGCGCATCCAGAGCGGGAAGGGCAGCGTGAAGCCGCGTTTGCGGCGCGAGCGGATCTCGGCCGGCACGCAGTCGGCGACGGCGTCAGCGAGGGCCGATTTGGGCCGTCGTGGATCGAAGCGATACTGCAGAGGCTGGTTCCACCACCATTCCACGAGGACACGGTCGACGAACGGCACGCGCAGTTCGAGTGAGTTGGCCATGCTGAAGACATCGCTGTCGCGCAGGAGCACGTCCGACATGTAGGTGCGCATCTCCCACGCGCTGACGATTTGGATCGGATCGGCGCCGATCAGGTCGAAGACGAAGTCGTCCAGCATCGGGTGCGTGGAGCCCTGGCGATGAGCCAGCCGGCGTGCCTCCGGCGCGAGCAGCTCGAGCCGTGCTGACTCCGACAGGACGCGGCGGCGCAGCGAGCAGAGTTCATGCAGATCGCGCGCGGCGTTGAGAAAGTCAGCAAGTTTGCGCGCGCGCGCGCCGCGGCGGCGCAGGGACTGCACCACGCCGAGTCGGATGCGGCCGGGCACCTGTCGCCAGAGCGGCAACCAGCGCGCGAGGCGCGGCATGTCGGTGAAGGACGGATAGCCGCCGAACAACTCGTCGCCGCCGAGACCGGAGAGCGCCACCTTTACGCCGCCCACGCGCGCGGCCTGGCTGACGTAGTAAGTGTTGATGCCGTCGCCGGTGGGCTGGTCGAATTGCGCGATGATTCTCGGCATGTCGGCCGCGATGCGCGCGCCCGTGAGGATCTCCTCGTGGTGTTCCGTGCCGATGGCGTGCGCGGCCAGGCGCGCCTCGGCCGCCTCGGAGTAGTCCGCTTCGTTGAAGACCAGCGAGAAGGTCTTCAAACGGCTGGCGCCGGTCCGGGCCATGAGTGCGACGATGGCGGTCGAGTCGAGCCCGCCGGAAAGGAACGCCCCCACGGGGACGTCGGCGAGACGATGGGCGCGGATCGTGTCCTCGAGTTTTTCGCGCAGTTCGGGCACGAACCCGGTGTAGTCGGTGCGCGGAGTGACGCGCTGGGCGGCGGGGAGGCTCCACCACTTGTTGATCCGGCAACGTCCGCCGCGCTCGATCGACAGAGAATGACCGGGCGGGAGATTGGCGATGCCCCGATAAATCGTGCGCGGCGCCGGCACGGCGAACCAGGCGAGAAAATCGCCGACCGCCACCGGATCGATCTCGCGCGCGATGAGACCGCTGGCGAGCAGCGCATTCAGCTCGGAGGCGAAGACGAAGACATCGTCAGCCCGTTGCGCATAATAGAGTGGCTTGATGCCGAGTGCGTCACGGGCGGCGAACAGGCGTTGGGTCTGGCGGTCCCACACCGCGAACGCGAACATACCGCGCAGCTGATGCACGCAGGCGTCGCCGTAGTGCGCGTAGGCCGCCAGGAGCACTTCGGTGTCGCACTCGGTGCGAAACGTGGCGCCGTGGCCCGTCAACCGCTGCCGTAGTTCGCGAAAGTTGTAGATGGCGCCGTTAAAAACCAGGTGGAAGCGACCGTCCTCGCTCACCATGGGTTGATGACCATGCGCCGGATCGAAAATCGCGAGCCGGCACATGCCGAGCGTGGCCGCGCCGTCGGAGACAAACCCCTGATCGTCGGGCCCACGCGACCGCTCGCGCGCCACCATCTGGCGCACGGATTCTTCCCGCCGCTGAGCATCCAGTTCAGGGCTGATTACTCCGGCGATTCCGCACATTTTGGGGCCAGCACAGCAATCCGGCGCGGCGGCACAAGGCGAATTCTCCCGCGGGCATGTGGCCCTCACCATGCGCAGCTCCTTTCTCCGTCCGGAAAAGTTGGGTCTTCCCGGCGTTCCCACTAGGGGCATTTAGCCTCAGGAATTCCCTGGGCCCCCAGTGTTTTGACAGTTTTTTGCCTCGCTCCCTGGAGGCGGACCCGTGAATTTCCCTACACACACACAAGGACTGAGCTCGGGTTGCCGTCTCCCTTTCCTCGTCGGCGGCGAAACTGCGCAGCTAGGTCTGGCTCACATCAATGTCGCCCCCCGGAATTAGCGTTTTGCGCGCGGTGGTCCCTGCTTTGCTCGCGTTTGCCGGTTGGGCAATCGTCCTCGGCGCGCAGGAAAACGCCCGGGCCCAGCCGGAGAGCATGTATGTGGAGATCGGCCAGCGCACGGGTCCGGAGAATCTCGTTTACGGTTTCTTCGAACCGGAGAGCGGTCGCCGGATCGCGCGTTTGCACGTGGCTCGCTTTCGCCTCGATTACGGCAAACACGGATTGTTTCGGGTCGCGTGGAAGGCGCGACCGCTGCTGAGCGGGGTTGAGCTGCGCATCGACGACGAGACGGCCTGGCCGGCCGCCGTCGGGCAACTGGCGGATGTCCTGCGCAAGATGAGCGGAGCCGGCGGCGCGTTGTTGCGGGACGTCGTGATCGTTCGACCGGACGAGGCGTTGCGTCTCACCGCGGCCGAGGGCGAGTTCACTCCGGCGCAGCAGCTCGTGCTGCCGCGCGCCAACCTCGCCGATGCGACCGAGCGCCGCGTGGTGTTGCCGCTGCGCGGTCCGCAAGCCGGCCAATTTCAATTTCTCGATCTGCAAGTGTCACCCTCGTCTCGACCCGGGATCACCCCATGAAAGCCAAACTGGTCCGCCTTACGCTGCTCGCTCTTGTCTCCGCCGCTCTGTTACGCGCTGCTCCCGTTGACGATCGCATCGCCGAGGGCCGCGCGGCGCTCGCAGCGCACGACCTCGCCACGGCGCGCGCGAAGTTCCAGCAAGCGCGCACGGCGGAGCCCACCAATCAGACCGCCGCGGCTCTCTCCGGTCTGACGCGCTGGTTCGCCATGATCGGCGACGCACCGGCGAACGGCGTCCTGAACGGCCTGGGGGTGTCGAGCGCCGGTCGCGATGTCTACGATTGGAAAACCAGCATGCCGGAAAACGCGGACGGCGACACGGTGCTTCCCAACGGCTACAATCTCGAGTCCACGCGTTCCTTCTGGCGTGACTCCGTGGTGCCGACTTCAGCGGCCGTGCGCGCTGATCTTGCGGCGGTCACGGACGACAACTTCGTGCTCACCCTGACGCCGGCCGAGACTGGGGGCGGCCATTCGTTGACCTTCGACCGCGCCGATTTGCTGGTGATTCAGGCCGGCCTGCGCGCCGTCGATTTCCTCGTGAATCTCGGGCTGGGGCAGAACTTCAACGCCGATTACGAGCGGCTGCTGAAGCTCGCCCAAGGCGACGTTCTGACCTTCCGCCAGGCGATGGAGGACAACCCCGACCTGCTCAAGGCCGGCCCGCTCGAACATCGGTTGGCGGCCAAGCAGGCGTTGCTCGATTTCGTCTCGCTCTATCGCCGGGCCTCGGCGGCGGTCCGTGCGCGCACCCCGGGCCTCGATCGCATGTTCATGTTGGAGACGGAGCAGGATCTCTCGGACGAGGCGGAATTCCGGCAACAGTTGGTCGAGGTCGAGAAGGCGGCCACTGACTATGTCGAAGTCTACAAAGGGCGCGTCCACGCGTCCTTCGCTCCGGTGGCCACCGCGAACTGGTCGATCCGCAGCTCGCTGCCCACGATGACGAATGGCCGCTTCGATCCGGCGGCGATCGGCGATGCTTCACTGGGTGGCGTCGTCCTCGGCACTTCGCGCGAGTTCTTCGCCCGCGCGCTTGTCGAGGCCGGCTACACCGCGGACCTCGGCTGGACTCGCCTCACGCCTGACCCCGTCGGTGGTTCGCTGCAAAAATACGCCTATTCCGGCACGCACCACGTCATCACCGGTCAGAACGGCACGATTGGCCGCTCCGCCGACGGCGTGAACTGGACCTATGTGCAGCTGCCGAACGCGCAGGACCTTTTCTCCATCGCCTCCAATGGTGCCGGCGTGCTCGTCGCCGACGGCAACACGCAGATCTGGCGTTCCACCGACCACGGCGCCACCTGGCGTCTGGCGCACACGATCTGGCGCGGCAGCGCGCCGGACAATGAAGGCGCCATCTTCGGCATGGTCTACGACGGCAGCCGTTTTGTTGCCGTCACCGCAGGCGGCTGGATCTACACCTCCGCCGACCTCGGCGTCACGTGGAAGCGGGGCAAGCGGATCGCCTCGCTCTCGTCTTCGCTAACGGTCTTCGGCCTGGACTACGCCAACGGCATGTTCGTTGCCGTCGGCGTGACGACAGTCAGCAATCAGTCGCGCTCCGCCATTTTCATGAGTGCGGATGGCGCGAACTGGTCACTCGTTTTCACCGGTGCGACCTCGACGCTTTATCGCACGGCAACTTTCGGGGCGGGGACGTGGGTCGTGGCGGGCCAGGCCGGCCGCGTGGCCTACTCGACGAACAATGGCGCCACGTGGGCCGAAATCGCGCCCGGCGCGGCGACGGACAATTTCATCGGCTCCAGCTTCGTGAACGGCACGTTCGTTATTTCCGGGACTCGCACCGGCACGTCGCCGGATGGCATGACGTGGACCTTTGCTTCCAATCCGGAATCCATCGCGTTCACCGACGCCGTCGCCGGGCCGGACAACTTCACTTATCTGCCGGGCCCGCAAGGCGCGCTTTACCGCTTGGCGAACGGCAATTTCACCCGTGTCGATGCCAACAATTTCTCCATCCCGCGCACCTCGGTCCTGAACGCGTCGGTGGTGTTCAACAACAAACTCTACGTCGCCGGCAACGGCGGCATGGTGCACGAATCGAGCGACGGCGTGAACTTCACCGCTCGCCCGACCTCGACCACCAACACGCTCACGACGCTCGCCGTGCACGACGGCGTGCTCTACGCGGGCGGCGCGACCGGCACCATCATCGCCTCGACCGACGGCGTCAATTGGACCACACGCATCACGAACGACACCACGCTCACCAACGCGACCATTCAGCGCCTCGCGTCCCTCAATGGCCAGCTGGTTGCAGGGGTCGCGTCCAACCTGCTATTGACCTCCACCGACGGCGTCACGTGGACGCGGCGTGTGCTGCCGTCCAACGTCGGCAACATCACGTCGCTCGCCTATGGCGGGGGCTACTATGTGGGCAGCAGCGGCTCGCTCACATTCATCAGCCAGATCGGGGCCTATGAGGCCGCCTTGGTTTACTCGACGGATCTCACGAATTGGACCCGGATGGTGGCGTATCAGCAGTTCGGCACGCCCTCCGCCTTCTTGCGGAGCGTGCTGTTCGATCAAGGGCACTTCTACTATTTCGTGTCGGATGGCCGCGCCTTCCGGTCGAACTCGACCAATCCCAGCAATGGCTGGCAGCAAGTGGCGAGCGATTTGGGCAGCGTGTCCCAAGCCGCGATGCTGGGCGGCTCTTTGGCGGCCAATGTGCCGCGCGCCAACGACGAGTCGCGCGCCGGTTTGGTCTATTCCTTCGATCCCGAAAGCGAAGACTGGGTCCGCACCGAGTTGCCGTCGTCGGAATTCCCGGTGGCGGCGCCGCTGCTCTTCAATGACCGACTCCTTTACGTCGGCGGCTCGGGTGCGATTTTCCGCGCCAACGGCGCGTTCACGCGTCCCGCTCCGGCGGCGAGCACGCCCGTGACGCTCGTGGGCCAGATCGGGCGCGACATCACGCTCGGCGCGCCTTTTGCCGCGAGCGAAGAGCTCGATTACCAGTGGTTCTACAACGGCACCGCCATCGCCGGCGCCAACTCGCCGACCTATCGCGTGGCCAACCTCACCAACGCGCGCGCCGGCACCTACACCGTGACGGCAACCGGCCGCCTCTCGGGCGCGACGGCGACGAACACCGTGACGCTCCTCGTCGTCAACGGTGCACCCACCATCACGCAGCAACCCTCCGGTGGTTTGGCGGCGACCGGCGCGTCGTTCACGTTCGGCGTCGCCGCGAGCGGCTCCGGACCGCTCACTTACCAGTGGTTCAAGAATAACGCCGCCCTCTCCGGCGCGACCGCGAACGCACTGGTCCTCAACTCGCTCAGCTCCGCCGATGCCGGCAGCTACCGCGTCGAGGTCACAAACACCTACGGCACGACAGTCAGCGTCGACGCGCCGCTCGCCGTGTCGGCCGTCGGTTCCGCGCCGACCTTCTGGGACGACACCGAGGCAAACATGTATTCGCCGAGCCGCATTTTCTCCGACGGCCAAGGGCGCTTGTTCATGACATGGAATGTGCTGAGCCGGGCGCAGGACGTGGTCGGCGGCGTTCGCGTCGGCAGCCTGTTCCGGCTGCACGAGGCGACCGGTGCGGTCGATCCGAGCTTCGTGTGGGACGAGCGCCTCGGCTCGCCGCTGTTCGTCTGCTTCCAGCCCGACGGCAAGCTCCTCGTCGCCGTCAACCACGCCTACGGCGAAGGCGCGACCGTCGTGCGCGTGAACGCCGACGGCTCGTGGGATGACAGCTTCGTCGCTCCCCGTTTCAGCCGCTCGATCCGGTTCATGCACCGGCAAACGGACGGCAAGCTGCTCATCTCCGCCTCCGACCTGATCAGCGGCAACACGCTGCTGCCGGCGGGCAGCATCAATGTGGCATTGCCGTCCGTCTATCGCCTCCACGCGAACGGTGCCACGGACGACACCTTCACGCCCGTGGTGCTGACCAACGACGGCACACTCTTCGCTCCGCCGGTCACCGACGCGGCCGGGAACGTCTATCTGATCGGCAATTTCACCGCGGTGAACGGCACGTCCCGGCGCGGCGTGGCGCGCGTCAACTCCAGCGGTGTGCTGGATGGTCTCGCGAACCCCGCGCAGATGCCCGGCAACTGGGCGACGACAAGCCAGATCGGTCGCGCGGTTGTTTTCCAGAGCACCGGCCAGGCGATCATTGTCGGGCGCTTTGCTTACACCGGTCGCGGGAACATCAGCACCGATCCGGTCATGGCCATCCGCTTTAACACCGATGGCACCTTCGACAGCACCTTCGCCCAGCCGCTGCGCTCCCAATCCTTGGTGAACACGGCGTATGGCTTCTACGGCCGCTTCGCGATTCTTGATGTCGATGACAAATTCCTCCTCACCTCCGATCGCCTGCTGCGTTTCAACGCGGACGGCACGCTCGACAACACCTGGCCGGCGAGGAACACCGGCTACACCAAGGAAATTTTCTGGATCTGCCGCAGCGCCACTTCGGGCAACATCTACCTGCCGGACCTCAACAACGATACTCCGGGCAACGTCGTGGCCCTCACCGCGGACGGCATGCCGCTGGCCGGCTTCAATACCGGCGGTTTCGGCAGCACGATCGTGCCTGAGACCGCGATCCTGCTGAACGACGGTCGCGTGCTCGCCGCGGGTATCTTCGACCATTTCGGCAGCACGCGCCAGCCGGGCACCGCGCTCTTCGGCACCAATGGCCTCCTGGCGGGCGATTCGACGCCGTTCCACAACCCGGGTGTCCTGCTGCAGAATCCCTACGCTTACGTCTTCCAGTGGCCGGATCGTTCCTTCGCCGTCGGGCGGATGGATCAGGGCGAGCAGCAGAGCAATGCCGGTTACACCGAGGCCACGCTCCGTCGCTACAACGCCGATGGCTCGGCGCGCGGCGACTGGGACTATACCGAGGGCAGCGCTTTGGGTTACAACTATGCCGCGTTGCCCGATGGCGGCATGATTGCCTGGCGGCCGACGGTCGGACTGAGCGACTACGTCAACTCCGGCACGAGCGCGTGGGTGCGACGCCACCACGCCGACGGCTCGCGTGACGCGAGTTTCGCGCCCGACATCAGCTCGTTCGCCAGTTCGTCGCGGAACGCCAGCAACGATCTCTCGGTGGAGTTCGGCGCCATCGCCGACGTTCAGATCGCCGGTGATGGCTCGATCTTCGTTCTCGCTGCGGGCCGCGACAGCAAGGTCGCGCTGCGCAAGCTGCGCCCCGACGGCACGGCCGATGCCAGCTATTCGTCCGTGGCGTTGGCCGACGCCTCCGTGTCGGTCGGCTTTTCGAACATCTTCTTCGATCCGGTCAAAAACCAATCGGTGCAGGCCGCCCAAACGATCTACAGCGCCGGTAACGTTGTTTTCCGCCTCCTCCCCGATGGCAGCGCTTGGGTGGCCGGCGCCCTCAAGATCGGCGGCACCGCGCGCAATGTCGTGCACCTCACGCCGAGCGGCGCCGTCGATGCGAGCGTGCCCGACGTTACGCTCACGAACAACGCTCCGCTTGGGCTCGCGGCCTTCATCAACGCCCTGGGGCTCGACGATTCCGGCCGCATCTATGTCGCCGGCCGCTTTGACTCCGTGAACGGCAATGCCGCGAAGGGTCTCTTCCGCTATAACAACGACGGCACGCTCGACACCGATTGGGCGCCGGGCGTCGAGATCCGCGATCCGCTTGCGCGCGGCACCAAGATCGTGGCCGGCCAAGGTTGGCTCCATCTGCTCGGGCCCGTCGCCGCCCCGAGTGACGCGCGCCCGGTCGGCTATAAACGCGTGGCCCTCACCAATGCCGCTCCCGTCATCTTCGGGCAGTCCGCCAATCGCACCGTTTACGGCGGCCAGACCGTGCAACTCTTCGCCGGGGCCTTCGCCGGCAACGGCGCCACTTACGAGTGGACGCGCAACGGCCAGCCGATCCTCGGCGCCGTCGGTCCTTTCCTCAACCTCGGTGCGGCCAACAGCTCCACCGCGGGCACGTATCGCCTCACCGTCACCAACAACGTCGGCACCGTGCAGACCAGCGACATCGTGGTGACATTCTCGAATGCCCCCTACATTGCCACGGCGCCGGCATCGCAGACCGTCGTCAGCGGCGCTCCGGTCACATTCAAGGTCAGCGCCACCAGCGCGTCGCCCGTAACCTATCAGTGGGAACTCAACGGCAACCCGATCGCCGGTGCCACCAGCGCAAGCTACACGATTGCGAGTGCGACCAGCGCCGATGCGGGCTCCTACACGGTGGTCGTCACCAACGCCACCGGCTCGGTGGAAAGCACCGCGGCCACGCTGACGGTCAACCCGCTTCCGCCCGGTCCGGCCGCCGCCACCATCACGCAGCAACCGGCGTCGCTGACTGTTTACAGCGGCTACACCGTCGCTCTCGGTGTCGCGGCCACGCCTCCTTCGGGCGCGACGATCACCAGTTACCAGTGGTATCAAAACGGCTCGCTCTACTCGACGACCAACACGAGCTCCACGACCGCGAGCCTCAACCTCAGCGCGCCGGCCAGCGGCGTCGCGAACAATTATTACGTCGTGGTCAACACCTCGAACGGCGCCAAGGTGACCAGCGCCACCGCGACGCTCACCGGCGGCAACCCGGTCTACACCACTGCGACGCTGGCCGGCATAAACAGCCGCGGTTCGACCGACGGCACGGGCAGCAGCGCCCGTTTCAGCCAGCCGCGCGGCCCGGCGGTCGATGCCGCGGGCAACGTTTACGTCGCCGATTCCACGAATCACACCATTCGTCGTGTGACACCCGCGGGCGTCGTCACGACCTACGCCGGTGTCGCGGGAGTGAACTCCCAAGTCGACGGCACGCTGTCGGCCGCGCGCTTCACCAATCCCTACGCCGTGATCGCCGCGCCCAACGGCGACCTCTACGTCCTGCAGTATTCGGCCGTGCGTAAGATTTCCGGTGGCAATGTCACCACGCTGGCGGGCTCGACCACCGGCGGCACGCAGGACGGAACCGGCACGGCCGCTCGCTTCCTGAACCTCAGTCGCGGCGTCATCGACGCGGCCGGCAACCTTTATGTGGCGGATGAATCCAATCACGCCATTCGCAAGATCACGCCGGCCGGCGTCGTCACCACGTTCGCCGGCACGCTCGGTGCCAACGGCTATGCCGATGGCGCGCCCGGGGTGGGGCGTCTCAGTTCGCCGCGTGGCATCGTGATGCTGGCGGACGGTTCCCTGGTCGTGGCCGACACCAACAACGCCGCGCTGCGCAAGATCGACGCGGCTGGCAACCTGACGACGATCGTGGGCGCGCCGCCGCCGACTTCGTTGAACGGAACGCTCGATGGCATCGGCACCGCGGCACGACTCTCGAACCCGAACGACGTCGCCGTCGACAATAGCGGCAATCTCTACGTGTTGGACGGTTCCTACACCGTGCGCCGGGTCGACACGTCCCTGAGCGTCACGACCATGGCGGGTTCCCCCTGGAACAGCGGCACGACGGACAGTTTCACCGGTTCGGCGGCGCGCTTCAGCAACTACTCCCGCGGCATCGTCTGGGCGGGCGACCGGCTGGTGGTCACGGATACCAACTCGAACACGCTGCGCACGGTGGGCCTTGCCGGTGATGTGAGCACGCTCGCCGGCGTCGCGCCCGGCTACGCGGATGGCACCGGCACAGCGGCACGCTTCAATCAGCCGGACGGCATCGTCGTGGACGTCAATGGCGACCTGATTGTCTCGGACACCGCCAATCGGGTTCTGCGGAAGATCACGCCATCGGGTGTCGTCACGACGCTCGCCGGCTCGCCGACCGCCCCGTGGAGCATGACGGACGGCACGGGCACGGCGGCGACCTTCATGACCCCGCGCGGTCTCGCGCGCCATCCGTCCACGGGTGAAATCTACGTCTTCGACAACGGCAGCATCCGCAAAGTCGCCACCAACGGCACGGTCACGACCGTCGTCGGTTCGGGAAATGGCAATACCGGCAGCGTCGACGGCAGCGCCTCCGTCGCGCGCTTCAGTGGCAGCGGCTATCTCGCCTTTGCCTCGAACGGCGATCTCTACGTCGCCGATCAATGGAACAACACCATTCGCAAAGTCGCGGCCGCCGATCTTGCCGTGACGACCGTGGCCGGTGTCGCCGGCCAAAACGGCACCGTCGATGGCAGTCTCGCTGGCGGCGCTGCGAGCAGCCCGGTCCGCTTCGGCAGCCCTCGCGGTCTCACCGTCGACTCTGCCGGTAACATCTACGTCGTGCAGCAGAATGGCGGCAGCATCGTGCGCAAGATCGACACCGCCGGCAACGTCACGACCCTCGCCGGAGTCGTCAACACCGGCAGCCAGCTCGATGGTGTTCCGCCGTTCAGCCGTCTCGGCTACCTCAACGCGATCACGCTCGGCGCGGATGGCCAGCTCTACACGGCCAGCTACGGTGCGTTCCACCGCGTGGATCCTGCGTCCGGAGCCGTGAGCACGCTCTTCGGCCAACCGTTCAACTCCGGCTACGTGGACTCCAGCAGTTCGAGCGCACGGGCCGACTACGTCACCGGTATCGCGCCGGCGGCCGACGGTTCGCTCTATTTCGTCGACTCCAACAACAACGTCGTCCGGCGTGCTCGCGCCGTCCCGGGCATCACGTTCACCACGCAACCGAGCTCGCAGACGGTCCTGGTGGGAGCGAACGTGACCTTCACCGCCGCGGCCACCGGTGTGAGCGGCCTTTCCTACCAGTGGATGAAGAACGGCGTCGACATTGCGGACGCCACTTCCGCCACGCTCTCGCTCTCGAACGTGAGCGCGGGTGACGCGGGCAGCTACTCCGTGCGCGCCTTCGCCGGGCTTTCGGTCGGCGTCTCCAACACCGCATCGCTCACCGTCAACCAACCGGTGAGTAACGATAACTTCGCGTCTGCGCTGCAGCTCACCGGGTTCGCCGGCTCCGCCGCCGTCATCTCGAACGCGGCCGCGACCGCCGAGACCGGCGAGCCGACACATTGGTCCACGGCGGGAACCTCGTCGTCGCTCTGGTATGCGTATCGCCCGATGGCATCGGGTCTCGCGACCTTCGACACGGCCGGCAGTGCCATCGACACGGCGCTCGCCGTTTACTCCGGCAGTTCGCTCCCGACTCTCGCGTTCCACGGCCAGAACAACGACACCCCAAACTCGAGCGCGGCCCGCCTCACGCTTCCCGTGACCGCCGGCACGACCTACTACATCGCTGTCGTCGGTGCCAGCGGCGGACGCGGCAACGTTGCCCTTAGCCACACTCTCGAAGTGACGCCGGAGCCCGGTGTCGTCATCGCCACCGCCGGCCAAAGCGCGTCGATCAGCGTTCAACCCGACACCGGCGCCAGCGTTGGCGTGCAATGGCGCATGGATGGCACCGACATGGCGGGCGCGGTCAATCCCACGCTCAGTCAGAGCAGCGCCGGCGTTTTCGTGCCGGGCTTCATGGTCGGCGCGAACCCCGTCAACTTCGCGAACAGCCTGCCGGTGGTTCAGCTCAGCGCCCCGGCGAACAGCATCACCGCGACGGAAACGTTCAGCGGCCCCGGCCTCGGTGCGGCGTGGAATGCTACTCCGATCACCTCGATGCCTGACACCGCCACAGACCTCACGGTCGCTCGCGGCCGCCTCAACTTCGGCACGGCCTACGCCACGTCCGACACCGCTTTCCGCACGGTGACGCGCACCGCGACGCTCCCGGTCGATCGCAACTGGACCGTCGTGGCTCGCGTCGGTGTTTCCGGCGGCGTGATCCTCGGCACCGGCGGCAGCGGCCCGGTCCGCCTCGCGGCCGCACAGCTCACGATCGCCAACACCGCCGATTTCTCCGACTACGTCGCGACCGGCTTCCGGTTGATCAACGACAGCAACGCCACCAGCGCGCGGCTCGAACGCTTCGCGCAGTTCACGACGAACAACGGCACACCCACGAGCCTCGGCGTCGCCACGCTCTCGACGAATTCGATCATCGTGCGCGCCGTCTTCGATGCGGCGACGGGCAATGTCACCACGTCTTATTCGTCCGGCGGTGCGTTCACCGGCGCGGCGACCACGAACCTGCGCGGGCCGTGGGGCATGAATACCGCCGGGTCCGTCACGGTCGGTGTGGGTGGGGTGGAGATGAATCTCACGGTTCCAGCCGGCGCCGTCTGGGTGGACGATTTTGCCGTCGTCGTCGAGCCGCCGGCCGCTCCGACCATTGCCTCGCAGCCCATCGGCGGCACGTTCGCCGAAGGCAGCGCCAACGGTCTCGCCGTTGCGGTTAACTCGGTCAGCTCCGCTCCGATCACCTATCAGTGGTTCAAGGACGGGACTGCCATCGACGGCGCGACCCTTCGAACCTACGTCGCCACCGCGGCCGGCAGTTACACGGTCGCCGTGACGCAGAATGGCATCACGGTCACATCGAATCCCGCCGTGATCGCGCTCACCCCGAGCGCGCCGACCTTCTTTGCGTCCGGCAATATCTCCAGTTCGTTCGCGGCCGCCGGTGCGGTCGTGCCGGAAGGCTCGAGCGCCGTGCTCAGCGTGTCGCCTGCGGCGGGTTCCGCTCCGATGAGCTATCAGTGGCGCTTCAACGGCCAGGATATTCCCGGCGCCACCGAGTCCACTTATTTCGTCGCCGACTGGCGCCTGGCCCACAGCGGCCTTTACAGCGTGCGTGCGACCAACGCGCTCGGCAGCGTGACGAGTCCCGAGGAGCCCTTCTTCGTCACGCCCGAAGGCGGCTGGCGCTGGCGCAGCCCGACGCCCACCGGCAACGGCGCCACGCGCGTCGCGTTCCTCAACGGCCAGTTCGTCCTGGGCGGCTTGCGCGGCACGCTGCTGGTTTCGAACGACGGTCTCAACTGGACCACGCGGCAGGTGCCGGCGCAGAACAACCTCTTCAAGTTCGTCACGCTCGGTGATCGCACGCTCGCGATGGGCAGCCTCAACGGCATGTTCGTCTCGAAGGATACGGTCACGTGGGAGACGCGCCCGACGGGCATCAACGGCGCCCTCACGTCCCTCCAGGACATGGTCGCCGGCAACGGCCGCGTCGTCGCCTTCGGCACCGGCGGTGTGACCGCCGTGACGACTGATGGTCTCAACTGGACCGCCGGCACGCTGGGCAACGGCACGTCCGAAACCCTCCTCGGTGCGGCGTTCGTGCTCAATAAATACTACGGCGTCAGCGGCACGACGGGCAAAGTGTTCTCGAGCGCCGATGGCGTGAATTGGACTGCCGTCAGCACCGGTGCACCGTCGCTCCAAGGGTTCGCTTACGGTGTGGGCCGCCTCGTCGCCGTCGGTCCCGATGGTCAGATCGTCGTGTCGACGAACGGCACCAACTGGACGCCCGTTGCGTCCGGCACCGTGAACCACCTGCGCGGCGTCAACTTCGTCAACAACCGCTTCGTCGCGGTGGGCACCAATGGCACGATCCTCACATCGCCCGACGGTCTGGTCTGGACCCCGCGCAGCGTGCCGGGCGTCACCGCGCAATTGCAGAACACCGCGTTCGGCAACAACCGCTACGTCATCGCCGGGCAGGCCGGTCGCGTGATCCTCACCTCGACGGACGCCGAGAATTGGAGCATCCTCACCGCGGGTCCCTATCAGGGCACGGCGTTCAACGGCGTGGCGGCGTCCGCGTCCGTCGCGGTCGCCGTCGGCGATGTCGGCGCGCTCGTCTCCTCGACGGATGGTGCGACGTGGACGCAGCGAAACTCCACCACGACGAACCGTCTCCTCGATGTCACTTTCGCTCAGAGCAAGTTCGTTGCCGTCGGCAATGTCGGCACGGTGCTCACCTCCGGTGATGGCACCAACTGGACGTGGCAGACCTTGAGCCCGGTTCTCTCGACGAACGGCTTGCAAGGCGTCCGCTACGCCACGGGCGCAGGGGTGTGGATCGTCGTCGGCGACGGCGGCAGCATCTACACCTCGCCGGACGGCACCACGTTCACTTGGACCAGGCGCGCCACCAGCGCTGCCACGACCGCGCAACTCCGGCGTGTGGCCGTCGGCGACGGCATGCACGTGGCGGTGGGCAACACCGGCACGATTGCTTCGGCCGCCGATCCGACGGGCACGTGGACGCTCCGCACCAGCGGCACGACTGCCCACTTCAATGACGTCGTCTACGGCAGCGGCACGTTCGTTGCCGTCGGCATTAACGGCACCGTCTCGCGCTCGACCGACGGCATCAACTGGACGACGACCACGCTCGGCGTGATGCCGTTGTTCAGCGTCACTCATCTGAACGGCCACTTCGTTGTCACTTCGCAGTCGAACAACTACTACACCTCGCCGGACGGCATCACGTGGACCGGTCGCACCACCGGCGCCGCCGATCCGCTCAACGACACCGCGCTCTTCGGCAACCAAGTCGTGGGTGTCGGCCCCTTCGGCACCATCCTCACCGCCGACCTCCCGGTGATCCAAGGTGGTGGCGCGATCAGCGTCGACGAGAACGCCCCCGCGACGATCAAGTTCGCCGTCTCGAACTCGCCGTTCCCGGTCACTTATCAATGGTTCAAGAACGGCCAGCCGATCAGCGGGCCGAACTCGCCCGTGCTGCGCCTCGCCTCGGTCACCTCCGCCGACGCGGGTTCCTACACGCTGCAAGCGACCAACGCCTTCGGCTCCGCCACGAGCAGCACGCCCGTCGTGCTCTCGCTGAACGTCAGCCTGAGCATCACCACGCAGCCCACGCCGCAGACCGCGCTCCTCGGCGGCTCCGCGACCTTCAGCGTCGTGACCGCCGGCGTGCCGGCGCCGACTTACCAATGGCGCCTCAACGGCGTCGCCATCCCCGGCGCGACTGCGTCGTCGGTGACGCTCAATAATCTCCGTCTCGCCGATAACGGCACCGTGACGGTCGCCGTCACCAACAGCGGTGGCACGATCGTCAGCAACGGCGCAGCGCTCACGGTGAACCCGCTCGCACCGACGATCACCAGCCCGCTCACCGCGCTGGCCGTCGCGAACGTGTCGTTCCGCTACCAAATCGTCTCCAGTCAGAGCGCGACGTTCGGAGCGACCGGTCTGCCGGCCGGCCTTGCGATCAATACAACGACCGGCGTCATCGAAGGTGCGCCGACGCAAACCGGCGCCTTCAACGTCACGCTCACGGCGACCAATGCCACGGGTTCCGATTCGAAGACGCTTGCGCTGAACGTGCAGCCGCCCGGTCCGGTCATCACGAGCCCGCCGTCCGCCAGCGGTCGGGTGGGGCAAGCGTTCTCCTACACAATTACCGCCACGCACAGCCCGACGAGCTTCTCGGCGTCGACGCTGCCGCCCGGACTCTCGATCAACGGCGCGACGATCTCCGGCACGCCGACCGCGGCCGGGTTCTACACCGTGACCGTCGGCGCGCAAAATGTCACCGGCGGCGCGACGCAGCCCGTGAACATCGATATCGCCGCTTCGCTGAACGCTCCGGTCTTCACCGGCGCCACGACTGTCAGCGGCACCGCCGGCGGTAGCTTCACTTACACGCCGAACTTCGGCACCGGCAACACGAGCTTCGCGCTCGTGAACCTGCCCGATGGCACCACGTCCACGCTGCCCACGGGTCTTACTCTCAACACGAGCACCGGCACGATCAGCGGCACGACGGCGCAAACCGGCACATTCAAAGTCGCCATCCGCGCCACGAACCCCGACGGCACCACCACGCAGGTGATCACGTTCACAATTAATCCGGCGGCGAGCGCTCCGGTGGCGACCAGCACCGGCTCCACCGTCGGCACCGTCGGGTCCGCGTTCTCGTTCACGATCGCGACGAATCCCGCCGCGACCAGCTTCGCCTCCACGGCGCTGCCCGCCGGCCTCTCGTTGAATGCCTCGACGGGCGTCATCACGGGTGTGCCGACCGAGCCCGGCATCTCCAACGTCACGCTCACGCTGGCCAACAGCGCCGGCTCCTCGACAGGTTCGTTGATGATCACGATCAACTCCTCGGCGCTCGCGCCCGTGATCACGAACACGCCGATTGCCACCGGCACGGCCGGCACGGCGTTCAGCTTCACGCTCACCGGCAGCAATACGCCGACGAGCTTCACGATTGTCAGCGGCACGTTGCCCACGGGTCTCTCGCTCAACGCGACGAGCGGTGTCATCTCCGGCACGCCCAGCGCGCCGGCGCAAGCTCGCGTCTGGGTCGCCGCGGCGAATGCCGCCGGCGGACGCGGCCCGGCGGTCGAAATGCTCTTCGACATTCGCCGCGCCCTCACCGTGCCCGTGATCACGTCGAACGGCACGGCGTCCGGTCAAGTGGGCCAGCCGTTCCAATATCAGATCCAGGCTACGAACGCGCCGACGTCCTACACGGCCACTGCGCTCCCGGGTGGTCTGTCGTTCAGCACGAGCACCGGCATCATCTCCGGTCTCCCGACCACCGAGACGAGCACGCCGTTTGACGTGACGCTGACCGCGAGCAACGCCGACGGCGCCAGCGCGCCGAAGACGCTCGCGATCACGATCACGCCGGCGCCGGCGACGCCGCGCGTCACCAGCGCGCTCAACGTCGGCGGCCGCGCCGGGACGGCGTTCAGCTATCAAATCACCGCGACGGAGTCGCCGACGTCCTACGCGAGCGATCAACTGCCGGCCGGTCTGGCGCTGAACTCGACGACCGGTGTCATCTCCGGCACGCCGACCAGCGCCGGCACTGCGAGCGTGCTGATCCGCGCCGCCAACGCCGCCGGCCTCGGTCAGGCGTCGACGCTCGTGATCGAGATCGCCG
This sequence comes from Candidatus Didemnitutus sp., assembly GCA_041906465.1. Classification (GTDB taxonomy): domain Bacteria; phylum Verrucomicrobiota; class Verrucomicrobiia; order Opitutales; family Opitutaceae; genus Didemnitutus. Next base: position 158,988 of record JAYRJE010000001.1, on the reverse strand, counting down.
CTCCGCTCACTGCACCCGCGATCACCAGCGACGCGACGGCGAACGGCAAGGTGGGGACGCTCTTCACCTACCAGATCACCGCCACCAACACGCCCACGAGCTACGGCCTCACCGGCACGTTGCCGCTTGGCCTCGCGTTGAACACCACGACGGGCGTCATCAGCGGCAACCCCGCGGATAACCCCGGTCTCTACACGGTGACGCTCACCGCGATCAACGCCGCCGGCACCAGCCAGCCGCAGACGTTGCTCATCGGCATCGCGCCGGCTGACAACGCGCCGGTCATCACCAGCCCCACCACGGCCACCGCGATGGTCAGCGTGGCGTTCTCGTATCAGATCACCGCGACGAACGTGCCGAGCACCACGCCGTTCCCGCCGTCGGTGTTCCTCGATGCGATCAACCTGCCGCCCGGCCTCGCGATCAACGCGTCCACCGGTCTCATCCAAGGCACGCCGAACGTTGCCGGCACTTACCTGGTGTCGCTGGTCGGCATCAACGCCAACGGCACCGGCCTGCCGCGCACGCTCACGCTCACGGTTTATCCCGCGCCGAACGCGCCGGTCGTGAACAGCGCGGTCAGCGTTTCCGGGCGCGCGGGCACCGTCTTCACGTATCGCATCACCGCCACGAACGATCCGACGTCATTCGAAGCGCTCGATGCTCCTGCATGGCTCAGCGTGAACACGACCACCGGCGTGCTCTCCGGCACTCCGACGGGCCCCGGCACGCTTTCGCTCCGCGTCGGCGCCAGCAATGCCGGGGGCTCGAGCGTCCTCGTGCCGGTGACCGTCTCGATCGCCGCCGCGCCGAACACGCCAGTCGTCACGAGTTCGCAGACCGCGAGCGGCCGGGTCGGCCAGGCGTTCTCCTACGACATCGCCGCGACGCTCTCGCCGAGCAGTTACGTCGTGAGCGGGCTGCCCGCCGGGTTGACCGTCGACGCCAGCACCGGACAAATTCGCGGCACCCCGACCGTGTCCGGGAAGTTCAACGTCACCCTCAGTGGCGTGAATGCGAATGGCGAGGGTCAGCCAGTCACCCTCGTCATCACGATCGCGACGAGCATCCAACTCGCCGGTGGTTGAGTCACCGCAATCACCGAACGCCCCGCTCATGCCTTCACCTCGGAACACTCTCGCAATGAAACTCCTCTCGTTCGCCCTTCTCCTGTGCGGCCTGGTCGCGGCCGCCCGTGCGGCCGACATCAACCTGCCGGCCGGACAGGCCGGCGTCGCCTACGCGGCGGTCGATCTCAAGACCTACTTCGAAACCACGCCGCCGGAGGGCACGATCTACCTCGCCACCAACCTGCCGGGCGGCATGTCGATCAACGCCTCGACCGGTGCGATTAGCGGCACGCCGCTCGAGTCGGGTGAGTTCGCCGGCACGTTCTCGCTCAAGAATGGTGGGATCACGGACAACTTCTCCTTCGCGCTGACGATCGCACCCGCGCTCGGCGCCCCCGAGATCACGAACTCACTCACCGCCATCGGTGCCGTGGGCGAGGCGTTCGTGTTTGCCCTCACCGCCAGCAACTCGCCGACGAGTTTCAATCTGGGCACTCTCCCGGCGGGACTGGCGTATGATGCCGAGAACGCGCTGATCGCCGGCACGCCGACGACCGCTGGCACCTATAATGTCAGCCTCAGCGCCAACAACGCGACCGGTGAGGGTGGGGCGGTCACGCTGATAATCACGATCGATCCGTCCGGACCGGTGCCCACCATCAACAGCGAGGGGACGGTCACCGCGAATCTGAACCAAGCACTCAGTTATCAAATCACGGCGACGAACTCCCCCACGTCTTACACCGCGAACAATCTCCCCGTTGGCCTCAGCCTCAATGCCGCCACGGGTGAGATTTCCGGCACGCCCACCGTCGCCGGTGTGAAGATCGCTACGCTCACGGCCAGCAACGGCAACGGCGCCAGCGCGAGTTTCTCGCTCACGTTCATTCTCGGCCCGGTCGCCACGATCAACAGCGCCGCGACGATAACCGGCTACGCGAACGCGGCCATCGTGGCTTACCAACTCACGGCGACTAACTCGCCGACGAGTTTCACCGTTGGCACGCTGCCCAGCGGACTCACTTATTCCTCCGGCACGCAGCAAATCACCGGCACACCGACCGCGGCCGGCAACTCGACGGTGACGATCACCGCCAATAACGCGGTTGGCACCGGACCGGCGTTCACACTCAGCATCCAAATCGCCGCGCCCATCGCCCCGTCAATTTCCACCCAGCCCGCCTCGCAGACGAAGAACGTGGGCGAGAGCGTAACCTTCACCGTCGTTGCCTCGGGCACGCCCGCTCCGACCTACCAGTGGAAAAAGGGCACCACCACGATCAGCGATGCAACGAGCGCGAGCTATTCGATCAATAGTCTCTCGCCCACCGACGCCGGCGACTACACGGTCGTCGTCACGAATCCGGGGGGCACCGTCACGAGCGAAGTCGCGACGCTGGTTGTCAACCAAGTCGGATTCGCGGCCTGGCAAACGGCGAACTTCACGCTAAGCGAGCGTGGCGATGCCAGCGTGAGCGGACCGAACGCCGATCCCGACCGCGATGGCGTCAACAATTTGGTGGAATACGCCCTGGGTTTGGATCCGAAGTCCGCCAGCGTTTCCGGCCTTCCTCAAATCAGCGTGCAAGGAACCGAATGGTGGTTCACCTATGCACGCCCCAGCGAGCGTCCGGACGTCACCTACACCGTGGAGACGTCCACAAACCTGACGAATTGGGTTACCACCGGCATTACCCACGAGCGCACTGCGGCCGGCACCACGGAAACTTGGCGCGCCCGGCTGAACATCACCGCCGGCCAAAACGCCTTCTTCCGCCTCAAAGTGGAGCGTCCGTAACGAAACGAGCTAGGAGTGTCCCTTACCTTGTCATGAAATCTCACTACTCACTTCGCAATTTCCTTGCCCGGAACGGCTCACGCTGGCTTCCTCGTGGCACCCGGCCCCTGCGCATGAAGAAATTTCTGGCTTTCGCTCTCCCGTTTCTCTGCACCGCGACTGTTTTCGCTGCCGATGTGGCTTACACTCAACCTGTGGGTGGTATGCGAGTCACGTTCAATCAGGGCACCCGATTTACGGGCATGTCTCTGGTTAATCCGGCTGTAGTCCGCGGTGCCGTCTCCGCCGTTTCCGGCAGCGTCATTTCGGTTTCCTCGGCGAGTTTGAACGTTGGTGCCCTTCTTGACGCAAGCGCGGCTTACTACGTTGAGCTCACCGCTGGCCCCGCGAATACGTATGTCGGAGACCGTTTTGATATTGACGTCGCGGCTACGAAAACGAGCGGGAATAACTCGATCACTGTTTTGAGTTCAGCTCGCAACACGTTGGCCTCGGTTCCCTCAGATCTCTCCGGATACACCGTGGCAATTCGGCGACATGTCACCATCGGCCAACTTTTCGGCACGAAGGAGAATCAACTATTACAGGGCTCGACTGTGGTGGCAAATGCCGACCAATTGCTCGTTTACAACACTGCGCTGCAGGATTTTGAGACGTATTTCTTTTTGCGAAATGCGCAGGGAACTACCGCCCAATGGCGCAAGATCGGCGGAGGCTCGACGAGTCGTGACACCGAAATCATCGCACCCGGTCAAGGTGTGGCGGTGATCCGCAATACATCCGCCCCTGTCAGCCTTACTTGGATTGGCGAAGTTCGCACAAACAACTTTGCTCAGCCGTTAGGGGCCGGCTACACGCTTGTCGCGCAGCCATGGCCGGTGAGTGCGTCTGCGAGTCAGCGTGTGATGAGCCACGCGGGGGGCTGGACTGGCTCCACCGTGTCGACACAGGCAGATAAATTCTTGGTGTATGAAAGCGGTTCTTTTCAGACATATTTTTACCTGCGCAATGCGAGCGGCAGCACGCAACAATGGCGTTTGATCGGTGGTGGAAGCACGAATCGGAGCGATGAGGCGCTCTTTGGAGCCGACACGGCTGTTATGATTTCTAAGATCACCGCGGACGCTAACTATTCTGTCCCCTTTATCTACTAATCTTCAAACAATACTATGAAGGCACGAATCCTGAGTTCCATCGTCGCAGCCCTGACCATCGGCATCAGTAGTGCTGTGGCCGTTACTATCAACTTCACGTCGCCGCTATTCGAGATAGCTAAAACGAGTGGCGGTGTCGAACTTACCGGATCGTTCAATTTCTATCTAGGCTCGTTCAATAGCTTTACTCCGACGGCAGGCAACACGAGCCAGTGGAATGCAAATTTTGTGTCGCTGTCATCTACTGCTTGGAGTGTAGACGATCAGGCTTTTAGCGGTGCGGCGGTGCTATCCTCGAACGCTGTCTTCGCCCAAGGAAGCCAAGCTTACATTTGGGGCCAAGGGGTTGTTTCGGGGATCACCGAGTGGATTTTGATTACCAATAATTCATGGCTTTTCCCCGCCTCCGGCAATTTACTCCCGACGAGTTGGGACCTGACTGATGCTGGCACGGGAACTGTGATAGGGACACTGGGCACCGCGCAAATTGGCGCAGACCCCTACATGCGCACCAGTGCTGTTCCGGAGCCTTCGACTTACGCCGCCGTTTTCGGAGTATTGGCAATCGGAATCGTTACCTATCGCCGCCGCCGTCAGACTCTATAACTGATTTCGGTGACTGCTCACTGCGAGCCCGCACACGGAGTGCGGGCTTTTCGTTTTTAGACAGCAAGGATACCGCCGTTGGTTAGCGTGTTTGCGGGTTAACGAGGCTTGGCGTTTATGAGGTCTATTTACTGACCTGCTCCCCGCGCGCTGAAGTGGTTTGAGTGAGAAATCCGGGTGTAATACCAAACCAACACCCGACATGAAGAAGCACCACACCGAGGAGTAGATCCTCGGGATCTTGAAGGGAGCGGAGCTGGGCAAACCGTTGCCGGAGCTCCTGCGCCAGCACGGCATCGCCAGCGGCACGTTCTATCGCTGGAAGAGTCGCTACGGCGGGCTCGAGCCGAGCCAGCTGGCGCGGCTGCGCCAACTGGAGCGCGAGAACAACGAGCTGAAGAAGATCGTCGCCGACCAAGCACTCGACATCCGGATGCTCAAGGACGTGAACTCAAAAAACTGGTGAGGCCCGCCGCTCGGCGCGCTGCCGCGGATTATCTCCAGGAGAGTTATCCGGTGAGCGGCGCCAGAGCGTGCGGGCTGCTGCACTTGGCCGTGAGCAGCTACTACTACCAGCCCCACGGCCGACGCGACGAAGCGCCGGTGCGCTCCGCGCTGCGGCGACACGCCGAGGTGCGAAGACGCTGGGGCTATCGACGTTTGCTCGTGCTGCTGCGCCGCGAAGGCATCCGGGACAACCACAAGCGGGTTTACCGGCTGTATCGCGAGGAGCGCCTGCAAGTGCGCCAACGTCGGCGACGCAAGCAGCGCCTCGGGCGCGGCAGCGAGCCGCCGGTGACACCGCAACGTCCCAACGAGCGGTGGAGCCTCGACTTCGTCCATGACCGCATGGTGAGCGGACGTTCCCTGCGGCTGCTCACGGTGCATGACGACTACACCCGCGAGTGTCTGTGGATCGAGGCCGACACCTCGCTGTCGGGCCCGCGCGTTGCGCGCGTGCTCGACTTCGTCACCACGCTGCGCAGCAAACCCACGAGCCTAATCACGGACAACGGACCCGAGTTTGCGGGCCTGGCGCTGGAGCGCTGGGCCCATGAGCACGCCGTCCATCATCGCTTCATCACGCCAGGAAAACCGTCGCAGAACGGTTATATCGAAAGCTTCAACGGCAAGCTCCGCGACGAATGCCTCAACGAACACGAGTTCCTCAACCTCCATCACGCCCGCGAACTGATCGACGCGCGACGACTACAACCTGAACCGCCCGCACAGCGGCCCTCGACGGGCCCCCCCCAGCGAGTTTGCGGCCAGAATCGCGCGAGCCCCCATGGGGGCTCCTGAGGGACCAGATCGGTCCTGGCTTGCACCCGAATCCTCCGTCAGTAGACCAACCACAACCAACCCGGCTGTCTCATTTTGACATTACAGCGACGGGGGGCTGGTCATTATCCACAAACCGTCCCGTCTATCTTCCTCTCGGGCATGTTCTATTGTCGCTCCAGGACATTCGCAGCGGGCGCCACGAGTAGCATGCGCTCCACCCGTTTCTGAAGCTCGATTGCCCATTTGGCTCCCGGGTATCGCTCTTGAACCGTTCGAAGAAGAACTAGGCATGCATCCTTCTGGCGCTCGTTGTTCCAACGCTCGGCCAATTTACGTAGGGCTGCTTGGTCTATTCGTGGGCGCATCATCAATAGTTTTCCGGCCGAAGATAGTTCGGCCAGCTCACCCCGTTCGCCGTGGAGTGTTACCCGACGAAAGAGAACCTCATCCTTAAGCAGATCTACGCTCGATTTCTCCAAGCGCTGCAGCCGTTCCAAAGCGTCTTGCAGCGAATGCTCTTCGATGAGGCGATCAACGTCGACAAGCACCATTCGAGCGTGGGCTTCGTCAATATCCTCTTGCTCGGACCGTCGTGGCACAGCCGGTTTCCTCGGCGCCGAGTTGGGCACGGACTGCGATTTTGCGGTCGGAATCTCCAATGCCCGGGCGGAACGTTCAGGAACGTTGGGCTCTGGTAAGGGCATCGACGGAAATCTATTTCGCGCTATTATCGCGACGTCGCGTGCGAGCGGCGATTGCACTTGGGTAAGCGCTCGACACGCAAACCGGAATGCGTCGGGCGCGAGCTTTCGGGTGCTGAAAAATTCGATAACGAGTGCGTCGGTTGACGGAGAAGGCGTTTCGATTGCATCTAGCAGGCGCGCGGTGCCCATGCTCCACCCCCCGTCGTCGATTTTGGCGAGTTTGATCTCACTGATCACAGATAGCAGCACCTTCCGTGCTTCCTTTGGCTCGCCTCCTTCAAGCAGCCCTTGGATGTAGACCACGCGCGCTGGTATGGGAACTCGGCCAAGGTTCTGAGCTTCAGCATACGCGTGCTTAAGCCACGAAAACGCGCCGTCATCCCGTAGGGCGCGGAAGAGCTGCACCTGCGCTGCCACATCGGCGGAAAATAGATCGAAAAAATTGGCTATGCTTTTTTGCGCTTCCACATTCCGGCCGAGCTTCACGAGTGCGACAATTTCCCTCGTCCGTGGAAGAGGTCCATTGGGGGCTAGCTTTCTCCAATCAGCAGCCGCAACCAGCGCTCGCTCGATATCTCCGACTGCAAGTGCGAGGTCGAACTCGAGCTCCAGCCTTTCTTCGGGTAAGCCAAACCGCTCGGGATCTTGATGAATCAGCTCCAGTGCTTCCTTAGCTTTTCCTGCTGCCCCTTGGGCCCGGGCCCAAGAGACTTCGAGTGGAATCGACACGCCATTCCCTGCCACAGACACGCGCAGCTTTTCCAATTCGTCAACTTTACCAAGCTTCTCCAACGCCATGGCGCGCCATTGGACGAGCTCTCGTTCAACTTCCTGCGTCGAATTCCGCGCTATGGCATCGGAGATATCCACGATACTCGAATAGTCTTCGACGTAGTAAGAAAGCCGAAATAGCGTGTCCCGATATACTTTGGGGGGCACGCCGTATTCAATCCCTTTCGTTAGGAACTCATGGGCGCGGAGTAGCTGTCCCAAAGCGATGTAGATTCGAGCGAGTTCCAGCCGCCCGGTGAAGTCTTGCGGATTCCGCGCGACACCTTGACTGAGTCGCATGATACCAGTCGCATAGCGTTTCGCTCTGATGTCCGCGATGCCTTCTGAAATCAAAGCTCTCCCCCGCAGCGCCCGCAGCTCTGCCCACCGCGTCGGCAGCACGACGTCCAGGTAGCCAACTTGGTTGTAGGGATTGCGGCTCCAGATCCCGACAATGACTGCCGCTCCGATGAGATAGGCGGCGAAGCTCAGTGAGGCGGTCCAGAGGAGGATCCCACGACAGGAAAAAACCAAGTTCAGCCGTCGCGGCGTTTCCCGCCAGTAGTAGCCGAAAAGCTGCCATTTCCAGGATGCGTTCGGCTGGCCGGCGGGCTTCCACACCCAGTGAAAATGCGGCCGCTTCAGCTGGCCGGTCGGGGCCTGTTCGGTCGAGAGAGCCATTGTCTGCCATTGGGCGCTTAGCGGATTCTCCGCGCAAGAATGATTTTCCGCGGTTTCGCGTCTGCCGCCTCACTCTCGATGACTGCGCAGGCTCGGGAGGCGCGTCGTCTCCCGGTGCCACGATAGGGGAGCGCTGGAGGAACCGATCTCATCCGGTCTCTTTCACATGCATTACCATGCCCCGCACTGCCCGTCCTCATCCTTATCTCGGGCGCGCCGCTTGGATGGCGGCCGTGACAACTGCCGCATTCTGGCTCTGGCGCGCCCTGCTGATCCTGGCGGAACACATCCGTGGCGATACCGGGCCTTAGCCCGCGGTTTTCCGCCCGTCTGCATCGTTTTTTGAACGAAACGGTGCGGAGCGCATCAAACCCCCATGCCCTTTTACCTCACGGTTTGGTTGTTCGTTGCGGCTTTGGCGGTCTTGGCGTGGGTGGTAATCGGGGATTGCGAAAAAGGAAAGTAAGCGAGGGCGGGCGGGCCCGCGCAAAGGATGACGAACAATCGGCACGCGTTGCGTGTCCGACTTCGGGCCAATCGCTAAGATCTCATCAGGCTGCGCTGCACGCTCGGATGGCAGGGGATGATAGCCCCTCGGGTTCGATCCCCGACGCGGCCTTCACTTTCTGGGGATGCTTCAGGGATGCCTTGTTCCCTATCGGAGTGATGCGTCGCACGCATCGCCGCGGGAGCGCAGGCGCCCAGTCAGCGGTGGACGGCGACGACGGCCGGTGATTCAGTGTTCGCGGCGTGGGCCTTCGCGACGTAGTAGCCAGTCAGCAGCGGCACGGCGGCCAGCAACGCAAAACCGAACGCGGCGGCGAGGATCTTGGCGGAGAGCGAGGGCGATTCCGGATGCATGGCGGGAGGGAGGACGGCGGCCATGATAGCGAATGTTGGCGTGCGTGGATGCGCGCGCTTTGCCGGAAGTTCGGCAACCTTTGTCGCTCCCGGTCGACAGAGGCGCCGCTGGCTCTCAGTCGGGCAGTGTGAAATAGAATCCCGCACCCTGATCCACGGCGGCTTCAGCCCACACATTCCCGCCATGCCGTTGCACGATTTTCTGGACGGTGGCTAGGCCGATGCCCGTCCCGTCAAAGGCTTCGCGCGCGTGCAGTCGCTCGAACACGCCGAAGAGCTTGTTCGAATACTTCCTGTCGAAGCCCACGCCGTTGTCGCGCATGAAGAAGACCGGCGGGTTTTGCGTCCGGTTGCAGCCCACCTCGATGCGGGCGAGTTCGCGGGTGGAAGTGAACTTCACGGCGTTCGATAGGGGATTCACGAAGACCTGCAGCAGCATGGCGGCGTCGCCCTTCACGGTGGGGAATTCGCCGACGATGAACTCCACGTGACGCGCTCCTTTGTCCGGTTGCGTGGCTACCTGCTCGGCGAACGTCGCGAGCGTATCGATCATGTTGTTGATCGTGTCGGCGAGCTCGGCGATTTCGCCCTTCGCGTCGACCGTCAGCTTCTGCTTCAAGTTGCCGTTCGCGACTGCAGTCACGACCTTCGCGATGCCGCGCACCTGGCCGGTCAAGTTGCCGGCCATCGAATTCACCGAGTCGGTCAAGTCCTTCCACGTGCCGGCGACGCCGCGCACGTCGGCCTGGCCGCCGAGTTTGCCTTCGGTGCCGACCTCGCGCGCCACGCGCGTCACCTCGGCGGCGAAGGACGAGAGCTGGTCGACCATGGTGTTGACCGTGTTCTTCAGCTCGAGAATTTCGCCGCGGACGTCGACGGTGATCTTCTTGGAAAGGTCGCCGTTGGCGACGGCCTTGGTGACGTCGGCGATGTTGCGCACCTGACCGGTCAAGTTGCCGGCCATGAAGTTCACGTTGTCGGTGAGGTCCTTCCAGGTGCCGGACACGCCGCGCACGTCGGCCTGGCCGCCGAGCTTGCCCTCGGTGCCGACTTCGCGCGCCACACGCGTCACCTCGGACGCGAAGGACGAGAGCTGGTCGACCATGATGTTTACCGTTTTCGCGATGCGCAAAAACTCGCCTTCGAGCGGGCGCCCCTGGATCTCGAGTGCCATGCTTTGCGACAGGTCGCCCTTGGCGACGGCGCCGATGACGCGCGCCATTTCCGAGGTCGGATGCACAAGGTCGTTGACGAGCGAGTTGACTGACGAGATGGCGTCCTGCCAGGCGCCGGTGACCTTGCCGATGTTGGCGCGTTGCGAAATCTGGCCCTGTTTACCGACGTTTTGGCTGATGCGGTCGAGTTCGAGGACGAGGCGCTGGTTGATTTCGACGAGCGCGTTGAACTCCTCGGCGATCTCGCCATCGACGCCCTTGAGACCGGGGGCCATGCGCACTGAAAAATCGCCGCGGCGCAGGCTGGAGAGCGCGTTGGCCAGTTGCTTCTTGTCGAGCCGCCGGGCGGCGGGAGGAATCGTGACCGAAACCATGGAGAAACGAGTTGCGGCAGGCCGCCGTTGTCTCGGAGGCGCGCCAGGTTGAGAGACGTGTGAGCTTCGGGGCGAATGAACGCGCGCGCTCAGGGCTGTGGAAAGTCCAATGGCCGCCAAACTCCCCGTTGCTGACCTAGGGAAGTCGGCTACGCGGTCTTGGGGATTTCCCCGATGCCTAGCGGTGCCGGCCTACGGGGAGCCGCACCCGTTGGAGCAGCACAAAAGCGAGCAGCAGCCCGCCCACGACAATGCGCATCCACCAGGAGCTCAGACGACCATCAAAAAGAATGGCGGCCTGGATGGTGCCGAAGATCAAAACGCCCAGCACGGTGCCGAAAATGTGTCCGCGCCCGCCGCGCAGCAACGTGTCGCCGATGACCACGACGGCGATCGCGTCGAGTTCGAGACCGATACCCATGCTCGGATTGCCCGAGCCGGTGTAGAGCGTGGCCACGACGCCGGCGAGGGCGGCGCAGCCGCCGTTCAAGGCGTAGACGCCCACGCGGGTCGCGCCGACCGGCAAACCCATGAGCGTGGCCGATTGCTCGTTGCCGCCGACGGCGAACAGCGCGCGGCCAAACTTCGTGTGGTGGCCCACGACGTAGCCGGCGAGCATCACCGCGGTGGCAATCAGCACCGTCGAAGGCAGGCCGACCGGTCCCAGCGTCAGATCGAACGCCGACAAGCCGTCATACCACGGATGCGCGATGCCCACGGACTCCGTGTTCAGCCAGAACGCGGCGCCGCGCATGAAGAACATTCCGGCGAGCGTAACGAGGAAGGCCGGCAACTTGAACAGTTGCATCAACAATCCCATGCCGCCGCCAAACAGCAGCCCGATCGCCACCGCGGCGCTCCACGCCAGCCACGGCGCCACACCGTGCGCGCCAATCAATGTCGCCGTGAAGATCGATGAAAAGCCGATGACCGAGCCGACTGACAGGTCGATGCCGCCGGCGAGGATCACCAGCGTCATGCCGATCGCGGTGATGGCGAGAAACGCGTTGTCGGCGATGAGATTCACCGCGAGCCGCGTCGAGAAAAAGCCCTCGTAGAGGAACGAGGCGGTCGCAAACAGTGCGACGAAGATCAGCGCGGTCACGAACAGCGGCGATGCGAAGAGGCGGCGGAGGGGGGAGGCGGGGCCGCTCATGAGAATAGCCGCTCCGATGTAGCCGCGCTTGAGCGCGCAGCGCGAAAGCGTGGATTGCGGGCGGCCACATTGTCGCTTCGCTCCAACGCGGCTACTGGAGAAACGAGGTGCGACTGCCGGTTCACGCCGTGTCTCCCTTCCGGCCGAAAATGGTGCGGAGCCGCGCGCGCAACTCCTCCGACTGGATCAAGCAGACTGCGACGATCACGATCGCCTTCGGCACCGGCGCGATGGCCGGCGGCACGCCGCGATAATACATCGTCGTGGCCAGCGTCTGGATCAGCACACTGCCGAGAAACGTGCCGAGCAGCGTGAAGCGTCCACCGGTCAGTGCGGTGCCGCCGACCACGACGGCGAAGATCGCGTCGAGTTCGGCGTTCTCGCCGGCGCGGTTGGCGTCGGCGGCGCGGATGTTCGCCGCGGTGAGCACGCCCGCGAAGCCGGCGCACACGCCGGAAAACACGTAGGTCAGCGCCTTGATGCGCTCGGCCGAAAGGCCGACGAAACGACTCGCCGTTTCGTTGTCGCCCACCGCTTCGACGAACAGCCCCGCGGCGGTCTTGCGCAGCAGGAAGTGCGTCGCGAGGAATGCCGCGGCCACGAGCAGCGGCGCGACCGGCAGGCCGAGCAGGTAGCCGTTGGCGAGGAACTCGAAACCGGCGTGCGAAAAGATGATCACCTGTCCGCCGGAGATCAGTTGGGCGATGCCGCGACCGGCGACCATCAGGATCAGCGTGGCCACGATCGGCTGCAGCCCCACGCGCGCGACGAGAACGCCGTTGACCCCGCCCGCCAGCGCGCCGACGCCGAGGGCCGCGGCGAGGGTGAGCACCAGCCCGCCGCCCTGGCCGAGCACGAGCGCGCAGACCGCGCCCGAAATCGCGACGATGGAACCGACCGACAAGTCGACGCCGCCGGTGGCGATGACGAGTGTCATGCCGAGCGCGAGCAGCGTCGTGCGCGAACCCTGCAACAGAATGTCGACCGGCACGCCGTAGATGTGGCCGTCGCGCCAACCGAGATTCAGGAACGCGGGATCGGCAAAGAGATTGACCGCGAGTAGCGCGACGATGCCGGCCAGCAGCCACGCGTGGTGCTTCAGGTTCGAACCGGAGGCGGCAGGTTGGGCGTTACTCATGGCCGGACATCACGCGCATGAGTTTCGCCGTCGTCAGCTCGGGGCCGGCGGCGACCTCGCCGGCGAGGCGGCGCTCGCGCATCACGAGCACGCGACCGCAGGTGCGGACGATCGATTCGATCTCTGAGGAAATGAGCAGGACGGAGAGTCCTTGCGCGCGGAGCTGTTCGACGAGTTGCTCGATCTCGGCCTTGGCGCCGACGTCGATGCCGCGCGTGGGCTCGTCGAGGATGATGAACTCCGGCTGCGTCGCGAGCCAGCGGGCGAGGAGGACCTTCTGCTGGTTGCCGCCGGAGAGATTTTTGATCGGCGTCTCGGCGCTCGCGGTCTTGATGCGCAGCGCGGCGATGTAGTGCGCGCAGAGTTTTTCCTGCTGCGCGCGGGTCAGCGTGCGCCACAGTCCCTGTTTGGCTTGCAGGGCGATGATCAGGTTTTCGCGCACGGACAGGTTTGGCAGGATGCCCTCGGTCTTTCGGTCCTCGGAGCAGAAGGCGAAACCGAGCTTCACGGCGTCGCGCGGGCTCGCCACGCGCACGGCGGCGGCGCGGTGGACAAGGGTGCCGGCGTCCGGGCGGTCGATGCCGAAAAGCAGGCGCGCGGTCTCGGTGCGGCCGGAACCGAGCAGGCCGGCGAGGCCGGTGACTTCGCCGCGGCGGAGCGTGAGGCTCGCCTCCCGCACGGCGCCGCGGCGGGCGAGGCCGGTGGCGGTGAGGAGCGGTGCGCTGTCGACGGCGGCGGTCGCGGGCGTGGCGGTGCGGCCGGCTTCGTCTTGCACGGCGTGGCCGAGCATGTGGCTGACGAGTTGCAGGCGTGGCAGTTCCGCGGCGGGAAACTCGCCCACGAGCTGGCCGTTGCGGAGCACCGTGATGCGGTCGCTCACGGCGTAGACCTGATCCAGGAAATGCGTGACGAAGACGATGCCGAGGCCTTGCGCGCGGAGCTGGCGCATCACATCGAACAGTTCCGCGACTTCCTTCTCGTCGAGGCTGGCGGTCGGTTCGTCGAGGACGAGCAGGCGCGCCTTCAGGTCGAGCGCGCGGGCGATCGCGACCATTTGCTGGAGCGCGACGGAGAGGGAGCCGAGTTCCGCGTCGACGTCGCACTCGATCTCGAGTCGCGCGAGGGCCGCGCGCGCGTGGCGACGAAGGGCGCGCCAGTTGATGAACCCGAATTTTCCCGGTTGGCGACCGAGGCCGATGTTTTCCGCGACGGAAAGCGCGGGGATCAGGTTCACCTCCTGGTAGACGGTGCTGATGCCGGCGGCTTCGGCGTCTTTGGGCGACGCCGGTGTCAGCCGCTGGCCGGCGAGCGTGATCGTGCCCTCGTCGGGCGTATGCACGCCGGTGAGGACTTTGATGAGCGTCGACTTGCCGGCACCGTTCTCGCCCATCAGCGCGTGAATCTCGCCCGCGCGGACGTTGAAATCCACGCCGCTGAGCGCGGTGACGCCGCGGAAACGCTTCGTGATGCCGCGGAGTTGAAGGAGCGGAAGAGAGTCGGGCACGCGTCTAGGGCTTGGAGGGTGGGCGCCGGCGTCCCTGCCGGCGCCTGTCGTCGTCGGGACGGCGACGACCACCTCAGGCTGCAAACTTCAATACTGGCGCGTAGGCAGCGCGGCGGCGGCGTTCGTCGCGTCGAAGAGCTCGTCTTTGTTGTAGGATTTCTTCGGCACCGTCTCGCCGGCGAGGATTTTGGCGACAGTGTCGTAAACCTTCGGCCCGAACAGCGGATTGCACTCGACGGTGCAGTTGAGGCGGCCGTCGGCGACGGCTTTCACGGCTTCACGGATGGCATCGATGCTCACGAGCACGATGTCCTTGCCGGGCTTGAGGCCGGCTTCCTCGATGGCCTGCGCGGCGCCGAGGGCCATGTCGTCGTTGTGCGCGTAGACGATCTGGATGGCCTTGCCGTGCTTTTTGAGGAACGCCTCCATGACCTGCTTGCCGCCGCTGCGCTCGAAGTTGCCGCTTTGCGAGTCGATGATCTTGAGGTCGGGATAATTCTTCAGCGCGTCGGCAAAGGCCTTGCGGCGCTCGTTGGCCGGAGCGGAGCCGGGCGTGCCTTGGAGTTCGACGATGCTGCCTTTGCCGCCGGTATGCTTCGCGAGCCAGTCGGCGGCCATGCGGCCTTCCTCGTAGAAGTCGGAGCCGATGAAGCAGGTGAAGAGCGACTCGTCGGCGGTGTTGATGGTGCGATCGGTGAGGATGACCGGAATCTTGGCGCGCTTGGCTTCGCGCAGGACGGGGTCCCAGCCGGTCTCGACGATGGGCGCGATGACGATGGCGTCGACGCCTTGGGTGATGAAGGAGCGGACGGCGCGGATCTGGTTCTCCTGTTTGCCTTGGGCGTCGGAGAACTTGAGTTCGATGCCGCGCTTCGCAGCCTCGGACTTCATCGACTCGGAATTGGCGGTGCGCCAGGCGCTCTCGGCGCCGGTTTGCGCGAAGCCGATGCGCAGCGGTTTGGCGGCGAGCGCGAGCGGCAGGGCCAGCGCGGCCAGGAAGACAGTGCGGAGGGTTTTCATGGGGGAGAGTGGGGTTGAAAGACCTGCTTCAGGAACGAGACGTTCGCAGTAAAGTTGTAGCGGACATCGGTTGCACGCGCGGAATCCCTTGACCGTTCGATTACGAGCCAGCCGCGCCAACCCATGTCGTCCAGCGTGCGCTTGATGGCGGGCAAATTCACCCGTGGGTCCTTCGCGAGCCAGTGGCCGTCGGTGTTCGAGGCGTGAATCTGGACGATGCGGTCGCGGCCGAGCGCGCGAAGCTCCGCGTGGATGTCGCGGCCGCTTTGGAGCGGGTTGGCGAAGTTGAAGTAACTTTTGATCGCGGGGCTGCCGATCTCGTCGAGCAACGCGGCCTCGGAACGGGCGTCGAGAGAGGTTTCGATGCCGATAATCACGCCCGCGGCTTCGGCGCGCTGGCCGGCGGCGCGCAGGCGTGCGACGATGGCGGGGCGCAGCTCGGGGCGTTTCACGAGGTCGCCTGGCACACCGAGTGGAAGAAAAATCACGCGCGCGCCCAAAGCGGCCGCGGTGTCGATGGTGTCCTGCACCACGCGATCGATGCCGCCGCGCTCCGCGAAGGATTGGGCGTAGAAGCCAGACATCGCGACCGAACTGATGCGAAGGTCGTATTTTTGCGCTTCGGCGAGGAACTCTGCGCGAACGGCAGGATCACCGAGCTTGCTGTCGAAGGTGGCGCGGTTGCCGAGACCGCCCATATCGACTTCCACGCCGTCGGCGCCGAGTTCGTGGGCGAGCTTGAAGGCGCCGAGTTTCTGACGCTTGAGGATCATCCAGTCGCAGACGGCGACCGGGTAGCGCAATTCAGCCGGCGCAGGCGGTTCGGCGGTGGCTTCGGCCGAAAATCCGTGGACGCAAACCGCGAGGCTGGCGACGAGGGCCAGTCGGACCCAAACGGAGAAACCGCAGATGGACGCAGATGAACACAGATTATTCCGAACAAGGACGGGTGTCCGCCCGGTTCTTCCAACTCGGTGTGAGTCTGTGTTCATCGGTGGTTGCTGCTTCGGTGCGCTCAGTTCACGCGCAACGATTCGAGGCTGATCGAATCGACAATCGGCGAAATGACGACGGTGTAGTCACCGGCGTTCATGCCGACGCCGTCGATGCGGAGTTCGCGCGGTTCGGTGGTGCGCGCGAGACGAAGCAGGCGATGGTCGACGAGCGAGTTGTCGGCGGCGACGATGCGGAATTCGACGTCGCGGCTGTCGCCAGTGTTCGTATAACGGAGCGCGAAGTCGTGGGCGCCTCCGAGGCCGAGATTGATGGTCCAGAAAAGTTCGCTGCCTTTGCGCGTTGCGGTCGAAGCCGCGTAGGTTTGGCCGGTCGTGGCGGCTGAGTCGTCGAGGGAGAGCGACGGAGCGTGAACGGCGGGTGCGACCGTGCGTTGCGGCGGATGGGCGAGCTTCGCGTGCGGATCGCGCGTCGCGATGGCGATCGCGGAGATCACGGCTTGATAGGACGCCACGCGGGGAAACGAAATGACGAGGCGGCCGTCGCGCGCGCGGGCGGTGACGACCTTTTTGACGCCGTGCACGTAGCCAGCCTCCGACCAGAGGTCGACGTCGCGGAGCACGATGGCGTCATTGATCGCGACGTCGAAGAGGCGCCAGCGCTTCGCGTCGCCGCCGCCGCGGCCATACCACGGTTCGACGAAGTAGAGTTCGATGCGGTAATCGCTGTCGGGCACGGTGAACTCGTAGCGGAGTTTCTCGCGACCGTAGCGGTAAGTGTGGAAGAGCGCTTCGTCGCGCGTGCCGTGAACGGGCTCGTAGAATTCGCGCTGACTGCCGAAACGCGGTGGGAGCGCCGGATAGTCTGCCGCCCATGAGCGCGAGCCCCACGCATCGCCGGAGGCAAGATCGCGGTCCGCGAACCAGGTTTGGCCATGCGAATCGACGAGGTCGGGGCCGCCGCAATTGACACGATAGAGGTAGTTCCAGCCGGGCTCGCCGCGCGTGGTGACGGTTTCGGGCCCGATGAGCGCGGCGTGTTCGGCGGTCGGAACTGCGGGAAGGTTTTTCAGGTAGATCGCGTCGCGCGCGACGGTTTTGCCAGCGAGGCGGCCTTCGGCATAGAGGACGTTCGTGGTGATCTCGACGTCGTCCCAGCGGAACGGCACGCCGGCGCCGCCTTGTTGGCGCACGCCGAGCGAGCGCGTGCCGGCGCCGTTGAAGAGCTCCACCTCGTCGCAATTCGAATAAACTTCGAGACCGCGTTTCACGCCGGGCGCGTCCCAGCGATCAGGCCACGTGTGCGAGACGAGGTAGACCATCGGATCGCTTTTCGGAGCGTAGCTGGCGCGGTAGAGAAAGAAGGCGTCGGTCGGTTCGCCCCAGAGCGTGAGCAGGCCCTTGTTGTTGGCCGGGCCGAGGCGGTCGAGTTCGGCCCAGCCGTCGCTGCCTTGCTGGCCTTTCGAGCCGATGGCGCGGCCGGGGTTTTCGTGCGTGACGAACAGCCAGTGAAAATGACCCGGCACCTGAGCGCGCACCGATTCGGCGAGGCGGATCTTTTGCGCCATCAGCGCGTCGTGGCGTGACTCGCTGCGGATGCCGTCCATCTGAAAACCACCTTCGCTGTGCAGGCCGAGGCTGCGCCACGCGCCGTATTCGCCGATGAGGCGCTGGCGTTTCAAATCCTCGGCGTATTCCTCGGGTTTGCCGCCGTAGGTGCCGGACCAGTTTTGCGGCACGTTCCAATCGGTGCCGGTGCCGGCGTTGCAGGTGGTGACGAGGCGTTGCGACGAAGTGGTCGGGTCGAGTTCGCGGATGAGCGCGGTGCACTCGGCGGCGAATTCGGTGGGCAGCTTGCTCTCGTTGGCGAGGCCCCAGAGGACGAGCGAGGGACTGTTGCGGCGCTCGCGCACCCATTCGCGGAGGAGTTGTTTGAAGTTGGCGCGAAACTCCGGCGTGTCGAACCACACCTGCGCGGCGAATTGCGTCCACCAGAGAACGCCCTCGCGATCCCAGTAAGGATGGTAGCGGAGGTTGTGCGGCTGATGGGCGTCGCGAAAGGCGTTGAAGCCGGCGGCGCGGATCTGGCGGACGCGCGCCTCGATCTGCTCGGGCGTGAAGGCGTGCGAGGCGCCAAGGTTGTGCTCGTATTCGCAGGTGCCGTTGATGAAGACCGGCTTTCCGTTGAGGACGAACGGCGCGGGGAGCGGCGCGTCGGGCGCGGGCCAGTGGATCGTGCGGATGCCGAAGGGGGTTTCGACGCGGTCGAGAATACGGGAGCCGTCGCGGATTTCGGTGATGAGCGTGTAAAGCGCGGGCGACTCCAGCGACCACAAGCGCGGCTCGGGCACCGCGAGTTCGTCGCGCCAAGTGGCGGCGCCTTCGGTGCGGCGGTGTTCTGCGGAGTGCGAAACGACGAGGCGTCCGGCGGGATCGTGGACGCGGTGATCAATCGTGAGCGTGCGTGCGCCGCCGTAGTTACGAATCTCCGTTTGCACGTGAACCGGCGCGAGCGCGGGCGTGATCGCAGCGTCGTGCCAGACGTGAATGCCGAACGGCTCCACGCGCACGTCCTCTGTCGTGTAGAGCGTTACGGGGCGGAAAATGCCGAGCGGCTGACTGCCTTCGGAGAAGCCTTCTTTCGGCGAACAGCCGCCGCAGATCCAGGGGAGATCGGTGATCTCGGGGGGGGGATCGGCGCGGACGGCGAGCACGTTCGGCGCGTCGAAGCGGACGAGGCTGGTGACGTCCAACGTGAAGGTCGTGCGACCGCCGGCGTGCTGGCCCGCGAGTTGGCCGTTCACCCAGACGGTGGCGTAGGAGCCGACGCCCTCGAAGAATAGAAAGACGCGCCGGTCGCGTTCGGTCTCCGGCACGTCGAACGTGCGGCGATACCACGCGTAGCCGTGCAGGTTGCCGTGCACGAGGCGGCGGACGCCGGCGTAGTCGTCCCAATTGTGCGGCACGCTGACGCTGCGCCACGTGGCCGCGTCGGAGTCGTCGAAGGTCGGTTGTTCGAAGCCGTCGAAGCGAGTGCGATCTGTTTCGTGCATCGCTGTGCGCCAGGAGTCGGCGAGCGGCCACTCGCGGCGAGGGGAATCGGCGGCGATGGCGGTGACGGAACTGAGCGCGAGCAGGAAAAAGGTGGAGCGCATTGACCTCAATGCGCTCAGCGCGGTCGCGACGCAGGCAAAGAGCGCGTTGGGGTCAACGCGCTCCACCTCGATGTGCACTCGATCGTTCACGGCTGATCGAGCAGGCGGATGATGAGCGAGCCCTTGACCTTGCCGGTCACGTTCTGCGGCTGGCCTTGCGGGCCGAGGTTCGAGGGTAGCGAGCCTTTCGTGCCGATCGCGGGGATGACTTGATAGACGCCGAGGCCGAGACGCGGGAGCGTGAGCACCGGGTTGTTCTTGCCGTCGCGCGGCGAATAGACGCCGACGTAGGGCGAGCCGCCGTCGTTGAGCAAGGCGAAGCGGCCCTCGGTCGTCGTGAACGCCATCCATTCCCAGCGGGAGAACCAGCCCTTGAACTCGGGCAACTGCCACGTGAGGCCGGGGATGGTGTCGTTGTATTCGGTGTCCCAGCGCCAGAGCGAGCCGCCCTTGAGGCGGTTGGCCCAAACGCGATACGGACCGCTGCCGAACCACTCCTTGGATTTCATCTTCTCCTCGGGGTAATCGAAATCGACGCCGAGGATGTCCACGAGGCCGGGGCCATCGAATTCGTAGTCGAGGCGGATGTCGCCGTCGGGGCTGAGGGTCCAGCGAATCGCGCGCAGCATGCCACCGGCGAAGTTGGCGGTGACGACGGCGTCATCCCGCTGTTCGAGTTTCACCGCGCTGAAAGAGGTGAGCTTGCCCGGTGTTTGCGGGACCGGTTCGAACGTGCGTTCGTTGCGCTTGTAGGCGACGGCGCGCGGACCGTGACCGAGCGAAATGGTGCGGCCGTCGCGAGCGAGCGAGCGCAGCAGGCCGGTGGCGCGATCGAAGCGCGCGGTGTTGCGACCGACGGTGACGACCGCCTCGTTTTCGTCAGCGCGGAGGTCAACGACGGCCGATTGCGGCTTCGCATGGCCGATCGCGGCCGCGCCGGACTTCCAGCGCCAGGACCAAGTCCAGAGTTCGCGTTGCTGCGCGTCGATCGCGGTGAGGAAGAGGACGTCGGCGTCGCGCCAGTCGGCCGGCAGCTCGAGCTTCAGCTGGCCGTCGGTGCGCGCGGCGACGTCGGGACCGGCGAAACGGCCGAGCGCGAGCAGCGTGCGGTGGAAGAGCGGCGCGCCGGGCGGCGCGAATTTCATCAGGCGCCACTCGAACGTCACGGCGGACAGGTTGAGGAAATCGTAGCGGTTGCGCACCGGCAGCGTGCCGGCGAAATCGGCGGGCAAGTCGCGCAGCGGGATCTGCACGGGCGACCAGATTTCGCGCACGGTGTAGAAGCTGCCTTCCTTTTCGTGATGCGGGCCGACGATGCCGTCGGGCGCGAGATCGCGCTTCGCGTCGAGGCGGCCGTTCTCGTCGGTGCGGGCGACGGCCTCGTCCATCCACGACCAGAGAAAGCCGCCGGCGGCGTGCGGCTTTTCACTCATGAGCGGCCAAAAATCGTCGAGTCCGGCGCCGTGGCCGCCGTCGAAGAGGCCGTGCAGGAATTCGGTCGGCATGAAGATGTCGGGACCATCCGTGAACTTCGCGGTCTCGTCGTATTCGCGATAGTGGCGGGTGTTGATGCCGCGGAATGGAAACGGCGGCGCGAGCGGGCCGGGGTGGAGGACGGGGCGCTGTTGCGGATCGTGTTTCGCGAACTCGTCGTCGACCTCGGGGTTCCAGCCGCCTTCGTTGCCGTTGTCCCAAAAGAGAATGCTCGGGTGATTCACGTCGCGCGCGACGATTTGCGCGATCAGGCGGCGGCCCGTCGGCGCGTCGTAGCTGCCCTGCCAGCCGGCGAGTTCGTTCAGCACGTAGAGTCCGGCCTCGTCGCACAGGTCGAGGAACTCGGCGTCGGGCGGGTAATGCGACATGCGCACGGCGTTCATGTTGGCCTCTTTCATGAGGCGGATGTCCTCACGGTGGCGCTCCGGCGAGAGCGTGCGGCCGGTCTCGGGCCAGAAACTGTGGCGGTTGACGCCTTTGAAGGTGAGCTTGGCGCCGTTGAGATAGAAGCCGTCGCCCGCGCGGACCTCGAAGGTGCGGAAGCCGAAGCGCTGCGTGATCGTGTGGCCGGACGGCGCGAACGTGCCGGCGTTCAGCGTGACGTCGACGCGGTAAAGGTTCGGCGTCTCCGCGGACCACGGGGCGGGCGAGGGGATCTGCCCGCGCAGCGTGACCTGGCGCGCGCCGCTCGGAACCGCGGCGCTGATCGGTGCGCCGACCGGTTCGCCGGCGAGGGTTTTGACCTGCGCGACGACCTGATTGCCGGCGGGGAGGCTGCCGCCGAGGAACACGTCCGCGCGGAAAGCGCCGTCGGCTTTCGCGTCGATCGCGATGCGCTCGATGAACTGCTGCGGCAGTGCTTCGAGGCGCACGGGACGGAAGATGCCCCCGAAGTTCCAATAGTCTCCCATGCGCTCCGCGGTGTTCACGCTTTCATTGGCGGAGCGTTTGCTGACGGTGACTTCGAGCAGGTTCGGGCCGTCGAAGCGGAGCTGGTCGGTGACGTCGTAGCGGAATTGATAGAAGCCGCCTTGATGAACCGGGCCGACCGACTGGCCGTTGAGCTTCACTTCGGTGTCGGTCAGCACGCCGTCGAACACGAGGCGCACAACGCGACTCTTCCACTCGGTCGGCACGGTGAACTCGCGGCGATACAGGCCTTTTTCGTCCGGAACGCGCTGCTGGGTGGTCAGGCGTTTGCTGGGCTTGAGTTCGACGCCGTAGTCGTAGGTGCCGAAGCCCTGCTGCTCCCAGCAGGACGGCACGGCGATCTTGGTCCAAGCGCCGCTGTTGCGTCCGCCAGTGCAGAAGAAGTCCCACGTCACGGTGTCGTGGCTGCCGGTGCCGGAGAGGTAGAGCGACTCGGTCTGGAGCGGCGCGCCGTCGACCTCGAGTTGCGAGACGGCGAGTGCGAGCAGGGTGGCGGTGAGGAGGCGGAGGACGAGGCGCATGGTGAAAGCGCGCGGAGCGCGCCGGTTGAGGTTTAAAGTTTAGTTGAAGAGCGGACTCGAGAGGCGGCGGTGAGGTGGGGGCCGTTGCCTACCGGACGTGATGCGGAAGGACGGGACCATTATGGTTGCACGAGGCCGAGGATGACGAAGGCGCCGGTGCCGCGCACTTCGAGCGTGTGCGTGCCGGCGGGGTAGTCGAAGGCGTGGACGTTGAGCGATGGGAGCGAGTCGAACTCGACCGCGTTCGTCAGCAGCGCCTCGACGCCGCCGCGCTCGCCGGCGGTGGCATCGGTCTCGAGCTCGGGCGGCTTGCGCCACTCGGGGCCGCTGGCTTGGAAATAGCCGACGAGCACGCGGACCGGTTTGGCGCAGGAGAATTGGATCTTCGGCGCGGCGGCGGCGGTGCGCGTGGCGGCGAGCGAGAGCTTGATGCCCTGGAGGGCTTCGAGTTCGGGCGCGAGGGACTTGATCACGGCGTCGGAGTCGCTGAACGCGGTGTTGCCGACTTGCACGGTGAAGGTCTCGAGGCCCGGCGTGAGCAGCTTGAAGTCTGCGGCGGCGAGCGGCGCGTGCGAGCGGCCGGAGCCGGAGGGATTCTCGAGCGCGACGACTTGCGCGCGGAAATCGGCGAGCTCCTTTTCGTAGATGGGCAGCAACTGCGTCCAGTGGTAGTTGGCTGCCTTGCCGCCGACGCCGCCGGGGACGGGGACGCGGCGCTGGCTCGTCTGCATCGAGTTGGCGGCGGTGTAGGTGTCCTTCGTCAGCGCGGTGAGCGTGCGGTAGTGCTCGAGGCTCTCGGCCAGTTGCTGCTCGGCGCGGCGCATGTGGGCGACGTCTTTCGTGTGCTGGTGACGCAGGACTTCGAGCGCGGCGGCGGTCTTCGCGGCGTAGCTCTGTGACATCGCACGGATGCAACGGACGTCGTTGCGGAGACGCTCGAACTCCGCGCGGTTTTGCGTCACGAGCGGCGCGGCGGCTTCGATGGCGGCGACGGCGCGGGCGGAGAAATCGAGCACTTCGGCGTTGATCGAGAGCGGCGTTTCGCCCTCGTGCGGCTGGCGTTGAGCCTCGCGCGCGGCGAACTCCTTCAAACGTTCTCCCGGGGGCGACTGCGATTCCCAGAGTTCCGGGAACTCGCGGTATTTCTCCGGGCGCACGAGCTGATCGAGCGTCATGCCGAGCGACATCGTCTGGCGGTTGCCCTCGGTGATGCCGAAGCGGCGCAGGATGCGCGGCGCGCACTCGCCGGCGGCATTGTAGGCGTCGAGGATGTGCGCGGCGGCTTCGCGCGAGCCGTAGTGTTCCGCGAGGCGGCCGATCCAATAGTCGCGCTCGCCGGCGGCGGGACGGTCGGGATTCCACGCGTAGCGCGCCCAAGCCTCGAACCAGATCCAGTCGCGTTCCCATTGTTTGAGGGCGTTGGTATTTCGGTAGGGCGAGGCGTGCTCGCCGAGCCGCGGCTCACCGGGACGGTGCGGCTCACCCGGAGGGTTCGCCCTACCTGGCGGCGTGACGATATCCGGCGAATACGGCCAGTCCCAGTAGAAGAGCGGGTAGAGGTGCAGGCCGTGCGCGCCGAGGCGGTCGCGCATGGCGACGACGGATTTTTGGATGAACTCGGTGGCACCGTAGCGAAACGGTTCGAGGTTCGCGAGGATATGGACGTTGGCGATGTGCGTGGAGCCGACGCGGCTCATCGTCAGGTGCAATTGCTGGCGCACGCCGCGCGGTTCGTGGGTGGTGAGGGACTCGCCGTTGAATTTGGCCTCGGTGTAGAGGTTGCGATAAACCTTCAGCGCCTCGGGCATGACCTTCGTGGCGTCGGTCGCGTGGGTGCGGAGGACGACGGGCGGCTCGCGCGTGAGGCTGGCGGCGGCCATGCCGTCCTTCACTCCGGGGAGGATGACTTCGGTCATCCAGCGCGTTTGCGTGGCTTGTTCCTGAAGCGCCTCGCCGAGGCACGGCATGAGGCCGACGTTGGGGAACTCGCGCACGAAGGCGGCGATCGATTTGCGCGTGTAGTCGGCGGCGAGATCGTTCCAGGCGTGCAGCTGCGTCGAGAGGCCGTGTTTCTCGGCGAGCGGCTTCGAGATGATGATGCTGTAGAATTGCTGGACGAGCCAGATGCCGCGGCGATCGCACTCGGCGGCGAGCCAGCGGAACATCTCGACGTTGCGCGCGAAGGTTTCGGGGGAGACTTCGACGGCTTCGGGATACTCGGGGAGCTTCACCAGCGAGGCGAACGGATGGCCGTTCCACAGGTAGAGCGTGTTCATCCGCAGGTCAGCGAGGTAGTCGAGGTATTCGGCCCAATAGGCTTTGTCGTAGAAGAACGGGAACTCCTCGGGCGTGTAGGGATACTCGTAGACTTTGCGGCCGGGCAGGTAATAGGTCTTCTGCATGCCGATGCACGGGCCGCGCAGGACCATTTGCGGAGCGTCGACGACGGGCGTGCCGGCGCGCGGGAGGTCGCGTTTTTCCCGGAAGCGCTGCGCGAGCTCGAGGCAGCCGTAGAGCGCGCCGGAATCGTCGGCGCCCGCGATGGTGATCGTGCCATCGGTGGCGGCGGTAAGCGTGAAACCCTCGGGCTTCAAGCTGCCAGCAGCGGTGGCGGTGGTGACGACGACGCGCGGGGCGTTGGCGGGCAGCGCACGCTCGAGTCGTTCGACGCCGTAGCGGACGCGCGGCGAGGCGTTCGCGGGCAATTCGACGGCGGCCGAAGCGGAAAGAGCGACGGCGAGAAAGAGAGAGCAGAGAAGGAGGAGCGCGGGGAATTTCACGAGCGAGAGAGGATTCTGACTAGTTCGCAGCATTTCGAAACGGAGGAACCACGAATGGACACGAATTCACACGAATCCGAACAGGGTAGGCTGGACACATCCACACGCGCTCGTGGAACCCGAACGTTCTGCGAAGTAGCCGCACTTGAACGCAGTGAAAGCGTGGCCCGCGCTGCCTTCGGTCCACGTTGTCGCTTCGCTCCAACGCGGCTACGATCTGGCCGCGCGCGAAGGACGCAAAGTAGCGCGGCGTCTCTCCATTCGTGTCTATTCGTGTTCATTCGTGGTTTCCTCCCGTGGAATTGCTGGCCGGGCGGTGGCGGAAGGTGAGGCGCTCGACGTCGGCGGGACGATAGCCGCCGAGCGCGAGACTGGCAATATAGCCGGTAACGAAGAGCACGACGTGACCGAGGAAGCCGATGAGGATCGGGTTCATCTCAAAATTGAAGCCGAGGTCGAGCATGCGCTGGCGCGGCTCGGTGGCGACGGCCCACGCGGTGAACACGAGACAAGACGCCATGCCGACGTAGGCGCCGCGGCGCGTGGCGCGGCGCGTGAGGAAGCCGAGGCAGAACAGACCGAGCGTGCCGCCAGAGAGGATCGCGGCGATCACGATCGCGCGCTCCATCACGGGCGCCGCGCCTTTTTCTGGGATGAGCAGGATGGCGGAGCCGGCGGCGAACAGGCCGCCGACGGCGACCATGCAGCGGCCGAACAGGAGGCGCGCGCGTTCGGAGGTGTTGGGCAGGAAGTTGGTGAAATAATCCGTCGTGACGACTGTCGCCACGCTCGCGAGGTCGGAGCTGACGGTCGACATCGCGGCGGCGAGGATCGCGGCGGACACGAGGCCGAGCACGCCCGCGGGCAGATAGTTCATCATGAAGTAGGGCATGATGCTGTCGCCGAGTTCGGGCGGCGTAACCTTCGCGAGCGAGAAGAAGCCGTAGAAGCACGCGCCGATGAACATGAACGTGAAAAACACCGGCACGCAGATCAGCGCGCCGCTCACGGCCGCGCGGCTGGCCTCGGCGTCGGTGCGCGCGAGCAGGTAGCGTTGCACGAGGTGCTGGTCCGTCACGTAGCGACGCGCCCATTGCACGGCGGCGGTGAGCGTGAAGAGCCAGACGGTGGTGTGCGTGGAGTCGAAGAGGCTCGACCACGACCAGTCCCACGAGCCGAGCGTGAGGCGTCCGCCGCGCCACGCCTCGGCGACGACGGCGAACGGCGCGCCGGCCTCCGGTGCGAACAGCAGGCGGCCGAGCACGAACAGGCCGCCGAGGATGAGGACGGTGCCTTGGATGACATCGGTCCAGACGACGGCCTTGATGCCGCCGAGCACGGTGTAGGCGGCGGTGAAGCCCGCGACGCCGAGGATGACGGTGCGCAGTTCCCAGCCGGTGAGCACGTTCACCGCGATGGCGGTGGTGAAGAGCGTCACGCCGATGTCGAACACGCGATCCGCAAGGAAGCCGAGCGAGGTGTAGAGGCGTCCGCCGAGGCCGAAACGGTGCCCGATATACTCGTAGGCGCTCATGCGCACGACACGCCGGTAGAACGGCACGATGTATTTCGCGACGAGCAGCAGCACGAGCGGGAGGATCAAATGCGGGACGACGAAGATGAGTCCCTTTTGAAACGACGTGCCCGGATGCCCAACGAACGTGCCCGTGCCGATGATCGTTCCCATCAGCGTGAACGACACGACCCAGCCGGGGATCGCGCGGCTCGCGGTGAAGTATTCCTCGGTCGTGCGCTGGCGGCGCGAGACGAGGAAAGTCAGCACGGCCACTCCGGCGAAATACAGGAGCAGAACGGTGACATCCAACCAATGAAGCGAAGACATACGGGGTGACAGCGAGGGGACCGAAAGCGAGAGGAGGTGAAAGGGTAAGGTGCGTTAGCGATTGGTAGCCGCGCTTGAGCCGTCAGGCGAAAGCGTGGCCACGTTGTCGCTCCGCTCCAACGCGGCTACTGGACACTGCTGCGAAGCGTGCGTCTCGAGGTGGACCGCAGTTTTTGAAAGGAACGTCAGGGCGACGACACGGGCGTGATTACCACATCGTCGATGAGGAACGAAACGGCGGGCACTTTGGCGTCGGCGCCGGGGAGATCGCGGCCGCCGAAGCCGCGTTCGCGGTGGGCGCCGGTGCGGAACGAGAGGCGATGCACGGTCTTCACCGGATCGGTGAAGAAGGCAGGGCGGGGCAGCGGTGATTTGCCGTCCACGAGCACGGTGCAACGGTCGGCGTCGGCGCTCGCGGGGATATCGAGGTCGAACTTGATCCAGCGTCCGGCTTCGTAGCTTCCGGCGTCGAGCCACTGCGCTTCGTGGCAGGCCCAGAGATGTCCATCTTCGCCGAACGCGAGGCGCACCGGGCGCAGGCCGGTGGCGTCGAGCAGGTCGATTTCGAGGCGGGAGTTGGTCTGTCGCGCGAAGACGCGGAAAGAAATCTTCACGCCATGCGTGGCCGGAAAAACGCGGACGGCGCGCGCGTAGTCGTAGGGATCCTCGTCGCGGAGCTCGAGCGCGCGATTGGCGGGTGGAGGCGCGGGTTGACCGTGTCCGCGGGCGTCGTCAATCGACGCCCCCACGTCGACCACGCGCACGGGCGCCCACGCGGGGCTGTAGATATTCCACTGCTCGGGCAGTGTGCCGGGCGCCGCGGAGTCGAAGGTGTCGTTGACCGCGCCATGCACGACGGTCGTGACAGGCACCGGCACGCGGGCGACCCAGATGTCCTCCTTGTTGACGGAGTAAGTCAGCCAGAACGCGCGGTCGGCGTCGGGCGGCGTGCCGTTGCCCTCGACGATTCCGCGCACGTATTGCGGGCCCATGTTCTTCAGGTAACCGCCGAAACGCTGGTCGGGCAGCTCCGCGTGGATCGTGGCGAGGCCGTGAAACGCGGCGCTGTCGTCGCTGGTGGTGACGGCGAGCGGGTAGCGGTTGCGGCCGGTGGGATTGAACACGAGTGCGTAACGGCCGTCGGCGGTGCGCTGCAGCCAGTATTTGGACGCGTTGTTCGGTAAGTTGACCGCGAAGACCTTTTCGCTCCACGTCGCACCGCGATCCGTCGTGGTCGCGACGAGGCGGTTTTTCCAGATGCCGAGATGCGAGCCGTCGGGGCGCGTGACGAACGACAGCGCCTTGCCGCGCACGCGGTAGAAGCCGGATTCGTCGAGCTGTTCCTCCTCCCACCATTGCGCGGTCATCAACTTGTCGGCCAACAGCGCCTCGCACGCGGCGACAAACCCGGCCTCGGGCGACGTGTGGTAGAGCGGGAACGGTGGCGTGAAATTCGGGAAGGCGCGGTGCGAGTTCAGGCGCAGGAAATACAGCGGACCGAACGAACCGTCTGCGCGCACCTCGCGCACGGCGCGGCCGAGGCCGGTGCCGTCGTTGGGCGAGGGAGGCTTGCCGTAGAAACCGAGTGTGAGCAGGCGGCCGTCGGGCGCGACGTAGAAGCCCATGCGCTGGTGCGCGATCGTCTGCGAACCGTCGGGCAGCGCGAAGGCGGGGAACGCGACGCGCGGCGCTTCCCAAGTGACGCCATCGACCGAACGCGTGATCGACGTCACGCACGGCGCCTCGTGCTCGGAGCGCGGGCCGCTGAGGTATTGCAGATAAAAATGCCCGCGCCAGTGGCACAGCATCGGCGCGTGGACGTAGGTGTCCGCGAGGTGGTCGGCGTGCGCCGACGCAGTGCGGTTGGCGCGGTAAACCTGAATGTTGTGCACGCCCACGACGGGCGGTAGTGCGCCGTCGGCGGACGCGGCGACCTCGGTCGGACCGTGATAAACGACGGGCGGCGTGGCCGGAGCGGCGGCGGAAACGAGATTGGTCAACAGCAACGCGGCGAGCGGTAGGGCGAGGCGTCCCCGCCGAGCCGAATGCACGCGTGCGGGCAACGGCTCATGCGGAGGATTCGCCCTACCTTTCGAAACGCGTGCGACGTTGGAACGCATAGTCGGCTTTTAGCGGGTAGCGACCGCAGGCGCACGGTTCCGCGCCATGCTGGCGGCGAGCTTGATGGCTTCGATCAGGCTGCGCGGATCGCCACGGCCGGTGCCGGCGTTGGCGAAATCGGTGCCGTGCTCGACCGACGTGCGGATGATGGGGAGGCCGAGCGTGACGTTCACGCCGCGCCAGATGCCGAGCATCTTCGCCGCGACGTGGCCCTGGTCGTGATACATCGCGACGGCGGCGTCGAACTCGCGTTGCAGCGTGCGGAAGAAGATCGTGTCGCCGGCGAAGGGACCGTGCGCGTCGAGTCCGAGTTCGCGCGCCTGCGCGATGGCGGGCGCGATGAACTTTTCTTCCTCGTCGCCGAAGAGGCCGCCTTCGCCCGCGTGCGGGTTGAGGCCGGCGACGGCGAGGCGCGGCTGTTCGATGCCGAGGCGGCGCACGGCGTCGTGGGTCAGCTGGAGAACCTTGACGATGCGCTCGGGGCGGACGCGGTCGATGGCTTGGCGGAGCGAAACGTGCGTGGAGACGTGGCTGACGCGGAGCGTGTCGGCGACGAGCATCATCGTGGCGCCCGGCGCGCCGCAGAGCTGCGCGAGCAGGCCGGTGTGGCCGTCGAAGTGATGGCCCGCGGCGTTGAGGGCGGCTTTGTTGATGGCGGACGTGACGATGGCGCCGACTTCGCCGGCCAGCGCGAGCTCCGTGGCGCGCTTGATCGACTCGTAGGCGGCCTGACCGCACATCGGATCGATGCGACCGAGTTGGTGGCGCGCGGCGTCGATGTTGGCGAGATCGAGGACGGCGACGCCATCGGCGGCGAAGGCGGGCGCGTCCGCGGCTTTCTTGACCGTGCGAATCGGCAGCGTGGTGCCGGTGAAACGTTGCGCGCGGGCGAGCACGGCGGCATCGCCGACCACCAGCAGCGGGCCCAGGGCGCGGACTTCGGGTTGGGCGAGGGCTTTGAGGATCAGCTCGGGGCCAGTGCCGGCAGGATCGCCGAGCGTGAGGGTGATAATCGGTGCCGAACTCATTCCACAGCGACCTCGATGGCGGCGAAGTGGCGCCGCAGGCTCACCGGCCACGGATAACTGCCCGGCTTGGTCGTGATGGCAAATTGCGGCGCTTCGGTCGGACGCAGCGTGACGACGCCCGGGCCCCACACGTGCACGACTTCGAGCCGGTGCCAGCCGAGTGACTCGAGCACGAGCGCGGTGGTGGTGCCGCCGGCGATGAGGACGTGCTTGAACGCGCGTGTCGGGCGCAGCCGGCGCACGAGCGTGGAGAACATCCGGTTGATCGCCTTGGACGAGCCCTTGCCGGACTTCGGTGTGACCTGGATAAAAACGGAGACGCGCTTTGCGGACTTCAGATGCGCGATCGTCTCGGCGGCGAGCGGGGCGGGCTTCGGAAGCGCATTGGGCCGGAGGGCGATTTGTGGACCGGGGACGGGCGTGACGGGATCGGTCGGCGTCGCGGTGCCGCTGAGCATGAGCGTCGGACCGAGATCAGGCACGGTCGTGCGTGCGACGCGGCGCCCGGCGCGGTGGTGGTGAATCCACATGCGGAAGAAATCGGCGCCGCCGGCGGGGAAAGTTTTGTCGTCGAGGCGCGAAGCCCAGAGCGAGACATCAGCCGGGCTGCTCGCTTCACCGACGCTGACGCCGTTTTCGGGCAACTCGTCGGCGGTGTGGTAGCATTGCACGGGCGCGGAGCCATCGGCGAGCAGGTGGTCGACGAGGCACGTCTTGCGCGGGTGATGCGGCTCGCGGGCGAAGTCAGTTCGGTGCAACGGAACGCCGGCGATGAAATAGCGGCCGTTGTTGATGATGCGGCCGAGGGAAGGATTGCAGGGCACCAGCAGTGTGCGCGGCAAATCGAGCGCTTCCATGCACGCCTCGATTTCCGCCATGACGTTGCCGCGGAGGACGGAGTCGACCTTCTTAAAAATGCCGGCGTTCGGGATGGCGCGGAGACGGCGGGCGAGTTGGCCCACTTTGCGCGCGGCGACGGCGGGAGTGGCGAGACGCGTGCCGCTATCGCACACGATCACATCGGTCGCAATGGCCCGTCGCGGCGCCTCCGTCAGCACGACGGCGCGTAAGCCGGCTTGGTGGGCAAGGGCCGCGAGTTCGGCGGCACCGGTGAGGTCGTCGGCGATGACGATGAACGGCAGGCGGGACATGGTTAGCGAGGAAGAATGTCGATGAGTGGACGGAGCGCTTCACGGGCCCCCGCGGAAAGCGGCATGAGCGGCGGAAACATGTCGGGGCCGCAGATGTTCTGCAAGGCTAGCGCGGACTTCAGCACGGCGAGCGATTGGCCGAGCGTCCGGCCCTTGGCGTAGAGCGCAGTGGTGGCGTCGGCGTCGTGTTGGAGTTTCTCGGCGAGCGTCCAATCACCGGCGCGCGCGGCGGCGAAGAGGCGGGCGGAGATGTCCGGGCGCAGGTTGCCCGAACTCGGCACGAAGCCGCGGAAGCCCATCTTCATCGCGACGGCGCTGTGCGCGGCGAAGCCCATGAAGAGCGCGAAATCGCGGCGGTTTGCGAAGCGTTGCGCGAGCGCTTCGGCGCGGCCGGCGGTGCTTTCGGAGTCTTTCAGCCCGATCACGTTCGGGCGCGCGGCGACGGCTTCGATCACATCGAGCGGAATCGACATGCCGGTCGTCGGCGGGATGTTGTAGAGATAGAGCGGCCCCGGCGTCGCGTCGGCGAGTTGCTCGAAGTAGCTCTGCATCTCGGCGGGCTCGAGCTTGAAGTAGTTCGGCAGCATCGCGACGACCGCGTCGGCGCCGGTGCGCAGGTGCTCGCGGCCGAGGGCGACACTCTCGGCGAAGCAGTTGTGCGCGATGCACGCCAGCACGGGCACGCGGCGTGCGGTCACGCGCACGGCGATTTCCACGAAGCGTCGGCGCGCGGCGTCGGGGAGCGAGGCGACTTCGCCCGTGGTGCCGGCGATCAGCAGGCCGCAACCCTGGCCGGCGACGTGCGCCACGAGGCGCTCGGCGGCGGCTTCATCGAGGCGTCCGTCCGGAGTCGCCGGAGTGACCAGCGGGACGATGACGCCTTCATGCGAAACGTTTTTCATGCGCAATAGGCGGCTTGGTAGATCGCGACGGCATCGTCGCGGGAGACGGGGCGCGGATTGTTTTTGAGCAAGCGGGTGACGAGCAGGCCGGCTTCAGCGAGCTGCGGGAGTTTGGCGCGCGGGATGTGGTGGCGTTCGAGGCCCATCGGGACGCGGCAGGCGGCGAGGAGCGCGTGCAGGCGCTCCGGCAATTGCGCGGCGGTGCGCTGGTCGCTGCCGAGGTCGGGCGCGCCGAGCGCACGAGCGAGCGCGGCGTGGCGTTCGGGGAGCGCGGAGCAATTGAACGCGACGACGTGCGGCAGCATCAGCGCGATCGACAGGCCGTGCGGCAGGTGATGCTCGCCGCCGAGCGGGTAGGCGAGAGCGTGCACGCCGTTGGTGTTCACCGGACCGAGGCAGAGACCGCCGTAGAGGCTGCCGAGCGCGACGGCGGAGCGGGCCGCCATATCGTTGCCGTCGGCGACGGCGCGCGGCAAGTGCTGCGCAATGAGCCGGACGCCTTCGAGGGCGTGCAGATCCACGACGGCGTGGGCGGAAAGATTGGCGTAGGCCTCGAGGCAGTGGGCCAAGGCGTCAATGCCGGTCGTGGCCGTCAGCGTCGGCGGCAGCGAGCGCATCAGCTCGGGATCGACGATGGCGACATCAGGCACGAGGACGGGGCTGATGACGGCCTTCTTGGCCTGCGCGGCTTCGTCGAGGAGCAGGGCGTTGGGCGAGACCTCACTGCCGGTGCCGGCGGTCGTCGGCAGGCAGACGAGGGCGGTGCGGCGTGTGGTGACGAGGCCGTTGCCGATGAATTGGCTGACCGGTTCGCTGCGGTCGTGCAGCGCGGCCGCGAGTTTCGCGACGTCGAGAACGCTGCCGCCGCCGAGGGCGTAAACGACGTCGGGTTGGGCGGCGTGGGTGCGGTGGCGGAGATCCTCGCAGGAGGCGATGGTCGGTTCCGCGGGCGGCTCGAAGAGGATTTCGGTGGCGATGCCGGCGTCGCGGAGGGATTGCGCGAGCGATTGTGCGGGCGCCTGGAGGGCCGCGGTGGTGATGACGACGGCGCGGCGGTGGTGGCCGCGGGAAAATTCCAGCGCGGCGTTGGCGGCGCAACCCGCGCCGAATGCGATGCGCGCGGGCTGGAGCAGCTTGATCGGACGCGGCGTGCTCATTGCGGGCGATGCGCGCGCTGGGCGGCGCGCAGAGCGCCGGCGGAAGCCGAGCAGGTGGGGTGGGAACGGGACATGGCAGACAAGGCGCGCCCCGGTTTCGCGAAGCGTGCCCCGCTATCCAGTGACGGTGATTTTTTCGATGGCAATGGCGGAACGTGTGCGCGTCCCGAGTGGAAAAATAGTCCGAACAACGGAGATGGGCGGTCGGACACGTGGCGGTGAACGGGCGGCATGATCGTGTTAGTTGCTGAGTTCGTGCGGCTCGGCGCGTCGGGCCGGGGCCCAACGGCAAGACGGGCGCCAAAGACGTGCTCGCGGCCGCATTACGATTCCGAAAGAAATATTCCTGCCGCCGGGAGTAATTCCGGGAGCCATTCGGTAGGATGCTGCGTTCAGCGTCCGGTCTTCCGCCGGCTGCGGCACCTGTCTGGACAACGCGGGCGAAATAGAGACGCTCTTCCGCACGTCACAGACGGTGTTGTCCACCCCTGTTGCTCCCCTCGATGTCACCCCGCCGCCTGTTGTTCGCCGCCCTCACCGCCGTGCTCGCGCTTGGCGCCGCGCCGGGCGCGGAAACCGCCGATCCGATCGAGCGTCACGTCGCGAAGTTCAACGCGATGGAAGACGAGCCGGTGGTCAACGCCGTGCCGAACGCCGCGTCGGCGGCGTGGCTGCGCGCGAACGTGCCGTCGTTCATCTGCTCGGACCCGGAGGTCGAGGAAATCTATTGGTTTCGCTGGTGGTCGCTGCGCAAGCACCTCAAACGCGATGAGGCGAGCGGACGCTGGGTGTTCACCGAGTTCATCACGAAGCCGCGCCCCGTCAGCAGCGCGCTGGGGCATCATTTGATGGAGATGCGGTGGATGCGGGATCAGAGTTTTGCGGACGACTACGTGCAATATTGGCTGCACGGTAACAACAGCCGGCCGCAGGACCATCTGCACAAATATTCGCAGTGGCTCGCGCATGCGCTGTGGCAGCGGATGCTCGTGACCGGCGATCGCGCAGGCACGCTCGCGCTGCTCGATGACCTCGTGGCGGATTATCACCGCTGGGAGGAAAAGCACCGCCGCGCCGACGGTCTTTTCTGGCAGCACGACGTGTGGGACGCGATGGAGGAATCCATCAGCGGCGGCCGCAAAGTGAAGAACGTGCGCCCCACGCTCAGCAGCTACATGTATGGCAACGCAGTCGCGCTGGCCGAACTCGGGCGACTCGGGGGACGCGCGGACGTCGTGCAGGAATTCAGCGCGAAAGCCGCGCAACTGCGTCCGCTCGTGCTGGCAACGCTGTGGGACGAGGAGCGGCAGTTCTTCACGTCGCGCACCGAGCAGCTCGAGCGCATTCCCGTTCGCGAAGAGATCGGTTTTATTCCGTGGTATTTTGGCCTGCCGGAACCGGGCAAGGGTTATGAACGGGCGTGGAAGCAACTGCTCGACGAGCAAGGCTTCAAGGCGCCGGCGGGCATCACCACGGCCGAGCGGCGCGATCCGACGTTCCGCACGCGCGGCATCCGCACCTGCGAATGGGACGGCGCGGTGTGGCCGTTCGCCACGTCGCAGACGCTGACCGCCCTCGCGCGGGTTTTGCACGACTATCCGCAGGACGTGATCACGCCGCGGGACTATTTCGACGCGTTCATGACTTACGTGCGCTGCCACCGCTTCGACGGGAAGCCCTACATCGGCGAATACCTCGACGAGAAGACGGGCGAGTGGATCATGGGCACGAATCCGCGCAGCCGTTACTACCACCACTCGACGTTCGCCGATCTGCTGATCGAGGGCGTGATTGGGCTGCGTCCGCGCGCGGACGAGGTCGTGGAGATCGCGCCGTTGCTTCCGGCGGATACTTGGACGTGGTTCCGCCTCGACGGCGTGCGCTATCGCGGGCGCGAGCTCGCGATCGAGTGGGATCGCGACGGCAGCCGCTTCGGCGCGCGCGGCCTGCGGCTCTTCGTTGATGGAAAACTCCTCGCGAGCGCGCCGGAGCTGACCAAGCTGACAGCGCCATTGCCGAACGAATGACGCAGCGTTTCCGAGTTTTCGCGCGTAACAGCGGTGTAGGGGCGCGGCTCATCCGCGCTCAAGGCGCGCCTCTACGAGTTCTCCGCGCCGCGTTGGTCGCGTTGGTGCCGGTGCTGGGGCTCGCTGCTTTCGCCGCGAACGAGCCGGTGCCGGTCGAGGTGACAAAAGCGGGCCAGCTCACGTATCTCGCCGATGCGCGCGGCAATCGCGTGCCGGATTACTCGCATGCGGGCTACCGCGGCGGTGGCGTTCCGCTGCCGGTCGTGCCGGCGCGGGTGCGCGTGGCGCCCGTGGAGGGCGATGACGGCGCCAGGATCCAGGCGGCTCTCGACTACGTGGCGTCGCTGCCGCCGGACGCGCAGGGGCTGCGCGGCGCCGTGGAACTCGCGCCGGGGCAATTTGAGATCGCGGGGCAGATCCGCGTGACGACCAGCGGTGTGGTGCTGCGCGGCGCGGGTGCGGGCGACGGCGGCACGACGTTGCTGGCGACGGGCACGGATCGCCGCGCGCTGATCGAGGTCGCGGGCGCCGATCGGCCGCGGACGCTCGCGGCGCCGGTGAAAGTCATCGATAGCTACGTGCCCGTCGGCGCGGTGCGGTTGCGCGTGGCCCAGCCGGCGGCGTTCGCGGCCGGCACGCGCGTGCGGATCGAGCGCGAGAGCACGGCGGAGTGGATCAAAGCCGTGGGCATGGACTGGGCGCCGGGACGGCAACCGTTCCAATGGCGGCCGGGCAAGATCAACGTCGAGTGGGAGCGCGTCGTCGTGGCGGTCGAGCAGGACGCGCTGGTGCTCGATGCGCCGTTGACGACCGCGCTCGAAGCGAAGCTCGCGCCGGCGACGGTGACTCCGTTCGTGCAGGAAGGTTATCTGACGAACGTCGGCGTGGAGCATTTGCGCTGCGAATCGAGTTTCGATCCGGCGAACGCGCTGGATGAGCAGCACGCGTGGAACGCGATCGATCTCCACGCGGTGCGCGATGCGTGGGTGAGCGACGTCACGGCGGCGCACTTCGCCGGTTCGGCGGTGCAGGTGGGCGCGAAGGCCTCGCGCGTCACGCTGCAGGACTGTCGTTCGATCGACCCGGTTTCGGAAGTGGCGGGCTATCGGCGCCTGGCTTTTCACGTGCGCGGGCAACAGGTGCTGGTGTTGCGTGGCACGTCGGAAAAAGGGCGCAACGACTTCGTGGTCGGACACGGCGCGAGCGGTCCGATCGCGTTTGTCGATTGTGTCGCGCGCGAGACGAGCAGCTTCAGCGGCTCGATCGCACCGTGGGTGAGCGGCCTGCTGTTCGACCAGGTGTCGATCGATGGCGGGGCGCTGCGCCTGGACAATCTCGAGACGTTCAATCAAGGCGTCGGCTGGGCGGCGGCGAACTCCATGGCGTGGGGCTGCGAGGCCGGCGTGATCGTCTCGCGTCGACCGCCGGGCGCGACGAATTGGGCGGTTGCGGTGTGGGGTCAGTTTGTCGGCGACGGGCGCTGGAGCCTGGTGACGGAGTTCGCGAATCCGAAGTCGCTCTATCGTGCGCAGCTCGTTGCGCGCCTCGGGGAACGTGCGTTGGCCGCACTCGAGCCACGCCGCTACGCACCGGCGACCGAAGCGGTGCCGACGCTGGCTGCGCTGACTTTGCCGGCGGCCCCGGTTTCGGCTCCGCCTCCTGATCTGCGTCTCACCTTGGAAAACGGTCGGCTCACGGTGGGCGGGAAAGATCTTTCCGGCAAACAAACCGAAGTGGCGTGGTGGAAAGGACGGCTCGAATCGTCGCGCGCGAAGGAGATCGGTCCGGCGCTGACGCGGTTCGCGCCCGGACGCGCCGGCACCGGACTCACGGACGAGATTCCCGCTCTCGCGAAGGGCATGGTGCAACGTGGCGAGGTCGTGCTGCGGCAGCATTACGGCCTGTGGTATGACCGCCGCCGCGACGATCATCAGCTGATCCGCCGTCCGGATGCCGAGGTATGGCCGCCGTTTTTTGAGCAGCCGTTCTTGCGGAGCGGGCAGGGAAAGGCGTGGGACGGACTCAGCCGCTACGATTTGACGCGCTACAATCCGTGGTATTTCGGGCGGCTGAAAGCGTTCGCCGCCGAAGCGCGGCGGCACGGGCTCGTGCTCGTGAACGAGATGTATTTTCAGCACAACATCATCGAATCGGCCGCACACTGGGTCGATTGCCCGTGGCGTCCGGTGAACAACCTCAACCAAACCGGCTTCACCGAGCCTCCGCCGTTCGATGGCGACACGATCAAGATGGCGAATGAGTTCTACGATGTGAGCCATCCTGTGCGGCGCGGCCTGCATCGCGCCTACATCCGCCAGTGCCTGGCGAATCTCGCGGACGAGCCGAACGTCATCCACACGCTCACGGCGGAAAACAGCGGGCCGCTGCATTTCATGCAGTTCTGGCTCGACGTGATCGCGGAGTGGGAACGCGAAACGGGCCAGCATCCGTTGATCGCGCTCAGCGCCCCGAAGGACGTGCAGGACGCCATCCTCGCCGATCCGGCGCGTGCGGCCATTGTCGATGTGATCGATCTCACGTATTGGTTCCGCACGGGCTCGGGTGACACGTTCGCGCCGAAGGGCGGGCAGCAACTCGCGCCGCGTCAGGAATTGCGGAAGTGGAAAGGCGGCCGCCCGAACGCCGCGTCGATCGCCGCCATGGCCGCGGAGTATCGCGCGAAGTTCCCGGGCAAAGCCGTGATCTCGGGCCTGCCGGAAGCGGGGGAGGTGCAGCCATGAACGCGCTCGATCGATGCGTCTTGCTGCCAGCCGAAGGAGTAGCCGCGTTGGAGCGTAGCGACAACGTGGTCGCGGCGTTCACGTGTTCTTTCGCGGCCACGCTTTCGCTGCGCTCAAGCGCGGCTACTGGCGGTCGTTGCGCGCGCTTCACATCACTGGCAGGGACACCGGCGACCACCTCCGAGCCAGCATAGCAATTTCGTTCCTATGAAATCCGTCCGTTCGCTAGTCATCGCTTTCGCCGTCCTGCTGGGCGGCGCGCTGTCGTCGTTCGCGGCGACGCCCGCCGCCGTCGAGAAGTGGGGCGTGTTCGAGCTCGAACTCAAAGGCCCGACCGACGGCAATCCGTTTGTCGATGTCCGCTTCAGCGCGGTGTTCACCAACGGCGCCACGACGCTCGAGGTGCCGGGTTTCTATGACGGCGACGGCGTCTACAAAATCCGCTTCATGCCGGGCGCCGTCGGCGAGTGGCGTTACGAGACGAAGAGCAATCGCTGGCCGCTGACCGGCAAGCTCGGCGCTTTCGTCGCCGCGGCGCCCTCGAAGGGCAATCACGGCCCGGTGCGCGTGGCGAACACGTTCCACTTCGCCTACGCCGACGGCACGCCGTTCAAGCAGATCGGCACCACGATCTACAACTGGACCGACACGCCCGAAGCGGTGCAGGAGGAGACGCTCCGCACGCTGGCCGCCGCGCCGTTCAACAAGGTTCGCATGCTGCTCACGCCGCAGCCGACGCCTTACCAAAAATCGTTCGCGCCGCCGCGCTGGCCGTTCGTGGGCACGCCGCCGCACGACTGGGATTTCGCGCGCTTCAATCCGGAGTATTTCCGTCACCTCGAGAAGCGCATCGCGCAGCTGCGCGATCTCGGCGTCGAGGCCGACGTGATTCTCTTCAATCCCTACGGCAAGTTCGGTTTCGAGACGATGGATGCCGCGGCGGACGAGCGCTACGTGCGCTACGTCGTCGCGCGCCTCGGGGCGTTCCGGAACATCTGGTGGTCGCTGGCCAACGAATACGATTTCCTGCGCACGAAGACCGAGGACGACTGGGACCGCATCGGCGAGTTGGTGCAGGCCTGTGATCCCTACGGTCACCTGCGCTCGATCCACAACGGCTCGTTGCTCTACGACAACCGCAAGGCGTGGGTCACGCACGCGTCGATCCAGAACGGTGCGGCGGTCGAGGAACCCGGTCGTGCGGAGATGTATCGCGGCGTGTGGCGCAAGCCGGTCGTTTACGACGAGGTTAAATACGAGGGCCAAAGCCCGTATCGCTGGGGGCAACTCAGTGGCGAGGAGATGGTGCACCGCTTCTGGTGCGGCACGGTGGCCGGCACCTATGTCGGCCACGGCGATTACTTCCTTGAAAATGAAGACACCTGGACGTCCTTCGGCGGCACGTTGAAGGGCCAAAGCGCGCCGCGGCTGGCGTTCCTGCGCCAGATTCTCGAGGACGGTCCGCCCCAGGGACTCGATCCGATCGACAAGTGGCAGGATCCGAACACCGGCGGTGTGCCTGCGACCTATTACCTGACGTATTTCGGTCGCACGCAGCCGACGGAGTGGGCGTTCAAGCTCTACAAGAACGGCGTCGAGGACGGCCAACGCTATGTCGTCGACGTGATCGACACGTGGGCCATGACGATCACGCCCGTCGAGGGCGAGTTCGTGACCAAGAAGCTCGACGGTTACCACTTCGCCGACGCGCAGGGCCGCACGGTGAAGTTGCCCGGCAAGCCCGGCATCGCCGTGCGCGTGCGCCGCGTCGGCGCCGATGGCAAGCCGGTGAAACTCGAACTGTTGCTCGAAGGATCATGAGTCGCGCATTCCGAGGCAAACGACTGGGCTGGCTGGCTCTGGCATTCGCGCTCCTCGCGCCGCTCCGCGCGGCGGAGGCGCCGTTACCCGAGACCTGTTACCTGTTCGCGTATTTTTATCACGACCGGGAGACGGAAGGTTTCCGGCTCGCATGGAGTCGGGACGGCTACGCGTTCGAGATGCTCAACGGCGGCCAGGCGTTGATCACGCCGACGGCCGGCGAGAAGAAGCTCATGCGCGATCCGTGCCTCTATCGCGGACCGGACGGCACCTGGCACCTCGTGTGGACGACCGGCTGGACCGGGCGCGACATCGGTTACGCATCTTCGAAGGACCTCGTGCACTGGTCCGAGCAGAAAACGCTGCCGGTGATGGCGCACGAGCCGCAGGCGCAGAATTGCTGGGCGCCGGAGATCGTGTGGGACGACCAGCGGCAGCGCTACCTGATCTTCTGGTCGACGACCATCCTCGGAAAGTTTCCCGAGACGGAGATGTCCAACAAGCGTCCCGAGCGGAACCATCGCATCTACGCGACCACGACGACGGACTTCGTGAAGTTCGAGCCGACGCGGCTGCTCTACGACGGCGGCTTCAACGTGATCGATGCGAACCTGCTGCGCGACGACGACGGTCGCTGGCTGATGTTCGTGAAGAACGAGACCGTGCAGCCGAAGACGGAGAAGAACATCCGCCTGATCCGCGGCGAGAGCGCCGAGGGCCCGTGGGGCGAGGCTTCGCCCGCGCTCACCGGCAACTATTGGGCCGAGGGCCCGAGCGCCGTCACGGTCGACGGCGAATACCGCGTTTACTTCGACAAGCACATGCTCGATGCGATCGGGATGTTGCGCTCGCGCGATCTCGTTAAGTGGGAGGACGTGAGCGACCGGATCAAGATGCCCGCGCACGCGCGCCACGGCTGCATCGTCGCGGTGCCGCGGGCGGTCGTGCAATCGCTGCTCGCGCTGGGCACGTCTGCGCCATGAGTCACGCCAATCATGATGCGTTGCTAAGGGAGGGCGCCGCTCCGTCGGCGCCGACGCTCGTGTTCGCGGCGCCGACGGAGCACTGCCCTCCCGGTTTCCTCGAACGCGTTGAGGTCAACGCGTTCCACTCCTGAATTTCGCGCCTCGCTCCGAATGACCCGCCCGCTCGCCTTCGCCGACCTCGCCGTGCTGCTGGTGTATCTCGTCGGCGTCACCGGCTTCGGGTGCTGGTTCTACTGGCGCAACCGCGACAGCGAGCACTACATGTCCGGCGGACGCTCGCTGCCCGGCTGGGCGGTGGGCCTGTCGATC
The DNA here is from genome assembly GCA_041906465.1 of Candidatus Didemnitutus sp. GTDB lineage: Bacteria > Verrucomicrobiota > Verrucomicrobiia > Opitutales > Opitutaceae > Didemnitutus. The sequence goes on along the minus strand of JAYRJE010000001.1, from coordinate 117,773 downwards.
TTCGGCTCCTACGTCAGCAGCATCAGCTTCCTCGCGAATCCCGGAAAATCCTACGCGGGCGACTGGAATGCGTTCGTCTTCGCTCTGACGCTGCCGCTGGCGGCGTGGGTGGCGGTGAAGTGGTTCGTGCCGTTCTTCCGCGCGACGGGTGAGATATCCGCGTATCACCACCTCGAGCGCCGCTTCGGCGGCTGGGCGCGCAGCTACGCCGTCTTGTGCTACCTGCTCACGCAGGTCGCGCGGCTCGGCACGATCATCTACCTGCTGGCGCTGGCGCTGGTGCCGCTCACCGGCTGGGACATCAAGACGATCATCGTCGTCGCCGGCGCCGCGATAATCGTTTACCCGCTGCTCGGTGGCACCGAGGCGGTGATCTGGACCGGCGTCGTGCAGGCCGTCGTGCTCGTGGGCGGCGCGCTCGCGTGCGTCGCGACGCTGGTCTGGAAAATGCCCGGTGGCGCGACCGAACTGTTCACGATCGCGGCGCAGCACGACAAGTTCAGCCTCGGCTCGCTCGGCGGCAGCCTGGCCGCGCCGACGTTCTGGGTGGTGCTCGTTTACGGCATCGTGATCAACCTGCAGAATTTCGGCATCGATCAGAGTTACGTGCAGCGCTACGTGACCGCGAAGTCCGACGCGGCCGCGGCGCGCAGCGTGTGGGTCGGCGCGATGCTCTACCTGCCCGTGGGCGCGGCGTTCTTTTTCATCGGAACGGCACTGTTCGCGTTTTACGCGCAACAGCCCGGCGCGTTGCCGCCCGGCACCCCGGCCGACGCCGTGTTTCCGCATTTCATCAGCACCGCGCTGCCCGCCGGACTCGCGGGACTCGTCGTGGCGGGGCTGTGTGCGGCCGCGATGGACTCGAACCTGAACTGCATGTCGACGCTGTTCCTCAACGATCTTTATCGCCGCTACCTGCGGCCGCAGGCGACGGAGCGCGAGTCGATGGCGGTGCTCTACGGCTCGACGCTGCTGTTCGGCGGCATCTGCGTCGGCGCCGCCCTGGCGATGATCCGCATCAAGAGCGCGCTCGACGTGTGGTGGGAACTGGCGGGCATTTTCGGCGGCGGCATGCTCGGGCTGTTCCTGCTCGGTCGCCTCGTGCGCCGGGCGGATGGGCGCGCCGGGCTCATCGGCGTGGCCGTCGGGCTGCTCGTGATTCTCTGGATGACCCTGTCGCCGAAAATCGCGTGGTTTCCCGCGGCGTGGCGCAGCCCGTTCCACGGTTTTCTTGTCATTGTGTTCGGCACGCTCGCGATTTTGGCGAGTGGCGCCATCGCGGCATGGCTGCTGCCGCGGCGGCACGAACCCAGCAGGTGAACCACAGATGCACACAGATAAACACAGATCCCAGTTCTGCCTCTGTCGTGTAGCCGCGTTGGAGCGTAGCGACAACGTGGTCGCGGACTTGGCGGCCGAATCTCGCTTCGCTCGCAATGCCCTCGGCTCACGCGCGGCTGCTCGTCACGATCTGTGTCTATCTGTGTTCATCTGTGGTTAACTGATTTCGCTTTATGAAACCGCTCCCCATCCTCGCCCTCTTTCTCGGCACCGCCACCGCTGCACTGGCCGCGCCTGCGCCGGCGGTGATCTCGTCCGAGTTCATCAATCCCGATGCGCCCTACAAGGAGTGCCACGCCTCGACGATCGTCGAGACGACCGGCGGCGGACTCGTGGCGGCGTGGTTCGGCGGCACGAAGGAGCGCAACCCCGACGTCGGCATCTGGGTCGCGCGCCACGAAGGCGGCAAATGGTTGCCCGCGGTCGAAGTCGCGAACGGCGTGCAGGCCGACGGCTCGCCGCGGCAGCCGACGTGGAATCCCGTGCTGTTCCAAGCCCCGGGCGGTCCGCTCGTGTTGTTCTACAAGGTCGGGCCGAACCCACGCGATTGGTGGGGCATGGTGATGGAGTCGACCGACGGCGGCAAAAACTGGAGCATGCCGCGCCGACTGCCGAACGGCATCCTCGGCCCGATCAAGAACAAGCCGGTCGTGCTCGCGGACGGCACGTGGATTTCGCCGTCGAGCACCGAAGGCAACAAGGAGGGTTGGCTGACGCACTTCGAACTCTCGCGCGATCAGGGTAAAACCTGGGAGCGCACCGCTGCCGTGCCGCAGGGCCCGAAGATCGATTCGATCCAGGGCAGCATCCTGTTCCATCGCGACGGACGCCTCCAGACGGTCGGTCGCACGAAGCAGGGCGTGGTTTTCCAGACCTGGTCCAAGGACAACGGCAAGACGTGGTCGCCGCTCACCGCGATCGAGTTGCCCAATCCCGCCTCCGGCACCGACGCCGTGACGCTGGCCGACGGACGGCAATTGATCGTCTACAACCATAACGGACACCGCGCGGAGGAGGCGAAGGGCGATCGCTGGCCGTTGAACGTTGCCGTCTCTTCCGACGGCCTGAAGTGGCAGATGGTGCTCACCCTCGAGACCGAGCCGAACAAGGCCGGCTACGCTTACCCGGCCGTGATCCAGGCGCGTGACGGACGCGTCCACATCACCTACACGTGGAACCGCGAGCGGATCAAACACGTGGTCGTCGATCCGAAGCAGCTATGAATGCCTGGCGAACGTTGGTCGCGTGGGTAGGGGCGGTTGTCCTCAACCGCCCGGTGCAGCGTTGCGCGCAGATCGTGCGGGCGGTTGGGGACAACCGCCCCTACCTGGCGGCATTGCTGCTAGTGGTCGCGCCGCTGGAAGCCGCAATGCGTCCGGTGCACCTGAAATGCGAGCACGCCGCCGAACCGCTCGGCATCGACGTGCCGCAGCCGGCTTTGTTCTGGCAAGTGGCCGACGAGCGCCCCGGTGCGCGCCAGACCGCTTATCACGTGCTCGTGGCCACGGCGCCGGAGTTGCTCGCGGCCGATCGCGGTGATTTGTGGGACAGCGGCCGCGTCGCGAGCGACGCCACGACCTTCATCGCCTACGCCGGCTCGCCGCTGCGCGATTCGCAGCGCGTGCACTGGAAGGTGCGCGTGTGGGACGCGGACGGCGCCGCGAGCGAGTGGAGCGCGCCCGCGACGTGGACGATGGGACTCGCCCCGGAAGCCTGGCGCGGGAAATGGATCATGGCGCCCGGCGAGCGGCTGGAGAACACGCTCGCGCGCGCCGAATTTTCCGTGAAGCCCGGACTGCGGCGCGCGATCGCGCACGTCAGCGGGCTGGGGCAATACGAACTGTTTTTCAACGGCCGCAAAGCCGGCGACGATGTGCTGGCGCCCGGCTGGACGGATTATCGCGACACCGTGCTCTACGACACGCGCGACGTCACGGCGCTGCTGCGCGAAGGGCGCAACGCCGTGGGCTTCTCGCTGGGCAACGGCATGCTGCACGTCGAGCGCATCACGGGAAAACGCTTCGCGAAGTTCACGATCTCGACCGGGCCGCAACGCGCGATTCTGCACCTGCGGCTCGACTATGCGGACGGCACGACGGAGGTCGTCGGCACCGACGAGACCTGGCAGACGGCGGCCGGTGCGATCACGTTTTCGAGCATATTCGGCGGCGAAGATTACGATGCGCGGCGTGAGCCGCGTGGGTGGAAGGAGTCGGGTTTCGACGCGGCGGCGTGGAAGGCGGCCGTGCCCGCGCCCGCCGATCTCGGCACGTTGCGCGGCTTCACGCACGCATCGGAGCCTGTGATGCCGATCGAGACGCGTGCGCCGGTCAGCGTGCGCGATCTCGCGCCCGGCGTGCAGCTGGTGGATTTCGGGCAAAACGTTTCGTTCATGCCGCGCATTCGCGTGAGCGGCCCGGCCGGCTCGACGGTGCGGCTCACCGGCGGCGAAGTGGTGAAGGAGGACGGCACGATCAATCGCGACACGATGGGCGGTGCCCATCGCGGCAGCGCGTGGTGGAGCTACACGAAAGCCACCGACGGCGAGGAGACGTGGTTCCCGCAGTTCTATTATCTCGGTTCGCGGTATCTCTACGTGGAGCTGTTGTCGGCCCACGAGCGATTCGCGCGCGACGGCACGCGCGAGGCGGTGGCGGGCGTCGCGCCCGGTCCGCGCGCCAAGCTCGAGCAGGTCGAGATGGTCATCGTGCACTCGGCGGCGCAGCACGTCGGGCATTTCGCTGCTTCCGATCCGCGGCTGGGACGCATCCGCGACCTGATCGTTTGGGCGCAGCGCTCGAACATGGTTTCGATTCTCACCGATTGTCCGCATCGCGAGAAACTCGGCTGGCTCGAACAGCTGCATCTCAACGGTCACGCGCTCCGCTACGAGTGGGATCTGTCCCGGCTGATGACGAAGGCGATGGGCGACATGGCCGACGCGCAGTTGCCGGACGGTCTCGTGCCGAACGTCGCGCCCGAATACGTCCAGTTCGAGGGTTCCTTCCGCAACACAGCGGAGTGGGGCGCGTCGTTCATCATCGTGCCGTGGCAACAGTATCTGTTCACCGGCGACACGCGGTTGATGCGCGCGCGTTACGACGCGATGAAGCGCTACTTCGCATTCCTCGAGAAAGAGGCGGAGGGCGGCGTGCTCAAGGCGGGCCTCGGCGATTGGTATGATGTGCTGGTCGGGGCGGGGAAGCGCCCGAACCTCACTCCCGGCACGATCACCGCCACGGCGCATTACTACCTCGATGCGGGCGTGCTGGCCGCGACGGCGCGCGTCCTCGGCCACGCTGACGAGGCGGCGGAGTTTGAGCGGAAGGCAGGTGCGATCGCTTCCGCGTTTCGACGGGAGTTCCGGAAAATGGACACGAAAGAGCTCTACGGCTCCGGTTCCGACAGCTCGCTCGCGATTGCGTTGGCGCTGGATCTCGTCGCGCCGGAGGATCGCGCGACGGTCTTCGCCGCACTGGTGAAAGCGATCGAAGCGCGCGGCTACTCCACTTCGGGTGCGGTGGGTTATCGTTACCTGCTGCAGGCGCTCACGGCGGGCGGGCGGCCGGATCTGATTCTGAAGACGGCGCTGAACGAGAACGTGCCGGGATACGCGTATCAACTGAAGCAAGGGGCGACGGCGCTGGCCGAATCCTGGCCGGCGTTGCTCGGCGCGTCGCAGAATCATTTCTTCCTCGGGCAGATTCTCGAGTGGTTCCACCAACACCTCGCCGGCCTCGCACCCGATCCGCGCCTGCCGGGCTTCAAGCGCATGATGGTGCGGCCGGAATTGGTGGACGGGATTACTTGGGCGGAATCGAGCCACGAGTCGCTGCACGGCCGCCACGCCGTGCGGTGGGAGCGCGAGGGGGCCAAGTTCACGCTGAAGATCACGGTGCCCGCGAACACGAGCGCGCGCGTGCTCATGCCCGGACGCGACGCAAGCTGCGTGCAGGGCGCGAAGCCGGAAGGGCAGATTTCCGAGGGCGGCGCGCGCACGATCTTCGAAGTGCCGGCGGGCAGCTACGAGTTTCGGAGCACGCTATGAGCGGGAGAAGAACTCTGGATGAAAGAGCGGCGACGACGGAGCGTCGCCGGATGCGCGGCACGGCGTGCCTTGCGGTCATCATTGGTGCTTTCGCGCTTCTCATCGCGTCGCGTGCATCCGCGCAGGTCGACTGGCTGCCGCCGGGCTTGCCGGCACCGGCCGTGGAAGGTCCGACGCTGTGCGTGCGGACTTACCTGACGCCGGAGCAGGGCGATGCGGTGTTGCAGGCGGCGGCGAAGCAATTCGACACGCGCGCGGCGTGGGCGGCCTATGGGGACGTCGTGCGCCGGAAAATTCAGGAGGGCGCGGGCCTCGCGCCGTGGCCGGAGCGCACGCCGCTGAACGCGATGGTGAGCGAGCCGCGCGCGCACGACGGCTACACGGTGCAGAACGTGATGTTCGAGTCGGTGCCCGGCGTCTACGCGTGCGGAAATCTCTACCGACCCTTGCGCGCGCCGAAGCGGGCGCCGGCGGTGCTGACCACGCACGGGCACACCGCTGGGGTGAATGCGCCTGCGGACTGGGCGCGGCACGGTCGGTTTCACGAGGGCGTGCAGCGGCGCGCGGCGACGCTGGCGCGGATGGGCGCGGTGGTGCTTTCGATCGACCTGTTCGGCTATGGCGACTCGCTGGTGCAGTTCGGGGCCGCGGCGCATCGTCGGCCGTTTTCGATGACCATGCAGCTCTGGACGAACCTGCGCGCGGTCGAGTTTCTCGCGTCGCTGCATGGCGTGGACAAGGAGCGCATCGCCGTCACGGGAGAATCCGGCGGCGGGACGCAGGCGTTTTTGCTGACGGCAATGGAGCCGCGCGTGGCGGTGAGCGTGCCGGTGGCGATGGTGTCGTCGTATTTTTTCGGCGGTTGTCCGTGCGAGAGCGGGTTGCCGATCCACCGCAGCGCGGAGCATTTCGCGAACAACGCGATGATCGCCGCGCTCGCGGCGCCAAAGCCGATGCTTGTCGTGTCGGACGGCGGCGACTGGACGCAAGCGACGCCAAAGAGCGAGTTCCCGTTTTTCCAGCACGTGTATCGCCTCTACGACGCCGAGAACAAGGTCGCGAACGTTCACCTCGCGACCGAAGGTCACGACTACGGTCCGTCGAAGAGGGCGGCGATGTATCGCTTCCTCGCAGCGCAGTTCGGGTTGAAGGAAAACTTTGACGAATCGCACGTATCGCTCGAGTCGCCGGACGCGCTGCGCGTGTTCAAGAGCGCCGATGAACTCCCGGCGAACGCGCTGCGCGATGTCGAGGCGGCGGAGGTAGTGCTGCGCGAGCTGCAGCGTTGAGGCGGATTATGCAATGGTGGGCGTCGGTGGACCATCAGCGCTCCGGCAGCGGCACGTCCGAGCCGACGACTTCGATTTCGCGGAGCTCGACACCGTAGCGATAGAGGTGGGCGTTGAGGAACGGTTCGATTTCTTCAAACGCGGCGGCACGCGCTTCGGGATCGCCGGCGAGAAAGTTGAGGCGGAGTTCCTGCAACGAGACTTCAGTGCCGCGGCGGCGCAGCTCGTCGATGACTTGGAGAAGAGTCTCATCGAACGCGCGGGTGGTGGGTTTCACGTCGGCGATGGGGCGCACGCGACGCATCTCGCTGTCCGCGGTGGCACCTGGGTGCTTGGGGGCGAACACCAGCGCAACCTGCAAATGCGGACGCGGGTGCTGACGGTAGCTGGCTTGAAGTGACTCGAGGTCGAGATAGAGGCTGCCGGGGTCGATCGCGACGAGGCAGCGGAAGCATTCGGGGTATGCAGCGACGAGTTGAAAGCCACGGCGGGCGGCAGCGCGCTGACCGAAGAGGGCCACGTTCTTCCGGCTCACGGGATAGTGCTCGGCGAGCACATTGATCGCCTCGATTTGGTGACGGAACTCATCCGGCGGGGAAACTTTTCCCGTGCGTGGATGCGCGCTGCTGGCATGCCAGCCGTCGACGGCGGCCGCGGCGAAACCCATCGCGGCGAGGGCGTGAACTTCGGGCCAGTAATCGCGGGTCACTTTAGCGCCGAGCTTTTCGGGCACGAAGAGAATCAGCGGCGCTTTGCGCACGCGTGGGTCCTGCGGCAGCGTGAGGAAGCCGGAGAAGATGCGACCGTCGGGTTGGGTGAACGAGAATTGCTCGGTGCGAAACTGTTCCAAGTGCAACGTCGGGTCGGCGCGCCGCACGAAATTCCACAGCCGCCGCGTGGTGGGCTCGTAGATCAGGAAGCCGCCTGGATCGGCGACGCTTTGCGCGCGGACGAGCGCGCGCGTCTGGCTGGCGAGGCTCGGTTGAAAAGTGAATTTGTGGCCGGGCAGGAGCGCGGTGAGTTGTTTCCGAACCTCGATCTCGAAATCGCGCACCGGGCGTTCGCGCTCTTTTTTGAGCGCGGGGATCTGCGCGAGCTCAGCGGTCCGCAGCGGGCGCGGTTTCCCGGTTTGGAGGTTGATCGCGAGGTGTTCCTCGCGCCACACCTTCACGACGAGTTCGTTGAGGTTGCCGGGGTGGATCGAACGCACGGTGAGATCCTCCTTGGAACGCGCGGTGTAGAGGACGCGGGCGTCCGTGCCGTCGAAGTTGAAGGTGTAGACCTCGCCCTTGGATTTCATGCCGACGACCCGGTTGGTGGCCACGGCGACGCGGGTCGGCGAAATCCACTCAAGCCACTCCACGCGGCCGATGAGATGGAGTTTATCCAAGAGGTGCGCGGCGCTCGGCGTCACTCGCAGTTCCGAGTGGGCGCGATCGGCGATTTTGATGCGAGCGGTCGCCTCGGCCGGTGAATCGACGGACACGACGACGATAAAAAGTTCGTCACCCTCGCGCAGCGTATAAGCGATGCGCCGACCGTCCGGAGAAAGCGCGGCGTGTTCGACGGGCAGCGGCGAGAAGAGGCGGACGAGACGCTCGGTGGTGAGGCCGGCGGTCGCCGTCGTGGCGAGAAACAGAAGAAGAAATAGCCCGCGCACGCTCGGCAGCGTAGCGCAGGCGACGGGTCGGTCGAGTGCGCAGTGGTGCGCGACCGTGTGATGGCGGGTGCGGAAGCCGCCTAGCGGCTCGTTCGGAGAACTCGCCCTACCGTTTACCGCGGTTGGCGTAGGCTTTGTGCAGCTTCGCCCATTCGAGGGAGCCGATGTAGGTCTCCACTTTCACTTTGTGGCGCTTGTAGATGTTCACGATTTCCTTGTCGGCGTCCGTGAGCATCGCGTCTTCGCGGGCGCGGAGCATGCGGTCGAGGATGACCTTCTTGTGCTCGTCCGTGAGATCGGGCGCGATCTCGAGGTAGGCGTTGTAGGTGCGGCGCATGCCGGGGCTGCGGCTCCAGGTTTCCTTGAGCGCGTCGATCTGCTCGGGCGTGAGGTGCACGGAGAGTTTTTCGAGAAATGTGCGGTAAGCGGGCTGAAGCGAGGCGTAGACGGCGTCGATTTGGTGCGCGATGACTTCGCCGGGAAATTCGTCTTTCGGCACGACGGCGCGGGCCTTGGCCCATTGGCTCCATAGATCCTTCAGCTGCGGGTCGTGCTGCTGGTGCCAGTTCCAGAGCGTGACGAACCACTCGGCGACGACGGCTCGAGCGGGATCGGCTTTGGTGGTGTCGGCGAGCTGGAGGGTGCCGACGAGGCGCGCGGCCTTGGCGTCGGCGCGTTTTTGGATCGCTTCGGCGGTGGCGTCCGGCGCGGCGTGGAGCGGTGCGGAAGCACTCGAGAGCGCGACGAGGATGAGAAACGAGAGCAGGAAGCGGACAGAGCGAGGTGTCATGGTGCCGAAGAGGAAGAGAGCGTGAGGCGTCCGGTGGAGGGAATGGTGATGGTGCGCCTCGTGCCGGCGATCGTGACAAGGGCGGAAGCGCCGGGTTGGCCAGTGATCGAGGCTTGTCGCAGGCGGCCATCAGCCCACGTGAGATCGACGATGAAGCTGCCGCGGGCGCGGAGGCCGGTGACGGAGCCGGTGGGCCAGGCCTTCGGCAATGCGGGGAGCACGTCGATGATGACGGTGCCGTCGGGTGTGCGCTGGTGGCTTTGCAGGAGCATCTCGACGATGCCGGCGGGCGCGCCGAGGTTGCCGTCGATTTGGAACGGGCCGCAGAGGTCGAACAGGTTCGGGAGCGTGCGCTTGGCGAGGAGTTGGTCGAGCTGGCGATACGCGAACTCGCCGTCGCGCACGCGCGCCCACAAAGGGATGCGCCACGCGTAGCTCCAGCCGGTGCTGCCGTCGCCGCGCCACGCGAGGAGTTTCTTCGCGGCGGCAAAAACGTTGGGATCGGAGGCGTTGATGTCGTCGCCCGGATACAGCGCCCAGAGGGGCGACATGTGACGGTGGTTGTTGTTGGGCACGTCGACGTCCTCGAGCCACTCCTGGAGTTGTCCGTGCTGGCCGATGAGCGGTGGCGGGAGTTTCGCGAGCAGCGACTCGAGCTGCGTGACGAACTCGGCGTCGGTGCCGAGGGTTTTCGCGGCGCGGATGGTGCGGGTCCACAGCGCGCGGATGAGTTGGGTGTCCATCGTGGGGCCGACGGTGGTCGGTCCCTGTTCGGGCGAGTGCGAAGGTGAGGTGACGAGCCAGCCGTATTTTGGGTGCGGGACGAGGAAGTCGACGAAGAACAGCGCGGCTTCCTTCATTGCGGGATACGCGCGGCGGGCGAGGAAGTCGCGGTCGCCGGTGAACAGATAGCGTTCCCAGAGATGCCAGCAGAGCCAGGCGCCGCCGGTGGGCCAGATGCCGTCGATGTTGTTGATCGGCGCCGTGCCGCGCCAGAGGTCGAAGTTGTGGTGCAGCACCCAGCCGCGGGCGCCGTAGAGCTGCTGCGCGGTGCGCGCGCCGGAGATGCGGAGGTCGTCGATCGCGTCGAAGAATGGTTCGTGGCACTCGCTGAGGCCGGTGGTCTCGGCGAGCCAGTAGTTCATCTCGAAATTGATGTTCGTGGTGTATTTGGATTCCCACGGCGGATTGAGGAGCTCGTTCCACACGCCTTGCAGGTTGGCGGGCTGCGAGCCGGGGCGACTGCTCGCGATGAGGCAGTAGCGGCCGAAGGCGTAGTGCAGCGCAGCGAGCGCGGGATCGCTGGCGAGGCCGGCGCGTTTCACGCGGCGGAGGCGTTCGTCGGTCGGCAGATCGGCGGCGGGCGTGCGGCCAAGGTCGAGCGTGGAGCGACGGAAAAGTTTTTGGTGATCGGCGATGTGGCGGGCGCGAAGCGCGGCGTAGTCGTGGGAAGCGAGAGCGGCGAGATAGTCGACGCAACGTCCGCTCGGATCGGCGGTGATGTCCTGGAAGTTCTTGAAGGAGGTTGCGGCGACGAGGAGGAGCGTGACGCGGTCGGCGCGCTCGACGATGAGTGTGTTGTTTTCGGCGCGGACGGTGCCGCCGGTGGCGTGGAGTTGAAGGCGCGATTCGAAGCTCAGGCCGTCGTCTTGCACGCGGCCGGTGAGGATGAGCGTGGGCGACGCGGCGTTCTCGCCGAGCCGCGAGTTAGGTGCGGTGGCGGTCGACGGCTCACCGGGACGGTTCGCCCTACCTGAAAGGTTCGCTTCGGTGCGGGAGGCTTTGTGCGGCGAGTCGAGGGCGATGGTGAAGGTGAGCTGGCCGGGCTGGCTGGCGGCGAGGTGGATCGCGATGGCGTTGTCCGGATAGCTGGCGAAGACTTCGCGCGTGAACGTCACGCTGCCGACGTCGTAGCGCGTGGTGGCGAGGGCGGTGTCGAGATCGAGTTCGCGGCGGTAGGCCGTGGCGGCGTCGTGGCCGGGGAACGTGAGGCGCACGTCGCCGAAGGGCTGATAGGGCAACTGGCGAACCGGATCGCTGAGCATCTTCGTGCGCGCGAGGTTTTGTGCTTCCTCGACCTTGCCGTCCCAGAGGAGCTGGCGGATTTGCGGGACGACCGTGCCGGAGCCGGCGCGCACGTAGTTGTGCGGTTTGCCGCGCCAGAGCGTGTCTTCGTTGAACTGGATGCGCTCGGTCGCAGTGCCGCCGAAGACCATCGCGCCGAGGCGGCCGCTGCCGATGGGCAGCGCTTCGTCCCATTTCGCGGCGGGCTGGGAATACCAGAGATGAGCGCTGAGGGCTGAGGGCGGAGCACTGGTGACGGCGGCGGGGAGCGCGATCACGGAGATGGCCAGGAGCAATGAGCCCGCCAGTAATCTGATGTGGAGAAGAGGCACGGCGGAACGCATGGGCTTGGGCTGAGCGGAAATTACAGGGGAGGAGCGATCGAGGAGATCGGAGCTAGAACACAGAGAGCACAGAGACGAACCGGAGTTACACAGAGGACTGGCTCGGGTCGGCTCTGTGGTCCTCGGTGAACTCTGTGACTAGGTCCGGTTCTTTTTGCGTTTTTCCAGCCTCCTTACGTCGACTGCTGCGGCGCCCGAGCCGGCTGGAAACCGGCGCTACTTTACGAGCGGGTCGATGTTGTTTTTCAGGTCGCGCCAATCCTTTTTCGGGGCGCGTGGGTCGAGGCCGTTGATGAAATCCTCGATGTTGGTGTAGCCGTCGCCGTTTGCGTCTTCGGAGGCGTCGGCGGGGTCGCGTGGGTTGAGGCCGTGCGCGGTTTCCCAGGCGTCGGGCAGGCCGTCTTTGTCGGTGTCGACGTAGGGCGTGCCGGTGTAAGTCGGATAGCCGCCGACTTGGGACGGATGCGTGATGATGCCTTTTTTGATGAGCTCGATCTGCTCGTCGATGTGGCGCTCGGTGTAGGGTTTTTGCGCGAGTTGCTGGCGCGTTTGCGCGTCGGGTTTCGCGGTGGCGACGCCAGTGCGGACGAATTCAACGATGCGGGTGTCGACTGCGTCGCGTTTCGGCAGCGTGGCGCCGGCTTGGGCGAGGACGAAGTCGTAGGCTTCGCGTGCGGGGCGGATCGGGAGTCGCGCGTGCGGCATCCGGATGTCGGTTTTGATGCGGCCGAGCGCGTGATCGATCTTCTCGTCGCGCACGCTGGGCTGCACGCCGCCGTCCCAGTTGTTAGCGGTGACGCGGTCGTTGCCCTCGACGATGTTGCCGGCGACGTAAGCTTTGCCGAAATTGTCGACGACGGTCTTGCTGCGCTCCGACTCGGGCTTGAGCAGGCGGTAGGAAACGGGGGCGTCTAGCGGTGTGGCGGGGCCGGGTTTGAAGTAGTTGTTGAAGATGTTGTAGAGGCTGCGGTGATCGCCGCCGTCGACGGTGCGGTGGACCCAGTTGAAGAGCACGTTGTTCACGAAGGTGAAGTCGCCATACATGCCGATGCTCGGGTTGCGGCCGGCGTTGGAGGCCCAGAGGTTGCCGTGGAAGGTGCTGTTGAGGCCGCCGATGGTGGAGCCGAACGCGTGGTGAAACGTGTTGAGGCACTCGGAGAAGATCGAGTTTTGGATCGTGATGTTGACGGTGGGGAGCTTCAGTTCCTTGCCGGTCGGGGGGCGATACATGTGGCGATACATCGACATGTTTTCGTCGAGGCCCCAGGAGGCGGAGACGTGGTCGATCATGATGTTGCCGACCGGATTGCCGCCGATGGAGTCGTTGCGGTCGGTGACGTCGGTCTCGCCGCGGCGGAAGCGCACGTGGCGGATGACGACGTCGTGCGTTTCGAGTTCGACCGTGTCGCCGGCGATGCACACGCCGTCGCCGGGGGCGGTGTTGCCGGCGAGAGTGACGTAGGGCGCGCGGACGCGGATCTTTTCTTTGAGGTGAATGATGCCGGCGACGTTGAAGACGATCACGCGCGGGCCGGCGGCCTCGAGCGCTTCGCGCAGCGTGCCGGGGCCGGAGTCGGCGAGCGAGGTGACGACGTAGACTTTGCCGCCGCGGCCGCCGAAGGAATACATGCCGCCGCCCCACGCGCCGGGGAAGGAGGGGATGGTGGCTTGCGGAAGATCGTGCGGGAGCGCGGCGCCGGGGAGGTAGGGTTTGCCGCGCGCGGCGTCGGCTTCGAGCTGGGGGCGCTGGCTGGCGAAAATCTCGTCGGAGCGGCGATCGGCGGCGGCCTTGCGCTCATCCGTGGCGCGCTGGAGCGCGGGATCGACTTTCGGGTAGCCTTGCGCGTTCGCGGCGGGAACGAGGAGGGAAAGCGAAAGGCCGAGGCAAAGGGAAACGGGGATGAGGTGACGTTTCAGCATGGCTAGAGGTGTGCCGAGGCGTGACGACGCGGGCAATGGCGCGGTTGCGTGGAATGAGGATGCGGGAGGTTTTTCGACGAAAGCAGAAAGGCGGCGGAGAGGGGCCCACGGAACACACGGAAGAAAATGGCGCCTGCGATGGGGCGAAACTTGGGGACCACGAAACACACGAAAGACACGAAAATCAGAGTGGCTAGTGTAGTGCCCCGTAATTAACTCGGCATAAGGCTGCGTGAGCGCTTGGTGCGAGTGGAGCCCGGTTTGATCTGTTCAAGTCGGTGCCGGGCGCGCTGCACCTTTTCGAGGATGCGCTCGATACTGGCGGTCCAGACGAAGGGAGTGGGTTGGGCGTTCCATACGCTGAGGAAGCTGACGATGGCCCGCTGCAACTCGGGCACGCTGCGAAAAACCCCGCGGCGCACGGCCTTCTGCTCGAGTTCGACGAACCAGCGCTCGATCAGGTTGAGCCAGCTGGAGCTGGTGGGGATGAAGTGCAACACGAACCGGGGATGGCGTTGCAGCCAGCGCCGCACCCGCGGATGACCGTGAGTGCCGTAGTTATCGAGGATCAGGTGCAGGGTCTTGTCGCGGGGAAACTCGTCGTCGAGACGCCGCAGGAACTTCAGGAACTCCTGATGTCGGTGGCGAGGATAGCATTGGCCGATGACCCGGCCCTCGGCGACTTGCAACGCGGCGAACAAGGTGGTGGTGCCGTGCCGGTGGTAGTCGTGGGTGTAGGTGCCACAGCGACCGGGCTTGAGCGGCAGGCCGGGTTGAGTGCGGTCCAGCGCCTGGATCTGGCTCTTCTCATCGACGCACAACACCACGGCGTTCTGGGGTGGCGTCAGATAGACGCCGACCACATCGGTGAGTTTTTCCAGGAAGCGCGGATCGCGGGAGAGCTTGAAGGTCCTGGTCAGGTGCGGCTTCAGCCCGTGGTCCTGCCACGCTCGTTGAATGGTGTTCTTGCTGACACCCTGCGCGCGAGCGAGGGAACGGGTGCTCCAGTGAGTGGAGCCGGCTGGCTTGGTTTGCAGCGTGGCCTTGATCCATCGGCCAACTCTTGCGGCGTCGTAACGCGGCTTGCGCCCGCGCCCAGGAACGATCTCCCAAACGCAGCCAATGCCTTGCTCTCGCACCCGTCGACGCCAGAGCGCAGCGGTCTCGCGGCGGACGGCCAGCGTGGCGGCGATCGCTTTGTCAGTTTGACCAGCAGCCGCCTCACGAATGATCCGCGCGCGCAACACGACTTGCTGCGGTGTCGAACCGGCTCGAATCCACTGATCGAGACGGTTCAGCTCTGCTTCTGCCAAAACAACCGGAGCGCTTGTGCGTGACATCCCGCCATCTTGTCACCCTCGCGCTTATGCCGACCTATTTGCGGGACACTACACTAGATGTGAGTCGTCAGGACGTTGTCCTCCAGATTGAGCCTGGAGACGGTTGGTCTCGTTGCGGGACTCGTTCTTTCTCCTAGTTTCGTGTGTTTGGTGTGTTTCGTGGTCTGGCCGGCTGATCACTTCTTCAGGTTCTTCTCGGCGTCCTTCATGTTGTAGCCGGCTTTGGAGAGATAATTGTTGATGCGTCCCTTGTATTTGCCGAACCAGCCGTGTTTCTCATCGGAGGAGCCGGCTTGCATGGCGTGCTCACGCGCTTCGAGGAGCCAGGCGTGGATTTGCGTGCGCTGCTCGGGCGTGAGGTTGGGGAGCATCTGCTGGTAAACGCGGAAAGTGTTCGGGGCGACGCCGTAGGTCATGCCGTCCTTGATCGCCTCGACCTGGGCGGGCGTGAGTTCGGCGGTGAGGCGCGCGAGGAAGGCGAAGTGGAGGTCGGCGAGACGGCCGGTGGCGATTTGCTGCGCGTCGGTGCGCTGGCGTTCGGCGGTGGTCTTGTCGGGGTTTTCCTTGGCGAGTTTCAGCGCGGTGTCGCGCTGATCGTGCACGAGGCTGAGTTGCTCGTAGTGGCGCGCGACGAACTCGGTGAGGCGTGCGGACTGTGCGGCGTCGTTCAACTCCAGTTTCGCGACGATTTTGCTGGCGCGGTCGAGCAGCGCTGGCGCCGGCGGCGGTGGTGGATCGCCGGCCAAGGCGAGGAGCGGGAGCGCGGTGGCGAGAAGAATGAGGGAGAGTGATTTCATGACGGAATAGAGTGCGGAAGAAGCGAAGAGGCGGTTGCCCACGAAACACACGAACGACACGAAAAGGGGCGGCGAGTGGATGCCGCGGTGGGCGGAAAAAGGCCCGGTCCCCAAGAGACCGGGCCTTACCCTAACAAACGAAGCGCGATGAACCCAAATTACCAGGAGCCGCTGACGCCGAACGTCCAGGTGACGCCGAAGCGCTTGCGGTCGGAGAGTTCCGCGTAGCCGGCGAATTGGCCGTTGTCGTCCCGCCAGACTGTGTCGCGCTCACCGTTGAAGATGTCGCGGCCGCTGAGGAAGAGGCTGTAGTGCTTGGAGAGCATGTAGCTCGCGTTGAGGTCGATCCGGGTTTCTGCGGGCTGGAATTTGCGGATGATGATCGGCGTGCCGTTGACGGTGGGCGTCTGACGGTCACCCGCGATTTCGTTGTCGTTGCGGTAGGAGCCGCGGAGCTGGATCGACAGCTTGTCGCCCGCGTATTGCAGACCGGCGCCGCCGAAGCGGTTGGCGCGCATCGTGACCGTCTTCACGCTGGGCGTGAAGGTGAGGGTGGAGCCGTCCGGATTGGTGATGGAGACCGGCAGCGGCGCGGCGGGCGCGGGGAAGTCGGTCATCGACCAGCTGGCGAAGCCGGAGATGCGGCGGCCCCAGCGACCGAGGAAGCTCAGGTCCTGACGAACTTCGAATTCCCAACCGGAGGTCTTCTGGACGGTGTCGGCGTTCGTGGAGGTGACGACGCGCCAATCCGCGTATTCGGACGGATTGAGGCCCATCGCGTTGAGCACGGCGTTGAAGGCGGGCGTGCCGTCATACGTGGTGACGGTCATCGCCTGGTTGGTGATGTCCTTCGTGTAATAGGAGACGGTCAGCTTGCCGCCGTTGTCGGTGTAGTAGGAGGTCTCGAAGTCCCAGTTGTCGGAGGTTTCGGGCTTAAGGGACGGATTGGCGATCGAGATCTGGCCCCGGGCGCCACCGTTGCTCAACTGTTCCGACTCGGTGAATTCGTTAACCGTGAACTGATTGTTGCCGGAGATCAGGCCGACGTTGCCGTCCTCGAGATTCGGGAGTTTGAAGGAGCGCGAGTAAGCGACCTTGAGGTTGATCTTCTTGGTGAGCTGGTAAGCGGCGTTGACGCTGTAGGACGGATCGCCGGTGAGCTCCTGGTCGACTTCGCGCATCGGGATGAGTTGGAGGCGACGGGCGTTGATGTCGGAGTTGGTGGCGCCGTAGGGCGTGGTGGGGAAGGCGATGCCGGCGGCAGTAAGCGCATTGCGCAGGGCGGTGCCCGCGGCCGTGTTGGCGAAGAGGACGCTGGAGGCGCTGTTCATCGTCACGCCATTCGGATTGGTTGCGTCGGTGTAGAGCGAACCGTCCTTGTTCTTCACGTAATTCCACTTGTTGTCCGTGAAGGGCGCCTTGCCGGTGCGGAACTTCTTTTCCTGGCGCGCGCCGCCGACGAAGTTGAGTCGGCCATCGAAGAACGCGCCGGAGAGCATGCCATACCAACCGTCGGTGCCTTCCTTGAGCGCCTTCTGCTGGTTGACGTAGCTGTTGTAGTTGTTGACGGCGGTGTTCGTGGACTCGTTCTCCGTCGGTTCAT
Source organism: Candidatus Didemnitutus sp. (assembly GCA_041906465.1). Lineage (GTDB taxonomy): Bacteria > Verrucomicrobiota > Verrucomicrobiia > Opitutales > Opitutaceae > Didemnitutus. The sequence goes on along the minus strand of JAYRJE010000001.1, from coordinate 100,577 downwards.
AGAAGAGGTCCTTCGCTTGGTTGAGCTGATAGAGCTTGTAGGTGGAGCCCCATTGCTGCGGGGCGAGACCGAAGCCCGGGCTGACGCCGATGTAGTCGGTGTCGATGATGTCGGAGACGGTGAAGGACGCGCCGGGCTTGAGGATCTGGGCGTAGCCGGTGCCGCGGCCGGACTTGGTGTTGGTTTCTTCCTCGTGACGGAAGCCGGCCTTGAGTTCGAGGCGGTTGGAACCGAGGAAATGCAGGAAGTCGAGCGGGCGGGAAACGTCGACCTTCCAGAGCACGTTTTCCTTTTCGTTGTGCGCTTCGCCGGATTGAGCCTTGGCACCGGTGGTGCCGCTCCAGTTGGCGAGGTCGGTGTAATTGAGTGGCAGATTGGTCGTGCGGGTGAAGGTCTCGGCGCTGGACGGGATGCCCTCGTTGAGGCCGTAAAGCGCGACGCGGCCGGGGTTCAAGTTGAGGTCCAAGCCGGAGAAGTGGCCGTTCTTGGCGTCTTCGTAATCGGCCTTCGAGAGGGAATAGCTGCCGGCGGCGTTGATCTGGAAGCCCCAGAAGTTCGCGTCGTATTGCAGGCTGCCGCTGATCGTGTCGCCGATGCGGTCGCGCGTGGTGACGGTCATCGCGGTGTTGCTGTTCGCAGTGGTGCCGACGACTTGGGTAGCGTCCCAGACGATGCCGTTGGCGATGGTCGGGCGGAAGTCGAGGCGGCGCTGCGCTTCGCGACTGTCGTAGTCGCTGTATTGGATGTTGGCGCGGAGCGTCTGATTGGGGGTGGGGCGCCAGTCGACGCGGAAGTTGCCCGAGCGTTTCTCGGTCATCATCGGCGTGTTGGTGATTTGGTAGCGGGTGAGGACCGGATTGGAGAGCGACGAGGCCTGACCGGCGGCGTTGGTGAAGGCGCCCGCGAGGTAGTTGGCGGCGTTGTTATTGTTCCACTGCATCTGGGCGCGCCAGTTTTCGGAGTATTCCTGGTTCCAGGCGGCGGTGAAGGAGACGCCGAGTGTCTTGCTGATCGGGTAGGCGACGGTGCCGTCGAAGCCGGGCGTCGTCTTGAAGGTGTGCTTGTTCACCGGGCCGGGCGTCTTGCTGATGAGGTCCTTCTGCATGGTGTTCCAATTGAAGAACAGGCGGCCGCTGTAGGTGGGCTTCGCGTATTCGAACGCGTTGCGCGTGATCAGATTGATCTGACCGCCGACGGAGTTCATCGGCATGTCGGGCGTGGCGACCTTGATGAGTTCGACGCGCTCGGCGTTGTTGATCGAGAGTTGGTCGAGGCCAGTCTGGCGCGTGAGGCTGCCGGGCAGTGTGCTCATGACGGGCAGGCCGTCGATGAGGATGGAGGTGTCCTCGGGACCGAAGCCGCGGATCGAGACGCCGTTCGCGGCGCTTTCGGAATAGCCGCCGGAGCCGCCAGAGGGGGTGCCGTAGTCGAGTTGGACGCCCGGGAGGAACTTGACGAACTCGCCGACGTTGCCGCTCGGGATGTAGCCGAACTGGTCGGTGGCGACGACGTTCTTGATGTTGATCGAATTGCGCTCTTCGGCGGTCGCGACGGCGCGGGCGTTGCGGTAACGCTCGGCGTTGACGATGTAGGGGCTCAGCTCGAGGGTGCCGTCCTTGTTTTGCGTGGCACCGGCGACGGCCTCTTCGCGGAAGCGCAGGTCATGGCGAACGACGTCGCCCGCCGGGACGGTCACGCGGGTGACGATGTCGGGCTCGCCGACGTAGCTGGCGCGGATTTCAACTTCGCCGGCCGGCACGTTGGTGAATTCGTAATCGCCGTAGGAATTGGTGATGACCTGACCCGCCGCACCGGTGGCGCGAAGCACGACGTTTTCGAGGGCACGGCCGTTGGTGGCGTTGGTGACGGTGCCGCGGATCGTGCCGGTGGCAGGAGCTTGGGCCGCCGCGGAGGCGGTGATCAGGGCGGCGGCGAATGCCGTCGCGAGGACACGATTCAGGCGGGAGCAAAAGCGATTAATAGACGCTCCGGCCCAGGAGGGTGGTATGCAGCGCATCGGTGTGCAGGGTTTGAGGGGTGGATCAACCGCAACGGTAGAAATCGCGGTTTGTTGGGTGTCGGGTTTATACCATGAGCCGATACCCGATTCTCCCGACAATAGGCCGAAATCTGCCTAGTTCCTAAGTTCAAAATGACGAACCCGGTAACGACCCCGTCGCGCTGGGGCCATCGCGGTCGAGCTACTTGGCGGGTTCTTTGACTTCGCGCACTTCACCGGGGCTCACCTTGTAACTGTAAATGTGGAGGTTGAGGAATTCCTCGACCTTGGCGAACGAGCCGGCGCGAGCGCGCGGCAGGCCGCGCGCGTAGTCGGTCGGAAGGTTGGCGAATTCCACCTCGGTATTTTTCTCGGCGGCAGCGGCGAACGCGCGGGCGGCGAGATATTGGCCGCGGCGTTGCTGGCCTTCGTGTCCGGGGAACGAGAGGAGGAGAATCGGTTTCTTGATCTGCTCCGGGTGGCGTTTGAGCGGCGCGGCGTCGAGGCGGGCGTCGTCGCCGAAGGCGCTGCGCACGAGCTGCGGGAAGGCGGCGCCTTCGCTCCAGTATTGCTCGCGCAGCCAGCTGCGCAGGTCGATGGGGGAGTCGATCGCGACGGCGCAGCGAAACCGTTCCGGGTGATCCTGCATCGCGCGCAGCGCGATGAAACCGCCGTGCCCCCGGCCGAAAAGCGCGACGCGTTTCGGGTTAACCTGAAAGCGTTTCTCCAACTCGTCGATGGAGGTGAGGAGGTCCTCGATTTGCACGAGGTCGTAGCCCGGATGGAGCGCGGCCCGGTGTTGCCGGCCGAGTCCCCACGCGCCGCGGCCGTTGATCTGCACGACAGCGAAGCCCATCGAGGCGAGGGCGTGGATTTCGGTGCGGAAGCTCGAGCTGACGCGTTGCCACGGAGTGTCGGGGCACACGATGACCATCGGGTAGGGCTTCACGCGTGGCGTGCTCGGAACGGTGACGAGACCGGTGATGCGCGCGCCGTCCGGCCGGTTGAAAAAGAAAGGGAGTGTCGCGAACGTGTTTTGGGCGTCGAGCCAGGGCGCGCGGCGGGCGAATTGGGAGAGTCGATTCTTCTCGCGATCGTAGACGTAGAACGCGCCGGCGTCGGCCGGCCCTTGCGTGGCGACAATGAAGCGTCGACCGGCGGTGTCCCAATCGACGATGTCGACCGCGGTGCCGGCGAGCAGTTTTTCAAGGGTGACTTGCGTCTCGCGCCATTCTGGGCGCAGCCAGGCGGTGGTGCGCATGGCCGCATCGTAGCGAATGCCGGCCAGTTCCTGCGTGTGCGGATCAAAGACGAGCGTATCCGGCGGGAACGCATCCGTCGGCGCGCCGATGAGGTCGAAGTGCGGATTTTCGAATGCGACCGAGCCCGGCTTGCCGGTCGCGAGGTTGTGGCTCCGGACGGCGAACGTGTTGCGACCACGGTTGGTGGCGTAGAAAAGCACGTCACCGGTCGTATCGAAACCGAGCGGGAGCTCGCGTTCGCCGAAGTAGTTTTCCGGGGAGATCGTGAACTCGCCGCGACCGATGGCTTGCGCCAACGGCTGGCCCGCGCCTTCGGCTTGGCGGCCGAGGTAATCATAGCGGAGCGGGAATTTGCCGTAGACGGAGTTGGGCACCGTGATGCGCATCAGTCCCTGCTGATCGAGGAGGAAGTCGCGCTCTTCGCGCACGCGGTCGCTCGAGATCAGTTGCAGTTTGCCGGACGTGGCGTCCGCGGAGAAAAGCTGCAACGAGCGGGCGCTGCCGGCGCCGGTGGCGAGAAGGTGAAACGCGCCCGGCCGCACCGGATCGAGACGCAGCACGCGGAGGGAGCGCGGCGCGAGACCGGGGCGCTCCGTCACGATGTTGGCGGCCGCTTCCTCCGGGGGGCGGATTTGCGACGGATCGGAGGCGAGGATGTCGGTGCCGAATTTTCCGCCGGCCGTGTCGGTGGCCGGCGGGCGGTCGGGGGAGTTGACGCGGTTCTCGAAAGAACGATCACGGCGGTCGATGGTGAAGCGGTCTACGAGCGGCGATTTCGGCAAATCGAACTGGCTGTCGGCGAGTTCCTTGGGGCCGACGATCAGGCCGGCGTTACGGCCGTCGACGTCGAATCCGAGCACGACGCCGGACGTGCTCAGCCAGCGCGGCGGCGAGCCGACAGCGGTGTCGGTCGCACGGTTGGTCTGAATCACGAGGCGGGTGGGCGAGGCCCATGCCATCCAAAGAATCCGCGCCGGCGTCTTCTCATATTGGTAGGCGATCTGCGCAGGAGTGGACGATTCGTCGTCCGCGACCAGCACCTTGGCGCGCGCGGCGTCGGGTTGCTCGAGATCAGCGGTGACGACGTAGACTTTGTCGTCCTCGCGAATTGAGAAGGCGAGGAAGCGTCCGTCCGGCGATAGCGCGGCCTGGTCGGTGCGCAGCGGCTCGAAGAACTCATTGAAGCGCGTGGCGTCGGGCACCACCGGCGGAGGCAACGCCATTTCCGGAACGCGCTGTGAGCGGGTGGCGTCGGTCTGGGCGAACGGGAGGTTGGACTGGGCTTGGGCGACGCTCGCGAGGGCGAGCAGGACAAGCAGCGGCGACTTCATCGGGGGGGCGCGGGGGGCGTTTGTGGAGACGATGCGGGCCCAATCGCGGCTACTCCGAGCCGCGCGCGTAAATAGGAGAGAAGGGGATCGAGCACGTCCGCTGCGAGCGGCACACGATGGCCGCGCGGTTCGGTCTCGGGAAAATAGACATACGGCGAGCGCAGTGCGTCGAGCCGACGGCGCAGCACTTCCATTTGATGCAGCGCTTCGGGCGACTCGGTGACGTTGATGCTGAGGAAGAGCGGCACGGTCGGTGCGGCGAGATGGTCGAGAGCCCCGTGCGCGCGCCAAGTGTCGCGATGTGCGGCACGGGTGCCCCAGGCGCGCTCGTAGCGCGGGATCATTTTGTCATCCGCGAGAAGGTCGAGATACGTGAAACGACCCGAGAGGACGACGGCGCCTTGCACGTCACTCGAAACACCGCGGTTTTCGCCGACGGTTTCGAGTTCCGTGCGTCCCCTCGTGGTGGCAAGCATCAGCGCCAGGCCGCTGCCGCGCGAAAAGCCGACGGGAACGATGCCTCCGTTCAACGCGAGCGCGTTGCCCTCCGCGCGCAGGGTGCGCACCGCGGCTTTGATCAGCTGCGCGCACGATGGCATCGGATCGAGGCCTTGATAGGGCGCTGGCACCGGGTGATCCGCCATCGCCACCGCGAAGCCCTCGGTCGCGGCGCCTTCGAGCAGAGTGTCGGTGCAGAACTGCAACGAGTAGTTGCCCATGCGCCGGGCGTTGTCGCACGAGAACTCGAGCAGCGCCCCAACCGGATGCGCGGGTTGCGACGGGTAAAGGATATCCATCGCGAGCACACGCGCGCCGTCGCGCGCGAAGACGACATCGCGCTTCAGCCGATAGCCCGCCGGCACAATGAAAATGCGCGCGGGATCAAGCGCTCGATCACCCAGCCACTCGCGCCGATGCAGCTGTGCGCGCAGCGCGGCGAGGTCGCGATTCAGCTGCGGCCAGTGCGCGCGGACGTCGCCGCGATAGTCGAGCGTCGCAACGAGAAAACCCTGCGCGCGGAAATCGGCGATGATCGTTTCGTCGCTCTCCGTGCCGACGCGCGGCGCCGCGAGACCCTGCAAATAGATCACCAGCGGTTGCATCGTCGGCGCCGTCGCCGGTGCGGGCAACGGCTCGCTCAACTCGACCCGGAGGTCGGCCTCCAGTGCGAGGCTGTGCCAGGAGCCCACGGCGCGCGCGAGGTCCGGCCACGCTCCCGCCACGCCGAGCAGCCCGCCAAGCGCGGCGCGAACGAAGCGACGAAACAGGGGCGGATGAGACACGGAAAATGTCGGAGGCGGCGAGTGCAGGGGTTGACCTTGGTATTTTCTTACCCAATTTCTCGCCGTCCTGCTATCGGTTTTCCCGCTGTTTCTGTTCCGTTCCTAAGACTTGCCCTACGTCTCCTTCGATCCCGACCGCCCCGATTTCACGCCGTATGGTTTCTCGTGCGTGCACTGGACGCCTTCGCCCATGCGCAGGCCGGACCACCATAACGAGATCGAGCTGAACCTGCTCACCAAAGGCTCCGTCAGCTACCTGCTCGGCGGCCGCAAGGTGCAACTCGATGCCGGTTCGCTGAACGTGTTCTGGGCGGCCATTCCGCACCAGATCGTGGACTTCGCGAACGACACCTCGTATTTCGTCGCGACGATTCCGCTTTCGTGGTTCCTGCAGTGCAAGCTGACGGATCGTTTCGTCCAGCCGTTGCTGCGCGGCGAGGTGTTGACCGAAAAACTCGGCAGTCACGAGCGTCGGGATGTCGATTTGTTTGCGCAATGGGAGATCGACCTGCAGCAGCCGGACGACGACGTGCGGCACGTGGTGATGCTGGAAATGGAGGCGCGCCTGCGCCGGATGATCGGCACGCTGCCGCTCGTCGTCGCGCCCGCCGCCCCGAAGGCGAAAGCGCGCGCCACGAGTCTCCAGGGCGGCGAGCTCAACAAGGTCGAACAGATCGCGTGTGTCATCGCCCAGCGTTACACGGAGCAGCTCACCGTCACCGAGATCGGCCGCGCCGTCGGACTGCATCCGAATTACGCGATGGGGCTTTTCAAAAAAGCCTTCGGCACGACGCTGCTTGATTACCTGATGCATCACCGCATTTCGCATGCGCAGCGACTGCTGGCGACGACGGACGACAAGATTGTCGAAGTCGCCTTCGCGTCGGGCTTCAACTCGATCAGCCGTTTCAACGAGACGTTTCGGCGGGCGTGCGGCTGCACGCCGCGCGAATACCGCGTGCAACACGCGATGTCGGAAAAATCCAGGAAATGAAAACGCTGTGCTGGGTGGGAATGGCCTTCGCCGTCGCGGTGAGCGCGAGCGCGGGCGAAATTTGGATCGCGCCGAACGGCAGCGACGCCGCGGCGGGCTCGCGCGAAGCGCCGCTCGCCACCGTGCACGCCGCACTGCGCAAGGGCCGCGAGTGGCGGCGCCTGAAGTCACCCGAGGTGGCCGATGGCGTGACGATCCGCTTGCGCGGCGGCGACTATCCGTTGCACGAAGCGATCATCGTGCGCCCGGAAGACAGCGGCACGCCCGCGAGTCCGACGACGATCACGGCGGCGCCCGGCGAGCAGCCAATCGTGACCGGCGGCGTGAAGGTTGTCGGTTGGCGCCGCCTCGCCGAGGCGCCCGCGCGCTTGCCAGCCGTCGCCCGCGGGCAGGTTTGGGCGGCGCCGCTGCCGACGTTCAACGGGCGCACGCTGGAGTTTCGCCAATTGTGGGTCGACGGCTCCAAGGCCGTGCGGGCCCGCACGCCGAATGGCGACGCGATGGAGCGACTCGTGACGTGGGACCGCGCCGCGCGCGTGGCCGGCATTCCCGCGGCGGTCGCAGTGCCGCAAGATCTCACTGGGGTGGAGATGACGCTGTTGCAGGCGTGGGAGATCGCGGTGCTGCGGCTGAAATCGCACCGTGCGGACGGCGAGGTGGCGCGCGTGCAGTTCCACGAGCCGGAGAGCCGGATTCAATTTGAGCACCCGTGGCCGCCGCCACCGATGCCGGGCAAGGACGGCAAGAACGCGCCGTTCTTTCTGGCGAACGCGCTCGAGTTTCTCGACGAGCCGGGCGAGTGGTTCGCGGACGTGCGCGCGGGCGTCGTGTATTACTGGCCGCGTCCGGATCAGGATCTGGCGCACGCGGTCGTCGTGGCGCCGGCGGTCGAGCAGCTGGTGCGCATCGCCGGCACTTACGATCGTCCGGTGCAGCACGTGAGTTTCGAAGGCATCGCGTTTGCGCACACGACGTGGATGCGTCCGTCGCTGCTCGGCCACGTGCCGCATCAGGCGGGTTTTCCGATGCTTGATGCCTATTCGCTGAAGCCGCCGGGCACGCCCGAGTGGCGCAGCCTCGACAACCAGGCGCTGATCGCGCGTCCGCCGGCGGCGATGTCGCTGTTCGCGGCGCGGCACGTGCGCGTGGTGGGCTGCCGCTTCACCGCGATCGCCGCCAACGCGCTCGACGCGCACCTCGGCGTGCAGGACGCGGTGTTCGAAGGAAACGTGTTTCGCGACATCGGCATCAACGCGGTCGTCGCCGGCGCGTTCGGCGAGGAGGGTTTTGAAATTCACCTGCCGTGGGAACCGTCCGACGAACGCAGCTTCACCGCGCGGCTCCGCATCGCGAACAACGTCATCACGCAGTGCGCGACGGAAGACTGGGGCGGCATCCCGATCATCGCCGGCTTCGTGCGCGACACCGCGATCGAGCACAACGACATCTACGAGACCGGCTACACCGGCATTTCCGTCGGCTGGGGCTGGACGCGGACCGCAAGCATGATGCGCAACAACCGCGTGCACGCCAACCGCCTCGAGCGCGTGGCCCTGCGGACGGCCGACAATGCCGGCATCTACACGCAGTCGAATCAGCCCGGCACGGTCGTGAGCGAGAATGCCGTGTTCCCGATCACGATGAGCCCGTGGGTGCACGACGCTGATCACTGGTTCTATCTCTACACGGACGAGGGCTCCTCCTACATGGCGGTGCGCGACAACTGGGTCCCGGCGGAGAAGTTTCTCGAGAACGCGATTGGTCCGGGCAACATCTGGAAAAACAACGGCCCGCACGTGGACGAGAAGATCAAGCGAGCCGCCGGCCTCGAACCCGCGTGGCGCGAGCGGCTCGCCGCGGACTTGGTTCGCTGATGCGGTCGTGGTCCCCTCGGGCCGCCGGGCCGGACGGCTTGGGGGGCGTGGCGGCGGCGCGCTCGCTACGGAATCGCACCAGTCCGACCGATCTCCGCGACGACACCAGCGACGAACGGGCTGAGGAACTGAATAGTCGTTCCGCGCGTGAGGCGGTGATTTAGCGATACGCGTCCTCGGGAAAACTTAGGATACTGGAACTTTTCCCCGGAAGACCGGAGGCCCTTAATGGAATTATGCGTTAAGGTGCGCATCGTCACCTCAACCCCACCGTCGGACGCGCTCTGCGTGGTCCGACTTGCGTCCACCGAACCAACCCCTCGTTCCGAAGCCCGACGCCTGCATTTCTTGTCCTCCGCGCTTTCCGCCATGCAGTCCCGCTGTTCATCAAGGTGGGCGTGCGGCACCGAATCGCGGGAGGCATAGAACCGGCGCGCGAGCTCAGGGCGATGCATTGTCCCCATTTCAGCCCACGTTGAGCGGAACTCTGTTCCGCCCACTTCACGCCTAAACCCCCAACCCCGGCCGTGCCGCACGTCGCTTTCGCGGCGCGCGGTGTCGGCCCGCCAAGCATGCCTATGAATCCGTCATCCGTCCGCAGGATCGCTTCTGCTTCGTTCCTCCTTGCCGCACTCTTGCCGGCGTCGGCCCAGGTCGCTCCGTCCGCACCGAAAGAAGACCCCGCCACGACCGCCAAGGACGAGAAAGTCGTCCAGCTCGCCGAATACAAGGTCACCGGTTTGCGCGCCAGTCTCGCGTCCGCCGCCGAGATCAAGCAGTCGAACATCCAGCTCGTCGATTCGATCGTCGCGAGCGACATCGACAAGCTCCCCGACATCAATGTCTCCTATGCGCTCTCGCGCATCCCGGGGGTGCAGCTCGCGCACACATTCTCGGGACTCGGCGGCAACGGTGCCGTCACCATTCACGGTCTCAACCAGATCGTGAACACGCTCGACGGTCGCGAAGTGATCACGCCGGGCGGCATCGCCAACGGCACGGCGGGTGTCGGCGTCGGTCAGCGCACGTTCGACTATTCGCAGATTCCCTCCGCGCTCATCGCGGGCATCGATGTCTACAAGACGTCCGCGGCGAACCAGATCGACGGCGGCCTCGGCGGCCTCGTCGATGTGCGCATGCGCAAGCCCTTCGATTTCGCCGAAGGCATCGGCGGCGGCATCACCGCCGGCACGAGCTACTCGACGCTGAAGGACGGCCTGGGCGAAAACTACAACGTCTTCGCGAATGCCTCGCGGAAAACCGAGTTTGGCAAGATCGGCATTCTCGTGGCCGTGAGCGACATCACGACACCGTGGCGCGAGGATTCGATCGGCATCGGCAACCCGCAGCCCAATGCGGTGATCGCCAGCGGCGTCACGACCGCGCTCAGTTCCTCCGGCTACACGAACAACTCCTCCTACGGCGAGTTCAAGACGCAGGGCTACAATGTCGTCCTCCAGTGGCAGCCGACGAAGAACCTCCAGCTCTACGGCGGCTACAATCCCAACAAGTGGCGCAACATTCAGGACACGGTGCAGTTCGTGACGTCGCATCCGGTCGCGAGCAGCGTGGCCGGCTCCGGCGTGATGTTCGAGGGCAGCACCACCGCCGTGCGTCGTGCGACGTTCGTCAACACCACCGCCACCGCCTACGGCTTCATTCGCGATCTCGAGAACAAACTCGACATGTATAACTTTGGCGGTCGCTACACGCACGGCGATCTCACGGTGAACTTCGATGCGAACCGCTACACCAGCTCGAATCGCTTCTACAACAACCTGGTCTTCGCCTCCATCGCGATCCCGTCGCTGACCTACGATCTCGGGGGCGACATCCCGTCGATTTCCGTCTCCGGCGTGAGCCTGATGGATCCGAGCGCCTACCGGCTCTCGCAGGTCAACTACCGCCTGTTCCCCTCGAACACCGAAGGCCGTGCCGCGCGCGTCGACGGCGAATACACTCTGGCGAAGGGCATCCTCTCCAAGATTTCCGCCGGCTTCCGCTACGCGACCACCACGAGCGACAATCTCCCGACCGGTCTCTTCCTCGGCTCGTTCTCCATTCCGTCCTCCGCGAATCTGCTCAGCCAGTATCCGAACCTCTGGCGCCCGTCGCCGATCCAAAACATGTTCTCCGGCTACAGCCAGCCGCAGAACCAGCAGTTCTGGGTGGGGGACACGCGCACGATGCGTGACGCGAACGCACTCTACAAAGCCTACAACGCGACCAACACGCCCGATACGTCCGCGACCGTCAATCCGCTCAGCCTTTTCGACATCAAGGAAACGACCACCGCGTTCTACCTGATGCCGCAGTTCTCCACCAAGATCGCCGGCCGCCAAATCGAGGGCAATGTCGGCCTCCGCGCCGTGCAGACGAAGGAGGACCTGAAGGGCTACAAGGGCGCCAGCGCCGCCACCGCCGTGCCGCTCGCGCTCCAGAGTTCGTATTGGGACTACCTGCCGAGTTTCAACGCCCGCGCCAAGCTCACGGACAAACTCTATCTCCGCGCCGCGGCGTCGAAGACGATCACGCGCCCGACGTTCGGCTCGCTCTCGCCTTCGCTCACACTCAACGCGAACCCCGTCGATCCGAACCTGAACTCCGGCGCGCAGGGCAACCCGGACCTCAAGCCGGTGCGCGCCACGAGCTACGATCTCTCGCTCGAATACTACCCGAACAGCTCCGACGTGTTCTACTTCGCGGGCTTCCAGAAGGACGTGAAGGGCTTCATCGGCAGCTTCTCCGAGCCGCGCACCTACGACGGCGTCACCTACCTGATCCGCACGTCGAAGAACCTCAATCCCGCGAAGATCAAGGGCGTCGAGTTCGGCTTCCAGCACTTCTTCAATTACCTGCCGGCGCCGTTCGACGGGTTCGGCCTCCAGGCCAACTACACCTACGTCGACAGCTCGACGCCGACGACCGTCTCCGGCATCGGCGCTCCCGTCGACGCGCCGCTCACGAACCTCTCGAAGCGCAGCTACAACCTCATCGCGATGTATGAAAAGGGACCGTTCTCCGCGCGCGTCGCCTACAACTACCGCTCGAACTTCGTCACCGGCTTCGCCTACTACGTGAACACCGGCCTGCTCAATCAGGAGATGCTCGGCTACGCCGACCTCGACGCTTCGTTGAACTACAGCATCACGAAGAACGTCCAGATCGCGATCCAGGGCGTCAACCTCACCGACGCGCTCCGCTATCAGGTCTACGGTTCGAAGCAGTTTCCCTCGAACATCTACCTCGATGGCCGACAGCTGATGGCGAGCATCACGCTCCGCTACTGAGTTTGAGTTTGCTTCGCACTCAGCCCCGGGATGCCCGCTTCGCGTGTTGCAGCGCGTCGTGTGCTCCCGGGGCTTTGTTTTCCGTCCGCGCGAATTCCTTCCTCACTATGCACCTCCTCCGCGCTTCCTTATCCACTTTTCTGGACTCTCATCTCCGGGGGCGTGGTCGAACATCGCTGGGCGGAGGGCGCTGCTCCGTCAGCGCCGTGAACGTCGACGACGGCGCTGAGGAGCCGCCTTCCACTCGCGGCCTGATGTGGCGCCTGCGGTGCGGTTTCCTCGTGCTTTCCGCGGGCTTGGTCGCTGCGCGCGCCAGTGATGTCGCGCTGCCGCCTCCGCCCGCGTCGGTCGAGCAGTGGGGGCTCTTCGAACTCGCGCTGGCCGGACCGGACGAAGGCAACCCGTTTGTCGACGTGCGGCTCAGCGCCACTTTCACTGACGGCACGACGGAGAAGACCGTCGACGGTTTTTATGACGGCGCGGGAGTCTACCGCGTGCGCTTCATGCCCGATCGCACTGGCGTGTGGCGCTACCTCACGAACAGCAATCGCTGGCCGCTCACCGGGCAAACGGGTGCGTTCACCGTCACCGCCCCCGGCCCGGGCAACCACGGTCCGGTGAGTGTTCGCCACACGTATCACTTCGCCTACGCCGACGGCACGCCGTTCCGCCAGCTCGGCACGACTTCCTACACCTGGACGCACCGGCCGGAGGCGCTCGAAGAGCAGACATTGCGCACGCTCGCCGCCTCGCCGTTCAACAAGCTCCGCATGTGCGTCTTTCCGCAATCGCACGGCGCCCGCACGATGCCACCGCCGCGGTGGCCGTTTGTGGGGGCGCCCGGCGCGTTCGACACCACGCGCTTCAATCCGGAATTTTTCCAGCACCTCGAAAAACGCATCGGCCAGTTGCGCGATCTCGGTCTCGAGTGCGATTTGATCCTGTTTCATCCCTACGGCGACCAGGCGTGGGGGCTCGACACGCTGGATCGCGCGACCGATGAGCGCTACCTGCGCTACCTCATCGCGCGGCTCGCCGCTTACCGGAACATCTGGTGGTCGCTGGCGAATGAATACGATTTTCTCACGACGAAGAGCGACGCGGACTGGGATCATTTCGGGCAGGTGGTCCAAGCCGCCGATCCCTACGGACACCTGCGTTCGATCCACAATGGATTTCGCCTCTACCACCACGGCCAGGCGTGGGTGACGCATGCCAGCATCCAGAACGGCGCGGCAGTGAACGACGCCGGTCGCGCCGAAATCTACCGCGACGTGTGGCGCAAGCCGGTCGTCTTCGATGAGGTCAAATACGAGGGCAATTCGCCGTTCCGGTGGGGCGACCTGAGCGGCCAGGAACTCGTGCATCGCTTCTGGTCGGGCACCGTGGCCGGCACCTACGTCGGTCACAGCGAATTTTTCGGCGAGCCGCACGACGTCGTGTGGCTCGGCCAGGGCGGCGTGCTCAAGGGGGAGAGCCCGGCGCGCCTCGCGTTCCTGCGCCAGGTGATGGAGCGCGGCCCCGCGGCCGGGATCGAGCCGATCGAGCAATGGACCGATCCCTACGCGCGCCACGACGCACCGGTCGGCGACGGACTTGCGGAGCCGCATGTCGGCGGTCAACCCGGTGAATACTATCTGGTCTACTTCGGTCGCTCGGCGCCGAAAACGTGGGCGATTGAACTGCCCTCACGCGGCCTCGCGGATGGCATGCGCTTCCACGCCGAAGTGCTCGATACGTGGGCGATGACCGTCACCCCGCTCGAGCCGGTGTTCACGCTCCGACGCCGTCAAGGTCCGCGCGATCGCTTCGAGGCTCCCTTCATCGAATCCTCCGGCGCGGCCATCCCGCTGCCCGGCAAACCTTATCTCGCGCTCCGCCTCACCCGCGTTCGCTGACGTGAGTTTCGCCCTGCGCGAGGGGCGGGCGGAACTCACGCTCCCGCGCGGCGAGTATCAGCTCACGGTGCGGATCGGGCGTTAATCGCGCTCGGTCTCGGAGGTCTCATGCTCCACGCGATACTCGCGCGGCGTGCAACCGCAGGCGCGACGGAAGGCTTCGTTGAAGCGGCTGATGGAATTGAAGCCCGAGCTGAACGCGATATCGACGATCTTCTCATCGGTTGTCGCGAGCAGCCGCTGCGCGTGGGACACGCGGTGATTCGTGATGTAGTCGATCAGCGTCGTGCCGAAGGCCTTTTTGAAGAGGTTCATGGCGTAGTTCGGATGCAAGCCGACCGCCTCGCTGATCTGCGCGACCGTGAGCGGTTCGGTGTAGCGCTGCGCGACGAGGCAGGCCATTTGCTCGACCTTGTTCAGGCCGCCGGCATGGAGCGAGAGCCGCTGCTTCTTGCGCGCCTCCGCGCTGCTGGGCAGGCGCGATTCGAGCCGGCGCAGGCGCGCCTCGATCTCGAGCATGACAATGTCCTTCACCTTGTCGTTCGGCCTTTCGAGATCGTGCTCCCACTGCGCGAACAGCGCTTCGTCGAACGCCGCGCGTTGCCCGGTCTTTTCCATCAGCACCTCGCCCTGCATCAGCTGCTGGACGAAGCGCTCGGAGACGCGGCATTGCAGGAACCACGAGAGCGGGATCGTTGCGACGAAGTATTCGGTCTTCGGTCCGAAATCGATGATCTGATGCGGAATCGCCGCCCAGAACGCGCTCAGCGTCCCCGCGGGAATCCGCACCTTGCGGCCGCCCAGCAGGTAGATCACCCAGCCCGATTGGAGCAGGTTGATCTCGATTTCGTTGTGGTGATCCGGTCGCCGCATGGGCGAGGGAATCCAGCGGACACACGTGAAACCGTAGGGCGTGAAATCGGGGCGGTTGGGGTCGAATTGAACCATCGTTTCCGGCTTAGGATTCCGGGAGAATTAGGCGCAAACGCGGAAGAAACCACCCGGAAGTTAGGATAGTCTTTTTTCTCCGGTCAACTGCGACCGTGACCACCCCGCACTTTTCCAACTCACTAGCCCCAACCTCACGCGGGCCGGCCCCGCGTCGCTGTTATCATGAAAAAGTCCCCCGTCGCTCTCGGCGTCATTTTCGGCAACCGCGATTTCTTTCCTGATCGTCTCGTGCCGGATGCCCGCGCCGACATCACTCAGCTCTTCGGTGAACTCGGCCTCGAAGCCGTCATGCTCGACCCGGCCGCGACGAAACTGGGCAGCGTCGAGACGCACGCCGACGCGCGCAAATGCGCCGAACTCTTCCGCCAGCACCGTGACCGCCTGAGCGGCGTGCTCGTGTGCCTGCCGAACTTCGGCGACGAGAAGGGCGTGGCCGACACGCTGAAGCTCGCCGGGCTCGACGTTCCCGTCCTCGTGCAGGGTTATCCCGACGACCTCGACAAGCTCGACGTCGTGCGCCGCCGTGACTCGTGGTGCGGCAAAATTTCCGTCTGCAACAATCTCCGCCAGGCCGGCATTCCTTACACGCTCACGACGAAACACGTCGTGCACCCGAGCGATCCGAGCTTCAAGAACGACCTCGCGAACTTCGTCGCCGTCTGCCGCGTCGTGCAGGGCTTGCGCAAGGTCCGCATCGGCGCCGTCGGCGCGCGTCCCGGTGCGTTCAACACCGTCCGCTATTCGGAGAAGATTCTCGAGCGCAACGGCATCTCCGTCACCACGGTCGACCTCTCGGAAATCCTCGGCGCCGCCGGCAAACTCGGCGACAAGGACGCCCGGCTCCTCACGAAGATCGACGAGATTCGCGCCTACGCCAACGCGACCGCGGTTCCGCCCGCCAAGCTCGCGCAAATGGCGCGCCTCGGGGTCGTGCTCGACGATTTCGTCGCGGCCAATCACCTCGATGCGACCGCCATCCAGTGCTGGACCTCGCTGCAAGCCAACCACGGCTGCAACGTCTGCACCTCGATGAGCATGATGAGTGAAAACCTGCTCCCCAGCGCGTGCGAAGTCGACGTCACCGGCGTGCTCACGATGTATGCGATGCAACTCGCCTCGCAGTCGCCCAGCGCGCTCGTCGATTGGAACAACAATTACGGCGCCGCGGACGACAAATGCGTCCTCTTTCACTGCGGCAACTGGGCGAAGTCATTCCTGCCCGACGTGAAGATCCTCAACGCGCCCATCCTCGGCTCCACGCTCGGGGTCGAGAACACCTGGGGCGCGCTCGACGGCCGCACGCCGGCCGCACCGCTCACCTACGGTCGCATCACGACCGACGATGTCTCGGGCAAAATCCGCACCTACGTCGGCGAAGGCGAACTCACCAACGACGAACTCAAGACCTTCGGCAACCGCGCCGTCGCGCATGTGCCGCAGCTGCAGAAGCTGATGCGTCACGTCTGCCGCGAGGGTTTTGAACACCACGTCGTCATGAACGCCTCGCGCACCGCCGGCGTGCTCGCCGAGGCGTTCGAGCGCTATCTCGGTTGGGAAGTTTATCACCACGGCGCACCGCAGGAATGACATGACCGACCGCGATCTCGCGCTCAAATCCTTCGCGCTCCGCCGCCGCATGCTCCGCCTCATCCACGAGGCCGGCGCCGGCCACACGGGCGGCGGCTTGTCGTGCCTCGACATCCTGAACGTGCTCTACCACCGCGTGCTCAACGTCACGCCCGAGACCGTCGATTCGCCGACGCGCGACCGCTACGTGCAGAGCAAGGGCCACTGCGTCGAGGCGCTCTACGCCGTGATGTCCGATCGCGGCTACTTTCCCGACGCCGACCTGAACACGGTCTGCCACTACAAGAGTTATTACGTCGGCCATCCCACGCGAAAAATCCGCGGCATGGAGATGAACACCGGCGCGCTCGGCCACGGCTTGCCGATCTGCCTCGGCATGGCGCTCGCCGCGAAGATGGATGGCGAAGCGTTTCGCGTTTTCACGCTGCTCGGCGACGGCGAACTCGCCGAAGGTTCCAACTGGGAAGCCGCGATGGCCGCCGCACACTACAAGCTCGATAACCTCGTCGCCATTCTCGACCACAACACGCTGCAAATCACCGGCCACACACGCGACGTCATGTCGAACGAACCACTCGACGAGAAATGGCGCGCGTTCGGCTGGGAGGTGCGCACGGTCAACGGCCACGACTACGCGCAGCTCACCGCCGCGCTCACGACACCGCACCCGGGCAAGCCGCTCTTCGTCATCGCGAACACCGTGAAGGGCAGGGGAGTCAGCTTCATGGAGAACGTCGGCAAATGGCACCACGGCGTGCCGAGCGACGCCGAACTCGCGCAAGCGCTCGCCGAGCTCGAAGCGGCGGAAAAGAAGTTGCGGGAGGCCAACGCATGAATTCGCGATCCCTCTGTCGGAGCCAGCTCGCTACCCGCTACCCGCACCACGCCACTGTCGTCCCATGAGCGCGCCCGCCCCATCCATGTTTACGCCCGCCGCGAAGGCGATGGCCGACAAACTCGGCCTGAAAAAGGGCCGCGCCAATCTCGAAGAGTTCGCCGACACGCTCCAAGCCCTGGCTGCCGCCGATCGCAACGTCATCGCCGTCACGTCCGACTCGCGCGGCTCCGGCAAGCTCGCGCCGTTCGGCAAAGCGCTGCCGAAGCAGATCGTCGAGGTCGGCATCGCCGAGCAGAACCTCGTCGGCATCACCGCCGGCCTCGCCGCGTGCGGCAAGAAGGCCTTCGGCGTTTCGCCGTCGTGCTTCCTCACCGCGCGTTCGCTCGAACAGATCAAGAACGACGTCTGCTACTCGAACGTCCCCGCCGTGCTCGTCGGCATCAGCGCCGGCGTCAGTTACGGTGCGCTCGGCTCGACGCACCACTCGCTCCACGATTTTGCCGTCCTGCGTGCGATCCACAACGTCACGATCATCGCGCCGGCCGATAATTTCGAAACGCGCGAAGCCGTCCGTTACGCCGCCGCGGCCAAGCGCCCGGTGTTCCTGCGCTTCGGCAAAGCCGCCATGCTCGACCTGCCCGCCACCGCTGCGCCGTTCGAGCCCGGCCGCGCGCGCACGATCTTTGGCGGGCGCCGCTCCATCGGCGCCGTGAACCACCTCAGTGGCGCGACTCAACCCGGCGGCGACGGAGCGCCGCCCTCCAGGGACGACGTCGCGTTCCTCGCCAGCGGTGAGACGGTCGTTCACGCGTTGCTCGCCGCCGCCGCACTGGCCGAGCAAGGCATCTCCGCGCGCGTGTTGAGCCTGCACACGATCAAGCCCCTCGACATCGCGGCCGTGCTCGCCGCGGGCCGCGAGTGTCGCGCGATCGTGACCGTCGAAGAGCACATGCTCGCCGGCGGGCTGGGGGAGACGGTCGCCTCAACGCTGCTGCAAGCGGGCCTGGCGCCGCGCTTCAAGATGGTTGGCTTCCCCGACGAAGACACCGTCACCGGCGCCCAAGCCGATCTTTTCCGGCATTACGGCATCTCGATGGAAGGCTTGGTTGCCGCTGCTCGCGAGCTGTTGCGGTGAGGCGACAGTCTTCGGCGGCTGGCCAATCGAAAATCCAAAAATCCAAAATCGAAAATGCCTTCGATTCTCGCCCTCGACCAAAGCACGTCCGCCACGAAGGCCATGCTCTTTGCGACGGACGGGCGCCTGCTTGACAAGGAAGCGCGCGATCACACGCAGCACTACCCGCAGCCCGGCTGGGTCGAGCACGACGCCGAGGAAATTTGGCAAAACGTCCTCACGACCGTCCGCGCCCTGCTCGCGCGTCATGCGGCCGAGGTGAACGAGATCATCGGCTTCAGCCTCACGAACCAGCGCGAGACGATCGTGGTCTTCGATCGCGCCACCGGTCGCCCGCTGCATCGCGCCATCGTCTGGCAGTGCCGCCGCAGCGAAAAGCTCTGCGCGGAGGCCGTCGCCGGCGGACAGGAGGAACTCGTCCAATCGCGCACCGGTCTGCGCATCGACCCGTATTTCTCGGCCTCGAAACTCCAATGGCTCGTGCGCGAGCGGCCGGGGCTCCGTGCGAAGCTGGAAAGCGGCGAGGCGCTCATCGGCACCATCGATGCCTACCTGATCTACCGCCTGACGCGCGGCGCGGTTTTCGCGACCGACCCCACCAACGCCAGCCGCACGCTGCTCTTCGATGTGCAACGCCTGCGGTGGGACGCGGAACTCTGCGCGCTGTGGGACGTGCCCGCGCAGGCCTTACCCGAAGTGCGCGAGAGTTTTTCGAAATTCGGCACGACCACCTGCGACGGCATTCTGCCGCGGCCGATCCCAATCTGCGGCGTGATGGGTGACTCGCAGGCCGCCTTGTTCGCGCACGGCTGCTTCGCCCGCGGCTCGGCCAAGGTCACGCTGGGCACCGGCTCCTCGGTATTGCTCAACATCGGCCAGGAGTTCCGCCGCTCGTCGCAAGGCGTGGTCACCGCGCTGGCGTGGGTGCGCGACGGCCAACCCGTTTACGCCTTTGAAGGCATCATCATCGCCGCCGCTTCCACGCTCACCTGGCTCCGCGATCAATTGAAGCTCGTCGATCGGCTCGACGGGGTCGAGGCGATGGCGACCGAGTTGCCCGACAACGGCGGCGTTTATCTCGTGCCGGCCTTTTCCGGCCTGGGGCTGCCCTATTGGCAGGCTGACGCGCGCGCGACAATCGTGGGACTTACGACGCATAGCGATCGCCGGCACGTGGTGCGCGCGGCCCAGGAGTCGATCGCATTTCAGCTGCGCGATGCGTTGCAAGCACTGCGCGCCGACGCCGGGCTCGAAGTCAGCGCGATCCACGCGGACGGCGGGCCGACGGCGAACAAGTTCCTGATGCAGTTCACCGCCGACGTCACCGGTGCGGAGCTGCGCCTCGCGCCTTTCGCGGAGTGCTCGGCGTTCGGCGCTGTGAGCGCGGGTCTGTTGGGGCTCGGAATCTTTTCCTCGCTCGAGGAACTTGCCGCGATGCCGCGCGCGGGCCGGGTATATCGCCCGCAGATGGAGGCCTCCCGCGTCGCCGAGCTCGCCCGCAGCTGGCAACACGCCGTGCGCCAGACGATTTTCCCCCGAGAGCAACCCTGAACCCCGTCCACGCATGACCCGCATTCCTGTTCTCGCTCCCCTCACGCTCGCCCTGGCCGCCGTCGCGCCGTGCGCGTTGTCCGCCGCCGAAAGGGCCCTGATCGACACGACCAAATCGCCCCACGCATTGATGTATATGCCCGATCTTGCCGACGTCCGCTGGAACGGCGGCTTGCTCGGCGAGCGCTTCGAGGTCGCGCGCACGACCATGGTGCCGCACATGGGCGAACTCATGAGCAACCCGGCGACGAGTCCGGCGTGGCGCAATTACCGCATCGCCGCCGGGCTGGAGCAGGGGAAGTTCTCCGGCCCGCCGTTCAACGACGGTGATTTTCTGAAATGGTTCGAGGCGCTCGCGCAGGTCTACGCGATCACAAAAGACCCCGCGATCGACCGACAGATGGATGAGATCATCGCCGTCGTCGCGAAGGCGCAGCGCGAGGACGGTTACCTGCACACGCAGACGATCATCCCGCAGCGCGCCGGCGAAAAGACGAAGGAGTTCGCCGACCGCGAGCATTTCGAGACCTACAACATGGGTCACCTCATGACGGCGGCCGCGGTGCACTACCGCGCCACCGGCAAGCGCACGCTGCTCGAGCCCGCGATCAAGGCCGCCGACTACATCGACCGCCTCTGCCGCGAGCGTCCGCAGGAGCTGGCCCGCAACGCCATTTGCCCGTCGCACTACATGGGCGTGATGGAAATCTACCGCATCACGCGCGATCCGCGCTACCTCAAGCTGGGCGAGCGACTCATCGAGATCCGCAGCCTCGTGCCGCCCAGCGAAGGCAGCGACCACAACCAGGATCGCATGCCGTTCCGCCAGATGACCGAGGCCGTCGGCCACGCGGTGCGCGCGAACTACCTCTACGCCGGCGTCGCCGACGTGTTTGCCGAGAACGGCGACAAGACGCTCCTGAAGCCGCTCGAGACGATCGCGGATAACGTCGAGGACAAGAAACTCTACATCACGGGCATGACCGGCGCGATCTACGACGGTGCCTCCCCGGACGGCGTCGATTACACGCAGCACAAATACATCCGCACGATCCACCAAGCCTACGGCCGCAATTACCAGCTGCCGAACCTCACCGCCTACAACGAAACCTGCGCCACCATCGGCTACGGCATGTGGCTGTGGCGCATGCTGGCCGTCTCGGGCGACGCCGGTTACGCGGACCTCTTCGAGCAGACGCTCTACAACGGCATCCTCCCGGGCATCAGCCTCGAGGGGAAACACTACTTCTACGTCAACGCGCTGAAGAAGCTGAACGAGTTCGACGTGCCGCTCCGCTGGTCGCGCACCCGCGAAGCGAACATTCCCGTGAGCTTCTGCTGCCCGCCGAACGTCGTGCGCACGATCGCCGAGGTGCACAATTACGTCTATGCGCTCTCGCCTGACACCGTGTGGGTCAATCTCTATGCCGCCAGCACGCTCGACTCGAAGTGGCTCGACGGCACGCCGATCAAGCTCCGCCAGGAAACCGACTACCCGTGGGCCGGCGCGGTGAAGATCGTCATCGACGAAGCCCCCGCGCGCGACGTGACGCTCAAGCTTCGCGTCCCCGGTTGGCTGAAGAGCGAGGCGGTGTCGCTGAAGGTCAATGGCCAGCCCTTCGCCTCCGCGCTCACGCCCGGCTCGTATGCGGACGTGACACGCTCGTGGACAAAGGGCGACGTCGTGCAGTTCGACCTGGAGTTCAAGCCGACGCTCTGGGAGGCGAACCCGCTGGTCGAAGAGACCGTCGACCAGGTCGCGATCAAATACGGCCCGCTCGTCTACTGCATCGAGTCGAACGACCTGCCCGCTGGCGTGAAGCTCAAGGACGTCGCGCTCTCGCTGCAGCAGCCGGCGAATTTCACGGCGCACCGCGAGCAGATCGCCAGCGCCTCGGTCCTCACGTTCACCTTCGACGCGCTCGCCCTCCAGCGCGGCGATTGGTCACCGAAACAACTCTATCGTCAGGTTGACGGTCAACCTCCCCGCACCATTGCCGTGAAGGCCGTGCCTTACTACGCATGGGGCAATCGCGGGGACACCGACATGACGGTTTGGATTCCCGCTCGCTAATTCACCCTTCCGCAACCCTGCCAAAACCCCATGAGTCAAGTCACGTCTCCCACCTCGGCTGAGCCCACGAGCGGCGCCGGGCAAGTCACCGCCCAGCAATGGAAATGGTCCGCGCTCGCCGGCATGGCGTCGTATCTCGACGCCGGCTCGATCGTCGCGATCGGCACCGGATACACGCTCTTCCAAACGAAGATGGGAGTCACCGACACGATGATCGGCATCCTGTCGGCGATCGGCCCCAACGCGCTCGGGTGCGCGATTGGTGCGGTGTTCGGCGGTTGGCTCGGCGACAAACTCGGCCGCAAGTTCATCTATCAATACGACCTGATGCTCTATGCGGCGGGCATCCTGTGTCTCGCCCTCGCGGTGAACTGGCCGATGCTGGTCATCGGCACTTTCATCGTCGGCGTGGCGGTCGGCATCGATGTGCCTACGTCGCTCGCGCTAGTCGGCGAACTCGCTCCCGCCAACGCCCGCGGCAAGCTCCTCGGCCTCACTCAAGTGGCGTGGTCACTCGGCCCGGTGATCGTGCTGCTGCTTGGCACGGTGCTGTCGTCGCTCGGCCTGCTCGGCATCCGCATCATCTTTTTCCACCTGTTCCTGGTCGCCGCGGTCACCTGGGCGCTGCGTCGCGGCCTGACGGAGTCGGTGCGCTGGCAGGAAGCCAAGAAAAAGACGCCCGATGAGCGCCGGCAGATCCGCTCGCTCTTCACCGGCTCCCACCTGAAGGCCCTGGTGTGGACGACCACGATCTACCTTTTCTGGAATCTGGCCGCGGGCACGGCGGGCAACTTCAATCCCTACATCATCAGCACGCTGATCGGCAATTCCGGCAACGAGACCGAAGCCTACAAGCAGGCGATCGGAACCGGGCTCTCCAGCCTCAACTTCATCATCGCGATGATCGTCACGATCGTCGTCTTCATGCGCTACTCCGATCGCAGTTTCCGCACCCGCAAAACGCTCTGGGCGATCGGTGCGATCACGCAGACGGTTGGTTACGGCATCTTCCTCGTGCTCCCGTTCAGCATCCCGACCGTCATCCTCAACATCGTGCTTTTCGCCGGCGGCTGCGCGCTCGCGGGCGAGGCCTTCTACAAGGTGTTCAGTCAGGAGCTGTTTCCGACCATCCTGCGCGGCACCGCGCAGGGCTTCACCTTCGGCATGGCCCGCGCGATTCTCGCGGCGTGGAGCATCTTCGTGCCGATGCTGACCAATCTGGACATCCGGTGGGTCGCCGGGCTGCTCACGCTGTTCCTCCTGATCAGCGGCGTCGTCGGCTACTTCTGGATGCCCGACACCTCCGGCAAGTCGCTCGAGCAGATCGAAGCCGAGCGGGCCTGAGTCGTTAACCATGCGTCCCCGGGCCGAGTGGGTAGGACAAGTCGTCCCCGACGAGCCGCTGCGCACGCCGGCCCGGCCGGACGCCTCGTCCCACCTGCGCTGACCGTTCGGCGCTTGCTCTGATTTTCACCGTGCCCGACACCCGCGTTTCCTCCCTCCGTTGTGAATACCTCGTCGATCCGCTGGGCCTCGACGAGCGCAGCCCGCGCCTGAGCTGGCTCCTCGAGAGCAGCCGTCGCGGCGCGCGCCAGGTCGCGTATCGCGTGCGCGTCGCCTCGACGCCCGAGAAACTCGCCGCGAGCGACGCTGACCGCTGGGACAGCGGGCGCATCGAGAGCGCGCAGACCACTCACATCGCCTATGCGGGCGTTGCGTTGCACTCTCGCGACGCGTGCCATTGGGCCGTTGAGGTGTGGGACGAAACCGGCGCGAGTGTTCGCTCCACGCCGGCGCGCTGGACCATGGGGCTGCTCGAGACCGGCGATTGGAGCGCGAAATGGATCGCCGCCGATTCGGAAATCATCCGTCGCGATCCGCAGGCAATCTCGCCGTCGCTCACTGAGCCCGGCACGCCGGGCGTCTTCCGGCGCGAGTTCGAGATCAACGACAAGGTGAAGCGCGCCACGGTTTACGCGAGCGCGCGCGGCGTGTTCGAACTTAACCTCGGCGGTCAACGCGTGGGCGAGGATCTGTTCGCCCCCGAGTGGACCGATTACGACAAGCGCATCCACTATCGCACCTACGACGTCACGTCGCTCGTGCGCGCCGGCCGCAACACCCTCAGCGCCACGCTCGGCGACGGTTGGTGGTCGGGTTTCGTCGGCTGGCAGGAGACGAAGGGGCGCTATGGTTCGCTGGAGAACAGCCTCATCGTTCAACTCGAGCTCGAACTCGCCGACGGCCGCCGCGTTGTCATCGGCAGCGATGCGTCGTGGCAGTGCGCGACCGGGCCGATTCTTTCGTCCGACATGCAGATGGGCGAGATCTACGACGCGCGCCGCGAAACCCGCATCGGGCGCGCCACCGCCGATCAGTCGCACTGGTTGCCCGCCCGCGAAGTCGCCGCGCCCTCCGCTCCGCTCGTGGCGCAGCGCTCCGAGCCCGTGCGCATCAATCTGCTGCTGCCGCCGAAATCGATGCGCGAGCTGCGGCGCGGGGTTTTCATCTACGACCTCGGCCAGAACATGACTGGCTGGGTGCACCTGAAACTGCGCGCTGCCGCCGGCACGCGCATCCAGCTCCGCCACGCCGAGCGGCTCAATCCCGACGGCACGATCTACACCGCGAATCTCCGCCGCGCCAAGGCGACCGATGTCTACATCTGCCGCGGCGGCGGCGACGAAGTCTGGGAGCCGCACTTCACGTTCCACGGTTTCCAATACGTCGAACTGACCGTGACCGAGCCCGACAGCGGCCAACCCGCCGACGAGATTTTCCGACCCACGCTCGCGACGATCACGGGCTGCGTGATCCATTCCGCCACGCCGCTCGCGGGCCACTTCGAGTGTTCGCATGCGGCCGTGAATCGCCTCTGGCTGAACGGACTCTGGTCGCAGCGCGACAACTTCCTCAGCGTCCCGACCGACTGCCCGCAACGCGACGAACGTCTCGGTTGGATGGGCGACGCCCAGGTGTTTTTCCGCACGGCGACGTGCAACATGGACGTCGCGGCGTTCTTCACGAAATGGATGATCGACGTCGAGGACGCGCAGACGCCCGAGGGCATTTTCCCGGACATCGCGCCGCGCCTGCGCGAGGACCTCCATTGGGTCGGTCTCGGCAATCTCTGCGGCGGCGCTGGTTGGGCCGACGCGGGCGTCATCATTCCCTATACCTTCTGGCGCGTTTACGGCGACCTGCGGCTGGTCGAGCGTCACTGGGGTGCGATGGTGCGCTGGCTCGACTGGATCGAGCGCCACAACCCGAACGGTCTTCGCGTCAACCAACTCGGCAACAACTACGGCGACTGGCTGTGCATCCCCAGCGACACCTCGTTCGGCACGCACTCGCCGATGAAGAATCTCCTCGCCACCGCTTACTGGGCCGACGACGCCGCCAAGATGGCGCGGCTCGCGCGCGCTCTGGGCCGCGACGCCGAGGCGGCACGCTTCCAGGCGATGTTCGAAAAGGTGCGCACCGCGTTCCAAGCCGAGTGGGTGCAGCCCGACGGTCGAATCTCGGTTGAAACGCAGACCGCCTATCTGCTCGCGCTCGCGTTCGACCTCCTGCCCGCGAATCTCCGCGCCGCGGCGGCCGAGCATCTCGTCGCGAACATCCGCGCGCTCGACTGGCACTTGAGCACCGGTTTCGTCGGCATCGGACATTTGAACCCGCAGCTCACGCTCGCGGGCCGCGCCGAGGTCGCTTATCGGCTCTTGTTGCAAGAAAGCTATCCGTCGTGGCTTTTCCCCGTCCTGCAAGGCGCCACCACGATTTGGGAACGCTGGGACAGCTGGACGATCGCCGAGGGCTTCCACAAGGACGGCATGAATTCCTTCAACCACTACTCGCTCGGCTCCGTGGGCGAGTGGCTGTTCCGCCACGTGCTCGGCATCGAGCTCGATCCGGACTCGCCCGGCTACCAACGCTTCGTGCTCCGGCCGTTCGTGGGGCAGGGACTCGACCACGCGCGCGGCAGCTACCGCTCGATCAACGGCGAGATCCGCAGCGCCTGGCGTCGTGACGGCACACGTTTCGAGTGGACGGTCACGATTCCGCCGAACACCACCGCGCGCGTTCACATCCCGGGCGCACCCGACGCCGCGATCGGCACGGACGGACTTACGATCACCGAGCGCACGGACGGATTCGCGATCTGCGATGCACCGGCCGGCACCTACACATTCACGAGCACGCTCGCCCTCGGATGAAAATCACGCGCCTCCAGCCAATCATCCTGCACGCGCCCGTCACGCGCGGCGGCATCGCCGACAGCACGCATAGCATCTCGCACTGGGGCGCGCCCGGCGTCGCGGTTCACACGGATACCGGACTCGTCGGTTACGGATTCTCCGGCACGCACGCGCACCTGCCGACCGACAAGCTCATCGTCGAGTGCGCGGTCGATTCCTACGGCCCGCTGCTGATTGGCGAGGATCCGCGCGAGGTCCGCGCGCTCTGGGAAAAGCTGCACAAGCACTCGCCGATCTACTGGGTCGGCCGCGCCGGCATCACGCACCTCGCGCTCGGCGCCATCGACATCGCGCTCTGGGATCTGAAGGCGAAAGCCGCCGGTTTGCCGCTCTGGAAACTCCTCGGCGGTTCCGCTTCGAAGCGTGTCGAGGCTTACAACACCGACGGCGGCTGGCTGAATTGGCCGCTCGAAACGCTCGTTTCTGACTGCAAGCGGCTGGTCGAAACCGACGGCTACGGTGCCGTGAAAATCAAGGTCGGTAGCCCCGATCCGTCCGCCGACCTTCGCCGCCTCGAGGCCGTGCGCGCCGCGCTCGGACCGCACATCCGCATCATGACCGATGCGAACGGGAAGCTGGCGCTGCCCGACGCCATTCGCCTCGGCCGCCGTCTCGCGGAGTTCGACGTGGTGTGGTTCGAGGAGCCGACGACCTTCGACGACGTGCTCGCGCACCGTCGCCTCGCCGAAGCGATCGAGACGCCGATCGCGCTCGGCGAACAACTCTACCTCGCGCATCAGTTCCGCGACTTCATCCACGCCGGCGCCGTGCATTATGTGCAACCCGACGTCGTGCGCCTCGCGGGCGTCACCGAGTGGTGGCAGGTCGCCGATCTCGCGCACAGCTACAGCCTGCCCGTCGTGCCGCACGTCGGCGACATGTGCCAGGTGCACCAGCATCTTTGTTTCGCGCATCCCGGCTGCGCGCTGCTCGAGTATATCCCGTGGCTGCGCGATTGGATGAAGCATCCCGCGCAAATCCGCGACGGCCACTTCGTCGCCCCGGAAGCACCCGGCGCCGGCATGGAGCCGACCCCCGAGGCGCTGCGGCAAATCAACCGACATTAGCCCTAGCGGATCACTCCGAGAACCACAGATGGACACAGATAAACACAGATTCGGCAGATGCAGAGGATCGGCGGTCATCTGTGTCCATCTGGGTTCATCTGTGGTTAAACCGAATTCCTTCCGCTAATTCATGGAACGCGTCACCGCCACTTATCTCATCGAGACGGCTCTGCCGGTCGAAAAGGCCGCGGCGACACTCGCGGGCGAGCAATCCTCCGGCACGTTCGTCGCCGTCCCCGGTGAAACGGAGGAGCTGAAGCAGCGCTTCGCCGCGCGCGTGGAGGCGATCAAGCTGCTGGAAACGGTCACCACGCCCGCGATCCCGACCGGACGCGCGCCCGCCGCGAACTACCAGCGCGCTGAGGTAAAGGTGTCGTGGTCGATCGAGAATTTTGGCACGAACCTGCCGACGCTCGTCTCCACGCTGCAGGGCAACCTCTACGAACTCGCGCAGTTCTCCGGCCTGAAACTGATGGATTTTGACGTGCCACCGGCCTTCGCCGCGAAGTTCCGCGGGCCTGCCTTCGGCGTCGCCGGCACGCGCCGGCTCACCGGCGTCGAAGGTCGTCCGCTCATTGGCACCATCATCAAGCCGAGCATTGGCCTCTCGCCCGCGCAAACCGCGGAGATGGTGAAGGTGCTCGTGGAGGCCGGCATCGATTTTGTGAAGGACGACGAGCTGATGGCCGATCCGCCGCATTCGCCGTTCGACGCGCGCGTCGACGCGATCATGCGCGTGATCAACGATCACGCCCAGCGCACCGGCAAGAGGGTGATGTTCGCTTTCAACATCAGCGACGAACTCGACGCCATGCAGCGCCACTACGACAAGATTGTCGCGAGCGGCGGCACGTGCGCGATGATCAGTGTCAACAGCGTCGGCCTCGCCGCGACGAAGAAGCTCTGCGATCGCGGCCAGCTTGCGATCCACGGCCACCGCAACGGTTGGGGCATGCTCAACCGTCATCCGTTGCTCGGCATCGAGTTTCCCGCCTTCCAAAAACTCCAGCGCCTCGCGGGCGTCGACCAGCTGCACGTCAACGGCATCGCGAACAAGTTCTGGGAAAGCGACGACTCGGTCGTGCGCTCCATCGCGTCCTGCCGCGCGAGCGAGCCGCTCGGCAAACCGGTGCTGCCCGTCGTCTCCTCCGGTCAGTGGGGCGGCCAGGCGCCGGAGACTTGGCGCCGCACGCAGACGGTCGATCTCCTCTACATGGCCGGCGGCGGCATCCAGGCCCATCCCGACGGCGCCGCGGCCGGCGTGCGCTCGCTGCAGCTCTGGTGGGAGGCGGCGGTCGAGGGCCTCACGATCGAGCAGGCGGTCGCGAAGTATCCGTTGCTCGCAAAATCGCAGGCGAAGTTCGGCGGCAAGTAATGGCGGCGCCCGCTCAACTCAGGCTCGCGTATTTCGGTGACGATTTCACCGGCTCGACCGACGCGTTGGAATTCCTCTCGCGCGCCGGCCTGCGCACCGCGCTGTTTCTCGAACCGCCTTCGGGCGAACGGCTCGCGGTGATGCCCGCGCTCGACGCGATCGGTGTCGCCGGCCTGACGCGCTCGTTGCCGCCCGCGGAGATGGAAGCCGTGCTGCGGCCGGCCTTCGCCGCGCTCCGCGATCTCGCGCCTCGCCACGTGCACTACAAGGTGTGCTCGACCTTCGATTCGGCGCCGCACGTGGGCAGCATCGGACGCGCGATCGACGTTGGCGTGTCGGTTTTGGGCGGTCGTTACGTGCCGCTGCTGGTCGGCGCGCCGGCATTGGGACGCTACTGCGCGTTCGGAAATCTTTTTGCCCGCATGGGTATCGGCAGCGCCGGCGAGATCTATCGCCTCGACCGTCATCCGTCGATGAGCCGGCATCCGGTCACTCCGGCGGACGAGGCGGACCTGCGTCTGCATCTCGCGAAGCAGACGGCAAAACGGATCGGCTTATTTGATGTGCTGAAGGTTGACCTGCCCGCCGGCGAGGCGGCGGCGGCGCTCGAGCGCATCGTCGGCGGCGGTGCGGAGATCGTGCTGTTTGACGTCATGCGCGGCGAACAACTCGCACGCCTCGGCGCCTTGATCGATGCGACCGCGGGCAGCGCGCCCGTTTTTTCCGTCGGCTCGTCCAGCATCGAAATGGCGCTCGGCGCGCATTGGGCGGAGCAGGGGAATCTGCGTCCGCGGACGGATTGGGCGCCGGCGGCGCGCGTCGACCGCCTGCTCGTGATTTCCGGCAGTTGTTCCCCGGTTACCTCCGGGCAAATCGATTGGGCGCTCGCCCACGGTTTCGTGGGCATTGCGCTCGACGCGCAAGCACCGCAAGTCGAGCCGACGATCGCGGCGGCGCGCGTGGCGTTGCGCGCCGGCAAAAGCCCGCTCGTCTTCACCGCTCGCGGTCCGCAAAGCGGCGGACCTGCATCGGCGGCCGCGGTAGGGGCGGCGCTTGGCACGATCGCGCGCACGCTGGTCGAATCCGAGTCCCTGCCGCGCGTGCTCGTGGCCGGCGGCGATACCTCCAGCTATGCCGCGCGCGCGCTCGGCATCGAAGCCGTCGAGATGCTCGCGCCACTCGCGCCGGGCGCGCCGCTGTGCCGCGCGCATTCGCCGAACGCCGCGGTGCAGGGACTCGAGGTTAATTTCAAGGGCGGCCAGGTCGGCGCGCCGGACTACTTCGGCGCCGTGCAACGCGGCGCCATTTCATCCGTTTGAACCACCAACGCACAGAGCGAGAAATCTGGACGCCGGCGCGCTGCGACGTAGCCGCGCTTGAGCGGAGCGAAAGCGTGGTGGAGCGACGACCGGCCGCATTGTCGCGGCGCCATGCGGCCACGTTACCGCCTGCGGCGAAAGCTCGGCCGCGAACTCGATGAGCGGCCACGTTGTCGCTCCGCTCCAACGCGGCTACTTCAATTCAATCCATTCCTGTCCATGAAGAAGACCCTCGCTCTCATCCACACCTCCGCGACGCTCGTCCCGGTTTTTCAGCAGCTCTGCAAGGCGCAGCTGCCGAACGTCGACACCTTCAACATCGTCGACGACAGCCTCGTGCGCGCGATCGGGGCGAAGGGCAGCCTCACCGCCGACATCGCCCGGCGCGTGCAGGCCTACATCACGTCGGCCGAGGCGGGCGGGGCGGATTACGTGCTCGTGACCTGTTCCTCGATCGGTCCGGCGGTCGAGGCATCGGCGGCGTTCTCGGCGGTGCCGGTGCTGCGCGTCGACCAGCCGATGGCCGACGAGGCCGTGCAAACAGGTAAGCGCATCGGCGTCATCGCCACGTTGCCGACCACGCTCAATCCCACGAAGGATCTCGTGCAGCGCCGCGCGGCCGCGGCGGGCAAGGCGATCGAGCTTTCCGCCGTGCTCGTCGAAGGCGCGTTCGACGCGTTGATGGCGGGCGACGCAGCGAAACACGACGCGCTCGTGGCCGCGGCGCTGCGATCGCTGGCGGCGCAGGTGGACGTGATCGTCCTCGCGCAGGCCTCGATGGCGCGCGTGGTCGATACGCTCGCGCCAGCAGACCGCCGCATCCCGATTCTCGCCAGCCCGCCGCTGGCGATCGCACACCTGGCGAAAGTTCTGGCTTCGTAGGGGCGCGGCTTGACCGCGCCCGGGCGTCGACAGGCGACGCCCCTGAAAATCCCGTTACCTCATACCCCATGCTCGCTTTCCGAAAACTTTGTCTCGGCGTCGCCGCGGCGTCGCTGCTCGCCGTCGTCGCCGGCCTCGCGTTCGGTAACTCTTCCCTGTGGTCGCCGGCCGCCGTGCTTGCGGCAGTATCGCTCGCCGTCGGCCTCGGCGCTGTGCCGTCGCTGAAGGGATACCAATACACCGCGTGGATTCTCGCTGCGGTGGTGGCGGCGATGATTTATCCGGCGGCGTTCCTGAAATGGGGCGACTTCGACTTGCGCAACAAGTGGGTCGTGCTCGTCGTGGTGCAGACGGTGATGTTCGGCATGGGCACGCAGATGAGCCTGAAGGATTTCGTCGGCGTCATGAAAATGCCTTGGGGCGTGGTGGTGGCCGTGGCGTGCCAGTTTCTCGTGATGCCGCTGGCTGGATACGCATTGATCCATCTCTTCAGTTTGCCCGCGGAGATCGCGGCGGGCGTGATTCTGATCGGCTCGTGTTCCAGCGGGCTCGCCTCGAATGTCATGTGCTACATCGCGCGGGCGAACCTCGCGCTGTCGATCACGGCAACGTCGATCACCACGCTGATTGCGCCGCTCATGACGCCGCTCTGGATGAAGTTGCTGGCGGGGCAACTGGTCGAAGTGAAGTTTACCAACATGATGATCGAGATCGTGAAGATCGTCATCGTGCCGATCGCGGCGGCGCTCGTTCATGACCACCTGAAGCACCACCCTCAATCCGTGGGGCGTTGGGTGCGAGCGCAGTGGCTCACGACCGCAGCCTGTTTGTTCATTGTTCTCCTGCACGATCACATCCTCGTCACTTCGTTGCCTGGTGACGTTCAGCTCGTCGTTGAACTTGTCGGCTTCCTGCTCGCCGCGGTTACGGTCGGCGTGATTTATCACCAGCTGACCCGTGCTCTGCCGCGGCTCGAAAAGGCGATGCCGCTGCTCTCGATGGCAGGGATTGTCTATTTCACCACGGTGACCACCGCGGCCGGGCGCGACAATTTGCTCCTTGTCGGCGGAGTGCTCTTCCTCGTGGCGGTGTTGCACAATAGCGCGGGTTACTTCTTCGGTTACTGGCTCGCGCGGCTGGCGAAACTCGATCGGGCGTCCTGCCGCACCGTGGCGATCGAGGTCGGCCTGCAAAACGGCGGCATGGCGTCCGGCCTCGCGGGCGCCATGGGCAAGCTCGCGACGGTCGGCCTCGCGGCGGCGGTCTTCAGCCCGTGGATGAACATCTCCGGCTCGATCCTCGCGAATTTCTGGCGCAAGCGTCCGGTGGAGGACGCGGCGTCTGACTCCAGTAGCCGCGCTTGAGCGGAGCGAAAGCGTGGTGGTGGGCGCTACTTCGCCGCGGTGCGCTTCGCCACCCGCTTCACCGTCTTTCCCGGTTGCCACGAAGCGCCGATGAGCGTCGCGCGCGGAAATTCCGGCACGCCGCACTCGTTGTTGTGCAGGTGGCTGATGACCATGTCGACCGCGGCTTCGCCCGTGCGATCGTTGTGCTGATCCATGCCCGCCCAATCGCGATCCTCGGCGCGGCGCTCGAGCTGGAGCAGGCCGATGTCGCGCGGAACCTTCAGTCCGCGGGCCTCGATCAGCCGGCGAACAAAACGGTAGAGCGTGAAAACCACGTCGGGTTTTTCGCGATCGAGCCAGGCATAGAAATCGCGGGGATCGTTGCGCGCGGCTTCGACCGCGGTGAATGACCCGATGCGGTCACGCGCGGGCAGCGCTTGCTGGCCGACGATCATGCCGGACGTGAAGCGCCCCTCGACCAAGCGATCGATGCGTTCGTCAATCACGAGCGCGGGGCGACGGTAGCCGAGCGCGAAGGCGCGTTCGCACGCCTGCAGCACGAGCGCATGGTGGTCGACACAGCAAAACGACAGCGTCGGCGCGTGCGTGCGCACGCCGGTGACGACGCACGCGTGGGCTTTCCAGGTGTTGGCGAAGCGCTCGGGCAGGCGGTTTTCTTCCATGAGCCCGACCACGATCACGCCGCGAATGCCGCGCGCACGCAGGATGCGGTTGAGGCGCGTGCCGTCGAGCTGCGGATCGTGCAGCCAGAATTCGTCGATGCCGTAGCCTTGCGCGGCGGCCCGTCGGCGGATGCCAGCGACGTAGGTCGGGATGGTCGGGTGGTTGCGAAAGGCGTCGCGCTCGCGATGGGCGTTGAGCACGGCGAGGGTGTGCTGCGAGCGGCCTTTGGCCTGTTTGCGCAGTTCCGCCATCAGGTGCGAAACGACGGGATTGCGCGCGTAGCCCAGGCGCTGCGCGGCGGCGTGCACACGCTCGCGGGTGGGGAGGGGGATTTGGGGATCGTGGCGCAGCGCGAGCGAGACCGTGTTCTTCGACACGTTCAGCTCCCGCGCGAGGGTCGCCATGGTAACAGCAGGCATGCGCCCGCGACGCTAGGCGGCCCGGTTTGACGGTCAAGTGCCGGAGCCATCGCCCGAAAGGGTGAGACAGTTACCCTACTCCGGCTGTCCCACTCCCCATGGCTCAAGACACTTTCACCGTCGGCATCGATTACGGCACCAACTCGGTTCGCGCTCTCGTGGTGCGGACGCGCGACGGCCAGGAGTTCGGCTCCTGCGTCGTGAATTACCCGGGCGGCGCGCAAGGCGTGTTGCTCGATCCGCGCGACCACAACCTCGCGCGCCAGCATCCCGGCGATTACCTGTTCGGCCTGGAAAAATCCGTGCGCGGCGCGCTCGCCCAGGCGAAGAAGCAACGCGGCTTCGCGGCGGACCGCGTCATCGGCCTCGGCGTCGACACGACGGGCTCCAGCCCGATCCCGGTCGACGCGAAGAACGTGCCGCTCGCCCTCGACAAGAAGTGGGCGAAGGACCTGAACGCGCAGTGCTGGCTCTGGAAGGACCACACCAGCTGGCGCGAGGCCGCGAAGATCACCGCCCTCGCCGCGCAGCACCGCCCGCAGTTCATCGCGAAATGCGGCAACACTTACTCGTCCGAGTGGTTCTGGTCGAAAATCTGGCACTGCGCGAACGTGGCGCCGAAGGTGTTCGCCGCCGCGTATTCGTGGGTCGAACTCGCCGACTGGATTCCAAGCGTGCTCGCCGGCGTCGTCGATCCGAAGGCGATCAAGCGCGGCGTGTGCATGGCCGGGCACAAGGCGCTTTACGCAGAAGACTGGGGCGGTTTGCCCGACAAGGAATTCCTCGCGCTGCTCGACCCGCGCCTCGCCGACCTGCGCGACCGGCTCTACGAAAAGGCCTACGACGCCACCGAGTCTGCCGGTAATCTCTCGCCGGAGTCGGCGAAAATCCTGGGTCTGCCCGCCGGCATCCCGATCGCGATCGGCGAGATGGACGTGCACTACGGTGCCATCGGCAGCGGCGTGCGCGAAGGCACGCTCGTGAAGGTCATCGGCACGTCGACCTGCGATTGCGGCGTGGTCTCCGCCGCCAAGACGGTGCCCGACATTCCGGGCATTTGCGGCATCGTGAAAGGCGCGATCCTGCCCGGCTACTACGGCATCGAGGCCGGCCAGTCGGCCGTCGGCGACATTTTCAAATGGTATGT
Source organism: Candidatus Didemnitutus sp. (assembly GCA_041906465.1). Lineage (GTDB taxonomy): Bacteria > Verrucomicrobiota > Verrucomicrobiia > Opitutales > Opitutaceae > Didemnitutus. Next base: position 66,015 of record JAYRJE010000001.1, on the reverse strand, counting down.
CGAGGGCGTGCTCCAGGACGCGAAGCTCCACGCCACGTTGACCGCCGAGGCCGCGAAGCTCGCGCCCGGCCAGAGCGGGCTGCTCGCGCTCGATTGGAACAACGGCAACCGCACGATCCTCGTTGACCAGCGCCTCACCGGCTTGCTGCTCGGTCAGACGCTCGCCACGACGCAGGCGGAAATTTACCGCGCCCTCATCGAGGCGACCGCGTTCGGCGCACGCGCGATCATCGAACGCATCAAGGAATACGGCGTGCCGATCGACCGCGTCGTCTGCGCCGGCGGCATCGCGGAGAAGAATCCGCTGCTGATGCAGATCTACGCCGACATCACGGGTTGCACGATGCTCGTGGCCGGTTCGTCGCAGGCCTGCGCGCTCGGCTCCGCCGTCAGCGCCGCCGTGCTCGCCGGTGCGCACAAGGATTTTCCGATGGCGCAGCGCAAGATGACCTCGCTCAAGAAGGTCGCCTACAAGCCGCGCAAGGCTGCGCAGAAAACCTACGACCAGCTCTACGCGCTTTACCGCCAGCTCCACGACAGCTTCGGCGGCAAGAACAAGTCCGCCGACCTCTCCGGCGTGATGAAGGAGCTCCTCGCGATCAAGGAGTCGACCCATTCGTGACCACGCTCTGCCAATCGTTCTCGTAATCCTAATCTTACTCGTTCTCTCGTTTCGCCGACTTTCGCTCGCGTGAAGTAAGCAGAAAACCCGAGAGAACGATTACGATTAAGAGAACGAGAACGATCCTGCCTCCCTTTCCACCCTCACTCTCACTCTTTCCTCCCATGTCCGTCGCCCTTCTCTCCACTCCCGAAATCTGGTTCGTCTGCGGTTCGCAGCACCTCTACGGCCCCGGCCCGCTCAAGCAGGTCGCCGCCAACGCCCAGGCCGTCGTCGACGGTCTCGCGAAGTCCAAGCGCCTCCCGCTGCCGCTCAAGTTCAAGGCTCTCCTCACGACGCCTGACGAGATCACCAACGTGATGCTCGCCGCGAACGCCGACGCGAACTGCGGCGGCCTCGTCCTCTGGATGCACACCTTCTCGCCGTCGAAGATGTGGATCCGCGGCCTGTCGGTGCTGAAGAAGCCGTTCCTGCACCTGCACACGCAGTTCAACCGCGATCTGCCGTGGAGCACGATCGACATGGATTTCATGAACCTCAACCAGGCGGCGCACGGCGACCGCGAGGCCGGGTTCATCCACACGCGCCTCCGCCTCGGCCGCAAGGTCGTGGTCGGCCACTGGAGCGACACCGACGTGCAGAACCGCATCGGCGCCTGGATGCGCGCGGTGCGCGGCTGGCACGATTGGCAGGGCGCGAAGTTCGTGCGCTTCGGCGACAACATGCGCCAGGTCGCGGTGACCGACGGCGACAAGGTTTCCGCCGAGATGAAGTTTGGCTTCGCCGTCAACACGCACGGCATCGGCGATCTCGTCGCGAAAGTCTCCGAGGCCGGCATCGACAAGAAAGCCGTCGACGCGCTCTGCGACGAATACGAGCAAACCTACGCGGTCGCGAAGGAGCTGCGCACGGGCGGCAAGCGCCATGAGGAACTGCGCTACAGCGCGCGCCTCGAGCTCGGCATGCGCGCCTTCCTCGAGGAGGGCGGCTACAAGGGCTTCACGGACACCTTCGAAGATCTGCACGGCTTGCGCCAGCTGCCCGGCATGGCGTCACAGCGTCTGATGGGCATGGGCTACGGCTTCGGCGGCGAAGGCGACTGGAAGACTTCCGCGCTCGTCCGCGCCATGAAGGTGATGGGCGCCGGCCTGCCCGGCGGCACGTCGTTCATGGAGGACTACACGTATCACCTGTCGCCGAAGGGGCATCAGGTCCTCGGCGCGCACATGCTTGAGATCTGCCCGTCGATCGCCGCCGGCAAGGCCGCCGTCGAGGTGCACCCGCTCGGCATCGGCGGGAAGGAAGACCCAGTCCGCCTCGTCTTCAACGCCCCGGCTGGTCCCGCGCTTAACGCCTCGCTGGTCGACCTCGGCAACCGTTTCCGCCTCGTGATCAACGAAGTCACCGCCGTGAAACCGCCGGCGCTGCCGAAGCTCCCGGTCGCGCGCGCGGTGTGGGAATGCAAGCCCGACTTCAAGACCGCGTGCGCGGCGTGGATCTACGCCGGCGGCGCGCACCACACCGGCTACAGCTACAGCGTCACGAGCGAAATGCTCGAGGACTTCGCGACGATCGCGGGCATCGAAACGGTCCACATCAACGCCGACACGACGCTCCCGCAGTTGAAGCAGGACCTCCGCAACAACGAGGTCTACTACCACCTCGCCAGCGGCTTCCGCGCCTGATTTCTAGCGGCCCACGAAACACACGAAAGCACACGAAAACCGAATTCGCTTTCGTGTCTTTTCGTGTGTTTCGTGGGCAACCTTTCCGATGCTCACCGAACTCAAACGCGAAGCCTACGAAGCCAACCTCGCGCTGCCGAAACACGGGTTGATCAACCTGACCTTCGGCAACGCCAGCGCGATTGATCGCGCCAAGGGCATCTTCGCCATCAAGCCGAGCGGTGTCGCCTACGAGGCGCTCAAGGCCGAGGACATGGTCCTCGTCGACCTCGACGGCAAAATCGTCGAGGGGAAACTCAATCCGTCATCCGACACCCCAACGCATCGCCGGCTCTTCGAGGCCTTTCATGAGATCGGCGGCGTGGTGCACACGCACTCGTCGCACGCGACGGCCTTCGCGCAGGCCGGTCGTGAGATTCCGATCTTCGGCACGACGCACGCCGACTACTTCAATGGCAACATTCCGGTCACGCGGAAGATGACGAAAAAGGAAATCGGCGGCGGCGCCTACGAGTGGGAGACGGGCAACGTGATCGTCGAGCGCTTCCTCGACGATGAACTCGACCCGCTCGATTTTCCCGCCGTGCTCGTGAACCGCCACGCGCCGTTCACGTGGAACAAGACGGTGGCGAAGGCCGTCGAAGTCGCCGTGGCGGTCGAGTGCATCGCGCACATGGCGCTGATGTCGCTCGCACTCGAGCCGAGGTTGAAGACCATCGAGCCGGAACTCCTGAACAAGCATTTCAAACGCAAGCACGGCCCCGGCGCTTACTACGGTCAGAAGTAGGACCGGCTTCAGCCGGTCCGCGGAAGCTCAACCCCAACCCTTTCGATGAACGCCCCGTCCTCGATTCCGGTCTTCCGCGTCCTTGGGGCGGCGATAGTCACCGCCGCGCTGCTCACGGCGTGCCAGCACCGCACGCCGTATCGCGCCAGCACCGGTGGCGGTGAACCCGGTTACAGTTCGTGGCAGGAGTCCGGTGCGGTGTTTCACGTTGTTTATGTGGGCGCGCCGGGGACCAAGCTGCCGGAGGCCCGCGATCTGGCACTGCTCCGCGCGGCCGAACTCGCCCGGGCCGCGGGCCACCGCGAATTCGTTGTTCTCGGCGAAAGCAGTCACAAGCGGATTGAGCACGTCCGGCACAACACCGCTCCTCCTCAGTCTGCTTTTGTCGGAACGGGTAACCCCGGCGACGGGTCTGCGGAGGCACGTGAAATCGAGGCCCGCTCGCGCTCGATGATAACCAACTCCGTCCCGACTCGCATCGAGACGCAAATCGTCGAACTAAAGGTCTCCACGCAGCCGGATGCCTCGCATCGCGCCATGGACTCCTCCGCGCCTTACGTGGTCGATGCGCTCCTGCGTGATATCCCGATGAAATACGGCCTGACGATCCCTGCGCGGAGCTGAGCGGCCTTACGATCCCGGACGCTTTCGCGTATTTTCCGGGAGCATTTCGCACCGAATCGGCTAAGCTGTCGGCGCGCGGGCATACCCCCCTGACCACCCGTCGCGCTGGTCATTTCCCCATGCCTCACCTGAACACGTGCCTGCGCGGCTGCGCGCTGGCGTTGGCTTTCGCCCTGCTGTTGATCGGCCGCGTCGCGGCTGCACCGATCGCGGCACCCGAGCCGCTGCCCGCCCAGCGCACGATCGCGCCGGGCCCGTTTGCCCCGAACTGGGATTCCCTTACGGCGAACTACAAGTGCCCGGACTGGTTTCGCGACGCGAAGCTCGGCATCTGGGCGCATTGGGGGCCGCAGTGCGTCCCCGGCGAGGGCGACTGGTATGCGCGCTCGATGTATCTCCAAGGCCACAAGCAATACGAGGCCCACGTCGCTGTCTACGGTCATCCGTCGGAGTTCGGTTTCATGGAGATCGATAACCTCTGGAAAGCCGAGCGCTGGAACCCGGGCGAGTTGCTGGATCTCTTCGTCGACGCCGGCGCGCGCTACTTCGTCGCGATGGCGACGCACGAGGACAACTTCGACGCCTTCGCCTCGCGCTACCACGCGTGGAATTCCGTCAATGTCGGTCCGCGGCGCGACATCATCGGCGAGTGGGCGACGGCGGCGCGCGCACGCGGTTTGCGCTTCGGCGTCTCGAATCACTCTTCGCACGCGTGGCACTGGTTCCAGACCGCCTACGGCTACGACGCCGAGGGACCGAAGGCGGGTGTGCGCTACGACGCGTTCCGTCTGAAAAAGGAGGACGGCCAGGGCAAGTGGTGGGACGGCCTCGACCCGCAGGACCTCTACGGCCGCCCGCAACCCGGCATGGTGATCCCCGATGGCATCCAGACCGTGAAGGAACTCCGCGCCTGGCACGACGCGCACAATCTCCCTTGGACCGAGGAACCGCCGCCGGGCAACCCGGAGTTCGTGAACAACTGGTTCTTCCGCGTGCAGGATCTGTTGGACAGATACCAGCCGGACTTCTTCTACCTCGACAACACCGAGCTGCCGCTTGGCCAGGCCGGCCTCGATATCGCGGCGCATTTCTACAACGCGAACATCGCGCGCCACGGCGGCAAGCTCGACGCCGTGCTCACCGCGAAGGGCCTGCGCGCCGAGCGGCGCCCCGCGGTCGTGCAGGACTTCGAGCGCAGCATCGGGCAGGGCGGTGTGCAGGAACTGCCGTTCGAGACCGGCACCTGCATCGGCCAGTGGCACTACAAGAAGGACATCGACTACAAGACCGTCACGCAGGTCGTGCGCAACTTCGTCGATGTCGTCAGCAAGAACGGCACGCTGCTGCTCAGCATCCCGATGCGCGGCGACGGCACGATCGACGACCGCGAGCGCGCGTTCCTGAAAGGCTTCGCCGCCTGGAACAAGGTCAACGGCGAGGCCATCTTCGGCTCGCGTCCCTGGAAGATTCACGGCGAAGGCCCGACGGAAATCCCGCGTGGCCGCGCCGCGGACGGCCCGCTGCCATTCACGCAGGACGACATTCGCTTCACGACGAACCACGGGGCGCTCTACGCGTTCGTGCTGAAACTCCCCGAGACGGCCGTGCGCGTGAAATCGCTCGGCAACTCCGCGCCCTACGGCGCCAGAATCGCATCGATCTCGCTCGTCGGTTCGACGGAGGCCGTCACCTGGCGCCAGGAAGCCGACGCGCTCGTCATCGAAAAGCCGGCCCAGTTTCCCTGCGCCGACGTCATCGCCTACAAGATCACGCTCCAGTGAATTCGGTGGGTTTCCCCTTAAAAACACTCAACCCACCGCCTCCCGAGCCCCTCCGCGCTCTCTGCGTCCTCTGTGCTTGAACATCATCGTCTGCCATGAACCCACGCCTGCTGCTGCCCCTCTTCCTCCTTGCCGCCGCACCGCTCGCCGCGACCGAGATCAACTTCCAGCCCTTCGTCATCGATCACCTCGGCCGCGAGGACTCGCCGGTCGACGTCTCGTTCCTGCTCGGCGACAAGCCGGCCGGAGCGGACGGCTTCGTCACCGTCAAGGACGGCCATCTCGTGAGAGGCAACGGCGAACGCTTCCGCATCTGGGGTGTGAATCTCACCGGCTGGACGCGCGGCTCGACCATCCTGCCGCCGAAGTCCGAAGCCGCGAAGTGGGCGAAAATCATGGCGCGTCACGGCATCAACTGCGTGCGCTTCCACTTTCTCGACATGCCGACGCGCACCGCCGCCCAAGAAGCCGCGCTCGAGCCCGACCGCAATCGCGCCGAGGCCGAAGGCAACCGCTTCAAGGTGCCGCCAGCCGGCCTGATCGACAGCACGAAGGACACGACTACCGACTTCGACGCCGAGCAGCTCGACCGTCTCGACTACTTCATCGCCGAACTGAAGAAGGTCGGCATCTATTCGAACCTGAATCTCAACGTCGGTCGTCGCTACAAGGCCGCCGATGGCGTGCCCGACAACGACGTGATCCAGCTCTGGAAAGCGTTCACCTATATCGGCGACCGCCTGATCGAGCTGCAGAAGGACTACGCGCGCCGCCTGCTCACGCACCGCAATCCCTACACGAACACCGAGTATCGCCACGAGCCGGCCGTCGCGACCGTCGAGATCATCAACGAGAACTCGATCTACGAATTCTGGTTCCGGAACTGGCTGCGCGGTGAACTCAAGCCCGGCGCGCCGCGCTACCAGCTCGATTTCACCCCGCGCTACGCGGCGCAGCTCGACGAAATGTTCCAGCAATGGCTCGCGAAGCATCGCACGCCGGAGCAACTCGCGCTTATCCGCCAACAGGCCGGCGTCGCCGCGAACGCGCCCGTGCCGCGCCTCCATCGCGGCGATTTCAGCATCGCACCGAAAGAGCGCTTCCACGCCGAGGCGGATTTCTACGGTGACGTCGAGAAAGTGTTCTTCACCGACTTCGGCCGCTTCCTGAAGCAGGAACTCGGCGTGAAGCCGCTCGTGATCGGCAACGCGGACCACACCTATTGGATTCCCGGCCAGCCGCTGCTGCGCGCCAACTCGCTCCTGGATTTCATCGACGCGCATGTCTACTGGCAGCACCCCGCGATCTGGGGCGCGCGTAATTCGCCGATGGTCGACCAGCCGACGCGCTCCACGATTGTGAAGCTCGCCCGCGCCCCGATGGCCGGCCGGCCGTTCACCGTCAGCGAGGTGAACCACCCGAATCCGAACGAATACGTCGCCGAGATGATTCCGCTGCTCGCCTCCTACGCGGCCTTTCAGGATTGGGACGGCATCTATTTCTACACCTTCGAGCCGAAAGCGCTGCCGAACTTCCAGCGCTACGTCGCCGACGAATTCGATATCACGCTCGATCCGGTGAAGATGTCGCAGATGGCCGTGGGCGCGCTGCTCTTCTCGCGCGCCGACGTCAGCCCGGCGAAGGAAACCTTCGTGCGCAACTACTCGCGCGAACAGGTGAACGAGGCCATGCGCCTGCCGGAGAGCGAGCGCCCGTATTTCACTCCCGGCTTTCCGCGCTCCCTCCCGCTGCGCCACGGCTCGCGCATCGGCGCGCTCGAAGGGCAAGGGACGACCGCTTTCCCGGCGGAAGTGGACGCACCGTTCGTCTCCGACACCGGCGAACTCACCTGGCGCCTGCACGACGGCAAACAGGGCGTCGTGGCCATCGACACGCCGCGCTCGCAGGGACTCGTTGGTTTTCTCCGCGCGCACCCGCATACGACGAAGCACCTGAAGCCCGAACTGAAAAACGAGTTCGCCGCAATCACGCTGTCGTCACTCACCGACGAGCCGATCCAGCGCTCGAACCGTCTCCTGCTCACGACCTGCGCGCGCTGGCAGAACACCGGCTCGGTGTGGAACGACCGTCACACGCTCTGGGACAAATGGGGCCACGGCCCGACACTGATCGAGCCGGTCACCGGCTGGCTCGAACTGCGCGAACTCGACGGCGCCGTCGCCGTGCTCGTGACGCCGCTCGACGGTGCCGCCAAACCGCTCGCGCGCGCCGTCCCGGCTCGGCGGCTCGAGGATGGCTGGGAAGTCGAACTCGGGGACCAGGCCACCACGCAGTATCTCCTGGAGGTTGTCCGTTGAATTTCGCCTCCCTGCCAAACAGAGTAGCCGCGTTGGAGCGTAGCGACAACGTGGCCGCTCCCGTCCTGGCCACGCTTTCGCCTTTGGCTCAAGCGCGGCTACCTTGCCCCTTTTCCTTATGATTCCGTTTCGTCACACGCTCGCTTCGCTGTCCCTCATCGCCGCCGTCGCTTGCGCCGGTGCGTCGACTGATCCTCTCGCCGCCGGCTTTGACGCGCCGCCGCGCAGCACGCGGCCGCAGACGTTCTGGCATTGGATGAACGGCAACGTCACGCGCGAGGGCATCACGCTCGATCTCGAGGCGATGGCGAAGATCGGCGTGAGCGGGGCGATGATCTTCGACGGCAGCGACTACCTGCCGGCCGGCCCGGCGAACTACCTCGAGCCGCACTGGCGCGACCTGATGACTCACGCGATCAAGGAAGGCAACCGGCTGGGCATCGACATCACGATGTCCAACGCCCCCGGCTGGTCCAGCAGCGGCGGTCCATGGGTGACGCCGGAGATGTCGATGCAACAGCTTGTCTGGACCGAAACGACGGTGACCGGCGGGGGTCGCGTGGCGCTCGATTTGGCACCGCCGCACGCAAACCGCGGATTCTACCGCGATGCCTTCGTGATCGCGTTTCCGGCGCTGCCGGCCGAGAGCGTGCGTTACGAGGACGCGCTCCAGCGCGTGCAGCTCGGAGATGCGGTCGTCGACAAGCAGATTCTCAGTGACGGCTCGCTCACCACCAAACTCGCACTCGCTCCGGCGACACCGCTGTTGCTTGAGTTCGCCGAACCCACCGAACTGCACGCGCTCACCGCTTTCCCGAGTGCGACCGGACGCTTCGCTCGTTTGACCGTCGAAGGCTCGGAGGACGGAAAAACATTTCGCGCGCTCTGCACCGTGGGCGCGCCCGGGCGACACGGTATTCTCGCGCCGGCGGTGCGAAGTTTCACGCCGACGCGGGTGCGCTTCGTGCGCGTGACGGCTGCCTCTGACGGCGAACTGGCGGAATTTGTCCTGCATCGCACGCCGCGCATCGACGACTGGGTGGCGAAGGCGAATTTCGATTATCGCGTCTCCGGGCAGCTCGTCGCGCCCGCGCCGGTGCCGCCCGCGGGGGCGATCGATCCGACTAAGGTCGTCGATCTCACCGCGCACTTGCACGGCAACCGGCTGGAGTGGGACGCGCCCGCGGGCGCGTGGACGGTCCTGCGCATCGGTCACACCTCGACGGGCAAGCTCAACGTCGCCGCTTCCGCCGCGGGGCGCGGCCTGGAGATCGACAAGTTCAGCGCCGCTGCCACGCAGTTCCATTTCGAGCATGTCATCGACCGCGTCGCGAGCGACGCCGCCGCCGCGGGCGCGAAGGGACCGTCGGCCGTGATCATCGACAGCTACGAAGCCGGGATGCAAAACTGGACGAAGGATTTTCCCGCGGAGTTCCGCCGTCGCGCGGGCTACGACCTCACCGGGTATTTGCCGACCCTCTTCGGACGCATCGTCGGCGATGCGGGCGTGGCCGAGCGCTTCCTCTTCGATTTCCGCCGCGTGCAGGCCGATCTGATGGCGGAGAACTACTACGAGCGCATGCACCAGCTGACGCGCGGGCGCGGCATGAAATTCTACGTCGAGGGCTACGGCGCGGGAAATTTCGACGAGTTGCGCGTGGCGGGCCTCTCCGACGTGCCGACGACGGAGTTTTGGACCCGCACGCCGTGGACGCCGAACCGCGCGGTGAAGATGGTGTCGTCCGCCGCGCATGTTTACGGGAAACCGGTGGTCGCCGCCGAGTCGTTCACCGGCGAGTTCAAGACCTCGCGGTGGCTCGAGTATCCCTATGCGCTGAAAATTCTCGGCGACGAGGTGAGCGCGCAGGGATTGAACCATTTCATTTTCCACCGCTACGCGCACCAGCCGCATCCGACGGCGATGCCCGGCGTCTCACTCGGGCCCTACGGCTTTTTCTTCGAGCGCACCAACACGTGGTTCAGCGAGGCGAAGCCGTGGCTCGACACCCTCGCGCGCACGCACTTTGTGCTGCAGCAAGGCACCTACGCGGCCGACGTGCTCTACTTCACGGGCGAGCGCAGCCCCGACGTCTCGTCGATGGCGCTGCCGGTCATGCCGTTCGGCTACACCTACGATCTCGTGAACACGGATGTGCTGCTCAATCGCGTCCAAGTGAAGGATGGCGAATACATGCTGCCCGAAGGCGGACGCTACAAGCTGCTCGTGCTCCCGCCCGACCTGAAGGCCATCCGGCCCGAGCTGCTGCAAAAGCTGAAGACCTTCGTCGACGCCGGCGCGACCGTCGTCGGCCCGCGGCCGCAATTCTCACCGACGTTGGCCGGCTACCCGCAGACCGAGCAGGCGATGCTGCGTGAAGCGGAGAAACTGTGGGTGCATCCGCGCGTCCTCGCGAACTCCACGATTGCCGAGGCGCTGCGCACGCGCGGAGTGGCGCCGGACTTCACTTACCAGGGCCGTCAGCCGGACGCCGCGCTGTCGTGGCAACACCGCAAGCTCCCGGACGGCGATCTGTTCTTCATCGGCAATCGCCAGCGGCGCGTCGAGGAGATCGTCGGCTCGTTTCGCGGCATGGCTGGCCGGCAGCCAGAAATCTGGCGCACGGAGACCGGGACGCGCGGCGATGCGGTCGTGTTTCAAAAATTCGAGGATCGCGCGCTCGTGCCGCTTCGCCTCGAGCCGGGTGAATCGGTGTTCGTGCTGTTCCGGCGCGAGGCGTCGACGGGAGCGCTCAGCCTCACGAAAGACGGGCAGCCGGTCCTCAGCACGCAGCTGCCGCTGGTGAAGCGCGGCGCGCCTGAGCGCACCTTCACGATGGCGATCTGGGTAAAACCCGACACCGACCTCCGCGTGTTTCCGACGGAAAGCACGACCGGCCGCATCGACGAGGTGGGCAAGTTCTACGCCATCCCCGCGGATCCGGGCGATGTGCGCTTCGGCGCCGGCCACGCGACCGCCGGTCTCGCGGTTGGGCGCAACGGCATCTTCGTCGTCGAGCGCGCGCTCGAGACCTGCCCGGCGGTGCTCGTGTGGCAGAAGCCGGTCTCCGGCTGGACGCACGTGGCGGTCGTCTACCGCGACGGCCGGCCGCAGCTCTTCGTGAACGGGGAACTCGTGCGCGAGGGACTCGTCTCCGGCAAGACGGTGCATTCGGGCGTCGGTTCGCCGATCCCGCCGGTCGACTACATGTTGAATTTCCCGGCGATCGAGGCGCTGACGCGTCTGGCAAACCAACCGCCGCCGCCATCGCGCGGACAAGTTTACTACTTCGAAGGGAATTTCGTGCCCGCGCAGGACTTCAACCGCGCGTTCACGGCCGACGAGTTGAAGGCGATCGTCGCGGCGGGCATTCCGGCGCCGGCCACGCCCGCGGTCACCGACGTGGCGCAGAAAGGCGGCCGCGCGACCGCGCTGGCATGGGAGAGCGGCCGCTACGCACTCGGCGACGGCGCGGGGAAGAACGCGCAGGTGCTCGCGCCGCGGGCCGTCGACGGGGGCTGGCAGGTGAAATTCCAGTCCGGCCGTGGCGCGCCGGAGTCGATCGAGTTGCCGGCGCTGCGCTCGCTGCATTTGCACGAGAATCCGGGCGTGAAGTTCTTCTCGGGCACCGCCACGTATTCCCGGACGCTCGACGTGCCGGCGGAGTTCCTCGGCGCCGACCGACGCGTGATCCTCGACCTTGGCCGCGTCGAGGTGATCGCCTCCGTCCGCGTGAACGGCCGCGAGGCCGGCACGGTGTGGAAGGAGCCGTATCGCCTCGACGTGACCGACCTCGTGCGCGCCGGCGCGAACACGCTCGAGATCGCGGTGACGAACCTCTGGACGAATCGCCTGATCGGCGACGAGTTCCTGCCAGTGGAAAACGAATACGGGATCCGCGACGAGCAGGGCAACGACCCGCACGGCATCGTGCGGCTGCCCGCCTGGTATCGCGAAGGAAAGCCGAAGCCGCCCGGCGGACGCGTGACGTTCTCGGCGTGGAATTTCTATGATAAAGACGAGCCGCTCGTGGCCTCCGGCTTGCTCGGCCCGGTGCGCCTGCTTAATCCCGTCCGCATCAAGCTCTCCGAATGAACGCCTCGAAATCGCCACAAAAAGCGCAAGACGCGCAAAAGGCAGCGGCATAGATCGCTGACTTACCTCAGAGAGATCTCACCGCCAGCGATTGTCCTTGGTTCCCCTCTGCGTTCTCTGTGCCCTCTGTGTTTCACCAGTTTTAAGAAATGAAAATCCAACGCTTCGGTTCCGTCATCGGCCTCCGTGAGGAAGCCATCCCCGAATACACCCGCATTCACGCCGCCGTCTGGCCGGGCGTGCTCGCGATGATCAAGCAGTGCAATATCCGCAACTACTCGATCTTCCTTCGCCGGATGCCGGACGGAAAACCCTACCTGTTCAGCTACTACGAATACACCGGCACCGACCACGCGGCCGACATGGCCAAGATGGCGGCGGATCCCACGACGCAGGAGTGGTGGAAAATCTGCGAACCGATGCAGCAACCGCTCGCCGACCGCGCCGCCGGCGAGTGGTGGGCGCGGGGTGAGGAAGTGTTTCATCAGGACTGAGCCCTGTAGGGCGGGGTCCCCGATCCCCGCCACGAACGGCGGTGCAATTCTCGATCAGGCGGGGTTCGGCGACCCCGCTCTACATATCCGCGTCACCCCCGCCGCTGCTTCAGCTGGTCCAGCATCACGGCCGCGAGGAGGATCGCGCCGCGGACGATGTATTGGTAGAACGAGTCGATGTTCAGCAGGTTCATCGCGTTTTCGACGACGCCCATGATGAACACGCCGGCGATCACGTGACTCATGCGACCCACGCCGCCCGAGAGCGACACGCCGCCGAGCACGCAGGCAGAGATGATCGACAGCTCGCTGCCCTGCGCTGTCTTGGGGTCGCCGATGCCCAGGCGGGCGGCGAGGAGGACGCCAGCGAGCGCGGCGACGAGACCTTGCAGGGTAAAGATGATGACCTTGACGCGCGTGACGTTCACGCCGGCGAGGCGCGCGGCCTCTTCGTTGCCGCCGATCGCGAGTGTGTTGCGACCGAACGCCGTGCGCTGAAGCACGAAGCCGAAGAGCGCGAACAGCCCGAGGCACACCCAAACCGGGAACGTGATCTGGAAGACGACCGAGCCCGCGTCGTTGCGGATCACGGGGAAGGCCCAGCTCGCGAGGTTGAGCAGCGCGTCGTTGGCGATGCCGATCGACTTGCCGTCGGCGAACACGAACGCGATGCCGCGCACCATCATCATCGTCGAGAGCGTCGTGATCAGCGGGTTGATCTTCAGGCGCGCGACGATGGTGCCGTTGAGGAACCCGACCAGCGCGCCGAACGCGAGCGAGGCGGTGAGCGCGAGGAAGAGATTGTTCGTTTGCCGCAGGACCAGCGCGCAAAGCACGCCGCCGGCCGGGATGATCGTGCCGACGGAAAGATCGAAGTTTCCCGAGGCGAGGCAGAACAGCATCGTCGTCGCCACGGTGCCCACCATCGAGACCTGCAGGAGCAGGTTCATGAAGTTCTCGGGCGTGCCGAAACCGCGGACGGTGACCCAGCAGAGCGCGACGAGCGCGGCCAGCACGAGCGTCATGCCGCCGCGATCGAGCAGCGTGCTGGCGAAGGACGGAACGGAGGAGGATTTCGGCGCTGAGCTCATGGGCGGCTCGGAAGGTGTGGCGTTAAGCGGAAGTGAAAGGGCAGAGCGGCCGTTCGGCCGAGTAACCTAATAGGTTACTCGGGCTGCGGGGCGCTTTCTTGGGGCAGGGCGAGGGAAAGGACGCGCTCGGGCGTGGCTTCGGCGCGGGCGAGGACGGCGGCGAGTTCGCCTTGGCGCATCACGGCGACGCGATCGGCGAGGCCGAGCGCTTCGGGGAGGTCGCTCGAGACGAGGACGACGGCGACGCCTTCACCGGCGAGGCGCGTGATGATGCGGTAGATTTCGCTCTTCGCGCCGACGTCAATGCCGCGCGTGGGCTCGTCGAGGAGGAGCACGCGGATCTTCGTCGAAAGCCAGCGGCCGAGAATGACCTTCTGCTGGTTACCGCCGGAGAGATGCTTGATCAGCTGTTCGATCGACGGGGTGCGCACGGCGAGCGCGGCGACCTTGTCGGTGGCGTTCTCGCGTTCCCAGCGGCCGTCGATGATGCCGCCCCAGCGCGTGTGCGGCGCGCGGATGCCGAGGTTGCAGTTGTCCTGCACAGAGAGGATCGGGACGATGCCCTCGCGCTTGCGGTCCTCCGTGCAATACACGACCCCGGCCGCGATGGCGTCGGCGGGGGAGCGCAATGCGATCGTCTCGCCGTGCACCAAAACCGAGCCGCTCGTGGCGTGCTCGGCGCCGAAGAGGAGTTTCAGCAATTCGGTGCGACCCGCGCCGACGAGGCCGAAGAGCCCGACGATTTCGCCTTGCGCCACCGAGAGCGACACGGGCCGGCGCACGCCGAGACCGGCGAGGCCGCGGACCTCGAGGCCGACGGGGCCGTGCGGTCGTGGCGCGTAGGCGTAGACGTCGGCGATGTCGCGTCCGACCATGTCTTGCACGAGCTTCGCCGGCGTGGTGTCGCGCAGCGATTCGTAGGTGCGGACGTGCCGGCCGTCGCGCAGGACGGTGCAGGCGTCGCAGAGCGCAAAGACCTCCTCCATGCGGTGCGTGACGTAGAGAATGACGCAGCCTTGCGCGCGGAGTTCGCGGATGACGGCGAAGAGCCGCTCAATCTCGCGCACGGAAAGGCTGCTCGTGGGTTCGTCGAACGCGATGACCTTGGCGCCGCGGCTGAGCGCCTTCGCGATCTCGACCATTTGACGCTGACCGATGGGCAGGCGCGCGAGCTTCGTTTCGGGATCGATCTCTTCGCCGAGGCGGCGGAGCAGAGCGGTGGCCCGGTCGTTGAGCGCGGTGCGGTCGATGACGCCGCCGCGCTGCGGAAGGTGACCGAGGAAAATATTCTCCGCCACCGTCATCTCGGGCACGAGGTGCAGTTCTTGGTAGATCACCGCGACGCCAGCGGCGAGCGCGGCGGTGGTCGAGGGGAATTCGTGCGCTCGGCCGCCGAGGAGGATCTGGCCGGACGTGGGACGATGCGCACCGCTGAGCGCCTTGAGCAGCGTCGATTTACCGGCGCCGTTCTCACCCATGAGCGCGTGCACCGTGCCTTCGTGGACGGCGAAGGAAACGTCCTGCAGTGCCGTCACGCCGACGTAGGTCTTCGTGACGGAGGCGAACCGCAGGAACGGCGCGGCGGCGGGCATGCGCGACGGTTAAAGGATGCCTTCGCGCTTGAGGACGGCTTCGAAGTTCTCGCGCGTGATGAAGATGCCCGGCGTGCGCGTTTCGAGCGGCGGCTGCTTGCCTTCCTTGACCCACACGTAAAGCAGGCGCGCGGTCTCGTAGCCCTCGAATGGGGCGGAGACGAGCATCGAACCAAAGAAGCCGGTCGGCTTCGGTTTGCGCAGCTCGTCGATGCAATCCGTGCCATTGATGCCGATGCCGATGACGGTCTCGGCGTTGAAGCCGCGGCCTTCCATCGCGCGCACGGCGCCGAGCACGGCGTTGTCGTTCATGCCGGCGATGAGCCAGCGCTTGATGCCGCCCTGACGCGTGAGAAGCGAAGTCGCGGCGTCGAAGCTGCCGGGGATGTCGGTGGTTTTCTGCGGGGCCTTGAAGATGCGGGCGGCAGGAAAGCCGGCGGCCTCGAGCGCGCGGCGCGCTCCCTCGGTGCGCTCACGCGCGGTGTCGAGTTCCTCGAAGGTGATCAGGCACACGCCGGTTTCCTCGAGGTTCCAGTTCCGCTTCCTGGCCTCGTCGAAAAGAGTTTTGCCGACGGACTCGCCGATCTGCGAGGCGGACATGCCGAGGTAGGGGACGTCGGTCATGAACTTGCCGTCGGGCAGGACGAACATGTCGTCGACGGTGATGACCTTCATGTTCTTCTGCTTCGCGCGGGCCATGATTTGTGGCCCGAGGCGCACGTCGGGCGTGCAGATGACGAAGCCTTGCGCGCCGGCCACGGCGAGGTTGTCGATGGCGGACATCACTTTCTCGCCGTCGGTGGTGCCGTATTTGAGCAGTTCGAAACCGTGTTCGGCGGCGGCCTTTTCCGCGCCTTTCCATTCGAACTGGAACCATGGTTCCTCGGGCTGCTTCACGAGGAAGCCGAGTTTGATCTTGGCGGGCGCCGCGGGCGTCGCAGCGGCTTTCGCGGACGAATCGGATTTCGGGCCGCAGCCGGTGAGTGCGAGGGCGGCGCAACAAAGCAGGGCGAACGGAAACAGCGCGGGGTGGGGTTTCATGGATTTCAGGGAATCAGGAGAGCGGTGATCGGCGACTCGCCGTTAACTTGACCGTTAGGGAAGCAGGAGCGAGGCGCAACCGGGCAAACAGTCGAAGAGGTGACGTGATTGAGAACCGTGGTGGAGGGCGCTGCTCCGTCCGCGCCGATTTCGTTTTGGAGGAGCGGTAGCGGTCGGGCGGATGATCGCGTTTTGGCGGCGACGGAGCACCACCTTCCAGTGAAATGGGGGTGAGGTTACGGCGTGAAGACGAACGTCGACATGTTCGCGTCGGGGAAGGTCACCGGCACGACGGTCGAGCCGTAGCGCAGCTGCGTGCCTTCGCCGCCGGTGCTGCGGACGAGGGCGCGCGTGAGCTTGCCGGCGCGCCACTCGAGATCGACCTCGTAGCCGCCGCGTGCGCGCAGACCGGTGACGCTGCCGTCGGGCCAGGCGGAGGGCAGCGCGGGCAGCACGACGATCTCGTCGGGCGAGCTTTGCAGCAGCATCTCCGCGATCGCGGCGGTGCCGCCAAAGTTGCCATCGATCTGGAACGGCGGATGGGAATCAAAGAGGTTGGCGTAGGTGCCGCCGCTCCATTGCTGCTTCGAGGTCGCGGCATCCGCGGGCTTGAGTGCGTTGCGCAGCAATTTCAGGGCGCGGTCGCCGTCGCCGAGGCGGGCCCACATGCCGAGCTTGTAGGCGAGGCTCCAGCCGGTGCTGCCGTCGCCGCGGACGTCGAGCGTCTTGCGGGCGCCGGCGGCGAGTTCGGGCGTGCCGTGCGGCGTGATTTCGTTGCCCGGATAGAGCCCCCACAAGTGTGCGACGTGACGGTGCTGCGGATCGGCCTCGGGATACTCCTGCAGCCACTCCATCACGCGGCCGTCGGAGCCGAGGCGTGTCGGCGCCAGGCGCGCGCGCTTGGTTTTCAGTTCGGCGCGCAGCTCGGCGTCGGTGCCGAGGATCTCGGACGCGCGGATGGAGGCGTCGAAGAGGTAGCGCAACAGCTGCATGTCGGCGGTCGGCCCGAGGCAGACGTGCGCGGGCTTGCCGTCGAGCAGGAAGGCATTTTCGGGCGAGTTCGACGGCGCGGTGACAAGATAGCCGCTCTTCGGGTCCTCGATGAGCATGTCGAGGTAGAAGAGCGCGGAGCCTTTCAGCGTCGGCCAAGCGCGCGCGAGGAACGCGCGATCGCCGGTGAAGAGGTAGTGATCCCAGAGGTGTTGGCACAGCCAGGCGGAACACGAAACCGTGGAGCCCCAGCTGGCGGACTCGCCGGGCGAGGTGAATCCCCACGGATTGTTGAGCAGGAACGCGACCCAGCCCCGCGCCTGATAGTAGGCCTGAGCGGTCTTCTGGCCCGGGGCGACGAGCGAGTCGATCAGCGCGAACATCGGCTGGTGCAGCTCGCTGAGGTTGGTCGTTTCGGCCGGCCAAAAATTCATCTGCACGTTCACGTTCGAGTGCCAGTCGCCGTTCCACGGGGTCTGAATCGTGTCGGCCCAGATGCCTTGGAGGTTCGGCGGCAGGCCGCCGACGCGGGACGAGGAGATCAGGAGGTAACGACCGAAATTGAAATAGAGCGCGGCGAGCGCGGCGTCGTTTTCGCCGGCGTAGAAGGCCTTGAGCCGCTCCGGAGTCGAACGCGCAGCGGCCGCGGGGTCGGCGGCGCCGAGCGTGAGGGCGACGCGATCGAAGAGATTGCGATAATGGGCCACGTGCGCGGAGCGCAGCGCGGCGAAGTCGGATTTCGTCGCGGCGGCGAGTTCGGCCTCGGCAGTGGCGCGCGGGTCGGCGACGTCGCGGCCGGCGAAGCTGCGGCGCTTGATGTCGGTCGCGGCGGTGACGAAGAGCAGGACTTCGTCGGCGTTGCGCACGCGCACGGTGTTCTCGGCGATGTTGACCGTGCCACCGGTCGCGCGGACTTCGAGGCGTGCGGCATAACGGACGCCATCGGTGCCGTTGTAGCCATCATTGAGCTGGCCGTGCATCACGAGTCCAGCGGCGCCGGCCGACTCGATGGTGGCGCGTTCACGACGGGCAAGGGTGGCGTCGAAGGAGAGCTTGCCTTTCTGGTCGGCGGACAACCGCAGCACAAAAACTTCGCCCGGTTGGCTGACGAAGCCTTCGCGGACGAAGTGCACGCCGCCTTGCTCGAAGGAGACGCGCGCGGTCGCTTCGGCGAGGTCGAGCGTGCGGCGATAGTTCGCGAACGGCGCGGAGGCGTCGATGCCGATGAAATTCAGGCGCAGGTCGCCGAGGGTTTGATAGGAGCCGTAGGGCACGTTCGCACCGGCGCCGAAGCCGGAGCCTTTGCCCGCGCAGGTGAAGTTGGCGTTCACGAGTGCCTCGGCTTCGTGGTTCTTGCCTTCGAGCAGCAGGCGGCGGATTTCGGGGAGGGCTTGGTGCGCGTCGGGGCGGTCGGCGTCCTGGGGGGAGCCGGACCACATGCCGGATTCGTTCAGCACGATGCGCTCCTCGGCGACGCCGCCGTAGATCGCGGCGCCGAGGCGGCCGTTGCCGAGCGGCGACGATTCGAAGAGATGCTGGCCCGGCGCGGTGAGGAGCACGTAGCGCGATTCGTCGCGCGGGGCGGCGATGGCGAGGGAGGCGCAGCCGACGAGGAGCAGGGCAACAGCGGGCAGTTTCATTTCCGTTGGGCAGAGAGGTCTTGCGAGGTGGCGAGGGCGATGACGCGGCCTTCGGTGCCGACCGCGCAGTAGAAGTGATAGACCACGCCCTCGTGTTTCAGCACCCAGGGTTTGTGGGCGAATTGTTTGTCGTAGGGCTCACTCGGCGCGACGAGGTGCGGGCCGTCCCACTTGGTCCAGTGCACGAGGTCGTAGGAACAGGCGAAGGTGTCGAACGCGCCGGGTTTCCAGAACGCGCCGAAATAGAACATCACCCAGACGTCGCCGATCCGCGCGATCTGCGGGTCACCGCTGATGGCCCACGGGGCAGCACCGATGTTGGCGACGACGGGGCCGTGGCCGAAGCGGCGCCACGAGCGCAGATCGTCCGAGATGGCCAGGCCGATCGTCTCGACGCCGTAGGGCGCGGACTTGCCATTGTAGAACATCACGAAGGGCGCGCTGAGCGAGCGCGACTCGTCGCGGATGATCGCGCTCTTGTAGAGCGTGACGTGCTCGAAGTCGCGGGCGTCGCTCTGGTCGGGCGTAAGCACGGGATTTTCCGCGAGGCGCGTCCATTCGCGCGCGGCGGCCGGGTCATCAGTGTGCGCGAGGCCGATCGCGAGCGGGTCGGGCTCGTAGCCCTGTTTCGGGCCGCCGAGGTAGGAGAGCCAATAGCGTCCGTCATGCGTTGCGAGTTCGTGCGCGCCGTCCCAGCGCGTGTCGTAGAGGGCCAGGCCGCCGGCGGCCTGCCAGGCGTCCCACGTGCCTTGGCGAAACGGGAGAAGCACACCGAGCTTTTCCCAGTGCAGCAGATCGTCGCTGCGTGCGAGGCAGGTCTGGTAGCCGACGTTGTCGCGGTTGGCGATGTAGACCATATACCAGCGGCCGTCGCGGCGGAAGACGTTCGGGCAGTCGAGGAGTTCGCCCGGTTCGCCGCGGAGAACGATGCCGTATTTGAACGGCGTTTTCACCTCGTCGTAAACGCGCTGCATCGCGGCCGCGCCGACGAGCTTGGGCTTGCCGGCGGGGAACGGGATGACGTCCGGCCGCTCGGCGGCGTTCAGTCCCGCACAGGTGAGAAGCAGAAGGGCGAACCGGGCGGCGCGGAGCATGGCCTCAGGCGCGCTCGAGCGCGACGGAGTTGGTGAGGGCGCCGATCTTTTCGATCTCGATCGTGACGCTGTCGCCGGGCCGCAGCCAGCGCGGCTCAGGCTTGGCGGCCATGCCGACGCCTTGCGGCGTGCCGGTGAGAATGACGGTGCCGGGGACGAGCGTCGTGGAGCCGCTGAGGTATTCGATGAGCGCGGGCACATCGAAGATCATGTCGGCGGTGTTCGAGTCCTGCACACGCTGGCCGTTCAGTGTGGTCGAGATGCGGAGCGCGTTCGGATTTGGGATCTCGCCGGGCGTGACGAGGCGCGGGCCGAGCGGCGCGAAGGTGTCGAAGAACTTGCCGCGGCACCACTGGCCGCCGCCGAGCTTGATCTGGTGGTCGCGCGCGGAGACGTCGTTCGCGCAGGTGTAGCCGAGCACGTAGTCGAGGGCGCGTGCGCGGGTGACGTTCTTGCACGGTTTGCCGATGACGACGGCGAGTTCGCACTCGTAGTCGACCTCGCGGCTCGCGAGATGCGTCGGGATCTCGATGGCATCGCCCGGGTGTTGGAGCGTGTTGATGCCTTTGACAAAGAGGATCGGGCGCTCGGGGATCTTGGCGTTCGTCTCGGCCGCGTGCTGGCGGTAGTTGAGACCCACACAGAGAATCTGCGTGGGCACGATGGGCGCGAGGAGCTTGGCGATGTCGGCGCGTTCGGCGGTGACGCGCGGCGCGGCGTAAATGTCGCCATCGAGGCGAAGCGCCGAACCGTCGGTCTGTTCGGCGCCGAAATGCGCGCGGCCGTGAGAGTCGAGATAACGGATAATTTTCATGAGATTATTTCCCCGCGCTCCAGCCGCCGTCGATCATCAGGCAGCTGCCGGTGACCATCGCGGCTTCATCGCTCGCGAGGTAGAGGGCGGCGGCGGCGATTTCCTCGGGGCGGGCCATGCGGCCGGTGAGCTGGGTGGCGGACATGTCGCGGTAGGCCTGCGCGGGATCCGGGTATTCGGCGATGCGCGCCTTCACGAACGGCGTCTCGACGCGGCCGGGGCAAATGGCGTTGAAGCGCACTCCCGTGTGCGAGTGGTCGAGGGCGAGCGCCTTGGTGAGGCCGACGACGGCGTGCTTGGTGATCGTGTAGGCGAGGCGGTCGCGCACGGCGACGACGCCGCCGATCGAAGCGAGGTTGACGACGCTGCCGCTGCCGCGCGTGAGCATTGCGGGAACGAAGGCCTTGCAGAGATTGAATGGGCCGCGGACGTTCACCGCGTGCAGGCGGTCGAGGTCGGCGGCGGCGGTGCCGAGGAGGTTGCCGACGTGGCCGATGCCAGCGTTGTTGACGAGGATGTCGATCGCACCGAGGCGCGCGGCGAGCGCGATGGCATCGGTCTCGCTCGCGACATCGAGCGCGGCGAATTCGGCGGCGCCGCCGGCGGCACGGATCGAGGCGGCGGTCGCTTCGCCGGCTGGAGCGTCGCGGTCGACGACGATCGTGCGCGCACCGGCGCGGGCGAGGGTTTGCGCGATGGCCTGACCGATGCCGGAGCCGGCGCCGGTCACGAGCGCGGTTTTGGAGGCGAGGTTAAACACGGTAGAGTCGTTCGGCGTTGCGGTGGTAGAGCTGCGCGCGCTGCTCGGGCGTGGCGCGCTCGGTGAGCGCGTGCGTGGCGTCGACCCAGCGGGCGAGCGGCGCGGAGAGCGTGCAAACGGGCCAGTCGCCGCCCCAGACGAGGCGGTTCCAGCCGAAGCAGGCGACGGCGTGGTCGAAATACGGCCGCAGATCCTCGACGGTCCATGACGCCGCGTCCGCATAGGCAACAATGCCGCTGATTTTGCAGTTCACGTTCGGCAGCTCGGCGAGGCGCGCGAGGCCGGTCCGCCAGGGCTCGTCCATGCGGCCTTTCACGTCGGGCACGCCGACGTGGTCGACGATGAATGTCACCTGCGGGCAGCGCTCGACCAGCGTGCGGATGTTCGCGAGCTGGCGCGGCAGCGCGCATACGTCGAAGGTCAGGCCGAAGTCCGGCAGCAGCCGCAGGTTTTCCGCGAAGCGGGGTTCGAGGCAGAGGTCATCGCGCACGACGTGCAACACGCGACGCAGACCGCGGAGCTTCGGGAGTCTGGCGAGCGACTCGAGGTGCGCGCGAAAACCGTCGTGCTCCGGCCGGCCACTGGCGACGAGGCCGCAGATCAGCGGGTTCGCGTCGGCGAGTTGCTGGATGTGCTGCGCTTCGCCGAGTTGGTGCGGATCGTCGACGTCGCATTCCATGAACACGGTCTTGGTGATGCCGGTGCCGGTCGCGGCCGCGCGGTAGTCGTCGAGCGAGAAACTCCGGTTGAGCGCCGGGATGCTCGCGCACCAGGAATACGGAAATTGGCGGAGGTCCCAGAGGTGTTGGTGAGTGTCGACGAGGTGCATGGTTCAGGAGGCGACGGGGAGTGATGCGAGGTAATTTCCGTAGCTGATCAGGCCGACCGCGCCGAGGAGCAGCGCGATCGCGGCGGTCACGATGAACTTGGTGGCGGAGCGGCAGGCGCGCCATTCGCCGATCGCGACGCCGAAGCCGCAGCTCAACAGGATCAGTATGATCATGTGGATCGCCCAGCTCGAGAACTTGAAATCGCCCATGCGCACGTGACCGAGTCCGTAGAAGAAGAACTGCAGATACCAGAGCAGGCCTGTGAGCAGGGCGAGGGCGTAGTTGCGGAAGAGGCTGGCACCGCCCGCCGACGCGAACTCGCCGCCGGAGCGGTCGCGCGCGATGAGGTAGAGGCAATAGAACAACGTCGTCGTGAAGGCGCCGGTGTTGGAGAAGAGATAAATGACGTTGCCCTGGAAGTGACCCGCGCCGTGCGCGGCGGCGACGTCGGCGATGGGCTGGCCCGCGGCGAGCGAAAAGCTGAACACGGCCGACAGCACGCCCGCGAGGAGCACGATCGGCAGCCCGAGGCGCGGGTTGAACTCGGTGGCCGCGCCATCCGAGCGGATTTCGCGCTCCTTGCGGAAGCCGGCGACGCCGGTGACGAACATTGCGCCACCACCGAGCAGCACGCCGGCGATTACGTAGATGCCTGCGGTGCTCGCGAGCGTGGCGCCGAGCGTGCCGGCCATGATTGGCGGCAGCAGCGTGCCGAGCACGCAGGAAACGCCGATGGCGATCGCGTAGGTGAGCGAGAAACCAATGTAGCGAATCGCCACGCCGAACGCGATGCCGCCGACGCCGTAGCAGACGCCGAGCAGGTAGGATTTCCACATCGCGGCGCCCGGCGCCTCGCGGAGGACGGCGCCGAGTTCCGGAATCGTGAACCACGCAAAAATCCACGGCAGCACGAGCCAGCAGCCGGAAGCCTGCGCGAGCCAGTAGGTCTGCCAGCGCCAATTTTTCACGTAGCGTTGAGGAGCGTAGCAGAGCGCCGCCGCGGCGGCGCCGACGGCGTGGAGGAGCGTGCCGAGCAGGGGTGCGGCTTCGGGGGTCATCGTGGGGTAGTTGGGGTAGAAGGTGAGGGCGAACGGTGACGGCCTAGAGCTGAAATTCCGTCTGGATCGCACGCGTGTGCTGGCCGACGCGCGGGGCGCCGCGGGGCGATTTGTAGATTTGCCCGTCGATGCGGATGGGGCAGCGCGTCGTGGCGAGCGTCGGGCCGTCGTCGCGCGTGACGTGTTGCACGAAGTCGAGCGCTTGGAACGCGTCGGTCCGCCACAGGCGATTCCAGTCGAGCACTTCGGCGCACCAGTAGTCGGCGGGCTCGAGGCGGTCGAGCCAGTGGCGCGTGGATTGCGTGACGAGGTGGGCGGCGATGAGGTGCTTGATCTCGTCGCGGCGGGTGAACCAGGTCTGCGGATCGGAGAATTGCGCGAGCGAAGGCAGTGCGAGCAATTCGCCGAGCTTGAGGATCGAGCCCATCGCGAGGGCGAGGAAACCGTCGGCGGTCGCGTAGATGCCGTAGGGCGCGCCGAGGTAGGCGTTGGCGTTGTTGATCGCGCTGCGCTCGGGACGTTTGCCGCCGTCGTTGAGGAAGGTCGTGGTGAGTTCGAACTGCAGGTCGAGGATCGACTCGAGCAGGCTGACCTCGACGAGGGCGCCCTGGTTCGTGATGGCGCGGCGGACGAGCGCGGCGAGGATGCCCTGCACGAGATGCGCGCTTGCGGTGAGATCGGCGATGGAGAGACCGAACGCCATCGGCGGCTGGTCGGCGTTGCCGTTGAGCCAGGTGAGGCCCGAGACGGATTGCGCGAGGAGGTCCTGGCCGGGCTTTTCGCGCCACGGGCCGTCGCCGTAGCCGGTGACGACGCCGTAGACGAGGCGTGGGTTGAGCGCGCGGCAGGCGTCGTAGCCGAGGCCGATGCGCTCCATGACGCCCGGGCGAAAATTCTGGATCATCACGTCGGCGCGCGCGATGAGCTGCCTCACGGCGGCGAGATCGGCGGGGTTCTTCAAGTCGGCCGCGAAGCTCTGCTTGTTGCGGTTGATCGAGTGGAAGAGCGTGCTGTCACCGTCGAGCGAGAGATTCGAGATGTAGAGCTGGCGGCAGATATCGCCGCCGCCGGGGCGTTCGATCTTGATCACGCGGGCGCCGAGGTCGGCGAGGCGCGTCGCGGCCCAGGGCGCGGCGAGGAATTGCGCGAAATCGAGGACGAGGAGGCCTTCGAGCGGTTTCATGCGGGAATGGCGGTAGCGGTGGCGAGCGTGTCGCGATAAAGCGCGTCGAGGCGCTCGATGGTGGCGGAAGCGCCGGCCGTGCCGCGGAGCGCGGCGTGCACGAGCAGCGAGCCCTGTTCCTGGAAGCGCATGTATCCGGCGAAGCGCGGACGCACAAAGGCGCGATCGAGCACCGGCAGCGTGCGGGCGAAGTAGTCGCCGGTTTCGCGATTGTTCGCCGCATCGAGCCAGGCGCTGCGGTGGCCCGGCTGGCCGCCGCTCTGCGCGTAGAGCGTGCGCTGGATTTCTCCGGACGCGACGAATTCAGCGTAAGCCAGCGCCGCCGTGCGGTGACGCGAGAACGCCGACACGGCGAGGCCGGCGCCGCCGAGCGTCGTGCGCAGGGGCGCGCCGTCGAGCGTGGGCGGTTCACCGAAGGCGAGCCGGTGCGCGGCGAAGCCGGCGCGCGCGTAGTTCGAATAGCCGTAGGCGAGCGGACAGTAGGCAAGGCGGGTGTTTTCCGCCGCGGCGACGAGTTCGTGCGAAGCGATGGGATTGCGGTTCCACGCTTCGGCCTCGCCCAGCGAAAGCAGTTCGCGCAGGCGATCGAGCGCGGCGAGTGCAGTCTCCTTCGCGACCACGGCCTGCGTCGTGGTGAACGGCTCTTCGCCTGCCGCGATGCAGAACGTGTAGAAATTCATCAGGCAGTTGATCGGTGCGGCGGGCACCTCGACGTGTCCGCGGCGCGCGAGCGCCAGCAAGTCCTCCCAGGTTCGCGGAGGCGCGACGCCAAGCGGTGCGAGCAGATCCTCGCGCCAGAATGCGACAGGTGTGGCCGCATCGATCGCGAGCGCCCATTGATGGCCACGGTCGACGTAACTCGCGTGCGAGCCGCCGACGGAGTGCGCGGCCTGGTCGGCGAGGAACGCGGGGGCGAGGTGCGCGTCGAGCGGCAGCAGGACGTTGCGCGCCGCGACTTTCGGAATGCACGGGTGGTCGAGCACGATGAGGTCGTAGTCGGCCGCGAGTTTCTCCACGGGAAAATCCTCGAACGCTTTCAGCGACCGCTGCTCCCAGTGGATCGAGATCTCCGGGCGCAACTCGTGGAATCGCGCTGCGGTTGCCGCCATCGGCGCGTAGCCGCGGGGGTGATTCCAAGTCATGCCTCGGAGGGAGATCGTTGCAGTCATCAGGAAGAGGGGATCGGCGTCGCGCCGCTGGCGCTGGATTGGTAGGCCGCCTCGACGACGGCCATGGTGCGGAACGCGTCCTCAACGCGCGTCGACAGCTCGGTGGTCTCGCCAGCGGCGAAGCGCTGCACGGAATCCATCGTGCCGATGAAGGCATGCGGGAACCACGTGCCGTCCACGGGAATCTCGCGCCACTCGCTCGCGGGCTGGCCGGGCGCCTTCGTGCAAATCTCGAGCGCGTCGCGTCCGCCCTGCGGGTAGTTGAGCAGCAGGCCGAGCTGCGTGCGGATGACGCCGCGCGTGCCTTCCCATTTCACGTAGCTCTCCTGGTGGCGCGGGCCGTAGTCGTGCGCGTGGTTGGTCGTGATCGTGGCGCGGACGAAATCGCCGTAGTCGAGCGCCATCGTGGTGCGCGTCGCCGCGAGTTGCGGCGTGGACGGATGCCGCACGGTCTTGGCGTAGACGCCGCGCGGTTCACCGAGGAAGGAGCGGATCAAATCCACGTAGTGGATGCTGTGGTAAATGATCTCGAGCCGCGGCGCGGTGGCGAGGAACGACCACAGGTGCCACGGCATGTGGACCGTGACGCGCACCTCCATGTCGTGCACGTCGCCGATCGCGCCGTCGGCGATGAGGCGGCGGGCCGCCATGATGGCGGGCGCGAAACGGAGCTGGAAATTCACGGCGGCGCGCAGCCGCTTTTCCTGACAGAGGCGGAGCAGCGCGCGGGCCTGCGCGAGGTCCTCCCCAAAGGGTTTCTGGATGAGCACGGCGGCGCCTTCCGGCAACTCGCGCAACACCTCGCCGATCGCCGTGGCGGGCACGGCCACGTCGAAAACGGTTTCGCGTGTCGCTGCGCCGATCGCGGCGCTCAGCGTGGGGAAGACACGCGGCAGCGCGAAGTCCGCGGCGAGGCGCGCGGCCTTGGGTTCATCGAGATCGAACACGCCGGCGACGGGGAAGCCGGCGAGACGATAGGCGGGCAGGTGAGCGTCGCGCACGATGCCGCCGGCGCCGACGAGCTGAATGGGGTAGGGGTAGGTCAGCATGAAAAACGGGGCCGCGCTCGGCCGGGCAATTTTTTATTTGCAAAACGAGATTTTATTAGCAAACACAGCGCAAGTCCAAAATGCCGAAGACCCCAATCTACCCCGTGCCGGCACTGGAGAAAGGCCTCGATATCCTCGAGACGCTGGCGGCTGCCGCCGTGCCGCAATCGCTCGCCGAACTCGCCGCCTCGCTCGAGCGCAGCAGCAGCGAACTGTTTCGCATGCTGAATTGTCTCGAACAACGCGGTTACATCACGCGCGAGCCGGTCTCCGGCAAATATGCGCTGACGTTGAAGCTCTACAGTCTCGCGCACGGGCACTCGGTGACCGAGAAGCTGCTGCGCGCTGCGAACGTGCCGATGCAGGCGCTGACTGAGAAGGTGCGCGAGTCCGTCCATCTGAGCGTGCTCGAGCGTAACCGCCTGCTCGTCGTCGCCCAGCAGGAAAGCCCGGAGCGCGTCCGCCTCTCGATCGAAGTCGGCGGCGAGTTCGATCCGGTCGCCACGGCTTCGGGCCGTCTCTTGCTCGCCTACGCGGCCGACGGCGTGCGCGAACAGGCGCTGTCGGTTTCGCCGACGTGGAAGGCGATGAACAGCCGCGCGCGCAACGCTCTTGCGGAATCGCTCGCGGAAATCCGGAAGACCGGCACGTCGTTTGCCGAGAGCGAGACGATCGAGGGCGTGCGCGACGTCGCGGTGCTGGTCGGCGATCCGGCGAGCGGCGTCATCGCCGCGCTCGCCATCACGCGGCTCGTGCGCCGGGGCCAGCGCGGGGACGAAGCGACGCTCGTCGCGGCGATGCGCGGGGCCGCGCGGACCATCACCGAATCGCTGGGCTGGGAGGGCGCTGCCGCATGAAAGCTCAATTCTTCGAAGACTACGTCGTGGGCGCGTCGCGCTCCTCCACCGGACGCACGATCACCGATGCCGACATCGTGCTGCACGCCGGCCAGACGGGAGATTTTTATCCGCACCACATGGACGCCGAGTGGTGCAAGACGCAGGACTTCAAGCAACGCATCGCGCACGGCACGCTGGTCTTCAGCGTCGCGGTCGGCCAGACCGCCGGCGAGATCAACCCCGAGGCGTTCTCCTACGGCTACGATCGGGTGCGTTTCATCCGCCCGGTGTTCATCGGCGACACGTTGACGTCGCGCTGCACCGTCAAGGAGCGGCGCGACGATCCGAAGCGCCCGGCGTTCGGCGTCGTGGTGGAGCTCGTCGAGTCGCTCAACCAGCGCGGCGAGACCGTCCTGGCGGCGGAACATCTCTTGTTGGTCAAACGTCGTCCTCTTTCCACCCCTTTGACGCCCTGACCCCAGGGCGTCCTTTCCCAAACCCAAAATCCATCGCTCGCGCGTCCAATCCCCCGTGGACGCGCGGAGATCTACCCAATGCAAACGAAACTGAAGCTGTTTCAGGGGGCCGGGCTGTGCACGCTCCTCTCCCTGAGTTCGATCACCGCGACCGCGCAGTCGGTCGCCGCGCCGGCCCAGCCGGACCAGAAGAAAAAAGAGGACACGGTTGTCCTCCAGGAGTTCGTCGTCACCGGCCAGCGCGCCTCGCTCGCCTCCGCGGCGGAGATCAAGCGCGGCAAGCTCGAGATCGTCGACTCCATCGTCGCGAGCGACATCAACAAGCTGCCCGACTACAACGTCACCGACGCGCTGCAGCGCATCACGGGCGTGCAGATCCTGCGCGACCGCGGGGAAGGCGCGGGCATCACCATCCGCGGTCTCTCGCAGATGGAGCACACGCTGAACGGTCGCGAGATCTTCACCGCGGGTCTTTCCTCGACCGGCGGCGCGAGCCGGCAGATCGATTTCGCCGACGTTCCCGCGGAAATGGTCGCCGGGTTGAACGTCTACAAAACCTCCTCCGCGAACCACATTGAAGGCGGCATCGGCGGCATGGTCGAGATGGTCACGCGCCGGCCCTTCGACTTCGGGCCCGGTTTGTCGGGCGCGATCTCGGCCCGCTTCATCAACGGCGACCTCGTGGAAAAGACGAAGCCGCAATACTCCGCGCTGATCTCGAACCGCGTGAAGTTCGCCGACGGCTCGGAACTCGGCGCGCTCGCCAACATCACCTACCAGAAACGCGCCTGGCGCGAGGACCAGAAGGGCACCGGCAGTCCGGTGGCCCGCACGGACATCGTGGCCGGCCAGACGATCACGGCGCAGAACTCCACGTCGGAGAACACCGTGTTCGGCACGCGCGAGCGCTGGGGCGCCACCGCGGTCGTGCAGTATCGCCCGAGCAAGGCGCTCGAGCTCTACGGCGAGTTCAACTACACGAAGTTCGACACGCTGCAGGACACGCATCAGATCAACGCGACTGGCAGCAACTTCACCTTCGTCCCCGGTTCGGCGGTGCTCTATTCGGGCACCAATGATTTGAAGTCGATCACGTGGAGCGCGCCGACGTTCTCCGTGCTGTCCTTCGCGCGCGACACGCACGACTGGACCAAACAGTTCGCCGCCGGCGCGAAGTGGAAGGGCGAGAATCTGACACTCAACGCCGACGTCAGCTACACCAAGAGCTACAACGATCTCTTCTTCTCCGGTCCGTTCTTCGCCACGACCGCGGCGGCAAACACCGGCGCGACGTTCACGCAGGATTTCTCCACCGAAGTCCCGAGTTCGTCCACCACCGGCATCGATCTCACAAAGGCGTCCAACTACGAGTATACCGGCGTCGCGTATCGCTACCGGCCGTTCTACGGCGATCTGACCGCCGCGCATCTCGACGGCACCTACAAGACGAACTCGGCGATCTTCCACACGATCCTGTTCGGTGTGCGTGACGGCCTCCGCAAGGCCACCAACAAGCCCGGCCTCATCTTCGCCGACTACAGCTTCCCCGCGGCCTCCCGCCCGGCGGCGACGCAATACGCCAGCCAGACCATGACGATGCCCTTCGGTTTCTTCCCGTATACGGGCACGCCGAGCATCCGCACCTATCTGGCCGGCGTGCTCGACGGCGCGCGCGACGTCACGAGCTACCGCAATCTCTTCGGCATCACGGCCGCCATCCCGAGCAGCGCCTCGCCGCTCACGTTGTGGAACATCAAGGAGCGCACCGATGCGGCCTACGCCATGAGCAACTTCAAAGCCGGTTCGCTCCCGCTCGAAGGCAACGTCGGCGTGCGCCTGGTCCGCACCAACGAAAAAGTCAGCGGTGCGCAGGGCACCAACGCCACGAACGCGGTGCCGATCAACATCAACACCACCTACAACAGCGTGCTCCCGAGCCTCAACACGCGTTACACGATTGCCGAGGACACGTTCCTGAAGTTCTCCGCCTCGAAGACGCTCACGCGTCCGGATTTCGGCAACCTCTCCCCCTCGATCACGCTCGTGCCGAATCCGATTAATCCCGCCCTCAACCAGGGTTCCGCCGGCAACCCGGCGCTCAATCCGATCAAGGCGACCAACTACGACCTGGCGCTCGAGAAATACTTCAAGCCCGGCACCTACGTCTACGCCACGGTCTTCTACAAGGACGTGAAGGGCTTCATCGTCAGCTCCGCCGCGACCGAAACGTGGGACGGGCAGGACTACCTCATCTCCCGTCCGCGCAACGCGAATCCGGCGAAGATCAAAGGCTTCGAGGTCGGCGCATCCTACTTCCTCGATTTCCTCCCGGATCCGTTCAAGGGCTTCGGCGTGCAGGCCAACTACACCTACGTCGATTCCGAGACTCCGAACGCCACGCTCAACAGCAACACGCCGCTCCCGAATCTTTCGAAAAACTCCTACAACGTGATCGCGATGTATGAGAACAAGAAGATCTCCGCGCGCATCGCCTACAACTGGCGCGACAAGTTCCTCAGCGGCCAGGCCAACATCGCCGGCGTCGGTCGCATCCCGTATTACACCAAGGCCTATGGCTGGATGGATGCGTCGTTGAGCTACAACGTCACCGAGAAGCTCACGCTTTCGCTCGAGGGCACGAACCTCCTCCGCACGAAGCGCGAGTCCTACTACGGCCGCGAGACGCTGCCGCAGAACGTCTACATCAACGACCGGCAGGTCAGCGCCGCCGTGACCTATCGGTTCTGACCTGAGGCTCGTTTTTCCGACTTTAGTTCGGGGGAACTAAAGGCCCCGGATTCTGCCGCTCCTTCCGGTGCGGCGGAGTCCGGGGTCCGTTTCTCCGGGCCCATGGCCGCCGCCGCAAGGCGGCTGGCGATCAGGGTGCTAGGTTTGCAGTCGCCTCACGGCGGCTGCTACGGGCTGCACTCCGAGTGGTTTGGCCGTTTGCGCGCCGCGCGCCGCATTCCTTATCCCTCAAAAAGAAAACCGGCGCGCCACCCCCGCGGCGCGCCGGAATCCCCTCCCGACGTGCAACAGTGTAGCGGAGAGCGCGTCACACCGCCATTGGCGCGATGATCTTTCGCCTACAGAAAATGCCAACGCGTTCAGACGTCCCCACCGGGGCGACGGGCCGGCCGGCGCGCCGGTTGCCGCAATTGCTCGCGCCAATGCTGGGGCGAGATGCCGTAAGCCTGCTTGAACGCGGCCGAAAGATGAAACGCCGAGCTGAAACCGAGTCGCGTGGCGATGTCCTCGAGCGTGGCGTCGCCGGCCGCGAGCAGCCGGCGGGCGCGCGACAGCCGCAGTTGCACGACGTAGTTCCACGGCGAGAAACCCGTCTGCGCCTTGAACTCGCGGCGAAAATGCGAATACGCCACGCCGAGACTGCGCGCGAGCTGCTCGACGTTGACGGCCTCCGTGTGGTGCTCCTCGAGATACCGCTCCGCCTCGAGCACGGCGCGCACCATGCGCGCCCGCGCGGGAGCCGTTTCCCCGGCCCGCGTCCACGCGGCGAGGATGGCGAGCGCGAAAGCCGACATCTCCGGATCGAAACCGGGGCCGGCCCGCCGCGCGTGTTGGTGCAACGTGTCCATGGCCGCGTCGAGTCCCGCCGCGAGTGCGCCGGGGCGGAGTCCGCTCGCTGCGGTCAGCACGCCCGCCTTGCGCAAGGTCTCGACGACGGGCCCGCGCAACTCGACCCAGCTCTCGGACCAGCCGGTCTTTTCGTCCGGGCGGTAACGATGCCACATGCCCGGCAGGAGCAGCACCGCGGTGCCAGTCTCGAGGTCGCGCTTCCCGAGTTCGTGCGACTCGAAGGTCCCGCGCCCCGAGGTGATCAGCACGACCTGCAACGCATCGAGCACTCGTCCATGCGACCAGCTGAAATGGTGGTCCGCCGGATGTTGCTGCGGCGGGTAGGGCGCTCCGGGCGCCACCTGCGCCACGCCGCACGCCGCCACGCCGAGGCCCCACCGCGCGACGTCCGGGTGGTCGGTGAAATAGCGGAAGTAATCCGGCGAGGGCTTGGGCATTTCCTGGATGCCAAAGATCAGCCCGGATATTCCCGACCGCAAGCCTTTGCCATACAGTAATTGCGCGCGATTGCGCGCTGGTCACCCCGGACTTTTCGGCAACAATCCGCCCGCGTCCCCATGCTGCTCCCCAAGCTTTCTTCGCTCCGCCTCGCGGCGGCGTTTTTATTCGTCCTGCTCGCATCCGGCGCCGCGGCGCGCGAACACTACCTGTGGGACGCGCAATGGAAGTTCGAGCTCGGCGACGTTGCCGGCGCAGCAGCCGCGGATTTCGACGATACGAAGTGGCGCCGCCTCGACCTGCCGCACGACTGGAGCATCGAGCTTCCCATCATGAAGGATGCCGCTTCGTCGGGACACGGCGGCTTTTTCCAAAACGGCATCGCATGGTATCGGAAGACATTTCGCGCCGCCAAATCCTGGCAAGGCCAGCGCGTGTCGCTCGAGTTCGATGGCGTCTACATGAACCCCGAGGTGTTCATCAACGGAGTCTCCGTGGGCCGTCACGCGTATGGCTTCACGCCGTTCACGGTCGAACTGACGGAGCACTTGAAGTTGGGCGCGGAGAATGTCGTCGCCGTGCGCGTCGATCACTCCGCGCAACCGACGGCGCGCTTCTACACCGGCTCCGGCATCTATCGTCATGTGTGGCTGCACGTCACGAGTCCGCTGCGCGTGGCGCCGAACGGCGTGTTTGTCACGACTCGCGCGCTCACACCGGCCGAGGCGACGATCGATGTCGAAACGACGCTGGCGAACGCCCTCGACACCGCCCGGAAGGTTTCCGCGGAAATCGCGCTCTACGATTCGAGCGGCAAGCGCGTCGCGGTCACCAAGACCACGGCGTCGATCGAGCCGCGGGGCGAGTCGCGCTTCACCACGACGTTGAAAGTTCCGCAGCCGCAGCCCTGGTCGCCGGCAACGCCGGCGTTGTATCGGGCCAACGTGCGCCTCACCGACGGCAAGGAGCTGGTGGACGACTATTCGACGACCTTCGGCATTCGCACGCTGCGTTGGTCGGCGGAGCGCGGGCTCGAGCTGAATGGCGCACCGATCAAATTGAACGGTGGCAACGTCCATCATGATACCGGCATTCTCGGTGCCGCGGCCTTCGACCGCGCCGAGGAGCGCAAGGTCGAGTTGCTGAAAGCCGAAGGCTTCAACGCCGTGCGCACCGCGCACAATCCGCCGTCGCGCGCCTTCCTCGACGCCTGCGACCGCCTCGGCGTCCTCGTGATGACCGAGATCTACGACGGCTGGGCCAAGGGAAAGACGAAGCACGATTACAGCACGCTTTTCGCCGAGTGGTGGCAGCGCGACGTCGACGCCTGGGTGAAGCGTGAGCGCAACCATCCGTCGGTCATCGCCTGGAGCATCGGCAACGAGATGTTCGAGCGCACCACCGCCGACGGCCAGCGCATCGCTCGCGAACTGGCCGGGCGGGTCCGCACGCTGGACTCGTCGCGCCCCGTCACCGCGGGCGTCAACGGCGCCGGCAAGGGCGGCAAATGGGAAGACCTCGATCCGCTGTTCGCGTCGCTCGACCTCGCCGGCTACAACTACGAACTCGTCGCGCAGCACGCGACCGACCACGTGCGCCTGCCTTCGCGCCTCATCGTAGCCGCCGAGTCGTATCAGTCGGAGGTGTTTGCCAATTGGGCCATCGTGCAGGAGCAGCCCTACGTCGTGGGCGACTTCGTGTGGAGCGCGCTCGATTACCTGGGCGAGGCGGGTATCGGCCGCGTGTTTCCGCCCAACGAGCCGGCGCTGAAACACTGGGAAGGCAACATGTGGCCCTGGCACGGCGCCGCCTGCGGCGACATCGACCTCATCGGCTGGCGCAAGCCCATCTCTTATTACCGCAACATCGTGTGGGATCGCGGCGAGAAGCTCTACGCCGCCGTCGTGGCGCCGACGCGCGATGGCCAACCGTGGAACGTCACGCCGTGGTCGTTGCCGCCCACGCTCCCGAGCTGGACGTGGCCGGGTCACGAAGGGCGCGAACTCAGCGTCGAAGTTTACTCGCGGCACGAAGCAGTGCGACTCGAGCTGAACGGTCGGTCGCTGGGCGAACGGCCCACGGACCGCGCGCACGAATTTCGCGCCCAATTCAAGGTGCCTTACGCACCGGGCGAGCTGGTGGCGATCGGCCTGAGCGGTGGCCGCGAGGTCGAGCGTTTCACCCTGCGCACGGCCGGCAAGGTCGCCGCATTGCGCGTGCAGCCCGACACGAAGCGCATCCGCCCGGGCGGGCAGGACCTCGCGTTCATCACGATCGAGGCGCTCGACGCGAACGGTGTTTGGGTCGCGACCGCTGATCTTCCGGTGACGGTCGAAGTCTCCGGCGCCGCGACATTGCTCGCGCTGGGCAACGCCGACCTCACGTCGATGGAACCTTACACGGGTCCGAAACGTTCGCTCTTCCAAGGCCGCGCGCTCGCCGTCGTCCGATCGAAGGAGAAGGGCGGCGAGATCACCGTGCAGCTGTCGGCGCCCGGGCTGAAAACCGTGACGCTGAAACTGCGCACCGTCGCGCGCTGAGCTTTTTTCGCGATGTTACCCCTCTTGAGGTCAACGCGCTCCACCCAGCAATCCGCCACCCCTTTCTGCCGCTCCCGTCATGAAACTTCTTCGTCATCTCGCCACGCTCCTTGGCCTCACCGTGTTCGCGCTCGTCGCTCGCGCCGCGAACGTCCCGCCGCTCATGTATGGTGCCGCATGGTATCCGGAGCAATGGGCCGAGGAAACCTGGGAGGCCGACCTGCAGCGCATGCAGGCCATGGGCCTCAACATGGTGCGCATCGGCGAATTCGCGTGGAGCAGCCTCGAGCCGTCCGAGGGTGACTACCAGCTCGATTGGATGGAGCGCGCCGTCGCCGCCGCGGCGAAGCACGGCATGGTGACGATCATCGGCACACCGACCGACACGCCGCCTGCCTGGATGACCACCAAGTATCCGGAAATCCTGCGTGTGGCCGAGGACGGCAAACAGATCCAGCACGGGTTCCGCCGGCATTTCTCCACTGCGAGCACGAAATACCGCGAGCTGTGCGCGAAGATCGTGACGCAGCTCGCGCAGCGTTTCGGCAGGAATCCCCACGTCGTCGCGTGGCAGATCGGCAATGAGTTCACCGAGGACTCGTTCGACGACGAAGCGCGGCGCGGCTGGCATGCGTGGCTGGAAAAGCGCTACGGTTCGCTCGACCAGTTGAACCAGCATTGGATGACCGCCTACTGGTCGCAGACTTACAGCCAGTGGAGCCAGATCCCGATGGTCACTGGGCGCCAGAACCCCGGCCTGCTCCTCGACTACAAGCGCTACGTCACCGACACGTGGCTCGCCTTCCAGCGCAACCAGATCGCGGTCCTCCGCGCGCACGTCGAGCCGCGCCAGGTCATCACCACCAACCTCGGCGGCGTGGGCTGGGCCAACCGATTCAACCGCCAGCTCATCGCTGCCGACTACGACGTCATCTCGTGGGACGAATATCTCGGCGCCGGCTACGCCGACAGCTCGCGCAACGGCACCGGTCACCTCGATCCCGACCGCAGCGGCTCGACGCACGATCTCGTGCGCGGTTGGAAGCAGAAGAACTTTTGGGTGCTCGAGATGCCGCCGGGCTTTGTCGATTGGTCGTCGGTCAGCAATTCGCTGAACAAAGGCGAGACGCGCGCGATGGCCTGGCACGCGGTCGCGCACGGCGCGGACTGCGTGGCGTATTGGCAATGGCGCAGCGCGCTCAACGGCCAGGAACAATACCACGGCTCCCTCGTTGGCCCCGATGGCGAACCGGTTCCCGTTTACGCCGAGGCCGCGCAGGCCGGCCGCGAGTTCGCGAAGGCCGCTCCGGTCATCGCCGGCACTTCTCCCGTCTCGCAGGTCGCGCTGATCCACGATTACGACAGCCGCTGGGCGATCGACTTCAACCGCTTCAGCAATCGCTACGAGCAACTCGAGATCCTGCACAGCTATTACAAGGCGCTGCGGCAGCAGACACAGTCGGTCGACATCGTCACGCCCGCGATGGATCTCGCGCGCTACAAGCTTATCGTTGCTCCGAGTCTCAACGTCGTGTCGCCCGCGCTCGCGCAGCGGCTCACCGCGTGGGTCGAAGCCGGCGGCCACCTCGTGCTCGGACCGCGCACCGGCATGAAGAACGAGTTCAACGCGCTCAACACCCAGCGCCAGCCCGGCCCGCTGGTCACCACGCTCGGCGGACGCGTCGAGCAGTTCTACGCCCTGCTGGAAGAGGTGCCCGTCGCGGGCGAGTGGGGGAGCGGCAAGGCCACCGTCTGGGCCGAGACGCTGGCGCCAAAATCCAGCGACGTCGAAGTGCTCCTGCGCTATGGCGCCGGCAACGACTGGCTGACGGACCAACCG
Organism: Candidatus Didemnitutus sp.; assembly: GCA_041906465.1. Taxonomy (GTDB): domain Bacteria; phylum Verrucomicrobiota; class Verrucomicrobiia; order Opitutales; family Opitutaceae; genus Didemnitutus. Next base: position 29,570 of record JAYRJE010000001.1, on the reverse strand, counting down.
GCCGCGATCCGCCGTCGGGTGGGGAAGGGCACGATCACTTACCTCGGGGCGATCGTCGACCAGCCGCTGATGCAAGCGCTCGCGAAACAGTGGATCGCGTTCGCCCAAACCGACTCGACGGTCATCCCCGTGCCCGATCGCGTGAGCGTCGGCCGTCGCGTCGCCGCCGATCGCGAAGTTTTCATTCTCACGAACTTCTCCGCCGGCGCGCAGCAGATCGCGCTGCCCGGGCCGATGACGGACGTGCTGAACGGGGGCGAAATCACGCAGATTGCGCTGCCGCGCTACGGCGTCGCTGTCCTGAGCCGCGTGCCGAAGTCAGTGCGCTAGACTCGCGCGACCGCTGGGCGCACCGGTTTATCCGTCAGCTGCGCGTCGGTGCGGGGCGCAGCGTCGGACCGTCGACGAATTCCGCGTCGAGGGAGATCGAGAGAGGGAAGCGCGGCGTGCCTTGCTCGCGCCGGTGCAGCATGCCGACGACCGTCTCGACGGCGGTGGCGCCGAGGCGTTGCGGCAACAGGTCGAGTCCGGCGCACGGACGCGAGCGCTCGGTGACGTTGATGCGAAAAAAACCGACGTCTTCGGGGACGCGCAGTTTCAGCGCTTCGAGCCAATCGACCATGCCTTGTTCATGACCGATGATCACATCGGGGCGGTGTTTCTTGAACCACGTGGCGAAAGTTTTCTGGTCGAGCTTGGGCGCCACCAGCGGGGGCACCGCCAGCGTGTGTCCGTGCACCCGGAAAAAGGAGATGAAGCCCGAGCTCCACTTGTGGTCGACGCGCTCATCCTTGCGCGCTTCGAGCGCGAGGCCGATGCGCTGGTAGCCGCGCTCGGTGAGGATCGTCAGCGCGCGGCGCATCGAGAGATAGTGGTCGGGCTGGATCGTGTGCAGGCTCGGTTGCAGGAGCCGGTGATCCATGCCGACCGCGGCGATCTGCGAGAGATCGAAGGCGGAGAAATCCTGGCGACGATCGAACGGCAAAAAAATCGCGCCGGGAATGCAGCGCGCGCGCAGGACGCTGTTGAGGCGCGTGACGGAGAGGGCGGGGGGCTTCGGTCCGATCCAGAACGTCTCGGCGCGGAAGCCGAGTTCCAGAGCGCGCGCCGCCGCGCCGCGCACGACCTCGCGATGGAAAAGCATCAACTCCGTGCGCTCGTCGCTCGTGACGTCGACCAGCGCGAGCACGCCGCTGAAACCTTGGTGCCGGGAGCGTCGCACGGCGGAGAGCGCCGCGCCGAGCAACGGATTGGCGTGGTAGCCGAGCTTGTCGGCGAGTTGCAGCACGCGTTCGCGCGTCTCGGCGCGGACGCGCGGGCTGTGGCGCAGCGCTTCGGACACCGTCGCCACGGAGATGTTGAGTTGCTGCGCGAGACTGCGAATCGTGACGGGGGCGGGCATTTTTTCTAACGGTTCAAAAGGCGGCGCATCGCCGCTGGCAATGAATTAATGTCCGCTGCGCCTCACCCCGACACATCAACCCCCGAGTGTTTCATTCCCCCATGAAGAACTACCCACGTCAGCGCCGGAGGCTTTGCGCCGTCCTCGGTTTGCTCGCCGCGACGAGCGGCGCTTTCGCCCAAGCGGTCGCGTCGTCGGACGCGGCTCCCGACAAGGACACGGTCCTGACCCTCGACAAGTTCACCGTCACCGCGGAAAAATCCCAAGGTTACCGCGCGACGACCGCGATCACCGCCACCGGTATCGGCACGAAGATCGGCGACACGCCGCTTCCCATCAGCGTCATCACGGCCGAGTTGATCGCGGACACCGCATCGTTCGACGTGCGCGAAGCACTGAACATGGTCCCCGGCGTCCTGACCAATCCGCGCAACGAGTCGGGTGTCGTTGTGCGCGGGTTCTCCGGCCTGATCGCGTATCGCAACGGCCAGTATCGCCGCCAGCTGATGACAACGTGGAACATGGACCGCACCGAAGTCATCAAGGGCCCGGCTGCGATCTTCTTCGGCGCGGTGCGCCCCGGCGGCATCGTCAACACCGTCACCGCCAAACCGGTTTTCTCGGGCAACTTCACCGACGTAAAAGTCGCGGCCGGCAACGAGGAGCACGCGCGGGCCGAGGCCTACACGAACTACGTGGTGAACGACAAACTCGCGATCCGCGCCGGCGCCGGCGCCTACACGCAGAACGGTGCCCGCCAGTTCGAGTATCGCGACGAGAGCTACAGCGGCGCCTCCGCCATCTGGAAGCCCACGCCGAATCAACAGCTCACGGTTGACCTCGAGGCGATCAACAAAAAGGGCTTCTACCTGAGCTCTTATCCGGTGCGCGCCCTCGCCAACTCCAAGGTTTACGGCGTGGCCGGCGCCATCGCCGATCAGGCGAGCGTCAACCAGTCGACCACCACCGCCGACTCCGCCAATCGCGCCTATCTCACCAAGCTCGGCTACTCCGGCACGTTCGGCGCCGCGAATTTCTACCCGCTCTACGACATGTTCGCGCCTTACGAATACGAGTGGTCGGTGAGTCACGACGCGCTCCAGATCCAGCGCTCGCGCACCGTCGACGTCGAATACCTGAACAAGTTCAGCGACAATCTCGTCTGGCAAACCTCGGCCAACTACGCCTTCGACAACACCTCCGGCACGCAGCCTTCCGACGGCGAAGTCCGTCCCTACGCCGACGGCACCGTGCGCTTCCGCACCGAGAGTTTCATCAACCTCCGCGAGTCCTTCAATTTCGACAACAAGCTCACGTGGCGCTTCGACCTCGGCCCGACCAAGCACACCGTGCAATTCGGCCAGGAATACCTCTGGGTGCTCTTCACCCGCCCCGGCTACTACAACTCGGTCGCGCGCACCTACAACGATTCGCCCGGCAACACCACCGTCTCGGGCGTGCCCAACGTCTACGTCACCCGCTTCAAGCCCGGCGTCTCCGCTCCGGTCAGCGTGAACGAGCTGCTCGCCCTCAGCGGCCAGACCTTCAACATCCGCCGCTGGAACTACCAGGAAGACGTCGGCTACTTCATCGTCGATCAGGCGCAGTTCTTCGGCGACCGCCTGCACGTCCTGGGCGGCGCCCGCTACAACGCGTTCAAGCTGCGCACGCACTTCGATCGCCCGGTAGCCAACTCGAGCCTGAGCAAGACCAGCCCCACCGGCCTCGTCGACTTCGACTACGGCAAGTCCAAGGGCGGCGTCACGCCGCAGGTCGGCGCCCTGGCCAAACTTTTCGGCGGCGTGGCCGTCTTTGCCACCTACAGCGAATCCATCGAGGCCAACTACGCCGTGGACGCCGACGGCAATGCCTCCGAGCCCATCGAAAGCCAGTCGCTCGATTTCGGTCTCAAAGCCGACATGTTCGACGGCCGCCTCACCTCGACGCTCGCCTTCTTCGAGATCGAACGCGGCAACCTCGCCTACACCGACACGGCCAAGCAGCTCGCCACCGGTCGTTCGCCGTATTTCATTTTCGGCAACTCCGAGAAAACCGCTGGCGTGGAATTCGACGCCAACTGGGCGCCGAGCGAAAACTACAACCTCGTTTTCGGTTGGGCGCACACGCCCACGGCCGAAACCTCCAAGTCGAACGATGCCACGTTCGTCGGCCGGCGCTTCGGCGGCATTCCGAAGAACACCTACACGCTGTGGAATCGCTACTCGTTCCGCTCCGGCCCGCTCAAGAACTTCGCGATCGGTGGCGGTCTTCAGCACAACGACGCCACCAATCTCTCGCAGAACCCGCAGATTCAGGTCACGCTCCCGGCGTTCACGGTCTACAACGCCATGCTGTCCTACAAATTCAAGGCGGGCGGGCGTGACTACCGCACGCAGCTCAACGTGAAGAACGTATTCGACAAGCGCTACCGCGAAGGTGCCGACGGCTACTTCGCCCCGGCGCGCACGATCTACCTGAGCCTCGGCACGCGCTTCTGATCTCTCCGCCGTTGCGGCCACACCTGTTCCCCCGCGCTGCGTGCGGCATGTGGAACCAAGACCGGCGAGCCCAGGCTCGCCGGTTTTTGTTTTTCATCCCCGAACGGGCGGGATTCTCTAACGGTCAACTGCACTTCGGTTCGTGTTTGTGGATCGCCCCCGACAATTTGACTGCATCATGCGTATGCTTCGCTCGCTGCTCCCCCCGGCACTGATGTTAACCTCGCTTTCCCTGCTGCGCGCCGCCGCTCTCGAACCTTGGCAAGACCCGCGCGCCCTCCACGCGGGCACGGAGCCGCCCGCGGCCACGATGACCGTCTTCGCCGACGCCGCCTCGGCGCGCACGCTTGATCGCGCGCGCTCGCCCTTCACCGTCTCGCTCAACGGGCAATGGAAATACCACTGGTCCGCCACGCCTGCGGAGCGCGTGCCGGAGTTCTGGCGCACCGATTTCGACGACACGAAATGGAGCATGATCCGCGTCCCCTCGAATCCCGAGGTCGAAGGCTACGGCGTCCCGATCTACACCAACATCGCCTACCCATGGAAACCCGTCGAGCCGCCGACGATCCCCGCCGACGCGCTCAACCACGTCTCCTCCTACCGTCGCACCTTCACGGTTCCCACCACGTGGGACGGCCGCGAAGTTTTCCTCACCTTCGACGGCGTGAATTCCTTCTTCACGCTCTGGGTCAACGGCCAGAAACTCGGTTTCAGCAAAGACAGCCGCACGCCCGCCACTTTCCGCCTCACGCCGCATTTGCGCCCCGGCGAAAACCTCCTCGCGGTCGAAGTTTTCCGCTGGTGCGACGGTTCCTACCTCGAGGACCAGGACTTCTGGCGCCTCAGCGGCATTTTCCGCGACGTGACGCTCTGGTCCACGCCACCCGTGCACGTGCGCGACTTCCGCGTTACCACCGCCCTCGACGCCGCCTACCGCGATGCACGCCTCGAACTCGAGGTGCAGCTGCGCAACTTCACCGCTGCGTCCGCGACCACGCGCATCGAAGCCGCACTGCTCGATCCCGCCGGCGCGACCGTTCTCACCGAGTCGTTGCCCGCCATCACCACCGCGGTTCGCGACACCGCCACCGTGCGCGCAAGTTTCCCCGTCATCGCGCCGCTCAAATGGTCCGCCGAGACGCCGCACCTCTACACGCTGCTCCTCACGACCAAGGACGCCGCCGGCCGCACCCTCGAAGTCATCCCGTGGCGCGTCGGCTTCCGCTCCGTCGAAATCAAAAACGGCCACTTCCTCGTCAACGGCCAGCCCACGCTCTTCCGCGGCGTCAACCGCCACGAGCACGACCCCGACCTCGGCCAGGTCATGACTCGCGAACGGATGATCGAAGACATCCGCCTGATGAAGCAGCACAACATCAACGCCGTCCGCACCTGCCATTACCCAAACGTTCCCGAGTGGTATGCGCTGTGCGACGAGTTCGGCCTCTACGTCATCGACGAGGCCAACATCGAATCGCACGGCATGGGCTACGACGAGAAATCGCTCGCGAAAAACCCCCTCTTCGCCGATGCGCACCTCGACCGCACCATCCGCATGTTCGAGCGCGACAAGAACCACGCCTGCATCGTCACCTGGTCGCTCGGCAACGAAGCCGGCGCCGGCGAAAATTTCGTCCGCACCTACACGTGGCTGAAACAGCGCGATCCCTCGCGCCCCACCCAATACGAGGGCGACCGCTCCACCGCCGTCAGCGACGTCGTCTGCCCGATGTATCCGTCGCCCGAGTCTGTCCGCGCCTACGGTGCCCTGCCGCGTGAGAAACCTTTCATCATGTGCGAATACGCCCACGCCATGGGCAACAGCACCGGTGACCTCTGGGCTTACTGGCGCCCGATCTACGACGGCGTGCCGCATCTCCAAGGCGGCTTCATCTGGGACTGGGTCGACCAAGGCCTCCGCACGCCCGTGCCCGCCTCGCGCAAGATCGAGCGCCTCGACAACCCGAAATCGCTCCCGCTCGACCCGAAGCTCGGCACCTTCTTCGCCTACGGCGGCACCTTCGGTCCGCCCGGCACCGCCTCCGACGGCAACTTCTGCGCCAACGGCCTCGTCTCCGCCGACCGCACGCCGCACCCCGGCCTAGCCGAGGTGAAAAAAGTCTACCAACCGATCCAGCTCCGCGCCGTCGACCTCGCGCGCCCCGAGATCGAACTGCAAAACTGGAACGACTTCCTCGCCGCCGAAGAGTGGCTCGTCGCCACGTGGCGCGTCGTCGCCGACGGCGCCGTGGTGCAACAAGGCAAAATCGAAAATCTCACCCTCGCTCCACGCGCCAAACAACGGCTCGCGCTGCCGCTCGCTCCGCTCTCGCCCGCGCCCGGCGTCGAATATTTTCTCGAGATCAGCCTCGCGCTCAAAACCGCGACGCCGTGGGCCGACGCCGGCCACGAAGTCGCGTGGGAGCAATTCAAACTCCCGCTCGCTGCGCCCGCGCGCGTCGCCTCGCTCGACGGCCGCCCGTCGCTCGCCGTCTCGCGCACCGACGACGCGATCGTCGTCACCGGCGACGGTTTCCGCGCCGCCTTCTCGCAAAAAACCGGCCTGCTCGTCTCGCTGCGCAGCGTCGACACCGAGCTGCTCGCCGCGCCGCTGACGCCGCACTTCTGGCGCGCGCCCGTCGACAACGACCGCGGCAGCAAGATGTCCGACGACAGCGCCGGCAAGGATCACCGCAGCCCGAGCGGCATGGGCCAATGGCGTTTCGCGCATGAGCGCTGGATCGCCGCCTCTGTCACCGCCACCGAACTCGGCGGCCAAGCCGTCGCCGTGAAAGCCGTCGGCGCGATTCCGCCGTTCGGCCGCTACGAGATCGTCTGGGCCGTGCTCGCCAGCGGCGATGTGCGAGTTGCCACGGACTGGTTCCCCGCGGTCGGTCCCGTCCCCGAGCCGCCGCGCTTCGGCATGCAGACGACCTTGCGCGAAGGTTTCGACCAACTCGCCTGGCTCGGCAAAGGCCCGCAGGAAACCTACTGGGATCGCCAGGACGCGCGCGTCGGCCTCTACCGCGGCAAGGTGGCCGACCAATACTTCGACTACATCAAGCCGCAGGAAACCGGTAACAAGGAAGGCGTGCGCTGGCTCGCGCTTACCGACGCGCAGGGACGGGGCCTGCTTGCCATCGGCGAACCGCTCCTCAGCGCGAACGCGCTGCACTACACGACCGAGGACCTGTTTTGCGCGACGCAGCAGGAGAACTTCTACCGCTACCAACTCCCCGAGCGAAAAACCGTCACGCTCAACCTGGACCTCAAGCAGCGTGGCGTCGGCGGCGACACGTCGTGGGGCGCGCTCCCGCACGCCGAGCACCGCCTCGCCGTCTGGCCGACGAGCTTCCGCTACCGACTGCGCGTGCTGCGCGGCGGAGAAAACCTCCCCGAACTCGCCCGCACGCGCCTCGAGTAGCCCGCCTCTACCACGCTCTTTCGTGATTCAAGCCACGCCGTCCTGCTCCCGCCACGAGGCTTCACGTCGGGCTCGCGATGACCGGAAGCGCGTGTTGCTTCTGAGGTAACGCTCCCCGCACTTCCGCACCATGCCCGCTGCACCTCACCCGCTGCCCCAACTGATTCCGCTCCGCGTCGAAGCGGCGCTCCGCCGTTTGAGCGAAGCCTTGTGGCTCGACGCCCGGCCGGTGCGCGTCAGTGCCGCCGAGCCGACGGTCGAACACCGTCCGCTCGCCGCGGCGAAGCGCTCGCGGCTCCGCCCCGTGCGCGAGGGCGAAGCGTGGGGCCGCCTCTACGATCAGCGCTGGTTCCGCGCCGAGTGGGACGCGCCCCCTGTCGCCCGTGGCGGCGCGTGGTATCTCGAGTGGCGCGACCAAGGCGAAGCCACGCTCTGGCTGCGCGGCCAGCCTTACTATGGTTTCGACGTCGCGCACCGCCGCGTCGCGCTGCCGGCCGGCGCGCGCGACGCGTGGATCGAGGGCTATTGCTGCCAATCCGCGATCTGGCACCCCGACGCCACCGGCCTCTCGCTGCGCGGCAGCGTGTTCGGCGGCGCGTCGCTCGTCCGCCGCGACGACGCCGTGTGGAACGCCGTGCAGGATCTCCAAACGTTGTTCGATCTGCTGCTCCTCCTGCGCGCGCAGCAAACGCCCACGCCGCCGCCGAACCTGCCGCCCGTCGGTCAGCAATTTTCCCCTGAACGCGCCGCGCCCGTTTACCGGCAACTGCTGCGCGCGCTCGATCGCGCCGTCGACGCGCTCGACACCGGTGGCGTCGCCGCGCTCGCGCCGCGCCTGCGGGCAACGCTCGCCGACATGCGCGAAGCCCGTGCGCGCACCACCGCGATTCTCACCGGCCACGCGCACATCGATCTGGTCTGGCTCTGGCCCGAGCGCATGGGCGAAGCGAAGGCTGTGCACACGTTCTCGACGATCAACCGGCTGATGGAGATCTATCCCGAGTTCCGCTTCGCCTACAGCCAGCCCGCGAGCTACCGCGCCGTCGAGCGCCGCGCGCCCGCGCTCGCCGCCGCCGTGCAGGCCCGCGCACGCACCGGCCGCTGGCAAATCACCGGCGCGATGGACGTCGAGAGCGACACGCTGCTGCCGTGCGGCGAAGCGCTCGCGCGCAGCCTGTTGCTCGGCCAGGCCGATTTCCGCCGTCTGCGCGGCGCGCCCGCGCGCCTGCTCTGGTTGCCCGACGTCTTTGGTTACACCGCCTGCCTGCCGCAACTGATGCGCCTCGCCGGCGTCGAGTGGTTTTTCACCACGAAGCTCGCGTGGAGCGCCGTGAACCGTTTTCCGCACAGCAGCTTCGTTTGGCGCGGCAACGACGGCAGCGAAGTCGTCGCGCACGTCACGCAAGGCGTCGGCTACAACAGCCGTGTGCAACTCGCCGAGATCGACCTGCACGCGCGCTGTCACGCGCAGGCCGACGTGCACCCGGAGTTCCTCCATCCCGTCGGCTACGGCGACGGCGGCGGCGGTCCGACCGAGGAAATGTGCGAACGGGCGCGCCGCCTAGGCACGCTCGCCGGTGCGCCCGCCGTGCGCTGGGGTCAGCCCGAGGAATTCTTCGCGCGCCTCGCGCGGCTGCGCCGCCAGCTGCCCATTCATCAAGGCGAGTGCTACCTCGAATATCACCGCGGCACCTACACGACGCACGGCAATCTCAAGGCCGCGTTCCGCGGACTCGAGCGCGCGCTCCAAATTCGCGAAGCCGTCGCCGTGGCGACCGGCGCGCGGCCCGATCTGACCGCGACATGGCGGAGGCTGGTGTTCGCGCAGTTCCACGACTACATCCCCGGCAGCTCCGTCGCCGACGTCTACGCCGAGGGCCTGCCCGAGTTGAATCGCCTCGCCACCACTGAACTCGCTGCCGCACACGCCGCGCTCGATCAGGGCAGGGGAGAGAGGCGCGCCTTCAACCCGCTCGCGCAACCGTGGCGCGGCTGGGTGCAGCGCTCCGGCGCGAACGCCCCGGCGTGGGTCGAACTCCCGCCGCTCGCCAGCACCGCGCTCGCCCACAACGCGGCGCCCGCCCCCGCGCACGCCGAAAGCCGCACGCTGCGCAACGACCGCGTCCGCGCCACGCTTGGCCGCGACGGCTCGCTGCGCCGCCTCGTCGTCGACGGTCGCGAAATCGCCTTCGCCGGCGCCGCCGCGCAGCCGTGGCTCTATCCCGACCGCCCGGCGAACTTCGAAGTGTGGGACATCGACCGCCAGACGCTCGCGCTCGGCCGCCCGGCGCGCGGGGCGGTGAAAATTTCCGTCGCCGAAACCGGAGGCGCGCGCGCCGTGATCGCCGTCGAGCGTGCGCTCGGTCGTGCGAGCCGGCTCACGACGCGCTTCATCCTTGAAGCCGGCGCCGCTGTGCTGCGGCTCGAGCTGGAGGTCGACTGGCGCGAGCCGGAGACGTTGTTGAAACTCCATTTTCCCACCACGTATCGCGGCCTGAACGCGCGTTTCGGCGCACCGTTCGGCAGCGTGTTGCGCGGTCAGCAGCCCGGCGCCTCCAGCGGCGAAGCGCAGTGGGAAGTGCCCGGCAGCCGCTGGGCCGCCGTGGCGCACGACGGGGAACGCGAGGGCCTCGCACTGATCACAGAAGCGAAATACGGCTTCTCCGCCCGCAACGGCGAACTCACCGTCTCGCTCCTGCGCGGCGCGCGCATTCCCGGTTACGAAGGCCACCGCAAAGCCGCGCCGCCCGCGCTCGCCCGCACGCGGCCCGCGTCGCCGTTCTCCGACCAAGGCCGCCACGTCATCCGGCTCGCGCTCGGTGCCTACGATGCGTGCGGCGCGAGCGCCGAGCACCCGGCTGCACTCGCGGACACGCTTTTCACCGCACCGCTCGTGTATCGCGGCGCAGAAATAACCAGCGGCCTGCTCGGCCTCGACGGTGCGCCGACGCTCCTGCCGGCCTGGGCCGCGCCCGCTGACGGTCGCGCGTGGGTTCTGCGCCTGCACGAGGTCTCCGGGCAGAGCGGCGCCGCGCAGCTGCGGCTCGCGCCGGGATGGCGCGCGCGGCGTTGCGGACTCGACGGACGTCCCCTCGGCGCCGTGGCGCGCGGTCGCGTGAAATTCTCGCCTTATCAAATCGTCAGCGTGCGGCTCGAGCCGACTGCCTAACGCATAGCCCGCGCCCACGCTGGCGCCGGCGAGTGCACGCCTCATCGTTTTGCCACCCCCGTTTTCCCCGTGCATCGCCGCGTCTCACTCGTGCTTTTTTCCTGCCTCGTCGTTCTCGGGTTCGCGGGTGCGCGCGGAGCCGAGAGGCCGCCCGCGCCGGAGGCCACGTTCCGCCGCGCGATGGAGTTCGGGGACCGCGCCTGGGACGAATCGGCGGGATTGTTGTGGTCGGTGGCGCCCGGCGAGGATCGCCGCACGCATCGCGTGCGCGAGAGCGCGTGGTATGCGTGCGGGTTGCTGGTGCGTGGCGCGCCGGGCGATGAGGCGCGGGCCCGGCGCATTTTGGATTTGGTGATGGGCTTCCAGTTCGACGCGCCCGGCCAGAAATGGGACGGCACTTATCGCCGCGCGCCCGAGGAGCCGGCACCGGGACCGGGACGCGACACACTGTGGAAAAACTTCGATCCGAACTGGCGCCTGTTCATCGGCACGACGTTCGCGCTCGTGCTCGAGCAACACGGCGAGCGCCTGCCCGGGGAGCTGCGCGCGCGCCTGATCGAGTCGATTCGCCGCGCGGTCGAAGGCGAGATCGTGCAGGGGCGCGAGGAGCCGTATCACACGAACGTTTCGCTGATGCACGGCTTCCTGCTCGGTTGGGCGGGGGCGCGGCTGCAGCGACCGGAGTGGATCGCGATGGGCGAGCGCTGGATCGAGGATGCTCGTGTCGCGTTCGCCGTGCACGGTTCGTTCGAGGAATACAACTCGCCGACCTACTACGGCGTCGATCTTTACGGTCTGGCGCTGTGCCGCCGCTACGGCGCAACCGAAAAAATCCGCGCCGCCGGCGCCGAGATGGAGGCCGGACTCTGGCGCGAGATCGCGCGTTTCTATCACCCGGGACTGCGCAATCTCTGCGGACCCTACGATCGCGCCTACGGCATCGACATGCGGCGTTATGTTTCCCTAACGGGTCTCTGGATGACGCTGTCGCTGCCGGAGCTCGCGCCGCCGTTTCCGGATCTGGTTGCGGGGGAATTCGGACACGCGCACGACTTGCTGGCGGCACCGCTCTACTACGCGCTCGGCGCGGAGATTTCGGCAGATACGCGTGCGACGCTCGCGCGGTTTTCCGGGGATCGCTCCGTGGCGCGCACGATTGATGGCACGCGTCGCGCCACCGCCTGGCTGAGCGAAGACGTCATGCTCGGAGCAGAAAGCACCGGGCGAACCCGCGATGCCGGCCCGGGCACGAGTCATCCGATCTTCGTGGCGGCATCGGGTCACTGGCGCGTCGGTGCGGACGACGTCGGTTGGTTTGCCCTCACGCAGGCGCCGCGCCTCGACGCGGTGGCGTCACCCGGCCGCATCGCGATGGTGGGGGAGCGCGGTGATTTCCGTTTCCGGGTGAGCGCGGCCGGGCTGAGCGCGTCGCAGCTGACACGCGACCGTTGGCAGTTGCCGGGCCTGGCGATGACGATCGAGACCGATGCGGACGCGGTGAGGGTCGAACCGGGCGACGGCTGGGTTGAGATTGTGTATCGCGGTGCGAGTCGCCTTGATCTGGCGGTTACCACTTCGCCGTGAAACTCCTACGCGGAATTCTGCTGTTGCCCACCTTCGTGGCCGCCCTCGTGGCGGCGGAACCCCCGCGGCTCGCGGTCGCCATCGCGATCGATCAGTGCCGCGCCGATTATCTCGAGCGCTTTCGTCCGTGGTTCGTCGAGGGCGGTTTCAAGCGCGTGCTGGAGGGCGGCGCGGTTTACGCGTCGGCTTACCACCGCCATGCGATGACCGCCACCGCGCCGGGACATGCCACACTGCTCAGCGGCGTGCATCCGAATGTCCACGGCATCGTCGCCAACGAGTGGTTCGATTTCGGCGTGGGACGGACCGTGAGCGCGGTGCACGACGCGAAATCGCCCCTGCTCGGCGCGCCGGCGCTGAAGGTGCGCGCGCCCGGCGGCCTGCTCGATACGGACCTCACGGCCTCGCCGGCGGCGATGCGCGCGCCGACGGTGGGTGACGAACTGAAGCTGCGTTACGGTCCGCAATCGAAGGTCATCGGCCTGGCGAACAAGGATCGCGGTGCCATCTTCCTCGCGGGCCGCATGGCGGACGCCGCCTATTGGTTTCATATGGGCCGCATCGTCTCGTCGGCCTACTACCAGACTGAGCTGCCCGCCTGGGTCGCGGAGTTCAACGCGACCGAGCCCATCAACCGGCGTTACGGCCAAGTCTGGGATCGGCTGCTGCCGCAGGAAATCTACGATCGCGTGCAGGGCCCGGACACCGCGGTGGGCGAGGAGGTGCGCCACGGGCTGGGTGGGACTTTCCCGCGCCGCATCGACGGTGGCCGGCCGCAGCTCGACAGCGAGTTTCACAACGCCTACCGGCTTGATCCCCATTGTTCCGAGGTGCTGGGCCAGCTTGCGCAGCGCGCCATCATGGCCGAGCAACTCGGGCAACGCGCGACGCCCGATCTGCTTTGCCTGTCGTTCTCGCAGCTCGACTACTGCGGTCACTCCTTCGGACCGGACAGCCACGAGATCATGGATTCCGTGCTGCGCCTCGATCGCGTGCTCGCGGAACTCTTTCAGTTCCTCGACGAAAAAATCGGCGCCGGGCGCTGGACCGTGGTGATTTCCGCCGACCACGGCGTTGCACCGTTGCCGGAACGGGTGGCGGCGCGCGGTCGCGGGACGGTGGCCGGTCGCATCGACTACGCCGGCATGACCGCCGCGGTCGAAGCGGCGCTGACCGCGGAGTTCGGCTCGCCGGGCGATGGCGCGGCTTGGACGGTGCGCGATAGCTACGGCTACCGCTTGATTCCGGCCACGCTGGCCGCGCGTGGGATTGCCGCGCCCGCCGCGCGCCGGGTGATCAAGACCGCGCTCGAACGCTGGCCGCAAGTGGCGTTCGCGTGGACGCGTGACGAGTTGCTCGGCCACGACGCGGCGATTCGCGACTATCTCGACGCGTGGCGCCTGTCTTACCAGGCGGAGCGGAGCCAGGACGTCATTTTTTCCCCCAAGCCCTACATCGTCGACCGGGCGAACAACGGCACGAATCATGGCACGCCTTACGACTACGACGCGCACATTCCGCTCGTCTGGTATGGTGCCGGCGTGCCGGCCGGCGTGCACGTCGAGCGCGTCGGCTCGGACGCAATTGCGCCCACGTTGTCCCGCCTGCTCGGCATCCCGCCGCCGCCGCAAGCGGCCGCGGCGCCGCTGTTCTGACGCCGTGTCTGCGCCCCGAAACGTGCTCGCCGGACCAACACTGCGTTGCGTGACGATGGCGAGTGCGCGCCCCGGGAGCCGGTTCGATTTTCCATGTCCCCCAAAACTTATCGTGCGCTTCTGCTCGGCATCGCCGGTCTCGGCGGATTTCTCTACGGCTACGACATCGGCATCATCGGTGCGGCGCTGCTCTACCTGAACAAGACGATCGCGCTCAGCGCGGCGCAGGAGTCGGCCGTCGTCGCCGCGGTGCTCGCCGGTGGCACGGTGTCGTCGCTCGCGGCCGGTGCACTGGCCGACATCATCGGGCGCCAGCGTCTCATGGTGGCCGCCGCAGTGCTGTTTCTCGCCAGCGTGGCGGCGATCGTGCTCGCGCACGGCTATGCGCCGTTGCTGGCCGGGCGCACGCTGCAGGGATTGAGCGCGGGGATGATTGCGGTGGTGATTCCGCTCTACCTGGCGGAGTCGCTGCCGGCGGCGATTCGGGGGCGCGGCACGGCGGCGTTCCAGCTTTTCCTGACCATCGGCATCCTCATCGCCATGGCGGTCGGTCGGCATTACACGGCGCAGGTGGAGACGGCGGCCAACATCGATGCGGCCGGGCTGCACACGGCGCAGGATGGCGCGTGGCGCGCGATGTTCTTGTCGGCGGTGTGGCCGGGGGCGCTGTTTCTCGTCGGCACGCTGCTCATCGCCGAGTCGCCGCGCTGGTTGTTGCGCCGCAAGCGCGAGACGGAAGCTCGCGCTGCGCTGGCGCGCGCACGGGAGCCGGAGGAAGCCGAGCGCGAGTTCGCTGAAATGCGCGCGTCGCTCGCCGGTGCTGCGGGCGCGCCGGGCACGTCGGCGGCCGGCAGCCTGTGGCAACGGCGTTACGTGGTGCCGTTTGTGCTCACCTGCGTGGTGCTCGGCCTCACGCAGACGACGGGCATCAACTCGATCCTGCAGTTTCTCGTCGTGATTCTGCAGAAGGCCGGCCTCGGCGCGGAGGCCGCGGCTGCGCGGGCCACGTGGGTGACGGCCGTGAACGTCGTGTTCACGGTGGCGGGCCTCGTGCTCGTCGATCGGATCGGACGCAAGGCGCTGTTGCAGATCGGGACGGGCACGATCGCCGCAGCATTGGTCGTCGGCGCGTGGGTTTTCTGGCGCATCCAGTCCGGTGCGCTCGCTCCCGGGGAAGGCACCGCGACCACGGTGGCGGCGTGCCTGATGGCGTTTGTTGCCGGCTTCGCCATCGGTCCCGGCGTGTGCGTGTGGCTCGCGCTCTCCGAGTTGATGCCGACGCGCATCCGTTCGCTCGGCATGGGCATCGGCTTGCTGATCAATCAGGGCATCTCGACGGCCATCGCGGCGATGTTCCTGCCGGTGGTGGAACGCTACGGCTACGCGGCCATGTTCGCGTTCTGGGCCGCGTGCACCGTCGGCTATTTCCTCGTGGCGGCACTCTGGTTGCCCGAGACCAAGGGCCGCACGCTCGAAGAAATCGAAGCCGAGTTCGCGAAATGACCGCCGCCGCGCCTGCGCCCGTCGCATCGCCGCCGCGTCTCGTTGCGTTGGACGCGCTGCGCGGCTTCACGATGTTTTGGATCGTGGGCGCGGACTACTTCGCGGCGGCGTTTCGCGGGCTCGATGGCGGTGCGGTCAGCCGGGTGCTCGGCGAACAGCTCGGGCATGCGGAGTGGATCGGGTTCACGTTCTACGATCTGATTTTTCCGCTGTTTCTGTTCATGGTCGGCGCAGCGGTGCCGCTGTCGCTCGATCGGATCGTGGAGCGCGAGGGGCGCGCCGCGGCGTGGCGGCGCATCGCGAAACGCACGGCGCTGATGTTTTTTCTCGGTGTGCTTGTTTACGGCGGACTTTCGCAGGGCTGGGCGCAGGTGCGCTGGGTCGGCGTGTTGCAGCGGCTCGCGATCGCCTACGCGGCGGCGAGCCTCGTGCACCTGCATTTCCGTCCGCGCGGCGTGGCGATGGTGACGGCGTTCCTGCTCGTCGGCTACTGGGCGCTCCTGACGTTCGTGCCGGTGCCGGGCGGGAGTGCAGGCGATTTTTCCCGCGGACACAATTGGGCCAACTGGATCGATGCGCACTACCTCCCGGGCAAGGTGTGGTATGGCGACTACGACCCCGAGGGGCTGCTCAGCACGCTGCCGGCGATCGCGTCGGCGTTGCTGGGTGTTTTCGTCGGGCGCTGGATGCGCGACCCGGGCGTCGTGCCGGAGCGAAAGTTGCGCGGGCTGCTCGCGGCCGGTGTCGTGCTGCTCGCGGTCGGCTATGCGTGGAGCGTGCAGTTCCCGCTCATCAAACGCATCTGGACCTCGTCCTACGCGCTCGTCGCCGGCGGCTGGAGCGTGCTCTTGCTGGCGCTGTTTTACTGGGTGATCGATCTGCGGCGGCTCACGCGCTGGGCCGTTCCGTTCGTCTGGATCGGCAGCAACGCGCTGCTCATCTATCTGGTGAGCCACGTCGTCGACTTTCGCGCGGTGTCGGCGTGGTTCGTCGGCGGTCCGGTGGCGGCGGCGCTCGATGCGTGCTGGCGCGGTCTCGCCGGGCTTGCGCTCGCGTTGACGAGCGTGGCGTTGTGCACCGCGCTCTGCGGCTGGCTGCATGCGCGGAAGTTCTTCGTTCGCCTCTAGCGCGCCCGGGCGGCGTCAGGCGCCGGCCGCCCAGCGGAGCAGCAGGGCGAAGAGCAGGATGATGCCGCCGGAAATCGTGCAACACACGAGAAAGCCGACAATGTCGACACGGTCCCAGCGGGTGAACTCCCAGTTGGAATCGGGCCCGAGAAGCTTGAGGTGGTCGAAGCGGCGCGGCTGCCGCTGCGTCGCGGCCAGCGCGGCGGCTTCGAGCTCGGGCGTGGCACCGACGGGCGTTTTCATCCGGCCGTAGAATTGGTCGATCCGTTCGCGCGCGGGCGGGCGGGTGACGCGGCTGACTAGAATAAGGAACAAGAACGGCGTGAGCACATCGACGAAGAAGCGTGCGGCGAAGCGGTTGGCGGCGGAGAATTTCTCCACCGGCACGCCGACGAGCTTCAGCGCGACGAGTTCGAGGTGCAGCCGACCGCTGCCTTGGAGCGCGCTGGCGGCGTCGTGGGGATCGCGGCGGGCGACGGACTCGAAGTAGATGGGTTGCAGTTCCCCGGGGGCGGCTTCGGCGCGCGCCGTGAGCGTCGGGTGTGCGCGCAGTGTCGGCAATTGCGCGAGCGCGAACGGGCCGACGATGTTCAGCGCGGTGGCGATCACGAGCCCGGCCCACGTGCCGGCGACGGTCAGCCGGCGCCAGAAAAAGATCAGCATGACGGTGGCGCCGAGCGGCACGGCGACGGTCTGCATCAGCACCAGCATCGAGAACACGCTGTCCATCGCGGTGGCGGCGACAATGCCGAGTGCGAGCGCGGCGAAGATCGCCCAGCGTCCGGCGGCGATGCACGCGGCTTCGGTGGCGCGGGGGCGCAGGGGCCGGAAAACATTGCGCACGAAAAGTGCGGAGACCGACATCGTTTGCGCGGCGACGGTGGACATGTTGGCCGCGAGCACGCCGGTGAGCATGAGGCCGAGCAGGCCCGGCCCGAGCAGGCGGCGGGAGAGGGAGCCCCACGCGAGGTCGGGGTCGGAGAGAGCGTCGGGCCCCTGGAAGATCGCCGCGGCAATCAAGCCAACGAAGGACCACAGGATGAACATCAGACGCTTGCCGTAGGTGCCGGAGACGGCGCCGAAGCGCGCGGCGTATTCGTCCTTCGCCGAGCCCGCCACGGCCATGTTGCCGATGATCCCGTTGATCTGCACCAGGGCGACGAGGAAGATGGCGAAGAGTGACAGCGCGGTCACGTGTTGCGTCGCCCCGTCTGAGCCGACCAGCTGGAACATCGCGGCGGGAAGCCGCTCACGCAACTGGTCCGCGCCTCCGATCGCGGCAAAGCCCGCGGGCACGAGCATGACGGAAAATGCGACGATAATCAGGCTTTGCAGCACCTCGTTCACGGCGGTGGCCGCCATGCCACCGATGATCACGTAGATGCCGACGACGAGGGTGTAGGCGATGTAGAAGGGGAGCGGGCTCAACGCCGTGATGTAGCTGCGCAACTCGCCGCGCGCCTCGCGTTCCCGCAGGGTTTCCAGCCGGGACTGGTCTGCGGCGGCCAGCGGCACCGCCTTGGCTTCCGCGCGCAGGCGCTGGAGTTCGCGATAGCCTTCGACCGAGTCGCGCTCGGCGGCGGTCCAGGTCACCTCTTCCTTCACCACGAGCGCGGCGCTGATCTTGTAGGTGACGAGATTGCCGAACCCGACGACGACGAGGATCGCGACGGTGATTTGAAAAACGGCGTAGAAGGTCGCGAGGCCGCGACTGCCGAGGCGGTCCTCGAACAGATCCGCCATCGTCACGAGCCGGACGCGGCGAAACCAGGTGTTCATGAACCAATAGTAGGGGTTCAGGAAAATCATCTGGAAGCCGAGCCACACGCCGGAGACGCCCTGGCGATACACCACGCTCGCGGCGCTGACGGCGCCGTTGGCGTCGGTCGCGTTGCCGAAGTTGAGGAAGAACTGGTAGATCTTTCCCAGACTGCGGCCGGCGAGGAAGAAATTCTCCTGACTCCCGGACGCTTCGTGGCTCTTGCGTTGTCCCAGGTAGACTACGAGCGCGAGGTAGGAGACGACGACGAGCGCGTCGAGAGAGTGAATGCTGCCGAAGAGCATGCGGCGAAGGGGCGGGGTGGGGCCGAAGCAACGGCCACGGTGAGCAAAACGTCGCCGAGGCCGAGGTAAAACATCCGACGATCTATTCGTTAGAGCGAGGAGCCGGGCGGACGGCGGGAGCAATCTAACGATCTACTCGGGCCACGATTGCGGGTGGCGCAGCGGCAAAGTCTCCTGCCCGGACTGTGAATTTCGTGAAACAACGCGCTCCGTGGCACGGTTCGGGCCCGCTCGGGCGCGCTCCGCGGTGCGGGCGCCGGGCGGGGTGCGGCAACCCATGAGTGAGCCACGCGTTTGTCTCGTCGGCGTGGGCGGCTACGCGCGGGTGCATCTGCGGCACTTGGTGGATTTTCAGCAGCGCGGACTGCTCCGCTTCGTCGGCGTGGTGGTGTTGCCGCTGGAACGGGACGCCGAAACCCAGATGCTGCTTACCCAGTGCGCCGTGCGACAGTTCGGCTCCTTCCACGAGCTGTGCGCGGCGCTCCCGGAGTTGCGGGCGGAGCTGGTGATTCTGCCGACGCCGATCCATCTGCATTCGACGATGGCCACCGTGCTTTTGCAGGCGGGGGTGCACGTGCTGGTGGAAAAACCGCTCGCGGCCACCGTCGGGGAGTTGCAGACATTGCTGAATGTGGAGCGGGCGACCCAGCGCGTGCTCGCGGTGGGTTTTCAATATCTCCACGCCCCCGAGATTCAGACGCTCAAATCCGCGCTGGCCGCCGGCGCGATCGGCCGCATCCGACGGGTGAGCGTGCATGCCGCGTGGCCGCGCAGCCACAGCTACTACACGCGTAATGGCTGGGCCGGCCGCCTGCGCGCGGACGGCGCGGTGGTGTTTGATTCGCCCGTCACGAATGCGATGTCGCATTTCGTGATGCTGATGCTGTTCCTCGCGGGCGGTGGCGTTGGCGAAGCCGTCGTGCCCGAACGCGTGTCCGCCGAGTTGTATCGTGCCCAGGCCATCGAATCGTTCGACACCTGCGTGCTGCACTACGTCGCCAACGGCACGCGTTTCGATTTCTACGGGACGCACAGCTCGCGCGAAATCGGCCGGCCTTCACTGCACATTGAAGGCACCCTCGGACGCGCCGAGTGGGTGCAGGACAACCAGGCAGTGATCGAGCGGGGGGCCGCACGCCAGCGGATCGAAGCCGGACCCGAATCCGCCACGCGCGAGCAGATGCTGCGCGACGTGCTCGCGCGCGTGCGCGGAGAGCCGGCGTTCGTCTGCACGGCGGCGATGGCAGGCGCGCATGTGCGCAGCATTGCGGCGCTGCACGCGGGCGGGACGATCTTCACGGTGCCACCGAGCTTCGTGAAGCAGCGCGAGGAGGACGGGCAGATTTTCACCTACGTCGAAAACCTCGACCAGCCGCTCCTCGAGGCGAGCCGGCGCGGCGTGGGCTTGTGCGAGGCCGGTGTGCCGTGGGCCGTGGCCCCGCAGGTGATCGAGCTGCGCTGACCGGGATCGCACTCGGTTCGTGGCGCCCGACGGGAGGAGGCCGAAGTTGACCGCGGCGCTGGTCGCGATGCCGGTTGCGCGCTTGCCGCCCCACTCGGGCGAACTCGCGATCGTCCACGCGCGCTGCCTGCCGGCGGGCAACCTGCCACGCCAGGGCAAACGGAGGAAACGACCGCGAAGCGCGGACATTTCTAACGGTTACATCCGCCGCCCCTCGCACGAGGCGCCCGCGCGTGGGAAGGTGGGGTTCCCCCAAGTTGCTTTGTGCCCATGCTGGATGCCCGACACCTCTCTGCGATGATCGACCGTCTTCCGGCGGCGATTGTGAGAGCGCGGCCTGGAGGGGGGCGCGCGTTGACCGCCACACGCTTTTCACGAGTGCGAGCCGAGCCGCGTGTTGAGGCCAATGCGCTCCACCTTCTTCCGCGGGTGTGCGACTCACAGCGCCGCGAGCCAGCCGCCGTCGACGTAGAGCACGTGGCCGTTCACGAAGTCCGACGCGCTCGCGCTGAGAAAAACCGCCGCACCGACGAGATCATCGGGCGTGCCCCAACGGCCGGCGGGCGTGCGACTCTTCACCCACGCGTCGAAATCCGGCTTGGCGGCGAGGTGCCTGGTCATGTCGCTCAAAATGTAGCCCGGACCGATGCCGTTTGCTTGCACGCCGTGCGGTCCCCATTCGACGGCCATGGATTGCGTGAGCGATTTCAGGCCGCCTTTGGCCGCGGTGTAGTTGCCGGTGGTCGGGCGCGTGGCGGCGCTCATCAGCGAACAGATGTTGATGATTTTCCCGCGCCGGCGCGCGACCATGCCGCGCGCCACCGTCTGGCCGACGATGAAGGCGCCGGTGAGGTTCACGTCGAGCACCTCCTGCCACTGTGCGGGGGTCATGTCCGTGAGCGCGGCGTAGCGGTGGATGCCGGCGTTGTTCACGAGGATGTCGATGCCGCCGTGCTCGCGCTCGAACTGCTCGATGGCTGGACGCACTTCGTCGGGTCGCGCGACATTGAACCACACACCCTGTGCGTCGATCCCCTCGGCGCGCAACGTCGCGACAGCCGCGTCGAGACGCGCGCGATCGAGATCGTTGAGCACGATGCCGGCGCCTGCGGCGGCGAGTCCGCGCGCGAAGCGCAGGCCGAGGCCCTGGCCGGACCCGGTGACGAGAGCGCGACGGCCGCGCAGGGAAAACAACTCCGCGATGTTCATGGCGGAGCGCATTCGTCCCGCGCGGTGTGCCCGGGCGCAAATCTCCAATGAAACGAATTCGTCGAAGCGTTAGCTCCTTGCCGGCGCCCGCCGACCTCACGCGCTGCATCGCGCGCGCGGCGCGGCCGGAATTTCCCTCCGGCTACACCGCAATCGTCCGTCCGGGTTCGACGAAAACCGATCCCGGCGCGATGGGCATGGAGTTCGGCGTGCTCCGCCTGCGCCGCGGCGCGAAACATTTCGAGACCACGCCGCGCGAGACCGTGCTCGTGCTGCTCGCCGGCAGCGTCGAGGTGACGATGGATGGACAGACGTTCCGCGCTGCACGCGCGTCGCTCTTCGACGAGAAGCCTGCGACGTTCCACTGCGGCCGTGGCACACCGCTCCTCGTGCGCAGCGACGCGCCGGAAACGGAGTTCGCCGTCGTGCGCACCGGGAATTCCCACGCGCTCCCCGTGCGCTTCTACGCACCGGGCGCCGTAACGACGGAGGACCGCGGCGCCGGACTCGCGCAGGGCGCCTGCCGCCGGTTCGTGCGGACGATCTTCGATTGCGCGTCGCGGCCCGACTCCGAACTCGTGGTGGGCGAGGTCGTGAATTTCCCGGGCTGTTGGTCGAGCTACCCGGGGCACCACCACCCGCAGCCGGAGATCTACCATTATCGTTTCACGCTGCCCCAGGGCTACGGCCACGCCGAGCTCGGCGACGAGGTGTTCAAGGTTCGCCACGGCGATACGGTTTCGATCCCGGGCGGACTCGATCACGCGCAGGTCTCCGCGCCCGGCTACGGCATGTATTACCTCTGGGTCGTGCGCCATCTGCCGCGCCGTCCCTACAAGGGCTTCACGTTCTCGCCCGAGCACAAGTGGCTGCTCGATCCGGCGCAGCAAGGTTGGCTGCCGCCGGCGCGCGCGCCGAAAAAATGAAAACCATCCGCACCACTCCGGCGGCGGCGATCGTCCGCTTTCTCCAGGCGCAATTCATCCGGCGCGACGGCGTTGAACACCGGCTCATCGACGGCGTCTGCGGCATTTTCGGCCATGGCAACGTCGCCGGACTCGGTCAGGCGCTCGAGGAACACGGCGGCAAGTTGCTTCCGTATTTTCAGCCGAAGAACGAGCAGGCGATGGTCCACACCGCGATCGCCTACGCAAAAACCAAGCGCCGCCTCGGCACGCTCGCGTGCACAACGTCCGTCGGCCCGGGGGCGACGAACATGGTCACCGGTGCCGCCACCGCGACCGTCAATCGCCTGCCCGTGCTGCTCCTGCCCGGCGACATCTTTGCGAATCGCCGCCCCGGTCCCGTGCTCCAGCAGCTCGAGCATCCCGGTTCGCAGGACGCGAGCGTCAACGACTGCTTCAAACCGGTCTCGCGCTACTGGGATCGCATCAACCGCCCCGAGCAGCTCCTCACCGCGCTCCCGGAAGCGATGCGCGTGCTCGCGGATCCGGCCGAAACCGGCGCCGTGACGATTGCGTTGCCCGAAGACGTGCAGAGCGAAGCGTTCGATTGCCCGGCGCACTTTTTCGCAAAGCGCGTCTATGAAGTGCCGCGCCCCACGCCGCCGGCCACCGCGCTGGCCGCCGCTACGAAACTCATCCGCACCGCGAAAGCGCCGCTCATCGTCGCGGGTGGCGGCGTGCACTACTCGGACGCCGGTGCGACGCTGCAAAAGTTCGCCGAAACCACCGGAATTCCGGTCGCGGTCACGCAGGCGGGCAAGGGCGCGCTGCTCGAATCGCATGCGCTCGGCCTGGGCGCGGTCGGAGTCACCGGCACGCTCGCGGCCAACCGCATCGCCACTGCGGCGGATGTCGTGATCGTCGTCGGCACGCGGCTGTCGGATTTCACGACGGCGTCGAAGACGCAGTTCCAGCACCCGCGCGTGCGTTTCGTGTCGATCAACGTCCACGCTGCCGATGCCGCAAAACACGGAGCGCTGCCGCTCGTCGGCGACGCCCGCGCCACGCTCGCCGCCCTCGGGCGCGGGCTGCGGAGCCACCGTGTTCCCGCCGCGCACACGCGGGCCATCGCCGCGGCGCTTCGTGCATGGGAAAAACCGTGGCGCGCGATGACTTCGCCGGCGAAGCCGAGTGCCGACGGTCGCCTTTATCAGAGCGAAGTCGTGCGCGTGTTGAACGAGTTTTGCGACGCACGCAGCATCGTCGTCCACGCCTCCGGCGGCATTCCCGGCGACATTCACAAGCTCTGGCGCGGCAAGGCCGCGGACGATTATCACTCGGAATACGGCTACTCGTGCATGGGCTACGAGATCGCCGGCGCGCTCGGCGCGAAGATGGCCGCGCCCGACCGCGAGGTCTATGCGTTCCTCGGCGACGGCAGCTACCTGATGCTGAACCACGAGATCGTCACCGCCGTGCAGGAGGGCCGGAAGATCACGGTCGTGCTGAGCGACAACGGCGCGTTCGGTTGCATCCACAATCTCCAGCGCGCGTGCGGCGGCCGGAGCTTCGGCAACGAACTCCGCCACCGCAGCGAGCGCAGCGGCCGGCTCGAGGGCGCGCCCGTCGCGGTGGACTACGCCGCCAACGCGCGCAGCCTCGGCGCGACGGTCTTCACCGCGACCGACGCGCAGTCGCTGCACGCCGCGCTCGCCGCCGCGAAGGTCGAGCGCAACACCTGCCTGATCTACGTCCCCGTCACGCCCGGCTCGGTGATGCAGGGGTTCTCGTGGTGGGACGTCCCGCCCGCCGCCGTCTCGAGCGTGCCCACGGTCCGCGCCGCCCGCGCGCGCTACGAGCAGGCCGTCAAAAAACAGCGTTTCTATTACTGAGATGTCCGCTTCTCCCACCTCTCAGCGCAAGCGCGCATGCCAAGTAGCCGCGTTGGAGCGGAGCGACAACGTGGCCACGTCCGCGACTCCCTTCCACGCTTTCGCCGGCGGCTCAAGCGCGGCTACAGGACCGGCGATCGCGCCGCCGATGTCGGCTGGAAGCAGGCGCTACTCTCAATCCGGTTCTCCATGACTGCCTCTCCCGTTCGCCTGCGCGACTGCCTGGTCGGCGCGAATCCGATCATCTGGTCGAACGACGATTTCGCCGACCTCGCCGGCGATGTGCCGCTCGACACCATCCTGCGCGAGATGCGCGAAGCCGGTTTCGCCGGCTCCGAGCTCGGCCACGCTTATCCGCGGACGGCCGCGGCGCTCGCCGAGCCGCTCAGCCGCCACAATCTGCGACTCGTCAGCGGCTGGCACAGCACCTACCTCGCGTCCAAGCCGCTTGCAGAAGAGGAGCGGGCCTTTCGCGCGCACGTGAGTCTCCTGAAAACGCTGGGCGCTCGCGTCGTCATCGTCGCCGAGTGCACGCGATGCATCCACGGCGACAGGAACGCCGCGCTGGGTTTCGACGAGCAACTAGCGCCGCGTCTCACCGAGGCCGAATGGCCGAAGTTCATCGCGGGCATGAAGCACCTCGCTGCCGTCGCGACCAGTGAGGAAATGAAAATCGTTTATCACCACCACATGGGCACGGTGATCCAGGCCGAGGCCGACCTCGACCGCTTGCTCGCGAACGTCCCGGAAATTGGGCTGCTGCTCGACGCCGGGCATCTTGCGTTCGCCGGCATCGACCCCGTCGCGGTGGCGCAGCGCTACGCGGCGCGCATCGGGCACGTGCACTTGAAAAGCGTGCGGCCGGAAATCGCCGAGCGTGTGCGCCGCGAAGGCTGGTCGTTCCATCGCGCGGTCGCGAATGGCGTGTTCACCGTCGCCGGTGACGGCTGCGTCGATTACCCGGCGATTTTCCAGACACTCGCGTGCGTCGACTACCGTGGCTGGCTGGTCGTCGAAGCGGAGGAGGATCCCGTGAAAGTGCCCGCGCTTCCGAAAGCAAAAAAGGCCCGCGCCTACGTGCGCGAACAAACCGGCGTCTGACGAAAGGTTCCCTCTATGAGCACTTCCCGCATGTCCCAGATGACGGCGCTCGGCGCCGATTGGTGGAACGACTCCGGTGTCGCTTCCGAACTCGGCGAAGCCGTTGCGCTCGGCGCGGTTGGCGGCACGTCGAACCCCGTCATCGTTTCGCAGGCCGCCAAGGCCAACCCGCACCTCTGCCTCCCGATTCTCGAGCGGCTCATCAAGGAGCACCGTCACGCCACTGAAGACGAACTCGCGTGGAAACTCATTCACGAACTCGGCCAGGCCTCGGCGAAACAGCTCCTGCCCGTGTGGGAGCGCACGAAAGGTGCGAAGGGTTACCTGTCGATGCAGGTGAACCCGAAATTCTATCCGAATCCCGATCTGATGGTCGCGCAGGCCGTCGAGCTGTCGTCGCTCGCGCCGAACATCGCGATCAAGGCGCCGGCGAACGATGTCGGCATTTTCGCGATGGAGGAGATGATCGCGCGCGGGGTGAACGTGAACGCCACCGTCAGCTTCACCGTGCCGCAGGCGCTCGCCGTCTCGGCGGCTTTCGAGCGCGGTTTGAAGCGCGCGCGCGCCGCCGGCCGCGACACCGACGCGATTCGTCCCTACATCACGATCATGATCGGCCGCGTCGACGACCACCTGAAGCGCGTCGCCGAAGCGCAGAAGATCGCCGCCACGCCCGGCGTGCTCGATTGGGCCGGCATCGCGGTGTTCAAGCACGCGCATCGTCTCTTCAAAGGCAGCGGTCGCCCGGGCGTGCTGCTCGCGGCGGCTTATCGTCACGAGGGCCACTGGTCGCAGATCATCGGTCGCGAAGTGCTGCAGACGATTCCCTACACGTGGTGGACAAAGTTCAACACCTCGGCCACCGAGCCGCGCGTCACCCTCGACGATCCGGTCGATCCCGCGATCCTCGCCGAGCTGCGCACCAAGTTTCCCGACTTCAACCAGGCGCACGACGAAAACGGCATGCCGCCCGCGGAGTTCATCCGCTACGGCGCCACGGTGCACACGCTCCACCAATTCCTCGGCGGCTACGCCGACCTCGTGGCGTTCGTGCGCGGCGCGATGCTGGGCTGACGCGCGACCGCGCGGGTAGGGCGAGGCGTCCCGCCGAGCCGCTGCCCGACGGCTCACCGGGATGGTTCGTCCTGCCTCGACTTGGCCAATTTAAAAAATGACTCCCAACCTCTCTCAACCCTTCTACATCGGCGGCGAATGGACCACGTTCGCCGGCGCACCGCGCTCGACCGTCTTCAATCCCTCGCTCGGTGAGCCGATCGGCGAGCTGCCACTCGGCGGGGCAGCGGAAGTCGACGCCGCGGTGCGCGCGGCGCACGCGGCGTTTCCGGCCTGGGCCGACACGCCGGTCGTCGAGCGCGCGCGGGTGATGTTCAACTACCGCACGCTGATCGAACAGCACTTCGACGAGATCGCGCGGCTCATCTGCCGGGAGCACGGCAAGACCTACGCCGAGGCGCGTGGCGATCTCTACCGCGGCTACGAAGTCGTCGAACTCGCCTGCGCCGCGCCGACGCTGCTCACCGGCGAACTGCTCCCGAACATCGCGCGCGGCATCGACGGCGAACTTGCGCGCCATCCGCTCGGTGTCTGCGCGGGCATCACGCCGTTCAATTTTCCCGCCATGATCCCGCTGTGGATGTTCCCGCTCGCGCTCGTGTGCGGCAACACCTTCGTCCTGAAGCCGAGCGAGCGCGTGCCGCTCACCGCGATTCGCCTCACGCAGCTGCTCGCTGAGGCCGGTTTGCCGAAGGGCGTCTTCAATCTCGTGCACGGCGGCAAGGAAAGCGTCGACGCGCTGCTCCAGCACCCGCTGGTCAAGGCGGTGTCGTTCGTTGGCTCCACGCCGATCGCGCGCTACGTCTACACCACCGGCACGGCGCACGGCAAACGCGTGCAGGCCAATGGCGGCGCGAAGAACTATGTCGTGATCATGCCGGACGCCGACGTCGAGAAAACGGTCGAAGGCGTGATGAATGCCGCGTTCGGCTGCGCCGGCGAGCGCTGCATGGCGGGCTCGAGCGTGCTCACCGTCGGCGATCGCGGTCGGAACGTGTTGCCCGCACTCGTCGAAGCCGCGCGAGCACTGACCGTCGGCCGCACCGACGTCGAGGTGCAGCCCGGCATGGGCGCCGTCATCACGGCCGCCCATCGCGACCGCGTGCGCCGCCTGGTCGACGACGGCGAGCGCGCCGGCGCGAAAGTGATTGCCGATGGACGCGCCGTGAAAGTGAAGGATGCGCCGAACGGCTTTTATCTGGGGGCGACGATTGTCGAGGACGTGCGCGCCGAAATGAAACTGGCGCAGGAGGAAGTGTTCGGTCCGGTGCTGAACGTCGCGCACATGACCGATCTCGAGCAGGCCATCGCGCAGGCGAACACCTCGAGCTTTGGCAACGGCGCGGCGATCTTTACCCGCAGCGGCGCTGCCGCGCGGGAGTTCAAGCAGCGCGTGAAAGCCGGCATGATCGGCATCAACGTCGGCGTGCCCGCACCGATGGCGATGTTCCCCTTCAGCGGCTGGAACGAGTCGTTCTTCGGCGACCTGCCTATGCAGGGCCGCGCCGGCATCCAGTTCTACACCCAGCCGAAAGTCACCACCTCCCGGTGGTTCATCGAGGGCGAGGGGGACATTTGGCGAAAGTAGCGAGTAGTGAGTAGCACGCTGCGCGATCGAATTTCCCCGAAGACCACCCACCACCCAATCGTTCTCTTAATCGTGATCTTTCTCGTTCTCTCCTCTTCTCGTCGATTCCTGCTCACGACCCGAGATTACGAGAACGATTAAGATTACGAGAACGATTCAGCACCGTCCGCTCTCCCCGATGCCGGCTGGAAGCCGGCGCTACCCCGCTCAATCGAAAATCAAAAATCCAAAATCGAAAATTTCACCATGATCACCTTCGCTCAATTCGGCGCCGGTCGCATCGGCGCCATCCACGCCGCCAACGTCGCGGCTTCTCCCAATGCGCGCCTGCGTTACGTCGTCGACGTCAACCAGGCCGCCGCCACGGCGCTCGCCCACAAGCACGGCGCTCGCGCCGCGAATGTCGGCACCGCCCTGGGCGATCCGGAGGTCGATGCGGTCATCATCGCCTCGTCCACGGATACGCACGCCGATCTCGCGATCGCCGCCGCGAAGGCCGGCAAGGCGATCTTCTGCGAGAAACCGATCGATCTCGCGCTGAAGCGTGTCGATGCGTGCCTCGCTGCCGTGAAGAAGGCGAAAGTGCCGATGCTCGTGGGCTTCAATCGCCGCTTCGATCCGAGCTTCGCCGCGCTGCGCCAACGCATCGTCGACGGCGCGATCGGCGCGGTGGAGCAGGTGATTGTGACCAGCCGCGATCCCGGTCCGCCCCCGGTTTCCTACCTGAAGGTTTCCGGCGGTCAGTTCCGCGACATGACGATTCACGATTTCGACATGGCGCGCTGGCTCCTCGGTGAGGAACCGAGCGAGATTTTCGCTTACGGCAGCTGTCTGGTGGATCCGGACATCGCGAAAGTCGGCGACACCGATTCGGTGATGGTCGTGATGAAAACGAAGTCCGGGAAGCTCGCGCACATCAACAACAGCCGTCGCGCCGCCTACGGCTACGACCAGCGCATCGAAGTGCACGGCGCGAAGGGCCGGCTCCTCGCGGGCAACCGCACGCCGACGACCGTCGAGCAAGCCGACGCGACGAACGTCAGCGCAGACAAGCCGCTGCACTTCTTTCTCGAGCGTTACGCGGACGCGTATCGCATCGAGCTCGCCGCATTCCTCGACGCGCTGGAGAACAAGCGCCCGATGCCGGCCGGCGCCGAAGACGGCCGGCGCGCACTCGTGCTGGCGGAAGCCGCGACAAAATCACTGCGCACCGGCAAGCCCGTGCGGCTCCCGGATCGTTAAGGGTGAGACACGCGCGGGCGAGCGGGGAATGCGCGCTTTTGAACAACTGGAGATGCTGAGCGGAGCTGGGCCATGCGAATTACGGTCACTTCCCGCGCGTTGTCTCTAGTGGCTGGATCGGCCTCTTCATGAGTCGATATGGCCCCTGGCGTGAATCATCCATCAACCCAGGAACAACTCTGATCAGCAAACTTCTGTCTTTCTGAATCTCTGCAAAGGGAACCTCATTCACGGGCCTGCCCTGATCATCGGGGTCAACCAACCAAATCAACTCGCTACCGCGCACAGCGGTCGCGACTTCGATTCCTGTATCACCGAAGCGAATCTCACTCCGCTTCGTGAACAAAACGAGGCTGAGGTGACGCGGCGCACCGGTCGGGCTTTCCCAAGTGGCGATTGGAATTTCCGGTTCTTTCTTCGCGCATGCGGCTAGAAAGAGAAGTCCTGCCAGTGAGAAACAGCGCGCTAAATGCATCTTCCGCCGATCGTTTGAGGTCAGACACGCAGGGGAGCGTCAGCTCCCCGGAGTTGGCTGTGAGGACTGGTTGAACCAAGCCGCTGCGCGGCGAGGGTGAGCGGAGGTGGCAGGGAGGAGTCGCGTCACGGAATGGATGATGGGTGAAGTGGGTGCGTGGGCAAGGCTGGCTTGTCGGCGGGAGCTGGGCGTA
>JAYRJE010000027.1:0-22687 GCA_041906465.1 Candidatus Didemnitutus sp. | reverse complement strand
GTGCCGCCGCGCGAACACATCCCTGATGTCCCAACTCATGGGCTGAGGGCCATGGCCCTCAGCCCATGAGTTGGAAAGTGTTACCTCTAACCCGGAACAGGTGTTACCCATGACCCGGAACAGAACAAGGGCAACCGCCCCTACCGAATGCGTGCCGCTCGCGTGTGATCTTGGAGGGCTCGGCTGCAGCCGAGCCGCAGGAGGTGCGCGACCGAGGGAACGTTCGCGGCGCGGCAGGAGCCGCGCCCTCCACGCGAAGCGGTTCACGGCTGCAATGTGTCGCGGGTGCGGCGCGTGGTCGCGGGCGGCCACGTTGTCGCTGTGCTCCAACGCGGCTACTGATCACGGCGCGAGCTGCTAACCGCCTCGACGCCACTGATCGTGTCGCGGCCGTGTTGAAAAGTAGCCGCGCTTGAGCCGGAGGCGAAAGCGTGGCGTGTGCAGCGCAGGCGGGACGCCTGCGCTACGCTGACACGCTCAGGCGCCGGACAGCTTGCGCGTGATCTCGTCGGTGAGTTTCTGGACGAGCGCTTCGACTTCCGGGTTCGGTGCGGCGTCGCGCGGGGCGGCGGGCGTTTCGCAGACGGCGCCGGGGCGGAAATCGGTCGTGTCGCACAGCTCGCATTCCTTGAGCGAGGCGCGCGGGTCGGGCATGCCGAGCTTCTGGCGGAGATTGATCAGGTCCTTGAGGTGTCCGGTGCTGAAGCGATGGAGCCCCGTGCCGAGACCGGCGGCGATCCAGATGGTGCGGCAGTAGGAATCGATGTTCTCCATCTTCCAGTAGGCGTCCTCGACGTCCTTGCCCCAGACAATGACGCCGTGGTTCTTCATGAGCACGGCTTGGTGGTCCTTGCCGACTTCGCCGACTTCGTCCGCGTTCGCTGGGGTGCCGGGTGTCTGGTATTTGGCGACGCCGATCTTGCCGAGGAACACTTCGGCTTCCGGAATCAGGCAAGAGGGAATCTCGGCGTTGGCGATGGCGAAGGCCGTGGCGTGTGGCGGGTGCGCGTGCACGCAGGCCTTGGCGGCCGGCTGACGCTTCATGATGCCGAAATGCGTCTTCGCCTCGCTCGTGCGCACGCGGGTGCCGGCGAGCTGGTTGCCGTCGAGGTCGACGAGGCACATGTCCTCGGGCTTCATGAAGCCCTTGCAGATCAGCGTGGGCGTGCAGAGCGCGAGGTTGTCGCCGACGCGGATGGTGATGTTGCCGCCGTTGCCGTCGGTGTAGTCGCGCGTCCACAGGCGCGCGCCCATGTCGCACATGCGCTGCTTGAGGACCTGAAGCGCGGGTGAGTTGAAGAATTTTTCGATCTCGGCCGGCGTTTTCGGGTCGCTGCCGGGCGTCCACTTGAACTCGTAGTCGGGGATGGACGGCGCGGCCGGTTTCGCGGCGGCGCGGGCGGGCGCGGCGTGGTTGGCGGTGCCGTTCATCGTGGCGCGGCCGGTGTAGCGGGTGCGTTCGTTGACGTAGTCGCGCGCGGAGGGCGTCAGCATGGCGTCGGCCGGGATGGCCTGACCGGACTTGGTGAGCGCTTCGACTTCGCTGAGAGTGAGAACTTGAGGCATGGGACGGAAGGACGAGAAAGTTGAGAGAGGAGAGCGGAGAGTTGAGAGACTCGGAGGTTAGCGCGGCGGCTGGTAATCGACGCGGTCGACGAGGCAGGCGCAGTAGGCGTCGACGGGCGCGTCGCCTTCGAAAGGCTGGGAGGCCTCGGCGCCTTCGGTGAAGCCGATGATGCTGCCGACGTCCGCGCCGAGATCATCGAACACGACGAGCGAGGAGCCGGGGGCGAGCGGGGCTTTCGGCGCGGCCTTCGGCATCGCGCGCGCGGCGGCGGCGAACTGGTCGCGCGTGAACGGTTGCACGATCAGGAGACTGCCCGCCGAGTAGACGGGCTCCTTGAGCGTGAGCGTGACGCGGCCGATGACGGTGCCGAGGCGCATGGGTTAGGCAGAAATTCGGAATGGGGACACAGAGGGCACGGAGGGTGCACAGAGGTCACAGAGAGAAATCCTCTGTGCCCTCGGTGAGTCTCTGTGTTCTCTGTGACTCATGATTGGGAATCCACGATGCCGATGATCAGGTTGCGCAACGGCGTCTTCGGGTCTTTGACGAGCTGGCGCGTGGCCGAGCCGTCGGTGGAGAGAATCACGCGCTGATGGAGGCCGGCGCCGAGCGGGTCGACGGCGAGGACGGGGGCGCCCTCGTCGCGGCCTTCGGCATCGAGCGGCTGGCAAATCACCGTGCGCGTGCCGGCCATGCTGGGATGGCAGGCCGCCGCCACGATCGTGCCGTCGATGCGCGCGTAATTCATCGGCTCAGTAGATCCGGAGGTTGTCGACCATCACGCAGCGGCGCGTGCGGGTGAACGTGCGGGGCGTCGTGATGCCTTCGCCGGTCGTCGTGGCGATCGAGTAGGAGAGATAACCCTCGCCGCCGAGGCCGAGGCCGGCGGTGCAGGCGCCGTTCTTCACGAACAGGGTCGTGTCGAGCGCGCGCGCCATCGCGGTCATGTGATCGACGTTGAGCGAGTGGATGATCGCGGAGTGCTTGTAGCCGTGCTCGGCTTTCACCGCGCCGGCGATGCCCTGTTCCACGCTCTTCACGCGGATGATCGGCAGCATCGGCATCATCTGCTCCTCGTAGACGAAGGGATGGTTCTCGTCGGTCTCGGCGAAGAGCAGCGGCGTGTCAGCGGAGACATCTACGCCCGCATGCTTCGCAAGCACGGCGGCGTCAGCGCCGACCAGCGCGCGGTTCAGCACCGCGTGCGAGCAGCCGCCGGCGTCGGGCTTCATCGTGAAGGCGGCTTTCGTGAGGCGGTCGAGCTGGTTGCCGTTGAGCTGCTTGGCGCCGTGGCGCGAGAGCGCGGCGATGAAGGCGTCGGCGCAGGACTCGAGGACGAACACTTCCTTTTCGCCGATGCAGAGCAGGTTGTTGTCGAAGGCGGCGCCCTCGATGATCTTCTTCGCGGCCTGCTGGACGCAGCCGGTGCCGTCGACAAGGACGGGCGGGTTGCCCGGGCCGGCGCAGACGGCGCGCTTGCCGGATTTCATCGCGGCGGCGACGACCATCGGGCCGCCGGTCACGCAGAGCATGCGGACCTCGGGCGCCTTGCAGAGCGCGTCGAAGGATTCAAGCGACGGCTGCTCGATGGTGCAGACGAGATTCTCGATGCCGAGGGCAGCCTTGATCGCCTCGTTGTAGGTCGCGACCGCGAGCGCGGCGGACTTGGCACCGCCCGGGTGCGGGTTGAAGACCACGGCGTTGCCGGCGGCCACCATGTTGATGATGTTGCCGGAGAGCGTCGGGATGGAGTGCGTCATCGGCAGGATCGCCGCGATGACGCCGTAGGGCGTGAACTCCTCGAGCGTGATGCCGTGGTCGCCGCTGCGCGCGTCGGGGCGGAGCCACTCGACGCCGGGGACGAGCTTCACGATCTCGAGTTTGCCGACCTTGTCGGGCAGGCGGCCGATCTTGGTCTCGGCGAATTCGAACTTGCCCCATTCCTGCGCCTTTTGGCTGCAGAGGGTCTTGACGATCTCGATGACCTTGGCGCGACCGGCGATGCCGGCGGCGGAGAGTTTCAGGAAAGCCTGGTGCGCTGCGGCGCAGGCGGTCGGCGCGTCGGCGAACACGCCGGGACGGCGGCCGCTGCTCACGATCGCGGGAGCGGCGTAGCTCGCCGGCGCGGCCGCGGGCGAGCGGCCGAAGGTTTTCACGACTTCCTCAACGACGCTGCGAACCAGCGCTTCATCAATGGCGAGAGACATGGTCAGGAGAGAGGGCGGACGATTTGGCGGGATGCGTGAGGGGTAGGGCGCGGACTCCGTTCCGCGCCGTGAGTTTTCGGCGGCGAAGGGACTCGCCGCCCTACCTCACGCGACGGACGTGGCGCGGCGAGGTGCATCAGGCGAGGCGGTTGCCGAGCACTTCGACGGTGTCGACGAGGCCGATGACGGCGGCGTCGATGGGGAGGGACTTCATGCCCGCGGCCTGCCGGGCGGAGCTGCCCTGGCAGAAGAGCACGAGGTCGCCGGCGCCGGCGCCGAGCGAATCGACGGCGACGATGGTGTTGGAGCCAGGACGGAACTGCGCGGGCTTGGCCTCGTCGACCAACATCGGGCGCAGGAGCAGGAGTTTGCGGCCGCGCATGGTCTCATCCTTCTTGGTGGAGACCACGGCACCGATCACGCGGGCGAGAAACATGGACGGACGAGTTGAGAGCTGAGAGTGAGGAGCGGGAGGAGCAGCGAGGCTCCGCGCCGCTCGCGGAGAACAGCGTGCGCGGCGATGACGCGACGCACGCGGCGAAAGACGAATCGGATTACTTCTTCGCGGCCGGCTTCGGCAGCACGACGGCGATCTCGTCATGCGGGCGCGGGATGACCTGCACGCTGACGACTTCGCCGTAAGCCTTGGCGGCGGCGGCGCCGGACTCGACGGCGGCCTTCACGGCGGCGACGTCGCCGGTGACGACGGCCGTCACGAGGGCGTTGCCGACCTGTTTCATCGGGCCGACGAGCGAGACGTTGGCGGACTTGAGCATGGCATCAGTGCCGGCGACGAGCGCCGTGATGCCGCGAGTTTCGAGGAGACCGAGGGCGGATTGGGCCATGGTGGGTAGTTTGGTTGAGAGTTGAGGGATGAGAGTTGAGAGAGAGATCAGCGGGCGGCGGGCTGGCCGGCGAGGAGGCGGGCGGCTTCGCGGGCGACGACGAGTTCCTCGTTGGCGGGAATCGCAAAGACGCGCGTGCGCGAGCCGCAGCCGGCGAGGTCCGCTTCGGGCGTGTTGGCGGCGTTGCGCTCGCAGTCGAGATCGAGGCCGAGGTCGGAGAGGCCGGCGCAGACGGCTTCGCGGAGCCAGGCGGCGTTTTCGCCGATGCCGCCGGTGAAGGTGAGGGCGTCGCATCCGCCCATATCGAACCAGAACGCGCCGACCCAGTGGCGGATCGAGTGCACGTAGACGTCGAGCGCGGTTTGGGCGCGCTTGTCGCCTTTGTCAGCGGCGGCCTTGATGTCGCGCAGGTCGTTGCTCACGCCGGAGAGGCCGAGGAGGCCGCTCTCCTTGGTGAGCGCGCGGTCGACTTGCTCCGCGGAAAGACCGAGGCGACGCGCCGCGGTGGTCGCGGCGGCGGAGTCGAGATCGCCGACGCGGTTGTTCTGCGGCAGGCCGGACTGCGGGCTGAGGCCCATGCTCGTGCCGATGGCGACGCCGTCGGAGATGCCGGTGACAGAACTCGAGCCGCCGAGGTGGCAGGAAATGACGCGCACTGGTGCACCGGGAATGACGCGCGGGCCGTCGAGATAGAGCCGGCGGACGACCGCGGCGACGTCGTCGCGGCCGAGCAGTTCAGCGGAGCGCTCGGCGATAAATTTGTGGCTGGCGCCGTGGAAGCCGTTGCGGCGGATGCCGGCTTGATACCACGACTCCGGCACGGCGTAGCGGCGCGCGTAGTCGGGCACCCATTGGTAGAACGCGGTCTCGAACAGCGCGACGCGCGGCACGCTGGGCAGGCGCTCGCGGAAGACGCGCAGGCCTTCCGCATAGGCGGGATTGTGCGCCGGAGCGATGTCGGCGGTGGCGCGGAGCGCCGCCTCGACCCGCTCATCGGCGAGCACGCAGCCCGTCACGTCGCCACCGAGCACGGTCTTGAACGCGACGGCGGCGAGATCGGCCGGCCCGCGCACGAGGCCGGCGTCGGCGAGTTCGCCCAGCGCCTGATCGATCGCCGTGCGATGATCGGTCACGCGTTCAAAGCCGCCCTTCGCGAGCAGGCGCGCCGCTTCGCCCTGGAGGCCGAAGAGACGATACTTGAACGAGGTGGAGCCGAGATTCGCGACGAGGATGTTCATGAGCGATGCGCGAGATGTCCTGCTTTTGGGGGCCGCTTGGCAGACCGCCGTAGCTGCGTTGGAGCGCAGCGACAACGTGGCCTGCTGCGAGCCACGCTTTCGCCTTCGGCTCAAGCGCGGCTACTGGGCGGCGCGGATTGTTTCAGGCAACCCACTTGCCGAGGCCGGCGAGGTCCTCGTGCGGGCGCGGGATGACTTGGACGGCGACGACTTCGCCGACGCGCTTGGCGGCTTCGGCGCCGGAGTCGACCGCGGCCTTCAGCGCAGCGACGTCGCCGCGGAAGAACGCGGCCACGTGGCCGGAACCGATGGTTTCGTAGCCCGTCATGGTGACGTTGGCGGCTTTGAGCGCGGCGTCGGCGGCTTCGATGAGCGCGCACAGACCCTTGGTTTCAATCATGCCGAGTGCTTCTTGAGCCATGGCGAAAGAGGATTTCGAGGTGGGAGGTTTAGAAACCGAAGTGCTTCAGCAATTCGGCGTGCGGACGCGCGATGACGTGCGCGCAGACGAGCTCGCCGACGCGTTTGGCGGCGTCGGAGCCGGCTTCGACCGCGGCTTTGACGGAGCCGACGTCGCCCTTGACGACGACGGTGACCAGACCGCCGCCGATCTGGATCTGCTTGGCCAGCGTGACGCCGGCCGCCTTCACCATGGCGTCGCTGGCTTCAACGGAGCCGACGTAGCCTTTGGTTTCTACCATGCCGATGGATTCACTCATGAGGATGGGGATTGGAGTTGGATGCGATGGGTTGGAAAAAGGGATCAGCGGATCAGCTCGACCGGCGTGCCGGGCCCGAGGCCGCAGGCATTGCCCTCGTCGGTGTCGATGTGCACCTCGAGTTTGAAGTCCGGCGAGACGCGCACGAGCATGCGGTCGAAAGTGATGCCGGCCGGGCCGCCGATGCGGAGCTTCATGAAGTCGCCGGCCTTCACGCCGTAGAACGCGGCGTCGTCCGGGTGCATGTGCGCGTGCGGCGCGGCGCGAATGACGCCTTCGGGCAACTCGAGGAAGCCGGCCGGGCCCATGAGCATGCAGCCCGGCGTGCCCTTGATGTCGCCCGAGGCGCGCAACGGGATCTCGAAGCCGAGGGAAATCGCGTCGGTGTAGGCCAGCTCGACCTGGTTGAGATCGCGGCAGGGGCCGAGGATGCGGAGATTCGAGATGATGCGGCTGCGCGGGCCGATGAGCGTGACGCTCTCCTCGGCGGCGAACTGGCCGGCCTGGTAGAGCATTTTCTTCGGCCGCAGCTGGTGGCCCTTGCCGAAAAGCGTTTCGACCGCGGCCTGCGTGAGGTGGCAGTGGCGGGCGCTGACATTGACCACCAGCGGGCGCGGCGCGCGGGCGGCGGTGGGCACGGGAAGGTTCAGCCGCTGGTAAACGAGGCGGCGGACGACGTGTTCGATCTCAGCCCGATGGGGCAACGCTGGAGTGGAACTCATCTTGAGGAGAGGGGATTGTGCCAGAAGGCCGGAAGGGGCGCTGGGCGTTGTTTGGCTTTTGCTGTGCGTATATGCGCGGTTTCGCTCATATCGCGGGTGCGGTGAACGGAAGGGGGAGCGGTCCGGCTCAGACGATCTCGCGATAGACGTCGGGGTGCGGGCGCGGGAGGACGACGGCGTCGACCAGCACGCCGGCTTCGGCGAGGACGAGCGCGCCGGCCTTGACGGCGGCGTCGACGGAGGCGACGTCGCCGGTGAGCGTGCAATACGCCTTGCCGCCGAGCGCCATGGCGAGGCGCAGTTCGAGCAGCGTGACGTTGGCGGCTTTGGCGACGGTGTCGGCGGCGCGGATGAGCGCGGCGACGCTGAAGGATTCAATCACGCCGAGGGCGCCGTTAGGCTGGGGCACTTGGGCGCGGCCGATGGCTTCGAGGACTTCCGGCTGGATGTTCGCGATGACGGTCTTGTCGATGAGGAAGCCGTCGGCGGCCTCGGCGCCGGCTGCGATGGCGGACTCGACGGAGGCGGGATCGCCGCCGACGAGGATCATGTATTTGCCGGAGCAGATGGAGCGGCTGAGGAGGAGGCGCACATCGCCGGCCTTCAACATCGTGTCGGCGGCGCGGAAGCCGGTGGCGACGCTCGAGAGTTCGAGGAGGCCGATGGATTTCTCTTTCATGCGGAGCGGGAGAGGAGGATTTCGGTGGCGGTGACGGCCTCGATGACGCCGGCGAACGGCGCGTGCAGGCGGGAGCCCAGTGCGCCCGCGGGCGGCTCGGCGACGGCGTCGCCGGCGGCCACGCGCGCGCCGACCTGAACCAGCGGCTGGCTGGGCGCGCCGGCGCCTTGCTTGAGGCGAAGGCGAACGCGCGCGGGCGCGAGCGGTTCGGTGCGGAGGTGCGCGGGAGCATCGAGGCCTTCGAGGCTGAGTTTGCGCAGGAGCGCCTTGATCGGCACGCGGCGGCCTTCGCGCATCGCGTGCGGACGCGGCGTGGTTGGGCCGGACCACTTGCGGTTGGCGGCGCGCAGCGCGGCCTTCGAGTCGTCGCAGGCTTCCTTGGGGAAGAGCTGTTCAGGGCACGCGTAGAGCGTGCAGAGTCCGCAGGCGCAGCAGAGCGCCGCCCAGTCGTTCCAGTCCTGCTTGCCGGTGGCGTTGAAGCCGAGGCCGCGCATCACGAGGTGCGGCTCGACGCGGTAGCCGAGCAGGAAGCGCGGGCAGTATTCCGTGCAGTAGCGGCACTGGTCGCAGGCGGACTTGCCGATGCGAGCCTTGGCTTCGGGCGGCGTGAGCTTGCGCTTCACGACGGGGTGCTCGCGCGAGAGGACGATGACGCCGGTGGAAGTTTTGGTGACGGGGACGTCGAGGTTGGTCGTGGTCTCGCCCATCATCATGCCGCCCAGGCAGAGCACGGGGTCGGGCACGGTCGCGCCGCCGGCAGCGGCGATGCAGTCGGCGAGGCTGGTGCCGACGGGCACGGCGAGCGTGACGGGTTCGCGAACGGCGCCGGCGATCGTGAGATATTTCAGCGTGACGGGACGGCCTTCCGCGGCAGCGGCGATGTTGGCCAGCGTCTCGACGTTGTTCACGACCACGCCGGCGTGGATCGGGAGCCCGGCGGCGGGAATGAGGCGGCCGGTGACTTCGTGGACGAGATCGTATTCGTCGCCGGCGGGATAGTAATCGCCGAGCAGCTTCACCACGACGCGCGTGCCGGCGCACGCGGCGGTCACGGTTTCGACGGCGTGTTTGTTCTTTGCCTTGATGGCGATGACGCCGGTCGTGGCGCCGACGGCGTCCATCGAGAGTTCGACACCGCGCACGACGTCGCGCGCGCGGTGCTCCATGACGGCGGCGTCCTTGTGCAGCAGCGGCTCGCACTCGGCGCCGTTGGCGATGACGGTGTCGGCGCGCGCGCTGAGTTTGACGTGGGCGGGGAAGCCGCCGCCGCCCGCGCCGACGACGCCGGCGAGGCGGACCAGTTCAGCCAGATTCATCCGTAGTTGCTCCAGGTGGGGCCGTGTTTGGCGCGGTCAGGTTCATGACTTCAACTGGCGTGGAGCAGCTGACGGGAAGGGATCTTGAGGCCGGCGGCGGCGAACTGTTTCGCGGTGGCGTCGGTGATGAGGCCGGCGAATTCGCCCCAGCGGGCGACACGGTGCGGCGTGGTGCGCCCGAGCTTGGTGGCGTCGAGGCAGAAAAAGGTTTTCGGCGTGCGTTCGCAGACGGTTTTCTGGAACGCCGCGATCTCGGGGTGGGAGTTGCTGACGCCGTCGGCGTCCATGCCTTCACCGCCGAGGAGGGCGACGTCGAAGTGCCAATTGCTCAGCGCGCGCACGGCGTCGCCGCCGAGCAGCGCGGCCTGGCGCCGCAGGAAGGTGCCGCCGAGGACGTGCAGGTCGATGTCCTCGTTCGTGCCGAGCACGGTGGCGACGGAGAGGTTGTTGGTGACGAAAGTCAGGCCAGCGGCCGAGCCGCGCTTGCGGCCGAGGGCGCGCGCGACGGCGAGGATGGTGGTGCCGGCGTCGAGGAAAACGGTGCCCTTCGGCGGGAGCAGCGCGAGAGCGGCGACGGCGATTTTCTCCTTGGGGCGACGGGCACGCTGTGTGCGCTGGGCGAGGGATTCGAACGAGGCGTTGTAGTCCGCGAGCGCCCCGCCGCGCGTGCGGGTGATGTGGCCTTCACCGGCGATGACGGCGAGGTCGCGGCGCGCCGTGGCTTCGGAAATTTCCAGGCGGCGGCAGATCTCGGCCACGGGCAGGAAACCGTCGACGCGGATGAGTTCCCGCAGCCGCTCCCGGCGAGCATTGACGATGTCGATGGCGACGCGCACCGGGCGGAAGGGGACGAAATTATATGAGCGGAGACAATCATAAAGGCTGCGCACGGATTTCGGGCCGGCTCCGCATTTGTTGCCAAGCCGTGCGGCGCCGACGTGGTGGAGTCCCACGCTTCGCTGTTTTCAGGACAGGTGACGAGTTCTGAGGGGAGTGGCGTGGGGCTCGCGATTGCGCGCCGGGCAGCGGAACGCAGGAACGGCAGTGTCGGGGGCCGTGCGACCGCGACCGCGGACCATTCTTCTGGCTCGAATTGCCGGCGGCAGACGCCGGCGGATGATCACGCCTGCAGCAGGCCGATCACCAAGCAAATCAGGCCGCTCGTGACGGCGAGGCCGTAGCCGAGGATCGTCGCGGCAACCTTGAACCGCTCGAGATTGTCGGCAGCGATCCAGGGGTTGTTGTTCGCGGTGAGTTTGCTCCACATAGTAAACCGTGGATCGGCGTGGCTCGTTGAAACTTGAGCGCTTTTTTTCGGAAAAAGACGCGACGCGGCCGACGGCACCGTGAGGTCGGGTGTTGCACCATGTTCCCGCCGGGCATTTCACCCTGGTTTTGGGGTTTTCACGCTCGATCGGCACTTTGGATTGGGTGCGGATGCCCGGTATTTCTTTGATTGCCACGACTGCGTTTGGTCTGACCGCGGCGCGGTTCTGCGGCGGGTGGAGGGAGGATAACGGCAGAGCGGTCGGCGCGAGAGCGCGCGAATGGGTGCTCGGCGCGGCCGCGAGGGTTGAGGCGCTTAGCGGCGAACGCGTCGGCGTGCCCGGGAACGAGGATAGAGCGAGCTCTCCGGACGAGCTGTCTTTCGAACCGGCTCATCGGGACGATTCGCCCTGCCATTCCGATGCGTGCCTAACCCATGACGAAAGAGGGCCGGCTGAAGCCGGCTCTACAGGACGTGCACGGGCTCGATGTGCCAGATGTCGCGGGCGTATTCGGCGATGGCCCGGTCGGAAGAGAAAAAGCCCATGCGCGCGACCGTGAGGATCGAGCGGCGGGTCCAGTCGTCGGTATCACGGAAGGCCTGGCCGACGCGCTGCTGGCAATCCGCGTAGGAACGGAAGTCGGCCAGCACGAGATACGGGTCTTGCGTGCGGAGGTTTTCCACGAGCGGCGCGAAGAGCGTGCGGTCGCCGTGGGCGAAGTGACCGGAGGCGATCAAGTCGAGGACCTCGCGCAGCTCGGCGTCCTGGGCGAGCACGTCGCCGGGCCGATAGCCCGCGGCGTGGCGCGCGGTGACTGCGGCGGCGTCAAGGCCGAAGAGGAAGAAGTTGTCGGCACCGATGTGGTCGCGGATCTCGATGTTGGCGCCGTCGAGTGTGCCGAGGGTGAGCGCGCCGTTGAGGGCGAATTTCATGTTGCCCGTGCCGGAGGCTTCCTTGCCGGCGGTGGAGATTTGCTCGGAGAGATCGGCGGCGGGGTAGATACCCTGGGCGGAGCGGACGTTGAAGTTCGGGAAGAACACGACGCGCAGGCGATCGCGCACGGCGGGCGCGGCGTCGATGGTGGCGGAGAGGCAGTTGATGAATTTGATGATGAGCTTCGCGAAATGATAGCCCGGGGCGGCTTTGCCGGCGAAGAGGAAGGTGCGGGGCGGCAGATCGAGGGCGGGGTTCTGCCGCAAGCGATGGTAGAGCGCGGCGATGTGAAGCGCGTTCAGGTGCTGGCGCTTGTATTCGTGGATGCGCTTCGCCTGCACGTCGAAGAGCGACACGGGGCCGGGGGCGATGCCGGTCTGGCGCGCGAGGAGGTGCGCCAGGGCGGTCTTGTTGGCGAGCTTCACCCGCTGCCAGTCGGCGCGAAACCCGGCGTCGTCGGCGAAGGGTTCGAGATCGCGAAGGCGGACGAGGTCGCGGACCCAGCGATTGCCGATGCGGGAGGTGATCAGGCGCGCGAGGCTGGGGTTGGCGAGGGCGACGAAGCGCCGCGGCGTGACGCCGTTGGTCTTGTTGGAGAACTTCTCCGGCCAGAGGTCGTGAAAATCGCGGAGCACGGTCTCGGCGAGGAGGCGCGAGTGGAGTGCGGCGACGCCGTTGATGGCGTGCGAGCCGACGCAGGCCACGTGTGCCATGCGGACGAAGCGCTCGCCGGTCTCGTCGATGAGCGAGAGGCGGCGGATCCGTGCATCGTCGTTCGGAAAGCGCGCGCGGACCTCGTCGAGGAAGCGGCGGTTGATTTCGAAAATGATCTCGAGGTGGCGCGGCAAAATGCGCGCGAAGAGCGGCAGCGGCCAGCGCTCGAGGGCTTCGGGCAGGAGCGTGTGGTTGGTGTAGGCGAAGGTGTGGCGCGTGATGTCCCACGCGGCATCCCAGGGCAGCTCGTGCTCGTCGACGAGGAGGCGCATGAGTTCGACGACGGCGATGGCGGGATGGGTGTCGTTGAGCTGGGCGGCGTATTTGCGATGGAAGTTCGCGAGCGAGGGATCGCGCTGGCGGTGGATGCGAATCATGTCCTGCAGCGAGCAGGAGACGAAGAAGTATTGCTGCTCCAGACGGAGCTGTTTGCCGGCGGCGAGCTCGTCATTCGGGTAGAGAACTTTCGTGATGTTTTCCGAGGCGACCTTGTCGAGCACGGCGCCGTAGTAGTTGCCGGAGTTGAACGCCTGGAAATCGAAAGACTCGTGCGCCTCGGCTTTCCAGAGGCGAAGCAGGTTGACGGTCTTCACGTCGTAGCCTTGCACCAGCGTGTCGCAGGGCGTGCCGACGACGACGCGGTCGGGAATCCAGCGGACGCGGTAGGTGCCGTGGCGGTCGTGGTAAGCTTCGGTGCGGCCGCCGAGTTTGAGCGTGAAGGCGATTTCGGGGCGTGCGATTTCCCACGGGTAACCGAGCCGCAGCCAGCGGTCGCTGCGCTCGACTTGCCAGCCGTCGCGGATCTCCTGGTCGAAGATTCCAAATTCGTAACGAATGCCGTAGCCGATCGAGGGCAGTTCGAGCGTGGCCATCGAGTCGAGGTAGCACGCGGCGAGGCGACCGAGGCCGCCGTTGCCGAGGCCGGGCTCGGCTTCCTGGGCGAAGATCTCGTCGGAATTCCATCCGAGTTCGTGAATGGCCGCGACGAACGGCTCCGTGAGCCCCAGGTTGAGCAGGTTTTTGCCGAGCTGCGGGCCAACCAGAAATTCCGCCGAGAGGTAGACGGCGGTGCGGCTGGCGTGCTCGTAGTAGGAGTGCGCGGTCGCGACCCAGTTATGCAGCAGGCGGTCGCGCACGGCGTAGGCGACGGCGAGGTAGCGGTCGTGCGGCGTCGCGACTTCGGGGAAGCGTGCGAGCATGCAGAAGAGTTTTTCGACGATGTCGCGCTTGATGGCGGCGACGGAGTTGTCGACCGCGAGCGGGGTGGGAGCCGGCGAGTTCATGGCAGCAACGCTGAGGGGTGAACCCGGCTGGGCGGCACCGTCCGCGTGGAAGAGCGGCGGGCCAGTCGTGCGTCGCGCGTGCGACGCGGAGCCCTTGTAGTGCACGCGGTGCATCGCGCCAAGAGCATAGTCGGCTGCGGTGAGGCTGTGCATGCTAATAGGGCCATTTGCGCCGCAACGCCTGCGGAGACGCGGAGCGTTGCGGGTGTATCATCGGATCGTCGCGGCGTCGGCACGCTCAACTTGGCGGCGAAGCGTCGCGGGCTCTCTTTATGAAAACGATGCGGCTGGCTTTGGTCATGTTTTCGCTCGCAGGGGCACTGGGCTTACGCGGCAACACGGCGCCGACGCCCGTGATCAACTCCGCAGCGATGCGTGCGGGCACGACGTTGCTCGACGTGAACTTCCGCGTGAACGATCCGGACGACGCGACCGTGCAGGTGCGCGCGCTGGCGTTCATCGACGGTGTGCGCTCGTTCGCGAAGGTGATCAAGCCGGCGACGTTTGCCGAAGGCACCGCGAGCAAGCTCGGCGACGCCATCGCGACGAACACGAACCATGTCGTGACGTGGGACGTGGGCGCGGACTGGGCGACGGACGTGGGACAGTTGAAATTCGAGATTCTTGCGCTCGATGGCCGTGGGTTGCTGCCCTTCGACTGGATCACGATTCCCG
This sequence comes from Candidatus Didemnitutus sp., assembly GCA_041906465.1. Classification (GTDB taxonomy): domain Bacteria; phylum Verrucomicrobiota; class Verrucomicrobiia; order Opitutales; family Opitutaceae; genus Didemnitutus. The sequence goes on along the minus strand of JAYRJE010000027.1, from coordinate 8,521 downwards.
CGGCGGGCGGGCATCCGGCGCTGACGATCAGCAAGGACGCGCCGGCGAGCGCCAAGGTGCTCGATGCGCTGTTCTGGCTGTATGCGTCGGGCGATCCCGGCCTGAGCCTCGCGGGCGGCGTGCTCACGTGCACGGCAGCGGCGGGCAATTTCTCCGGTCTGCAAATGGCGAACGCGGCGACGCCGCAGGCTTACGCTGCGCCCTACATTTTCAAAAAAATGAACCTCGATCCCGCCACGGTTTCAGAAGTGGCGTATGCGAACGGGGAGGCGCGAGCCGGCCTGCTCAACACCGGCAGTTGGCACGCGGCGAATCGACCTTATGCGGGCATCAGCGTGGTGTTCGCATGGGGCACCAACACGAACGGTCAGGCGACGGTGGTGCCCGGTTTGTCCACCGCGGTCCGAGCTGCCGCCTCCACACACAGCCTGGTCCTCCTGGAAGACGGCACGGTCTTCGCTTGGGGAGCCAACAACTATGGCCAGGCCGCGGTTCCCACCGGGCTCGTCGGAGTGACAGCGGTGGCCGCGTCCGGTCACAGCATGGCGCTCAGGAGCGACGGCACCGTGGTCGCCTGGGGCAACAACAGCAACGGTCAGGCCACCGTGCCCGCGGGATTGAGCGGAGTGACGGCGATCGCGGCGGGCGGAACTCACAGCCTCGCGTTGAAACGCGACGGCACCGTCGTCGCGTGGGGCAACAACGGCAACGGCCAAGCCACGGTCCCTGCCGGATTGAGCGGCGTCGTTGCGATCGCAGCGTCCTACAACACGAGCTTCGCCCTGAAGAACAACGGCACCGTGGTCGCGTGGGGCGGCAACTCTCAGGGCGAGGGCGTGGTGCCGGCCGGATTGTCCGGGGTTGTTGCCCTCTCCGCGGGCTACATGCATTGCCTGGCGCTGAAGAGCGACGGCACGGTCGTGGCATGGGGTCTCGGCTATTACGGTCAGACCAATGTTCCGGCCGGGCTGACGGGTGTGACCGCCGTTGCCGCCGGTTCGGCGCACAGTGTCGCGCTGAAAAGCGACGGCACCGTGGTGGCGTGGGGCTACAATTCGAACAATGAGGCCACGATCCCGAGCGGGGTGAACGGAATCACGTTCATCGCCGCGAGCGGGCACAACCTGTTCGTGCGAGCCAAGGCGCTCTGATCTGCCGTCGCCGAATCGACGCGAATGACATGAGCGCGAACGTCACTCTCCGGCGGCTCCTTCGCGGCGGCGCGGCGATGGTGCTGTGGCACGGCGGGTCGCTGTTCGCGGCGTTGGTCAACTACGTCGAGACATCCGTGAACGATGCGGATGGCGCCACCATCGGTGCGGTCGCGAGCAACCAATACCTCGAACTCCACGGGACGTATTTCACCGCGCCGGCGCCGGTCAGTTGGGCGAGTTATCGTTTCACGCATTGGACGCACGACGGCTGGCCGCAGACGATTTATCGGGACGCCTGGGGGCGCTCGGTGAATCCCGCGAACTTCGTGTTGTCCGCCGCCTCCATCGCGACCGCGCATTACCTGCCAGCCACACACGATGCCGATGGTGACAGCGTGCCGGACTGGTTCGAGATGGAATACTACGGCACGCTCGCCCACGCCGCCGCCGCGGACACGGACGGCGATGGCGTGACGCTCGCCGGCGAATACGTCGCCGGCACGCAGCCGCTTTTCGGCAACAGCGCGCGCGACGGCGGCGTCGCGACGGCGGACACGGCGCTCGTCACGTGCAACCTCGCCGGCTACGCGACCTACACGCTGCGCAGCGTGCCCGCCGGCATCGTGAACCAGTCCGCGGTGGCGCCGCCGGGCACGGTTGTCGCGACGAGCGATTTCGCCGGCAACGCGACTTTCGGCTACTGGACGCTCGACGGCGTGCGGCAACAGGACGCGTGGGGCGTCGCGCGCACGCAAATCACCTTCACGGTCGCCACGAACGACCGCGAAGCCGTGGCCTGTTTTTTCACCGGCGACACCGACAGCGACTGCGTGCCCGACGCGTTCGAGCAACGCCACTACGGCACGCTCGCCAACGATGCCGCCTCCGACACGGATGGCGACGGCGTGACGTTGGCCGCGGAATGCGCCGGCAGCACGAATCCGCTCTACGGCAATCGCGCAGGCGAAGGCGGCGTCGCCTGGACCGACTCGGCGCTCGTCACGTGCAATCTCGCCGGCTACGCGACCTACACGCTGCGCAGCGTGCCGGCGGGCACGGTCAACCAGAACGCGACCGTGCCGCCCGGCACGGCGGTCACCTCGCCCGATTTTTCCACCAACGCGACGTTCGGCTACTGGACGCTCGACGGCGTGCGCCAGCAGGACGCGTGGGGTGTCGCGCGCGGGCAGATCAGCTTCAGCGTGGCCGGTGCGGATCGCGAGGGCGTGGCGTATTTGTTCACGGGCGACACGGACAGCGACGGCGTGCCCGACGCGTTCGAGCAACGCCACTACGGCACGCTCGCCAATGGCTCGGCGTCGGACACCGATGGCGACGGCGTGACTCTCGGAGCTGAAAGCGCCGCGGGCACGAATCCTCTCTACGGCAACAGCGCTGCTGACGGCGGGGTCGCGTTCGGTGACTCGGCGCTTGTCACGCTCGATTTGCAGGCCGACATCGCGCTCGAGCAACCGGCCGGCACGGCGCTGGCAGATGGCGGCACGCGAGATTTCGGCGACGTGCCGGTCGGACGCGCAGCCGACCGGAGCTTCGCGATCCGCAACACCGGCGGGCGCGCGCTTACCGGCCTGGTCGCCACGCTCGACGGCGCGAACGCGACGGAGTTTTCCATCCTCACAACGTCGTTGCCGTCGCTGGATCACAACGGTGAGACGACCGTGGTGATTCGTCTCGCTCCCGTCTCGCTCGGCGCCAAAACCGCGGCGCTGCATCTCGCGAGCAACGATCCGAACGAAAATCCCTTCGATGTCACGCTGACTGGCACGGGCGCCAACAATCCACCCACGATCGCGCCGCTGTTGGCGCTCGGCACGGCGCGCAACACGCCGGTGAGTTTCGGCATCGAGATCGCCGATGTGGAAACGGCGTTGTCCGCACTCAGCGTCTCCGGGTTGTCTTCCGATCAGGCGCTGGTGCCGAACGGAGCGATCGTATGTGCGGGCAGCGGCTCGCGTCGCACCGTGACGCTCACGCCCGCGGCCGAAGCGACGGGGACGGCGCACATCACGATCACGGTGAGCGACGGCACCGCGACGGCGGAAGCGGCGTTCGATCTCACGGTGACTGCTTATCCGCCGAGCGCAGCCGCACTCGCGGCGGACGGCGTGACCGCGACGACGGCAACTTTACGCGGCACGGTGGCGGCGAACGGTTTTCCAGCCACCGCGCGGTTCGAGTGGGGCGCAACGAGCGCCTACGGTCAGACGGCGGCCGCAACGCTGACCACGCCGGACGGCGCGGGCGCGCAGGCGGCGAGTGCGTCGCTGCAAGGGTTGGAGCCGTGGACGGTGTATCACTATCGATTGGTGGCAATCAGCAACCAGGGCGCGGCGTCGAGCGGCGATGCGACGTTTCGCACGGCGGGCATCGCGCCCGTCATCGGCGGCCAACCCGCGTCGCAGACCGTCACCGTCGGGGGCGAGGTGAGTTTCACGGTGACTGCGGCCGCCGTGCCGGCGCCGAGTTACGCGTGGTGGCGAGGCGCCGTGGAAATTTCCGGCGCGAACTCGGCCACGCTGCACCTCACCGACGTGCGAACGAGCGACGCGGGCGCGTATCGCGTCGTCGTGACGAACGCGGCGGGCAGCGTGACCAGCGATGCGGCGACGCTGACCGTGAACCGTCGCGAGCAGAGCATCACGTTCGACGCGCTGTCGGGGGCCAAGATGGGCGACGCACCGTTCGCGCTGGTGGCGACGGCGAGCAGCGGCCTGCCGGTGAGTTTCGCGAGTTCGAACTCGGCGGTCGCGGCGGTCGCGGACGGCATCGTTACCTTGGTGGGACCGGGGACGGCGACAATCACGGCGAGTCAGGCGGGCGATGCGACGTATTTGCCGGCGGCGGACGTGAGTCGCGAATTGGTCGTGAGCGGAGGCGGCGCGTCCGCCGTGACGTTGGTGGCGGATGATTTTTCCGGCAGCGCGGGTGCCGCGCCGGATGCGACGCTGTTCGAATGGAGCGGCGACGTGGAGTTGAACGGCGCCGGTCAGTTGGGGTTGTCCACGAACGTTGCGAACACGACCTGGCTCCGCACGCGCGCGGGCAAGGCGGTGGGAGCGGGCGACGCGCTGCTGCTGCGCTTCCGCGCGTATGCGTATGCGGAGAGTTGGTATCCGGGAGTCTATGGCAATCAGCAGCCGCGCGGCCTGCGCGTCGGCACCGATCCGAACAACGCGATCGAGTTCTATTCGGCCGCGCGGACTTTGCTCGGCATGCGTGTGGTGAAGAACGGCGTGCCAACCGGTGTGACGAGCACTTTCGCGGCGGGCGTCGATTCGATGCACGACTACGAGATCGCCGTCACTGCGACTGAAGCGGTGTTCAAGGTGGACGGCGTCGTGGCGGGCACACTCGCAGTCAGTCCGCCCGCGGGCGCGCTCAACGTGTTTTTCTCCACCTACGATGGCGGCGCCGGGAACGTGCCGGTGACGATCGACAGTTTGCTGTTTACCGCGAATGCGAGCGGCTTCGATTTGTGGCGTGCCGCGAAGTTCAGCGCGGCGGAACTCCTCGATGAACGGCTGACCGGACCAGGCGCGAGCTACGCGGGCGATGGCGTGCCGAATTTGGTGAAATACGCGCTCGGCCTGGAGCCGAAGCAGAGCGTGACTCGGGCGGTGCTGGAGGCGGATGTGAGTGTCGGCGACTGGATCTGCCGGTTCCATCGCCCGACGGGCGTAACTGATGTGACGTGCGCCGTCGAAGCCTCGGTCAACCTCACAACGTGGTCGACGGCTGCCGTTACGCTGCAGAAAGTCGCGACCAGCGAGGGCGTCGAGACCTGGGAGGCCAAAGTGCCGTTAGCGGGGAATCCGACGGTCTTTTTTCGACTGCGCGTGACGCGACCGTGAGGCGCGAGGTCTGCAGCGCGTCGCAGGTCAACCGCGTCTCCGTCAATGGGCGACGAGCGCGTAGGCGACAGCGACGAGGGCGCAGAAAGCGGAGCCGAACAACGCGAGCGTCGCCGCGGCGAACTTGATCCGTTCGCGACGGTCGGAGGCGATCCAAGCGTTCTCTTTAGGTTGGGTCAGCAGCGAGCGCATGGCGGGAGAAAAGGGATCTGAGTCGTCGCGAAAAGCCTATCCGCTCTTCGTCGCAAACGACCGTGCGTGTTCAGCAATGCATGCGCATTCTGCGGGAGATAGTCCCAGCGGTGGCTCGCACCGGCGACTCAGTGCGCGAACAACCCAAAGATCAAAAGGCCGAAGCCGGCCGCGACGGCGGCAACCGAGATGATGACCGTGGCGACGACTTTGAGGCGTTCGCGGCGGTCCGAGGCGATCCAGGCGTTATCGTGCTTGGGCATAAAAAAACCGAGCATGCGCGAGAGAGGCCGGTAAGCCGTCGCGTGAAAAGTGCACAGCGACGAAACGCGGCGGATTTACGACTTATTGGCTTTTCGTGTGGCCACCGAGTGAGCTGATGGCGTCGGCAACGTGAACGAATAGTTGTGCTGAGCGGCGGAATTCGGCTCCTCAGTTCGCGATGTGCGCGATTCCCTCCGCGCGTGCACTTGCGCCCCTTTTGCCCCGCCGGGTGGCAGTCCTGCCGGCGTGGCGTCTTTGCGTTCACTGTTCTCGCTTTCGCGGCGATCGCGGCGCTTGCTGCCGATCCCACGCCGACCACGCTGATCGGCCGGCCGAAGCGAGTTTATCAGGCGGTGCGTTTGACCGGTGCCGCGCCGGTGATCGATGGCCGACTGGATGACGCGTGCTGGGGCGAGCTGGCGGAGTGGAACGGCGGTTTTCGCCAGCTCACGCCGAACTACGAGGCGCCGCCGAGCCATCCGACCGAGATCAAGATTCTCTACGACAACCGGCACGTTTACGTGGCCATGCGCGCGGGCGACGATCCCATCGCGGCGCGTTCGCGTCAGGCGGGAAACCGCGACGCTTTTGTCGGCGACATCATGGGCGTGACTTTCGACAGCTATCACGATCTGCGCACGGGGTTCGAATTCGACCTGACGGCGTCGGGTCAGAAACTCGATCTGCGCCTCGGCAACGACGATTGGGACACGACTTGGAATGCGGTGTGGACGGGCAGAGTGGCGCACGACGAGCACGGCTGGACGGCGGAGTTTCTGATCCCGTTGAGTCAATTGCGCTACGATCCCAAGAACACGGTGTGGGGACTGCATGCGTGGCGCTGGATCGATCGGAAGAAAGAGGAGTCCAACTGGAACGTCCTCGCGAACGACGACTCGGGCCTGGTGAAGTCCTTCGGCGAACTTCACGGGCTGACCGATCTGCCAAATCCGCGCCGCATCGAGTTGCTGCCGTATGTTTCGGCGCGGTTGGAAACCGAGCCGGCGGTCGAGCGGCGCAGCGATTTCAAGGGCGGGCTCGATGCGAAGATCGGGCTGACGAGCAACATCACGCTCGATGCCTCGCTGCTGCCGGATTTCGGTCAGGTTGAGGCCGACGCGGCGGTGATGAACCTGACGGCGTTCGAAACGTTTCAGACTGAGAAGCGGCCGCTGTTTCTCGAGGGGAAGGACATCTTCGATTTCGCGTTCGGCGACGACCAGGTGTTCTATTCGCGGCGCATCGGCCAGCCGCCGAGCTACCGGCCGGCGGGGCTCGCCGGCGAATATCCGACGGAGACGACGCTGCTGGGCGCGTTGAAGGTGTCGGGCAAGACGGGGCAGGGATTCGCGTTTGGTGCGCTCGCGACGGCGACGGATCGCGAGACGGTGACGGTCGCGGGCGTGGCTGGTGGGCGCTCGCTGGAGGTGATGCCGCGCGCGGTGGATGTGGTGGTGCGCGGTCAGCAGGATCTGCGGCGCGGGGATACGGTCGTGGGTGGAATCCTGACGCATGTGCGCCGCGAGATCGGCACGGACGAGATGGCGGCGCGGTTGCCGGAGGAGGCGACGACGGTCGGTGTCGATGCGACGCACTACTGGGGGCAGCGGATGTATTTCGTGCAGGCGAAGGCGATCGGCACGCTGGTGCGCGGCGATCCGCGCGCGATCAGCCGGCTGCAGCTGAGCTCGGCGCGCTACTATCAGCGTCCGATCGACGGGCGCAGCGAGTATGATCCGGCGCGGGAGGAACTCACGGGCAGTGGCTGGCGATTGTCGGCGGGCAAGGCGAGCGGCGGCCGCTGGCGTTGGACGGAGGACCTCGCAGTCAAAGCGCCGGGACTGGAGTTCAATGATCTCGGCTATCTCGCGAAAGCGGACCGCGTGGAGCAGGGCACGGAGGTGACCTATGTCGTGAAGGAGCCGAAGGGCTGGTATCGCACTTTCGAAGTCGATTTGGAGCAATACAGTCACTGGACGACGCGCGATGAGCACCTCGGCACAGGGTTGGAGGCGAGCGCCTCGGTCGATTTCCGCAACAAGTGGGAGGCGGCGGCTTCGCTCTCGGTGCAAGGCGAGGGCAACGATCCGGTCGCGTTGCGCGGTGGACCGTTGCTGCGGTTACCGGCGCATGTTGCCTGGTCGGCGTCGATGACGAGCGACGGCACGAAACGGCTCTCGGGTAAAGTCTACGCGAAGGGCACGGAGGCCCGCGACGCGGTGTTCAGCTCAAGCAGCGTGGGCGCCAAGATCACGGCGCGGCCTTGGCCCGCCCTGATGGTGTCGTTGCAGGCCGACGCGACCGAGCAAGCGGATCGCCAGCGTTACATCGCGCCGACGGCGCTGAACGGCGCGGCGCCGGAATGGTTCGTGTCGCACCTCGAAGGGCGTTCGCGTTCGCTGGCGCTGCGGGCGGAGTGGCATCTGCGGCCGGAGCTCAGCGTGCAGTATTACGGCAATCCGTTCGGCTCGACGGTGCGGCAAAATGAGTTTCGTCGCGTCGTGGCTCCGCGGGCCCGCGAGTTCGAACGGCGCTTCGGCGCGGTGCTGCCGGCTACGCTGGCGAATGGGAAATACCTGATCGATACGAGCGACGACGGCGTGGCGGATTGGGTGCTGGCCGATCCCGACAACAATGGAGCGAGCTTTCACTCGAACCTCGTCGTGAAATGGGAATACCGGCGCGGCTCGATGCTCTATTTCGTCTGGGCGCAGCAGCGCGAGGGCGCGGAGGCGGGACGCGGCGTCGACGCGTGGTCGGCGCTGAGTGGCCTGCGTGGACGCGCGCCGAGCAATCAGTTCATGGTGAAGCTGACGTATTGGTTTTCGGCGTGACGCGCAGGTGGACGAGCTCGCCGCGGCCGCGTCGGCACGATTTTCGTGGAGGCGGATTGCGGTAGAGGCGCTTGTCCTGGCTCGGTGCCATAATTCGCTGACACTTTCTGCCATTAATTCGCTGACAGTTTTGGGTGAGGGTCGCCGATGCCATGGCGACAACGATCAGTGTTCGAGGAGCGCAAGCAGCTGGTGGAGGCGATGC
>JAYRJE010000016.1:0-166386 GCA_041906465.1 Candidatus Didemnitutus sp. | reverse complement strand
TGCTGGTCACCGCGCCACCGAACCTGGCGCGGGCGTAACGCCCGCGGCGGCCGCAGTGTGCCCGCACACTGTGAATAACCCGCCAAACACTGCGGGCCGCGCCGATCTCGGCGCGACAAACTCCCTCGCCGGAGCACGCATCCGCGCCGGAAACCTCAAAATCGAACCGAGCTATATCAAAACCGGGCGTTTTTCAGCAGCCTGTTAGCGCGTCGGGGCCGCCCATAACGCTCGCAACTAACCCGTTCCGATGGTGTCCGCGGCCCTCGACAGTGCGCAAAGCAGTGTCATACGTTCCGGCCAACCCCACTGCCGCGCCAACCCGCCGCGCTCCACCGCCATGTCCACGCCTGGTCAAAAATTCCGTGACGCCCTCGCGTCCGAGTCTCCCTTGCAGATCGTCGGCGCCATCAACGCCTACGCCGCCCTGCTCGCCGAACGCGCCGGCTTCCGCGCGCTCTATCTCTCCGGCGCCGGTGTCGCCAATCACTCCTACGGCTGGCCCGACATCGGCCAGACCACGCTCGCGGACGTCATCATCGACGCCCGCCGCATCACGCGCCGCGTCGGGTTGCCGTTGCTCGTCGACATCGACACCGGTTGGGACGACCCCGCGCAAGCCGTCCGCGAACTCGCCGCGATCGGCGTCGCCGCCGTGCACATCGAGGATCAGATGCCGGCCAAAGTCTGCGGCCACCTTCCCGGCAAACACCTCGTCTCCACCGGCGAAATGGTCGAGCGCGTGCGCTCCGCCGTGTCCGGCAAACCCGAGGCAAGCTTCGTCGTCATCGCTCGCACCGACGCTGCCGCGAACGAAGGCGTCGCCGGCGCCATCCTCCGCGCCCGCGCCTATGTCGACGCCGGTGCCGACATGATTTTTGCCGAAGCGCTGCACACACTGGACGACTACCGCGCGTTCACCTCCGCCATCAAAGTCCCCGTGCTCGCGAACCTGACCGAGTTCGGCCGGACTCCGCTCTTCCCCCTCGAGCAGCTCCGCTCCGCCGGCATCGCGCTGGCCCTTTATCCGCTCGGCGCCTCACGCGCCGCCAGCGCGGCCGCCTTGGACTTCTACTCGACGCTCCGCCGCGACGGCACCCAACAAGCCGTCGTGCCCAGGATGCAGACGCGCGCCGACCTCTACACCACCCTCGGCTACACCCCGCCGAAGGAAACCAAACCGAACTAACCACAGATCAACACCGACTCACACAGATGATCGCTCACCCGGTCCGAGCATCTGTGTCCATCTGTGTTCATCTTGGTTCTCCGAAAAATGAGCACCGATACCCCCGCCTCCGCTCAACCCTCCGCGCCCAAGGCCAAGAAATCCGTCGCGCTGTCCGGCGTCCCCGCCGGCAACACCGCGATCTGCACTGTCGGCCATTCCGGCAACGACCTGCATTACCGCGGCTACGACATCGCCGACCTCGCCCACCATGCGACCTACGAGGAAGTCGCCCACCTCCTCATCCACGAGCGCCTGCCCAACGCCACCGAGCTCGCCGCCTACCGGCGCCACCTCGCCACACTGCGCAGCCTCTCCGCGCCGCTCCGCGCCATCCTCGAACAACTTCCCGCGCGCTCGCACCCGATGGGCGTGTTGCGCACGGGCTGCTCCGCCCTGGGCGCAATGGACACAGAGCCCTCCGCCCCCGACGGCAGCGGCCCGAAGGACCCCGTGCTCGCCCGCCACATCGCCGACAAGCTCATCGCGTGCTTCCCGTCGATGCTGCTCTACTGGCATCACTTTGCCACCACCGGCCAACGCATCGACGTCGACACCACCGACGAGACCATCGCCGCGCATTTCCTGCGCCTGCTCCACCAGCGCGACCCGCAGCGCGCGCACGTGCGCGCGCTTGACCGCTCGCTGATTCTCTACGCCGAGCACGAGTTCAACGCCTCGACGTTCACCGCGCGCGTCATCGCCGGCACCGGCTCCGGCCTCTACGGCTGCATCACCGGCGCCATCGGCGCGCTCCGCGGCCCGAAGCACGGCGGCGCCAACGAGGTCGCCTGCGAAATCCAGCAGCGCTACGCCACGCCCGACGAAGCCGAGGCCGACATCCGCGCTCGCATGGCGCGCAAGGAAATCGTCATCGGCTTTGGCCATCCCGTCTACACCGTCAGCGATCCGCGCAGCGCCATCATCAAGGAAATCGCGCGCGAGCTCTGCACCGCGCACGGCACGCTCAACACCTTCGCCATCGCCGAGCGCATCGAGACGCTCCTCTGGAACGAGAAGAAGATGTTCCCCAACCTCGATTGGTATAGCGCCGTCGCCTATCGCGAAATGGGTGTGCCCACTGCGATGTTCACCCCGCTCTTCGTCATCGCCCGCACCGCCGGCTGGTGCGCGCACGTCATCGAACAACGCGCCGACGGCAAAATCATCCGCCCCAGCGCCACCTACACCGGCCCCGCCGACCGCCCGCTCCCGCCGCTCGAACAACGCTGAATTCTAGTCACAGAGAAAAGGCGGAGACCCACAGAGGGCACAGAGAACTCCGTTCAAGTTTCTATCTTTCTTTTCCTCCGTGCCCTCTGTGCCGCCTCTTTCCGTCTCTGTGACCAATCCTTTAACTTCCGCTTAGCTCCTCATGTCCGCTCCCATCTCCAACATCCGCCCCGCCCCCGACCAGCTCCTCGTCAACCTCGCCGACTACGCGCTCAACGCCGCGATCACGAACGACGAAGCCTACGACACCGCGCGCTGGTGCCTCGCCGACACGCTCGCCTGCGGCATCATGGCCCTCGCCTACCCCGCATGCACGAAGCTCCTCGGCCCCGTCGTCCCCGGCACCTCGATCGTCAACGGCGCACGCGTCCCCGGCACGGCCTACGAACTCGATCCCGTGCAAGGCGCCTTCAACATCGGCGCGATCGTCCGGTGGCTCGACTTCAACGACACCTGGCTCGCCGCCGAATGGGGCCACCCCTCCGACAACCTCGGCGCCATCCTCGCCACCGCCGACTGGCTCAGCCGCCACCAAGCCGCCGGCACCACCCCCGCCGCCTTCCATTCTCCAATCTCAAATCTGAAATCCGCTCTCACCATGCGCGACGTCCTCACCGCCATGGTGAAGGCCCACGAGATCCAGGGCGTCCTCGCGCTCGAAAACTCCTTCAACCGCGTCGGCCTCGATCACGTCCTCCTCGTCCGTATCGCCTCCACCGCTGTCACCGCCGCGTTGCTCGGCGGCACACGCGAGCAAGTCATCAACGCCATCTCGCACGCCTGGCTCGACGGCTCCGCGCTGCGCACCTACCGCCACGCGCCCAACACTGGCTCGCGCAAATCCTGGGCCGCCGGCGACGCCACCAGCCGCGCCGTCCGCCTCGCGCTCATCGCGCTCACCGGCGAAATGGGTTACCCGTCCGTTCTCTCCGCGAAAACGTGGGGCTTCCAGGACGTCTCCTTCAAAGGCCACCCCGTCAAACTCGCGCGCCCGCTCGGCAGCTACGTGATGGAGCACGTCCTCTTCAAGATCTCCTTCCCCGCCGAGTTCCACGCGCAGACCGCCGTCGAATGCGCCTTGCAGCTCCACCCGCTCGTGCGCGACCGCCTCGACCAAATCGAGCGCGTCGAAATGACGACTCACGAGTCGGCCATCCGGATCATCGACAAGACCGGCCCGCTCCACAACCCGGCCGACCGCGACCACTGCCTCCAATACATGGCCGCGATCGGCCTGATCTTCGGCGAACTCACCGCCGACCACTACGAGGACCAGATCGCCGCCGACCCGCGCATCGATGCCCTCCGCGCGAAGATGGTCGTCACCGAGGACAAGCAATATAGCCGCGACTACCTCGACCCCGAAAAACGCTCCATCGCCAACGCCGTGCAAGTTTTCTTCCACGACGGCACCAAGACGGAGCGCATCGAAGTCCACTACCCCATCGGCCACCGCCGCCGCCGCGCCGAAGGCATTCCGGTGCTCCAACAAAAAGCCCGCGCCGCCTTCGCCGCCCACTACGGCGAGACGCGCGCCGCGCACCTCATGTCCCTCTTCGCCGACCGCGCGAGCCTCGAAGCGATGCACGTCCACGACTTCGTGAGCGCGTTCGTAAAGTAGGCGATTTCTCGACAGTGACCGGCACATGCAAACTCTGTAGGAAGCTTGCCGAGCTGCGGGAAAGCCACTTGGTTCCTCGATTTGCTATAAAGTGGCTGAAAGCCACCGGAGGAGGCTATCTTCGCAAGGTAACTCGGCCCAACAAGCGAGAACAAGACGGTCCCAAAGCTCACTGGCTTTGCGAGGCGTGCGAGCAGCTATTCTCCGCACGCGAATCCTACTTTAAAGAAAACATCTTTGATCCGGTCCTCGCGCAGCGGAACCACCTCCAATACGATGATCGTCTCTTTTATTTTCTGGTTTCACTCAGTTGGCGGACTGTAATTGCGACCCAAGCGAACCCAGACTTTGCTCAGCATCGATTCGCGGGACTTGTTGCAAAAGCGGAGGCAGACTGGCGCGAATACCTACTTGGGCAAAAAGCCCTACCTGAATTTTCGACGATCCACGTTTTCATATCGGATATCACTGATGGCGGCGTAATTCCCGCGAAGCGGTTCAATTCCTACTTCGCACGTGCGATCGATGCCACGGTCGGAAGCAGCAAGAGTGAGTGCTTCATCTATACGAAATTTGGGCGCATCTTGGTATTCGCCTACCTTACACCGTGTTCACTCAAAAAGTGGGAAAACACCAAGATTGAGGTGACGAACGGTGTGCTCACGACGCCTCAATCCCTCCTGGATGCGAATGTCGGCGGGTTTATCGTCCATCGCGCGGAGGTCACGGTAAGAGAATACGAAGCAAACGCCTCACAAAAGACGCGCGAAGTCATAGGCCGGCATTTTCAGGAAGCATTCCCTTCTCTAGTCAACTCGGACCAGCTGCGTGCGCAGATTGCCGACTTCGAATCGGCGGTTCGACCACCAACCCAAACGAGCCACCGCAAAGTCGGCAGAAACGAACCGTGCCCTTGCGGATCAGGGAAGAAATTCAAGCACTGCCATGGGGCGTAACATCTGTCTCCGCTCTGCGATAAAAAGCGGCCGAGCCGAAGGGGACATGTCATGACTCGTGACTAAGCTCCCGCGCGCGCCGCGTTCGACGCCTTTTCTTAGCCACGGATTTCACGGATAGATTCGGACTACCCGGATCCGTTTCATCCGTCTTCATCCGTCCCATCCGTGGTCAACCCTGACGCCAACTCGCGGCATGCGCTCTACTCGCTGCCTTCGAAGCCGACCTCACCGCGCGCCTCAACAACCACGACGTCGCCCTCGCCGAGTTCATAGGCCGCCTGAGGCAACGGCTAGATCCGCCGCGCCCTCCGTCGTCCAAGGTTCGACCGATTCCGCGCTTTTGTCGCCGCCCGCAGCCAATCATGATCCGCACCGGAAGCCTCCGCTCATGACCGCGCCCGCCGCCCTGTTCCACCTCCTCGCTCGCCCGCTTCCCGTTCTGCTCCTCACGTGCGCGCTCTGGCCGACGGCGCTGCGCGCCGCCGACGCACCGGTGGCGGCATTCTCCGAGACCTACAACGGCTACCAGCGCACGCGTCTGCCCGACGAGTCGTTCCAGCCCGAGACCTACGCCTTCGGCGAGGGCGGCGCCTGGACCGCCGACGAACCCGGCGGTCCCGCCAGCCAGCTGACCTTCGCCCGCGTCAGCCAGGCCGCGGCCCGCTCACTCGCTCGCGCCAACTACGTGCCGACGCCCGGCCCCGAGCAAACCGATCTGCTCATCCTCGTGTTCTGGGGCCGCACACTCGGCAGCCGCGAAACCAACCCCGGCCTCGCGCCCCATTCCACCACCGGCCTTTCGGCTCTGCGCAACCCGATCGAACTCGCCCCGCCCGGCCCCGCCCCCGCCGCCGCCGCGCCGGGCAACCGCGAGCCAACAACCAACCCCGAAACCCAGGCCGCCCTGCGCAACGCCGCCTCCGCCGCCCAGGACTCACTGCTCTGGCAGATCGATCTCGATAACCGCGCTCGCGACGCGATCGACGAGCGCAACGCGCGCATCCTCGGCTACACCGACGCCCTCGAACGCGCCCGATTCATTCGGCACATGATCTCCGGACGAGACGTGTTGGACGAGATCGCGCATAACCGCTACTTCGTCGTCCTGCACGCCTACGACTTCCGCACCGCGTGGAAGGAAAAGAAAATGAAACCGCTCTGGTCGGTCCGCATCAGCATCGAGGAAGGTGACGACAGCTTCGATGCCTCGCTCGAACGCATGCTTGCCAGCGCCGCGCGGCTCTTCGGGCAGCAAAGTCGCGGCCTCAAACGCCACCTCGTGCCCGAGGGCCGCGCGATTCCCGGTCCGCTGCAAGTCATCGAATACGCGCCACCCAAATGAGCGCAGCGACCGGCCACCTCCCGACACCCCGTCAGCGAGCGGCGTGACTTCCGTCATGATCCGTGACTTCTGACACGGGCAACGCCGTTGACCGGCGCGGCCCCTCACGGCATCACTCCTGATCGCATGAGCGCTCCGCAGCCCCGGTTGGAAGACTTGCGCATCGAACGGCGGGAAAAGAACACCTCCCGTCCCAGCGCACCGCTGTTGGTCGGAATCGCCGCCGCGGTGCTGATCGTAGCCGCACTGGCGTGGTGGCTCACGCGTCCGAAGCCGTTCGAAGTCCGCACCGCCGCCGCGCGCGAGCTCACCGCCGGCGCCGGCGGCGCGCGCACCGTGCTCAACGCCTCCGGCTACGTCACCGCACGACGCGAAGCCACCGTCTCCTCCAAGGTGACCGGCAAAGTCGTCGAAGTGCTCGTCGAGGAAGGCGTGCGCGTCACCGCCGGCCAGATCCTCGCAAAACTCGACGACGCCAACACCCGCGCCTCGCTTCAACTCGCCCAAGCCCAACTCGACGCCGCGCGCACCGCGCTCGAGGAAACGCGCGTCCGCCTCGCCGAAGCCGAGCGCGAGCAAGCACGTCAGCAGAAACTCGTCACCGGCGGCGTCGCCACCACCGCCGATTACGATCGCGCCGAGTCGACGACGAAAGCCCTCAACGCCCGTCTCGCGCAGCTCGCCACCGAAGTCACCGTCGCCGAGCGCAACCTCACACTCTGGCAGCACCAACTCGACGACACGATCATCCGCGCGCCCTTCGCGGGCATCGTCACTTCGAAAAACGCGCAGCCCGGCGAGATGATTTCCCCCATGTCCTCCGGCGGCTTCACCCGCACCGGCATCTGCACGATCGTCGACATGGATTCGCTCGAGATCGAAATCGACGTCAACGAGAGCTACATCAACCGCGTCGCTTCCGGCCAGCCCGTCGAGGCCACGCTCGACGCCTACGCCGATTGGAAAATCCCGTGCAAGGTGATCGCGATCATCCCCACCGCCGACCGCCAGAAGTCCACCGTGCGCGTCCGCGTCGGCTTCGATCAACTCGACCCGCGCATCCTGCCCGAGATGTCCGTGAAGGTCGCCTTCCGTGACACCGGCGCGAGCACGACCGCATCGGCCGCCGCGGCGACTCGCAGCGTGCTCATCCCCGCCGCCGCGCTTCGCCAGGAAGGCGGGCGCGACATCGTGTTCGTCGTGGCGAGCGGCCGCGCCGAACGCCGCGCTGTCAGCGTCGCGGGCACGCGCGGAGCGGACACCGAAATTTTGGCCGGCGTCAGCGCCGGCGAACGCGTCATTCTCGAAGCCCCCGCCGGCCTCGCGGACGGCGTCCTCGTGAAGGAGAAACAACCATGAGTCAGTCCACCACTCCCGCCGAGACGCTCGTGCGCGTCGACGGTGTCGAAAAGATCTTCCGCCGCGGTTCGGAGGAGATTCACGTTCTCTCGAACCTGAACCTCACCGTGCCCGCCGGCGAGTTCCTCGCCCTGATGGGCCCGTCGGGCTCCGGCAAGAGCACGCTGCTCAACCTCCTCGGCGGCCTCGACCGCCCGACGCGCGGCTCGGTCAGCGTCGGCGGCGAGGACATCGGCGGGCTCTCCGACCATCAGCTCGCCGCTTGGCGCGCGCGGCACATCGGTTTCGTGTTTCAGCTCTACAACCTCATGCCGGTCCTCACCGCCGAGCAGAACGTCGAGCTGCCGCTCCTGCTCACGCACCTGTCCAAGGCCGAGCGCAAGCGGCACGTCGCCACCGCGCTGGCGATGGTCGGCCTCTCACACCGCGCCAAGCATTACCCGCGCACGATGTCGGGCGGTGAGCAGCAGCGCGTCGGCATCGCCCGCGGCATCGTCACCGATCCCACGCTGCTCCTCTGCGACGAGCCGACCGGCGACCTCGACCGCAAGTCCGGCGACGAAATTCTCCAGTTGCTGCAGGCACTCAACCGCGAACACGGCAAGACCATCATCATGGTCACGCACGACCCGCACGCCTCCGCGCGCGCCGCGCGCACGGTGCACTTGAACAAGGGGCAGCTCACGACCGCGCCCGTGCCATGAAATTCCTCCCCCTCATCTGGGCGAATCTCGGGCGCAAGAAACTGCGCACGTCGCTCACGCTGCTGTCGATCGTGGTGGCGTTCGTGCTCTTCGGCTTTTTGTGCGCGATCAAGCAGGCGCTCGTCGGCGGCGTGGCGCTGGCGGGCGCGGACCGTCTCATCGTCCGCCACAAGGTGTCGATCATCCAGCTGTTGCCGCAAAGTTACCAGGCGCGCATGCAGCGCATCCCCGGCGTCGCCGCCGTCGCACATCAGACGTGGTTCGGCGGCATCTACCAGGATCCGAAAAATTTCTTCATGCAATGCCCGGTCGTGCCGGAGGACTTCATGCCGATGTTCCCCGAGTTCATCCTGCCGCCCGAGCAGATGAAGGCCTGGCTCGCGACGCGCACCGGCGCCATCGTCGGCCGCAACACCGCCGAGCGCTTCGGGTGGAAGATCGGCGACAAGATCCCGATCATGTCGCCGATCTGGCTGCGCAAGACCTGGGAGTTCGACCTCGTCGGCATCTACGACGGGCGCGAGAAGGGCACCGACACCACCGGCTTCTATTTTCGCTACGATTTCTTCGACGAGTCGCGCAAGGCGCAGGGCTGGGGCCAGGGCCTCGTCGGCTGGTATACGATCCGCGTGACCGATCCCGCCCAAGCCGCCGAGGTGGCGCGCCGCGTCGACGAGGAATTCGCCAACTCACCCGCCGAGACCAAGGCGGAGCCGGAGGGCGCCTTCATCCAGGGTTGGGCCAATCAGATCGGCAACATCGCGCTGATCGTCGCCGCGATTCTCGGCGCCGTGTTCTTCACCATCCTGCTCGTGACCGGCAGCACGATGTCGCAGTCCGTGCGCGAGCGCATCGGCGAACTCGGCGTGCTCAAGGCCATCGGCTTCACCAACGGTCAGGTGCTCTCGCTCGTGCTCGCGGAATCCTGCGTGCTCACCGTGTTGGGCGGACTGCTCGGCCTCGGCGTCGCGTGGCTCATAATTTCGCGCGGCGACCCGACGGGCGGATTGCTGCCGTTGTTCTTTTTCCCCACGCGCGATGTGCTGCTCGGCCTGGGCCTGAGCCTCGGACTCGGCTTCGTCACCGGCATCCTGCCCGCCCAACAAGCGATGCGCCTGCGCGTCGCCGACGCCCTCCGGAGGATGTGACCATGTGCAACTGGTTTTCCCAAATCGGCGCCATCGCCCGCTTCGGCCTGCTGAGCATTCCGCAGCGCCGCGGCTCGGTCGCCGCGACCGTCTTCGGCATCGCCGGCGTCGTCGCCGTGCTCGTCGGCGTGCTGTCGATCGGCACCGGCTTTCGGCGCGCGATGCAGGCGTCGGGCTCGCCCGACGCCGCCATCGTGCTGCGCAGCGGCTCCGACAGCGAGATGGTGAGCGGTTTCGGCCGCCAGGAAACCCGCCTCATCGCCGATGCCCCGGGCGTCGCGCGCAACGACCGCGGTCCGCTCTCGTCCGCCGAGCTGTTCGTGATCATCAATCTCGCCAAACGCTCCACCGGCACCGACGCCAACGTCCCGCTGCGCGGCGTCGAGTCCGCCGCGCCGGCCGTGCGCGACGATTTTCGGCTGGTCTCCGGGCGCATGTTCGAATGGGGCAAGAACGAGGTCATCGTCGGCGCCGGAGCCGCCAAGGAGTTCGCCGGCCTCGAGGTCGGCGGCACGCTCAAGGTCGGCTCGGCCGACTGGCCCGTCGTCGGCGTGTTCGAGACCAACGGCGGTGTGGCGGAGTCCGAGGTCTGGACCGACGCCCAGGTCCTCCAACAAGCCTATCACCGTGGCGATTCCTTCCAATCCGTCACCGTGCGCCTCGCGTCCGCGGGAGCGTTCCAGGAATTCAAGGACGCGCTCACGGCGAATCCGCAGCTCAGCGTCAAAGTGCAGCGGCAGTCCGACCACTATGCGGAGCAGTCCGAGACGGTCACCCGGCTCATCACCACGCTCGGTTACCTGATCGCCCTCCTCATGGCGGTCGGCGCCGTCTTCGGCGCACTCAACACGATGTATAGCGCCGTCGCGAGCCGCACGCGGGAGATCGCCACGCTGCGCGCCCTGGGCTTCGGCCGCACCGCGATCATCGTCGCGCTGCTCGCGGAGTCGATCGCGCTCGCCCTCGTCGGCGGCGCGATCGGCGGCGGCGCGGCCTATCTGGCCTTCAACAATCTCCACGCCGCGACGATGAACTGGCAGAGCTTCAGCCAGGTGACGTTCGCTTTCGCGGTGACACCACAGCTCCTCGTGCAAGGCGTGATCTGGGCCACGCTCATCGGCCTCATCGGCGGCCTGCTCCCCGCCATCCGCGCGGCGCGCCTGCCGATCGCCAGCGCGTTGCGCGAGCTGTGAGCGGTTGCCCGCCACGCGCGCGTCGAGGGCAACTCGCTCCACGCCTCAGTCGCACTCCCGTGCAATCAGCTTCGCCAGCTCGAAGCGGTGACACTGCGCGGCGTCCTCGGCGCAGTGGCAGAGCAAGGTGACGTTCTGCTTTTCCGCCAACCTCGCGATCAGCCGTAAAGTGAACTTCTGCCCGTGGTTCTTGATCGTGGCGTTGTTCCCGTCGAACACGGCCGGCGCAAACAGCTCCTCGCGGTAGCGCTTCAGGAACGCGGGCCAGGTGATCTTCTCCGCGATGACGCTTTTCAGCAGCGCCTCGCTCGGCCCGAGATTCGCCATCCACACGTCGTATCGATCCGTCGGCATGCCGCGCCCGCGAAACCGCGCGACGAGCAAGCGCAGGCCGTCCTCCTTCTCGATCGGCGAATGCACGGACTTGGTCTTGAGCATGGCGGTCACCGTAGCCCGCACACACGACAACTCAACTCAGCGCTGAGCTTTCAGCCTCTGCCCTTCGTCGCGATGCCGAAGCGCGTCGGCCTGGCGGCCGGCTTCCCAGAGGCATTGGGCGAGCAGCAGGTGCGCGTCGGCGTGCCGCGGCTGGCGCCGCACGAGTTCCTCGAGCACCGGGATCGCCTCGTTCGATCGACGCGACGACGTGTAGAGGATCGCCAGCAGCCAGCGGCTGGTGTCGCGTTCGGGGTCCAACGTCAGCGCCCGCTGGAGTTCCGTGATCGCCTCGGCATTCTGCTGCTGCACGAAGAGCGCCACGCCGAGGTTGTGATGCGCATCGGCAAAATCCGGCGCGGCCGCGATCGCGGCGCGGAACAGTTCCATGGCGGCCGCGGTGTCGCGCTCGGCGAGCAACAGGTTGCCGAGGTTGTTCGCCGCCTTCGCGTGAGCGGGCCGCTTTGCAAGGACGCGCCGATAGTGCTGCTTCGCCTCCGCCGGCGCGCCGGACTCGGCGAGCGCCAGCGCGAGGTTGAACTCCGCCTCGACGTAGCCGTCCTTCAGTGCGGCCGCGCGGCGGAACTCGCCCAGCGCCTCCGCAGCCCGCCCGCTCGCCCGCAGCGCCGTGCCGAGATTGTTCGCCACTTCGGCGTGCTGCGGTTTGAGCCGCGCCGCCTCGCGCAGGTGCGTGAGCGCCTCATCCGGCCGGCCGCTGTCGAGCAGCAGCAGACCGAGATTGTTGCGGCTCATCCAGGAGTCGGGATTGGCCGCGAGCGTGCGCCGGTAGAACGTCTCGATGTCGCGATAGAGTCCGCTTTGCTCCCACGAACGCCAGCCGAGCAGCGCGGTGAGCGCGATGCCACCGGCGACCGCGAGCACTCGTTGTTCGCGCCGCAACTTCCCGGACGCCACCGCCGCGGCGCCGGCTGCGAGCGCGATGGGGCCGAGCATCGGGAGGTATTGCCAGTGGTCCGCCACGAACGAGAACTGAAACGCGTAGACGTTGAAAAATCCCATCGTGGGAAACAGCGAGCCGAGGAAAAACAGGAGCGCCGCGAGCGGCGCGCGCGACCAGCCACGCACGAGCCACGTCACGTAGACCAACGCGAGCAGCGCGATCGGGAACAGCCATTGCCACCACACGGCCGCGCTGACGGTCCAACGCGGGTAGATGAAGATCAACTCGGACGGCCACGCGAGTTTACCGAGATAAAACCAGCTCACGCGTCCCGCGAGCAGCGCCCGTTCGACGAAGCCCAATTCAAAATCCGCTCCGCGCGCGCCGACAACGCGGTGCTCGACCCACGCGGTGAACAGCCCGAACGCCGCTCCGGCCACCAGCCACGGCAGCAGCGGGCGCAGGCTGCGCGCCCACTCGATCCGGCCGTGCCGCCACCACGCGATGACCAGCAGCGCGGCCGGCAGCGTCGCCGTGACGGATTTGCTCAACAGCGCCAAGGCAAACAGCCCGCTCGCCCATGCGTAGTCCCGCGCGCGCCGGCTTTCTTCGAAACGCAAATACGCCAGGGCGGCGCCGAGATAAAACACGAGCGACAGCGTGTTCTTCTGCTCCGAGATCCAGGCGACCGACTCCACCGCCACCGGGTGCAGGGCAAAAGCGAATGCCGCCACCCACGCGCCCGGCACGGCCAAACGCCGCAGCGTCATCGCAAAGAGGCCGGCGGCCAGCGTGTGCAGCAGCACGTTGACGACATGATAGCCGGTCGCGATATCGCCGAAGCACCATTGCTGCAGCCAAAACCACGAGTGCAGCACCGGATAATACTGCTCCGTGGCGCCGATCTCGGTCCAGATGCGCCCCAGCCCGGCGAGCGACCGCAGCGCCGGCGCCGTGACGTAGTCGGAATCGTTCCAGATGAACGCCGCCCGCAACGCGGGTCCGTAAGCGACCATCACGGCCGCGATCAAACCGAGCCATGTCGCCGCGCCGGACGCCGCGCGCGAACGATTCATTCCACGCGAGGCTTTTCCTCGGCCACGCGCGAGCGGCGATACGCCTCGTAATCGGGCACGCGGCGCTCGTAGCTGGTGTGCATCAGCGGCGACGAGATGAGAAAATCCGCCGTCGCTCGATCGCAGGCCGTCGGCACGTTCCACACCGAGGCCATGCGCAGCAGCGCCTTCACATCGGGGTCGTGCGGCTGCGCTTCGAGCGGATCCCAGAAGAAGATCAGAAAATCGATCTTCCCTTCGACGATCATCGCGCCGACCTGCTGGTCGCCGCCGAGCGGGCCGCTGTAGAGCTTGTTGATCGGCAGACCGACCAACGGCTCGAGCAACGCCCCCGTGGTGCCGGTCGCCCACAGCTCGTGCTGCCCGAGCGTGCCGCGATTGAACTTCGCCCACTCCGCCAAATTCGCCTTTTGCGCATCGTGCGCGACCAGGGCGACGCGCTTCCGCGGGGGCATCGTGATCGTCTTGTAGACCATGCCCCGACCATCACGAGCCGGGCGCAGGACGGCAAGCCGGCGCTCCGTCCTGCCCAAATCGTCGCTTGACGTTTCTGGAACGATCGTTCTTTTAACCGCCATGCCCCGCGCCAAAGAGTTCGATGAAGCTGAAGTGCTCGACCAAGCACTGGAGCTCTTCCGCGCGCGCGGCTTCAAGCACACGTCGTTCAACGACCTCGTCGAGGAACTCGGCGTCAGCCGCCAGAGTCTCTACGACACCTACGGCGACAAGGCCGCGCTCTACCACACGGCCTTGCGGCGCTATCTCGCGCGCGGCGTCGACAGCATGCGCCGCAAGCTCGAAGACGAACGGCCGGTGCGCCAGGCGCTCGCCGAACTCTTCGACGCGATGATTGAAGGCCAGTGCTCGAAGGGGGCGCCCGGTTGCTTAATGGTCAACTCCATGGTCGAGCTGTCGCCGCACGATCCCGACACGCGCGCCCTCGCGCAGGAACACGCGCGGACGCTCGAGGGACTTTTCACTTCGTGCCTCAGCGCGGCACAGCGGCGCGGCGACATCGGCAAGAGCAAGGATCCCGTCGCGCTCGCCCGCTTCTTCTACCACACGCTGCTCGGCCTCGCGGTCTCCTCGCGCGCGCTCGGCGACCAGGAGAGCATGAGGCAAACCGTCCGCCTGGCGTTGCAGGCACTCGATTGATTTTCTTTTGGTTATTCTAGAACGATTGTTCCGTTACCACGCTTCTCATGAAAGATAAAATGATCCTCGTCACGGGCGGCACGACCGGCATCGGTCTCGCCGCCGCCAAGCTCCTCGCCGCCGACGGTGCGCGAGTCGTCGTCACCGGCCGCAATCCGGAAACGCTCGCCGCCGCGCAAGCCCAGCTGCCGGCCAGTGCACTCGTGCTCAAATCGGACTCCGGCAGTCTCGCCGAAGCGCGCACGCTGGGTGGCGAGTTGCGACAGCGGGGCATCACGCGTCTCGACGGAGCCTTTCTCAACGCCGGCATCGGCAAGTTCGGTCCGATCGATGCAGCCACGCCGCAGGATTTCGAGGACCAGTTCGCGATCAACGTCCGCGGGCCGTATTTTCAGATCCAGTCGTTGCTGCCGCTGCTCGCGAACCCGAGTGCGATCGTGATCAATGCCTCGGTCGTGGCCGGCGTGAACTTCGAGCACTCGAGCATCTACTCGGCCACGAAGGCCGCCGTTGTCTCCCTCGGCAAAACACTGGGCGCCGAACTGGCCTCCCGCGGCATTCGGGTGAACACGCTGAGTCCCGGCCCGGTGGAGACGCCGATCTTCAGCAAGCTCGGCCTCCCGCCCGAGGCGGCGAAGGGCCTGATCGATTCGCTCGGCCAAGGCACACTGCTCAAGCGCGCCGGTCGCCCGGAAGAAATCGCGAAGCTCGCCCGTTTTCTCCTCTCGGAAGACTCGAGCTTCATCGTCGGCGAAGACGTCGTCGCTGACGGCGGCGTCCGTCACGTCTGATCGCCTGCAACTTCCACGCTCATGATCGCCGGAGTCATCGTCCTCGCCGCTCTCACGCTCCTCGTCGCCCTCGAGTCGACGACGAGCGCCGAGTAAGGCGTTTCCTTCCTGCGACCGTAGTCCCGGCTACGGTCGCCGCCGGCCACGCGCCCGGAAAACTCTCTCAGCTCCCGGCGCTGCGGGTTGAAGCTAGCTCACCGCCGACTTCAGCTGTTCGAATTTTTTCTGCGCGCGCTCGCACGCGACCTGGAAATCACGGTCCGTGATGCCGGCCTTGGTGAAGTTCTCCAAAGTGATTTCCCAATAGCTTTCCTCCCCGGGCAGTCCGCCGAATCGGTCCGAAGCCGCCGTGGCGGCCAGCCGCAACAGGTGGATGATCGGGTTGTGTTTGCCGGCCGGGTCGTAGTGATGCCGGATCGCCAGCACGGTCTCGTGCGGCAGGCGCCAGTGCAGCAGGATGCGTTCAGCGGCTTCGACGTTCGACAGTCCCCAGTGCCGCTTTTCCCAAGCGACGAGCCCTGTTTCTCCGCTGTCGCGGAAGGGCGGAATGTCGGCCTCCTTCGCCGCGATGCGCTCGAGCGCCATCATGCCGATCGCGCGCAGCAACCCGACGGTGTAGCAGCTGCGCGGCCGCTCGCCGGCCGGTTTGGCCAGTTCCTCCATCAGCACGGCCACGAACAACGTGTTCTGCCGCAGGTGGGACGCGTTAAAGGGATAGAGCCGGAGGCGCTGTTCCGCGAGCTGCGCCGCCGCCACGACACCGACCAGCCGGTGAACCTCGGCGAAGCCGACAAAAGCAATGGCCCGCTCCAAGGAGCCAATCGGCTCGCCGGGAGAATACGCCGCGCTGTTGGCCATGCGGATGATCTGCGCCACGAGGGGCGGATCGCGCCGGAGCAGACCGACCACGTCCGTCGCATCGGAGTTCGGATCATGCATCAGCTGTCCGAGCTCCACGAGCAGGCGCGGCGCCGTGGGCAGCCGCGCGGCCACGGCCTGAAGGTCCTGCTCTGAAACGATCATGCTGGTCATCTTCGGCGTGCATCGGACGTTTCTCCCCGCGGCTTGAGGGAAAAACTCCCGCTCCGCCCGACAGCAGCCCGCTGCGACCGACTATTAGCGATTCGCGCCCCACATCGGGGTTGAGGGTGTCTTGAAGCGCACGATATAGCAGGTGGCGGGTGTGTCCCCGGCTGGCCGCCAGCGGAATTCCTGCCCCGCGGCCACGAAAAACAGGTCTCCCGGACGAAGCCGAACCGTCTCGCCGCCCGCGACCGCTTCCATCTCGCCGTCCTTCACGATGACAAATTGTTCCTCCGCCAGCCTGCCGCCGTGTCCGGGCGCGTCCCGATGCAGCGTGACGGCTTGCAGCGCGAACTCCGGCATCGTGCGCGTGGGCGCGCGCACGAAGTCGCGGGTTTCGGTCGGCGGCGGCGAGTGCACCGGCAGGCGGCTCCAGTGCCAAATGGAGGATGCGATCGCCGGCTCGGGCCCCGGCGAAATCTTCATTCCTTCCGGCGTGTGGAAATTCAACACGAGGTAGGAGGCGCGTTGGGTTCCGACGTTGGTGACGCCGTGGAGATCGTTCGAGGCCACGAAAAACGCCGAGCCCGCCCCGATGCGCGTCCGCGTGTCCTCGATCAGGACTTCCAGCTCTCCCTCGAGCAGGATCATCATTTCCTCGCGCTCGTGACGGTGCGCCTCGTGGGGCTTCGCGCCCGGCGACAACGTCGTGCGATGCACCTCGAAGCGCGCCAACGTCGCCGTGGGCTGATCGCAATAATCCGCCCGCGAACTGGTCGCCTTCACTTGCTCGCGGGTTTCCGCCGCATGCACGACGAACGATTTGCCCGGCAGCATCCGCACTGGAAAAAACGGGGCGGCGGCGAAGAGCGGAGCAGCGGCCAGGCTGACACCGATCGCGAGGAAGCGCTGGAGACGATGTGGCATTTCAGGAGGAGAAGACCGATTGGACGCTCCGCACTAGGTTCTGCGGGGCGCGGCGCAACGCTTCGGCCAGGTCCGTGCCGGGCGGCGTGATCGGGTGCGCGTGAAAACCCTCGGGGGGGGTGGTCACGCGACCCGCAAAGACGTGCACCTTTTTCCCTAGCGCGTGGGCGCGGCGCGCGACTTCGCCCGGCGCCTTTCCCTGGAGTGAACTCGCATCGAAGCTCCCCTCTCCCGTAAGGACGACATCCGCCGCGGCGAGTCGCGCTTCCAAACCGAGCCACGCCGAGACGAAATCGAAACCGGGCACGAGCTTCGCGTCCGCCACGCAATGCAGCCCGAACGCCAGCCCGCCCGCCGCGCCGCACCCGGGCGTTTCGCACAGCAGCGGGTGCTTGCCGGCGTGCGTGCAGAGCATCGCGGCCACGCGACCCGTCATGTATTCGAGGCGTGTGAAATCCTCTTCGAGCAAACCTTTCTGCGGCCCGAAGACGTTGGCCGCCCCGAAGGTGCCCATCAGCGGATTGGTCACATCCGTCGCGACGAAGAGGGGCGGGAGATTCGCGGCAAGCCGCCCGCCCACCTTCGCGAGCGCCGCCCAGGTTTCCGGAATGGGATGGGCGATCAGCCCGTCGTCCGCGGCGTGCGCGGTCAGCCCGAGCGCGCTCAACGCGCCCAGGCCGACGTCATGCGTGGCGCTGCCGCCGACACCGAGAACAATCGCCGCGACGCCGTCGCGCACCGCAGCGAGGATGAGCTCGCCGGTGCCGCGCGTCGTCGTGCGCCAGGGATTGCGCTGCGCCGGCGGAACGAGCGCGAGACCGGAGGCCTGCGCCATCTCGATGACGGCGACGGTGGACGAATTGCCGCCTGGCGATTGGGGCTTGGGGATTCCCAGCAACGCGCAAACTTCGGGACCGAGGTTGGCGATGGGGACCACGCCGTAGTCAGCCTCGACCGGTGTGCCGAGCGGGCCGGTGACTCGAGCACGGCGCAGCTGTCCGTTCGCTGCGCGCGTCAGCACTTCCGCGAAACCGTCACCGCCATCGGCCAGCGGGCACGAGTCGATTTGCCAACCGGGTTGCAGCACGCGCAGAGCGTCGGCGGTGATACGGCACGCGTCGGCGGCGCTGAGCGCGTCCTTGAATTTATCGAAGGCGACGAGAGCGCGCATGGAGAAAGGGGGGGGCGGGATGCAGCGTTGGTCCGTCGCGGTCGAGACAGGTTCCCGCAGGCGAGCGCGTCAGCTCTTGGGTCCGAACGGCGCGTGCGTCTCGCGCTTCAGTTCGCGGGTCATCAAGGCGTAGAGAGCGTCGGCGGGCTTCTTGTTGTCGTAAAGGATCGAGCGCACCTCGGCCATGATCGGCGCCGTGATGCCGCGCTCGACGCAGAGGCCGTGGAACGCGTCGGTCGAGCGGTGTCCCTCGACGACCGTTTTGCGACCCGCCATGAGTTCCTCGACGGTTTTGCCTTCGCCGATGCGCTGGCCGAACTCGCGGTTGCGGCTCCAGGCGCCGTGGCAAGTGGCCACCAGATCGCCGAAGCCGGAGAGCCCGTAGAAGGTTTCGCGCTTGGCCCCGAGCGCTTCGCCGACGCGCACCATTTCGGTGAGCGCGCGCGTGAGCAGCGCGGCCTTGGCGTTGTCGCCGAGCTTCAAGCCGTCGCAAAAGCCGGAGGCGATCGCGTAGATGTTCTTGAGGCATGCGCCGTATTCCGCGCCGGCCAGATCGTCGCTGGTGTAGATGCGGAGCGAGGGGCTGCTCATCGCCGCTTGCACACGGCTGACAAACTCGTCGGGGCGCACGACCGCGAGCACCATCGCGGCCGGCAATCCGCGTGCGACCTCGGCGGCGTTGGTCGGCCCCGTGAGCGTGGCGACATTCGCGCCGGGCAGAACCTGCGCCATCACTTCGCTCGGCCGGAGATGCGTGCCGATCTCGAGGCCCTTCACCAGGCTGATGAACAAGCGCAGGCGGCGCGCGTCGGGCAACACCTGCTTGATCTGCTCGCACCATTCACGCAACGCGTGCGACGGGCTGGCAATCAGCGCGACGTCCGCCTCGAGCAAGGCCGCGCGCAAGTCGGAGGTGACCGTGAGGTTTTCGGGCAGTTTGATGCCGGGCAGGTAGTCGCGGTTCTCGCGCGCGAGCTGCATCGCGACGGCGTGCTCCGGACGGCGCGTGACCAGCGCCGCGGTCTGACCGCAACGCGCGAGGTGCGCAGCGACGGCGGTGCCCCAGGCACCGGCACCAATGACGGCAAATCGGACTGACGGTTCTTCAGCCAAGCAAGCGGGGGTATTCAGGTCTTCAGAAAAGCCGGAATCTTCTCTCCGGCGAACATGTTTTCGTAGCTCTCGCGGGCGTTCACGAGTTCGAAGCGGCTGCCGGAAACGAGCACCTCGGCGGGCATCGGCCGGGTGTTGTAGCGGCTGGCCATGGTGTAGCCGTAGGCACCGGCGCTCATGAACGCGACGAGTTCGCCTTCGCGCACTTCCTGCACGATCCGGCTCTTCGCGAAACAGTCGCCGCTTTCGCACACCGGTCCGACGATGTCTGCGGCAACAGCCGCCCGCGTCGAGTCGCGCGCGACCGGCACGATCTCGTGGTAGGCTTCATACATCGCGGGGCGCACGAGATCATTCATGGCCGCGTCGAGGATGAGGAAGGTCTTTCCCTGGCCGTGCTTCACGTATTCGACCCGCGAGACGAGCACGCCGGCGTTGCCAACCAGAAAGCGGCCGGGCTCGAGGAGAATTTTGAGCCCGAGCGGGGCGAGCAGCGGCTTCAACGCCGCGCCATAGGCTTCCGGCGTCAGCGGGCGCTCGCCCTCGGGCTTCGCCTCCCACCACGCCGCATCGCCGCTCGCGAGCGCCTCCTGATAAACGATGCCGATGCCACCACCGACCGAGAAATAACGGATGCCGTGGAGCTTCTTCAGTTCCTCGACGAACGGCAGGAGTTTCTGCACGGCCTCGACGAACGGCCCGACTTTCGTGAGCTGCGAACCGATGTGCATCTGCACGCCTTTCAGCTCGAGGTTCGGGTATTTCGCGGCCGCGGCATAGGCGGCGCCGGCGGCCGCCAGCGGGATGCCGAACTTGTTCTCGCTCTTGCCGGTCGTGATTTTCGCGTGCGTGTGGGCGTCGACGTCGGGGTTGATGCGGATCGCGATCGGCGCCTTTTTCCCGAGCTGGCCGGCGAGGCGATCGATGCGCGCCAGCTCGGGCTCGCTCTCGACGTGGAAGCCGTAGACGCCGGTCTCGAGCGCGAAACGAATCTCCGCCTCCGACTTGCCCACGCCCGCGAAGACGCTCTCGCCCGGCGCGCCGCCCGCGGCGATCACGCGACGCAGTTCGCCACCGCTCACCAGATCGAAGGCCGCGCCGAGGTTCGCAAAGTGGCGCAGCACCGCGAGGGTGGAGTTGGCTTTCATCGCGTAACAGATCTTCAAGTCGAGTCCGGCGAGACTCGCAGCGAGGCGGCGGTAGTTGTCCGCGATGGTTTGCGCGCTGTAGACATAGGTCGGGGCGCCGTGGAGGCCGGCGATCGTCGCGAGATCGACGCCCTCGGCGTGAAGCTGATGCCCGACGTAGCGAAAATGGTGCATGGCGAGGTTGGCCGCGAAATTGGGCGTTTCGGCCGGAAAAACCATCCAATTCTTCCTGCCCGGGCTGGGACTTCCGGCATAGGCGGCAGCGCTGAATCCCCCTTCACAGCGCGTCTCTCCCATCGGAAAACCACTCGCGCGGGTAAACCCTGCGTCAAAGCGCCACGTTTTTCGGGAAAGCACTTGAAGGCGCACGGAAGTTGACGAATGAATGCGCACGTGAACCGACTCCTCCGCCAATTGCTGCAACGCATCCCGTCCCGCACTCCGCGGCGGCTGGATCAGCGGCTGCGGACGACGAGCTCACGCCGCGCGCAGTTCGTGAGCTTTCTCGAATCGAGCGGCTATCGCACGCACAACGTGGATACCTACGAGCGCTCGCTGCAGCGCCGTCGGTTCGCCAAAGCGGCGTTCGTCTGGGCGACGGCGTTTGCCATCGCCTGGGTGGTGATCGAGAGCGCACGCGCGGTTTCGATCTTCTGACGACGCGCGGTCGAATCGGCCGCGATTTTTCCAAAACCCGCCCGCGGCGTTGACCGCGTCGAGCGCTCCCGTTCGCTGTGCGCCCCATGAGCCACGCCCCTGCTCTGCGTCCGTCCGGCCCGCTGCAGCGCGCCCTTAACTTCGTCGAGCGTCTCGGCAACGCGCTGCCGAATCCGTCGACACTCTTCGTGCTGCTGAGTGGGCTCGTCGTCGTGCTCTCGTGGATCTTCCGCGACGTCCAGATCCTCCACCCCGCCACGCAGCAGACCGTTCAGGTCGTGAACCTGCTCTCGCTCGACGGCCTTCAGCGAATCCTCACCAGCCTCGTCCCGAATTTCGTCAACTTCCCGCCGCTCGGCACCGTGCTGGCATGTCTGGTCGGCATCGCCGTCGCGGAGCGGACCGGTCTGATCGCGGCGCTGCTTCGGCTGATCGTGCTGAATTCGCCCCCGCGGCTGCTCACGCCGATGGTCATTTTCGGCGGCATCCTTTCGCACGCCGGCGGTGACATCGGCTACGTGCTTTTCATCCCGTTGGGCGCGGCGCTGTTTCACGCCGTGGGCCGACATCCGTTGGCGGGCCTCGCGGCGGCCTTCGCCGGCGTCTCGGGCGGCTTCAGCGCCAACCTGCTGCTCGGCACCATCGATCCGCTGCTCGCGGGGATCACGCAGACCGCCGCCGCGGCCGCCGGTGTTCGACCGGGCTACGTGGTGCACCCCACGGCCAACTATTTTTTCCTCTGCGCCTCCACCTTTCTGCTCAGCGGTGCCGGCTGGTGGGTCACGGAGAAGATCGTCGAGCCACGCCTCGGCCGCTACGAGGGCGACGCTCCGCGCGAACGCATCGTGCCGCTGACACGCGAGGAGAAGCGCGGCCTGACCTGGGCCGCGCTGGCGCTCGCCGCGCTGACCGCATTCGTGCTCGCGGGGCTGCGGCCGGAAGGCGGCTTGCTGAACGACCCGACCAAGCCCGGCTTCCTGAACTCGTTTTTCATGCGCGGAATGATCTTCTTCATCTTCCTCGCCGGATTGCTGGCCGGTCTCGCCTACGGCCTCGGGGCGCGCACGGTGCGCAGCGACCACGACGTCGTCAAAGGCATGGATGCGTCGATGGCGACGATGGGGTCCTACATCGTGATGTCCTTCTTCACCGCGCAATTTCTCGCGTTGTTCGCCTGGACGAATCTCGGCACCATTCTCGCGATCCAAGGCGCCGCCACGATTCAGGCGCTGGGGCTGCACGACTCTCCCACATTGCTGATGGTGAAACTCGTCGCGTTCACGGCCCTCGTGAACCTCATCATCGGCTCCGCCTCGGCAAAATGGGCGCTCTTCGCGCCGATCTTCGTGCCGATGTTCATGCTGCTCGGCTACTCGCCGGAATTGGTGCAGGGCGCCTATCGCGTCGGCGATAGCTGCACCAACATCATCACGCCGCTCATGGCCTACTTTCCTCTCATCGCGACCTTTGCCGCCCGCTATGTGCCGCAGACCGGCATCGGCACACTCATCGCCACGATGCTGCCCTATTCGGTGACATTTCTCGCGGCCTGGACACTGCTGTTGATGGCTTGGATCGCCGCCGGGTTGCCGATGGGGCCCGGCGCGCCGCTGTTTCTGGAAAAGTAAGTTGAGCGGTGCGGTGCCGGCCGCTTACTTCGCGGCGTGCACATCGACGCCGAGCTGTATCCGTGGTTTTCTGTAGCCGCCATCGTTTGGGGTTTGCTCGACTGCTTTTTCGGCTACCGGGTGTTCAAGCTCACCATCGCGCTGCTCGGCGCGGTGGCGGGAGCGTTGCTCGCTCAAGCGGGCGCGCAGGCGGCCGGGCTCGGCAGCGGCGGTGAACTCGCGGCCCTGCTCGTCGGAGCGCTGCTCGGCGCGGGGCTGGCGTTTCTGGCCTATATTGCCGCAGTGTTCGTCGCCGGCTTCGGACTCGGCGCGACGCTCGCCATCCTGCTGCTGTCGCATTTCCACCACATGGTCGCATTGCTCGCGGCACTGGTCGTCGGCGTGATCGGCGGCCTGGCGGCGGTGAAACTCCAGCGCGTCGTCATCATTCTCGCGACCTCGCTGATGGGCGCATTCCGCGCGATCTTCGCGCTGATGTATTTCACCAACCAGCTCGACTGGCTTTACTACTTCCGGCAACCGCAACAGATCCCCGCGGTAATCGATACCAACACGTGGGTGTTTCCCGCGGTGCTCGTGCTGGCCGCCGTCGGTGCGCTCGCGCAATTCGAGATCGGCGGCGGCAAAGGCGGCAGCGGAGCCAGGAAAAAGGACAAGAAGGAGAAGCCGGCCAAAGAGTAACCGCTTGCCGCGCCCCCGGCCGGCCGCAGACTGCATCTTCCATGAAAAACACCCTGCTGGCGCTGTGCGCCGCCGTCGCCCTGGTCGTGTCGTTCACCGCCTGCAGCTCGTCGATTCCGGTGAGCCTCGGGATGGAACTCGCGGCGCTCGATCCCGCCGCCGGCCAAGCAACGATCCGTTACACCAACCCCTCCGTCGTCGCCTACAACATCGAGCATTCGTCACACCGCGTGTTTATCGACGGGCGGTTCGTTGGCACCGTGGAGCTGAAGGCGCCGCTCGGCATTCCGCAGCAGCGCAGCGCCATCGAGCAAAGCGGCACGTTCGTGCCCGAGAAGGGCGCGAACATCACGGCGGGCACCGCAAATTACCGGCTGGAATCGACGCTCACGCTCGTTCTCTACGGCGAGAATCTCCAGACCTCGAAACTGAGCGGCAGCGGCACGGTGGTGGTGAAATAAAAAGCGGCGCCGGATCGTTCCAGCGCCGCGGCTCGGAGACCATTCGCCCTCAGGCGGCGAGCCGGCCGACTCGCGGCACGACGTGACTGACGCCGAGCGGCACCGGGAGGCGGATGGGCCGGGCAAGCGTCAGCGGCCGGGCTTCGCGACTGTATTGCGCGAGCGTCCAGGCCGCGAGGCCGGCGGCGAAGAAGAGGGCGGAGAACTCAGCGGCGTCGAGGGCACCGCTCGCAAAAGAAACGAGACCGAAGGTGGTCGCGGCGAGGAAGGAGATCAGAGCGGTTTTCATAGGAGGATCAGGTTGACGAGGAGAGCACCCGCACCGCGGCGGGAAAGTTGCAGGATTTCGCACGCCACCGTGCAGCGCGCCTGCAACCTGACCGCCGACGCGATTGCTCGGTTGCGCCGCACCGCGGTTCGCGCAGGGTAAAAGCTTCCTAAGCGGCCGCCCCCGCGGCTCTGTTTTCCTCTCACTCCTCCATGAAAGCCCTGCTCGCACTCACCATGGCTGCCACGATCCCTGCCTCCACTGCCCTCGCTGCTCCCGCCGCGCCGCCCCCGCCTTCGGCGCTCACCGCGCCGTGGAGCGGCCCTCACGGTGGGGTGCCGCCGTGGGACCAAGTCAAAGCCGCGGACTTCCCCGCCGCGTTCACCGCCGCGATCGACGACTATCGTCGCGAAATCAACGCCATCGCGAACAGCTCCGAGAAACCCACCTTCGCCAACACGCTCGTCGCGATGGAGCGCTCGGGCGACACGTTGCGCCGCGTGCTGGCGATGTTCGGCGTCTATCAGAGCAACCTCTCCACGCCGGAGGTCCAGGCGCTCGACCTCGAATGGTCGCCGAAGCTCGCCGCCGCGTTCGACGAAGTGAAGTTCAACGAAAAGCTCTTCGCCCGCATCTCCGCCGTGCACGCCACGCGCGGCGATGCCGGCCTCGATCCCGTCGACACGCGCCTGCTCGAGCGCACCTACAACGACTTCGTCCGCACCGGCGCGAAACTCAACGCCGCCGGCAAGCAACGCCTCGGCGAAATCAACCAGCGCCTCGCCGCGCTGTTCGCGGATTTCTCCGCGCGCGTGCTGAAGGACGAGGAAACGTGGATCACGCTCGGCGCCGACGATGTCGCCGGCCTCTCCCCCAACCTCGTCGCGTCCTACAAAGCCGCGGCCGAAGAGCGCGGCCTCAAGGACACTTGGGCGGTCGTGAACACCCGCTCGAGCGTGGACCCCTTCCTGACGTTCTCCGCCAAACGCGAGCTGCGCGAGAAGGTCTGGCGCGCATTCAAGAATCGCGGCGACAACGGCGGCGCGAACGACACCAACGCACTGATCGTCGAGATCACCGGCCTGCGCGCCGAACGTGCTCGCCTGCTCGGCTACCCGACGCACGCGCACCTGCGCATCGAGGACACCATGGCGCGCACGCCCGAGCAGGCGGAGCAACTCATGGCCAAAGTCTGGGCTGCCACCACCGCGCGCGTGCAGGAGGAAGTCGCCGACATGCAGGCGCTCGCCGCGAAGGAAGGATTCACCGGCCAGATCGAGCCGTGGGACTATCTCTATTACGCCGAGAAGGTCCGCACCGCGCGCTACGCGATGAATCAGGACGACCTGAAGCCCTACTTCGAACTGAACAACATGATCGCAGCCGCGTTCTCGACGGCCGAGCAGCTCTATGGAATTAAGTTCAAGGAGATCACGGGGACCGTGCCGGTCTTCCATCCCGACGTCCGCGTCTGGGAAGTCAGCGAAAAGGACGGCCGCTACATCGGTCTGTTCTACGGCGACAACTTTGCCCGCACCGGCAAGCGCTCCGGCGCGTGGATGACCAGCTACCGCAACTTCGAAGCGGTCGACGCCGTGCGCACGCCGCTCGTGTCGAACAACAACAACTTCGTGAAAGGCGCGCCTGGCGAGCCGGTGCTCATCTCGCTCGACGACGCCACGACGCTGTTCCACGAGTTCGGTCACGCGCTGCACTTCCTGCTCTCGAACTCGAAGTATCCCGGCCTGAGCGACACGCCCGGCGACTACGTCGAGTTGCCCAGCCAGGTGCTGGAGAACTGGGTGCTCACGCGTCCGATCCTCGATCGCTTCGCGCGTCACTACCAAACGGGCGAAGCGATGCCGCAGGCGCTCGTCGACAAGGTCCGCGCCGCCTCGAAATTCAATCAGGGCTACGCCACGGCCGAGTATCTCTCGGCCGCGATCGTCGACATGCGCCTTCATCACCGTCCCGAAGGCATCACGGATCCGAAGGCGTTCGAGCGCGAGGTGATGACCGCGATCGGCGCGCCGAAGGAGGTCGCGATGCGTCACCGTCTGCCGCAGTTCCTGCACTTGTTCTCGAGCGACGGTTACTCCGCCGGCTACTACTCGTATCTCTGGGCCGACGTGATGGCGTCCGACGCGTTTCAGGCGTTCGAGGAGAAGGGCAACCTCTTCGATCCCGAGCTGGCGAAGCTGATGCGCGAACAAATCCTCGCACCGCTCAACAGCTCCGATCGCGCCGAGGCTTATCGCGCCTTCCGCGGTCGCGATCCGCAAGTCGACGCGCTGCTCAAGCGCCGCGGCTTCCCGGTCGAAAAGCCGAAAGCGGAGTAAAAAGTCGCGCATGGTTTTTCACTCAGGCGCCGCGCTTCAAAAGCCGGCGCCTTTTTTGCGCCCCGCAGAAGCGGTCGTATCTAAAGCTGCGAAAACAGAAACGGCGCAGGAGTCCTGCGCCGTCGGCGATCGCGGGCGGGGCGGCCCGCGGCTAGGCGTTGGCCGCGCGCCAGAGTTCCACGATTTTCTCCGAGACCGGTTCCGTTAGGTCATTGTCCGTCCAGTATTCGACGTGGCTCATCGGCGTCCAACTGGTGAGGATCGAGCCGACGTTGATGGGGCAGTCGCGGGTCACGGTTTTCGCGTAGGCGTCGTTGAGGCACTTGAGCGGATAACCGATGACGTCGTCGGGATCGAAGAAATTGTCCCACGCCGCGAGCGGCACGAGATCGGGATGGTGCCTCTTCAACTTCGCCGGCGGCATCTGAATGGGACGGCCAAAGTCCTTGAAGCGCAGACTCCACAGCGCGAGCGGGCTGCCCATCGTAACGAAATACGCGAGTGTCTCGCCACGCTCGAGCGGAGAGAGTTCGTCGCCTTGGGCAGCGAGCGTCTCGGGGCCGTGCAAGTCTTTGCGGGGATTGGCGAGGTCGTAGAGATAGTTGCTGCTGATGACGGTGCCGAGACTGTGCGAGATGATGACGAGCGGTGCGTCTTCGCCGGCGTCGGCCGCGAGTTCCTTGAGTTTAGTCGCGTATTCCGCGTGCACTTCGTCGTAGATCGAGCGCTCATCGGGCAGCGGCTGGTAAGCCAGCGCGTCGGCCGCGAAGCTGACCATGAAGCGACGCAGCGAGGTGAAATCGAGTTCACCGCCTTTCTTCAGCTGATGCCACAGGGCGTTTTCCGGCTGCTGC
The DNA here is from genome assembly GCA_041906465.1 of Candidatus Didemnitutus sp. GTDB lineage: Bacteria > Verrucomicrobiota > Verrucomicrobiia > Opitutales > Opitutaceae > Didemnitutus. The sequence continues at coordinate 138,971 of JAYRJE010000016.1, read as the reverse complement.
AGGGTCGGTCCCCAGTAGACGGCGCGAAAGGCGAGCGCGTCCGCAGCGGGAACCTTGATGGCGGCGGCAAAACGGGCGCTGAGCTCAGCGATCATTTCATCCGCGAAGTCGGGGGCAGTGTCACCCACCCCGTGAACGATGGCGACGGCGACTTTCATGGCGGTCGAGGCGTAGCGGACTGGACCGCAGCGCCGGACCGCAATTTCCGCCTGAATTCAGGTGCGCAAATAGCAACGGCGCGGAGATCCGCGCCGTGAGAGAGGAACGAAAGTTCGGAATAGCTCGCTCAACCGGCGCCGCCGCCGGAGGCGTTGGAGACGGGGCTGAACTTCGTCTTCACGAGAGCGCGGAGATACTCGCGGTTCAGGCGGGCGATGAAGTCGTGCGAGATGAGCTTCGGGCACACGGCGCTGCACTCGTATTGGTTGGTGCAGTTGCCGAAGCCGAGATCGTCCATCGTTTTCACCATCGCGAGCACGCGGCGCTCGCGCTCGGGCTGGCCCTGCGGGAGGAGCGAGAACTGCGAGACCTTGGCGGCGACGAAGAGCATCGCGGAGGCGTTCTTGCACGCCGCGACGCAGGCGCCGCAGCCGATGCATTGCGCGGCGTCCATCGCGAGATCGGCGTCTTCCTTCGGCACGGGAATCGAGTTGGCGTCGGGCGCGGCGCCGGTGCGGACGGAGATGAAGCCGCCGGCCTGCTGGATTTTGTCGAAGGCCGAGCGATCCGTCATGAGGTCCTTTTGGATCGCGAAGGCTTTCGCGCGGAAGGGCTCGACGAGGATGGTGTCGCCGTCCTTGAAGCTGCGCATGTAGGTCTGGCAGGTGGCGATGCCTTTGCCGGGACCGTGCGGCTTGCCATTGATCGTGCAGGAGCAGGTGCCGCAGATGCCTTCGCGGCAGTCATGCGCGAACGCGATCGGGTCCTCGCCCTTCTTCGTGAGCTCGTCGTTCACGACGTCGAGCAGCTCGAGGAAGGACATGTCGGGGTTCACGTTCGTCGCCGGGTAGTCGACGAACTTGCCGGCATCCTGCGGGCCGGCCTGGCGCCACACGCGGAGGGTGACGTTGAACAGTTTCTTGCTGGTGGTGTGAGCGACCATGAGAGTCAGCCTTTCGATTTGGCGGGAGGTGGTGTTTTGAGAGTGGTGTGGAAACCCATTTCGCGGACTTCGTCGGCGGTGGGCGGCGTCATGAGTTCGCGGATGGCGTCGAAAACGACTTTGAACTGCGCGTCGTATTTTTTCTCCATCGCCTTGAGCTTGCGCGCGAGGTCGGCGTGTCCGGCGATCATCTGGCGCAGGCGGACGAAAGCGCGCATGATCTCGATGTTCACGGCGATGGCGCGCGGGGAGTTGAGCAGGCCGGAGAGCATGGCGATGCCTTGCTCGGTGAAGGCCCAGACGTTCTTCGAGTATTTCAGGCCCGAGGATGTCTCAAATTGAGATATCCTTGCCACTTCCTCCCGCGTCAGGACGAACATGAAGTCCTCGGGAAACCGATCCAAATTACGCCGAACGGCTTGATTCACCAGGCGTGTGGTCGTGCCGTAGAGTTCCGCCAAATGCCGGTCCAACAGAACCTTTTGTCCGCGAACCAAGAATATCCGCGAATCCACATGCACCGCCGGAATGATCGCGACGGCGGTGGTGGTTCCTTGGTTGGAGCTGTTGCGGGAGGATGTCACAAATTGGGATATCCTAGGCGCGAAGGTGAATGAGTTGCGCAGGTGCGGGCACAATTTGTGACCGCATCACTTGTAGGACCGCACGCTCATCTTCACGAATTCGTAGTTGAGCGGTTCGACGTTGCGGAGCGGGGCCTTGCCTTCGCCTTGGTATTCCCAGGCGGCGACGTGGGCGAATTTTTCGTCGTTGCGCAGGCACTCGCCGTCCGGGTGCTGATACTCTTCGCGGAAGTGGCCGCCACAGCTCTCTTCGCGCGTGAGCGCGTCGAGGCACATGAGCTCGCCGAGTTCGAGGTAGTCGGCGACGCGCGCGGCGTTTTCGAGCGACTGGTTGATCGTGCCGGCGGAGCCGGGGACCTTGACGTTCTGCCAGAACTCCTCGCGCAGCACCGGGATTTCCTTGAGTGCGGTCTCGAGCGACTGCTTGGTGCGCGCCATGCCGCAGTTCTTCCACATGATTTGGCCGAGGCGCTTGTGGAAATGGCTGACGGGCTCCTTGCCGTTGATCGAGAGCAGGCGTTGGTTGAGATCGGTGACGTTGGCCTCGGCCTGCTTGAACTCGGCGCGATCGGTCGAGGGACGCGAACCGGGCTTCTGGCCGGCGAGGTAGTCGCCGATCGTGTAGGGAATGACGAAGTAGCCGTCGGCGAGGCCTTGCATGAGCGCGGAAGCGCCGAGGCGGTTGGCGCCGTGGTCGGAGAAGTTGGCTTCGCCGAGCACGAAGAGGCCGGGAATGTTGGACATCAGGTTGTAGTCCACCCAGAGGCCGCCCATGGTGTAGTGCACCGCGGGGAAGATGCGCATCGGCGTCTTGTAGGCGTTCTCGTTGGTGATCTCGTGGTAGATGTCGAAGAGATTGCCGTAGCGCTCGCGCACGCCGGCTTCGCCGAGGCGCTTGATGGCGTCGGAAAAGTCGAGGTAAACACCGAGGCCGGTCTCACCGACACCGCGGCCTTCGTCGCACATGCGCATGGCGGCGCGGGACGAAACGTCGCGCGGGGCGAGATTGCCGAAGCTCGGATAGATGCGCTCGAGGTAGTAATCGCGATCCTCTTCGGGAATCGCGTTCGGATCCTTCTTCGCGTCCGCAGCTTTCTTCGGCACCCAGATGCGGCCGTCGTTGCGCAGCGACTCGGACATGAGCGTGAGCTTCGACTGGTAGTCGCCGGAAACGGGAATGCACGTCGGATGGATCTGCGTGTAGCACGGATTCGCCATGCACGCGCCGCGCTTGTAAGCGCGCCAGATCGCGGTGGCGTTCGAGCCGCGCGCATAGGTGGCGAGGTTGAAGACGTTGCCGTAGCCGCCGGTCGCAAGGATCACGGCGTCGGCGCTGTGACGCGTGATGGCGCCGCTGATGAGGTCGCGGACGATGATGCCCTTCGCGTGGCCGTCGACAATCACGAGGTCGAGCATCTCGGACTGCGTGTAGAGCTGCACGCCGCCGGCGCCGACCATCTTCGAGAGCGCGCTGTAGGCGCCGAGGAGGAGTTGCTGGCCGGTCTGGCCGCGGGCGTAGAACGTGCGCGAAACCTGCGCGCCGCCGAAGGAGCGGTTGGCGAGGAGGCCGCCGTATTCGCGGGCGAAGGGCACGCCTTGCGCGGCGCACTGGTCGATGATGTTGACCGATACTTCGGCGAGGCGGTGGACGTTGGCCTCGCGGGCGCGGTAGTCGCCGCCCTTGATGGTGTCGTAGAAGAGGCGGTAAACGCTGTCACCGTCGTTCTGGTAATTCTTGGCGGCGTTGATGCCGCCCTGCGCGGCGATCGAGTGAGCGCGGCGCGGGCTGTCGTGGAACACGAAGCACTTCACCTTGTAGCCGAGTTCGGCGAGCGTGGCCGCGGCGGAGCCGCCCGCGAGGCCGGCGCCGACGACGATCACTTCGTATTTCCGCTTGTTGGCCGGATTGACGAGTTTGATCGAGGCCTTGTGGTTGCGCCACTTGTCGGCCAGCGGGCCGGAGGGAATCTTGGAGTCAAGTTTGGCCATGACGGGAAAGGCTTAGAGGTGAACGTAGCCGCTCAGCACCGCGATCGGGATGAGGGCGTTGAGGAGGAAGTAGCCCCAGCAATAGACCTTCGCGAAACCGTCGAGGCCCTTGGCCCAGGTTTCGTTGCGCAGGCCGAGGCTCTGGAACATCGACGAAATGCCGTGCGCGAGGTGGTAGCTCAGCAGACCGACGGCGACGATGTAGAAGGCGGAGACCGGCACGCTGCTGAAGCCTTCGATGACCATCTTGTAGACGTCGCGGACCATCGTGCCGTCCGCCAGCTTGTAGGTGTGCGCGCTCCACTCCGGGTGCTGCGCGCGGATCGTGAAGTGCAGCAGGTGGTAAATGAGGAACGCCAGCACCACGAGGCCCGTGCGGGCCATGATGCGCGAGGCGAGCGTGGCGCGGTTGACCTTGTCGATGCCGTAGGCCTCGGGGCGCGCGGCGCGATTTTCCAGCGTCAGCTGAATCGCCAGCCAGATGTGCACCACGACGCAAACAAGCAGGAAGCCGCGGATCAGCCACAGGGCCGACCCGAGCGACTCAAGGAAGTGCCCGTAATGGTTGATTTTCTCCGGTGGGAGAAAGATCTGCAAATTACCGACCAGGTGCCCGGTGACGAAGCCGAACAGCACGAGTCCGGTAAACGCCATCAGGAACTTTCGGCCAATAGAGGAGGTGAAGAGCGAGCCAATGAGGTTCATCGCGTAAGGGATTTCGAAGCGCCGCGTGGAGGGGTGGAACGCCGAAGAGGCGGCGAAGAAACCAACCCGGTTCGCCGAAGTAAAGTGCGCCGCCCGAGCACCCCAATCGCTCCCGGGTTTATTAGGCTCCCTAACCTTGACGAGAAGCCTTCGGTTTCGGCCGGCCATTGGCAGGTTCTCCTCAACGCCGCTTAAGCGGTGCCGATAAGCCACACAGCCGCCTTGAATCGAGCTCGACGGTATTCTGATGCGCGTCACCCACCCCGGCCTCCCCGTTGGCCAAAACCATCTCCGATTACTCGCGATGCCTGGCAACGCCAACACCTCGAGCCACTCCGAGTTGGTGACGCCTCGCTCGACCGCACCGACGCTCACGAGACCGGTGCCAAGCGGAACGGACGAGTCACACGAAAAATCGCCCTAATCGCTTAAGAACAAATGTTAACGAAACATTACTCCACGGACGCCATTAATAGATCTACGCGATGCCCTCGATTGACCATATAACTCCCGGTTCGAATAGGTGTTTTCACCTATTTATTTGACCATTGCCGTTAGGCCCTACATGCAAAGTGCCATGATCCGTGGCTTCCCCCCAAACGTTCTCACGCGCGCGCTGTGCATCGCGCTGAGCTGGGGCTTGGCGGCCACGATGCTGCCGGCGCAGGTGGCAGTCACCGCAGTGGACTACGGCAGCACAACCAACGGCACCGATCGCACCGCCGGCAACATCACTTACCTCAATCAAACCACGCAGGTGGAATACATCTCCACCGCGCTCGGCACCTACAATTTCAACGGTCCTCTCGCGAGCGCCGTCTACTTCCGCCGCAACACCTCTTCCGGCAACCCGAACAACTCGACCGTCTTCTACCAATACTCGGCCACGAGCTACGGCAGCGCGACGGTTCTCGGTAAAGGCGACAGTTCGCCGACGATGTCCGAAGTGATGCTCAGCAACGACCTCACGCAAGGCCTCCGCAATCCCTTCGCGAACGGTTCCGCTTCCACCAGTTCGAACATCGAGCGCATCGATTTCTACTTCTCCGGCGGCTACACGGTGCAGGCGGGCGACGCCATGGTCTTCTTCGACCTCGAAAACGTCGGCAACTACGGCGACGGCTTCCGCGTCGCGGCCTTCACCTCCGTCGGCACCGTCAACGGCACCAGCAACGCCCCCACGGCTTACGCCAATACCGGCCTCCTCGTGCAGCCCGATACTTTCGGCAATCCGGTCGACACGCCGACCGGCACGAACGCGAAATACCTCCGCGCCACGACCACGAACGGCGACAATCTCGCGAGCGGCCAATCGATCACGACGCTCGACACCAACTCCGGCACGCCCAACAGCAGCGATCTCTATCTCGTCGGCACGCTCATCCGTTTCACCGACCTCGGCCTCTCCGTCGGCCAGACCATCTACGGCTACTCGCTCATGGCCGGCGACGTCACCGCGAACACCGGTTCCGATCTCGTGAACTGGAACAACTCCTCCGTTTACCGCACCGATACCGACCCCAATTCGTGGGGCAACATGGACTTCATGGGCTTCGGCGCCCAGATCTCCAGACCCGTGCCGGAGCCTTCGACCTACGGCGCTCTTTTCATCGGCGCCGCCCTCGCCTTCTTCGGCTGGCGCCGTTGGCGCACGCAACGCGCCGGGTAACGAGTAACGCAGGCAGGCGTCCGGCCGGCCGGGCAGTTCGCAGCACGCGAGAAAGCTGCCGCCGATCACGCTTCTCCGCAGCGCCCGTGGTGCGCTCCCGAGCCACTTGCGCGCGGGAGTCCAGCCTCATCGCGCGACTACTTCGCCAAGGGCTTCAGCAACGCAAATTTCCCACTCGCCGCCGGCTGGATGAATTTCCGGCGGAACAACGTCACGCGCGCACCATCGCCGAGCACCGCGGCGACTTTCTCCGCGAAACCCTCCGGCGCGATCGTGTCCGCGACATACTGCAACTCCCACCGCTGCTCGGAGACCTGCACGAGACTCCAGTGCCAGCACTGAAACTCCACCGGCATGACCGCGTCGATCTCCCACGCGGAAATCACGACGCCGTCCGCCCGCGTGTGCAGATCCTTTTCGCGTCCGAGAATCCGGTAGCCCGTCGGCGTGCGCCGGACGATGTCGCCGGTGTGATACCGCAGCAGCGGCATCGCCACGCGATCACGCGTCGTCACGTAAATTTGAAAAGCCTCGGGGTCGTTCGCGCGCCACGGCACGAGCTCGATGAAACAATTCGCGTCGATCACACGCAGGTTGTCCTGAAACGCGTCACCCACGAAAAGATAACCCGCCTCGGTCGAGCCGTAGAGATCCACCTGCGCCGCCCCGGGGAAGACCTCGGCGATGCGTCGACTGTGCTGCAGGCTCGCCTTGCCGTAGGTGAGAATCACCGTCTTCACACTCGGCACCGCGACGTGGCGCTTTTTCAACGCGCGCGCGAGCAGCGAGAGATACACCGGCTCGCCCTCGAGCACCTCGGGCTGCACCGCCTGCAATTCGCGCACAATGCGCTCCCACTCCCCCTCCGGAAACGCGAACGGATCGCTCGAAAGATTCAAATAAACCGTGCCGTCGAAATAGCGGTGCGGAAACGGATGGTCCTCATAGGGGCACAGGTTGCTCGAGCAGCCGACCGGCGCGAGGACGCACTTGCGATAAGGCCGATCCACATATTGCGCCAGCACCGGATGCGCGAGATACGCGCGGCGCGTCTGCGCATTCCACCAACCATCCTCCATCACGACGGTCATCGGACCGCTCGTCGTGCCGGACGTGTGTTCGTATTCGAATTTTTTCTGCGCGAAGCCGCGTTCGATTTCGCGGTAGTCGGAGAAGAACGCCGTGTGGCCGCGTTGCACGATCTCCTGCTTGGTCAGCACCGGAATCTCGCGATAGCATCCCCACTGCAGTGGATCGTCGTGGAGCGGAAATCTCTGCGGGTAAAGCGGGCTGCGCTCGTAGATGGCGCGGATTTCATTTTCGAGTGTCGCCGGCAGGCGACAGTCGTCCAGCTCGCCGAGCGAATCGGGCGAGTTGGCAAACGCGGGCGTGGAGACGGCGCTTTCCATCGGGATGGCGCAGTAAACGTGCGCGTCAGGCAAAGTCAAATGACCCGGCGGGCATATTCCCCGACATCCAAATCAGGTGCGTGCACGAAGTTGTGTGACAGTGGGGCGCGTGGCTCGCAAACGATCCGCGGTCTGAGCCCCGTCGGGCTCGACCTCGCGTCGCGCCTCGCGCGCGAGCGGCCCACATCTCTTGCGGGTGCGAGATCTGATACAACGTGTGAGACTCCACTTTGCGCGCGAACGGTTACCGTCCGCCCCGCAATTTCTCCCAGATTGGCCGAAACAGCAGCAACCCATCGAGCACAAGTGCGTGAGTGATCTCCCCGCTAAAGGCCCGTGCGTAAACCTCCTCCGCCGGCACCGTGAGAATTTCGAATTCCTCGTTCGGATCCCATGCGAGTTCTTGCGTGCGCCGCGCGTTCTCAACGAAGACGAGGTGACAGCGATTCGTCTGCATCGCCGGATTCGGATGCACCGAGCCGAGCAAGCGCGCGTTCTCGCCCACGTAGCCAGTCTCCTCAGCCAGCTCTCGGACGGCGGTTGTCACGGGGTCCTCGCCCGCTTCCATCACGCCACCTGGAATCTCAAGCGAAATGTCGTTCATGCCGAAACGAAACTGCCGCACGAGGACGATCTCGTGCTGCGGCGTGAGCGCGACGACGTTCACCCAATCCGGCGCGTTGATCAGAAAAAAATCGCGCGGCGCCGGATGCGCCGGATGCTGAAAATCCACGCTCTGCACATCGAAGATGCGCGTGTGTGCGACCGGCCGCGCTCCGAGTTTTTTCCAGCGCTGCGGTTTTTCGGATGAACTCATGCGTTCACGCTGCGAAGCCCCGCACGGATTTCCAATCGCAGATTTTGGCGCGCGCGTGGCGCCGCGGACAAAACAAAAAGCCTCCGCTCACGCGGAGGCTGGGAAGGAAAACTCTTTTCGCTCGAGCTTAGCGGCCCGCCGGGAGGCGGATCTTCTGGCCAACGTGAAGCTTGCTCGGATTCAGGCCGGGATTCTCGGAGAGGATCGCGTCGACGCTGACGCCGAACTTGCGGGCGATTTTGCTCGGGGTGTCGCCCGCAGCGACGGTGTAGGTGCCATCGGCGTTCTTCACACCCGTCGGGGCGGCCTTGCCACCCTTGGCGGTGGTCGCGGGAGCAACGGCGCGCTTCTTGGCTTCTTCTTCCATCTTCGTCAGCTGCGCACGGATCGCGCCGATCTCGGTGCCGACTTGATTGAGGGCGTTCTGCACGCCATCGCGGAGATTCTTCATGTCGCCGTCGACCTTGGCGCCTTGGGAGCGGACCTCGTTCTCGATCGTGGCGATCTTGGCGATTTCGTCGCCTTGCGCGGCTTGGGTCTTTTTGACCGTGGAGAGTTGCACGAGGGCGACGACAGCCAGGAGGAGGCCGATAACGCCGGTAAACGCGCCGATCATCGGCACGATGTTGCTAGAGCTGGAGCTGCTGTCGCGGGAAAGAGTGTCCATTTGATGAGAGATTGAGAAAACTTGTGTAGGGAGCGCTCCCGAGTGACGCAAGAAGCATTTGTTCACGAAATGGCCGTAAAAGCTGCTGGCCCAGCGCAACCTGCACAAGCACGCCGCGACTTCCGCAAAAAGCGAAGCATCCGCTAGCGCCTGCCGGTTTAGCGGGATTCCACGCGATTTGCTCGCGAGCGACCGACTCGCCACGGCGGCGCTGGATATTTCGTAGCAAATTGGTCGGGGCGGAGAGATTCGAACTCTCGACCTCCTGGTCCCAAACCAGGCGCTCTACCAGGCTAAGCTACACCCCGACGACCGGCACACAGCGGAGTCCAATGGGTGCGCGGAGTCAAGGGAAGCGATGGCCAGACCGCGATACTTGCATCGCCGCGGTCTCGTCGCAGCCGGGGAGCGCGATTACTAAAAAATGTGCTGCAACCAGCCGCGCGCATCCTTAACCATAGAACCATCGCACGGGTTGGGCCTCTCGTCGCTAACCACGCCTATGACCCCGACCTCCCTCGTTCGACGGACGCTCGCCCTTGGCGCGAGCTTGTTGGTGATCGCCCCCATCGTTCAGGCGCAGTTTACCGACACATACACGTTCCCGACCGGACTCGCCGATGCGCCGAGCTTGGCCAACGTGACGTTCACGCCCGTTAGCGCCACCAACGTTAGCACCACCTATTCTACCACGAACCAGAACTTCACGACCAATCAATGGGTCACAGGAAGCTCGTCGGCAGATACAAGTGAGTATCTGTCCTTCGGTCTCCAGGCGAACGCCGGTTTCAACCTCAGCCTGACACAGCTCACATTCAAGGAGTCGCGCTCCGCCACTGGGCCCGCGAGTATGTCTATCGCACTCTGGGTCGACGGGGTCCTTCGCGAGACCTCATTCACGTTCGCAACGACAAACACATCCAGCACCACGACGGCCTCGATGAGTTTGAGAACCTTCGATTTCGCAGATCTTACGAGCATCACGGCAACCAGCCTCGTCCAGTTTCGCGTGTATGCGTGGGGTGGAACGGGCAGCACCGGAACTTTGCGTCTCGATGATCTTTCCATCTCCGGAAACGTCTCGGCCGTCCCGGAGCCATCAGCCTACGCCGCTTTCGCCGGCGCGGCGGTGCTGCTCGGAGTCATCGCGCAACGCCGATACACCAAGCGTCGCACTGCTGCCTGAGCCTGCTCCCCGGAGTTCGGCGCGAAACGTCCGCTACCCTGCGGCGACGGACGTTTCTATTCGCGCAATAAAAAGGCGGCCGTCGGCCGCCTTCGTGAAATCAACCAATCACGTCGGGCGTCGCGCACCCGTTTACGGGGTCAGCCCTTCGGCTTGAACTCGACGGTCGGCGTGCTGCCGGCTGCGGGGGCCGCAACCGGGGCCGGCGGGAGTTGCGCGGCGAGGGTGAAGGCGCGTTGCGCCCACAGGCCGGCGGACTCGATCTTGCCGATCTCTTCGACGATCTTGCGCGCGTCATCGGCGCGGCCGGCGTCCTTCGCGAGCACCGCCTGATGATAGAGCGCTTCGGCACGGACGGCCGGCACGGCTTTGGTGTCGGCGCCGATCGCTTTGAGCGCGGCTTCGCCGGCGGCCTTGTCGCCGGCGGCGAGTTGACTCATGGCGGAGCCGAGCTTCGCCCGGGACTTCAGGGCCTCGTTCTCGAGCGCTTCGGCCGCTTTGGTATAGGACGTGGTGGCGGACTTGTAGTCGCTCTTGCTGTATTGGTCGTCCGCCACGCGGAGCAGCGCCGCGCCCGCAAGCGCGTGGCCCTGGTTGGCCCCGGCAAATTTGGCGAGCTGCGCGACATTCTCACCGGCTTTGGCGTATTCCTCCTGCACGCCTTTTTCGCGGGAGGACTGGACCCATTGCCAGCCTTCGCGGCCGACGAGGCCGATCAGAATGGCGGCGACGAGAATGAGGATGAACGAGCGGTTCTTCTCCCAAAACGAGTGCACATCGGCGGCAAAGGCATCGGCGCCGGCGGGCGGCGGCGGGTTGGCCGGATCGTGCGGGGGAGTGGCGGAAGGGACGTTGCTCATGGGAATCGCGCAACATGGGCAACCGGCCGGACCCGCTCAAGCCCGGAATCAGAGGACGGAGGACGGAGACGACGGTAGGGGCCGTTGCCCTCAACGGCCCTTGGGATTGCAGCCCGCAGCGGGAGTGGCGGCTGAGGGCAACCGCCCCTGCCCCGCGGCAACGTTCACGCATCGGTTCGTGCGACTCAGTCGAACACCACCGTCTTCCGGCCGAAGACCAGAACGCGATTCTCCAGGTGCCAGCGCAACGCCTGGGCGAGCACGAGCTTTTCGAGGTCCCGGCCCTTGCGAATGAGATCGTCCACGCCGTGACGATGCGTCACCCGCGTGACGTCCTGATGAATGATCGGCCCATCATCGAGCACCGCGGTCGCGTAGTGCGCGGTCGCGCCGATCAGTTTCACGCCGCGCTCGTGCGCCTGATGATAGGGCCGCCCGCCGGCAAACGCCGGCAGGAACGAGTGGTGGATGTTGATCACCGGCTTGCCGAACGCCGCGAGGAAATCCGCCGAGAGCACCTGCATGTAGCGCGCGAGCACGACGGTGTCGGCCTTCAGGCGCCGCAGCAGCGCGAGCTGCCGCGCCTCGGCCTTGGCTTTCGCCGGCGCCGCGACCGGGATGTGGAAGAATTTCAGCCCATAACCACGCGCCGCAGCGGCGAGGTCGCGGTGATTCGAGACGACGCCGACAATTTCACAGGGAAACTCGCCCGCTCGCCAACGCAGCACGATGTCGTGGAAGCAGTGGTCGGCCTTCGACACGAACAACACCACGCGCGGGCGCCGCGCCGAGTCGGTCACAACGGCATTCATGCGCAAGTCGTCGCGCGCGTAGGCGAGAAACGCACGCTCCTCATCCGCGGCCACTGGGCGGGCAGGCTTGCCGGCCGAAGCCTTGGCGAAGGCCGGCACCCACTCGATCCGCTGAAAGAACACTCCCTCGTCCTCGTCGCGGTGCTGGTCGGCGTGCAGAATGTTGCCACCGCGCTGAAAGATCCAACCCGAGGCCCGGGCAACGAGACCGCGTTGATCGGGACCGTGGAGCAGGGCGACGAGAGTGAGCGGAGAATCGGCGGACATGGCGGCAACGCTAGCCGAGTGCCCCGGCCTTGGGGAGCAGCGCGCGTGTCATGCGAAGCTCGCGGCGTTCGCGCCTGAGCGTCGAGGAGACAGGCCAAAATCATGGCGTATTACGCCAGATTTCCCACGGTGAAATCCCGCTGAGCAAATGTGGCGTATTACGCCAGATTCGGTCGTGACGATGTGCGGGTCACGTGGTTGCAGTGCGCCAGAGCGATTACGACCACGTGTCGGAGTCGGCGCCCGCCGCTGACACTGGCGCGGGGCTGGGGCCGGCTGGAGCCTGGCGAAGACGCGACCCGGCAGAGACTTCGCTGCCCGGCGTGGGCCGGGAGGCCCTGCGCTGCCACGACCTCATTGCCGTTTGGACGACGGTGACCGGTGACCACCCTTGCTTCGCACGTGGCGCCAAAGAAAAAAGCGCGCCGAGGCGGCGCGCTTGAGTCACGAACCATCGCGTTGGCTCCGGCTACCTCACGCCATCGGCACCGTGTTGTAACGATACTCCTGAATCGGACGGACGCCGACTTGGAGGTTCTTCATCGCGCGGATGCCGTTCACGGCCGCTTGGGCACCGGTCAGCGTCGTCGAGATGGCGACATTGTTGGCGTAGGCGGCAGCGCGGATCGCGTTCTCGTCCTGGCGCGGGATCATGCCACGCGGCGTGTTCACGACGAACTGGATCTCGCCGTTCTTGATCATATCGACGCAGTTCGGGCGACCTTCGTTGAGCTTGAAGACCGGCTGCGCGGCGACGCCGTGCGAAGCGAGTAGCTTCGCCGTGTTCGTCGTCGAGCAAACCGTGAAGCCGAGTTCGATGAAGCCCTTCGCGAGTTCGACGACGTGCGCCTTGTCGGAGTCTTTGACCGAGATGAACACCTTGCCCTTGAGCGGGAGCGACGGCTTGGCGGCCATCTGCGTCTTCGCGTAGGCGATGCCGAGATCGTCGTCCATGCCCATGACTTCGCCCGTCGAACGCATCTCGGGGCTCAGCACGATGGCGGCGCCCGGGAAGCGGTTGAAGGGGAACACGGCTTCTTTCACGCACCAGTGCTTGGGCTGAATTTCCTTCGTGAAGCCGAGGTCCTTGAGCTTCGCGCCGGCCATGACCTTCGCGGCGAGTTTCGCGAGCGGCACGCCGATGGCCTTCGCCACGAACGGCACCGTGCGCGACGCGCGCGGGTTCACTTCGAGCACGTAGAGCTGGTTGTCCTTGATCGCGAACTGGACATTCATCAGGCCGACAACCTTGAGCGCCTTCGCGAGCGCGTAGGTTGCCGAGCGGACGGTGCCGAGCATCTCCTTCGAGAGCGTATGCGGCGGCATCACCATCGCGGCGTCGCCGGAGTGCACGCCGGCGAACTCGATGTGCTCGAGCATGCCGCCGACGAGCGTCGTCTCGCCGTCGCTGATGCAGTCGACGTCGAGCTCGATCGCGTCTTCGAGGAACTTGTCGATCAGCACGGGCTTGCCCGGCATGACCGCGAACACCTGATGCACGACGTCGCGCAGTTCGGCTTCGCTGTAGAGAATGAACATGCCGCGACCGCCGAGCACGAAGGACGGGCGCACGAGCACCGGATAACCGAGCTCTGCCGCGCACGCGATCGCTTCGGCCTCGGACATCGCGATGCGGTTGGCCGGCGACTTCAGCTGGAGTTGATCGAGGACGGCGGCGAAGAGCTTGCGGTCTTCCGCGGTGTCGATGCTTTCCGGCGAGGTGCCGATGACGTTCACGCCGCGCGCCTTCAAGGCGCTGGCGAGATTGAGCGGCGTCTGGCCACCGAACTGCGCGATCGCTCCGACGCAGCCTTCCTGCTCGTAGATCTCGAGCACGTCCTCGAGCGTGAGCGGCTCGAAGTAGAGGCGGTCGGACGTGTCGTAGTCGGTCGAGACGGTCTCGGGGTTCGAGTTGACCATCACGGTCTCGAAGCCCGCCTCACGCAGCGCGAACGACGCGTGCACGCAACAGTAGTCGAACTCGATGCCCTGGCCGATGCGGTTCGGGCCGCCGCCGATGATCATGATCTTCTTTTTCTTCGAAGGCAGGATCTCGTTCTCGTCGCCGTAGCTCGAGTAGTAGTAAGGCGTGAACGCCTCGAACTCCGCGGCGCACGTGTCGACGAGCCGGTAGGTCGTGTTGACGCCGGCCTTCTTGCGCGCGGCGCGCATCGCGTCGAAATCGGTCTTGAGGAAGTGAGCGAGCTGCGCGTCGGAGAAGCCGAACTGCTTCGCGCGCTTCAGCGTGCGCTGGTCGAGCGTGGCGAGCGTGAGCTTCTTGAGGTTCTGCTCCATCTCGTGGAGCTCGCGCAGCTGGTGCAGGAACCACGGATCGATCTTCGTCAGGTTGAAGATCTCGTCGATCGACATGCCGGACATGAACGCCCAGCGGATGTAGTAAACGCGTTCGGCGTTCGGCGTGCCGAGTTTCTGGCGGAGCGTGGCATCGTCGGGGAGGTCGTCGTGGCCGTATTTGCCGCCACCGCCCCAGCCGCGCGCGCCGGTCTCGAGCGACCGGAGGCACTTCTGGAACGACTCCTTGAACGTGCGGCCGATCGCCATCGCCTCGCCGACGGACTTCATCGCGGAGGTGAGCGTGGCGTTGGAGCCAGGGAACTTCTCGAACGCGAAGCGCGGAATCTTCGTGACGACGTAGTCGATCGTCGGCTCGAAGCTCGCGGGCGTGAGGCGCGTGATGTCGTTGCGCAGCTCGTCGAGCGTGTAGCCCACGGCGAGCTTCGCCGCGATCTTCGCGATCGGGAAGCCGGTCGCCTTCGACGCCAGCGCGGACGAGCGCGACACGCGCGGGTTCATTTCGATCACGACCATGCGGCCGGTGACCGGGTCGACGGAGAACTGGATGTTCGAGCCGCCGGTCTCGACGCCGATCTCGCGGATGACGGCGAACGAGGCGTCGCGCATCACCTGGTATTCCTTGTCGGTGAGCGTGAGCGCGGGGGCAACGGTGATGGAGTCGCCAGTGTGGACGCCCATCGGGTCGAAGTTCTCGATCGAGCAGATGACGACGCACTGGTCCTTGTGGTCGCGCATCACTTCCATCTCGAATTCCTTCCAGCCGAGGAGGCACTCCTCGATGAGGACTTCGTGGGTCGGCGAGGCTTCGAGGCCGCCGTTGACGATCTGCTCGAACTCTTCGCGGTTGTAGGCGATGCCGCCGCCGGTCCCGCCGAGCGTGAACGACGGGCGGATGATGAGCGGCATCGTGCCAATTTCCTCGGCCGCCTTGCGCGCCTCATCGAGCGTGTGGACCACGCGGGATTTCGCGACGTCGAGGCCGATCTTGAGCATCGCCTCCTTGAACAGCTGGCGGTCCTCGCCCTTCTGAATCGCGGGCGGCTTTGCGCCGATCATTTCCACGCCGTATTTCTTCAGGATGCCCTGCTCGTGGAGCTGCATCGAGAGGTTCAGCGCGGTCTGGCCGCCGAGCGTCGGGAGCAGCGCGGACGGGCGCTCCTTGGCGATGATCTTTTCGAGAATGTCGACCGTGAGCGGCTCGATGTAGGTGACATCGGCGAACTCCGGATCGGTCATGATCGTGGCCGGGTTGGAGTTCGCGAGGATGACCTTGTAGCCCTCCTCTTTGAGCGCCTTGCACGCTTGCGTGCCGGAATAGTCGAATTCGCAGGCCTGGCCGATGATGATGGGGCCGGCGCCAATGATCAGGATGGACTCGAGGTCGGTGCGTTTAGGCATGAGCGCAGATTTCGGCGAAGGTTGGGACCGCCGCTAGGCGCGGCAAGCGGGAAAAGGGCCCGCGGCGAACGATGACGCGCAACTGTGCCGGCGACACCCGCGGCAGCCCGTTCAAATGAGCTTCGTCGGATCGAGGCCGAGCACCTTGGCGGCCTTGGCTTTGTCGCCTCCGCAGGCGTGGAGCACGCGGGCGATATATTGCTTCTCCTGACCGGCGAGGTAGTCGGTGAGTGGCGGCCAGTCTTTCAACTCGTGGATGCGCAACGGCAGCTGGGCCGAAGTGATCACGCGCGCCTCGGCGGTCGAGATCACCTGCGAAATCACCTGCGTGAACTCCGCGAGGTTGCCCGGCCAGCGATAGGCCTTGAGGGTCGCCATGGCGTCGTCGGTGAACTCGATCTGCCGCGCATCGAACTGCGGGTTGGCCGAGGTGCCAGCGACCGATTTCAACAGCAGCGGAATATCCTCCGTGCGCTCACGCAATGCGGGCATGTGCACGGGAAGCGCCGCGATGCGGTAGAACAGCTCCTCGTTGAACGCGCCTTCCTCGGTGAGTTTCTCAAGATCCGTCTCCGTCGTGCAGATCACACGAACGTGCGGGGCATGCGTGCGCAGGATGGAGACGAGCTTTTGCTGCGCACCGTCGGGCAAGCACTGCACGTGCTGGAGCCCGAGCGTGCCGCCCTTGGCTTGCTGCACCCATTTGCCACCCGTGCCGTCGGGGCCGAGCAGGCCGTCGTTCAACGTCGGCTCGTCGACCAGTTTGCAATCGATATTGATGAAGGGACTGCCCGCCGGCGAACCAGCCGCGTGCAGCAGCTCGGCCGCGATTTCGTGGCCGCTGCCCAACTCGCCGCTGATGAGCACCGGGGCGTGCGCCGTCGCGAGCTTCCTCAATTGCGTGACGAGCCGCTTGATCTTCGGGCTGGCGCCCACGAGTCGCGCATCGAAATCTCCCGCCGCCGCCGCACCGCCCGCGCCGCGCGCGGACTCGCGCTCGGTGACCACGCGCTTGAACTCCACGCCGCGCTTGAGCGTTTGGATCAGTTCCTCGACGCGAAAAGGTTTTTGCAGGTAATCGAACGCGCCGAATTTCAACGCTTGGATCGCGCTCTCGGTGCTCGCGTAGGCCGTCATGATGATGACGACGGTGGCGGGATCGTATTGCTTCAGCTGCTTGAGCAACGTGATGCCGTCCATCGGTTTCATGTCGATGTCGGCGAGCACGAGGTCGAATTTTTCCGCCTTGTAGCGCGCGAGTGCCTTCTCGCCATCCGTGGCAAACGCCGTGGCGTAGCCGGTCGGCTGGATGACGGCCTCGAGCATCTCGTGAATCGAGATCAGGTCGTCGACAATCAGGATGGAAGGCATGGGCGAGAGGGACCGCGACTTTGCGGAGCGGCTATCCTGCACGCAAGCGGCTTTCGGTCAATCGGCCCGCAACAGGTAAAGGACTTGTTTAGTTCCTCTGTGCGACGCGTGCAGTCCCCGTGCAAACGCGCACCGTTTCCGGAGAAAAACCAAAGATCGCCGAGCGAATGCCTGGCGATCCTCAAGCCGGTCACGCGACCGCGGAGCTCAGCCCTGGCCGCCTGCAACCGCGCCGAGTTGGAAGATCGGAAGGAACATCGCCATGACGATGCCGCCGACCACCACGCCCAGGAACACGATGAGCATCGGCTCGATGAGCGACGTGAGCGCGGCCACCGTGGCGTCACACTCGGTGTCGTAGAAATCCGCGATCTTGTTCATCATGCCGTCGACGTTGCCGGTGGATTCGCCGGCCTTGACCATGTGCTTCATCATGGGCGGGAAGAAGGGATTCGCGGCCATGACTTCGGAGACTTGTCCGCCCTGCGACACGTGTTTGGCGATTTCGACGCAGGCATCCTCGACCTGCACCATGCCGGAAGCGGACGATACGATCTCGAGCGTGCGGAGGATCGGCACGCCCGAGCGCATGAGCGTCGCGTAGGTGCGGCAAAAGCGCGAGAGCGCGATCTTGTGCACGAGATTGCCGAAGATCGGCGCCTTGACGAGGAAGTGGTCCTTCTGGCGCCGGCCCGCGGGCGTCGCGGTGTATTTCTTCATCACCGTGTAGAGGCCGTAAACGAGCAGCAGAATCGCCCACCACCAGCTTTTGAGGAAGTTCGAGAGATCGATCAGCATCTGCGTCGGCGCCGGGAGCTTGGCGCCGAAGTCCTTGAACATCTCCGCGAACACCGGGATGACGAAGATCAGCAGCACGTTCACGAGCGCGACGGCGAGGCCGATGACCGCGATCGGGTAAGTCATGGCCGACTTCACTTTCTTGGTCAGCTTGACGGTCGACTCGAAGTAAGCCGCGACCTTGGCCAAAATCTCCGCCAGACCGCCCGACGCTTCACCTGCCTCGACCATCGAGACGAACAGCGAGTTGAACGAGTTCGGAAATTTCTTCACCGCGGCCGAGAACGACGTGCCCGTCGCGATATCATTGCGGACATCGCGGATGACGATGCGGAAAATCTGGTCTTCCGTCTGGTCCTGCAACGCCTCCAAGCAAGAGACGAGCGGCAGGCCGGCCTGAAGGAGCGACGCCAGCTGGCTGGTGAAAATCGCGAGCTCCCCCAGCGCCAGCTTGTAGGTCTTGGATTTCTTCTCGAGGGCCTTCTGCTTCGCCAGCGCCTGAGCTTGTTGGACGCTCGACTTCGGTTTCGCGGCCGCGGGAGTTGCCATAGTCCCGCGGTTAAAACGCAACGGTTTTGCCCTCGCAACCCGATTCGCGGACGCGCCGGAGTTTAACTAAAGCTTGAATGGTCGCGCCTGCGCGCCACTCTCGGCCCCACGCCTTCGCGGGCATAGTTTAGTGGTAAAACTCCTGTCTTCCAAACAGGTATCGTCGGTTCGATTCCGTCTGCCCGCACCAGCCTTCGCCAGGGCTGCCACTTGCGCCCCGAAGCTTCGGCGGACAAGTCGGCCGGCAAGCCAGCTTCTCGCGAGTGCTCAGGCAGACCAGCTGACAAGACGTGCGAACCGAAGTGGCGAAGACTGCCGTCTGAAGCCGCAGGCGGAGGAGGGCTAAATTCGCGCAGAGACCTACGACCGTCGCGCAGCGAACCAGCACGTCGCCCCCAATGTTCGTCACCACAGGAAGTATTCCTGCTCACGCGAGAGGAAGCGCAGGCTAGGCGGCTCGAACAGCACGCGCCAGACGTGCGCGTAGCTTTCCCATGGGCCGGAGACAACACCATCGAACACGACGCGCGGCTTCGGCCGCGGACCGCTGGCGCGGCCGTCCACCCGTTCGCAGAAGAATTCGTAGCCGTCGTCCGATGCGAAGAACAAGCTGCGCTGCTCCACCGGGTGCATCGCGCCCGCCACGACGTGGCCTCGCCCGCAACCCGCCAACACGTAGTAGCCCACGGCCGTCTCGTGCCGCTCCATTTCGATCGCTGCGGCCTCGCAGGCACCCGCAAACGTGGGCCGCGAGGCGTGACCAAAGGCGTGGTGGCCGCGTTCTGAGCGGCGGTGCAAAATCACCGTGGCGCCAGGCAGGTCGGATTGGATCACGAAGGCGTCGGTGTTCGGCCATGGCGCTTCGGCAGCGATCGCGGCCAGCCGACCTTCCCACCAATTGAGCAGATTGAAACGCTCGGTCGCCTCCATCAGCGCCGCGGCGCGCGCTTGCCGGGCAAAGAGCCCGGGAAACGCGGCCATGCCGTTGCTCGAGGGATCGAGGTCGAATCCGTAGTGCGCGGCGTCGGGTGCACTGAACGTCGCCCAGTGCGCCCAACGCTCCATCGCTTCGGAAATCGCCTTGAAGCGCGCAACGAGCGGCGAGCGATCCGTGCCGCTACCGCTCGCGCTGCCGAAGACGTGCCGATGCCAGAGGCCCGCGGTGTGTTCCGGCCGAAGGTAGGCGTTGGCTTCGAACCAACGCCCACCCAGCAGCGAAATCTCACCGCAACTGACGCGTTCCAGCGGTCCGCCATTCTCGGCCAGCGCCCGCGGGTAACGAAGGGTTGCAAGGTTGAGCATGGCAGCTCACGCCCAACTGGAGGGAAGCACAGTGGGAGCGTTGGCGCGGTCGCAGAATTGCGCCAAATCGGCCTCATCAAGGCCCATGAGCTTGGCGGCGATCACATGACAGCCGGCAGATAAAAACAGGCTGGCGAGCAGCCCGGCAAGGAGGTGGGAGAGGTGTTTCATGACGTGATGATTGTCCCATCTGTAACGCATCGATACGGCCCGGCATTTCGCCAATCTTCAGGCAAGACGCGCCTGATGCAGTGGCCGGCGTTCGCCTGAAATTAGGTGTTTCCGGAGTTCGTCGGCCCGCCATTGTTGAAGCATCTTTTCCGCATGTCGCGCGTTCGTGTCGCCCTCGCACTGATCGTTCTGCCACTGGCCTCGCTCGTGCACGGCGCATGGGACACACCGTCCTGGAGCCGTCCCGTCCTTGAAACGTTCCGCCAGCAACAGACCGGCAACGCCTCCATTTTCTACTGTGCCGCCGCCCAGCCCGGGGGCGGAGCACTCTGGTTCGGCACCGCGAACGGCATGCTCTCCTTCGACGGACTCATGTGGCAGAATCATGGCGACGCGAAGCTGGTCGTCAGCTGCTCCTTCGATGCTGATGGCCACCGTTTGTGGTATGGCGGGTGGAGCGATCTGGGCTGGTTCGACGTGTCAAAGGATCGGGCGCCGCAACGCGTTTCCCTCCACGACAAACTTCCGTTCGCCGCTTCCGAAATCCGGGCGGTTCGCGCCTGCCACGCGACGCCGGGCGGCGCGTTTTTTGTCGCGGATGATCGTCTGTTACGTTGGGACGGAGCGAAATTCGACGTCTGGAACTATCCAACCGCGCACCGGCTGTTCGCGATCATGTTCGAGGGACGCCTCTGGTTCCACCACCGCGAGTCCGGGCTCTACCGTGTGGGCGCCGATGGCCCGGAGCACGTAGCCGGGGTCGAACAACTGCCCAACGATGGGCTCTTCTCGCTGGCGCGCGAAAACGGCGAGCTGATCGGCGGTTCGAACCGGGGATTTTGGACCATTTCGAGCGAACCGCGGTGCCTGTCGCCCGCCGCGCTGAATGAGTGGCTGATTCAACACAAGCTGATCGGGGTATCCGACCTGGGAAACGGGTTCCGCGCCCTGGCCACACTCTCCGGTGGCGTCGCGATCGTCGATCGTAAGCACGAGATCATCCGCCGCCTCGATGAAAGCGATGGCCTGCACGGCACGCTGCTGGGGCAATTCCTCGGCCGCGAGCGCGACCTCTGGTTTTTGTGCGAGGACCGGGTGATGCGCATGGACACGACGGGCGCCACCGCCCAAGTGCGTCTGGATGACCAGGCTCGACCGCAGCTCATTCGCGCGATCGCCGTTGCACCGGACGAATCGCTTTGGGTCGGCGCCCAGAACCGCGTTTACCATCTAAAGCCCGGCAATCGCGGTTTCACGAGTCGCGCGCTTTCGGACCTGCCGCTCAGGGAATCGCAGACCCTTGCGATCGATCGCACGCGGCTCTGGATCGGGGGATTCGGCGCCATTGCTCTCCATGAGAACGGCACCACGACGCTGCAATTCGAGTTCTCGTCGCGCACCGTCGGGCTGCTCGCGCGCACGGGTCCGGGCGACCATTGGCTCGCCTCACTGAGCGACGGCTGGTTCGAGTTCTTTCGCGGCCCCGACGGCGCATGGCAGACCACCCACCACTCGAAGCTCCCTTATTTCGGCTCGCTTGCGCACGACCCTGCCGGAGCGATCTGGACTGGCGCCCCGACCTATGGCCCGCAAAAATGGAGGCGAACCGTAACCGGCTTCGCTCCGGTCGACCTTCCTGCTCCATTCGGAACCCCGGAAGCCAGCCCGAGCGTCGTCGCCGCGCGCCGAAGTGACGTGCTCCTGCTGGCCGGCGCGGCCGCCTATCTCGCCCGGCCCGACGCTCCACCGGTGAAGCTGTGCGACCTCCCCGGCTCCGCCGTCGCATGCGCGCTCTCCGCGGATGAACGTCGCCTCTACATCGCGCTGAGCCGCGGGCCGAGCGTGCCGGCTGGCTACCAAGACGGCATCGGCGTGATCGAAATCTTCCCGGACGAACGTTCGGCCCGCTGGCGCAGTCTGTGGGTTCCCGATCTCGAATCGATCGGCTCGGTCAACAAGCTCGCGCTGAGCAACCTCGGTGCCGCGGAGACGCTTTGGATCGGCGGGACCGAAGGGCTGCTGCAAACGCGGCCAGCTGAATTATCGGAAGTGCGCCCGCCCGCCACGCCACGTATCAGCCGCGTCGGCGCGGCGAGCAACGACGGCACCACAGTGACCTTCTCCGAGGCGGTGCACCTGCGCCTCACCTCGCCAGAGATCCGCCAGCGCGCCGCCCTGCGCTACCAGACTCAATTCGGCAGCGACGAGAACGCCTGGAGCGCGCCCAGCGACCGCGTCTCGTTTGAGTTCTCGAATCTGCGCGAGGGACGCTATGCGTTCGCCGCCCGCACGGTGAATCCTGCCGGCCAAACCAGCGCGCCCGCCTACTTCACGTTCACGGTGCTGCCACCCTGGTATCGCTCCGGCTGGGCCTACGCCGGCTACGCCGCAGTCACCGGACTGTCGTTGCTCGGTGCCCTGCGCTATCGCGAGCGCCGCATGCGGGCTCGCACGGACGAGCTGGAGCGACTCGTCCGCGAGCGCACCGCGGAGTTGGAAAAAGCCAATGCCGCGAAGGACGAATTTCTCGCGAGCATGAGCCACGAGATCCGCAACCCGATGAACGGCGTCGTCGGGCTCTCGGCCGCGATCGACATCTCGTTTCTCGACGAAGAAGGCCAATATCGCTTCGGACTCCTTCGCCACTGCGCGTCGCACCTCGCCTCGCTGCTGGAGGACATCCTCGATTTTTCCAAGCTCCAGGCCGGCACCATCGAACTCGATCCGCAGCCGTTTGCGCCCGCCGAATTGTTCGACGCCGTCTCCGCGATCACTTCGCCGCTGAGTGCGGCGGCCGGCGTGCGCGTCGAGTTCGCCGTCGGGCCCACGGTGCCCGCGCGCCTGATCGGTGATGCCCGTCGCATCCGCCAGGTGCTGCTCAACTACGTCAGCAATGCCGTGAAATACGCGCCGCGCGGCACCATCGAGGTCACCGCGTGGGCCCGCCAGGACGGCGCGGAGAGAGTTGCGCTCACCTTCGCCGTTTCCGACGAGGGCCCGGGCATTCCGGCGGCGGAGCAGGCGCGTATCTTCGAAAAATTCGAGCGCGGCGCCGGCGCGCGGAGCAGCCGCATCCCCGGCACGGGCATGGGACTCGCCGTGTGCCGTCGCCTCGCAGAAAAAATGGGCGGCCGCGCGTGGCTCGAAAGCGCACCAGGCCAGGGATCGACCTTCTACCTCGAACTGCCACTGCCGATCGCGCCGACGGCGCCCGTGCACGTCCCGGCTCGCGCCGCGCTGGAGGCGCTGCCCCGCCGCGCGCTTGTCGTGGATGACGAGGAATACAATGTCGTGTCCCTCGGCGCGATGCTCGAGCGCCGCGGGTTCTCCGTGCAACGAGCGCTCGACGCCGTCACCGCGCTGCGCGCCGCCGTCGGCGCTCAACCCGACATTATCTTCCTCGATTACGACATGCCCGACACCACCGGGCCACAGCTCGCACGCCGCATCCGCGAGACCCTCGCTCCCCTGGGCCGGCATCCACTCGTGCTCGCCACCACGGCCTACACAACGGTGGAGAAACGCGCGGAGTGTCTCGCGTCCGGCATGGACGGCTTTCTTGGCAAGCCGGTCAGCGAGGAGCGGTTGCAAGCCGCCCTCGAGGAGGCGATCCACAGCCGCAATCCCGCCGGTGCGCAGCACATGGCCTTGCCGGAAGGGAAGCAGGTCGATCCGCTGCAAAACCTCCTCACGCTCTCGCGACAGCATGCGCGCGACCTTGGCGCCGAACTCGCGGAATTCGCCGCCGACGCCGAAGCCGAGTTCGGCGCGCTCACCGCGGCGCTGGCCGCCTGCGACAGCGACGCCGCCGCGCGCGCGGCCCATAAAATCTCGGGACGCTTCGGCTTTCTGCACGCCACCGCACCGATGCGTCGGGGACTTCAGCTCGAACAACTTTGCCGGGCCAAGGAATGGAGCGCGGCTCGACCGCTGGCGGAAGAGCTTGCGCAGGACTGGTCCATGTTGCGCACGTCGCTCACCCGCCTCACGGGCGCATCGGCCGGGTGAGCCCATTCACGATCGCGTAGTGGATGAGCTTCGGCGTGGTGTGGATATCAAGCTTCTTCATGATGTCGCGACGCCGCGATTGCATCGTGGCCGGACTGATTCCGAGTTCGATGGCGATCTCCTCGTCGGTCATCGCGCGGCCGATCATCCCCAGGATCTTCAACTCGTAATCCGAGAGCACGCGATTGAACGCCCGCGGATCCTGCCGCAGCCGCGCACTCGATTCCGTCACTGCCCGCGTGTAGAAGACATTCCCGCTGAGCACCGACGCCAGCGCCGCGCGCAGACTCCCGGCATTCTGCTCCATCTTGTCGACGAAGCCGTGCAACCCGAGCTTCTGCACCTGCAACATCGTCCACGGATCGCAGTGCGACGAGATGCCGACCACGCGCATGCCGCCCCTCCTCCGGTCCGTGAGCACCTGCCGCGCGATTTCCAGCCCGTCGATGTCGGGCAGCGAAAAATCGAGCATCAGCAAATCCGGCTGCTTCTTGTTGACCGCCGCAAGGCCTTCGATGCCGGAGGGCGTGTTCACGAGCACTTCGATGCCCCATTCCTGGAAGCAACTCGCCAGGAAATCCGCGAACAGCTTCTGGTCTTCGACGATGATGGCCGTCCGGCCCTGCAAGGGGTCGTCGGAGGGACGGCGCGGGGCTTTCGCAGTGGGATTCACGCGGCGCAGGCTAGGCCAAAGCTCCCTCGCATCAAGCCAAGGGTGGACACGTCCCCCACGCACCGCTAACTCCCCGCCGTGAATCTTGTGCTTTTCGCCGCTGATGAGCTCGCGTCACCGCTTCCGCGGGTCGACCCCCGCGCGCGACATCTGCTGGAGATTCTGCGCTGCGCGCCGGGCGACGAGTTCGACGCCGGACTGATCAACGGGCCGCGCGGCAAAGGCCGCCTCGCCGCGCGGCGCGACGACGCACTTGAGTTGACCTTCACGTGGACGGTGCCGCCCGCCCCGCCTGACGCGATCACGCTGCTCATCGGCCTGCCGCGTCCGCAAACCGCCCGCGACATCCTGCGCGATGCCACCACGCTGGGCGTGAGCGCGATCCATTTCGTGGCGACCGAGAAAACGGAACCCAGCTACGCGCAAAGCACGCTCTGGCGCGACGGTGAATGGCGCCGCCACGCGCTCGCTGGCGCCGAGCAGGCCTTCGCAACGCAAATCCCCGAAGTCACCGCCACACACTCGCTGGCCACCGCGTTCGCCCTCCTGTCGCCCGACACCACCCGCCTCGCGCTCGACAATTACGAGGCTCCGCGCGCCCTCGCCGAAGGTGGCGTCATACGCCACAAACCCGTGGTGCTCGCCCTCGGTCCCGAGCGCGGCTGGGGTCCGTGCGACCGCGCGGATCTGCGCGCGGCCGGTTTCGAACTCGTGCATCTCGGCTCGCGCGTGCTGCGGCTCGAAACCGCTGTCGTCGCCGCGCTCACGCTGACGAAAGCCGCGCGCGGCACGCTCTGAAGACGCGCCTGCTCCGAACGATGCCGGCGAGACCCCTGCGCTACTCAGTCCGCTTGAAAAAGCACACGGTCGGCTGCCGCGCGCCTTTGCCGAGCCGCTTCACGCAAGTCCACCCCTCGGGCGCCAGCACCAGTTCGCCGGGCATTTCGAAAATGATCACCGGATCGGCCTTGTCGGCGAGTAGCGTCGTCAGCCGCCCGAACAGCTTCGGCGCCACGTCTGCAATCAAATCGTAAGGCGGATCGATGAACACGAGATCGGGCGCGTCGCCCGTCGCCGGCACGCCTGTCGCATCGGCGTTGATGACGGCGAGATCATGCGTGTCACGCGCGAGGCTTTTGCACACCGCCGCGATATTCTCCCGGATGCAGGCGGCGGTTTTCCCGTTCTTCTCCACAAACACGCCGCCCGCCGCGCCGCGACTGAGCGCCTCCAGGCCGTAGGCACCGCTACCGGCAAACAAATCAAGAAACCGCGCGCCCGACACGCGACTGGCGATGCTGGAAAACACCGCCTGCCGCATCGCATCCGTAGCCGGACGCACCGCATCGCCCTTCGGCAGGATCAGCGGGATGCCACGCGCGTTGCCGCCAGTTATGCGCATGGCGTCGAGGCTTTCACGGCGCAGCAAAGTGCGGTCCGCCATGACTTTCTCTCACACTGTGGGGGAACAGATCCTGCTAGTTGCGGTTTTAACATACTGTTTGCGCCCCAGCGGGCCGGGACTTACCTGTCCCTGTTCTGCTCGAGCCAACACCTAACTGGCCCGGGCCGACGCAAAGGCAATACTGACCAAGCAATGATGTCCCGACTCGCAGTCTGGCTGCTCCTCGCGGCTGGGTTCGCACAGCCGCTTCGCGGCGCCGAACTCAACGGCTGGCCGCTGCGTGTCGCGACGGTCGACGACCGGACCGGGGAGGTCACCACCCAACACGGCCTCGGGCCGCTGGTCGCCGAGCGCACCGCCCCCGATGGCACGAACGTCCGCGCACTGCGTCCGCTGTTTTTGCACGAGGCCAGGGGAGAGAAGGAGACGATGCACTTTCTCTACCCGCTCGTCACCTGGCGGCGCGACGGCGCGGAGTCGTGGTTTTCGATCTTCCAAATCGTTAATGACCGCCGCGAAACCGGCCTCAGCGGTCAACCCGTGCACGGCTTCGACGTGTGGCCGTTCTATTTTTCGCGTGAGACCGGCGATCCCGCCACGAGCTACCGCGGGCTGTTGCCCGTCGCCGGCGAGATCAAGCACCGCTTCGGCAAAGACCGCCTGAGCTGGACCGCGTTTCCGCTCTATTTCCGCGTCGAGAAGGACGGTCGCCACACGAACTACGTGCCGTGGCCTTTCCTGCGATTCACCGCGGGCAATGGCCACCACGGCTTCGAGTTCTGGCCGCTGGGCGGGCGCGTCGCGCGGGCCGGCGACTACGACAATCAGTATTACCTCTGGCCGCTGATCTATAAACAAGTGAAGCACCTCGACGAGCCCGCCGGCGCCGGGGCAACACGCGAGAGCCTGGGTTTCCTGCCGTTCTACACGCGCGCCACCGCGCCGGACTCCATCGACGAGAATTACCTCTGGCCATTTTTCGGTTACACCGACCGCACCGCGCCCAAGCGCTACCACGAAACGCGCTACTTCTGGCCGCTCCTCGTGCAAGGCCGCGGCGACGAGCGCTACGTCAACCGCTGGGCGCCGCTCTACACGCACAGCGTCGTGAAGGGCTACGACAAGACGTGGTTCGCCTGGCCGCTCGTGCGCAACGCGCGCTGGCCGGACGCGGGCATCGCGAACGAACGCAACCAATTCCTCTTTTTCGTCTATTGGTCGCACGAACAGCGCAGCCTCACGAATCCGGCCGCCGCGCCCGCCTACAAAAAGCACCTCTGGCCGCTCTTCAGCGTTTGGGACAACGGCGCCGGACGCCGCCAGCTCCAGCTCGTGAGCCCCTTCGAAGTGTTCTTCCCCAACAACCAGCCGATTCGCGAACTCTACACTCCGCTCTTCGCGCTCTACCGCTACGACCAGCGCGCGCCGGACGACACGCGGTGGAGCGTCTTGTGGAGCCTCGTCAGCCGCCGCCGGTCGCCGACCGAGCGCGAATTCCACCTCGGCCCGCTCTTCAGCACGCGCGCCACGACCCAATCCGGCGAACGCGTCGCGATCGGCAACGGCCTGCTGAGCTGGCGCCGCGCGCCCGGCGAGCGCCGCTGGAAGTTCTCCGTTTTCGATTTCCGTCGCTCCGTCGACACTCCGGCCACCCCGGCCGCCCTCCCATGAAACAGCTCAACCTCGTCATCGGCCACATCGGCGGCGTCGTGCTTCTGACGACGCGCACGCTGAAATACACCGGCACGCTCCCGCGACAGTTCGGGCGTTTCGTCGAGCAGTGTTTCCTCATCGGCTACACCTCGTTGCCGATCGTCACGATTCTGAGCTTCTTCATCGGCTCGGTGCTCGCACTCCAGTCGGGCTACTCGATGGAAAATTTCGGCGCCAAGCAGTTCATCGGCACCCTCGTCGGTCTCTCGATGGCGCGCGAGCTCGGCCCGGTGATGGTCGCAATCCTCATCGCCGGCCGCGTGGGCAGCGCGATCACGGCCGAACTGGCCTCGATGAAGGTTTACCAGGAAATCGACGCGCTCGTGACGATGAACATTCCACCCGAGCGCATGCTCGTGCTGCCGCGCCTGGCCGCCGTGCTCGTGATGATGCCCGTGCTCGCACTCATCGCCAACCTCTGCGGCTGGTATGGCGGTGCGCTCATCTGCCAATACACGCACTTCATCTCCGTCGACAGCGAGTCCTACTTCGCGGCGCTGAAACGCTACATGGATTGGAAGGACATCACCGACGGCCTGCTCAAGGCCGAGGTCTTCGGCTTCGTGATCGTCCTCGTCTGCTGCTACATCGGCCTCAACACCCGCGGCGGCCCGCGCGAGATCGGCGCCTCCGTCACCAAGGCGGTCGTCACCTCGCTCATCCTCATCCTGGTGCTCGATTACTTCGTCACCAAGGCGCTCCTCTGACCGGCCATGAGTTCTCCGTCTTCCTACACCGCCACGCCGTTCGCCGGGAAAACCTTCGGCGTCACCGTCGATCATCTCACGAAGAAATTCGGCAACACGACCGTCCTGAAGGACATCAGCCTCGAGGTGAAGCCAGGCGAGATCTTCTGCATCATGGGCCCCAGCGGCTCGGGCAAAAGCGTCCTCCTGAAACACATTGCCGGCCTCGAGCTGCCCACGAGCGGCTCCGTCCGCATCGGCGACTACGACGCCGGCGATCCGGAGACGCGCGACAAAGTCCACCTCGCCCTCGTCTTCCAAGCCGGCGCGCTCTTTAACTCGCTCACCGTCTACGACAATCTCGCGCTCTACCCGCGCGAGCATCGCCAGTGCAACGAGGCCGGAATCCGCGAACGCGTGATGCGCGCCTTGTCGATCCTCTCGCTCGAGAAAGCGGCCAACAAATACCCCTCCGAACTCTCCGGCGGCATGAAAAAGCGCGTCGCCATCGCCCGCGCGCTCGTGATGGAGCCGCAACTGCTCCTCTACGACGAGCCGACCTCCGAGCTCGATCCGGTCATGGGCGCGACGATCAGCGAAATCATCGCCACGCTGCGCGAGCAGACGGCCGTCACCAGCATCGTCGTCACTCACGATCGCGACCTCGCCCTCAGTATCGCCGACCGCATCGCGATCATCATGGACGGCAAAATCCGCGCCACGGGCAAACCCGCCGACTTCCGCGAGCCGAAGGAACGCGACATCGCCGACTTCCTGACGCCCGTCATCGATCTCAAGAACCCCCGCTTTAAACAACTGGAGAACTCCCATGAATAACACGCAACAGACCGTTCGCGTCGGCCTCTTCTTCTTGCTCGGCTGCGCGCTGGCTTGGATCACGTTCGAGTCGCTGAGCGGCGGCCAGATTTTCAAGAAGAGCGGCTACACGCTCGTCGCTCCTTTCTCCAATCTCAAAGGCCTCAAGGAAGGCGACGAGGTCCTCATGGCCGGCGTGAAGATCGGCTCGGTCGCGCAAACCCGCCTCGGCAACCAGCGCGTCGAAGCCGTCCTTACCATCGATCCCAAGGTCGCGATCCCGAACGATGCCGTCGCCTCCGTCGAGACCTCCAGTCTCCTCGGCAGCCAGCACCTCGCCGTCAGCTTTGGCACCTCCGCGGTCATGTTGAAGGAAGGCGACACGATGAAGACCAAGAACACCGCCGACATGAACGAGGTCATCGCCCAACTCGGCTCCCTCGGCGCGAAGCTCGAAGGCGTCGCCGACAACATCGGCAAGGCGCTCGGTGGGGACAGCGGCTCCGGCTCGCTCTTCAGCAAGCTCGACAAGCTCGTCGACCAAAACGGTCCGAAGCTCACCGACACCATCGCCAATCTCCAGGACATCACCGCCAAGATCAAAAACGGCGACGGCACCTTCGGCAAACTCGTCAACGACCCGAAACTCCACGACGAACTCGTCCTCGCCGTCGGCGAGATCAAGGCCGCCGCGGCCGACGCCAAGGTCTTCATGGCCGACACGCGCGGGATCATCACCGACGTGAAGTCCGGCAAGGGCGCCGTCGGCGCGCTGCTCTACGACCAAGCCACCGCCCACAACCTCAAGGCCACCGTCGCCAATGCACGCTCCGTCTCCGACAAGATCGCGAAAGGCGAAGGCACCCTGGGCAAACTCCTCGCCGACGACACGATGTATCGCGACATCCAGGGCGTGATGAAAAAAGCCGACCGCGCGCTCGACGGCATGGGCGACTCCGGCCCGATCACCGCCGTCGGCGTCGTCGCCAACGCGCTGTTCTGAGCCGCGTCAAGTTCCCGCTTTCTGAACCCGCGCCCACCCGCGCGGGTTCTTCTTTTGCCGAGGCTCTATTCGAAAAGCCGTTTTCAGCCGGGCCGATGGAGCGCGGCGCTCCGTCGCCGCCGCGCGTTCCCGGCGCTGACGGAGCCGCGCCCTCCCAGAGCGGTCTCGGATAGCCCCAGTGACATCGGTCGCGCGCTTGCGATGCCGCCCTGGTCGCGCTTCGCTCCCTCCACCATGCCGCTCGTCATCCAGCTCCTCCCCGGCGAATTCGCCATCGCCCGCCTTCCCGCCGACGCCGCGATCCCGGACTGGGCACGCTCGGATGTCTTCAACGCCACGACGCGCACGGCCGACGAACTCTCGATCCTCTGCCCCGCCGCGCAAATTCCCGCCGACGTGAAGCACGAGACCGGCTGGCGCCTGTTCAAGCTCCGCGGTCCGTTCGCGTTCACCGAGACCGGCATCCTGTCCTCGGTGCTCGATCCCCTCGCCTTCTCACGCATCAGCATCCTCGCGCAATCCACCTTCGACACCGACTACGTCTTCGTGAAACAGGCACAGCTCGAAGACGCCGTCCGCACGCTCCGCAACGCCAACCACACGGTCGAACGCCTGTAAGTAGGGCCGGTCTTTGACCGGTCCCATTCCACGTTCGTCCGCGCATCAGATTCGCCATCGTGCGCCCAACCGGGCCGGTCCGACTTGGCACGCCTCGGGCTGCGACACACCCATGCCGACTCCACCGCTCACTTTTCACCCGATGACCGCGACCGACTGGCCCGACGTGCAACGCATCTACGCCGAAGGCATCGCAACCGGCATCGCCACCTTCGAATCCACACCGCCGGAGACGTTCGCGGATTTCATCAAAACGAAAATCCCCGACGCCTGTGTCGTCGCACGCGACGCGAGCGGTGCGATCGCGGCGTGGGCCGTGCTGATTCCGGTTTCCGGACGCTACGTCTATCGCGGAGTCGCCGAGATGAGTCTCTACGTGGCGGCGGCGTATCGCGGCCAGCGTGTCGGCGACGCGCTCATGCGCGAGATGACCCGGCTCAGCGAAGCGCAAGGCTTCTGGACGCTGCAATCCGCCACGTTCCCCGAAAACGCCGCCAGCATCGCGCTGCAACAACGCCACGGTTTCCACATCGTTGGCATCCGCAAAAAAATCGGCCGCATGCCGCACGGGCCGCTCGTCGGCCAATGGTGCGACACGCTCCTGCTCGAACGCCGCAGCAAGACCGTCGGACGCGACTGAAGCAGCGCGGCGCGCGCGCGATCGCCCGTGTCGGTCGCCACGCAAGGAAACCGCGTCTCCGGGCGGCAAAGTCACGTAATACGTGACTTTGCCGAGGGGGCATGGACACGGGCACACTCCCCCGAGGTCGAGCGCCGCAGGATCGCGAGGAGGGCGCGCAGACACGCGTGCTTCCGCAACGGCCGGCCATCGGTGCGGCGTCGCGGCGCGACTGCGGGTATACGCCGGCATCCACGCGGTCACTGCCTCCGCCGCACCGCACGTCGCATTTCGCCCGCTGCCGCCGATGGCGCCAGCGCACGCGGCACGCTCACACCGGCAGCGTGAAGCCCTCGAACTGCTTCTTCACTTCCTGCAGGAACGCCGCAGCGCCGGCGCCGTTCACGACCTTGTGGTCGAACGTGAGCGAGAGCGTCACGACCTCACACGGATAGATCATCCCGCCGTCGTTGATCATGCGTTCGTGCGCCGTGCCGATGAACACCGTCGCCATCGCCGGCGGCACCACGATCGGCGTCGCGCTCTCGACGCCGAAGGCGCCGAGGCTGGTGATGTTGAGCGGCGCCTGCACGTCGAGCAGTTTGCCCGCGCGCGTCTCGTCGACCGCGCGATTGTAGGCCGCACTGAAGTCGGCGAAGGAAAGCTTGTTTGCGGCCGCGATTGCGGCGGTGGCGAGGCGATCGCCTTCGAGCGCGACGGCGACGCCTTGATCGAAGACCGGCTGCTCGAGGATCGTGCCGTCCTTGCCGACGATGCAGCGGAACGCCGCGTGCTTTTCCTGCGCACGCGTGACGCACCAAGCCATCATCGCGGACGGCGACGGCGCGCCCTTGCCGAGCTTGGCCTTCGCGGCCTCGCGGGCCTTCTTCAGCGGCTCCCAACGGACGTCCATCAACATGTTCGCCGGCACGACCGCATCCAGGCGCTTCGTGATCGCAGGGTGCAGGGCGGGCGGGCGGACGTTGCCATTCATGGGAGTGGAAGCGGAAGGAGGGGTGGGCGCGGTCTTGGTCGCGATGCTCGGCGCGCCCATCGCGGCTTTGGTGGCATAGGCGCTCGACGGCGTCGCAGGCGCCGCGGCGGGTGCGGGCTTTGCGGGCGCGGCGCCTTCGACCGGCAAGCCTGCCACACTCGCCGCGTCTCCGGTCACGAGCGCGATTTCCTGGCCGATGAGCACCGTGTCGTCGATCTTGATGCGCCATTCCTTGAACTTACCGGCGAACGATGCCTCGACCGGATAAACGGCCTTGTCGGTCTCGAGCTCGCACAGCACGTCGTCGTGCTTCACGACGTCGCCGGGCTTCTTGTTGAGATTCACCACGCGCGCGGACCGCAGCCCCTCGCCCATGATCGGCACGCGCACGAGAATGTCGTTCGTGCCGGGCAGCACGGTGTTCTGCGGACCATGCGACGACGGCGCGCTCGCGGGCGCAGCAAGGGCCGGCGCGACACTTGGTGTCGCAGCGATCGCGACCGGCGCAGGCGCCAACGGCACTTCGCCGCGCGCGACGTTCATCGACACCAATTCCCAAATCGCTTCGACGATCTGCGGCACCGCGGGCAGCGCGGCGTATTCGTAGATCGGGTTGTAGGCGATCATCACGTTGCCCTTCGTGATCAGACGCGGCGGCGCCTTGAGCGCGGCGAACAGATCGGTGCGCCCCACGACATGCTGCACGATCATCTGCCCGACGGAGCACGCCTCGGTATCCTCCTGAATCACGATCAGACGGCCGGTCTTGCGGACGGAGGCCTCGATCGTCGCCTTGTCCCACGGCATGATCGAGCGCAGGTCGATGAGCTCGACGCTGACTTCGCCCTTCAGTTCCGCGATGGCCTCGTGCGCCTTTTCCATCGTGTTGCCCCACGCGACAACCGTGAGGTCCTCACCCTCGGTCACGACGCGCGCGGAACCGAGCGGGATGGATTTGATCGGCTGCTTCGACTCCACCTCGGCCCAGAGCATGTGCTTCGGCGCGAGGAAGAGCGTGATGTCCTCGCCGTGCATCGCGGTCCACAGCAGGCCGGCGGCGTCCTCCGGCGTCGACGGCACGACGACGTTGATCCCGGGAAAATGCGCGTAGGCCGACTCGTTCGCCTGGGAGTGCCAGAGCGAGCCGCCGGGCAGGTAGGCGCCGTAGGGCGCGTAGAACACCGCCGGCACCTTCCACGCGCCGTTCGAGCGCCAGCGGATGTTTGCGAGGTTCTGCACGATCTGGTTGAAGCCGGGGAAACTGAAATCGATGAACTGCAGCTCGAACACGGGGCGCTTTCCGTAGAGCGCGAGCCCGCCGCCGATGCCGAAGATCGTCGATTCCGCCAGCGGTGAGTTGAACACCTGCTCCGGGAAATCAGTGGAGAGCTTCTGCGTGAGGCGGAACACGCCGCCCTTCGGGTCCTCGATGTCTTCGCCGAAGATCACCCGGCCCGGATCGGCATCGAGGCCGGCGCGGAGCGTCTTGTTGATCAGATCGCCCATGCGGTATTTGCCGGGCTTGAACAGCTCCTCGTCGAGATCGGGCGACGCGCCAGTGACGTCGAGGAACAGCTCGTCGACGCGCGGATCCTCGGCCTTCTCGGCAGCGGCGTATTCGGTGCGAACTTTCTCTTTCGTCTCCTCGTCGAGCTTCGCGAACTCCGCCTCGGTGAGCTCGCCGACCTTGATCATCGCGTCGCGGAGCACGCGGATCGGGTCCGCCTTGTCCATCGCGGCGATGTCTTCCTTCGTCCGGTAAAGCGTGTGGTCGTCCGAACTCGTGTGGCTGGAAAGGCGCTC
Organism: Candidatus Didemnitutus sp.; assembly: GCA_041906465.1. Lineage (GTDB taxonomy): Bacteria > Verrucomicrobiota > Verrucomicrobiia > Opitutales > Opitutaceae > Didemnitutus. Next base: position 104,661 of record JAYRJE010000016.1, on the reverse strand, counting down.
CACCTTCGCCCAAAGAAACACCGGGCCCTCGCCGGCGCGGAGCTGCGCGATCGCCTTTTGCGTCTCGGCGTGCACGACCTCGAGATCGGAGCCGTCGATCACGCGCCACTGCGACTTATTGAGCACGTCGATCGCGAGCGGGTTGATTTTCCGCGTCGGCGTCGAGATGCCGTAGGCGTTGTCCTCGACGATGAAGAGGATCGGCAGCTTCTTTTCCTGTGCGAAGCTGATCGCCTCGTAGAAATCGCCTTGGCGCGTCGCGGCGTCGCCGATCGACGTCACGACGACGCTGTCCTTGCCGTCGAGCTTCATGCCCCAGGCGATGCCGCACGCCGGCAGCAGCTGCGAACCGAGCGGCGTCGGCACGGTGACGATGTTCAGCTCCCGCGCCGAGAAGTGCGACGGCATCATGCGGCCGCGCGATGACGAATCGCGTTTCGCGAAATACTCCAGCGCGAGATGCCGCGTGCTCAGGCCGCGGCCCATGCACAAGCCGCGGTCGCGGTAATACGGCACGATGAAATCCGTGTCGCGTAGCTGCGCGCCGAGCGCGCTGAACGCCTCGTGTCCGCGTCCCGAGACATGGAAATGCCCCTTGCCCTGCCGGTTCAGGCTCTCCTCGCGCAGATCGCCGTGCCGGCTTTCCAGCATCGTGCGCAGCAGGTGGCGCCGCTGTTCCTTGTTCAGACTCGAAGACGAGGCTTTGGCCATGGTCGGAGGTGGGGTAGGTTTGGGGAAACGGTCGTCGCGGCAACGGCAATTCCGGATGCCGCGATGAGAGGTTGCGTGGAGGAAACGGAGCCGTAAGCGCCTGGCTCAGGCGCGTCCGTGCGCGCGCGCGTAGCGCATGAGCCCGCCGCGAAACGCCGGGAAGCCGGTCCCCATCAGCAACGCGAAATCGGCATCGTCGGCGGATTTCAGCACGCCTTCGTCGAGCACGCGCTTCGTTTCGTCGATCATCACGCCGTTGAGGTGATCCTGGATCGCCTGCGCATCCATCGCCTTCGCGCTCGCCGGTGCGAACGACGCCATCGCGGGATTCAGCGTCTCCTTGCCGCCGTCGTAGGCGTAGAAGCCGGTCGACGCGCCGTTCTTCCGGCCCTTCAGGCCGGCGGCGAGCATCTTCCCGCACACGCTCGTGCTCCGGAATCGCGCGGGGAAATAGTGCTTCATCTCGCCGTAGATGAAGTCCGTGACGTCGACGCCGACCTCGTCGATCAGGCGCATCGGCCCCATCGGCCAGCCCCAGTCGCGCATCGCGCGATCGATGACGTCCGTCGGCACGCCCTGTTCCCAGAGTTCGCACGCGGCGTTGAGGTAGAAAAACAGCACGCGCGTGACGAGGAAGCCCGGTGAAGAGCGACAGATCACGGGCGTTTTGCCGAGGTGCTTCGCGAACGCCAGAACGCGGTCCGCCGTGTCGCGCGTCGTGTGCGGCGAGAGCACCATCTCGATCAGCGGCATGCGGCTGACGGGATTGAAAAAATGGATGCCGATGGTGCGCCCCGGATGCGTGGCGGTCGCCGCGAGTTCCTCGATCGGCAGCGCCGACGTGTTCGACGCGAGCACGCAGTCTTCTCGCACGACCTGCGACAACTCGGCGAACAGCGCCTGCTTCGCCGCGACGTTCTCGACGATCGCCTCGACCACGAGATCGCAGTCGGCGAACGCCGCGAGTTCCGTCGTGCCCTGCACGCGCGCCACGCCCTGCCCCGCAGCGTCGGCGGACAGCTTGCCGCGCTTCGCCGCCTCGTCGAAGAGACCTTTGATCACCGCCAGGCCGCGCTCGACGAACTCGGGTTTCACGTCGCGCATCACGACGCTGTAGCCGCGCGCCGCGCACCACTGCGCGATGCCCGAGCCCATGACGCCCGCGCCGATCACGCCGATCTTCTTGAACGGAGCCGACGCGCCCGTGTGGGCAGACTTCTGGAACCACGCGTCGACCGTGAGTTTCTTCACCGCGTCCTTGAGGAAGAACACTTGCACCAGATTGTGCGCTACTTCGCTCGCCGCGATCTCACCGAACAGCGTCGCCTCGAGTTCGAGCGCGGCGTCGAGCGGCAGTGAGACTCCCTTTTCGACCGCATCGAGCACCGCGAGCGGCGCGGGCTGGCCACGCATGCGCGAGAGCGCGATCTTGCGCTGCTCGGTGAAGAACGCCGCATCGGCAGGCGCGCCGGCAGGGCGCTTGAGGGCAAGCGCCCCTACCTCTGCAGACTCGCTGCCTCCCGGTAGGGGCGGCTGCCCCCAACCGCCCTCGCCCGCGAGCTTGAGCGCCGCGGCTTTCGCGCGCGCCTTCAACTCGGCGGCCGGCACGACTTCGTCGACGAGGCCCACTTTGTGCGCTTCCGCCGCGGGCAGCAGCTGCGCCTTCAAGATGTGGTCCACCGCCGCCTTCGCGCCGATGAGCCGCGGCAACCGTGCGCAGCCGCCCCAGCCGGGGATGAGGCCGATGCCGACCTCGGGCAGGCCGATGACCGTTTCCTTCGCGTCGCTCGCGATGCGCCAGTGACACGCCAGCGCGAGTTCGTAGCCTCCGCCGGCACATGCCCCATGGATTGCACACACGACGGGCACTTTGAAATTTTCGAGCAGACCGAAGAGTGCGTGGCCCGCGCGCGAGGCGTCTTTGCCCTCGACCGGAGTCGCGATCTTGCCGAGCCATTTCAGGTCGGCGCCCGCGATGAAGATTTTCTCTTTTCCGCTCAGCACGACCACCGCCTTCACCGGTTGCACGGCCAGCGCCTCGATCGCCGCGCGCAGTGCGGCTTGTGTCGGGGGATTGAAGACGTTGGCGCGACTCGCGGGATCGTCGAAAACGATCCAGCCGATGCCGTCGGCATCGACGGAATGGGAAACCGTGGCGGGGGTGCTCATGGGGGGTGAAGAGTGCGAGCAAGGAACTCCCCACCTTCACTGCTGACAACGCCAAGCCCGGTCCGCCGCCCAACTATTAGCCTCTTTATGACAAATGTAAGGAGGCCGGAGTCCGTGCGCGTGCCGGGCCGGGAAATGCCCGACACGAACCAAGGCGCACCGCGCGCTTCATCAATTGTTCGGCACGAAGCCCTGCGGCTTCGGCTCGTAGAGGCGGCGCGCGTAGAACGGCACGAATTGCGCGATGCCGAGCGCACCGAGCAGGAAGAGGTCATCGCGATACGGTCCGCCGAAAAAAATGCCAATGAGGCTGCATGCTTCGCCGAGCGCGCAGCCGAGGATGAACATCACGAAGGCCTTTCCTCCGTCGGTGTAGCGCGGCAGCACGAGCCAGCGGATCACGATGCTGACGAACAGCGGCACGAGTCCGATCAGGTCCTTGAAGGGATTCGCCGATGCCGGCCGCATCGGCCCGCGACCGAGCGCGAAATAGATCACACACACCCCGACGAGGAGCGAGAGCCAGACCACCCACCACATCAGCAGGCGCTGGCGGGTGAGTTGGCCGTTGGGCAACGGGAAGTCGTTCACGCGCCGACCGGATGCCAGGTGGTCTTGAACTCCACGAAGTCGCGAATCTCGTAGAGGCTCTGCGCGCGCTCGGAGAACCAGTCCGTCTTCTCCTCGGCCGCGTGCAGCTTCACGCGCTTGACGCTCTCGGCGGCGCCGAGCTTGAGCGTCTTGCGCTCCTCGGCATTGGCCACACCCGAGAGCGCACGCAGATGCGTGTGTGTCGCCATCGTCGGCACGATCTCCTTGCGGAAACCCGTGAGCAAATTGACGACGCCGCCCGGCAGGTCGCTGGTCGCGAGCATTTCGCCGAGCACGATGCTCGGGTAGGGCTGCGTCGACGACGCGAGCACGACGACCGTGTTGCCGCTCGTGATGATCGGCGCGATGAGTGACACGAGCGCGAGCAACGGCGCTTCATCCGGCGCGATCACGCCGACGATGCCCATCGGGTCGGTGACGGTGAAATTGAAATAGGGCGCCGCGACGGGGTTCACGCTGCCGAGCAGCGACTCGTATTTATCCGTCCAGCCGGCGTAGTAGACAAGGCGGTCGATCGTGGCGACGATCTCCTTTTCCGCGGCGGCCTTTGCGGCGCCGCTGACGGCGAGAGCGTCGGCCATGTCGGCTTTGCGCGCCTCGAGCATTTCGGCGAGGCGGTAGATGATTTGGCCGCGGTTGTAGGCCGTGCGCTTGGCCCAGCCGGGGCCGGCCTTCGCGGCGGCCTCGATGGCGTTGCGCAGGTCCTTGCGCGTGCACTGCGGGATGTTGGCGAAGAAATTACCGGCGGCGTCCTTGATCGGGAACACACGCGCGCTCTCGGAGCGGATGAACGCTCCTCCGACGTAGCACTTGGGCGTTTTGGTGACGGGCAGACGGGTCATGGCGGAAAGAGTTAAAAGGGAACTAACCACAGATGGACACAGATTCACACAGATACTGAGCGGTCGAAAGATGCCCTCCCCATCTGTGTCGATCGGTGTTCATCTGTGGTGCAATAATTCAGGCGGCGGGCGCTTCGTCCTGGAGGTAATTCACCTCCTTGTAGCGAAGCGCGATCACGGCGAAGATGACAGAGGCGATGACGGCGAACGCGGCGAAGAAGTTGTAGTAGGCGGCGCCGTGCAGTTTCGAAGTGCCGTCGGGGTTCGCGATGAAGAACTGGACCGCGGCGGTGAAGAGGTTGCCGGCCGAAATCGAGAGGAGATAGAGCGCATTGACGACGGCCTTCAGGTGGCGCGGCGCTTGCGTGTAGGCGAACTCGAGGCAGGTGATCGAGGTCATGACCTCGCCCGCCGAGAGCACGAGATACGCGGGCAACTGCCACATCACGCTCACCTTCACGCCCGCGGTGAGGCGCGACTCGATCCACGCGCTGATCAGAAAGGAAAGGCCGATGGTGAAGATGCCGAGACCGATCTTGCGGAGCGGCGTGAGTTTCCAGACGGCGTTGATCGCGGGATAGAACGCGTATTGGAACGCCGGGATCAGCGCCAGGATCATGATAGCGTTGACCGCCTGCATCTGCGACGAAAGCAACTCGAACTCCCAGCCGAAGAGGTTGACGTGGCGCTGCATCTTCTCGGCCTGCAGCACCCACTCGCCGCCACTCTGGTCCCACAGCGACCAGAACACGGCGACAAAGACGAACAGGATCGCGAGCCGGCCGAGCGCCGAGAGGCTCTCGCGATTGAAGGTCTCGGCGATGAACGCCTTCCCCTTCGGCGGCAGGTGCACGAATTTATAGCGTCCGGACCAGAAAATGAAGGTCGCGAGGAACATCAGCACGGCCGGCAGACCGAACGCGGCCTTCGGGCCCCAGTGCTTCAGCAGGATCGGCGTGAGCGAGATCGAGAAGAACGAGCCGAAGTTCACCGCGAAGTAGAACCAGCCGAACGCGCGCGAGACGAGGTGCTGGTTGTCCTTGCCGAACTGGTCGCCGACGTTCGACGCCACGCAGGGCTTGATGCCGCCGGCGCCGAGCGCAATCAGGCCGAGGCCCATGAACAGGCCGAGGCGCGTGTCATCCGCGGCGAGGAACACACAGCCGAGACAGTAAACGAGCGAGATCCAGAAAACGGTGCGATACTTGCCCCACCAGACGTCCGCGAGGAACGCGCCCATCATCGGGAAGAAGTAGTTCGACGCGAGGAACAGGTGATACCAGCCGTTCGCCTCGTTCTCGCTCATCGGCGCGACTTCGCCGGCGCGGTTGCGCAGATACTGCGTCATGTAGATCACGAGCACGGCGCGCAGGCCGTAGAAGCAGAATCGCTCCGCCGCCTCGTTGGCGACGATGAACGGAATGCCCGGCGGCATCTTGTCGGTCTTGATCGGGGTGGTGCGGAACGATTCGGCCATGGGAAAATTCAGCGGCGGAAGACGAAGGCGAGGATCAGTGCGAGGACGAGCAGGCTGGCGACGATCGACCAGAGGTGGTTCGAGCGCGGACGCGGAGCACGCGGTGGCGTGCGCTGGCCGTCATCGAACGCCTCGTCCGGCAAATCGAGTCCGTCGTAGCGCGTGTCGTCCTCATTCCAGCCTGAGCGCTCATCCGCGCCGCACTCCGGGCAAGCGCGTGCGTCGCGCGGCACGGCGGCACCGCAGACGGGACACTCGGACGGCGGGACGAAGCGGGAGGACATGAAAATTCAACCACAGATGGACGCAGATTCACACAGATGCGGTGAGAATGATCCGCTCCCATTCGAGTTTGGGACGTTTGAAATTGATAATCAGACCGACCTGAAGACCGGTGATGCGGAGATAATTCAGCATTTGGTCTCGTTCGATGTCGGAAATCTGATCGATCACCTTGGCGTCCACGATGACGGACTCTCCCGCAATGAGATCGGGAATGTAGTCACCCACCGGCACGTCCTTGTAAGTGATCCGGAACTTGCGCTGCTGATCGACCGTGATGTCGCGCAAACCAAACTCGACGACCAGCGCATTCTCATACGGCTTCTCATTCAGCCCGGCCCCAAGAGCATTGTGCACCTCCATCGCCGACCCGATGATCGCAAAAGTCAGCTGCGCATGCGGGCCGTCGTATCTGTGTGCATCCGTGTTCATCTGTGGTTCCGAAACCGCTAGACGAGCCGGCAGTAATCGAGGAGGCCCTGGCGGCCGCCTTCGCGGCCGAAGCCGGATTCCTTGTAGCCGCCGAAGGGCGAGGTCGGGTCGAACTTGTTGAAGGTGTTCGCCCACACCACGCCGGCCTTCAGCTCGGTCGACATCTTCAGAATGCGCGAGCCCTTGTCGGTCCACACGCCAGCGCTGAGGCCATAGGCGGTGTTGTTGGCCTTCTCGATCGCCTCATCGACGGTGCGGAACGTGATGATCGAGAGCACGGGCCCGAAGATTTCCTCGCGCGCGATGCGGTGACTCTGCGTGACGCCGGTGAAGATCGTCGGCGGCAGATAGAAGCCCTTCTTCGGCAGACGGCACGTGGGTTGCCACATCGTCGCGCCCTCCTTGACGCCGGCATCGAGGTAACCCTGCACGGTGTCGAGTTGGTCGCGCGAGACGATGGCGCCGACGTCGGTGTTCTTGTCGAGCGGATCACCCACGCGGAGCACGCGCAGGCGGTTCTTCAATTTCGCCACGACCGCGTCAGCGACCGGCTCATGCACGAGCAGGCGCGAGCCGGCACAGCAAACCTGGCCTTGGTTGAAGAAGATGCCGTTGACGATGCCTTCGACCGCCTGGTCGAGCGGCGCGTCGTCGAAGACGATGTTCGCCGCCTTGCCGCCAAGCTCCATCGTCATGCGTTTCTCCGTGCCGGCGACCGAGCGCATGATGACCTTGCCAACTTCCGTCGAGCCGGTGAAGGCGATCTTGGCCGCGAGCGGGTGGGCCATGATCGCGCCGCCCGTCGAGCCGGGGCCGGTGATGATGTTGACCACGCCGGGAGGCAGGCCGGCGTCTTGGATGATCTCGGCGAGTTTCAGCGCGCTGAGCGGCGTGTTGGTCGCGGGCTTGATGACGGCGCAGTTGCCCACGGCCAGCGCGGGCGCGAGTTTCCACGCCATCATCAACAGCGGGAAATTCCACGGGATGACCTGGCCCACGATGCCGAGCGGCGCGACGCGGCGGCCGGGCGCGACGTATTCGAGTTTGTCGGCCCAACCGGCGTGGTAGAAGAAGTGCGCGGCCGCCATCGGCACGTCGAAGTCGCGCGTTTCCTTGATCGGCTTGCCGTTGTCCATCGTCTCCGCGACGGCGAACTCGCGCGCGCGATCCTGCAGCAGGCGCGCGATGCGGTAGAGGTATTTCGCGCGCTCCGCACCCGGCAGCTTCGCCCACGCGGGCTGCGCCTTCTGCGCGGCAGCGTAAGCGGCGTCGACATCCACGACGCTGCCGAGCGCGAACTCGGCGATCTTCGTCTCGTTGGACGGGTTGATGGAGTCGAAATACTTGCCGGAGGCCGGCGCGACAAACCGGCCGCCGATGAACAGCTCGTAGCGCGCCTTCAGCTTCGGGTCGGCGGTCTCGGGCGCGGGATCGAACTCCCACAGATCGCCGAAGATCAGCTCGGGCAGCGGGCGGCCTTGCGAGCGCTTGGTGGAGCGGGCGGATTTTTTCTCAGTCAGAGTGGGCATGGCAGAATTTTTAACACAGAGAACACGGAGGACACAGAGGAGGTGCTCGGAGAGTTTTCTCTGCGGCCTCTGTGTTTAATTCGTTTGGTTCGTTAGTAGCTCTCGACGGCTTCGCTGAAGTAGTAAGGCGCCTGGTAGGCGCCGGTCTTCTCCTTCTCAAGCTGCCGCAACAGATCGTTCAGCAGCGACGAGGCGCCGAAACGGTAACGCGTGTTGTTGAGCCACTCGTCGCCGAGCGTCTCTTTCACGGCCGTGAGGAAATGCAGCGCCTGCTTCGCGGTGCGGATGCCGCCCGCCGGCTTCATCGCGATCGCGATGCCCGTATCGAGGTAGTGGTCACGGATCGCCTCGATCATCACCTGATTGTTGCCGAGCGTGGCGTTGAGCGAGGTCTTGCCGGTGCTCGTCTTGATGAAATCGCCGGGGCGAATCGCGCGCATCGCGATGAAGGACGCCGCGCGGATGTTGTCGTAGGTCTCGAGTTCGCTGACTTCGAGGATGACTTTCAGCGTCGCGGCACCGCAGGCCTCCACGACGGCGGCGATCTCATCCTGCACCAAGCCAAAATCCCCCGCGAGAAACGCGCCGCGATTGATCACCATGTCGATCTCGTCTGCGCCATCCTCGACGGCCGCGCGCACCTCGGCGAGACGCGTCTGCAACGGCGCCTGACCGCTCGGAAACGCCGTCGCGACCGACGCGATGCGCACCGCGGTATCTTCGCCCAGCGCGCGGCGAGCGTGTTTCACCATCGACGGATAGACGCACACAGCGGCGACCTGCGGGCAGTCGAGACCCTCGTGCGGATGCAGCGCCTTCTGGCACAGGGAGGCGACCTTGCCGGGGGTGTCCTTGCCCTCGAGAGTCGTTAGGTCGACCATGGAGACCGCAAGCTTGAGCCCCTTGATCTTCGAAGCCTTCTTGATGCTCCGCGTCGTGTATTTGGCGACGCGCTCCTCGATCCCCACTTGATCCACCGTGCCGATTTCATTGAACAACCGCCGGAACGCGGCATTCCCAGAGAGTGACATGATGCGCGGACTATCCGGCGGTTCCCCTCTGAAAACAATGGCAAAGTCATACGGCGCCACGGCGTTTTTGCTCGCTTTGGCCGGCCTCGCTCCCATCGCGGCAAGCGCCTCCGCCTCTCTACCTTTTTCCGGTCCGGTCGACGCGACCACGCTCGCTGAACCGCAAAATCGCGAGGCCAGCGGCCTCGCCGCATCGCGCCGCGTGCCCGGCCTGCTGTGGGTGCACAGCGACAGCGGCGGCGAACCTGCTCTCTACGGCGTGGACGCCGTGACTGGCGAACGCCGTGCGACACTGCGCCTGAAAGGCTGCACGAATACGGACTGGGAAGACATCGCGGCGTTTGAGCGCGACGGCAAAGCCTGGCTGGTGGTCGGCGATACCGGCGATAACTACGCCCGCCGCCCCTCCATCCTCCTCCACGTCCTGGAGGAGCCCGATCCGGCCACGCTCCGCCCCGACGCCGAAACCGAGGTCGCTCCCGCCTACACGTTGCGCGTCGTTTATGAGGACCTCGCCCGCGACTGCGAATCGCTCGCGGTCGACCCGCACGAAGGCGCCATCTACCTGATCTCGAAGCGCAACACCGTGCCGCGCCTCTACCGCCTGCCGCTCGCGCCGAGCAAGGAACTCGTCGTGGCCCGCCACGTCGGCACCGTGCCGCACCTGCCGCAACCCGACTTTTTCCAGCGCCTCCTGAAAACGCCCACCGGACGCTATCGCGCCGAGCCTTGCGCGATGGACTTCGCGCCCGATGGTTCGGCGGCCATCGTGCTCACCTATGGCGGCACTCTGCTTTTCCCCCGCGAGGCTCACGAGTCCTGGGCCGAGGCGCTGGCTAAAAACCCCGTTATCCTCGGCGCCCATAACCTGCCGCAAGCCGAGGCCGCCTGCTTCAGTGCGGATGGACGGGCGATTTTTGTGACTTCGGAAGAATCGCCGCATCTGCTGCGCTACGACCGCGCGCGCTGACGCCGCGGACTTGCGGGCCGCCCGCCCACCTGCATCCTGCTCTCGATGCCTGAAGCCACCACGCCGCCTCCCGAATCCACACAGCCGCACGGCGAACTCGTTATCCGCACCATCGCCATGCCGGCCGACACCAATGCGAACGGCGACATCTTTGGCGGCTGGCTCATGTCACAAATGGATTTGGGTGCGGCCATCGTGGCCAAAAACATCTCGCACAGCCGCGTCACGACCGTCGCCGTCGACGGCATGGTGTTTCACAACCCGGTTTACGTCGGCGATATCGTGAACTGCCACGCACGCCTGCTGAAGGTGGGCCGCACCTCCATGAGGATCGACATCGAAGCGTGGGTGCAACGCGGCAAGGACGGCGAGTTGCTCAAGGTCACCGAAGGCATCTTCACCTACGTCGCGATCAACGATCAAGGCCGGCCGCACCCGGTGTATCGCTGATGCAACCACGCCGGACCTTTCTCTTTGCTCTGGTGTTCGCGTTGAGCAGCGCCCTGGCGGCAGTCGCGCAGCGCCCCACGCTCGCCGATGGCCTCAAGGCCGCCGTCCTCCGCGCCGACGAGACGCGCATTTATGCGATGCTGGCGGCGGACATCGGCGCACTCGACGACATGCTGGCTCCGGATTGTCTCTATGTGCACTCCAACGGCTCCGTGCAGACCAAGGCGCAGCTGCTCGGCGCGCTGAAGGCGGGCGCGTTCAAATACACCTCCCTGCGCTACACCGTGCCACCTCAGGTCCGGCTGTATGGCAACGAGACCGCCGTGCTCACCGGTCCGATGCAGATCGAGGTCGTGCTGCCCGACGGCAAAACCCTGAAACCCACGCTGGTGATCACTGCCGTCTACGCCCTGCTCCATGATCGCTGGCAGCTCGTTTCCTACCAGTCGACGAACGCCCCGGCGGTATCACCGAAATAGTTGGCCCGATTCGCCGGGCGATTGCGCGCTGTTCCTCGCATGAACCTTCTCGTCCTGTCCGCGAGCCTCAATCCTGACAGCAACAGCCGGCTGCTCGCGCGCGCCGCGCACGCCGAACTCGTTTCTGCCGGTCATGACGCCACCCTGCTCGATTTGCGCGAACTGCCGCTGCCGGCGTGTGACGGCGCCGCAGCCTACCGCCACGAGAACACCGCGCAGGCGCGGAATCTCATCGCCGGTGCCGCCGGTATTCTTGTCGCGACGCCGATCTACAACTACGACGCCAATGCCGCAGCGAAGAACCTCGTGGAGCTCACGGGCAAGGCTTGGGAAAACAAAGTCGTCGGCTTCGCGTGCTGCGCGGGCGGCGCGTCGAGCTACATGAGCATCATGGGCCTCGCCAACAGCCTGATGCTCGATTTTCGCTGCACCATCGTGCCGCGCTTCGTTTACGCCACCGAAGCGGATTTTGTGGGCGAGGCGATCGCGAACGCCGACGTCGTGCGGCGCACGCAAGAGCTCGCCTCGGCAGTCGCACGCTACGCCTCCGTGTTGAAGTAGCGCCGGCACCGAATCCGGCTGTCCCGAGGCGCGCCCTCCTTCACGCACCGCCAGGCAGGTTGCGCGCTCGCGCCCAACTCCTCGCGAATTGAAGCCGTGCCACTCCACGCCGCGCGCGCACGCGTGAAGCGACGAGCACGTCACCACCTCGTGGTGCGACGCGGCTGCAGTTCGCCCCACTCTGACGCCCGAACACTTTCCGCCATAACTCGGCCGCAAGTGCGCGGCTCCGTTGACGACCGGAAGCGCTTCGCGCACGGTTCGCGGCATCTTGGCCCTCGCCCCTCCGCATCCCGAAGCCCGCCGCGGCGCCCTCGCTGCCGTCGGTGCGTTCACGTTTTGGGGCATCATTCCGATCTACTGGAAGTTCCTCGCGCACATCAGTCCGGTGGAGCTGATCATGCACCGCGCGGTGTGGTCGCTCGTGTTCCTGCTCGGTGTGCTGCGCTGGCAGGGTCGCCTGGCCACCGTGTGGGCCGCGTTCAAATCGCCGCACGTGCTCGGCCTCAACTTCGCGACCGGCACGCTGCTGATGGGTAATTGGCTGACATTCATCTGGGCGGTGAACAACGGCCACATCCTCGACTCGAGCCTCGGCTATTTCCTGGTGCCACTGTTCAACGTCGCCGCCGGCTTTGTGTTTTTCCACGAGCGCCCGCGCCCGCTGCAATGGATCGCCATCGCGCTGGCGGCCAGTGGCGTCGCCTGGCTGTTGTTTCGCGTCGATCACGTGCCTTGGGTGGCGTTGATCATCGTGGCGACGTGGAGCGGCTACGGCTTGATTCGCAAAAAATCCCCCATGGGCGCGCTGGACGGCCTGACCGTCGAGACGCTGCTCTACCTTCCCCTCACCGCGGGTTACCTGATTTGGCTCGCTTGGCACGGGCGCGGCGCGATCGGGCACGTGAGTCCAACCGAGCATGTTCTCGTCTTCTGCTCCGGCTGGATCACGGCCATCCCGCTCGTGTGGTTCGCCTACGGCGCCGTGCGCATCCGACTGACAACGCTCGGGCTGCTGCAATATATTGCGCCCTCTCTCGCGTTCCTGGTGGGCTGGCTCGTGTATCGCGAGCCGTTCGACGGTCTGCGCGCCATTTCCTTCGGTCTGATTTGGTGCGGGCTCGCATGCTACAGCGCGGACAGTTTCTGGGTGCAGCGGAAGACGCTCGTCGGCTGACGCCCGAAAACGCGTCGCGAAGTTGCCGTTGCGTGACCCAAACGCACGCGTAACGTCTTTCACCCTGAACATGAAACCCCAACTCCGTCCGTTCCTCACCGCCGTCGCGTTCGTCGCGGCCTCCCTGTCTCTCTTCGCGCAAGGCGCGAAGCCCTACGATCCGAGCATCGGCGCGCCCAAGCGCGGCAACGCTCGCTTCTACGAATTGCACTCCCAGCACCTGAAGCGCGCCAAAGAGCCGATGCAGCTCCTGTTCATCGGCGACTCGATCACCGAAGGCTGGGGCAAGGCGCCCGACGTCTGGAAAGCGAACTACGAAAAATACCAGGCCGCGAACTTCGGCATCGGTGGCGACCGCACCGAACACGTCATCTGGCGCATTGAAGACGGGGTGCTCAAAGGCATTAAACCGAAAGTCGTCGTGCTGATGCTCGGCACCAACAACTCCGGCAACCACACCGGCCAGCAAATCGCCGCCGCCGACAAAAAGATCGTCGAACTCATTCGCTCCGAAATCCCCGAGGCGAAGGTGCTGCTGCTGGCGATTTTCCCGCGCGGTCCGCGCAAGGACAAGGAAGGCAAGATCATCGATGACGCCGTGCAGCGCATGCAGGTGATCAACGAGGCGAACACGATTCTCGCCCAACTCGATGACGGCAAGAACGTCCGCTTCCTCGACATCGGCGCGAAGTTCCTCGGCGCCGACGGCAAGATCCCGGACGCCATCATGCCCGATCAACTGCACCCGACTGCGGCCGGTTACCAAATCTGGGCCGACGCGATGCGGCCGCTCCTCGAGGAAATGATGAAGTGAGCGACGGCTCGACGCCGTTGGTCCATTGAGCAAAAAACAAGCGCCGGGAAAACCCGGCGCTTTTTCGTGTCCAGAGGCGTGAGACGCTACGCTCAGTTCAGCGGCAGATTCTTGCCGAAATCGAGCAACTCCATCTCGAACACCAACGTCGCCCGCTTCGGGATTTTCGGCGGGTTGCCGCGCGTGCCGTAGCCGAGTTCGTAAGGCACGATCAGGAGCCATTTTTCGCCCTTGTGCATGCGGGTGAGCGCCTGGTCCCACGCGGGAATGAGTTCATCGCGGCCCACGCGTGGTTTGAATGCGCGCGCGGGATCAAGCGATTGGTCGAACACCGTTCCGTCGAGCAGCATACCTTTGTAGAGCACCGCGGCACGGTCACCTGCTTGGGGAGTCGCACTGCTTTGATCGCCCGGATTCAGGACAATGTAGCGCAAGCCGGTGGAGGTTTTCTTGGCGTTCGGCCAGCGATTTTCCACGACTTCGAGATCCTCCGGCGGCAAACGCTCGCGCTGGGCGAACAGAGGCGAAGCGCTCAAAAAAGCGACACTGACGAACAAAAAAGCGAAACGGCGGGCGATAGGGCTCATGGTTTCTTCGACGAAGCGGCAGGAGGAATGACGCGGAAGACTACCGCAGGTTCCTTCGCCGTCGAGGATTCATCGCTGGCCGACGCGGGGGCCGGAGCGGCGTTGGTCTTCACGGTTGGGATCGCTTCGGCGCCGTGGGTGGAAGCCGGCAGCGGCTTCGGCGCCGGCACTCCTGCCTGGGCGGGCTGAGCGCTCGGGACCGGACCATCGGCCACGGGCGTGATCTTCGCCGGGGCGGCGGCGAATCCGCGCTCAAGCATCTCGATCATTTTCAAATCGCGCGCGCGCCCCTTGTCGACCGAACGATTGGGGCCAAAGGAACCCATGATGACCGCGACGATTCGGCGACCGTTACGTTCCGCGGTCGCGCTCAGGCAATAACCCGCCGCCTCGGTATAGCCGGTCTTCAGCCCGTCGACGCCGGCGATTTTGCCGATGAGCTTGTTGTGGTTGATCATCATCATCGGTCCCTGCGCCCGTCCCAGGCCGAACGCGCGCTCGCGCACCGCGGTGTATTTCAGGACATCGGTGCTTTGCACGAGGTAACGGCAAAGCTTCGCGAAGTCGCGCGGTGTCGTGAGGTCGCCTTCGCTGGCCCGGCGGCTCGGCGGGGGCAGGCCATGCGGCGAGCGGAAGGTGGTGCTGTTCATGCCGAGGGCGCGCGCCTTCGCGTTCATGAGTTCAACGAACCCTTCGACCGATCCGGCCGCGGTGCGCGCCAGCGCATGTGCGGCATCGTTGGCCGATTGGATCATCATCGCGTAGATAAGATCCTCGACGGAGAACTGCTCGCGCGGATCGAGATACACCTGCGTGCCGCCCATTTTCGAGTCGGAGACATCGACCGGAACCATCGTCTGCAACGTCAGCGAGCCGTCGGCGAGTTTGTCGTGCAGCACGGCGAAGGTCATGAGCTTCGTCATGCTCGCCGGCGGATTGGTCACATCGGCGTTGTCCTCCCACAACGATTGACCGGTCGCAACGTCGACCACGATCGCACCGGTATAGCTGCCCGGCGAGGGCGTGCTGTGCGTGGAGGCCTTCGGTTTCGCGTGCGCGAGCGGCACGAAAGCGAAAAAGGAGACGAGAAAAAGCCGGAGCCAGAGCTTCATGAAAGAGTGCGCGCAACAGAGCCGCGCGAAAACGGCGACGCAACCGAAAAGCCCGGGCTACACGCAGGCGCGAACGGCGGGATGTTTCGCCACCTGCGTCAGCGCCTGCCGGAGCAGCGTTTTGCCCGGTTCCATGCGGTGCCAGGGCGACGCGCCGCTCGGGTGCGGGAGCGGGATGCAGTCGAGCCCACGGCCGCGGTGCTCGATGCGAAATTTCTTCCCGATGATGTCGTTGAGCGGCGACGGCGGCAGGAAACGCGTGATCGCCAGCTTGCCCACTGGAAGGACCAGTTCGGGTTCGAGGAGATCGAGTTCGGCGTCGAGCCAGCGGCCACACGCGGCAATCTCGTCTTCATCCGGGACCCGGTCGCCGCCGGCTTCCTTTTTTCCCGGAAAACAGCGGCACATCGCAGCGAAGTAGATCCGGTCACGCGTTTCGTCCTCGGTCCAGCCGAGTGCTGCGTTGAACCACTTGAAGAGCGTCTTGCCCGCGGTCCAGGCAAAGGGGCGACCGAGCACCGGCTCCTTGTCACCCGGCGCCTGGCCGACGAGCAACACCCGCGAGACGACCGGGCGGCCGACGACGACCGGCTGGTGCATGCGCGGACAGGTGCGACAAGCGGCGAGGCGCCCGAGGTGTTTTTGGACGGCAGCAACAGTGGGCATGAGGAAGCGAGTGGCTGCGATTTCGTGCCCGCACCGCGAAACGCGAGCAAGCCTGCACCTTCAGGCAGAAAAAAAGGCGCACCCGGGTGCGCCTCGAGGGAACGATGCGAAAACCACAACGCTTCAGCGACGACCGCGGAAGCTAAAACCGACTTTGCCACCGTTGCCGTCGCGGCTCGGATGACCGCCGCCACCGTGACCGCCGCGGAAGCCACCCCGGTGTCCGCCACCGCCACCGCCGCCACGATGCCCGCCACCGCGGTGTCCGCCGCCGTGCTGGCCGCGGGGCTGCTTGGGCTGAGCGACGCCGAACGGCAGGTAATCGAAACCTTCGAGGCGCAACTCCGGGATTTTCTGGCCAATGAAGCGCTGGATGTCGCGGATGTCGTCGGCATTCTCGGGCGTGACGAGCGTGAACGCATCACCGACCGCCTGCGCGCGGCCCGTGCGGCCGATGCGGTGGACGTAGTCCTCGGGATTCTCCGGGACGTCGTAGTTGATGACGTGCGTGACGCCGGCGACGTCGATGCCGCGCGCGGCGATGTCGGTCGCAACCATCACTTCGTATTTGCCGGACTTGAAGCCGGCGAGCGCTTCGATGCGCTGATTCTGCGAGCGGTTCGCGTGGAGGACGGCGACGCTGTGGTTGGCGGCCTTGAGCTTGCGCGCGATCTTGTCGGCGCCGTGCTTCGTGCGCGAGAACACGAGCACGCTGTCGAAATCGGTCTTCGCGAGCAGCGCCACGAGCAGGTCGAATTTTTGCGCCAGCGCCACGGGATAGAGCGCGTGGTTGATCGAGCGGTTGACGGAACGGTTGATGCCGACCTCGACGCGGGTCGGATTGCGCAGCGCGAATTGCGCGACCTGCTGGATCTCGGGCGGCACCGTCGCAGAGAAAAACAGCGTCTGCCGCTCGCGCGGGCAGCGGCCGATGATATCCTTCACGACGGGCAGGAAGCCCATGTCGAGCATGCGATCGACTTCGTCGAGGACGAGAATCTGGATGTCGCGGAGATTGATCGAGCCGTCCTGGACGAAATCCATCAGGCGGCCCGGTGTGGCGCAGATGATGTCGACGCCTTTGCGGAGTTCGGAGCGCTGGTGACCGTAGCCGACGCCGCCGAAGACGGCAACGGTGCGGAGGTCGGTGAAGCGTGCGAAATCGCGGAAGGCAGTCTCGACTTGCGCGGCGAGTTCGCGCGTCGGCTCGAGCACGAGCACGCGCGGGCGCGCGGCGTGTTTATCGAGGCGCGTGAGAATTGGGAGCGCGAAGGCCGCGGTTTTGCCGGTGCCGGTCTGCGCGGAGCCGATGAGGTCGCCGCCACCGAGCACGACGGGGATCGCGCGGAGCTGAATGGGAGTCGGGTCCGTGTAGCCGGCAGCTTGGATGCCGCGGAGCACGGGCTCGGAGAGATTGAGAGCTTTGAAAGCCATGGAGGGAACGAACCACTAATGCGCACTAATCGACGCTAATGGAGACGCGGCACCGCGAAGCGGCACGACGCGTGAGGCGTTGCGGAAATGTTTCTCGCGAACGCGGATGATGAAAAGGCGACGACTAGCGAACTAGCGGATGAGTGACTCGCCCGGATAAACAAAAGGGCGGAGCCGCTTGGGCTCCGCCCCGAAAAATCAGTCAGTTTGCGCGAGGCAAACGGTCGGCTTAGTAACGGTCGCGACCGCCACCGAAGCCACCGCGATCGCCACGGTCGCCACCGCGGCCGCCACGGCCACCGCCGAAGCCACCGCGACCGCCGCCGCCGAAGCCGCGACGCTCGCCACCGCCGAAGCCGCCGCCAGCCGGACGATCTTCCTTCGGACGGGCTTCGTTAACCTGGAGGGCGCGGCCATCGAGCTGAACGCCGTTGGTCTTTTCGATCGCGAGCTTCGCCTCTTCCGGCGTGCCCATCGTAACGAAAGCGAAGCCGCGCGGGCGGCCCGTGAATTTGTCCATCGCGACGTAGATGTCGGTGACGGCACCGAACTGCTCGAAGTGCGCGCGGAGCGCTTCTTCGGAGGTCTGGAAGGACATGTTGCCGACGTAGAGTTTGGAGTTGCTCATGTGATGAAATCGTTAGGGGCCTTCGTTCCGCTGCCAGTCCGTTCCCACTGTGGGTTTCAAATCATCACTTAAGCCAAGCAGCTCAGCCAACGACTCACCAGATCCTGTCATCTAACTCGAAAACTCTTAACGAACGGCGGCGACAGAGCCATCGATACGCGATGAACGCAAGGGCAATCCGGAGCGGAAATGCCCTAGCTCCTATCCGGGAGATGGTTAAGTCGCGAATTCCCCGCCACCGGGCGGCCAAAAGAAAAGGCGCTCCGCACCACGGAGCGCCGGGAAAAGCAGGGTCGCGAGACGCGAGAGCTACTTCTTTTTCGCCGGAAACTCGCGGCGAATCCAGTCGTTCAACATGTCTTTATCCCAGCGGAGGGAGTCGCTCTGCGGAAACGGCGTGCTCATCATGAAGCCGAGATTCTTCAGGTCACGCTGTCCTTCTGCCGCGACCGAGCCATCGGCATTCAAGAGACGAAATTCCAGCTTCACTCGCGGCACGTAGATGTCCTTCACGATGCGGATGTCATCCGCACGGGGACCGCGCCACGGCTCAAAATCACCGGCGAGATCAATGTCTTTGAAGGTGATCACGACGCGCTGGCCTGCCTCCAATCGCGGCGCAATGCGCTCCTGCAGGAATTCGCGAAACTGCTCCATGAGTCCTTCCTGACCGTAATCGCGCGAGGAATAACTTTGGGTGAAATCGGTGAACTCAGCCGGTTTATCGAAGATCACTTCGACGGAAGACGGTGAGGATTTCGGGGCGGCGGCTTTGTCGGCGGCGAACACCATGCCGACACCGCACAGCGCTCCCGCGAGGAGTAGAATCGGGCGCAACGCTTTCATGCCGGCACCATGCCGCATTTATATGAAATTTCCAGCGGCTTCTCTCGTTTACCTACATACATGGGCCGAACGACGCATGGGACACACGATTTGCTTGCACGACCGGCGCCGCTGGCTCCATTCAGCGCCATCCACGTGCGCATCCGCGCAGGTGGAACAATTTCCACGCCAAGGTGCTCTGACCCAGCACCGCCGCACCAAGCACCATGTTAGTCTCCGTCATCATTCTCGCTTTGCTGTCCCTGCTCGTCGCCACCGAGCCGGATAGTTGAACGCGTTTTTTGCTGTCGGCGTCCCGCGTTTGCTACGTTTCGACCCTTCTCAGATGCTTGAGCCGTCTCCCGCGAGACGGCTTCTTTTTTCACTGCCCCCTGACGCCGCGCACCACACGGGTGGAAAATGGGGTAATTTCTCTCTGGCTGAATTGGGCGCTTGCACCGCATCGGCCGGAAGGTTTCCGTCCCGCCGCTCACCTCTGTCGTCATAAGTATCGTGTCCTCGCTCAAAGCCTCCCTGCGCCGTCTTGGCGCCTCCCTCGTTCAGTGGGTCGACTCCGACTACACTCTCGAATCCCCGGAAGTTATCCGCGCCCAACCCGATGGCGTGAATCTCGTTCGGTGCATCCCGTTCATCGTTCTCCATCTCGGATGCCTTGGTGTGCTCTGGGTCGGTTGGAGCTGGTTTGCCGTCTGGACGGCGGTGTTCCTCTACGTCGTGCGCATGTTCGCCGTCACCGGCATCCTCCACCGCTACTTCTCGCACAAATCCTACAGCACGTCCCGCTTCGGCCAATTCCTGCTCGCGCTCTGGGCCGGCACCACCGTGCAGCGCGGACCGCTTTGGTGGGCCTACCATCACCGCCATCACCATCAGCACTCCGATGACGAAGAAGACGCGCACTCGCCGCACGTGCATGGCTTCCTCTGGTCGCACATCGGCTGGATCACCTCGAAGCGCAACTTTCCCACCGATTACTCGAAGGTCAAAGACCTCACCAAATACCCCGAACTCGTCTGGCTGAACCGCTTCGACATCGTCGTTCCCGTGCTCTTCGCGCTCAGCCTCTTCGGCCTCGGTGCGCTCCTCGAGAACACCGCGCCCTCGCTCGGCACCAGCGCCTGGCAACTCCTCGTCTGGGGCTTCTTCATCAGCACCACCGCGCTCTTCCACGGCACCGCGTCGATCAACTCCTTCACGCACCTCTGGGGCAAGCGCCGCTTCCACACGACCGACGATTCGCGCAACAGCTTCATCCTCGCCATCGTCTGCCTCGGCGAAGGCTGGCACAACAACCACCACCGCTACCAAGCCTCCACGCGCAACGGTTTCTATTGGTGGGAAATTGATCCGACCTACTACGGCCTGAAAGCGCTCTCGCTCACCGGCTTCATCTGGGGCCTGAAGTCCGTGCCAAAATCGATCTACGACGAAGCCGAGCGCAACGCCCACGCCGACACCATCCGCCGCGTCTCCATCTCGTCCGTGCAGGAAGAGATCAACACGCTCAAGCGCGTCGTCCCCACCGCCGCCGCCATCGCGATCGCCACGGTGAACTCGCCCGAAGTCGCCGCCCAGATGCAGAAAAAGGACGGCCCCGCGATCCACAAGGATGTCTCCGAGCTCGCCGAGCAACCGCCCGCGACGTCGCCGCAAAAGTCGACCCCACCGGTCATCTGACGTCGCGACGAAAATTCCGCCCACGCGAACCAGCCCCGCCTCACCGCGGGGCTTTTTCTTTTCCCTCACGCCGCCAGCGCGCTTCGCCGCCGCGGGATTTTTTGCGTCCGCCCGCGACGCCCACCCGTAACTCCCGACGCCGTCCACGCCGCACCGCTCCACGCTCATCCCAAATCCAAGATCGAAAATCCCCAAACTTCACGATGTCCCGCCCCACTCTCGCCATCGTCGGCACCGGCATCTCCGGCCTCGGCTGCGCCCACTTCCTCCACCGCCATTTCGACCTCACGCTCTTCGAGCAGAACCGCCACACCGGCGGCCACACGAACACCATTACCGTGCCCGAGCGTGGCACCGGCCGTCCGCTGCCGATCGACACCGGCTTCATGGTCTTCAATTACGAGACCTACCCGCAGCTCACGCGCCTCTTCACCCAGCTCGACGTGCCGGTGAAGAAGACCGACATGTCCTTCAGCGTGCGCCACGAGGACACCGGCCTCGAGTTCTGCGGCTCGTCGCTCAACCACCTCTTCTGCCAGCGCCGCAATCTCCTGCGGCCATCGTTCTACCGCATGCTGCTGCAGATCGACCGCTTCAACCGCGAAGCGCTCGACGCGCTCGACAACCCCGACTGGGCCGACCTCACGCTCGCCGACTACGTGCGCCGTCGCGGCTACGGCGACGATTTTCTCAACCTCTACGTCATTCCGATGAGCAGCGCCGTGTGGTCCACGCCACCGGCCAAGATGCTGCAGTTCCCCGCACGCACGCTCCTGCGCTTTTTCCACAACCACGGTTTCCTCGGTCTGCACACGCAACACCAGTGGTGGACCGTCGACGGCGGTGCGCAGCAATACGTCACGCGCCTCACGGCGCCGTGGCGCGACCGGATCCGTCACGACGCGCGCGTCATCTCCGTCCGCCGCTCGCCCGATGGCGCGTTCGTCACCACCGAAGACCGCCGCACCGAGCGCTTCGACAAAGTCATCCTCGCCGCGCACGGCCACGAATCCCTCGCTCTCCTCGCCGACGCGACTCCCGACGAGACGCGCCTCCTCCGCGAATTCCAATACCAACCCAACATCGCCACACTCCACACCGACGCCGCCGTGATGCCACGCACGAAGATGGCCTGGTCCGCCTGGAACTACTCCATCGCCCGCAATGTCGACGGCGCCGTTGAGCCAATGACGATCTACTGGATGAATCGCCTCCAAGGCGTTTCCGACCGCGAAGATTATTTCGTCTCCATCAACGGCGCCGAGCGCATCGACCCACGAAAAATCCTCCGCACGATCGCCTACGAGCACCCGCTTTTCACGCTCGGCGCCGTCCGCGCACAGCGCGAAATTCC
This sequence comes from Candidatus Didemnitutus sp., assembly GCA_041906465.1. Classification (GTDB taxonomy): domain Bacteria; phylum Verrucomicrobiota; class Verrucomicrobiia; order Opitutales; family Opitutaceae; genus Didemnitutus. Next base: position 82,821 of record JAYRJE010000016.1, on the reverse strand, counting down.
CGCCCTCAACTCCAACGCGCTCGGCACGACTGAAACTTTCTTTTGCGGTGCGTGGACGCGCTACGGCTTCCACGAAGACGGCCTCCTCTCCGCCGTGAATCTTTCCCGCACCCTCCTCGGCCGCGATCCATGGACGAGCGAAGATCACACCGCCGCCCCACAACTCGCGACCGCCTGAGCCGCCCGTGAACTCCTGCCTCTACGAGTGTCGCGTGATGCATCACCGCTTCGCGCCGAAGCCCCACCGCTTCGACTACCGGCTGTTCTATTTCGCGATCGACCTCGACGAACTCGACGCACTGCACGCCCGTCTGCGTCTCTTCTCCGTCAACCGCGCCAATCTCTACAGCCTGCGCGAGTCGGATTTTTTCCCGACCCACGAACCGCTGCATAACGCCTCTTCCGCGCCGAACATTCCGCCATCCGCAGTCCACAATTCGCCATCGCTGAAGTCCCGCGTCCTCGCCTATCTCGCCGCGCGCGGCATCGATCTCACCGGCGGCCACATCCTCCTCGTTACTCTCCCGCGCGTCGCCGGCTACCTCTTCAATCCCGTCTCGTTCTACTTCTGCTTCGATCGCGTCGGCACGCCGGTGACAGCCATCGCCGAAGTCACCAACACCTTTCGCGAGATGAAACCGTTCCACGTCAGCGAACGCGCCGGCGCCACGACGTTCCGCCTCCGCGCCCCGAAAAATTTCTACGTCTCGCCCTTCTCCGACGTCGATGTCGGGTTCGACTTCACCCTGCGCACGCCCGCCGACCGGCTCTCGATCCAAATCGACGACTACACCGGCAACGAACGCACGCTCACCAGCACGCTCCACGGTCCGCGCGCCGCGCTCACCGACGCCCGCCTCGCGTGGTTCACGGTGAAATACCCGCTGCTCACGCTCCGGATCATCACGCTGATCCATTGGCACGCCTTGCGATTGTGGCTGAAACGCATCCGTTGGTTTCCGAAAGCCGCCCGCGCCACCGAACAGCGCGATCTCTACCGTCCGCACGCTTCGCTCGCTTCCGCCAAGTCATGAGTTCGCCCAAAGCCACCACCGCTCCGTCGCTCACCTCCGAATCCACGCGCACCCCTTCGTTCGCCGAACGCGCCGTGCTGGACGCCTTCGCGCAGATGCCGCGCGGACAACTCCGCATCGAGCTCCCCGACGGCACGGCACGCCTTTTCGGCGAGACGCCGTTCGTGCCCCGCGAAGTCGCTCCCGGCGTCACCAACGGCGCCGTGCTGCGCGTGCGCCGCGAACGTTTTTTCTCCCGTTGCGTCCTCGGCGGCGACATCGGGTTCGCCGAAGCGTTCATGGACGGCGACTGGGACACGCCCGATCTCACCGCCCTCATTGGTTGGTTTATCCTGAACGTCGAACACGCGCCCACGCTCTCCGGCTCGACGCGCGCGAGGAACCTCGCGCTCAATGTCCTCCGTTTCGCCAACCGCGTCGGCCACCTGCTGCGCGCCAACACGCGCGAAAACTCCCGCCGCAACATTGCCGAGCATTACGACCTTTCGAACGACTTCTTCGCGCTCTGGCTGGACGACACGATGATGTATTCCTCCGCCAAGTGGGAGCGTGCCGATGGCACGCTGCGCGAGGCGCAGATCGCCAAGAACGACGCGCTCTGCCGCAAGCTCCACCTGCGCCCCACCGACCACGTGCTCGAAATCGGCACCGGCTGGGGTGGCTGGAGCCTCCACGCCGCGCAGCACTACGGCTGCCGCGTCACCACGCTCACGCTCTCGCAAGAACAGCGTGCTCTCGCCACGCTGCGCATCGCCGCCGCCGGCCTCAGCGATCGCATTGAAGTGCGTCTGCAGGATTATCGCGACGTCACCGGCCAGTTCGACAAGATCGTCTCCATCGAGATGCTCGAAGCCGTCGGTCATGAATACCTCCGCGACTACGCCGCCGCTTGCTCGCGCCTGCTGAAACCTGACGGGCTCGTCGCGCTGCAGTTCATCACCTGCCCCGATTCGCGCTACAACGCCTTCCGCCGCGGCGTCGACTTCATCCAGAAGCACATTTTCCCCGGCTCGCTGCTGCTCTCGGCCAACCGCCTCAGCGATCTCTTCGCCCGCGAAGGCGGCTTCGTGCTGCACGGCCTCGAGGACATGGGCCGCGACTACGCCCGCACCCTGCGCACCTGGCGCGATTCGTTTCACCAAAAACTCGAGCGCGTGCGCGCTTTGGGCTTCGACGAGCGCTTCATCCGCAAGTGGGATTACTACCTCGCTTACTGCGAGGCCGCGTTCGCGCTGCGCAACATCTCCGTCGTGCAAACCGTCCACACGCGTCCGAACAACCTTAGCTTCTAGGTAGGGCGGCGAGTCCCTTCGCCGCCGTGGTGCGGAACAGAGTCCGCACCTATCCACACTTCCCGCGCTCCATGATCTGGTTCCTCCGTCTCCTTTTCGTCGTCGTCATCGCATCGATGCTCTGGGTCACGACTTGGGCCAGCTTGCACCAACCGCTCGGCGATTTCGCACGGAGCGCCACGTTTCGCGAGCCATGGGTGATCGCCACGCTCGTTGATGCCTATTGGGCATTCCTCACGTTCTTCGTCTGGGTGGCATGGAAGGAAGGCACCCTCGCCGCGCGCGCGCTCTGGTTCGTGAGCATCGTGCTGCTCGGCAATATCGCGATGGCGGCCTACATGCTCCGCGAGCTTTTCGCCGTGCCGGCCAATGCTCCGCTCGTCGACGTCTTCGCCCGCCGCAACCACGGCCGCCTCACGCTGCCCGGCGTGCTCACCGCGCTCTCGATCGGCGTCTACCTGCTGGCGTGACCGAATCGCGCCATTCCAGTTCGAAGGCAGACGCCGTCGAAGACTCCGGCCCCGCCCGCCCTGCGGCGACGAACGACTCCGCTCGCCCGAGCTTCTGGCGGCGGCGCATCGTGCAGCCAATCGTCTCGCAACTCACCCAAGGCATCACGCCCGACCGTATCGCACTGACGCTCGGCGTCGGCCTCGCGTGCGGGGTGTTCCCGTTTCTCGGCTTCACCACCGCGCTGTGTTTTGTCGCGGCCGCAGCGTTGCGGCTCAACCAGCCAATCATCCACGTCGTCAATCAACTCCTCTGGCCCGTGCAGCTCGCGCTGATTCCGGTCTACGTGCGGCTCGGCGCGGCGCTCTTCGGCGCGGAGGCGCTGCCATTCGATCCGCCGGAAGTCAGTCGCGTGTTCCTCGCTTCGCAGCGTGAGTTCTGGTCGCGTTTCGGTCTGATGGGGCTGCATGCGCTCACCGCGTGGCTGCTGTCGCTGCCGCTGCTCGTGGGCGCCACGTGGCTCGCCACGCGTCCGATTTTGCACCGGCTCGCATCCGCGAGGGTTCCCCGCCCGTAACTCGGGCGTGACCGCTCCCGCGCTCGTCTTGTTCGCTCTCGCCGCTCTCTGCGGCGGCTTTGCCGCGCTCTACTTCGTCGCGCGCCGCCTGGACAACTACGGCATCGTCGACGTCGCGTGGTCCTACGCGTTTACACCGGTCGCGTGGTTCTACGCCGCGGCCGGCCCGGGCTGGCTGCCGCGCCGTGTGCTCGTCGCCACGCTCGTCACGCTCTGGGCCACGCGCCTCGGCACGCACCTGCTGCGGCGTGTCGCGAGCCATCATCCCTTCGAGGACGGCCGTTACCTCCAACTGCGCCGCGACTGGGCGGGAAATTTCGCCGGCAAAATGTTCGGCTTTTTCCAACTGCAGGCCGCCTCGATCGTGCTGCTCGCCGTGCCGTTCCTGCTGCCCGTGCTGAATCCGAGCCCGGCACTTCACTGGTTTGAGTTGCTCGGCGTTGCGCTGTGGATCGCCGCGCTCACCGGCGAAGCCATCGCCGACGCGCAGCTCGCAGCCTTCAAACGCGACCCGGCCCACCGCGGCCGCGTCTGCGACGTCGGCCTCTGGCGCTACAGCCGCCACCCGAATTATTTCTTCGAGTGGCTGGTGTGGGTCGCCTTCGCGGCCATCGCCCTGGCTTCGCCGTGGGGCTGGCTCGGCCTCCTCGCGCCGGCCGCGATTCTGCACCTGCTGCTCCGTGTCACCGGCATCCCGCTGAACGAGGAGCAATCGCTCCGCTCGAAAGGCGACGCCTACCGCCGTTACCAGCAAACCACGAGCGCCTTCGTGCCGTGGTTCCCGAAAGCCGGGAGCCGGACCGAGGAAAGGGTGCGCTGATCTCCACCTTCAGGCACCCCTCCCGTCACCCCGCATTTTCCATCCCTTCCATCCCCATGATCGACACCCTGCTCTCCCGAGATTTGTTGCCCGACTGGGCGATTCGCACCGGTATCCGCCGCCTGCTCCGTCAACGACTCGCGGAGATCGCGCATCCGACCCCGCGCACAAAGGTCGCCGAATTTGCCGCCGGCCTGCGCACGATGCCCATCGCAATCAACACCGCCGAGTCGAAGGAGCAGCACTACGAGGTGCCGACGGAGTTTTACCGCCACTGCCTCGGGCCACGCCTCAAATACTCCTCGTGCCTCTACGAGCGCGACGACGACACGCTGGCGCAAGCCGAGGAGCGCATGCTCGCGCTTACGTGCACCCGCGCGCGAATCGCCGACGGTCTGAGCATCCTCGAACTCGGCTGCGGCTGGGGCTCGCTGACGCTGTGGATGGCCGAGCACTACCCACGCGCCCAGATCACCGGCGTCTCCCACTCTCGCACGCAGCGGGAGCACATCCTCGCGGAGGCCGCGCGCCGGGGCCTGAAAAACGTCGCGGTCATCACGTGCGACATGAACGAGTTCACGAGTCTTGCCGGCGCCTACGATCGCGTCGTCTCGGTGGAGATGTTCGAGCACATGAAAAACTGGCCCGAGTTGATGCGCCGCATCTCCACGTGGCTGAAGCCCGACGGGATGTTCTTCGCTCACGTGTTCGTCCACGCGACAACGCCGTATCACTTCGAGGTGCGCGACGAGAGCGACTGGATGAGCAAATATTTCTTCACCGGCGGTATGATGCCGTCGCACGATCTCTTTCCGCAGTTTCAAGAGCACCTGCGGCTCGTCGAAGACTGGCGCGTGAACGGTCACCACTACGCGCGCACGGCCGAACACTGGCTGCAAAACATGGATGCGCACCGCGCGGAGATCATGCCGCTGCTCGCCGACACCTACGGCGCGCACGAGGCCGAGAAATGGTGGGTCTACTGGCGCGTGTTCTATCTCGCCTGCGCCGAGCTCTGGAAATTCCGCGGCGGCGCCGAGTGGCACGTGAGCCACTACCTGTTTCGCAAAATCTGACGCCGATGACGCTGCCTCGCGCGCTCCTTCCGCTGCTCGCGCTGATCGCGTTCGGTCCGCTGCGCGCCGACGACGCGCTGCTGCGCGAGGCGCTCGCTGCCGAGGCGCGCCTCGACTCGCGGCGCGCCCTGGAGCTGTTTCTCCAGCTCCAGCCCTCGCGCCCTGCGGACGCCTTCGTCGCGCAGAAAATCGCGCAGCAATATTCCGATCTCATTATCGATCTGCCCGAGGTGGAGGAGAAGAAGCGCCACGCCCGGCTCGCGCTCGAGTGGTCCGAGCGCGCCGTGCAACTCGATCCGCGCAACGCCGTCGCCGTGCTGTCGCTCGCCGTTTGCCATGGCAAGCTCGCGACCTACAGCGACACACGGACAAAGGTGAAGTATTCACGTCTCGTGCGTCAGGAGGCGGAGCGCGCCCTCGCGCTCGACCCGAACTACGCGTGGGCCCACCACGTGCTCGGCCGCTGGCACCGCGAAGTCGCCGAGCTGAGCGGCACCGCACGCTTCTTCGTGAAACTATTCTACGGCGGCCTGCCCGACGCCTCCTTCGCGGAGGCGGTTACCCACTTGGAAAAAGCGGTCGCACTCGAGCCCGAAGTTCCCAGCCACGCCGTCGAACTTGGTTTCGCGCTCGCCGCTACCGGGCAAACGCGAAAAGCCCACGAGGCCTGGGAGCGCAGCTTGGCGCTGGCCACACGCGGAAAACATGACGCTCCCGCCCAACGCCGCGCCCGTGAGGCGCTCGCTTCTTCGTCGCTCTAGCCGAACGCGAGCGGAGCACCGGTTGCCCGGAAGCGCGAACCTTCGCTAAATCAACACGAGCGCGATGGCCCCGATCATCAGCGCCGCCCCGATAAAGCGGAACCGCAGCACGCCGGGCGCGAGATGTTGCTCGGTGTTGGCAAACCAGTGCCCGATCGCCCACACCGCCACCACGCTGAACAAGCCGCGGACGCTGTAGACGATGTTCACCGCCGTCGCTCCGCCCCAAATGCCGAGCGTGAGCACGATGCCAGCGTTGTTGAGCGCGAGGAGCACCCCGCCAAACGAGACCCAGCGCCACGCCTCGCCGTTCAGCGCCGACAACGGCGCGCTGAAAAACGGCACGAACGCGAACGAGTAGACACCGACGAGAAAAAACATCGCCGGGAAGTAACTCGCCGTGCCCCACGCCGGCACCCACTTCTGCATGAGCACATCGCCGAGGCCGTAGGACAGCGCGCTCGCCGTCGCGAGCATAACGGCCGTGCCGACGTGACGGCGCTGCCCGTGTTTTTCGCCGGCGTGCAAGAGCGCCACCGCCCCCGCGCTCAGCCCGGCGCCGAGCCACCACTTCAGCGGCACGTCGCCGACACGCAGCAGGCTGCTGAACAACGCCACCATGATCACCTTCGTGCCCATGACGGGCGTCGTGACCGACACGTCGCCTTTGCTGAGCGCGAGGAAGATGAACACCTGGCCGCCCAGGAAACACAGCGCCGTCACGGCTGGTTGCCAGTAATCCGCGAGCGGTCGCAGCATGCCGCCTTGCCAGAACCACCACGGCAGAAACACGGCGAACATGATCCAGTTCGCCACAAAGCTCGTGCGCCAGACGCCGACGCCAAAGGCTGCGGCCCGCTTGATCGTCAGCGCCGCGAGCACGTAGAGCAGCGCGCAGACGAGCGGGATCAGGAGATGCAGCGGAAAGTTCACGGTGAAAAAGAAAGCCGGACCCGCGGGTCCGGCTTCAACGTCAAAAGTGCGGCGCGGTTCAGAGCACCTGCTTCACCAGCGCCTCGTATTCCTCGTGCGCCATCGACCCTGTCTTCTGGTGCCGGATGTTACCCTCGCGATCGATGAGGAACGTGGTGGGGATCGCGTTGAAACCGCCGAACGCCTCCGCCAGCGCCCCGTCGCCCATCGCGAGGAGGTAGTTCATGCCGTTCTTCTCGGCGAACTTCTTCACCTTCTCCGGCCCGCCGCGATCGACCGACACGCCGATGATCACGAGGCCGTCCTTGCCGTATTTCTTCTGCAATGCGACGTAGCCCGGAATCTCCGCGACGCACGGACCGCACCACGTCGCCCAGAAATCCACCACGACCACTTTGCCTTTCAGACCGGCCGCGGTGACCTCCTTGCCGTCGAGCGTCGTGAGCTTGAAGTCCGGAGCCTGACCAACGACCGGCAACGAGTCTGCGCGCGCCAGCGTGAGAAAGCCCATGGCGGCCAGCGTGCAAAACAGGAACAAAGAGCGGAGAGAGGATTGCATGCGTGATAGAGGATTCAGCCGGCGCGCTTCTTCCAGAGAATTCGCGTCGCCTGCCAAAAACAAAGCGCGTCCGTTTGGACGCGCTCGGAACGACCACGGTGTGTCGGTTCAGACGACCAGCTTCGCGGCCGCCGCATCCGCCGCGGCCGCCTCGGCGCTGAGCGTTTCGATGAACTTCTTCATCGCCGGCGTAAGCACACGGCCCTTGCGATGCAGGATCGCGAGCGGGCGGGTGAACTCCTTGCCCTTGAACGCGACCGCCGCGAGCGTGCCCTGTTTCACTTCCTGCGCCACCGTGGCTTGCGGCACGATCGCGATGCCGTGGTCGATCTCGACGGCACGCTTCACGGTCTCGATATTGTCGAATTCCATGACCGGCGTAATCTCGAGCTTGTTGTCGCGGAAGATCTGGTCGACGGCCTTGCGCGTCGGGATGTCCGGGTCGAAGCCGATGAATTTGTGCCCCGCCAGCGTCTTCAGCTCCGCCTCCGGCATCTTCGCGAGCGGGTGGTTCGGATGCGTGATGAGCACGAGTCGGTCGTTGCGGAACGGGATCGTTTCGATCTGACGGAGCTTCTGCGGGAACGCCACGAGACCGAAGTCGACCGAGTTGTGCAGGATGTCTTCGTAAACGAGATTCGAGCGGCGATACTCGATGCGCACGTTCACCGAAGGATAGTCGTGCAGGAACTTCTTGATGTAGGGCGGCAGCTCGTGGAGACCGATCGAGTAGATCGTCGAGATGCGGATCGTGCCGCTGATGACCTTCTTCATCTCCTGCAGCTCACTGAGGAGCTTCTCGTAGACGTGCAGGATCTCCTTCGCCGCGTCGTAGATGCGTTGTCCTTCGCGCGTCAGATTGAACTGCTTCTGCGAGCGATCGATCATCAGCGTCTTGAAATTGCGCTCCATGGAGCGCGCTTGCTGACTGACCGCGGATTGCGTGATGCCGTTCAATTTCGCGGCCTTGGAGAAACTCTTGGTCTCCACAAGGTCCGCGAAAATCTTGAAGTTTTCGATTTGCATGGCGGCGAAATGGAGCACCCGTATAAATGCTCCTAATCAGCAATCCAATCTAAAAGCGCCCCTCATAAATGTTTATCGATTTCGAGACCTTCCGCGCCCGCGCCGATAAGCTGCGTGCTCTGATGGCTGAGGCGGCCCGCACCGCCGGGCGCGATCCGGCGGAGGTGCTGTTGCTGCCAGTGACCAAGACGCATCCCGCTGCGGCCGCCGAGTATGTCACACTTTACGGGCTGCCGGCCGTCGGCGAAAACCGCGTCCAAGAGGCCGTCGAAAAGCGCGCCCAAATTACCGCGAGCCCGCTGCGCTGGGAGCTCATCGGCCATCTGCAGTCCAACAAGGCCAAGCTCGCCGCCCAGCACTTCGACCGCGTGCAAAGCGTCGACAGCGAAAAGCTGCTCAACCACCTCGATCGCGCCGCCAGCGAACTCGGCAAGACGCTCCCGATTCTGCTTCAAATCAACGCCGGCAACGATCCCGCAAAATTTGGCGCCGAGCCCGTCGACGCGCCGCGCCTGCTCGAGGTCGCACTCGCGAAACCGCACCTCCGCGTCGACGGCCTGATGACCATTGCACCGCTCGGCACGACGCCCGACGAAACGACCGAGCACGCGCGCCGCACGTTCGCGAATCTGCGCACGATCCGCGACGACCTCGCCACGCGCACCGGCACGCCGCTGCGCGAACTCTCGATGGGCATGTCGGGAGATTTCGCACTCGCGATCGCCGCGGGCAGCACGCTCGTGCGGGTGGGGACCGCTCTCTTCGGCGCAAGGGAGTAACGGAACTGTCGAACTGCCTCCGCGGTCGGATTCCGCGTTGCCACTGCGCCGCAATCGACTTCGCTCCTGCGCGTGGAAACGCGGATGCTCACGACCGCCGAAAAAGAAGCTCTCCTCGCGCTGCTCGACGACGAATCTGCCGTCGTGCGTCAGGCGCTCGTGGCGCAGTTTCTCGCCTTGGGTGACGAAGGCCGCCGTTTCCTCCAGGAGGTCGCGCGCGGCCCGAATCGCGTCGCCGCCCTCGCCGCCGGCTGGTATTTGCGCGAGCTGAAGTTCAGCGATCCCGTGGCGGAGTTCCGCGGATTCATCCAATCGCTCAACTACGAGCTGGAGACCGGCGTTCTTCTCCTCAGCCGCACGGTAAATCCGAACCTCGATGTCACCGCCGTCTGCGCCCAGCTCGACGCTTTCGCCGCCCGCGCCCGCAAACTCATGCCCCGCGCGGCGACGATGCGCGCCCAAGCGCGCGTGATCAACCGCGTGCTCTTCGAGGAGTATGGCCTGCGGGGCAATGTCGAGAATTACACCGACCCGAAAAACAGCCTGATCGACCAAGTGCTCGAGCGGCGCGTCGGCATTCCGATCTCGCTCTCGATCGTTTATCTGCTCGTCGCGCAACGCGTGGGTCTCGAAGTCGAACCCGTCGGCGTGCCCGGCCACTTTCTCGTGGGCGGCTATGAGCCTGAAGGACCTTTCTTCGTCGACGCCTTCAACGAAGGCCAGTTGCTCTCGCCCGAAGACGTGTTCGATCGCATCCGCTCGCTCCAGCACACGCCCCAACTCGCCGATCTCGCGCCGACGCCCGTGCGTGAAGTGCTCAGCCGCGCTTGTCGGAACCTCGCGAATCACTACGCCGCCGCCGATGACGCCGCGCACGCCCGTCTGTTCGCCGATTTCGTCTCCGAGTTCGACGCCACTTACGAACGCCACGCCAGCCCCTGAGCGTCGTTCGCCTGCATGAGCGCCCCCGCCTATCCTGTTCACACGCTCGCCGACCTCGAGAACTGGCCCGCCAATCCGCCCAGCCTCGCCGTCATCGGACAACCCGTGACGCACTCGCTCAGCCCCGCGATGCACAACGCGGCCTTGGCCGCTCTCGCGGCAGCCGACCCGCGTTTCGCCGCGTGGCGTTATCATAAATTCGAAATTGCGCCCGTCGAACTGCCGCGCGCACTCCCGCTATTTCACGAGCGCGGTTTTCTCGGCGTGAATGTCACTGTGCCGCACAAGGAAGCGCTCCTCGACCATGTCGAGTCCGCCGACGCCTTTGCGCGCGCCGCCGGCGCGGCGAACACGCTCGTGCGCACGCCGACCGGCTGGCGCGCGTTCAACACCGACGGCAGCGGCCTCGCCGCGGCGTTGCAGGCCGACTTCGGCGCGCCGCTCGCGGGCGTGGATGTCGTGCTGCTCGGTGCGGGTGGAGCCGCGCGCGGCGCGGCCATTCGCTGCCTGCGCGATGGCGTGGCGTCGCTTTCGATCGGCAATCGCGGCCAGGAACGCCTGCGCACGCTGCTCGACCACCTCGCTCCGTTCGCCGGCGACATTCCGTTGCGCGGTTTCGCTCTCGACGCGCCGCCCACCGATTTGCCGCGCGGAGCGCTCGTCATCAACTCGACCACGGTTGGGCTCAAGGGCAGCGCCGGTGCGCCGGTCGACTTGACCCGGTTGCCCGCGCCGGCCCGGGTCTACGACATGATCTACAACCCGCCGCGCACGCCGCTGCTCCAGCAAGCCGCGGCCCTCGGTCTGCCGCACGCCAACGGCCTCTCGATGCTCGTGCACCAAGGCGCCCACGCGTTGGCGTTGTGGACCCAGCTCGACGCGCCGGTGGAGGTCATGGACCGCGCCGCGCGCGCGGCGTTTGCCGCCTGAGCATGGATACCATCGAACAGGTCAACGCGATCGCGCCGTGGTTTTTCCCCGTGTGCGCGTTCGTCCTTGGCGCGTGCATCGGGAGCTTTCTGAACGTTTGCATTTATCGGTTGCCGAAAGGCGAGTCCGTCGTGACGCCCGGATCGCACTGCGCGTGTGGACAACCGATCGCGTGGCGCGACAACATCCCCATCCTCAGCTGGCTCCTCCTGCGCGGTCGCGCGCGCTGCTGCGGACGGTCTTTCAGCTTTCGTTACCCATTTATCGAGCTGCTGACGGCGTTGCTGTTCGTCGCGTGCTGGGTGCTTTTTCCGCCCGCAAAAGCGGTCGCGGGCATGGTGCTCGTCTCGATCGTGATCTGCGCGACGTTCACCGATGTGGACGGCATGATCATTCCGGACGCGTTTACGATCGGCGGCGGCGTGGCGGGCGTGCTGATCTCACTCGCACTGCCCGCGCTGCACGGGCAAGTGCACGAGCTCTACGTCATCGCGAGCCTGCGCGCCGGTCTCGATGCCGTGCTCGGCCTCCTCGTTGGCTCGGGCCTCGTGCTGTGGATCGCGCTCGTGGCCGAGGCCGTGCTCAAGAAAGAGGCGATGGGATTTGGGGATGTGAAATATCTCGGCGCACTCGGCGCGTTCGTCGGCTGGCAGGGTGCAGTGTTCGCGATGTTCGGCGGCGCGATCATCGGCTGTATCTGGGTTTTGTTCGCCCTGCTCTGGCAGAAAATTTCCGGCAAGACCCTCGGCGGTGCGCGCCTCGAAACGCCGGACGGCCAGCCCACCGATCAGCTCGGTCTCGGCGTGCACGTGAGCTTCGGTCCGATGCTTGGCGCCGGCGCACTGCTCTACTTCTTCGTGCTGCACCGCTGGGTCGACGGTTACTTCGACAGCGTGCGATTCCTGTTCTGACCGCCCTGCCGGCTGCTACGAATCCGCAGACGGCGGCGCGAAGCCTGGCGGCGTCTCACCGCGTCGCCCGTGAACCATCACGGTAAGCAAATGCTCCATCGCGGCAACGCGCGTGATGCCGCGCTCGGCTGCCAGCTGGTCGGCACGTTTTTGCAGCTGCCGCGCCATCGTTTCCGCCTGGGCATCCGTGGGCGCGCCTAGGTTGCGGCAGAGCTGGGTGAGTTGGGCGAGTTCATCCATGGCGGAGCTCCAGCGCGCGACCATCCGCGAGCGTGAGCGGAGCGGCCCGTTCGAAGTTCACGAGCGACACCATCGCCATCGCGACAAATCCCTCCCCACTGCGCGCGGTCGAACGCGTTTCGCCCACCTGCTTTTCGCCTTGGCGCAGCGGCGTGTGAGCCGCGGGCGGCTCGCCGCGTCCCGCCACGACCATCAGCCGGCGGCGCACTTGGCCAAGGTTCTTCAGCCGCGCCATCACCTCCTGCCCGAGGTAGCAGCCCTTGGTGTAGGAGATCGCATCGACGTCCAGCCCGCCCTCGTTCGGTAGATCGTTCGGCCCGATATCGTCGGGCACGGCCGGCAACGCGCTCGCGATTCGCTCGGCTTCCAACGCCTCGCGCGTCGAGCGCACGGCACCCGAACGCGACAACGGGATCGCCAATGAATTTGAGGCGGCTGCCAGGCAGATGAAGTTATCGAAACCCGAGAAACGCCCGCGAAACACCATCGTGTTCTCGCTCCTCACGAATTGGCCGGGTGCGGGCGTGGCACCCCAAATGGTCGCGACCGCTTCCGCCGCTTGATGACCCCAAATCACCGTGCCGGCCGGCCAATCGTCCGCCGCATCCAAAACCTCTACCTCATCCGCAATCAGGTAACCTTCAATACGTTGCCGAAGCACGTCAGTCGTTACCCGAGGCGCCCACACGAGAAATCCCTCCTCCGCGACGCGCAAAACGAAGCTTTCAGCCAGTGCTTTCCCCTTCTGGCTCAACCACAAGCCATACGCACAGCCTCCCACGGGCATTCGGAGATCCTGCGTGAACTGACCCTGGAGGAACGTATTAGAATCAGGGCCTCTTATGCGGAGCACGGCTGATGGAACGTCCAACTCGCTGATTGGCAACGTTTGCAAAGGCACCTTGGCAGGGGTTGCGTCCATGCGTTAATTGTGGCGGGCGAGTGACTTTTATCCGGTGACCACCGTTTGATTTGACGGAAGGTCGGAACAAACTACCTCGTAAGCAATCTCACTTTTCGCTTCTCCCGCCTAGCGGGAGTTTTGGGGTAACTAAGAAAGCAATGGCGGGCCGCTTAGGGGTAGGCGGCCCGCCTTTTCTTTTCCTGTCAAAAGGTCAGCCGCCCGTTGCCCGCGGACCGCAAAAGAGCCCAAGCTCCGGCCAATGCAACGCACGTCGGACATCAACGTCCTCGAAACCCGCGCCCTGCCCTCACCCGCCCAGCTGCTGGCCGAGCTCCCCAAGACCGCCGCTCAAGCCGACCTGATCGCCCGCGCCCGGCAGGACATCCACCGCGTGATCTTCACCGACGATCGTCGCTTCCTCTTCGTCGTCGGCCCGTGCTCCATCCACGACCCCGAAGCCGGTCGTGACTATGCCCGCCGCCTCGCGGCGCTCTCGCGCCAGGTCGCCGATCGCATCCTGATCGTGATGCGCGTCTATTTCGAGAAACCCCGCACCACCGTCGGCTGGAAGGGCCTGATCATGGACCCGCACCTCGACGGCTCGCACGACATCGCCGCCGGCCTGCGCCTCGCCCGCACTTTCCTGCGCGACGTGCTCGACCTCGGCCTGCCGACCGCCACCGAACTCCTCGACCCGATCACACCCCAATACATCGCCGACCTCATCTGTTGGTCTGCGATTGGCGCCCGCACCGCCGAGTCGCAAACGCACCGCCAGATGGCGTCCGGCCTTTCGATGCCGTTGGGCTTCAAGAACGGCACCGACGGCTCCATCCAGACCGCGATCAACGCCATCCGCGCCGCCTCGCACCCGCAAACCTTCCTCGGCATCAATCTCGACGGCGCCTCCTCCGTCATCGTCACGCGCGGCAACCCGAACTGCCACGTCGTCCTGCGCGGCGGCACCGCCGGCCCGAATTTTTCCGCCGAACACATCGCCCGCACCGAGCAACTCCTCGCCGCCGCCAAGCTCCCGAAGTCCATCCTCGTCGATTGCTCGCACGACAACTCGTCCAAGAAGCCTGAGCTCCAGCCCGACGTGCTCCGCGCCATCCTCGAACAAATCTCCGCCGGCAACACCTCGATCATGGGCGCGATGGTCGAAAGCAATCTCGGCACCGGCAACCAGCCGTTTCCGCAGCCCTTGGACAAGCTGCGCTACGGCGTCTCCATCACCGACGGCTGCATCGATTGGGACACCACCGAACGCCTCGTCCGGGAAATCCACGCCGCGCTCGCCCCGCGCTTCGCCTGAAGTCAGGAGCCAGGACACCGGGCACCCGGACCTCCGCTGGAAGGCGGCGCTCCGTCGCCGCCGCCCCTCACGGCGTCCGGAGGCGTTCGTCTTCTTGGCCGTGCGCCGCGACCGGGACGGAGCCGCCTCTGACACACACTTTGCGCCCCTTCCACGCGCACAAAGTAGTTCCCCTGCCCGGTAAGCGAAGGCGGCTAAACTTCCCCGCCTTGCCAAACTTCGCGCGTGTTTTTCGCCCGATTCGTGGTTAACTCCGCGCTCTTCTATGAAAGCCCCTATTCGTGTCGCTGTTACCGGCGCTGCCGGCCAAATCGGTTATTCCCTGCTGTTCCGCATCGCCTCGGGCGCGATGTTCGGCCCCGAGCAACCGGTCATCCTCCAGCTGATCGAAGCTCCGATCGAGAAGGCCATCAAGGCCCTCGAAGGCGTCGCCATGGAGCTCGACGACTGCGCCTTCCCGCTGCTCAAGGGCATCGTCCAAACCTCCGACGCCTCCGTCGGCTTCAAGGACGCCAACTGGTGCCTCCTCATCGGCGCCAAGCCGCGCGGCCCGGGCATGGAGCGCGCCGACCTCCTCAAGGACAACGGCAAGATCTTCATCGAACAGGGCAAGATCATCGACGCCGTCGCCGCCGCCGACGCCCGCATCGCCGTGGTCGGCAATCCGGCCAACACGAACTGCATGATCGCCGCCTCGCAGGCCAAGCGCCTGCCCGCCGAGCGCTTCACCGCCATGGTCCGCCTCGACCAGAACCGCGCGCAGTCGCAGCTCGCCAAGAAGGCCGGCGTCGACCTCACCGACGTCAAAGACATCTTCATCTACGGCAATCACAGCCCGACCATGTTCCCGGCGTTCGCCCATGCGACGATCTCCGGCAAACAGGCCACGCGCGTCATCACCGACACCGCCTGGCTGCAAGGGCCGTTCTGCGAGACCGTCGGCAAGCGCGGCGCCGCCATCATCGCCGCCCGCGGCGCCTCGTCGGCTGCGTCGGCGGCCAACGCCCTCGTCGATCATGTCCGCGACCTCGTGACGCCGGGTAAGATTCACTCGATCGCCGTGAAGTCGAACGGCGTCTACGGCTTCGACGCCAACGTCTGGGCCGGCGTCCCCGTCCGCACGACGACCCCGGGCTCCTACGAGATCCTGACGAACTACGCGATGGACGACTTCGCCAAGACGAAGCTCGCCGCCACGAACAAGGAACTCGTCGAAGAGCGCGCCTTCGTGGCCGACATGATCAAGTAACGCGCACGCCGCACACCTTTGTTGGGCGGGGTCTCCGGACCCCGCCTTTTTTGCGTCCACCTGCCGCGACGCGCCGCCTGCGTAGTTCTGCGTAGGCTCGCTCGTGGCAGCGCGTTGACCGCTCCGACGCGGGCCGCCACGCTGCGCCGCATGCCCCCTGCCTACCGCGCCGCCGCATTTGTCGCGTCCATGCGTCGAGCCGCGCGCGCCGTCACGGCGTTCGCCGTCGCACGCGTGCTCCCCGGCGCGTGCCTCCTGCTGGTTTCGACGCTCCGCGCGGCAGACGAGGGGTTCTTCCACCCCGAAGCCGGACGCCTGCTCGTGCGCAGTTTTTCAGCCAACGAATACGGCACCAACCCCCAGGTCTGGACGATGCTGCAACGCACCGATGGCGTGCGCTATTTCGGCTGCTACGGCGGCATCGCCGAATACGATGGTTCCACCTGGCAGGCGTTGCCGTCACCGCTGGGCTCCTTTCGCGGCTTCGCTCAAACACCAGACGGACGCGTCTATTTCACCGCCACGAGCGACCTGGGGTGGATCGATCATTCTGCGGACGGCTCTCTCCGCCTGGAATCGCTGCTCGCCGCCCTGCCTCCGGAGGCGTTGCCCGCCGGCCCCTTCGCGGAACTGGCCGTCCACGAGGGCAAGCTCCACATCTCAACCACCAAGGGTGTCGTGCGGTGGGACGGACGGGCGGTTGATCGCTTCTGGCCCATGGAGGGCACCCGCACCCCACGCCTCGCTCTCGTCGGCGGCAAACTCTGGTTTCGCCGCATGGGCACCGCGGAAATGTTCGAGCTGCGCGGCGACGCGTGGACCAAGGTGGTCGACGATCCGTGGCTCAACGGCAAACCGGTGCAGTTCGTGGTCACCGCCAGCGACGGCCAGCCCGTCGTCGGCGTCGAGCCTGGTGGGCTGTTTCGCGTCAAACCGGACGGTCGCTTGACGCCTTGGTCGACTCCGGCCGATGCGATTCTCAACCGCGCGCAACTCTACTCCGCCGCCACCCTGCGCGACGGCGCGATTGCCGTCGGCACTTTCAGCGACGGACTGGTCTTGATTTCGCCCGACGGCACAAAGGCCCGTCAGGTGACGCTACGAGACGGGCTGCCCAGCAACGTCATCCAGGGCATCGGCACGGACCGCGATGGTCGCGTGTGGCTCGGCACCTACAACGGCATCGCGACCTTCGAGTGGCCCACCGTTTTCACCGTCTTCGATCAGCGCGACGGCGTGGACGCAGCGATGATCCGTTCGATGAGCCGCTACGATGGTCGCGTCGTGCTCGGCGGCGTCGGTGGCGTCTCCCTGATCGAGCCCAGGGCGGCAGGCCAACTCGACGCCGCACGCATCGTCCGATTCAGCGGCCTCGAGGCGATGAATTCGGCGCCGGTGCCGCATGCCAGCGGCCCCGTGCATGGTGGGCCGGGCGGATTGAAGACCCTGCGCGATGGCAAAGCCGAGGTGCTCCTCGCCTTCGACGACAATTTGATTTTCCTTGAGGCGACACCCGACAATCCCGACCGGCTGCTCTTTGCCAGCCAGAAGGGCATCGGCAGCGTCCTCTATGAGAACGGACGCTGGCGTTCGGAAGGCTATGCCGCCGGCTACGGACAGATTTCCATCCAGGTGCGCCAGAGCGCCGATGGCACCATCTGGACGCGCAACGCGGTCGGCGAGGGATTCCGCATCCGCCCGCCGCGACTGCCGACCGGCGCACCGGACTGGGCGCGCGCGGAGGTCACCTCGTTCTCCGCCATTCCCGGTTGGCTGAAGGAAAAAAGTGTCGAGTGGGCCATCGTGAACACCGCGGCCGGCCTCACCGCGATGACGCAGTCCGGCATTCTCGTCTACAACCCGCGCACCGAACGCTTCGAGCCCGATCGCCGCTTCGACCACAGCCAGCGCCCCGCCGGCGCGCTCTTCACGCTGTTCGACGAACCGCGCACGATCTGGTCCGTCGTCTTCCCGAACGGACGTCGCCCCGGCGGACGCAATGCGATGGGCCGCTTCGTATTCGAAGAAAACGGCGGCGCCCGTTGGATCCCGTTGCGCGAAGACATCGCGCCCACGCTCGGCGCACTCGCGGCGCACGACATCATCGCCGATACCTCGGCGCCCGGCATTTACTGGCTGCGCGGATTGGATCGCGTGATGCGCCTCGACGGCACGCGCCTCGACACTCCTGCCCCACCGAACGCTCCGTTGCTGCGCAGCATTCGCCGCGACGATCAACGCCTGCCCTTGCCCACGTCACCGGCTAAGATCCGCCTGCCGTGGTCGCGCAGCGCGATCACCTTCCAGGTCGCGGCCCCGCTCTCCGGCCTCGCGGAGGTGCGCTACGAAACCCGGCTCGTCGGATGGAACGCACAATGGAGCACCGCGAGCGCGCAACTCACCACCACCTACAACGGCCTCTCGGCGGGCGATTTCGTTTTCGAGGTCCGCGAACGCGATGCCCAAGGCCGAACCGGCCCCATCACCGCCGTCCCGTTCACCCTGCTGCCGCCGTGGTGGCAAACGCCGTGGGCTTGGGCCGGCTATGCCGCCGGACTCGTCGCCGCGGTCGCCCTGTTTCTCCGCTGGCGCCTGGCCGCCGCGCGCCGCGAACAGGCCCGGCTCGAAGCCATCGTCCGCGAGCGCACCGCCGAACTCGCCACCGCCCGCGACCAGGCCCAGGCCGCCAGCCAGGCGAAGAGCACCTTCCTCGCACACATGAGCCACGAGCTGCGCACGCCGCTCAACGGCATCATCGGCTACGCCCAAGTGCTGCTCAAGGACACCGCCGTCGCCGGCCGCCAGCGCGAACGCGTGAACATCGTCCACGCGAGCGGCCAGCATCTCCTGCGCATGATCAACGAAGTGCTCGATTTCTCCAAAATCGAGGCCGGCAAGATCGAGCGCAACGACGAGACCTTTGCCTTCGAGCCGCTCCTGCGCGAGCTCACCGTCGCCCACGAAGCCGCCGCGCTCGGCCGCGGCCTGTCGTTCGTCCTCGCCACTCCCGCCGACCTCCCCTCGCACGTCGTCGGCGACGCGCAGAAACTCCGCCAGATTCTCGACAACCTCCTCTCGAACGCCGTGAAATTCACCGCGCACGGTCGCGTCGAGTTGCGCGTTGAGCGCAATGATCGTTGTAGGGCGGGGTCGCCGAACCCCGCCTCGCATCACGCGTCAATCGAGGCGGGGGCAGGAGACCCCGCCCTCCATCACCACCGCTGGCGCTTCACCGTCGCCGACACCGGCGTAGGCATCAGTCCCACGGATCGCGCCCGCCTCTTCCAGCCGTTCGAGCAAGCGCGGAGCAATCGTCCCGCCGAGCCCGGCACCGGCCTCGGCCTCGCCATCACCCAACGCCTCGTGCACCTCCTCGGCGGCGAGCTGCAACTGGACAGCACGCCAGGCACCGGCAGCCGCTTCTCCTTCACTCTCGCGCTGCCCGCCGCTGCGATCGCGACCAGCCACGGCCGGCAACCGCGCCCGCTCGCCGGCTACGCCGGACCGCGCCGCCGCATCCTGATCGTCGACGATCATCCGGTGAACCGTTCGCTGCTCGCCGATCTTCTCCTCCCGCTCGGATTCGACTGCGCCGAGTTCGCCAGCGGCGAGGAAATGCTCGCGAGCGACCCGCCCGCCCTCACCGCCGACCTCGCCTTCATCGACGTCAAGATGCCCGGCATCGACGGCCTGGAACTCGCCCGCCGCCTTCGCTCGCGCCCCGACACGGCGAAGCTCGCGATCGTGTTCACCTCCGCCTCGGTCCTCACGTTCGACCGCACCGCCGCCGCCGCCGTCGGCGCGCCGCACTTCCTGCCCAAGCCGTTCGCGGCCGAGCAACTCACCGACGTCCTCATCCGCGTGCTGCCCGTCGAATGGCACTACGCCGAGTCCGCCAGCACCGCGGCCGCATCGAACGCGCCCTTGCCCGCGGAACTCACGACGCAACTCCGCGCGCTCGCCGAGAGCGGCGACATCGCCGCGTTGCGCGAGGCCGTGGCGGCCGCGCGCCGCGCCCATCCGGAAAATTTGACGCTCTCGCAGATTGAAACCGCGGCGGCCTCCTATCAGCTTGAGCGCGTTCGCCAGTTGCTCACCCCCGCCTCGTGAACAAAGCCCCCACCGTTCTCGTCGTCGACGACACCCCTGCCAATCTCGGCGTCGTGCTCGAGTCGCTGCACAGCGCCGGCCTGCGCGTGCTGATGGCCGAGAGCGGTCCTCGCGCGCTTGAACTGCTCGCGCGCCAGCCCATCGATCTCGTGCTGCTCGACCTCATCATGCCCGGGCACGACGGCTTCGCGACGCTGGAGGACATCCGTCGCCGTCCCGAGTGGACCGACATCCCCGTGTTGTTCATGACGGCCGTCGACGATCCCGCGCAAAAGGTGAGCGCGCTCGAATCAGGCGCCGTCGACTACATCAGCAAACCGGTGCACCCGCCGGAAGTGCTGGCGCGCGTGCGCACGCACCTCGAGCTTCGCGCCGCACGCCGCGAGCTCCAGCGCCAGAACGCCAAGCTCGAAGCCGAGATCGCCGTGCGCCTCGACGCCGAAGCGCAACTGGCCCACTCGCTCGACCGCGCCGTCATTCTCACCAACGGCGACGGGAAGGTCGTTTTTCAAACCCTCGCCGCCACTCACCTCCTGCATCGCCATCAACTTCAGCTCGTCAACGGCTGCCTGCCGACCGAGTTGCTGCATGGCGAGCGCATCACCAGCGCCGCGGGCATGCTGCTCGTGCAGCGCTTCAGCGGACGCACCACCGAGCCACTGCAGGTGATCCACCTCGCCGAGGAATCGGCGCCACCCGGTCCGGCCGATCTGGTGTCGCTCGGACTCACGCCGCGCCAAGCCGAAGTGCTCTACTGGATCGCCCAGGGGAAGACGAACGGGGAGACCGCCGTGATCCTCGGCACGAGTCCTCGCACGATCGACAAACACGTCGAACAGTTGCTTGAACGTCTCGGCGTCGAAAACCGCCTCGCCGCCGCTGCCCGCGCCAACGACGTGCTGCGCCCCGTGTTGCGGTGAGTAGCGCAGGCTTCCAGCCTGCAACGAGCGCCGAAGCCGGCGAGATGCCAGCGCTACGTCGAAGGCGGCGTCACCCGAGAATCGTTTCGATCTTCGCCAGTTCCTCCGTCCCGAGCGGCGGCTGCGCGAGCGCGCCGTGCAGGTCGTCGATCTGCGACACCTTGCTGGCGCCGATGAGCACGGTCGTGATCTCCGGCCGACGGAAAAGCCACAGCACCGCCAGCTGCGCGAGCGTCGCGCCGCGTGCGACGGCGACTTCGTTGAGCGCACGGATTTTTGCGAGCAACTCCGGCGTGATCCGCTCGCTCGGCAGGAACGGCGACACACCGCGGCCCGCCCGCGAGTCAGCCGGGATGCCATTGAGATAACGGTTGGTGAGCAGCCCTTGCGCGAGCGGAGAAAACGGGATGCAACCCGCACCGGCATCGGTGAGCGTCGGCAGCAGCTCCGGCTCCACCCAGCGCTCGAACATGTGGTATTTCGGCTGATGGATGAGCAGCGGCACGCCGTGCGACTTCAGGATCGCGGCGGCCTCGCGGGTGCGTTTGGCGTCGTAGTTGGAAACGCCGGCGTAGAGCGCGCGACCGCTGCGCACGGCGTCGGCGAGCGCGCCCATCGTTTCCTCGAGCGGCGTGTCGGGATCGGGCCGGTGCGAGTAGAAGATGTCGACGTAGTCGAGGCCCATCCGCTTCAGACTCTGGTCGAGCGAAGAGAGCATGTATTTGCGCGAGCCCCACTCGCCGTAAGGACCGGCCCACATGTAGTAACCGGCCTTCGTCGAGATGATCAGCTCGTCGCGGTGCGCCGCGAAGTCGTCGCGCAGCAACTTGCCGAAGTTCTCCTCCGCGCTGCCGGGCGGCGGGCCGTAGTTGTTCGCGAGATCGAAATGCGTGCAGCCGAGATCGAACGCGCGACGCAGCAGCGCGCGCTGGTTCTCGAGCGCGTCGACGTGGCCGAAATTGTGCCACAGCCCGAGCGAGAGCCGCGGGAGCTTGAGGCCGGAGCGACCGCAACGCGCGTAGCGGCCGACTTCGTAGCGATTCGGGGCGGGGATGTAGGGCGAGGCAGACGACATCGTGCCCGCAGCGTGCGCGAACGCTCCGCGCGGCTCAACGGGGAAGTCGCCGCGTGACGCGCGGACGGTTCGAAGCGGACGGAGGAGTAGCCACAAAAAGGCACAAAGGGTCGCGCCCGCAGCGGCGAGTCGCGCCGAGCGCCTATAGGCGCCCGCAGATTCCCGCCCGCCGTCGGATTCTTGCGGCTCTTTGCGGCTAAAACTCCGAGGTGGTCACCGCCGTCCCGGCGGCGACAAACGAACGCAGTATGCGCTACGCCCGCCCTCAGCGCCGTCGGAGACGCCGGCGCCCACCTTTCACGAGATTGTTTTTAACAGGAGCAAACAGAGGTAACAGAGAAAGAAAGTCCTCCGTTCTCTCCGTTTCCTCCTGTTAAACCTTCTGCGCCTTTTGCGGCCACCGGAGGGCCTGCGTCCTTGCGGGCCGTGGGGAACGTGGCGTGAATCGCTGCGACCCGCGGGGACGCGGGCCCTCCACACTCACGTCAACGCTACCTCGAACGGCGCGCCGGTCTTCGCACGGACTTCGTCGAGCGTCACGCCCGGATGCAGCTCGATCAGGCGCAGGCCGCCGCCGTTGGGCGTCACTTCGAAGACGCAGAGGTCGGTGATGATCAGGCTGACGACGCCCTTGCCGGTGATCGGCAGCGTGCACTGTTTCAAAATCTTCGGGCTGCCGTCCTTCGCGGTGTGCTCCATCACGGCGACGACGCGGCGCACGCCGGCGACGAGGTCCATCGCGCCGCCGGGGCCTTTCACCATTTTGCCGGGCACCATCCAGTTCGCGATGTCGCCGTTGTCGGCGACTTCGAGCGCGCCGAGGATCGAGAGGTCGATGTGGCCGCCGCGGATCATCGCGAAGGAGTCGGCGCTGGAGAAGAACGCGGAGCCGGGAATCGTCGAGATCGTCTGCTTGCCGGCGTTGATGAGATCGGGATCGACCTTGTCCTCGGGCGGGAACGGGCCGATGCCGAGCAGGCCGTTCTCCGACTGGAGCGTCACGTTCATGCCCTTCGGAATGAAATTCGCGACGAGCGTCGGGATGCCGATGCCGAGGTTGACGTAGTAGCCGTCGCGCAACTCCTTCGCGGCGCGACGCGCCATGGTTTCGCGGATCGGCGTTTCCTTTTTCGAGGCGGCCGCGCCCTGCACGGTGCGGAACTCGATGCGCTTCTCGTAACGCGGACCTTGAATGATGCGATCGACGTAGATGCCCGGCGTATGGATCGCGTCGGGCTCGAGCTCGCCGACCTCGACGAGTTCCTCGACCTCGGCGACGCACACGGCGGCGCAGGTGGCGATCATCGGGTTGAAGTTCCGCGCGGTTTTCCGAAAGACGAGGTTGCCGGACTTGTCGCCCTTCCACGCCTTCACCAGCGCGACGTCGGCGCGGATGCCGCGCTCGAGGACGTATTCCTTGCCGTCGAAGGTTTTGGTTTCCTTGCCCTCGGCGAGCTTCGTGCCGAACGCGGTGCGCGTGTAGAAGCCGGGAATGCCCGCGCCGCCCGCGCGCAACCGCTCGGCGAGCGTGCCTTGCGGGATGAGCTCGAGTTCGAGTTCGCCGGCGAGCACTTGGCGCTCGAACTCCTTGTTCTCGCCGACGTAGGAGGCCATGACCTTGCGGATCTGGCGCGTCTTGAGGAGCAGGCCCATGCCGAAGTCGTCCACGCCGGCATTGTTGCCGACGATGGTGATGCCCTTCACGCCGCTGTCGCGCAGCGCGAGGATGAGGTTTTCCGGAATGCCGCAGAGGCCGAAACCACCGGCGGCGATCGTCATGTCATCGTGCAGGAGCCCGGCCAGCGCGGCCTCGGCGGAGGGGTGGACTTTGCTCATGGCGTGGGGAGGAGAGATTGGGACACAGAGGAAAGGCAGGAGGTGGCACAGAGGTCACAGAGCGCTTTTCAGTCTCTGGTTTTTCTCTGTGGCTCTCCGTGTTCTCTGTGTCGTAGATCGGGAAAGCGGGCCGAGCGTCTTGCGCATCAGGATTTCGTCGTGGCCGGCGACGACGTAGTCGCACAAGCGGCCGACGACCTCGTAGCCCGCGCGACGGTAGAGGCGCTGCGCGTCGCGGTTGAACGACGAGACGCAGAGCAGGACGTTGCGGTGTTTTTGGAAGATGCGCTCCTCCGCCCAACGGAGCGCCGCGCCGCCGATGCCGCGCCCGCGCATCTCGGGCGCGACGCCGATCGTCTGGATGTAGCCGCCGAGCGGGCCGTTGAGGTCGAGCACGAGAAACCCCGCGCGCTCGCCGCCGCAGCGGACGACGAAGCATTGCTTGCGACGATTGCGGAGCAGCTTCAGCGCGTCAGCCCGCCCGCGACCGAGCGTGAGCCATGGTTCGGAAGCAGCCATGACGCCGGCAGCCCACAGGCGGTCGCTGGCCCGCAGCGAGCGGACATTCAGTTGGTGAGTGAGGCTCATGCCGCGCGCGATCGCGCTATTTTTGACCACGGATTACGCGGATGCCACGGATTGAAATCCATCCGTGCAATCCGCGTGATCCGTGGACGAGTCGTTCCAGTTCGGAAGTGTAGCCGCGAAACAACGGTGCTTCTGCTGCGTCAAACTGTAGTTCAGGTTTCAAATCAGACCAATTCCACGCACGCCGCCAGCCCTTCGCCGCCGCCGATGCAGATGGCGGCGACGCCGCGTTTCAGGCCGCGCTCTTTCAGGGCGGCGATCAGCGTCACGAGGATGCGCGCGCCGCTGGCGCCGATCGGATGGCCGAGCGAGATCGCGCCGCCGCAGACGTTGAGCTTTTCACTTGGCACGCCGAGTTCCTGTGCGAAGGCCATCGGCACGACGGCGAAGGCCTCGTTTACTTCCCAGAGGTCGACATCGCTGACTTTCCAGCCGGCGGCGGCGAGCGCCTGCTGCGTCGCCTGCACCGGCGCGGTGGTGAACCACACGGGGTCTTGCGCGTGGCCGCCGAACGAGACGAGGCGCGCGATTGGCTTCAGGCCTTTCGCCTGCGCGTGCTCGGCGGTCGTGACGACGAGAGCAGCGGCGCCGTCGTTTATCGTGGAGGCGTTCGCGGCGGTGACGGTGCCGGCCTTGTCGAAGACCGGGCGCAGCGTCGGGATTTTTTCGTAGCGGACTTTCGTCGGGCCTTCGTCGAGGTCGATCTTGGTGACGTTGCCCTTGGCGTCGGCGATTTCGACGGGTGTGATCTCGGCGGCGAACTTGCCGTCCTTCTGCGCGGCGTTGGCGCGCTTGAAACTCTCGATGGCGAACGCGTCCTGCTGCTCGCGCGTGAAGCTATATTTCGCGGCGCACTTCTCGGCGCAGTTGCCCATGTGGACGTTGTTGTAGGGATCCCACAGGCCGTCGGAGATCATCGAGTCGATGAGCTGGCCGTGGCCCATGCGGTAGCCGTCGCGCGCCTTCGGAAGGAGATACGGCGCCTGCGTCATGTTCTCCATGCCGCCGGCGACGAAGAGCGTGCCCATGCCGGCGCGCAGCGAGTGCGCCGCCTGCATGACGGCCTGCAAGCCGGAGCCGCAAACCTTGTGGATCGTGACGGCGCGCGCGGATTGCGGCAGACCGGCGTGAATGGCAGCCTGACGCGCGGGCGCCTGGCCCTGGCCGGCTTGGAGAACGTTGCCCATGAGGACATCGGTGACGTCGGCGGGCGCGACGCTGGCCTGCGCAAGTGCGCCGCGGATCGCAGTGGCGCCGAGCTTGGCCGCAGGAACGGAGGCGAGCGCACCTTGGAACGAGCCGAGTGGCGTGCGCGTGGCGGAAAGGATGACGATGTCGCTCATACGAATGCGGGGATTCAGGGACCGCGATCCGGCGAACGGACGCGACCGTGGGGGGTGGGGTTCGTGTGAGCGCAACTGTTACCCGTTCCCGCGCGCGCGGCAACTGGCAGAACGCGCCAACGCGCGGGAATGAGAACGCCAAGGGGGCCGCTTGCGCGGCCTTATGAGCGCAGCGCGGAGCCGCCGGCGGGGCGCGCGACGGTGAACAGCTCGCCGGTGCGCATGTAGTAATCGCCGGAAAGGCGCGCGATCAGGTCGAGCTTCTTCGGGTCGATGGCCTTGCCGTCGGCGCCGAGCACGGAATCGGCCACGTGCATGGCGACGATCCGGCCGAAGACCACGTTGCCAGCACCGACACCGCTGCCGATCGTGACCACGCGATCAAGCGTGCACTCGATCGCGATCGGAGACTCGGCGACGCGCGACGGACGGACCTTCGTCGAGGGCGCGGGCGTAACCTTGGCGTGCGTGAACTCGCTCTCGCCATAGGGCAACGGTGCGGCGGTGGCGTTCATCGGCTCCGCGAGCCAATAGGGCACGAGATTCACGACAAACTCGGGGACCGCCTCGATGTTGCGCAGCGTGTCCTTTTTACCGCCATCGCGATTGTTCGTCGGAACGAACATCAGCGTGGGCGGGTTGGAGCAGATCGCCTGGAAAAATGAGAAGGGCGCGAGGTTCGGTTTGCCGTCGGGCGAGAGGGTCGAGACCCACGCGATGGGGCGCGGGATGATGGCCTGGGTCATCCACGCGTAGCCGTCGCGCGGAGCGAGCTTTTCAAAATCGAGAATCATGGTGGCAGTAGCGAGTAGCGGGTAGTGAGCAGCGAGTAGAGTAAGAAAGCGCCGGCCGGTCTGCTCGCCACCCGCTACTCACTGCCCGTTCCTTTTGGGCTCGGCCTAGCCGAGCCAGCTCAGCGGGTAACCCGGGTCGTCCAGCGCGAGCGCCTGCTCGGTGAGCTCGAGCGGATACTGCGTGTCGAACATCACTGCGAGTTCCTCCGTGCGCGTGTGCTCAAAGCTCTTCAGCGTCGTGCCCGGATGCGGACCGTGGGGGATGCCCTGCGGATGCAGCGTGAACGAGCCGGGCTCCACCCCCTTGCGCGAACCAAACTGGCCACGCACGTAGAAGAGCACTTCGTCCGCCTCGGTGTTGTCGTGCGACCACGGGACCTTGATCGCCTCGGGGTGGTGGTCGAGGTAACGCGGTGCGAAGGTGCAGATGACGTAGCCCTTGATCTCGAAGGTCTGGTGGATCGGCGGGGGCAGGTGCACCGTCCCGGTGATGGGCTCGAAATCGTTCGCGTTGAACGTGAATGGATACAGCGCGCCGTCCCAGCCCACCACGTCGAACGGATGCGACGCCATGATGTTGCGCGTGAAACGCGCGCCGCGGTCCTTCACGAGGATCGCGTAGTCACCGTCCTTGTCCTCGGCGATGATCTCGGTCGGGCCGTGGATATCGCGCTCGCTGTAAGGCGCGCCGAGGCGCATCTGGCCCTCGGGGTGGCGGTAGCGCTCGGGAATGCGCACCGGGTGCGTCGACTCGAGGATGAGGTAGTCCTCTTTCGCGACATCGTCGGGCACGAGGCGGTAGATCGTGCCGCGCGGGATGACGATGTAGTCGTCCTGCCGGTAGCGGAGTTTGCCGAAGTTCGACTCGAGCCAGCCGCCGCCCGAGAAAACGAAGATCACGTCGTCGTTCTGGCCGTTGCGGTAGAATTCGTAGCCTTCCTCCATCACTTTCGCCGGACGGCAGCGCGAGCACGTGATGTCCGCATTGAACATCAGCGGCACGCGGCCGGTGTAGGGATCGCCGGCGCGCGGCATCGCCGCGGACTTGAGGTGGTGGTGGCGCAGCGGCAGATGCGCCGCGATCTTGGTGGGCTGCTCGCGGAACAGCTCGACCTTCTTCACCATGGTCGGCGGGCGCAGGTGATAGACGATCGAGTAGGCGCGATCGAAGCCCTCCGTCGTGATGATGTGCTCGTAGTGCAGGCCCTCGCCCTTGTAGCTCGTCGCCGGGTCGCGCGGGAACTTGATGTGGTGCTTGCGGGGCATCGCCCCGAGAGTGCGGTAGAAGGGCATTGGGGTTTTCGATTTGGGATTCTCGATTTTCGATTTCAGACGTGCTCGACGCACATCGGGGATTTCACACCTGGATTCCGACCAATCGAAAATCGAGAATCCAAAATCGAAAATTCAGCGAGGGGTCGTCGCAGGCGGGAGCCGGGGGTGTTGTGTTGCGTGTGTTGTGCTTGCCTGGCTTTAGGGGGCTGGAGGTAGTCAGCCGCGAAAAGCTGCTCCCGCCTGCGACGAAATTGTCAGAGCGTGCCGCGCTTCATCTGTTCGCGCTCGATGGCTTCGAACAGGGCACGAAAGTTGCCCTCGCCGAAACCCATCGAGGTGCCCTTGCGCTGGATGACCTCGAAGAAGAGCGTGGGGCGAGCGAAGACGCACTTCGTGAAAAGCTGGAGAAGGTAACCCGTCTCGTTGTCGCGATCCACGAGGATGCGGAGCGGACGGAGGTCTTCCTTATTCTCGTCGATCCTGCCCACGCGCTCCTCGAATTTCTCGTCGTAGTAGCTGTCCGGCACGTCGAGAAATTCCTGCCCCATCTTCCGCATCTCGTCGATCGTCGAGATGATGTTGGGCGTGAGCAGCGCGATGTGCTGCACGCCCGGACCATTGTATTGATCGAGAAACTCCTGGATCTGCGAATTGGCGGAGGACGGTTCGTTGATCGGCATCTTGATCCAGCCGTCGGTCGAGCTGACGACCTTCGACATCAGCGCGGAGCGACCGGTGTTGATGTCGAAGTGCATGAACAGATCGAGGCCGAACACCTGCTCGTAGAACGTCACCCACTCGTCCATGCGCTCCACATTGGCGACGATGTGGTCGATCATCGCGAAGTTGATGTCGCGATCGTCGATGCCGCCCGCCACGTTCTGGAAACCGGGGAGAAACTCGCCCTGCTTTTTCCGCTCGATGAAGCTGTGGATCGTGTCGCCGTAGGCCGCGATCGCCGCACCCGCCACGAAGTCGTCCGCGAAAAACTCCTTCACCGGATTCGCTCCCCGGCGCTGGGCTTCGACGAAAGCGTGCTGCGCATCCCTCACCCGAAAAGCCACGTCGCGCACGCCGCAACCGTGCTTCTCCAAATGCGCCCGCACGGCGTCGGCCTCCGCGCCCGTGCCCTGCGGTTCGGTCACGAGAAAGTTCACGCGCCCCTGCCCGACCAGATGGGCGCGGCGACCAGCCAGCCCGGTCGAATTATCGCCGTAGGCGCGCGGCACCATGCCGTATTTCTGCACGAAAAAGTCGCGCCATCGGTCGGCGTTATCGACCCAGAATTCGATGTGATCGAATTGTTTCAAGCCGAGCGGATTCGCGGCGGTTTTGCGCTCAACAGGCTTGTCGAAGAAAGTTCTGCTCATGGAAGGTCACCCAGGACGGCAGGCATGGAGGCGTGGGGGTGAGCAGACCATAGCCGCGAAGCGTCCGGCGGTCCATAGCCCGAACGGAGTAATCCCTTGCCCCGGCCCGGTTC
The DNA here is from genome assembly GCA_041906465.1 of Candidatus Didemnitutus sp. GTDB lineage: Bacteria > Verrucomicrobiota > Verrucomicrobiia > Opitutales > Opitutaceae > Didemnitutus. The sequence goes on along the minus strand of JAYRJE010000016.1, from coordinate 53,599 downwards.
GCGTCCCTACGTTCGAGGACTAAATCCATCATGGCCGCTCTCGCTCCTGCGCTCCTCGATCACGTGCTCACGATGCTGGAAGACGTGCCCGTCGGCCTCCTGCTGCTCGACGCGCATTGCCAGCCGCTGTGGTTCAACGAGGAGGCCGCACGCGCCTGTGCGGTGTGGAACCACGGCGAACGCCACGCGGCCGCCATGCGCGCCCGCTCGGCGTTCAAAGTGCCGCCCGTCCTCGCCGAAGCCTGCGTCCAATTGCGCGACGATCCGACCGCTGATCCGGTGAAGGTCGTCTCCGACAACGCGCGCGGCCTGCACGCGCGCATCAAACTTCAGCAGGCGCGCATCACCGACGCCGGCCACGCCTTCCACATCCAGCTCGACTACCGCCGACCGCGCGGTGATCGCCACCGCCCGCTCTCGCCCGGCGCCGTCGCGCTCCTCGCTCGCCTCTCGGAACGCGAGCGCGAAGTCGCGATGCGCGTGCGCGAAGGTCTGCGCACGGCGGAGATCGCGACGGAGCTGCGGCGCAGCCCGCTCACGATCAAGACCCAACTCGCCGCCATCTTCACCAAGCTCGGGGTGCGCGGCCGCACGCGTGTCGCCGCGCTGCTCAATCGCTGATCCACCCGCGGCATTGCATCGCGCCGCGAATCTGCCTTGCTCCCGCGCATGAGCGCCGCGCCCACTCCGTCGCCGACACCCACGCCTCCCTCGTTCCGTGTTTGGCTGCGTCACGAATTCCTCCGCGAACTCCGTTTGTCGGCGGCGTTTCTCCTCGTCGGACTAGCCCTCGTTCTCGTCGCCGATCGCGAGTCGCCACGCTTCGGTCCGGTGTGGACGCGCATCAACTATCAACTCACCGCCACCGCGCTCGAACAGCACCCCACCGCGTTGCTCGACGCGTTTGCCGCCCGCCTCTCCGAGACCCAATATGGCTGGGGCCTGTTCTCCCTCACCGAGCCGTTCAACGTCACCGCGGCCCGCGAGCACCTGAGGGCGGATTTCCCGGAATTCATCGGCGTCGATCCCAACGGCCAGCCCTTGACCGTGCGCAGCTCAACCCTGCGCCGAGCGACTGGCGCCCAACGCGAGGCCCGCGCCGCCAGCTATCTCGAGCGTTACCGCACGATCGAAGCGCGACGCTTCACCCGACTTTATCCCGACGACTCTCCGTTCGAAGTGCCACCGGCGAGCGTTCGCCTCGGTCGACTCGTCACCAAAATCCTCGGCGTCCCCGATGCCACGGCGCATCTCTTCCGCCGCACGCTCACGTCCGGCACCGTCAGCTTTCTGCTTTTCAGCGGCACGTTTGCGCTTTCCGCCGTGGCCCTGTGGACCTCCGCCCGCCCCGCTCGCCGCTGGCTGAAAGTGCTGCTCTGCCCCTTCCTCGCCAGCGCGCTCGCGTGGGTCGTCATTCTCCTCATGTCGGTTTCAGCCGCGCTTTTCGGCGGCTTCACCCCGAACACCTCCGCCCTCGCCGTTCTCGCCGGCGCGCCCCTGATCTATCTCGCCGCCAAGATTCCGTTGCGCTTCCTCGAGGAACTTCAACTGAAGCCCAAACCGTGGGACGGCATCGAGCGCCGCAAGGCCCCGCGCCCGCCCGTCGCGGCCAGCTGAGACGGCAGACGGAATACAGCGGTTCGATGACGGAGAACCGAACACCGGCGCCTGAGCGGCCTGTCCCGCTCAGCTGCTCGTTCTCGTAATCTTAATCCTAATCGTAATCTCAGAATTCCGTTCGCCCCCACCGAGGCCGCCTCGCAGGCGCCAATCGAGAGAACGATCAAGAGCAGGATTACGAGAACGCTCCCACCACAACCGCGTCCTCCGCCCTCCGTTCTTCGTCCTCCGTCGACTCCGATCCCACTTTCCTCCTTTCGGACTACCGCTTTCCGGTGGTGTCATAAACGGTCTCGGCTACACCAAGGAGCAGCCCAACTCCCCCATGACCCCCACGGCTTCCACGACCGACCATCCTGAAACCCCCACGCAGGACGGCAGTGATCCGCGCTGCATCCCGCACAAGCTCGTCCAACCGCTCCCCCTCGGCGACGAGTGCAAATACCCGAACTACTCCGCGGAAGAGCAAGACGTCTGGAAAACGCTCTACGCCCGCATGCAGACGCTGCTGCCGGGCCGCGCCGCCGACGAATACCTCACCGGCCTCCGCACGCTCGACCTCGAACACGATCGCATCCCCGCGCTCGCCGATGTCTCGCGCAAGCTCGAGAAGGCCACCGGCTGGCGCATCGCGCGCACGCCCGGCCTGCTCGACGCGCATGACTTTTTCACCTACCTCGCGAACCGCGTCTTCCCGTCCACCGACTACATCCGCGCGCGCAGCGAGCTCGACTACACGCCCGCACCCGACTGCTTCCACGACATCTTCGGCCACACGCCGATGATCGTGCACCCGCGCTTCGCGGATTTCTATCAGAAGATCGGCCAGGCCGCCCTCGCCTGCAAAGACGCCGCGACCGAGGAGGGACTCACGCGCATCTACTGGTTCACCGTCGAATTCGGCCTGATCAAAAACCCGTCCGGCCTGCGCATCTACGGCAACGGCATCATCTCGTCCTATGGCGAGACACAGCACTGCCTCACCGACAAGGTGACGAAAATTCCCTACACGCCCGAACGCCTCGCGCAACAGGCCTACGACATCTGGCATTTCCAGGACCCGCTCTTCGTGATCGATTCCTTCGATCAGCTCGAAAGCGAATTCGTCCGCTGGTCGAAGGAGCGCGGGCTGCTCTGAGCCGCGGACACGCGTGTCCGCGGTCGTTTCCGAAAGTTAGGGCGAATTCTCCGAACGAGCCGCCGCGCGTCTCCCGTCCGCCATGTAGGTTGCACGCTCGCGCGCAACTCGCCCACACGCCCGGGGCGCGCGGATGCTTCCGGAGAGGTAGGGCGAGTCGTCCCCGACGAGCCGCGAGCCACGACTCGCATCAGCGCTCCGCGAACCAGCGGCGAAGTTCCAAAACAAGCGGCGCGGCACGAGCTGCGAGCCAAAGCACCAGCAACCACTTGGGAACGGCCGTGCTCTCGCGCGAGGGAGTTTTTCTCTTCGCGGAACCCGGGTTCCGCGCCCTTCTCTTCAGGTTACGGCCACGACGTCGCGGTCTGGTGTTTTCAGCGCGGGCCCCGGGGTCCGCGCTTCGAGAAATATTTTCAGGGCACATGTCGCTCATGCCCATGCCGCCGGCGTCAACTCGCCGTGCCCTCGGCTCGTCGGGACGACTCGCCCTACCTCTTGCTTCTTGACCTGCCTCAAGGCGTGTTGGCTGCTTTCGCGCGATAGTCTCCCGCATGTCCACGCCCACGCCTTCACTTGCCGCGCCCAACACCTCCTTCCGTTCGCTCGTGATGCCACGCGAGCACGGCAGCTGGTCACTCGCGTTCGAACCCGTCGCGCTCGGCCTGCTCGTCGTGCCCTCGGGCGCCGGCGGATGGCTCGCGCTCGCCGTCATCGCCGGATTTTTCACGCGCCGTCCGCTGAAACTCGCGCTCACTCTGCCCGCCACCGACGCGCGACGCGCCGCCGCGTGGTGCTGGACGCTTCTCTTCGCCCTCACCGCGGCCGCCGCCCTTGCCGCCAGCAGTTCGCTCGGAATGTGGCGTAATACGCCACATTCCTCGTTCGTTTCGCTGTGGCCGCTCCTGCTCGCGGCGCCCTTTGGGGCCGCGTTTCTCTGGTTCGATCTCCGCGGCGAAATGCGCGAGGCGGAGGCGGAACTCGCGGGCAGCACCGCGTTCGCGCTCGTCCCTGCAACATTTGCCACGCTCGCCGGCTGGAACGCCGGTCCTGCCCTCGCGCTCGCTGTCCTCATGCTCGCGCGCAGCATGCCCACGGTGCTGACCGTCCGCACTTACGTGCGCTCGGCAAAAGGCAAATCCGCGAGCGTGTGGCCAGCGCTGATCGCCGCGACCGCCTTTTGCATCGTGGTTTTCGCGCTCGCAGCCCTCCACTACCTCCCGCTTCTCGCGTGCGCCTTCGTTGCACTGCTCGCCGTCCGCTCCGCGCTTTTCCTCTCGCCGCTCGCACCCGCGTGGAGCGCCAAACGCATCGGCATGCTCGAGGCGGTTCTCGGCCTGACGTATCTCGCGGGCCTCGCCGCGGCTTACGCGTGGCGCTGAGGCGCCGCGCGAAAATCGCGCGCGCTTGACTCGCATCAAGGCACGCGAACGCGAGACGGGTTACTCTGTGGGCATAAACCCCGACAAAATTCACGCCATGAACCGCAACGCTCACCACGCCGAAATCCCCACCCGCGGCTACGCTCGTTTTTCCACGATGAAACATCCACGCATCACCGTCCTCGCGACGGCCGGCCTTGCTTTGGCCGCCGCGCTCTTCACCGCGACTCTGGCCGGCGCCAACGAAGGCCCCACCGACGCCAAGGGTCTCGTCATCCTCCCGCCGGAAGTTCAGGCGATGCCCGTCGAACAGGCCATCCTCACCGCTCCCCCGCACGTGCCGCCCGCCATCACGCGCAAATACGCCGCGCGCGTCGTGGTCCACCTCGAGGTCCGCGAGATGGTCGGCCGTCTCGCCGACGGCGTCGAATACACCTTCTGGACCTACGGCGGCAGCGTCCCCGGCTCCTTCATCCGCATCCGCGAAGGCGACGTGGTGGAATTCCACCTCGACAACCACCCGAGCTCCAAGCTCCCGCACAACATCGACCTCCACGCCGTCACCGGCCCCGGCGGCGGCGCGGCATCGACGTTCACCGCGCCCGGTCACAGCTCGCAGTTCACCTTCAAGGCGCTGAATCCCGGCCTCTACGTTTATCACTGCGCGACCGCGCCCGTTCCGATGCACATCGGCAACGGCATGTATGGCCTCATCCTCGTCGAACCGAAGGACGGCCTGCCCAAGGTCGACAAGGAATACTACGTCATGCAGGGCGAGTTCTACACCACCGGCCGTTACGGCGAGGAAGGCCTGCAATCCTTCGACATGGCCAAAGCCATCGACGAGCGCCCGCCCTACGTCGTGTTTAACGGCTCCGTCGGCTCCCTCGTCGGCGACAAGGCCATCACCGCCAACGTCGGTGAACACGTCCGCATCTACTTCGGCGTCGGCGGCCCGAACGTCACCTCGTCCTTCCACATCATCGGCGAAATCTTCGACAAGGTCTATCCCGAGGCCGGCCTCAGCCTGCCCAACGCCAACGTCCAGACCACGCTCGTGCCCTCCGGCGGCGCCTCGGTCGTCGAGTTCAAGGTCGACGTCCCCGGCACCTACGTGCTCGTCGATCACTCGCTCACTCGCGCCTTCAACAAGGGCGCGCTCGGCATGATCAAGGTCAACGGCGCCGAGGACCGCGTCACCTACTCCGGCAAGGAAATCGACGCCGTCTACTTCGGCGCCGCCGTCGACTCCGACGCCTCCAGGCGCGCCGCCGAGCTGAAGGCCAAGATCGCCGCCGAGATCGCCAACAATCCCGCCATCGCCGGCCTGACCAAGGAAGCGCAGATCGAAAAGGGCAAACAGGTCTACATGGGCCTCTGCTTCGCCTGCCACCAACCCGACGGCAAAGGCCTGCCCGCCGTCTTCCCGCCGCTCGCGCAATCCGACTATATGCTCGCCGACCGCGACCGCGCCGTGCGCGTCGTGCTGAAAGGCCTCACCGGTCCCGTCACCGTCAACGGCAAGACCTACGACAGCGCCATGCCCCCGCAGGAAGCCGCGCTCACCGACCAACAGGTCGCCGATGTCCTCACCTACGTCTTCAACGCGTGGGGCAACCAGGGCGACGCCTTCAAGGCCGATCACGTGAAGGCCATCCGCAACGAAGCCCGCAGCAACTGAACCGTGGGCCGGCGCGCTTCTGCGCGCCGGCTCCCCCCCCGCTCGCACAGAAGTCCGCCCGCGCCCCAAGTGGTCGCCGCTGTCCCAGCGGCGGCGAGTGAAGCCTCCTTGCGCACCGACTCGCCGCCGAGCGACAGCCCACCTCACCCGAAAATCTTCCCGCCGTGTCCACGACGCTCGTCACCGCCCGCCGCCTCTCTCCTGCCCCGGCCTCCGCCGGCGCGGGCGCGGCGTGTTGCGGCCCGGACACGGCGGCGACTTTGTCCCAGGTTAGCGTCAAGGAACCCGTGAACTGCACTCCGGCCCCGACGACACGACGCGCCCGCACGCGCCCCCTCGTCGCGGCCGGAGCTTTCCGTCCACACCTCCCCGCCCCGCAAAAGTGTAACCTGTTAGGTTACACTCTCGGCGACGCTCCCGAGAGGCGCTTCGCGGTTTGTAACGTATTACGTTACAAAACCGCTGCCGCCGTCGCGGCACTGCTCGCGCTCACGCTCGCCGGCTTCGCGTCCGTGTCACCGGCGCCCAATCTCACCGCGCCAGCGCCCATCCCACACCCAAACGCCCCAATCCCCAATCAGCCCGACGCCCCCGCGTCGGCCGTAATTCCCGCCGGCAGCTACGTGCCGCTCCAACGCTCGGTCAAGGATCTCGCCCGCGTGCCCGTCGCCGCCTTCCGCCTCGACGTCACCCCGGTCACCAACGCGCAATTCCTCGCCTTCGTCCGCGCCCATCCCAAGTGGCAACGCTCGCGCGTCAGCCCGCTCTTCGCCGACGCCTCGTATCTCGAAACGTGGGCCGGCGACCTCGAACTCGGCCCGCGCGCTCCCGCCGACGCCCCCGTCGTTCGCGTCTCCTGGTTCGCCGCCCGCGCCTACGCCGCGTGGGTCGGCAAGCGCCTGCCGACCACCGCCGAGTGGGAACTCGCCGCCAGCGCCGGCTACACGCGCGCCGATGGCAAGAACGACGAGCAGCTCAACCGCGATCTCTACGCCTGGCTCGCGCGGCCCGTTCCCGCCGTGCTGCCGAACGTCTCGACCGCCCGCGCGAACTTCCACGGCGTGCGCGGCCTGCACGGCCTCGTCTGGGAATGGGTTTCCGATTTCAATACCGCGCTCGTCACCGGCGAGTCGCGCGCCGACTCCGGCCTTGAGCGCGACCTCTTCTGCGGCGCCGGCTCCGTCGGGGCCAAGGACACGACCGATTACGCCGCCTTCATGCGTGGCGCGCTCCGCGCCTCCCTCAAAGCCAACAACACGACGTCTTCGCTCGGCTTCCGCTGCGCGCAGGATCTCTGACCAATCCTTTTCTTTCCTCGTTCTCTCAATCGTTCCCCTCCGCCGCCATGAAATCCACGCCCTCGTCCCCCAATCCGGTTTGTAACGTATTATATTACAAACTTCCGCTGATGGCTTTCTGCGCGGCCGCGGTGTTCTTCGTCGCTGTCGCCGCGCACGCCGGCTCTTGCTGCAAGCCCGCAACCGAGCCGAAACCGGAACCCCTGGATGCGTGCTGCGCCGCGATGGAAAAGACCGCCGCGCCCGCAAAAGACGCGTGCTGCGCCGCCGCGGAAATCGAGAACCCAAAGTCGCAGACTGAAAATCCCTTCACGCGCACCTCGCTCTACCAGGCCGACGGCACGTTCACCGACGACTCCGGAAAAACCTTCCGCCTCGCTGAACTCCGCGGCCGCCCGGTCGTCGTGAACATGTTCTTCGCCACCTGCGGCTACGCCTGCCCGCTCACCGTCACCGATCTGCTCGCCGTCCAGTCGCGCCTCTCGCCCGAGCTGCGCAAGGACACCGTCTTCGTGCTCGTCTCCTTCGACCTCGCGCGCGACACCGTCGCCGCGCTCGCGCAATACCGCTCCGCACGTCAGCTGGACAGCAACTGGATTCTCCTCCGCGGCGACGACGCCTCCGTGCGCGAACTCGCGGCGCTGCTGGGCGTGAAATACAAGCAGGAGGCCGATGGCTCCTTCGCGCACTCGAATCTCTTCACGATCCTCAACCGCGAAGGCGAAGTCGTCCACCAACGCACCGGCCTCTCCGGTGGTCTCGACGCCGCCCTCACCGCGCTCGAAACCCAGCGCTGAACTCCCCCAAGCGGCAGGTGCTCGGAGCGTCTGCGTCCGGGCGCTCCGCCTCCTGCTACCCACCGCCATGAAAAACCACCGCCTGCTCTCGCTGCTCATTGCGTCACTGGTCTTCGCGCTTCCCGTCCGCAGTTTGGCTCATTGCGACACTCTCGACGGTCCAGTCGTCATCGATGCACAAGGCGCCCTCGCCACCGGCGACGTCTCCCCGGTGCTCAAATGGGTAAAGGCCGATCACGAAGCCGAGATCCGCGCGGCCTTTGCCGAGGCAACGACCGTGCGCAAACTCTCCCCCGCCGCCGCCGCGCTCGCCGATCGTTTCTTCTTCGAAACGCTCGTGCGCATCCATCGCGCCGGCGAAGGCGCACCGTATACCGGGCTGAAGCCCGCCGGCTCCGGCGACGCCGCGCTGATGGCCGCCGACCGCGCCATCGCCGACGGCAAGATCGACGCGCTCGTGGGTGAAGTCACCACCAAGATCGATCGCCTCTTGCGTGCTCGCTACGCCGAACTCGAGCGCAGTCGCGCGCATCGTGACCACAACGTCGCTGCCGGTCGCGAGTTTGTCGCCGCCTACGTTAACTTCATTCATCTCTACGAGAGTCTCGCCGGAATGTCCGATGCCCCTGCGCACACCGAGGCGCACGTGCACGACTAGGCGTCGCCGTCCGCCGGCGCGCGAGTGAGCGGCTGAACCTTATCGGGCTCAGTGCGCGGCGTTATAGGAACGGCGCCTTGACCCAGATCAAGGTCCGCCCGGGTGCGCCCGGGTAATCTTGTCCTGTCACGGCAACCACGGGCCGCGCGCACCCAGCCCGTATCATGAAATTCCCTGCCGTGCTCACTCTCGCCGCCGCCGTCGCGCTCGTCGCGACCGCCGCCGAACCCGCCTCGCTCGCCGACGCCCTCGCGCAGAGCCAGGTCTCGCTCAACGCCCGCCTCCGCTACGAAGGCGTCCAGCAGACCAACCTGCGCGACGCCAACGCACTCACGCTGCGCACGCGCCTCGGCCTCACGACCGCCAAGTTTCAGGGCTGGCAGTTCTCCGTGGAAGGCGAGAACGTCGCCGCCTTCGACGGCGATGCCTACAGCCAGTCCGGCCTGAACCCCGCCGCCGGCCCGCGCGCCGTCGTCGGCGATCCCGAGACCACGGAGCTCAACCAGCTCTGGCTCGCCTACAGCTTCGGCAAAACCGCCGCGACCCTCGGCCGCCAGAAGCTGATCCTCGACAACGCCCGCTTCATCGGCGACGTCGGCTGGCGCCAAAACCAGCAGACGTTCGACGCGCTCGTCGTGCAGGACAAGTCGCTCGAAAAAACGACCGTCACCTACGCCTACCTCGATCAGATCAACCGCGTGTTCTCGCGCCGCCACGCCCAAGGTCGCTGGGAGTCCGACTCGCACCTCCTCAACGTCAGCCGCGCCGGCCTGCCCATCGGCACGCTCACCGGCTACGCTTACCTCCTCGATTTCGAGAACTCCGCCGCCAATTCCTGCGCCACCTACGGCCTGAGCCTCGCCGGCACGCGCCAGCTCGACGAAGCCCTCTCGCTCACCTACCGCGCCGAGCTCGCCACGCAATCCGACTACGGCTCCAGCACGCTCAACTACCGCGCCACCTACGCCTACCTCGAAGCCGGCCTCGCGGTGAAACAGGGTTCGTTCGCGCTCGGGTACGAGTCCCTCGGTTCCGACAACAACGTCGGCTTCAAGACTCCGCTCGCCACGCTCCACGCGTGGAACGGCTGGGCCGATCTCTTCCTCGCCACACCCGCCGGTGGCCTCGTTGACACCTATGCGAAGTTCACGACCACGCTCCCACAGGCCGTCGCGCTCACGGCGTTCTACCATCACTTCGAAGTCGACAAAGGCGGCGCCAACCTCGGCACCGAGTTCGACGTGATGCTCACGCGCAAGTTCGGCAAAAACGTCACCGGCACCGCGAAGTTCGCCAACTTCCGCCGCGACAGCCTCGCCTTCGCCAACGTCCAGAAGGTCTGGCTGCAGCTCGACATCGCCTACTGAGCCGCCGCGCGGCTTCATTCCCATGTCCACCCCGGCCCCCCGCACACGCTTTCTCCTCGGCCTCGCGCTCACCGGCGTGATCGGCCTGTTCCTCGGGCTCGGCACCTACACGTTCACCTACGCCCACGGGTTGTCGTATTTTTCGAACGACCCGAAGGCGTGCATGAACTGCCACGTCATGCGCGAGCACTTCGACGGCTGGCAAAAATCGCCGCACCACGCCGTCGCCACCTGCAACGACTGCCACACGCCGAAGAATTTCGTGCTGAAATATCTCAGCAAAGCCGAGAACGGCTACTGGCACTCGAAGGGTTTCACGCTCCAGGATTTTCATGAGCCCATCATGATCCGCCCGAAGAACGTCGCCGTGCTCCAGGACAACTGCGTCGCCTGTCACCAGCAGATCGTCGACGGCATCAACACCCATCCGGGCGATCCGCAGAAGATGCTCGATTGCCTCCATTGCCACCGCGACGTCGGCCACGGCCCCGTCCGCTGACCCGAATTTCACCCTTTCTCCTTCGCTTAATCTTTCTCTTCACCGCCCCTCGCCCGTCATGAACTCCCGTCTCCAAAGCCAACGCGGCCTAGCCCTCCCCGGCTACCTCGGCCTCCTCGCCCTCTTCGCCATCGCCACGTTCGGCGTGCTGATGCTCTACCAAAACATCGTCGCCCGCAAAGCCGAGGCCACGAAGGACGTCTTCCGCGTCGTCGAAACCAACGACCAGACCATCGACCCCGCCATCTGGGGAAAAAATTACCCGCGCCAATACGACAGCTACCGCCGCACTGTCGACATCGAGCGCACCACGCACGGCGGCAGCGAAGCGTTCCAGCACCTCGACGCCGATCCGGTCTGGCGCCGCATCTTCGCGGGCTACGGCTTCGCCATCGATTACCGCGAGGAGCGCGGCCACGCTTACATGCTGCAGGACCAGCGTGAAACCGAACGCGTCACGAAGCTCAAGCAGCCCGGCGCCTGCCTCCACTGCCACGCCTCGATGGTCGACGCCTACCGCCAAGCCGGCATCAAAGCCGGCGTCCCCGCCGGCAAGGAAAACTTCGAAAAGCAGATCCAAAAAGGCTTCGAGGAAATCTGCCCGATGCCCTACGCCGACGCCACGAAGCTCGTCGAACACCCCGTCTCGTGCATCGATTGCCACGACGCCGACACGATGAACCTGCGCGTCAACCGCCCCGGCTTCATCAACGGCATCCGCGCCCTCGCCAAGTCTGATTACCCGACGCCGCACCTCCCCTCCGTCGAGCGCTGGCGCAAGGGCGACCGCAAGAGCGAATACGACCCAAACGTCGACGCCACCCGCCAGGAAATGCGCTCGATGGTCTGCGCGCAGTGCCACGTCGAATACCACTTCAAGGGCGACAAGAAGCTCGTCACCTTCCCGTGGGACAAAGGCCTGAAGGTCGAGCAAATGGAGGCCTACTACAACGAAGCCGGCTTCAAGGATTGGACGCACAAGGAAACCGGCGCCGCCTCGCTCAAGGCGCAACACCCCGAATTCGAACTCTGGAGCCAGGGCATCCACGCCCGCGCCGGCGTCGCGTGCGCCGATTGCCACATGCCTTACCAGCGCGAGGGCGCCGTGAAAGTCAGCAACCACCACGTCCGCTCGCCCCTGCTCAACGTCGCGCAAGCCTGCCAGACCTGCCACCGCGTCCCCGAACAGGAGATCAAGGACCGCGCGCTCACCATCCAGAACCGCAATGTCGAACTGCTCAACCGCGGCGAGAAAGCCGTCATCGGCCTGATCGACGCCATCGTCGCCGCGCAAAAAGCCGGCGCCACCGATGCGCAGTTGAAAGCCGCCCGCGAGTTCCAGCGGCAGTCGCAATGGCGTCTCGACTTCATCTCCGCGGAAAACTCGATGGGCTTCCACGCCCCGCAGGAAGCGGCCCGCATCCTCGCCGAAGCGATCGACTACGCCCGTCAGGGCGAACTCGCCGTCGCCCGCGACACAAAGACCGCAGCGCCCGCTGCCGCCGCGAGCGGCGCCGCCGGCCCGCAGTAATTTCAGGTTTGGTTTACCCAGCGCAAAGGCGCGGCTCCTCCGAGCCGCGCCTTTTTGTTTTCGCGCCGCGCATCGTCCGCGATCCGTCGTAGCAGCCGACGTAAGTCGGCTGAAAAACTCGCGCCGCCAGACAGGTCGCGCGCTCGCGCGCAACTTCCCCACACCGGCAATGGAGGCGGGACCATCAGCCCCGCGAGGCGTGCGCAACGACGCCTAAACCCCGCGGGACTGATGGCCCCGCCTCCACGAACGTGCGCCGCCTCGCCCGCGCAAACCTTGATGCCCGTCAAGGCGCCCGCGGTGTGCTTCGGCTAAAACCGGAGCATGCCTCCGCACCCGGCCACGCTTTCGGCTGCTTCCGCTGCGCCTCTGCTCGACGCGACTACGCGACGCCTCGGCGAGCGCGCCACCGATCTCCGCGTCTCGATCTCCCGCGGCTGGTTCCTGTTCGCCGTCGGCAGTCTGGTGCTCGCCGGCCTGCTCTCGCTGCTGCTCGTCGTCGGCCGTCTGCCCTTCCTCGGCGCGGTTTTCACCGATCCGCTTTTCTTCAAACGCGCACTCGTCGTGCACGTCGATCTCGCGCTCGTCGTCTGGTTCCAGGCCGGCACGGCGGCGTTCCTCGCTCTCGCGCTCGGCGATCGGATGCCGCGCCACATCGTCGGCCTCGCCTTCGCCCTCTGCGGCGCCGGCATCGCGGGCCTGCTCGCGGGCGCACTCATGCCCGGCGCGGAACCGATTCTCTCGAACTACGTGCCGGTGATCGATCACCCCGTGTTTCTCACCGGACTCGCGGCCTGGTTCGCCGGCTCCGGTCTCTTCTTCGCCGCCGCGCTCGCCGCGCCCGCGCCGCACCACGCCGCTCTGCCCGATGACACGCTCGTCGCGCTTCGCGTCGCCGCACTCGGCAACCTCATCGCGCTCGCCACTTTCGCTGCCGCGTGGCGCACCACCCTCCCCGGCCTGCCGGCCATCGGCTACTACGAACTGCTCATGTGGGGCGGCGGCCACGCGCTCCAAGCCGCCAACGTCGCCACCATGCTCGGTCTCTGGCTGGCGCTGCTGCACCGCTGGTCGGGCATCAACGTCCTTTCGCCGGCCGCGAGCCGCTGGCTCCTTGCGGCGCTCGTGCTGCCGCACGCCAGCCTGCCGGTGCTCGCTCTCTTCGGCACCTCCAACGCCGCCTACACCGAGACCGCCACCGCGCTCATGCGGTGGACACTCTTCCCGGTCATCCTGATCGTGCTCGGACTCGGCGTCCGCCACGTGCTCCGCACGCGCTTCCCCGGTGCCGCGCTCAACGTCGATCGCCGCCTCGTCGGCCTCGCCGGCAGCGCCACGCTCGCGGTGCTCGGCCTCGTGCTCGGCGCCTTCATCCGCGGCTCCAACACGCTCGTGCCGGGCCACTATCACGCCGCGATCGGCGCCGTGACGCTCGCACTCATGGCGGCCGCCTACGACCTCGTGACCGCGCTCTCGCCGCGCTCGCTCGCCGCCGATCTCGCGCGCCGCGGTCGCGCACAGCTGCTCACCTTCGGCATCGGCCAGGCGACGTTCGCGCTCGGCTTCGCCATCGCCGGCGTGCACGGACTCGGTCGCAAGCAATACGGCGTCGAGCAGCACGTGCGCTCCGTCGGCGAATACGTCGGTCTCGGCGTGATGGGCCTCGGCGGAATTTTGGCCGTCGCCGGCGGACTCCTGTTTCTCGCGGTGATGCTCCGAGCCGTCGGCTCGTGGCGCCGACGCACCGTGCCCCACACCTCCGTTTGCACCCAATGAAAAACGAAACCGAAAAACATCCCTGGCAGAAGCTCCTGGACAACCCCTGGCTCCTGCTCGCCCTCGGCGTCATCGTGCCGTTCCTCTCCTACACCGTCTGGGGCTGGATCGAGCTGTTCATGACCAAACCCGCGCTGCTCCCCTGAAAGGACCCCGCCCATGAGCCTCCGCCCTCTCACCTCTCCCTGGTTCCACGCGCCCGCCGGCCACGAAAAGCTCTGGCTCGGCGTCGCCATTCTCTGGTGCTTCGTGATGTCGCTGATGATGCCGTATTGGCATTTCCGCGGTAAGCAGAACAGCCGCGGCGAAGCCTACACGGTCAAGCCCGCCGACTTTCTCGCGCGCACCGAAAAATTCGTCGCCGCCAACCGCGTCGGCACCTTCAAGAATCCCGTCGCCAACGCCTTCGCGGCCGAGCTGCCCATCGTCGAGCCCGCGCCGGGCGGCGACGCGTATCTCACCGCGCGCATGTGGCAGTGGTATCCCGCCCTGCGCCTGCGCGTCGGCGAAACCTATCGCCTGCACCTCTCGTCGCTCGATCTCCAGCACGGCTTCTCGCTGCAGCCGCTCAACATGAACTTCCACGTGCTGCCCGGCTACGACCACGTGCTCACGATCACGCCGACCTCGAAGGGCGAGTTCACGATCGTCTGCAATGAATTCTGCGGCATCGGCCACCACGCCATGACCGGAAAAATCTTCGTCGAGTAACCCCACGCATCTCGCCTCTCCCGCCATGACCACCGCCTCCGCCACTTTGCCCGCCGGCGCTGCTCCGGACTCGCACGCGCTCGCCGCTCCCGGCGTGCCGCACCGCGTCTGCGGCACCACCGGCCTCAGCGTCTGCTTCGACGCGCAGCGCTTCATCAAGCTCAACGCCGTCGCCGCCGTCGTGTTTCTCCTCCTCGGCGGCATCGCCGCACTGCTGCTCGCGCTCACGCGCTGGCAGACCGTGCACCTGCTGCCGACCGACTGGTTCTACCGCATCCTCACCTTCCACGGCCTGAACATGCTGATCCACTGGATCCTGTTCTTCGAGGTCGCCGTGCTCTACTTCGCCTGCACCACGCCGCTCAACGCCCGGCTCTATTCGCGCAAAGTCGCGTGGGTGTCGTTCGGCATGATGCTCACCGGCGCGGGCATGGTGGATTACATCATCCTCGCCGGTCAGGCCGACGTGTTGATGACGTCCTACCTGCCGCTGCTCGCGCACCCGGCGTTCTATCTCGGCATCATTCTCGTGGCGGTCGGCACGCTGATCGGCGTGTTCAACTTCTTCGCGACGCTCTACGTCGCCAAGCGCGACAAGGCCTACGAAGGCTCGATGCCGCTCGTCACGTTTGGTGCGACGGCGGCGGCGATCATCGCCGTCCTCACGCTGCTCCACGGCGCGATCGTGATGATCCCGACCTTCACCTACTCGATGGGCTGGACCGCCGCGCCTGACCCGGCGTGGTATCGCCTCATCTGGTGGGGGCTCGGCCATCAATCGCAGCAGGTCAACGTCTGCGCGATGGTCTCCATCTGGTATCTGATCGGCAATATCGCCGTCGGCGCGCGCCCGATCAACGAAGCCGTCTGCCGCACGGCGTTCGCACTCTACATTCTGTTCATCAACATCGCCTCCGCGCACCACCTGCTCGTCGATCCGGGCGTCGGCTCCACGTGGAAAATCTGGAACACGTCCTACGCGATGTATCTCGCCGTGCTCGCGTCGATGGTCCACGGCTTCACCGTGCCGGCAGGCATCGAGGTCGCGATGCGCGAGAAAGGCTACACGCGCGGCCTCTTCGGCTGGGTCACGGCGCTGCCGTGGAAAAACCCGGCGTTCTCCGGCGCGGCGCTGTCGGTCGTGATCTTCGGTTTCATCGGCGGCATCACGGGCGTCACGCTTGGCACGCAGCAGATCAACATCATTGCGCATAACACGCTGCGCATCCCCGGCCACTTCCACGCCACGGTCGTCGGCGGCACGTCGCTGGCTTTCATGGCGCTGACCTACTACGTCATTCCGCTGATCTTCCAGCGTGACTTCATCGGCCGCAGCTGGGCGCGCGTGCAGCCGTATCTGTTCGCCGCCGGCATCACGATGCTCTCGTTCGGCATGTCCTTCGCCGGCTCGATGGGCGTCTCGCGTCGCTCGTGGGACATCGACGCGCAGGGCATCTACAGCCCCGCCGCGCATCTCTGGCTCGGTCTCGTCGGCATCGGCGGCGTCCTCGCGTTCACGAGCGTGCTGATCTTCGTGCTGCTCTGCGTCGGCACGCTCCTCTTCGGCAAAAAAATCCCGAACGGCCAGCCGATCTTCAACTGGGGCACGCCGCCCGCGCTCGCCGGCGCGAAGGAAGGCTCCCTCGCCAACGACCACTACGCGACGAAGGGCACGATCATCGTCACCCTCGTGTTCCTCGCCTGCTTCGCGGTCTACTACTTCGCCAACTGGAAGGCGCTCGCCGACGTCTGGCCCGTGCGCTGAGCCGCCCGCTGTTTTCCGTGTTTCTCGGGGCGGCCGCTCAAGGAGCACCGCCCCTTTTTCTCCCCCTACTCCACCTGCCATGATCGCCTCCGCTCCCACCGCCGATTCCGCCCTCGTCGAAACCCGCGCCGCGCGCGCCGGACGTTTCTTCACCGGGCCGGGCCTCGTGGTGTTCCTGTTCACCGCGCTGACGGCCTACGAAGGCTTCCTGCTCTTCACGCTGCTCTGGCCGACCGACGCCGTGTGGCTCGGCGGCTTCGTGCGCGATTTCCAAATCTGGTGCTACCGCGCCGATCCGCGCACCGGCGGCATGTCGTGGACCGCCGTCAGCATCATGCTGCTCGAGCCGCTGTTTGTCGTCGGCGTCGCCACGATCCTCTGGCGCGGCACCGTCGCGCAGCTGCGGCATCTCTCCACTTGGCGCGCACACGCCACCGCCGCCGCGATCGCGTTGGCCGCGATCGCCGCGAGCATCGCAGGACTCATCGTCTACGCCCGGATCGACACCGCCCGCGCCGAGGCCCTGCCGCCGTTTCCCGGCCAGGCGATCCGTGTCGCCCTCCCGCTGCCCGCTGTGCCGCTCGTCGACCAAAAGGGCGCGACATTCAACTTCTCCGACCTCCGCGACCAGGTCGTGCTCATCACCGGCGTCTACGCCGCCTGCTCGACCGCATGTCCCGCGATCTTCGAGGAAATCCACCAACTCCTGAGCGAGTTCACGCCCGCCGAGCGCGCGTCGCTGCGCGTCGTCGCCCTCTCGCTCAACCCGGAATACGAGACGCGCGAACTGATGGACGGCGTCACGACGGCGCGCGGGTTCACTTACCCGGAGTTCCGCTACGTCAACGGCGAGAAGCCCGCCGCGATGCTCGAGTTGCTCTCGCAGCTGAACTTCGCCCGTGTGCGCAACCCCGAGACCGGTGTCATCGACCACGTGAACCTCTTCCTCGTCGTCGATCGCGCCGGCCGCATCGCCTACCGCTTCAATCTCGACGCGCGCCACCGCCCCTGGCTGCGCGAATCCCTCCGCTCCCTGATTCAAGAAAATGCTCATCACGCGACCACTCACACAGCGGCTGAGTAACCTATTAGGTTACTCCCGTTTGCTCGCACCGATGGTTTTCCACTCGGAAACAACAGAATCGAGTAACCTACTAGGTTACTTGGGTTGTGAAAACACGGCTGTCGCGACGTGAGCATGCACGGACACGTTCATCCCGAGCCGGACTGCGAGGCGCTGGCGGATACGCTCGCTGCGGCACCGGGTGCGCCCCTCACGCCGCCACCGGTTCCGGCAACACGCTTTTCGCGTGTGCTCGCCGCGGGCGAATCGCTCTTCGTGCGCGCGGACGCGTGGATCGAGCGCGCGTTGCCGCGCGAGTCCAACCCGCTCGGGCAGCTCGGCCCGATCGCCAATGCCGCGCTCCTGCTCGCCACGGTTTCCGGCGTGCTGCTGCTGGTGTGGTATTCGCCGAGCGTGCAATCCGCCTGGACTTCGCTCGCGGAACTCGGGCCGCGCTCGCTCGGCGGCATCGTCCGCAGCGTGCACCGCTACGCCTCGGATCTCGCGATGCTCTTCATCCTCTTGCATGCGCTGCGCACATGGCTGGGGCGCAAGTTCGCCGGCGCGCGCTGGCTCGCGTGGACGAGCGGCGTCGCGCTGATCGCGCTGGTGTGGTTCATCGGCTGGACCGGCTACTGGCTGGTGTGGGATGTGCGCGCGCAACACATCGCCCTCGACAGCATGAAGGCCCTCGACGTGCTCCCGATTTTCGGCGAGCCGATGGGCCGGCTCTTCACCGCGGACCACACGGTGCCGTCGCTGCTGTTCTTCGTCGTGTTCTTCCTGCACATGCTGCTGCCGCTCGCGATCGCCGGCGGCCTCGCCGTGCACCTCGCTCGCCTGAGTCGCTCGAAGCTCCTGCCCAACCGGGCGATGCTCGCGTGGCTGACCGCCGCCGTAATCGTCGCCGCGCTCGTGTTGCCCGCCGCCAACGCCGACGCGGCGCGCATGGCCGTGAAGCCCGAGGCGTTCACGATGGATTGGTGGTTTCTCTGGCCGCTCAATCTCTCCGCGCGTCTCTCCGGCGGCGGCGTGTGGCTGGCGGGAGCACTCACGTTGCTCGGCTGCGCGACCGTGCCGTGGTGGCTCGGGCGCTCGCGTCCGCGTGAAAGTTATCAAGCGACGGTGAACACCTCGCGCTGCTTCGCGTGCACGCAGTGTTCGCAGGACTGCCCCTTCGGCGCGATTACCATGGTGCCACGCACCGACGGCAAACCGTGGCCCTCGCAGGCGCAGATCGATCCCGCGCGCTGCATCGGTTGCGGCGTGTGCACCGGCTCGTGCGACACGCAGGCGATCGGCATGGCGTGGTTCGACGCGCGCCATGTCACGCGCGAACTCCAGGATTTTGTCGTCGGCGCGGTTGCGCGCGGCGAGCCGCCCGCGCTCGCCCTTGTCTGCGCGCAGACCGACGGTGGCTGGGACTTCTTCCAACACGCCGCGTGGCGCGCGCGCCTGCCCGGCTACGAGGTCCGCCCCGTGCCATCGTCCGGCTGGGTGGAACCCAAAGTGATTGAAGGCCTCATCGCCAAAGGCGCGCGCGCCGTGCTCGTCGTGAGCACCGTGTCGGCCGACCCGTTCTGCCGCGAAGGCGACCGCTGGCTCCCGCTGCGCCTCAGCGGCGAACGCGAACCGAAGTTTCGCCCCAATCGCGCCGACCCGCGCAAGGTGGCGCACGTGCGCTACGATCCGACGCGTCCGCATGCCCTCGCAGCCGCCGCGGCGGATCTCCTCGACGGCGAGCGCCCCGTCGAACCGCCGCGCGACGCGCCCGCCCGCGGATGGTTCACCGCCCTCCTGCTCACAGGGGCGACCCTCGCGCTGCTGCTCGCGGTCAGCATGGCTCCCTTCCGCCATCCGACCGCCGCGCAACCAGAATTCGTGCTCACCTTCCGCGCCTTCGGCGACTGGCTCGATGCCACGACCCTTTCCGCCGCGGCGCAGGACAATCGTCCCGTGCACATGCGCGCGGCGATGCACGTAAACCGCTCGCGCGCGGCCGTCGTCGTCCGCCTGGTCGTCGACGGGGTCACTCAGGAACACGTCTTCCGTCCGAAAGGACTCAAGTCTGACGGCGCCTCAATCGGCGAGTTGCGCGTGCCTCTCGCGCCGGGATCGCACCGCGTCGTGGTCAGTCTCGCCACGCGCGAAGGCAGCGACGCTCCGCGCACCGAATGGAGCGGCGAAGTCACCGCCGCACGCGGACGACTGGTGGTGCTGGCGTTCGAACCGGGAACGGGTTTTCGCATCGAGAAGTAACACGGAAAGGCCAGGGCCGGGTGGTTGATCGAAACGCTCGCCCTTAGCGCGTTCATGACTTGCATCAAGGCGCGGCGGCCGCCGCCGCGCTACACTCCGCCCATTCCACGCCAGGCCCTCCGATGAAGCCGAAAACTTTTAAAATACTCGATGTGCGCCCGCTCCTCGCGGACGGCGCCGAACCCTTCACCGTCATTCGCGAGCGCGTCGACGCGCTCACTCCCGGACATGGCATCACGGTCGTGGCGCCTTTTCTGCCGGCGCCGTTGATCGAGTTGCTCAAAAGCGAGGGCTTCGAATCGACGATGGAGCGCCGCGCCGACGGCGCGTGGGCCGTGAACTTCTGGCGGGAGTAACGCCGTGGTCGCCTACTACTACGTCATCCTCACGCTCCATCTGCTCGGCGCCGCGATCTGGACCGGCGGACACCTCGTGCTCGCGACTCGCGTGCTGCCGCGCGCGCTGCGCGAAAAGAAGGCCGACATCGTCCGCGCCTTCGAGGAACCCTACGAGAGCATCGGCATGCCGGCGTTGATCGTGCAGATCGTCACCGGCCTGCTGCTCGCGCATCGCCTGCTCGGCGCGCCCACCAACTGGTTCGCCGATTCCGGCATCGCGCGCGTCGTGCAACTGAAACTGCTCTGCCTCGCGGGCACGGCCGCACTCGCGATCCACGCCAAGACCCGCGTCATCCCGCGTCTGCGCGACGACAACCTCATCGTGCTCGGCTGGCACATCCGCGCCGTCACGGTGCTCAGCATCCTCTTTGTTCTCGGCGGCGCGAGCCTGCGTCTCGGCGGTTTTCCTCTCTTTCATTAATCCACAGCCATGAAATCCGCTCTTCTTCCTCCCGATCGCGATGGTATCGCGCCGCTCCAAATTTCGGGTGATCGCGTCGCCCACGGCATCGTCAGCCAGGCGCTACTCACGGCGCCGGGTTTGCGTGCGACGCTTTTCCGCTTCGCCGCCGGCCAGGAACTCTCCGAGCACACCAGCCCGGCACGCGTGCTCGTGCAGGTGATGGCGGGCGAATGCGAATTCTCCGTCGGCGGGCAACCGCACCTCATCAAACCCGGCGAACTGCTTCACCTGCCGCCGAGCGCGCCGCACGCCGTAAAGGCGGTCAGCGATCTCACGCTGCTCGTGATCCAGGCGACACCGCCTCCCGCGAAGCCGTAGAGGGCCGGGCGAGCGTCATCACGAGCCGCGCTGCGATGCGCGCGGGCACGATCGCGACTCAGATCTCTCGTGCGTGTTCCCGATAGACCGCGCGCACGCCTCGTTCCGACGGACGGAAAGCCACCCCGTCGAGAAACGTCAGCCACCCGGCCTCCTCGTGGCGCACGCCCACAAGATGCTCGCGGAGGATGATGATGTTCCAATCGTGGGAGACGTGCAGGTCGAGCGTTCCGGGCTCCGCGACCGCGAGCTGACGACGAACGAAATCGAGCTTCATCGCCGCCAACGCGGGCGCGGGGTCGATCACCGACGGCGGCACTTGGTTCTCGAACCAGAGGCGCACGAAATGCTCACCATGCTGCACCGTGAGCCGGCCGGCTTCCGCCAGATCGCGAATGTAGTCGATGCCGAGCGCCGCGTGGGCACCGATGAATTCCGTCCGTGAGCCGGCACTCTCCGCCCCGCGAGCAATGCATTCAGCGGTTTGCCAACACCGTTTCACCGGGCTGTGAAACAGGCGCACGCGGGAAAAGCTCCCGAGCTGGGCGCCAAAAGCCTCCGCCGCCGCACAACCAGCGGGGGTTAATTCCGCGAGCTCCGGCCGTTGAGGATCGGCGATGGGATGACGCGCCGCGTGACGCATCACCGCCGCCACCGGGCGACCGGCGCGCGCCTCCTCCCGCAACGTGCTCAGCAGTTCTTCTCCTCGCATCCGGTCAATGAGCCACTGCGAGACACCGTGCGTCAAGCCACGTTCTCTCGCGCGAGACATCAGCTCAAACGAGTTGCCCCTGCGGCAATCTCCGTCCAAGTTTTGCCGCGGATGCCGACCACGACGCCACGCCCCGCCGACCTGAAACTCACCGGGCTTATCGGCACGCTGCGTTGCGCGCAGTTATTCAGCGGGCTCTCCGCCGAGGATCTGAACACGATCGCGAATTTCACGCAGACGGTGGCACTCGCGAAGGACGATTATCTGTTCCACGAGGGTGAACCGTCACGCGGTTGCTATTTGGTGCAGAGTGGCGCGCTGAACGTCCATCGCGTGAACGCGGCCGGCAAGGAACAGGTGATCCATGTTTTCCGTCCGGGCGAGTCGATGGCCGAAGCGTCGCTCGCCTCGCCCACCGGCTATCCCGCCAACGCGCGTGCAGTCGAGCCGAGCACGGTGTTGCTCATTCCGAAGGCTCCGCTGCTCGAGCTGATCGGTCGCCGGCCGGATCTCGCGCTGCGCATGCTTGGCTCCATGAGCGTGCACCTCCGCGTGCTCGTCGGCATGCTCGATGATCTCACGCTGAAGGACGTCGAGACACGCCTGCTCAACTGGCTCGTGAAGCACGCGCGCGACGCGAAGGACGGAGTCATTCACCTGCGCGGCACGAAACGCGTGCTCGCCGCCGAACTCGGCACGAGCAGCGAGACCCTCTCGCGCACGCTGGCACGCCTGCGTGACCAGCAGCTGATCACCGTCGCGGCAAAGAGCATCGCGGTGCACGACGCGGCGAAGCTCGCCGCGATGCTGCGGCATAATTTGGGCGAGCAGTAGTTTCTTCTGCTGTCGCTGCCGGCGCCTGGCCGTGTGAACCGGTCTGGAGAGCCGCGGCTCGGCGGGGACGCCTCGCCCTACCACCAAACGGCAGCCATTCCCGGCATGCGAGCCCCGCCGATATGCACCGCCGGTGAAACCCGGTGGGTTGTGTGCTCGCCGCGCAACGTCGCCATCGGAGCAGCCGACGCGAGTCGGCTGACGAGTGACATCGTGCGTTTCCCTCCGACTCACGTCGGTTGCTACGGTCCGAGCAAAAAGTGGCGCGGCGAGCGCGCCACCTACTTTACGTGATTTCTGGCGACGCAGAGGCGCCGCTTACGTCAGCTCGCAGGCGCCGCCGGCGCACGCGACGACTTCCTTGAGCTTCGTCTCGTCGGTGTGCTCGATCAGCTCGGTGTAGTTCACCGGGTTGTAGCGGAGGCGATTCCATTTCGCGACATCGTCCTCGGTCGTTACGGCCTCGCGCGGCGCTTGCGGGTAACGCTTGTCGCCATCGTGGCTGAGCAGCGAGACGCCGGTGAAGTGCTCGCGATGCTTCCAGATGAAGTCGCACACCGCGTTCCATTCCTCGTTCTTCACCGTGCAGGTGTTCGAGACGTTGTGATGCAGGCCGGGCGAGCGCGAGAGCGGCGCTTCACCGTTGAGCACCCAGTATTGCTGCACGAGCTGGACGAAGTGCAGGAAATCCACCGCCCCGATCTCATCCCGCAAGATGGCGTGCGCCGGCGCCTCGACCGCGAAGGTGATCACGTCATCCGTCTCCGGACGATAGACCGACGACTCGGTCATGTGCGGATTGATGTCATGGAAATACCGGTAGATCGGATCCTTGCGGTTCGCCTGCACGCGACGGAAGTAATGCCGTGCGTGGTGCGGATGAATACCCGACGCGGCGCCGAGGAGGAGCGACGCGGTGCCCTCGGGCTTCACGCAAGTGACACGCGCCGCCGGACGGATGCCGATCGCTTTCGCCACGATCTGGTTCGCGGCCCGGCACAGGCGCGCGCCGCGCTCGAGCACCTCGGGATTGAAGAGGATCTCCGGGTTATCCATGAACCCGCAGATGGACACGCCGAGGAGAGCGTCGCGCTCGTTGAGGTAGCGTGTCACCGGCCCGAGATACGGGATGTCGGTGTAAGCGGCCTGCAGGGTGCCGATGACGGAAGCGTGAATGCAGGCGACGAGGAAATCGTCGACGGTCTGCAGCGCGGCACCGTTGATCGTGCTGAGATTGCACATCTGCCAGCCGGAGAGGCGCGTGCCCGGCTCGACGGAGCCGGTGTAACCGAGGGCGCGCAGCTTCGCGACCTCCACCTCGTCGTCGAGTTCGCCCTTGATGACCGGGTGCAGACCGATTTCGCAGCATGGATTGCAGCCGTAGTCCGGGTGATCGGCGAAGTAGAAGCCCGGCTCGCCGAATTCCTTCTGCGCCTGGAAGAGGCGGCGGAAGAGCGTGTCGTCGCTCTGCTGGCGCGGCAGCACGGCGGAGTTGTTCGAAGCGGAGCGCTGCGGATGCTTTTCGAACCAGTTGCCGGTCTTCGCGGACATCATCTCCTCGTCGTCCGGCGAGAAGAGGCAGATCGTCGCCGAGCGGCGAATGCCGCCGCTGAGCACGGCGCGGGCGGTGAACATGCAGATGTCGTAGACCTCGATCGGACGCAGCTTGCGACCGGACGCGGAGGTGAGGACGACATCGACGTCGTTCAGCGCGCCCTTGAGCGGCAGGTGGCCCGGCGCCTTGCCGCCCGCGGTCACGAGCGCGGCGCCGCGCGGACGGATTTTCGAGAAATTGAACTCCGCCTTGAACCGCTCGAAGTGGCTGCGCAGAAGGAAATGCAGCGCATCGGACCAGCCCTCGATCGTGTCCTCGATGGTGTAATGCTCGACCGGCAGCTCCATTTCCTCTCCGCGCACCGGCAGCGTCGGCAGCATGTCCACGTGGTGCTTTTGCACCGAGAAGCCGCAGCCCGTGCCGGCAAGCAACAGGAAGAAATACTCGCGGAAGAACTCGACGCGATCGATCGGGCTGAAGGAGCAGTTGAAGAGGCGGGCGTGGTTCTTGAGGATCGCGTCGCCGCCAAACTGCAGCGAACGCATGGACGGCAGCACGCGCTTCATCGCCACGGCGCCGAACGCGCGGTGAATCGAATCCTGCAGCGTGCCGCCCGCCAGCCACTCGGCCAGAAAACGACGATCGCCGGGCAAGGCGGGCGAATCTTCGCCGGGAGCCGGCAGCCGGGAGGTGAGCCGGTCCTTGAAATGGTCGAGATGCATCGACATCACGCGCCGCGCCGCCTCCGGGAATGACTCGCGCCGACCGAGATCGCGGCGATAGCGGGCATACTTCGCGGTCGCGATGTAGTCGCTGAGGCCGTTCTCGGTGTAATGATTGAGACGGTTGGCGGATTTTTTCGCGCGATAGATGATGTAGCTGCGCGCCACCTCCCATTCGCCATCGGCCGCAATCGCCTTTTCGACGGTGTCCTGCACCTCTTCGATCGTGGGGTGACGCCCCTGGCGATAGACGAGCTCGATCATGCGACCGACGCGGGCGGCGATCGCCGAGCAACGCGCGAAGGTGTCGCCATCGAGGCCGTAGCGCGCCGCCGCGTCGTTACGGGCGGGATTTTCGATGGTGCCGCTCTTCACCTCGAAAAACGCGAGCGCGACCGCCCGGGTGACCTTCGCGAGGTCCCACGGTGAGGTCGTGCCATCGCGTTTGACGACGCGGCGATCCGCCGGAGCGATCGCAGTGGCATGGTGACGAGCGGAGAAACGAGCCAACAAAGTTGCAGCAGTCATGTTCGTGCGGGGAAAGCCGCAGACTATACGCGCGTGTTTTCGTGCGCGCTAACCATTGGTTGCGAAATGTCGCGGGTGACGCAGAAAAAATTCTTTCGCGAATTTCGCGTGGAAAAATTTTGCAAAAATTTTCCGCGTCTGTTGGCCGAGTGGAAATTTCTCAGCTCTCAGCTCTCAGCTCTCAGCTCTCAGCTCTCAGCTCTCAGCTCTCAGCTCTCAGCTCTCAGCTCTCAGCTCTCAGCTCTCAGCTCTCAGCTCTCAGCTCTCAGCGACTACAGCCAGCGCATCAGCACGGCCTGCGTCGTGAGCGCCAACACGATGGCGTAGCCGGCGACAAAGCCGAACGACACGGCGTCCCAACTTCCGAACCAATCGCGAACGCGCGCGGCGCGCAGCGCGCCATACCATCCCGCCCAGAAAAATCCCGCCGCGGGCGGCACCGCGAAAGCGATCTCCGTATCGAACGCACGACCGAGCACGACGAACGCCGTTGCGAACGCCACCGCGTGCCCCGCCCCTTCGTGGACCGCGACCCGGCGCAAGCGCGCCCGCGTGATGGTGCTCTCGTCATCCATGCGCGCAGTCTAGCGCACGCCGTTCCCGCGAGCCATACGCAGGGCTGCGTAGAAGTCCGAGCGGACGACTCGGTCCTGTTAGACCGTGGCGCTGCCGCGAGTTTCGGTTTTCTCGGCTAGGGCCGCCTCGAAAGCAGCAAGATCTCCTTCTAGCAACGGCCGACGCTTGGGCACGATGTGAAATTGTCCTTCAGTCACGTAAAGCATCAAATAGCGCTTCGTGCTCACCGTCCGGTGATAGGCGGACCAGCGATTCAACGATTCGTTGTAAGCGGTCGCTTCGACGAGCCCCTCGGGGGAGATCGTCAACCGATGCTCCCCGAGCACTCCCCTATTTTTCCGTAACAGAACCATCAACGAAACGAGGACGAACGTGAGCGAGAACAGCATGGCAAAATGAAAAGCTGCCGTGAAGAGGCTGAGGCCAATTTTGTATCCGAGACCACGTGCCGCGACCTCGGGTGCGCGAAGCGCACCGTAGCACAACCAAATGATCGCCAGCGTCCAGAAGGCCCAGAGAAAGCGATTGTGAACGAGCGATCGAAAATTTGCCGCGAGCAGGTCTCCCCGCGTGGTGAGGTAGCGAATCGTCATTTGTCTCCCGAAGTGAACCGACTCGACGAAAACCTCGCCGCGGGTAGCCCGGCAACGACGGAGCCAGAAGCGCATCGCGCGCACAAGACCGAAGGCGAGTCCGTCCTCATGACTGGTTGAGCGTTCTTGACGGCACCGGCGCAGGTGCCACGCACACGAAGTGTTATCCTTTTTTATCCGCCTGAATCCGTGTGATCCGTGGTAAAGACAGCGCGCGTGCCGGCGGGCTCAGCGCTTCCGCCCCGCCCTCGGTGGTTCATGGACCACCGCTACAGAAGCAAGCGCCGCCGCAATCAGTTCGCGCGGCCGCTGCGCAAGTTTTGGGCGAGGCGGAGAATGTCCGCGAGCACACCAGCCGCCGTAACGTCGCCGCCGGCGCCGGCTCCCCGCACGACGAGCGGATATTGGCTGTAGCGCTCGGTGTGGAAAGCCACGAACGCTTCCGCTCCGCGCAAGCCGGCCGCGGGATGCGCGGCATCGACGCCGATCGGCTCCACGGTCACCTTCGAGCCTGCCGCGGCCGGCTCGATGCGCGCGAGGTAGCGCAGCAGCTTGCCCTCCGCCTTGAGCTGCGCGACGCGCGCCACGAAGGCGGCATCGGCGGCAGTCAGATCAGCGAGGAATTTTTCGGGATTATCCTCACGCAGATGCTCCGCCGGAACGAATGGCTCGAGCTTAACATCGGCGAGGTCGAGTTGCAGGCCAAGCTCCCGGGCCAGGATCAGCGCCTTCCGCGCGACGTCGAGACCGGAGAGGTCGTCACGCGGATGCGGCTCGGTGTAGCCGAGATCCTTGGCCTTGCGCACGGCGACGGAAAGCGGGACGCCTTGCGTGAGCTGTTCGCAGAGGAAGCCGAGTGTGCCGGAGAACGCCCCTTCGATGCGAACCACGACGTCACCGGTGCGCACGAGATTCTTCAGCGTTTCGATCACCGGCAGCGCGGCACCGACGGTGGTTTCGTAATGGTAGGCGCGGAAATGACGGCGAGCGGCACCTTGCAACGCATCGCGCAGCGAACGCGGCAGCGCGAGCGGCTGCTTGTTCGCTGACACCACGTTCACTCCGAAATTGAACGCGGCGATATAAACCTGCTCCATGCCCGCCGAGCCGGAACAGTCGACGAGCACCGGGTTGGGCAGGCGGGCGAGTTCGGGCAGCAAATCGGTCACGGGGCGGCGCGTCGCCGCTTCGACCAGTGTCTTCGCCGCGGTGCCGGGAGAATACCCGGCCGATGAAAAAATACCGCCCTGGCTGCCGGCGAGGCCGACAAGGCGCACGTTCACATCGTGCTGCGAGCGCAGCGCGTCGCCGTGCGCGGCGAGTTGTTTCAACAGGCTGCCGCCCACGATGCCTTTGCCAAGGAGGAGCACATTCAGCTCCGCGTGCGCGAGATTGAAAGCCGCGTGCACGGTGCGCACGGCGAGCGCCGTATCACTGGCGTCGACCACCACTGAGATGCTGCGAGCCGAGGCACCTTGCGCCATCGTGCGGACCGACACGCCCACGGTGCCGATCGCGTGCAGCATGCGGCCGGCGACGTTCGGGCGGCGGCCCATCGACTCGGCGACCAGCGTGACCAACGATACCGGCGAAAGCACCGGGCCGAGCGTGAGATCGCCGCGCAGCAGATCGGCGGCGAGGGTTTGCTGGAGGATCTCCTTCGCGCGCGCCTCGTCGGCAACCGGCACGACGACGGTGAAGGTCTGGCCGAGCGTCGACTCCGTGCAAAGCCACACGCGCACGCCTTCCGCATCGAGCGCTGCCACGGCACGGCTGACCACCGGGCGGCCGATGCCCGTGCGACGCGACTGCACGCCGATGAGCGAGAGGTTCTCCAAACTCGTGACGCAGGTCGGGCGCGCCGGATCAGGATTGCCCGTGGCATCGATGCGCGTGCCGGGAGCGTCGGGATGCGTGGTGCTGCGGATGACGAGCGCCGCGCCGCATTCGCGCAGCGGAATGATCGTCCGCGAGTGAAACATGCGTGTGCCAAAATACGCCAGCTCCAGCGCCTCATCGTAGGAGAGCCGGTCGACCGGGGACGCTTCGCGGACGAGATTCGGGTCGGCCGTCATCACGCCGAGCACGTCGGTCCACACGGTGACAGCCTCGGCTTTGAAGAGCGAGGCGAGCAGCGTCGCCGTGTAATCGGAGCCGTTGCGACCGAGCGTGGTCGTGTGACCGTCGCGCGTGCGACCGATGAAACCGGTCACGATCGGCGTGACGCCGTCGAAGGCCGGCAGCAGCGCATTGAACTTGTCTGCGGTCGCCGCTTTGTCGACGGCCGCGTTGCCGAAAGTCGCGTCTGTGACCACGAATTCCCGCGCATCAACCGCCTTCGCCGGGCAGCTGCGCTCGCTGAGCGCGCGCGCCACGAGCGCGACGGAGATCCGTTCGCCGGCGCTGATGACCGCATCGAGAGAGCGTGGCGAGCATTCGCGAGTGAGCTCGATGCCGGAGAGCGTGCGCTCGACGGGCAGAAGAACTTCGTCGAGGTCGGCCTTGAAGGCGCGGAGGCCGTGCGCCGTCAGCACCGGGCGCGCGATGGTGGTGGCGAGTTCGCGCACGCGGGCAAGTTCACCACGCGCCTGCGTGATCTCCCCATCCGCGGCGGAGCGCGCAGCGAGAATGAGCCAGTCCGTCGTGTCGCCCGGCGCGGAAACCACCACCGCAACCGGTTTCGGGGCGGCGGCGATCAGGTCGAGCACGCGCGGCAGACGGCCGGGAGTGCCGACGGACGAACCGCCGAATTTGTAGATCTGCCAGGAGGCGTTCATGACGGGGAGAGGGCGAGAGCGCGCCGGAGGCACTTGGCCAGTTGTTCCCACTCGAGCAGGAACGCATCATGGCCGTGAGGGCTGCGCAAGGTGGCGCGCTCGACCCGGGTGCCGTTCGCGCGCAGAGCGGCCGCGAGCGCTTCGGATTGAGCGGGCGTGAAAAGCTGATCCGTATCGACGTCCACCACGAGGGCCGGTGTCTTGATCCGAGCGAGAGCCGCACCGCGCGAATCGGGCAGCGGCTCGCGCAAGTCATGGTGGTCCATCGCGTCGAGTTGCGATTCGTAGCACTGCGCCGTGAAGCGGCCGTGCAATTTTTTCCCGTGATGCTCGAGATAACTGCCAATGGTCCGCGCGGTCTGTTTTTGCGCGAGGCCGGGCTCGGCCCGGTAGGTCAGCATCGCAATCTGCCGCGCGACCTCGAGCCCGCGCGCCGCGTGATGCGGGTAGCCCGGGTCGACGCGCAGGGCGGCGCGCGCGACATGGTTCCAACCGACGACCCACGCCGTCGCCACGGCGCTCGTGGCGATCGGCATGATCGCGGCGAAGCGCTTCGGGTCGCGCGCGGCCAGCGCGAGCACCACCATGCCACCGAGCGAACCGCCGGCAGCGAGCTGCACTCGCTTCAGGCCGAGGGCGTCGAGGCCTTGGAGAATGGCGCCGGCGAGATCGACGCTGGTGAGCTGCGTCTTCTTCGCTTTCGGCCAGCCCGGCATCCCGGGCGCGCTGCTGCCGTAGAACGAGCCGAGGTTGTTGAAACAGACGATGCGATGCTTCGCCGGGTCGAGCACACGGCCCGCTCCGATCAAGGGTTCCCACCAACCGTCCGGGCCGCCCGCCTGCGCCCCACCGGTGAGCGCGTGCACGAGCAACACCGTGGGAACATCCGCAAGCGGCTCCGCCGGCGTGTCGCCCGGGCGACTCCACCACCACGCCGCGATCCGATGCCGGCGCACGACTCCGCCGCGCGCAAGCCGCAGATCCGGCAGCGCGAGGATGAAGTGCTGCGGCGCAGCGGGGGCACATCGGTCGACCATGGCGGCAGAGCGCACCAAACGCGACGCGCGCTCACAACGCCCCACCAAGTCATAGCTCGTGGGCCGTCCGGCCCATTCGCGATATGACATGGAAACCACCTGCGTGACCGGACCACGTGTTGCCGCTGCGCAGCGGCTCGGCGCGAATCGCGCCATGTCCGTTTTCCGTCCTCCCCCACTCGGCACGCCCATTCCTGGTTCGTTGCACTCCGTCTCGTGCAGCCTGCCAACGATGGCCGACGTGACGGGCTACGAAGAGCGTGACGCCCGCGTCATCGAAGCGATGCGCGCCGGCTACCCGCGGTTCGCCATTCATCCGCTGGTCCAGGAACTCACCCGCGAACTCACCGGCGCCATCGCGAAACCGGGCGAACAGCTCTGGCCGGTGCTGACGGCGCGCGCTGCGGCGGCGTTGGTGGCGCAACTCGGCGCCGACCGCGCCCGTGCCTCGGCGCATGCCGGAGTCGCCGTCGTATTACACACCGCTGATCCCGAACTCGCGCAGCGCGCCAAGCTCTGGCTCCAGCACACCGGCGGCCTGCTCAGCTCGCGCGGCGCGGAGGATGCGCTGGTGCGTCTCGGACGCCGGGCCGCAGTGGCGACCGAGTCGCTTTTCCCCGGCGATGCCCGGGCCGAAGTGGAGCGTGTGCTCCTGCCGCTGTTCGGAGGCGCGTCGAAGCGCGACCTGTTTTTGTCGGGCAGCGGCATGGGCGCCATGCACGCGGCGTTTCGGGCCATCTCGCGCGTGCAGGCGGCGCGCGGTCGGACCGCCTGGGTGCAACTCGGCTGGCTCTATCTCGACACGATCGCCCTGTTGAAGAAATTCACGCCCGATCCAGCGCGCGATCATCTGGTGCAACACGACGTCACGAATCTGGCGGCGCTGGAGAAACTGTTCGTGGAGCACGGCGCTCGCATCGCCGGTGTCGTGACCGAGGCGCCGACCAACCCGCTGCTTCAAACCGGCGACCTGGCGGCAATCCAGGCGCTCGCGCACCGGCATGGCGCGCGCGTGATTGCCGACCCCGCCATCGCCTCGCCTTTCAACGTCGATGTGCTGCCGCATGCGGATATCGCGGCGTTCAGCCTCACCAAATACGCCTCGCACGAGGGCGATGTCATGGTCGGTGCCGCGGTCGTGAACCCCGCCGGCGCGGACGCCGACGTCTTGCGTGCGACGCTCAGCAACGAACTCGACGCGCCCTATGCCCGCGATCTCGCTCGGCTCGCCGCGGAGATCGGGAGCGCGCCGGAAGTGGTGCGCCGCATCAATAACAGCACGCCGCTGGTCGCATCGTTCCTGGAGCGCCATCCGCGCGTGGAGCGCGTGTGGTGGTCGCAGCAGCGGGGCACGGCGGCAAATTACGCGAAGCTCGCCCGCACGCCGGAGTCGGTCGGCGCGGTCATTTCGTTCACGCTGCGTGGTCCGCTGGCGCCGTTCTACGATCGGCTGACGCTGGCGAAGGGGCCGAGCTTCGGCATGGCGACGACGCTGATCTGCCCGTATGTCTACCTCGCGCATTACGACCTGCTGCCCACGCGGAGCAGCGGCGCGGTGCTGCGCGAAGCGGGGTTGCCGGCGGAGCTGTTGCGGCTGTCGGTGGGCACAGAGCCGGCGAGCGAAATCATCGCGGCGCTGGCCGCGGCGCTGGAGGCGTAACGAGGATTTTGAGCGCCGCTCGCATAGGTTGCGCGCAAGCGCGCAACCGACATTGCGAGGGAGTGGCCGTCTCCTTGCGTCGGCGCCGACGGGCGACGCGCTACGGCTGCGGCGTGGGCTGCAGGAGAGAACGGGCGCGCTGGACGGAATCGGGGTAGGCTTGGTAGAGGGTCGCGAGCTGCGTTTGCGCCTGGCGCCACGCGGCTTCGTCGGTCGTGCTGCCGGCCGAGCTGATCGCATCGCGCAGCGCGGTCTCGCGAAGGCGAACATCCTCGGCGGCCTGGTCAAAATTCGCGCCGGCGCCAGCGACGCCGTTGGCGCGCGCCTGCGCCCGCAAATCAACGAGTGCGCGAGCAGTCGCATCCACGCGGTTCTGGAGCGAGCGGAGCGCGGGTTGCTGATTCGTCATCGGCGTCTGGCGAATCGACGCGAGGGCGGCCGCCGGGTTGAGGGAGACGTCGAGGCCTGCCGCCGCGAGTTCGTTGAGGTTCGTCGGCTCGACCGCGAGCGACGCGGCGTTGGCTGCGCCCGGCGTGGTCGTCGTGCGGTTCACGACGGTCTGCGCGGGGTTCGACGGATTCGGGAGAGTCGGTGCCAGAGGATTCACGGCGCCGGGTGCGACTTGCGGGGTGTTGCCGACCGGCGGCACCACGGGACGCGTCACGGGCTGCACGACGGCGTTGGGGGCCGAGGCGGGCGGCGGCGTAGTGGTCGCTCTGGACGCGGTGGCCGGCGGAGCGGATGTGCTCGCGCCGGGCGCCGTCGTGGTGGACGAAGCAGAGGTGCTCGAGGAGGAAGTTTGCGCAAAGGCGGTGAGCGCGAGCGCGGCGAAAACCGTGAGAGCGCGAGAGAGTGTGTTCATGCAGCATGTGACCCGCGCGGCGCACTCGTAGCTACCGGTAATTCCCCGCGGCAAGTCACCCGGCCCGTGCTCGAAACGCGCAGCGAAAAGACCATGTCGAAAAAGTGAAGCCCGCCCTCGCTAGGCGAGGTGCGGGCTTCCACACACACATTACAACGGTGCGGAGTGTAGCAGCAGTGACCGTGCGGCGCCATGGGCCTTTCGGTCCATTTTGGCGCCGTCGCGTTTGGTCAGCCGCGGCGCTTCAAGTCGGCGGCGCCTTTGGCCACGAGCGCCGGATCGACATTGACGCCCGCCTTCGAAAGCGCGGCTTCGAGAATCGCTTCGCCCGGCAGGTAGCCGATCACGATGTCGACGATCTTGCCTTCGCGATCGATGACGAACTGGCACGGGATGCCGCCGACGCCGTAAAGCGCGCGGGACACGCGCGCAGGGGTGCGCTCGGCCGCATCGTGGGTCCAGATGAGGTCGGGATACTTCGCCTGATTGGCCTTCACCCATTGCTCGAACTTCGCGCGCGTATCGCTCGTGCAGTTGGCGAGCACGACGACGCCTTGGTCCTTGTAATGGGCGGCGACTTCCTGCGTGTGCGGCATCGAGGCGATGCAGGGGCCGCACCACGTGGCCCAGAAATCGAGCACGACGACTTTGCCGCGCAGCTCGGAGAGTTTCACGGCTTTGCCGTCCAAGGTCTGCGAAACGAAGTCCGGCGCCTGCGCGCCGACTTTCAGCAGCTCGACCTTGGGCTCGGGTTTGGGTGTGGCGGCGGCGATGTCGGCAGCGGTCCAGACTTTCGCGGGCATGTCGCCGGCCGCGAGCTTCACGCCGGCGCGGAGCAGGAGGTTGCCCAGCGTTTCGTCGTAACGCGATCCGAAGCCCGCGCTCCAGCCGACGAGTTGGCCATTGGCGTCGAACACGATCGTGGCCGGCACGGGCGTCATCACGCCCCCAAGCTTGAACGTGAAGATTTTGGCGAAGTGCTCGGAGGTGGCTTTGCGGTGAGCCGCCCGTTCGTCGTCGGTCAGCTGGTCCATCTCCTTCGACGGGCGCGGTGCGGCACCGGCGGGATCGGCCACCAGCGTGCCGACAAACTTGGCGGCATTTTCGCTCTGCCATTTCTGGACGGCGTCCAACGCCGCGTAGCCACCGACGCCGAGGAACGTGACGTGCGGGTATTTTTCGCCCCATGACTTCCAAGCTGCGAGGAATTGATCCCCCGGACCGTGGCCGCCGCTCCACACGCCGACGACGGTCACGTGGCCGCGCAGCAAATCGGCGAGCTTCGCGGTCGAGCCGTCGAGTTGAAGCACGTCGACGTCGGGCGCCGGCTGGCCGGCATTGAGTTTGCCCAGATTCTCGTTGAACGGCGGGCGCGGGATCTTTTCCGCCTCGGCGCGGGCCTTCTCTTCAGCGGCGGATTTCGCGAGCTGCGCCTTGCCCTTGGCGACGATCGCGTCGTCCACCTTCACGCCGAGGCTGGCGAGGGCGGTTTCGGTGCGGGCGTCGTCTTCGCCGCCGTTGCCGAGGATGGTCGCGGCGATCTTACCGTCGCGGCCGATCACGAACTGCGTCGGGATACCGACGACGTGATAAAGCCGACTCGACGCGCGCTGTTCGAAGGTCGCGCTGCCGCGCTCGTTCGGATCGAAGAAAAACTGGAGGTCGGGATACTTCGGCTGGTTCTTGGGAATCCATTCCTTGAACTTCGCGATCGTGTCGCTTGTGCCGGAGGCAACCACGACGACGCCCTGGTCCTTGTATTTCGCCGCGATCTTTTGCGTGTGCGGGAACGAGGCGATGCACGGTCCGCACCACGTGGCCCAGAAGTCGAGGATGACGATCTTGTCCTTGAAGTCGGAGAGTTTCACCTCGCGACCCGCGATGTCGTGCATCGCAAAATCGGGTGCGACCTCACCCGCCCCGAGGGTAGCGACGCGCGTCGCGGCCGTCATGCCGCCGGCATTGTCCTGCGGCCGGATCGCGGCCGCGGCCACTCCGGCGCTCTTCGCCGGCTGGAGCAGGCCACCGCCCATCGGAACCGAGGCGGGTGGATTCGCGCGCGCGGCGGCCATCGCCTGCTCGATGAGCGCCTTGTCGGCATCGGTGAGCTTCACGTCGGCGCGCTGGAGAATTTCGCGCAGCCAGCCGCTGACGCGCGGGCCCATGCCGATGATGCCGCCGACGAGTTTGCCGTCCGCTCCGACGACGCAGTAGGCCGGATACATCCCCGCGCCGAAGATCATCGCGGAGATCGCTTCCATCACCGCCTTGCCGGCCGGGTCCCACGAGACGGTAAAGCCCGGCGTCGCGGCCCCCGCCGCCCATTTTTCGAACTCGGCGCGCTCGGTGGCGGTGTTGATCGCCCAGACGGCGAGACCTTGCGCCTGATAGGCGGCCGCGATTTTGGCGACGTCCTCGGGCGGGTTGCGGCCGCCGGTCCAAAAGTTGATGAACACGGGCTTCCCGCGAAAATCAGAAAGCTTCACCGTCTTGCCGGTCGCATCCGTCGTCGAAAAATCCGGCACGGTCTCGCCCGCCGCCATGTTGGCGAATTTCAGCGTGGGATTGGCCGCGGTGGGAGTGGCGGCCGTTTTGCCGATCATCGGGATCGACTTCGGACGATCGGTCGCTTCGGGCGGCAAGCCGCTGAGGTCGACCGGTAGACCGCCTTTCGCGAGCAGGCGCAGGACGTTCGGGTTCACCGTCGGGCCGCCACCGCCGGTGGTGCCGATGAGTTTGCCGTCCTTGCCGATGAGGAAAAGCGTCGGAAAGCCGGTGACGCGATACTGCGTGTTGAAGACGGACTTGTCCCAGCCGTCCTTGCCGGCGGGGTCGTGGGCAGTGAGGAATTTGTATTTCGCGCCGTTGCGCTTCACCCAACCATCGTAGTTTGCGCGGGAGTCGTCGGCGCAGACGGCGAGCACGACGAGGTCGTTGGCGGCGTATTTTTCCGCGAACTCGCTGTTGTGCGGCATCGAGGCGACGCACGGGCCGCACCAAGTGGCCCAGATGTCGACGAGCACGAGTTTGCCGCGGAAGTCGGAGAGTTTGACCTCCTTGAAATCAGGTCCGACGACGGTGAAATCGGGCGCGAGCTCGCCGGGCTTGGGCCCGGGACGCGCCGAGGGGGCGGAGGGGGCGACGGTGGTCGGGGCGGTCGCGGCGGTTTGCGCGAAGGCCGGGGCACACAGGCCGAGACAGGCAAGGAGGGTGAGGAACTTCATGGGAAACAGTGGGGGAGGAAATCCGCCGCCGCGGGAGAGCGCGGCGGCGGAAGGGAAACGGACGTCAGGTCATCAGAACGGCAGCACGAACGAGAGTTCGTAGGCGCGGCCGAGGACCCACTGGCCGTGCAGCGAGCCGTTGTAGCCATACATGTTGTCCGCAAAGGGCGGCTCCTTGTCGAAGACGTTGGCGACACCGACCTGCACGCGCAGGTTCTTGCCGCGACCGCGCCAGACGCCGTTCTTGAATTCGTAACCACCGCGCAGATCGAGCTTCCATACGGAGGGGTAAAGGCTCGAGACGATGGCGGTGTTGTTCGTCCAGACGTTGCCACCCGCATTCGTGTTGAAACCACTGATGTAAGTCGCAAACGCCGAAGCGCTCCACGACCCGCGGCTCCAGTAGACCGAAGCGACGAAGTTCCAGTCCGGCGGGCTGTAGGTGTCGCCATTATCATCGACCAGCGGCACGCCGGGACGGAGATTGCGCTCCGCCGCGAGGACATGCGACGCATTGGCGGCCACGCGCCAGCGGCCGAGCTGCTCCCACGGGAGCGTGTAGTCGAGGACGAAGTCGAGGCTCTCGTTGCGCACGTCGCCGAAGTTGGCGTAGGTGATGTCGACGGTGGAAATGCGGCCGGGCAGGGCGTCGGTCGAGGCGGCGCGGACCACGCGGCCCGAGAAAAGCGCCTCGTTGCTGACGATGAACTGGGCACTGGGCACCTGGATCACGTCCTGCTGGACCGTGCGGTAGTAATTCACCTGGAGGTTGAGGCCCTTGACGAAGGCCGGCTCGTAGACCAACCCGTAGAAGGTGGTGCTCGAGGTTTCGGGCTTCACGTTGGGATTCGAGCCGCGCGTGACGGTGACGCTGTAGGTTTCGTTGCGCCGCGCATCGATGATGCCGCTGGCCGTGCCGGTGGTGTTTGCGGTCTGATACTCGGTGAGCGCCGGGGCGCGATAGCCCTCGGAGTAACTGGCGCGGAGCAAGAGCGACTGGAAGGGAGCCCACGACACGCCGAACTTCGGCACCGTCGTATCGCCGGCAGATTCTTGGTCCTCGTAGCGCGCCGAGACGTTGAAGTCGAGACGGCGCAGCAGCGTGCGAGCGTTGGGCTTACCGAACAACGGCACGTTCAGCTCGGAAAAGGCCGCGAAGCTCTCGCGCGCGCCACCGACCGCGGTGGTGGTGACCACCGGAGTCACGGCGATGGAATAGTTGGTCGCCGTGTTATTGTTCTCGAAGCGCGAGTAGGTGCCGCCGGCCGCGAGCTGGATCGGGCCGCCCCAGATGTCAAAGAGCGCGCCATCGGCGTTGAAGTCGAAGCTCGTGCCCTTGCTGCCGCCGACGACGGAGGGGTAGATCGCCAGGCGTTCGTAGACTGCCGACTGCGTCACGCCGGCGACCCGCGCATCAATGAAGGGATTGAGACGCAGCGAGGCGTCGGTGTTGTTCAACGCGGCAGTGATGGCCGCGCCGTTGAAGTTGCGCGTCAGTTGCCGGAAGTCCTGCTCCTGATAGTTGAGGCCCGCATCCCAGCGCCACGTCTGGCCAATGCTGCCCGTGGCACCGACCAGGAAGTTCTGCGCCTGCGTGTGCATGCGCTGCCAGATGGACCCGAATTCGGGATGCATCAGGCCGACCGCGATGTCCTGACCGAAGGGATTGTAGGCCGCCGGGACGATACTGGAAAAATTACCGAAGCCGGATGAGGTCGCCGCGCCGGTGACACCGGGTTGCGTGTCGGTCTTGCTGCGCGTGTCGCTGAACGAGTAGCGCGCATAGAGATCGAGATGCTCGTTGAAGGAATAGTTGAAGTTGCCGCCGATGCTGTAGCGCTCGCTCGCCGGGATGAGGTCGTCGTAGGCGGCGGTGCTGCCCCGCTGGAGCCCGGAGGCGGCAGTGGCGGTGACGCCGATGAAGTCCGCCAGGGAGGGATTGCCGATGACCCCATCCTTCACGACGGCAAAGCGGGTCGGGTTGCCGCTCGGGTCGGTGATGCCGGCCAGCGTGCCGGTGCGCGCCATGATCACGGCGGGGTAACCCCAGTTGAGACGGCGGTCACGTCCGTAGACGGGGGCTCCGGTCGCATCGTAGCCGGCGACGATCGCACGGTGGTCCTGGTTCTTGGAGAAACTGCGCTGATTGGCCTTGAGGCTGGCGCGATCGTAGTAGCTGACGTTGATCGTGCCGCGAAGCTTGCCGGCGGTGAAACCGGACGTCAGCGACAGCGTGCGCTCGCGACCACCGCCGTGCTGGGCGCCCTTGAAGGTGCCGCTGAGCTCGTTGCCCTGCCAATCCTTCTTGAGGATGATGTTGATCACACCGGCGACGGCGTCGGCGCCGTAGAGGGAGGAGGCGCCGTCGGTGATCATCTCGATGCGCTCGACCATACCGAGCGGGATCGTGTTGAGGTCGACGAAACCCTGTTGCGTCCCGCTGCCGCGGTTGCCGGCACCGGATTGGATGGCACGGCGACCGTCGACCAGCACCAGTGTGGAACCTGAGCCGAGACCGCGCAGGCTGATGCCTGAAACGCCCGTCTGGCCGAGCGGCGTGTCGAAATTATTCGTGATGAGATTCCAAGTCGGGGTCGAATTCTCGGTGAAGAGGCCGGACTCGGGGTTGAGTTCATTGGGTGCGCTGGAGCGACCGGAGGGGACACCGGTGTAGTTTTGCGGCAGCGTTTTCAGGAAGTCCGCCAGCGTCAGGGCGCCGGTGGAGCGGATGTATTCCACGTCGTAGGCGCTCACCGGAGTCGGGCCTTCGCTCTCCGTCTGCCGGATGCGCGAGCCGAGCACGCGATACTCCTGGAGCTTCACCGCGGGTTGCAGGTCTTTCGCCGCCACGGTCGCGGCGGGTTTGTCGCTGGCGCGGCGCAAGCCGAGTGCGCCCGTGCTGGCGTCCTGCACCACGACGAGATCGGTGCCGGCCACGAGCTGTTCGAGCGCCGCACGGGCCGAGAGCGAGCCCTGCACGGCGTTGGTGCGGATGCCGTGCGCGACGTCCACGGGATAGACGATCTGCTCGCCGGATTGTTCAGTGAAAGCGGCGAGCGCATCGGCCGCGGAACTGGCGGGGATTGAGTAGGCTTTCGTGGCTGCCTCCGTCGCAGAGGTGCTCAGCGTCGTCAGCGCAAGTGAAGCGACGAAGGCCGCGCCGCGAAGCCGGCGCAGCCAGGGGAACGAGCTCGGTGTGTTCATAGGTGTGTGAGAGGTGACCGGGAAGAGGGATGGGGCACCCCGATCACAAGGGACGACGACCCGCGTCCGCGTTTCCATTAAGCGGCAGGCGAGGTTTTCGCGTGCGCGCAAACGAATTATGACTCAGCGCGAGGCGGTGGCGCGCAGGACGTAGCGGCCATCTTCCAGCTCCGCATGCACGCCGGAAGTCAACTCGAGCATCCGCACGAAGGCATCGGCGTTGTCGGCGCGGAAATTGCCACCGCCGAGCGGCAGCTTCGCGATCCGGCGGTCAGCGATGACGATGCGCGTCTCTTTGTTGTAGCGGTTGAACTCCGCCACGGCCTCGTCGAGCGGCGTCGACTTGAAGGTGATGCGCATGCCCTGCCACGACAGCGTCTGCTCGATCTCGTCCGTCGTCGCTTCGAAGACCTCCGGCGCGAGCGGCGTGGGCGCCGCGGCGTTGACCGAGGTGCGTTCGCCCGCCCCGACCATCGCGGCGTTGAGGGCGCCGCGGAGGCCGGGCTCTTCCGGTTTCGGCGGATCGATGCGGACCTTGCCCTCGGTGACGAGCACATCGACGGCGTCGCCTTTGAGCCGGACGTTGAAAACCGTGCCCAACGCCCGCACGCGCACGCCACCGGCGGTGACGACGAAGGGGCGCTCGGGATTTTTCGCGACCGTGAAATACGCTTCGCCTCGGACCAGCCGGATGTGACGTTCGGCCGCGGAGTAATCCACCGCGATCTCCGCGTCCTGGTTGAGTTCGACCACGGAACCGTCGGCGAGCGTGCGCAGCTCCGACTGCCGGGCGACTTGCACGGTCGCGGGCGTCGCGGAGCCGAACGGCTTCCACATCACCCACGCGACCGCGAGCGCCGCAGCAATCGCCAGTGCGCCGGCGGCGCGCCGCCAGAAATATCGGTGCGGCACGGCGAGCAGGTCGGGGTTCGGTTTCTGGCTGTGCTCCGGACGCCACTCCGCGAGCGAATCGAGCGCGCCCCAGGCTTTTTCGAGCCGGGACACCGCGAGGCCGTGGCGCTCGTCTTCGCGGAGCCATTGCAAATACGCGTCCTGCTCCGCCGGCGAGAAGCCGCGATCGCGACGCGCGAGCCACGCCGATGCGGCTTCGACGATCGGGTCGGGCAGCGGGGAGGCAGGGGTGGATTCCGGGGGAGGGCGCATGGGGTTCAGGGCAGGCCGTGGCGCGCGAGAAATTCCGTGCAGCGGCGCATGCCGTTGGCCACCTGCACCTCGACCGTGTGCTCGGAAATGCCCAGCTGCGCGGCGATCTCCTTTTGGGACAAGCCGTAGATTTTCCGCAAGGTGAGCACCTGGCGGCAGCGATCGGGCAGCGATTGGATGGCGTGAGTCAAAATTTCGAGCTCCT
Source organism: Candidatus Didemnitutus sp. (assembly GCA_041906465.1). Lineage (GTDB taxonomy): Bacteria > Verrucomicrobiota > Verrucomicrobiia > Opitutales > Opitutaceae > Didemnitutus. Next base: position 13,225 of record JAYRJE010000016.1, on the reverse strand, counting down.
GGCGGTGAGCGGCGCTTTCGGCGACACCCCTCGCCTCATCGTAGACGGGCGAGGCATCGGCTTCCGTTATCGGTTCGAACGCGACGAGCCGGTTACGGCGCGCCCAATCGATCGCGAGGTGCCGCGCGGTGGTGAACAGCAGGGCGCGCGGCGTGCGCACTTCGCCGCGTTCGCGTGCGCGGAGCACGCGGGTGTAAGTTTCCTGCACCAGATCGTCCACGTCCGGAAATTGGGGAAATTGACTGCGCAGCCACGCGCGAAGCGCCGCCTCATGCGGCTGGACTTCAGCGGCGAACCAACGCGAAAGCTCGTCGTTGTTTTCGGGCAAGGACGGAGAGGGACCGCCGCCAAGGCAGGCGGATGGGCCGCGCGAGTCCAGCCTCGAAACCTGCGCGGAAAATTTTCCACGGATCGACTAATGGAAACCGCCAAGATGCTCGTCGTTGGGGCGGACGGCTCGAAAAACGGCACGATGCGGTAGATTGCATGCCCCGCGCGCCACGTGTCTGTTCCGTCCGAACTCCGGCGAAGGCCGCGGGCGGACGCCGCTGTTCCCTGCCGGGATATTTCACGCCGCAGCGGAAGCCGGGAGGCTTTCGCGAGTGGCGATGGGCGAAATTCTCCCGAGTTCCGCTGCCGCACTTCGACCGCGGCGCGTGCCCGTCGCCGCCAGAGACGGCGGCGACCACCCTTCGTGGAGGGCCGAGTTCCTGCAAGGCCGCGGGGTGCGGTGGCGGCATCACGTTCGCGGCCTCGCGGGAGCTCGGCCCTTCGCACGCAGAACGATTCAAGCCGCCCCACTGGGCTAATGGTTGACCGAAAGTCGCAACGCTTCGCGCTCGCCGGGCGCGGGCGGCTGGCTTCTGTTGGGAATCCGTATGGCCACCGCCACAACCGCCACCGCCTTGATCACACCGGAGCCGCCGTGGCGCGCCGGCTTGGCGTGCGCGCGGCGCCTGACGTTGCCGGGGTTCGTGTTGGTGGCGGCGGCCGCGATGGTGGTGACGAGCTACTACCACTTTCCCGCCTTCCATGCGTGGCTCGATGGCATCGCGGCCTTTCGCATGCGCTGGGGCCTGGCTTACGGAGCGGTCGCGCAGGCGCTGTTCGCGGGACTCATCCCGTTTCTGTATCTCCATTTTCATCCGACGACGCGGGCCTCGCACCCGGCGCAGCATGGAGCGTTTTTCGTGCTTTTCTGGGCCTACAAAGGTCTCGAAGTGGATCTCTTCTACCGGCTGCAGGCGGCCCTGTTCGGTGATGGTCCGGAACTCGCGAGCATCCTGCCGAAAGTCGCGGTCGACCAACTCGTCTACAACCCGCTCTTCGCCGCACCGATCGCCGTCCTCGTGTATGCGTGGAAGGATGCGGGCTGGCGCTGGGCAACGCCGCTGGCCGACCTGCGGTCGCCGCGTTGGTATTATCGGCGCGTGCTGCCGGTCATGATCGCCGTCTGGGCGGTGTGGGTGCCGGCCGTGAGCTGCGTCTACGCGTTGCCGCTCGCGCTGCAGTTGCCGCTGTGTTCGCTCGTGAATTGCTTCTGGGTGATCCTGTTCTCGCTGATGACCGCGCCCGGGCGCACCGCGTAGCTCGACGGGCTTGACCCGAACGGCCTATGGTTTCGCGACGGCCGATCTGGTAGGTTGACCGCTCGCGCGATGAACTCCCCTGCCCTCTCCGCTCCGTCTGCGGTGCTCCCGCCGTTGCTCGGCCTGATCGGCCGCACGCCGCTCGTGCCGCTTCATTTTCCGGAAAGCGGCGTGACGATCCACGCCAAAGCCGAATTCCTCAACCCGAGCGGCTCGATCAAAGACCGCCTCGCCGCCTGCATCCTGCTCGATGCGCGTGAGCGCGGGATGTTGAAACCCGACTCGATCATCCTCGAGTGCACGAGCGGCAACACCGGCATCGCGCTCGCCATGGTCGGCACCGCCCTCGGATATCGCGTGAAGATTCTCATGTCCGAGAGCGCCAGCATCGAGCGCCGGCACCTGATGCGGCACTTCGGCGCGGAGCTGCAGCTCTTCAAAGCTGACCGCGGCTACATCACCGGCATCGAAATCGCCGAGGAAATGGCCGCGCGCGACCCGCGCATCTTCCTGCCGCGCCAATTCGCCAATCCGCTCAACGCGCAGGACCACGTCGACCACACCGGCCGCGAAATTCTCGCGCAGCTGTCCGGGCGCATCGACGCGTTCGTCAGCGGCTATGGCACCGGTGGCACGCTCAACGGCTGCAGCCGCGCGCTGCGCGCCGCACACCCGCAGATCAAGGTGGTCGCGATGGAACCCGCCGAAGCAGCGATGCTCTCCGGAGAGTCACCGTGCTGTCACAACATCGAAGGCGTCGCCGGGGGCTACTTGCCGCCGCTCCTCCAAGGCGTGCAGGTCGACTGGCCCGAAAAAGTTTCCAGTGCCGACGCCTTGGCCATGACCCGACGGCTCGCCCGCGACTTCGGGCTCCTGGTCGGAACATCCTCCGGCGCCAACGTCGTCGCGGCCATCCGCACCGCGCAGAAAATCGGCCCCGGCGCGCAAGTCGTCACCATTCTCTGCGATCGTGCCGAGCGCTATTATTCCACGAAACTCTTCGCGGAAAGCCCCGGCCCGTCCGTCTAAGGAATAGGGCGCCGAGCCGTTTGAAATAATCCTCCGCCCGCCTACTCTCACCCGTGATGACCCTCCGCCGACTCCTCCACGCCGCCCTCGGTATTTTTCTGGCCTGTGCCGCCTTTGTTTCCATCGAGGCGAAGCCCGTGCGCAACGGCTCGGTCGTCGCCGACTTGGTTGCCGCAGACGCGTCGATTCAGCCGGGCCAGCCGTTCTGGGTCGCGCTCAAGCTGACGCACGACGAGCACTGGCACAGTTACTGGATCAACGCCGGCACGGGTTACCCAACTTCGATCACGTGGACGCTGCCCGAAGGCTTCACCGCCGGTCCGATCGTCTGGCCGGCGCCGCACACCGTGAAGGACACTTCCGGCAAAATCACCGGCAATGGCTACGAGGGAACGGTGTTCCTGTTTACGCAAATCACGCCGCCCGCCAACGTCGCGCCCGGCACGAGTGTCACGCTGAAGGCCGCCGCCGAGTGGCTCATGTGCAAGGATTCGTGCATGCCCGGCGACGCGCAGCTCGAACTCACGCGCCCGGTCAAGGCCGAGAAAGCCGAGCCGGACATGTCGATTGCGCGGCTCTTCAACAACGCGTTCGCTGCGCTGCCCGGGAAGGCGGCGGAGTGGGCGTTCAGCGCGCAACGCGACGGTGCGAAGATCACACTGCGCGTCACGCCGCGCGCCGACGGCAACCCCCATGAATTTTCCGAGCTGCACTACTTCGACGAAGCCGGCGTCGTTGATTACTCCGTGCCTCAGACGGTGCGCAAACAAGGCAAGACGTTCATCCTCGAGATGACCGCGGCCGCCGATGCCGCCGCGGACGCACCCGGCCTGAAGGGTGTGCTCACCGCGGCAAACGGTTTTGGAGGCACGTTCCCTTCGCGCGGCGCGCTCATCGACGAGCCGTTTGTCGTGAAGGAGCCGATCAAGGCCACGGCGAAAAACGACGCGGCGATCGCACCGAAAAGCGGCGGCGACGGAGCGCCGGCCTCCAGCAGCGGAGCCGGCTCGCTCCTCGGCACGCTGTTCCTCGCTTTCGTGGGCGGACTCATTCTCAACCTGATGCCCTGCGTGTTTCCCGTGCTCGGCATCAAGATCATGGGCTTCGTCAACCAGTCCGGCAGTGAAAAGGGCAAGATCGTGCAGCATGGCCTCGTGTTCGCCGCCGGCGTGCTCGTGTCGTTCTGGGCGCTCGCGGGCGCGCTGCTCGCGCTCCGCTCCGGCGGCGCGCAACTGGGCTGGGGCTTCCAGCTGCAGTCGCCCGCGTTCGTGTTCGGCATGGCGACGTTCCTCCTGATCTTCGCGCTCAACATGAGCGGCCTGTTCGAGGTCGGTCTTTCCGCCACCGGCGCGGGGGCCAACCTGCAATCGAAGGAGGGCCTCGCCGGCTCCTTTTTCACCGGAGCGCTCGCGACCCTCGTGGCCACGCCGTGCAGTGCGCCGTTCCTCGCGCCGGCGCTGGGCGCCGCACTGACGCTTTCGGCGATCGAGTCGTTGGCCGTGTTCACCGCGATCGCCATCGGTCTCGCGCTGCCGTATCTGCTGCTCTCGATTTTCCCGCAGGCGATCAAAGTGCTGCCGCGACCGGGCGCGTGGATGGAAACGTTCAAGCAGTTCATGGCGTTCCCGCTTTACGCCACCGTGGGCTGGCTGCTCTGGGTCCTCGCCGGCCAAACCGCCGGCGACGACTATGCGCTGCTCAACATCGCCTTCGGCTTCGTGCTGGTGGCAATGGCCGCGTGGGCCTACGGGCGCTTCGGCCAGACTTATGGAAAGCCTGCGCGCCAATTCACCGGCAAGGTCGCGGCCGCGTTGCTGTTCGTCGCAGGCCTGTATGTCGGCTGGCCGAAGGATGCGACGGCCGCGCCCGTCGCGGGTGCACAGGCGGGTTACCAAGTCACTTGGGAAAAATGGAGCCCCGAGGCGATCGCCGCCGCGCAGAAGGCCGGCAAGTTCGTCTACGTGGATTTCACGGCGCGGTGGTGCGCCACGTGCCAGACGAACAAGGCGACGGTTTTCCACAGCGACGAAGTGCTCGCCGAGTTCGCGAAGAAGAACGTGGTGCTGCTCCGCGCCGACTGGACCAACAAGGATCCGCTGATCACCGCCGAGCTCGCCCGCTGGAATCGTTCTGCCGTGCCCTTCAACCTGATCTACGCGCCGAGCAAGCAGGACCCGGTCGTGCTGCCGGAGCTGTTGACGCCCGGCAAAGTCCTCGACGCGCTCAACGAAGCCGCGAAGAGCTGAGCGGGCGAGACTCCGCGCGCGCGGCCCAACGGGCCGGGAAAGGCGGCCGTCGCCGTCCCCAGCGGCGACGAGTGGCTGCCCACAGCTGCTGCGTGACTCTACGCGCGCCGAGTGCCTGCACTCACCGGCGCGTCCGCTCCACCATTTCGCTGGTGACCACGAGCACGGAGGACGGGGACGCCCGGTTCCAAACGACAAGAAGACCGTGCTCGCTATCGACGACGACGCGTTCGTTTGGGCCACAGGTCATTTTCTCGCCCGCAAACGTGTAGGCTTCGCCCGCCTTCACTTCGCGCGCGCGGTGCCCCGCGGGCAGCACGCTGAGCTGCTCCGTAATGAAGGCGCGGGCCGTCTGGTCGGTCATTCTGGCTTGGCGAAACGGCTTCAGCCCCTCGGCGATCGATACGTCTTTTTCGTCGAACGTAACGGTGTAGAGGAGTGCGCCGGCAGATTCCTCGACGAGCCACACCAAGATATTTTTCTGCGGCTGCGCCTCCGGTTTGCCCAAACGCTGACGCAGCTCAGCCGCCTTTTCTCCGATCCGCGCGGAAGCTGAAACGCCCGCGCATACGACGGCCATCGCGCAAACGAGCAATCTGACGGAACGTCGGCGCATCGGCTCAGCCGAGGAGATTCTTGAGCGCCGCCAAATACTTCTCCTGCGTGCGCGCAACGATGTCGGTGGGAATGTGCGGTGCCGGCGGCTTCTGGTCCCATTTGATCGCGAGCAGGTGGTCGCGCACGAACTGCTTGTCGTAACTCGGCGGCGACATGCCCGGTGCGTAGCTGTCGGCCGGCCAATAGCGCGACGAGTCGGGTGTCAGCACCTCGTCAATGAGGATGAGATTGCCGGCGGCATCGGTGCCGAATTCGAATTTGGTGTCGGCGAGAATCATGCCGGCTTGGCGCGCGCGATCGTGGCCGAAGCGATACAGCGCGAGGCTGGTGGCCTTCACTTTTTCGTAGAGGGCGGCGCCGATGGCGGCGGCGCCTTGCGCGTCGTTGATCGGTTCATCGTGCTGGCCTTTCGGCGCTTTGGTCGTCGGCGTGAAGATCGGCTCGGGAAGCTTGTCCGCTTGGCGGAGGCCGGTGGGCAGTTTGATCCCGCACACCGCGCCGCTCTGTTGATAGGAGTTCCAGCCGCTGCCGATCAAATAGCCGCGCGCGACGCACTCGATGGTGAGCGGTTTCAGTTTGCGCACGACCATGCTGCGCAGGCGAAGGTCGCGACTGGTGATGCCGCGGCGGGCGAATTCGCCCGCTTGGTCAGGCAGCAGGTGATTCGCGATCAAGTGTTCGGTCTGCTTGAACCACCACAGGCTCATCTGGGTGAGAATCGCACCTTTGCCCGGGATGCCTTCGGGCATGATCACATCGAAAGCGGAGAGCCGGTCAGTCGCGACCAGCAAGAGCGCGTCGCCCAGATCGAAGATCTCGCGGACTTTGCCCGAGGCGATGCGCCGGAACGGCAGATCGTCGATCGAGGTGACGGCTTGGCGCGGGAGCGCGGCGGCAATCTCGGCGAAATTCATGGCGCGAATCTCGCGCAAAACCGCCGCGGACCTCAAAGGCATTTTCGGTGGAAGTGCCTACTTTTTCGTCATTTCTCGCGCGATGAGCGGGGTTTCTAAAAAATCCTTGCGTGAGAGGGGTGCGGTCGTAGCGTCGCCCTTCCGTTTTTTGCTCAACGCAATCCGAGCTACGTCCCCATCGTCTAGCCCGGTTAGGACACCACCCTTTCACGGTGAGAACCGGGGTTCGAATCCCCGTGGGGACGCCATCTTTCAAAACCCTGTAACTCTAGTGGCTAATTCAGGGAAAGTTCTTAACTTTCCACCTAAGATCTTAACTTTCCGCCAAGATTGTTAAGAATTTGGCCGTGCCATTTCGAGTGAACCGGGTTTTTAAGCGCTTCTCGCAGAGGGGATAGCTCTGGTATCAACCAGAGCAAAATCGAGCAGCATGAGTGAATCTCGATGCTTTTTCGATGTTCAACCAAAGAGCATCAATCCACCGGAATCTTGAAACCGCGAAAAAAGTTCAAGAATCCAAGATTTCAAGACTAGCCGCCCCGCTTGGCGCGGAAACGGGCCTAATCCGTCTGCGAGTTTCCGGAGCGATGGGGCAAACGAACGGTCCTGCGGAAAACGATTATCGACCCGCCAGCAGGGGCTCGTGGCTTCCGCAACACTATGAGCGTCCCAAAACCATCGCTTTCAACTTCTCGACTGCTTGGAACTTCGCCTCAGCCCTCCGGTAGGCTTCCGAGCCTGGTGAATACGGGAAGCTGCCTCCACCCACAAAACCCGACTGCCAGCCGGCATTTCCCACCCGCAGCACCGTGTCGAGTTCGTCAGACGCCGCCTTCAGCTCCCCCTGCTTCCGCCACACCTGTTCCGCAACGCCGGAAAGCTCCTCCCTCCTCTTGGCCAGGGCCTGCTCGACTTCGCCCAGCGCCCGCTTCGCGTCCTCCGTGTTCTGCTCCAGCACGTTCATAGCTGCGCGATAGGCGCGCATCTTCTCCCAATTGCTGATGTAGCGGTCATACGTGAGCGCCAGCACCTTCAGGATCGGTCCGAGGACCACCCAGACGGCTGTCTAAAAAATCGGCCAGCCAACCAGTGAGGCCACTGTGAAATAATCCCCTGCCTGTTCGATCCGCTGCGCGGCGGGTGCGGTGGAAACGATCAGAAAAATCACCGGCTTCCAGTTCGAAACTGCCAGCGCGATCATCAGCACTCCCATGACGGGGTGCGTCAGGCGATTGACCTGCCCCCCCCGTCGCTGTAAGGTCAAAATGAGACAGCCGGGTTGGTTTGATCCGCTTGATCCGCTCCCGTTTACTGGACAGCGGAAGCTCTAATTTCCTCGGCCGGGATGGTCGGTTTTCGGTGAGTCGCACAGTGCTCTGGCGCAGTCTGCCGGAGGCAGCGAAGCCAGAGCACTGTGCGGACGGAGATGGTTATCGTCTCTTCGCCACGCTTCAAGCGTCTGCTGCGCGTCAGTGATCGAGAAGAACAGAGCACGTGCAGACATTCATCGCGCACGCGACCGTTGAAGCTCTCGATGTGGCCGTTCTGGGACTGCCTTGTTTTACTCCACTGCAGCCTTCGACGTCGCCGGGAGGATTGTGGAGATCGTTTCCGCACGGCCATTCGATCGTTTTCTCGCGGAGAAGATATTCGGGCCACTGGCGATGAACGACACAAATTTTTGGCTCAATACCGATGATGTGAATCGCTGGGCACGGCCATATCGCAAAGCCGCGAACGGGGTTTTCGAGAAAACAGAGATACCCTACTTCTACGGGACGGAGGCGACGGACAGGAGTCGCGCGCCCTTGGGTGGCGCAGGTCTATTGTCCACGGCCGAAGACATCGCGAAGTTGTATCGAATGCTATTGAACGGAGGTTCGGCTAACGGTGTGAGAGTGATCAACAGTGCCACTCTTGACGAGATGCGCTCTCTCCAAACCGGAAAGCTAGAAACCCGCCCCGGCATGTGCTGGGGCCTTGGTTTTTGCCTGGTCGCAGATCCATCGAAATTAGAAGCGAACAGCGATATGGGAATCGGATCGTTTGGACACGGCGGCGCGTTTGGTACCCAAAGCTGGGCGGACCCGAAGAATGGAGTGATTTATGTTTTCCTCACCCAACGCCGGTCGATTCCCGGAAATCCGGACAATTTTGAACCGAGGCGCGCCTACCAACATGCGGTTGCCGCTTCGATGGGAACGGCGAAGTAGTATTGCGCGTCAGTTTCCGAGAGGCACTTCCATCGGCGAGACGAATCACAGATCATCTGTTATCGGATCGTAAGGTCGTTCCTGCGCTCGCGTCCGAATTCGCGGTCAGTAAACCAACCCGGCGGTCATTTTTCACCTTACAGCGCCGGGGGGGGGCAGGTCACTCACTACCGTCGTCCCAATCCCAATCTGACTCTGGGCTAGCTCTTTTTGTCGCCTCTCTCGAGGGGACATAAACAGAAAACGGTTCCCAACTCCGAGGGAGTTTGTGCAGTAACGTGTGGTATCCGGACCCCATCGCGTTCTTGAACCAGACGAGAGTCTTATTTCTTACGGCGTCGATTCGGGATCGAACCATGTGCACGGAGTCGCTCTTTCGCCAGCGTCTGTAAGGGTGATCAGCGAGCAAAGTCATTATGCTCTCGACGGGCATCAAGTGCCGAAGCCGCATTAGCGCCAAGCCGTGCAGTCTCGCGCGGAGGTCTTCGGTTTTCATTCCTCCCGGGCCCTTGCGCAAGGCGTGTTCTGCAGATTCCTTTTCTACAATAGAGCGGATTTTTTTTATGATGTCTGAAAATTCCGCCGCGAGTATCTTCTGAGAACCATCCTTCAGATTTACCTGAAGTGCGATTCGGACCCATCCTCGACTTTCGATTCCTACATTGGCCATTCCAAAATTGCCATCTACCGAGACAATCCTACCACGTTGTCTAGACTCCAATGGCAAGAGGCGACAGCAGATGTTGAGGCTGGCAGCTTCGCTCGCTGTAAGCGCGGCGGCCTTTGCGGCTAGCCAAGTGTCTAGCAGAGTATCGTCGTCTGCGTCGTCAGGACAGATTTCGCGTGCGTATTCCCAGTGGCAACAGTTTGCCAAATCTTCATCGGCGATGTTCGAAAAATCCCATTCAACCGGAGCAAGCATCCGTCCAGTATTGGAGCACGGCCTGTTTTGGTAAAATCTGAATCGGCGCGGTCCATGTTCCCTGAATGCACAGGGTGATTGAGGCAGGCTAGGCACTTTCTAAGTCGCTATTCTTGCGCCCGTTACAAATTCCGGGAATTGAGAGCTATTTCAATTCTTAGGTGAATCTCAATACCTGTGGTCTAATCGACGCACCCAAACCCCAGGTGAGAGCCGAACAAAATACCCCGCTCCCGCAACTCCGCTGGCTTAACCCGGCAAGCGCCAATCTCGCCACACGGATGCCCTATGAACGAAGCGGATCTGACCGCGCCGTCATCGGCAATTTCGCGGTGCCGCGAGAGGGCGCGCCGGCGTTGCGCGCCTCCATTCTCGAGACTGACCTCCCGCATGTTCCATACATGCCTTTCGTTAGGGCGGTTCGCTCGAAGTCCCACGGCTATGTATATCGAGTTTTAAGTATAACGTGTGGTAGAATGATGCACCTCCAGAGTCGCGGAGAATACTACCTTTATCATCCCTTAGATATGCTCTCGCGATATCGCAACCTGCGAGAGGGTTTCGCGCTCCCCCTGCCTTTAACCAAAGCGATAGCGACGGCCGAAGAAATCAAGCATCCGTTTAACCGGTTTGCACGGGAAGACGCCGTTATGTCGGTCGACTTCCTCTGCTCGACCCATGAAGGCGGCTGGCTCGCGATTGACTACAAACCATCAGCTCACATGATTCGCAAACGCGTCCGCCAAAAGCTCCGAATCACCGAACTCGCGTTTGCCGAGGTTGGCATCGAACACGTTGTCGTCACGGACACTGATTTGCCCACGGTTCTGATTAGGAATCTAGAGTTCCTTCACCCCTTTGCGTTGAAGGTTAGTCCGCCGCCTTTGCCCACGGCACAACTGAGCGTCGCTGCGGCGCACATGAAGGACCTCCTGCAGGACGGCAAGCTCACCGTCTATGACGCCGCCGTTCTGTGCGATCGTGAACTCCGCTGCGGCACAGGCCGCCTCGTTAGGACGGCGCTTTGGTCGATCGCTCGGAACATTTGGTCCGTCAACTTGGATGTGCTCGTAGATCCAGACCATCCCATTGCGTTTCGCTCCTGATATCCCCATGTCACTACGCACAAATTCTCTGTATCAATACCGAAGCTCGGGTAGTCGCATCCGGGTTCTGGCCATAGATGAAGGTAATGACTTAGCCGTCACCATTTCTCTGGGCGTGCACGGGAAGCGTCGGCATTCTGCTCGTCCGGAGAAGCAGTCGCTCTCCAAGCTGCGCGACGAAATAGACCTTCGCGAGCTGCTCCCGCTTGCCATATCTACAGCGGTCACCCCGGCGTCATTGCTAGAAGGCAAGGCGAAGGTGAAGGCAGAGAAGATAACCGAGGCCCTCCAGTCATTGGTGGAGATGAACCCCCTCGATCTTGCTAATCAACGACTAACGCCGCACCTACGGATCGCTGCCCAAAAACTCGGGCTGACCGTCAATGCAGTGAACATGATGTTCACGAAGGTGATGCAATCTGGGATGTGCCTATCGGCCGCTTTCCCCCAGTGGGACAAATGCGGTCGCCGACCAGCCGTAGTGGACGGACAGCATTGCATAGCAAAGCCGACCAATCAGCCGAACTCTTATCCGCTTTCGCTCGCAGTTATCGCACTGATAAAGAGGGGGGCAAAAGAGTTCCTCGTTGGGGAAACAACCTGGAAAGAGGCACACGATGCCTTTCTCGAGAAATACTACGCTGCGGGCATTAATATTGTAAACGGTGAGGAGATTGTCGAGGTGCTACCGAAGGGGAAGCGTCCGTCCTTCGGGCAGTTTTACCGTCACGCGCGCGCGCATCTGCGCGTTGTTCGACGCATCATACAGAAAATCGGCAAAGATATGTTTCTTCGTGACCACGCCGGTAAGCCGGTCGGTCAGGCCTTCGCTGCACTGCGCCTAGGGCATGAAGCTGAAGTGGACTGGACTACCACCGGTTTGGTTGCAGTTCGCCGAGGAAAGCGACTGAGCATTGGCACCCTGATCGTGTATGTCATTGTAGATGTTTATACAGGCTACATACAATCGATTTATCTCACGCTCGGGCGCGGATGCGTCGAGGAGGCCGTGCGGGCGATATTGCTATGCCTGGAAGACAAGGTGGAGCTGTGCAGACGTTATGGCATCACGATACGGCCTGAGCAATGGGCGGCGCGACACCTGAATCCTCTACTGACGAGCGATCGGGGTGAGCTCAACTCATGGAAGAGCTCCAACTTGGTCAAGGGTCTCGGGATAACAATGAAGCTGACGCGCAGCAAATTCGCGCGGGATAAGGGCACCGTTGAGTCGATCAACTCTCAGATTAAGCGGATTCTGCGTCGGCTGGCAGGAGGCACGTTTGGCCACAAGGTGCGCGGTGAAAAAAGCCCGCACATTGAGGCGATCTACGATTTCGACCAGACCTATCGTATCCTCCTCGCCTTCGCAGTCTGGCACAATGCGAAGCTGCGAGAAAACCAGCCGTTAACCGAGGCCATGGTTGAGGAAGGGCTTCATCGTCGCCCCACTCCCAACGCGCTCTGGGATTTTTGTGAGCGTCACGGTTACGCCCGTGAGTTCGCTCTCGAGGAGGCAAGGGTTCAGGCCCTCCCATATCGTCGTGCGACGGTTACCGAACGCGGAATCCAAATTGAAAACCTTCGGTTTCAGGTTCCGATATTGGACCCGAAGAAGCCTGGTGGAATTGACGCTAACGTGTGGCTGGCGGAGGCGAGAAAAAAGCGGTGGGAAGTTGACCTCGGCATCGACGAGGCGACTGTTGATCTTGTTTGGCTCCGTCACGCTCCCCAAGGCGGCGACCCGATTCTGATCGCATGTCCCTTGGTCGCATCGCAACGGCCAGCCTATTCCGGCCTATCTTGGCCCGAATATCGCAGCATCAAGGATGAGGCGGTCGTCGCGAAGGACCAATACCGTGAAGGGGATTTCCGCGAAGCCACCGCTGTCTTTCGTGCGATACTAAAGCGCACCACCCATGAGGCGGAAGCCATGACCAAGGCCGCCCGTGAAGGTCTTTCGAAGGCCCGATTGGTTACCGGTATCGACGAAAATCGCGCGGAAGAAGCTGCAGAGCGCAGGACGGCGGCAGTGGAGGACGGTTCAGTGACAGCCAATGAAGGCTTTGAAGAATATTTCGGCGATTAGTCGAAGAGGCAACCGCCCAACAGTTCGCGCCTATCTATATTTCACAATGGAAAATCAAACGATCCCAGACTTCGGAGACTTTCAGCCGCCCCCATTTGAGCGTTTTCCGTTTCGCGCGCCCGAAGAGGCGGTCTTTAGGACCAATGTTCCGCCCCGTGGCCGAGGTAATCCGGCTTATGAAGCCTGTGAAGGCCCTCGTGATGCCACCGAAACCTACCGCCTGATTACCTTGGATAACCCGGCGACGCTGCCGTCGGACATACGTGAACGCTCTGCGGACGAGCGCCGAGAATATATCGACGAGGCACTATTACCGATTTTTCCCCTGCGCCGTCACCTCGCGCTCGAAGACCTTTTGAATCGTGCCCAACGCACGGCTGTCCAGTTAAGGACTGGGGTGAGGTTTGCATAGTGCCTAAATTCATTGAGTAGCGACGCAGACGGGCTGTCTTCGAGCTGGACCAAGACGGGGCGTTTCGTGCCGTTCTGGCTCGAAGAT
>JAYRJE010000015.1:0-181712 GCA_041906465.1 Candidatus Didemnitutus sp. | reverse complement strand
ATCGTGAGCATCGCCTCGATGGAACAAGTCGCTCTCCCGGAGCTGCTTGTCACAATTGATACAACGACTGAACATGTTGATATTTCTAACCAACTGGAAATCAACTACTCATAACTGGACAGCCGTGATCAGCCCCCAACTCCCGCCACCACGAGGCATCCGAGGCGACGCTTACCAATCACTCGCGGTAAGGCGGACTCAAATCTGTTGTTTTTCTTTCGCCGATGTCATCAAACGAAGCGGAATCGTCCCACCTAGTGCGAAGGGAGGGGCAGCGAGCCATTGCGCCCCACTGAGGAAGTCGCTGGCGCAACGTAAGACCCGAAGTTCGAAGTTGTTGGTAGGCTCGTCGCAGGCCTCGCGCTTCACAGGTGGAAATCAGATCATCAGAACAGCCCGATGTTTTGCCGCCGGATTCTTAAGGTGTTTTGGCGCTTGGCGCAAGTGTGGCAATCGTGACCTTCCCGAAAACGTGTTGCTCGACGTTGCCCGTCGCAGGATTCACGATCGTCTTCACGTGAAGCGAGTTCCGTTTACCGGTTCGTATATATTCGATGCCAGAATGTGTCAACCTAGCCTCATATTCCGATTCTCCGTCGCCTCGCAACTGCACAGGCGAAAGCCATTTCGAGTCCCCACGATCCGCCCCATCATTCGCTGCCCACGAGTACCTTTTCGTTCTCCCTCCTTCCTCAATAGTTGAGGCAATTAGGCCATCGTCATACGTGAACCACATAGCACGACGCAAATCCCTCATTTCCGCTAGGCGGCCTGCTTTCCACACAAACTGCCATTCTCTAGAATCCCACGTAGATATCTTAACTACGCGGCCTTGAACATCGTATATGGCAGATACTATGATTGAATGTTCCCCGGTGCTCCGCTCGATTTTCGTAATCAACGCTCCGCGCGTATCAACCTTATAATGATTGCCACCAATTGAAAAGCACTCGAGAACTCCGCCTCGATATTTCCACGTGCTTTCCGCACACGCGACCACAATCGTATCATCATCCCGGTCTTCGATGATTAATGGATCCCGCTCCCTCCGATTGGCTTCCAGCAACTTGAGTTCACCAGAAAGTGCTAGCCAGCGGTATGCTCCGCGTCCGGCACGAACGATAAAGCTCCGCAACCCTATCAAATCCCATGCCGTCACGCACCGACCATCAATATCTTTTTCGACGCGGTGCACCAAGCCGACGTTCGTATGGATGTCCTTAAATGTCGCCAATGGGAACAACCCAACGCCAAACCGTAATGTCCCGTCGAAACGTTGTGAGCCCATATTTCGTGCAATAATTGCGAGCTTTTCTTTATTCGTAGCACTATCACCATCCGCAAATAAAGACGCCGAATGCGCAGACATAATCACCGCAGCAACTAAAATTCGGGCAAGCACGTTATTTTTAGCTCCCACTTGAATTTTCACTAATTTCGCTGCGTAGTGCGTCCAGTAGCTCGTCCAAATATGGCGTGATATCTTGTCCTCCCGGAACCATCGCCGCTTTCTGGCCATACACGGCTGCCCAATGGGCCCACGCGGCACCATTACCATATTCATCAACTTGGGGTAGAATAGTTAGCACTCTTTTTTTGAAAAACTCTGTCAATCTGTGCGGGGGTCCCGATCTTGGATTAACAAGTATCACGGTCGCCGAAGTTCGAGCTAAAACCTCGCCTAGCCGCCTTGATTGACGACCGAAGAGCACAAACAGATTGGAGCGGCTTGAAACCACATTAGCGGGAAACCCATCCTCGTGGATAATAAATTTGCCACCCTCGGGCCACTTCGCCGCCAATGCTCGCACGGCGCGTCCCGGCACCGGTCCGAGAACAGTTGAGTCGAGCCACAGTTCATACTGAAGGTCGCGACCGATCGGTGCCTTCCGAATGGTCAAAACGAGTTCGCCGACTTGAGATCCTCGCGTTAAAGTATAACTTCGACTTCGCGTCCCCAGCCATCCAAATAGCAAAATTGAGAACACTACCGCCGTCGCACCAAAAGCCGCAAGCTTCCCGCAATCGAGCAGTATTTTACCATTGGAGTTGGGAAATACGTAGCTCAGAAAAACTCCACTTGCGACTGCTGGAACAAACCATAGGACCGGCTCAATCCATAATGTGCTGAATATGTTTGCAATTAGCCACGCAGCAACAGACGCCCCTGCAAATACCGCGTAGCGATGACGCAGATTCAATCGGCCACACGCATATTTGTTGGTGCGCAATATGCTCAGTGACAACAATGCAACTGAGAAAATGAAGAACATGATGATCCATAGTGCCCATCCTCCGAAATTGACGCCTATATCTAAATAGCTATTTACCGTAGTGGAGTAACCCTCGAGGCGATCGGTATCCTGGTACCAATTCATGTAAACTCGTCCCGACTCGCCCGCGCCCCAACCTGTCAACGGGGTGTTTGCCATCATTTCGCACGCCGCAGACCACAAACGTCCGCGGTTTAAAACAGAAGCGTCTGCGAATGCCGCGCTTGGTGCCGCCCGTACCAATAACCCGCTAAGGGCCAGTGCTGTTACCGCGGTCGCGACGCGCCATAACCAAAAAACGTGTTTTTCTACCCCGGAAAGCCAGCCGACAAGAATCGCTACAATGATCGCAACGAACGCGCCGCGGGAATACGTCCTTCCCAAGGAAAAGATCAAGGCGAACTCAATCGCGATACGTAGAACCGTCGTAGCCCTCGTTAGCGTTCCTGCGTATCGCTGGATACTGTATCTCGTCCAGACGCGGGTAAAGTCGCCCCCGGAGCCCCAAAGAGCCCACGCAAAAGGCAGGAGCGTCGCCAGAGCCGCGCCAGCATAATTTGGCGTGGCAAAGCCGAAATCCCATCTTTGATATCCGTCGTGAAAATAAGGTTGTCTGAAAACCATTGAGTTTAGCCCAAGAGGATGGAAAGGTTGCTTGACACGCCGTCAGCGTTGGCTTTCCCTAGCCGAATGTTGAAAATCTCCTCCCGTAGATCTGGCCTCGTGCTGCTTCTGGCGTCCTGCATATTTTTGTCCTTCGCTTACGCGAACTGGGTGCCCTTCGGAAACGGAAAAGTATTCCGACTTGCGGCAATCGCTATTTCTTTAGTATGCATTCTGCTGGCGCTGCCCGCCCTGGCGAGCGCGTTGTGGGCCAGCATAAGCGCGCGCACTCGCTATGCACGCCCGCGCGCGGATCTTTCGTTACTGCGGCGCGCTTATCTATTTGGGAATCCACTGTGGGCGATGGCGACTATAGGCTTCTTAAGCTTTGTGCCCGAACCTCGAGGTGAGCATGCTCAATTGCAAGGCACAGGAATCGCTTGTTTGGTTGCTACGCTAGCGGCTGCGCTGCTTTACATGCGCAGCATCTTTATGAGGCAGGATACAGATGATCTCGTGAATCGCGTTCGAGCGGAGGGCACTGCTATCGGAATGTTATTAACAATGTTTACGGTACTATGCTTAGCTGTGCTTGAACGCATTGGATCGGGAATCTTTCTCATGGCGAGTGCGAGAGGACTTTTGGCCCTCCTTGCGTGTTTTCTCATTATCGGAATTGCGTTTGCCGCACAGCGCTACGTACAAGAGCAATGAAAAACTATGTTAGAGAACTTCGTGAAAGGTGCGGCTGGACTCAATCTGAGCTTGCTGAAAGGCTGATGGTTTCAAGGCAAACGGTAAACGCCATAGAGAACTGCCGCTACGATCCAAGCTTACCGCTTGCATTGAAGATCGCCCGGAGCTTCGGAAAGGCTGTTGAAGAAATATTCATTTACCTTGAATAGCTGCCTTCGGAGAGTCGTGCCTGACGCGAATCACTGCGGCCTTTCTCTGCAGCTGCATGTATTCCTCCTGAGTCATAGGGATCCTTTTTTCGTAGTCTGCTGGTATCGAGAAAATGTCGTCGTTCATTGAGGTAGCTGATCGGATGCTGTCGACACGCTTTTCAAGCAATATTTTCTGATTATGGTCCACTAATAAGTCCCAAACTATGATCCCGGTTTTTCCATCAATTATAATCTCGTGAACATCGGGCAACGAGGCTTTTAGCTTTGCCAGGTTTGCTGTCGCCAATCCGTATTCGCTCAAAGATTGATCGGCAGCGAGTTCCTCGAATTTACGAACCATTGCGCTTTTGGCACTATCCGTAAAAGTTGCGCGCAGATACGTAAATGTTCGCGGACCGGAACTAAACTCTTGTTTCGTGCAATTGGCGCGGTCGTTCATTTGTGCTGTGGGATCAACCTTCGTCAGTGCAGCTAAGGCTTCATCGTTTTGACCAATAAATCTTTTAATCGCAAGATGGTTGCCAATTATCCACTCATCTCCTTCGCGTTTCAGATATGTAAGCGTCACGGTCCGTCTCACCGTCGGTCTTTGGCTCCCGGAAGCAGAGATACGCTCTAAAGTTTGCTCGCGCCGCACCATTGGTTGCATCCCTTGGTTTGCCTTAAGGTAAGTTATCTCAGTCCGGCGCATATCAACAGTCTGGTAAACAGAGGTAAGGCGAACGTTGTTTAGTTTGCTTTCAGCATTCAACGCGGCGATGACAAACTGATTCAGATCCGTTAGGGATATTGCGACCGCAGTTCCTATGGGCTCCGCGCCCTCGAAAAGCGCAGGCGGGCGGGGTCGATTCACTTTCGGCCCACTGGAGATCGACACAAAGTATAGCCCGACGCACAAGACGAGCGCCGTAGTTGCACCTAGTAAACCCAAATTTCGCAAGTTCATGTGTCGCTATCTTGAGGTTGGTGGGCGCCTCGCGGAATTCCTTTCAAAGCGACGAGCAAACACGGTGAACTGTTCTGGAGTGAGAATTTCTTCCGCGCGTAACAGCGCAGCTTCCGAATAAACAGCCTGCCGAGTTCTCCGCAACTGCCGTTGTTCCTCCGAAAGTGCGGCGGGCGGAAGAAACGCCGTTATGTCATTGTCTGCGATTTTTCCGAATACACGTGCACGTTCGTCTCTTAAAGCAGAAACTAGTGATTTGCGCGCATCTTCACTGAGCGGCGCTAAATTCGCCCGCTCGAGTTCCATCCCGAGACGAGATACAACAGTTTTTTCCGGTTTGACATCGGTATAACGACGGAACGCATCTGCGAGAGATTGGTCCTCTAGGACGGAGTCGATTTCAGCATCTGAATCTGCGAAAATTTGACCGAGCGATGCGCTGGCCAATGCAATCGCTTTGTCATCCGTCTCTTTTGAGAAAAGTGTGGCAACAGCAGTCGAGCTTTCAGCAGCGCGGCGGGCAAGACATGCAACCAACGCATCGCGTTTTGCCACCGAGAGTCGGTTCTCCTTAAAGAACTCCTCATAATCACGCTGTATTTGGACTATCTGGAGTGCCGAAAGCGTCTCCTTCATTTTAGGATCAGATAAAATCCCTGCCGAACTCTCGCGCAGTGAGTTATGGCGCACAGAAGTTTGTTTTTGAGGATCCGGTTCTTTTGGAGTGGGCGCCGCGAACAAATCGCTTGTGGCCGAGGCCGCATGCGAGCGCGCAGAAACTTGTGCAGGGCTCTGCGAAACATGGGTGCTCGCACCCACCCCAAAAAACCAAAAAGAAACGCCTGATACGAGTGCACATGGGCCAACGATGAGTATAATTTTCCTCATTTTAACTATTTATTCGAGTCTTCGTTTATGTGTGCAAATTCCGCGATCAGGGCAATGGATAGCAAGATGCCGCCCCGCGCTATTGCCATCATTGTACCTGTGTTAGGAAAAAGCTTTCCAAAGCAAGCGCACGGGGACGCAGTAAGCGAAAGCGCTGGAATCGCCTCAATGCACTGAAACAAGAAGAACACAGCAAACAATGCTATGCCGATCCAGCGGCTTGATTTGGCTGGATTCAGCGAAAGTAGATCTCCGCCCACGCCAAGCTCCGTGGCGGGTATGAGGACGGATAACGATGCCGCCAGCCAGTGCGGAAAGATAGTGATAGACGAAACGTATAAGTAGAACTCCCGAAAATCGGATATTTTAGAAAGCGCAGCCAAAACCAGCACTGCGCCTGTCGTTAAAGCACAAAATCTGCTGATATGCATTTAGATAGTTTCTATTAAACGGCCATGCTGGATCGAAGAACTTCGACTATTAATTCCGCTATCTGCGTTCGGCGGGCTGTTTCTGAGGAATTAAAATTCGCCCCTTTGTCGGAGGGGAAACAAGTATTGACCAATTCAAGAGCGTTAAGATCGCTGCCACTACACCGGTAAAAATCAACGTTTTCATGTGTTATTATCTGAGTGTAACGTCGCACCGGTTTCCGGAAAACCGGTGCGACGCGAAACCTGACCTAAGATGGATTATTCGTAAGTGGTGCCCCAAGTAACCCACCAGCTATCAGAATCGCCGTCGGAGAAATCCATTGTGTAGATGTACCCGAGTCCGTCGTCGTCGTCTGAGAAATCGTCGTCGTCGTTGTAGGCGACATCCAAGGTGATGTCGTCTTCATCTCCCAAGCATGAGTCCGAGCATGTATCGTAAGCCCAGACGCCGAGATCGAGGCAGTCGTTGCGAAGATCTTTCGGATCGTACCAGAAACTCGCGGCGGCGAGTATTAACGCGCCGCCGCCGGTTTCGGCGAGCCCGATGATACCGATGAGACCCGCAGCTTGACAATCCACGGATACAGCCGTGCCCAATAGTTGACATAGGTAGTCGCACCAGTCGGCGCGAGCCGGGGAGGTTGCTCCTAATGAAAGAGCAACGGTCATTGCGACTGTTTGCCACAGTCGCCGCATTTTTGTACGCATTTTGTGTATTTTAGCAGTTTCCCATTCCCACGCTCGCCTGCTTCGATCACCTGGCGCGTGCCGAGTGCAGGGAGCGGCTGGACGGGGTGATATTGCGCCGCGTGGCCCAAGCGGCTAACAGTTACGTCGTATCCTTTGTAGGATTCGTTCCGGAACCGCGTTGCTACTCAAGCGATTGAGTGATCGCTGTTGTTGTCTTTTTGCGTTTACACCGTTGTAACGGCACCGCTCGCAGCGTTCGTCCTTCGCGACGAGTCACGGGATACCCGGACGGTCGCGAACGACGGAGAAGACGCCCGCTTGCGGGATCGGTCAAGGCTGCGGGAAATCGATGTAGTCCCGATCCGTGGCGTAGGAGCCGCCGGACTCAACAGGCAGATCATCGGGCCACAACACACCCTATGCTCGGGACTGGTGATTGCCACGAATGCGGGCAGTGGTCCGCGTGTCGAGCGAGAGATGCAGCTTCACTGCCGCATCGACGCCGGTCCAGTATGGCCACGGACACTACGCAAGACACAAATCAATCGACGGTATAGACCGACACGTCATGCTCCACCACGCTCGGCCCGTCGCAATGGAGCCACCGGGCGCGATCCACCAGTTTGTGCGCGAGCGCGGCGAACAGCCGCCAATCACTCCCTTCGTTGGCGGGCGCCTGCGTGCTGAGCGTTATGCGACGGATAATAACGCAATCTCGGTGTATCCAGGCACGCAGCAACGCCCCGGAGGCGCTCGCGGGATGTCATCTGCGCGAACGCCGAAGACCAGAAAATAATTCTGCCGAGAACCGACGCCGCCCGTCGGCCGGATCGTGCAACCCAATCAATCGTTCGAAATCCCAATGCGGCACGCGCGCCCCACCATTTGCGGGCGCAAATGGTTTGCCGCCGCTCATCGCCGACGATACAGTAAGATTCTCCTTCGCGCTTCAAATCATCAGCAGGCCGAAACTCACCATTCGCACGTAGCCCCCCTCACCTACCCAACGCCCACCTCAAACTGTTGGAATAGCACTTTTTTCGGTGGGCAAGCCGATTTGCGGCCGCGTTCATGCGGGCGATTAGCGAATCCCACTATCGGTTTTCGACTCAACCGCTTGAGTGAACAGGCGGCAAAAAGGCGTGACGGGGGCTTGCACCACAACGCACTGCTGCGGTGCAATCGGACGTGTCAATAACTCTAGTGTATTTGCTAAAAGCGATAAACGATCTGAGCCTTATCTCAAGCAAAGTGTGTATACGTAGATTGGGTGCGCACGTAACATACCATTTGTGCGACTTGCTAATGAGGCTCTTTAGAAATCGGCGAACAAAGATTGTCGGCGGGGTGCACCGCGCATCTGGCGCAAATGAGTCGGAGCGGAAACTTCATTACAAAAGCCGCTTCAAAGTAGGCCTCCGCCTGCTTGTTTTCCCGGCCTTGTTAATTTGCTCTACTCGGAGTTTGGCTGATCATTTGGAAGCCATTAGTGTGCCGGCGATGACTGTAAGCGATTTTGCATTTTCAGTCGATAAGTGGCTCGTCATCGGGCCCATCGTGCGCGAAAATCCGTTGGAAGCACTGCGCACAAATTTATTGCCAATTGCCGACACGGCCATAACGAAGCAATCATTCGAGTCAATTGCTGCGATGGAGAACGGGGGGGGGGCTGGCCACGGTGGTATGCAAGGCCGAACTATCGAGGGCAGCGAAGTGATCGATTTTTTACAACTGTATGGAGTGAGACCGAGTGCGGAAACAAGGCCGGTGGCTTTCTATGCCGCTTGTGAGATTTTGAGCGCGGAGCGGCGTGCGGTATTTTTTCAGATAGGAACAGATGAATCGTTTCGACTCTGGGTTAATGGCGACCAAGTCGCAACCTTCGAGGGCACGCGAACGATCACCTTATTTGATGACTTCGCGCGAGTTCAGCTATCGCCGGGTCGGAATCTTATCATTATTAAGGTTGTGAGTCGGGCCTATGGTGCCGGTTTCGCGATCAGATGTGAGCCGTCTGCTAACGATGCTTGCGCTACTGCGCTAGCGGGGCACGGGCGTTTTCTTGACAGGCTTATTTGCGAGGAAGGTTCTTCGCCCAAGATATCTATCCCTGGGGCCCCGCCCGGTCAGCATTTAGTCATCGAAGTCACGCCGCCGGGTGAGAGCGGAGGGCAGCAGAGAAGTTTGATTCACGGGCCCGATAGTGTCGCAGCAACACTCCGGCACGGAACATACGAAGCAAAGTGCGAATTCGGAGGGAAAGTTTATCGCCAGCGATTCTTAATTGGTGAACCAGAGAAATTGTGGGAAGCGCTTCAAACGCGCGCGAAGATGGTGGAAGCTGACGTTCGGGCTGAGGACGATTTTCGTGGCCTCGATACCCGGATGAGCATCCTGCTTTCCCCGGCACATCGCCAACCTACGGATCTCGGATGGCAGGCTAAAATTGTTTTCACGTTAAGCGAAATTGAAGCGCTCGTCCGTGGGCTTGAAAACAATACCGGACCCTATTCGGCGCCGGGGCTTCATTTACGATCGTTTCGTTCGAAGATCGACGGCGGGACCTACTATTACCGAATCTTCATTCCGATGGACTCCGGCCGGAAGCCGCGCCCGTTGCTCGTCATGTTACCTCCGCCTATTTCAGGGAGTCGCGAGTTCCTCGTTAGCCCTTTCGTCGCAAACCATGAAGACGCAGTTGAGATTGCGCGGCTCGCAGACCGCTACCACGTAGCCGTATTGTGGCCTGGGTATCCGTGCAAGCCGTATGGACATCCACGTGAGTTTACGTATTTCGACGAAGTGATGGAAGCAGTCGAACGTGATCTCGCTATAGACATGGACAGAGTTTCGCTGGCGGGCACCTGCTCTTCCGGTGTTACCGCTTCGATGAGTGCAGTCTTGTGGCCGAATCGATTTGCGAGTATTTGGCTAATAAATCCGCATTTTCACAAAAAGACCAACAGGCTTGAAGATAAAGTAGGCGACGGAATGACATTAACGGCGGGATATAAAAAGGCTTTGGCCGACGCCGATCCCATGTTCTTGCTCAGTAAAATTAATTTACCTATAAACATTGACCACGATGGCGGAGATCCCGGTCATGGCGAATTGTTCAATACACTCGAATACCTCTCTCTTGCTGCTCAATCCGGGATATTTCCCTCGGTCACGCTTCACGCGCGATCAGTTTACCCTAACACCTCACGCGAAGCTGCTATCGCTTGGATATCTCGGCAGAGGCGTACACATGCCAGCTCCGAAAGAAGCAGCTTTTTGTTCAAACCGAACGCAATCGGCCCAATTAATCGGGTGCTGTCTGAAAAATTTGTGGTTATAGTCGGCACCTCTGCAAAAACCTCCGAAGAGAACGACGCCGGACGTCGACTTGCGCGCGAATTTGCACAGGGTTGGCAGAAAAGCTTCTTTGTCGATTGTAAAATTATCGAAGATAGGGACGTTGAGGCGGGATCCATTACGGACCACGTTGTTTTAATCGGCAATGCCGAGACTAATGCCCTGTGGAAACGTTGGATTAAGCCCGAAGAGATCAAATTGAAGTCCACCGAGATAACCGTCCGAGGGCGCAAGTACACTGGCACGGATCTTGGCATTCAAGCGGTCCTGCCGAATCCGGAAGTGCAAGGGCGGAAAATCATACTGGTCGGAAGTTGTAACCTTGTGGCCGCGCGCTTTGGAACTTGGGAGCTAGGCATAGACGGTTGGTTCGATTTTGCAGTATGGCGCCCCGGGAAAACGGATGCCGAACTTGTTGACGTTGGTCGATACTAGCGAGATGCCCCCCCGCTGAACCGATCGGCATTTCGAACGCCGTCTGGCAAAGCCCGCCTCCATGTTAAGCACGCACATTATTCCGCCACTCTAGATTCGTTCCGTTACCACCATATGAGGTTTCCGGCCGCGCGGTACGGTGAAGGAATTGCGTCGTTACCGTATTTGTTTGTAAGCGATCCGCCGGGCGGCCTCGTAGTCGGTGCGGGATTTACCGGAATCCCCGGCGCGGCACGCATAGCTTCGCTCGTTCTGTAAGCCTCGCTCCGAGTGCCTCCTTGACGGAGTAAATTCGGTATTCCCGCAAAGCGGATTGGAAGTGCCGTAACGAGCGATGCGGAATCAGGCTTGGGCCCGCGAACTACGCGAAGGCGCCGACTATCGGGCACCGGATCTGTCGACGGGCGAGGATCGCGATGGTGGCCTCTGGCGACGTGACTAGATAGCAGAACTCACGGTCATCCCTTTTCGCTGCGGGTTGTGCAGCCAATCTTTTATGCTTCGGAGAAAGTCCCACACATCCCCACTAGAGGGAACCAAATAGTCCGGCGCGCTGGCATCCTCTCCCATTGCCGTGAACGTAGCGGTCAACCATTCGGGTTTGGTGGCCCAATAACCACGGGCCAATGAAGGCAGCCACGACTCCAGCTCTCCCGATGGAACGAAGAACAAGCCGTACTCTCGCAGCTGGCTCAGCAGGTTTTGAAGATCCTCGCGATCTGTTCCACTGGCCGCAACAAGTCCGACCTTCTTGATCTCGGCCTTCTTCGCAGCGCCCCACCGTCCCATGAGTTGGCCCCGCAACTGCCCAAGCGCAAGCCGGGTTCCCGAGGTGACGCCCACCGACTCCAACAATGACTGGAAGCTGGAATTATCCCCTTTTGCCACCACGTCCATATCGACGATTGCAGCCGCTACAAAGTCAATGGTTCGTGAATCAAAATCGTGGGGAGCGACATCCTTCACGAGAACATGGCCAGTCGACTCGTTGAGGACCTTCTGGTGAATCTCCCGCAAAAAGAGTGAGGGCGTTAAGCCAAAAGCGACGGGGCGAGACGCGCGCGATGCGCAGAGCCCCAGATGCAGCGTGCTCAGGTGCGCCGCTTCGCTTGTTGGCTGGCGGCGCCGCGTCCGCGCGTAACGGTCCGGAAATTTCGCCACGAATTTCTTAACCAGCGCAGTGAAGTCGACTCTAGCCGATTAACGAAGCTCGCCCGAGATCGAATCAATTAACCGATCGTTGAACTCTTCAAATATCGCGCCAGCCGTAGTTCAAATCCTCTTGCACTCTCCCGGAAATCCCCAAATCAGTGAGTTGACTGCTTCCTTAGTTTTCGGGTCAAATATCCCGAAAGACCGTGGCCCGAGGGGTTAATTCCGTATTTCGGGGTTAATTCTGGTCCGAGGGGTTAATTCCGTTTTTCGGGGTTAATCCTGTTTCCCGGACGGTTTGATTCTGTTTTCGAGACCCGGTCCTCAAAAGGCCGGGTCTCTTGCTTCAGCTGGTCGGCTTCACTCCTCACCATGACGTTGCTTATCTGGAGACGTTGACGCGGGCCTTCGGCATTCTTCGTAATGTCCTCATCGCTGGCCCCTGCAGGGCCCGGCGACCATAAACGGCTACTCCGACTCGGAGCGCTCTGCGCTCTTGAAGCCTATCTCGCGCACTTCTGGCGCTTCTCTTTTGCCGCTCGCGGTCATTGGTTTGGTCCGAGCATCTTCAGTAAACCGCTCTGCGAAGCGATTCAGCGGGCTTACCAGAATTGCCCCGACGACCCCGACATTCGCGCTTGGCACGAAGCAATGCAGAAAGACGGCGACCCACCCACCTATTCACCCGACTTCCGGTTCAAGCCGGTCGCATTGCAGTGCGAATACGAAGCCGAGCGCCCAGCGTCTGACCAGTGAAGCAACGTTCCTGTGAGGATGATCGCTGCTGGTGCACGCACTCTCGGCCGTTGACGGCGAACACCCAACTTATTCACCGCATCCAGTGCGGCGAATAAGCCTTGTATTCGCCGCACGAGAGACGCATTCATCTCACCGTGCGCTACATCCACCAGCACCCGGATTGGCCGAATTTCACGTGGAATGAGGCCGATTTGACCCCATTACTGGTCCGCGTCCACCACCGGCAAGGCCATCTGCTCGGGCACATGAAGGGCCTCGGGTTTCGTTTCCGCTCCGAAGCCGCGCTCGAAAACCTCACCACCGAAGTCATCCAATCCAGCGCCATCGAGGGCACGCGTTTCGATCCGTCGACCGTCCGATCGTCCATCGCTCGCCGCCTCGGCGTGCAAACGGCCGACTCGACTGCCACTGATCGCCAAGTTGAAGGCGCCGTCGATATGATGCTCGACGCCACTCAAAATTTTGCCGCTCCGCTCACGGTCGATCGCTTGCTCGGTTGGCAAGCCTCGCTCTTCCCGGGCGGTCGCAGTGGCCTGCAACGCGTGTTCGTCGGCGCATGGCGCACTCGCGACATGGATCCCATGCAGGTCGTGTCTGGGCCGATCGGTCGCGACGTGATCCGCCGGAAAAATATCCATTTCGAAGCCCCCGCCGCCGAGCGCTTGCCAGCCGAGGTCGATCGTTTCCTCGCGTGGTTCGAACAAACCGATTCCACCGATCCCGTGCTGCGCGCCGGCATCGCACATTTCTGGTTCGTCACCTTGCACCCATTTCAAGACGGCAATGGCCGCGTCAGTCGCGCCCTCGCCGATCTTGCGCTCGCGCGCGCGGATGGTTCGCCGCTGCGTTTCTACAGCATGTCCGCGCAGATCGAGGCCGAGCGAAAAAATTACTACGGCGCACTCGAGCGCAGCCAGAAAGGCACGCCCGACATCACGCTCTGGCTCGCTTGGGTTCTCGGCTGTTTCGACCGCGCGTTGGAGCGAGCCGAAGTCGCGTCTGCGGCCATCATCCGCAAAGCCGCCACGTGGGACTGGATTAACCACGCGCCCGCGACTGCGCTTAATGCGCGCCAGCGCCTCGTCATCAATGCTCTGCTCGATGCCGCCGAGCCCGACCTTTCGACCTCACGCTATGCAAAACTCGCCCGCTGCTCGCTCGACACCGCTCTGCGCGACATCAAAGCGCTCGTCGAAGCCGGAATCCTCCGCTCCGGACGCGCCGGCGGTCGCAGCACCACCTACCACCTCCCTCCGCCGCCCGACGAGTGAGCGCGTTCGTTCACTAGAGACGGCCGTTCGATTTCATCGCCAACGGGCGCACCCGCTGCGCCAGCTCCTCACCGAATTTCCCCGCGTGGCTCCAAACCGCGAAGTGCCCACCGTGCTCAATCCGCACGAGTTCCTTGTGCGGCGCCTTGATCGCCTGGAAGTATTCTTCGGCCAGCGCCAGCGGCGTCACGCGGTCGTCGGTGCCGTGGAGCAGCACGACCGGCACGGCGAAATTCGCGCCGAGCGTGGCGAGATTCGCGCTCAGGATTTCGTGATACAGCGCCCACGTCGGCACGACGGCGAACCCGCGCATGCGATTCCATTCGTCGCTCAGCGAGTAGTGCGGCGGCGGCGAGAGCAGGCTGCGCTGCAGCTCGACCATCGCCGCGGAGTCGGCCGGCGGTTGATAGCGCTCGGCACACTGAAAGAACGCACCCGCTTGCTTCAGGTTCGAGAACGGCGGCTGGCCGATCGCGGCCAACTCGCGGACCGTGCGGACATCCTGCGCCGCCTTCGCCGAAGCAAGCAGACGCTGATATTCCATCGCGAGACTGCGCGGCAGATCGGACGCCTGGCCCGTGCCCACGAAAACTGAGAACAGCTCCGGCCGGCGCTTCACCATGTGCACCCCGAGCATCGAGCCGAACGAATGCCCCAGCAACGCGACCTTCTCCTTGCCAAGCCGGCGACGCAAATGCTCCGCCACTTCGACGCCGTCCTGCGTCATGCGCTCGATCGTCATTGTCGCCGCGATGCCGGGGCCGGTGGCGGCGAGCGTCTTGCCGGCACCGCGTTCGTCCCAGAGCACGACCGTGAAATCCTTCTCCCAACTCGCGAACAGGCGCGTCACGGGAAGCCACGTGCCGCCCGGCCCGCCGTGCACGCAGAGCAACACCGGGTTGTTCCGGTCCTGCCCGCGAATTTGGATCCACTGTTTGATGCCGCCGATCTCGACGTAGCCGGCTTCATTAATGCCGCGGGCCGAAGTGATCGCGAAGGTCTTCTCGTTCGCGCGCTGCCGCACCGTGCGCAACGTGAACAAGAGTCCGAGAGCGAGGAGGAACACCGCCACGACGGCGATGACGGTAAACTTGGCGAACTTGAGGAAACGACGCATGGGAGGCGGGGGTCAGGGGTCGATACGTGGAGCTCCACGGCCTATCGTGCACCGTGAAGAGTTTTTTGGGGAGGAATGGGCGCTACTTGAAGGATCGGGAGTGATAACGCGATTATCGAACCGGCGCCACGGCAGCCGTGTTTGTAGCCGCTGCGCTCCCGCGGGTCCGCGGCACGCGCAGGCTGATCGCTATCGCCGTGGCGATAAAAACGGTCGCGACCGCGAACGTCGTGCGCGTGGCAAACGCCACGGCCTCGGGGCCCGCCGTCGTCGCACGTTCCGCCGCGAACGCGAACACGCCGCCCAGAAGTGACGCGCCGGTCACAAGACCGAGGTTGCGCGAAAGATTCAACACGCCCGCGATCAAGCCGCGTTGCTCCCGCGCCGCGCAGTGCATCACGGCAGTGTTGTTGGCCGTCTGAAACACCGCATAGCCCGCCGTCATCACCGCGACCGGAATCACATAGCCCGCCACGCCGCATCGTTCTGGCAAAAGCGCGAGGGCAAGGCATCCGCTGACCGCCGCGGCGAGCCCGAACAGCGTCGTGCGCCGGGTGCCGGCGCGATCCACCCACCGGCCCGCGATTCCGGCCACGAGCGCCGCCACCACCGGGCCGACCGCCAGCACCATGCCCATCGCACCGGCGCTCACCGCGAGAGTTTGCGCGAGATAAAACGGTCCGACCACCAGCGTGGACATCATCACCGCGCCGACGAGCAGGCTCGCGGCGAGACCGGCGCGCAGCGAAGCGTCCCTCCACAGCGCCAGCGGCAGCAAGCGCGACGCACTGCGCCGCTGGGTGCGCACCAACAGCGCCGCAACTCCGACGGCCGTCGCCAGCAGCGCGAGATTCGCCGCGCCGAAGCCGTCGCGATGTCGCGTGAGTGCGAGCGCGTAGGCCGCCAGGCTCGCCGCCAGCAGCATGGTCCCCCACCCGTCGAAATCACCCGCCCGCGCGGCCGGTTGCGCGCGATCGGCCGGGAGCGTCCGCGCCAGCAGCAGCAACGTCGTCGCTCCGAGCGGCACGCTCACCAGAAAAATCGCCCGCCAGCCAAACGCGGCGATCAGCCACCCGCCGACCGCCGGTCCGAGCGCCGTTCCGATCGCTGACATGCTGCCGAGCAGACCCATCGCGCGCCCCGCCTTTTCCTTCGGCACCAGATCGCCAATGAGCGCCACGCTGAGGGCCATCATCACGGCGGCGCCCAGTCCTTGGAAAAACCGCGCCGCGATCAGCCACGACAGACTCGGCACCGCCGCACACACGGCCGCGGCCAGGGTGAAGAGCACCACGCCCGCGAGCAGCAGACGTTTGCGTCCCACGATATCCGCCCACCGTCCCGCGCTGACAATCAGCGTCGTGATCGCGAGCACGAACGAGATGACGGTCCATTGCGCCGCTGGCGTGGATGCACCGAAAACCCGGCTCAGTGTCGGGAGCGCGACATTCACGATGCTGGTGTTCAGCGTCGACAGCAGCACCGCCAGCGACAACCCCGCCAGCGCGAACCGCGTGGCTGAGCGTTCTCTTGCTGTCACAGGCGGCGTTGGTTCCGGCGTGGCGTTCATGCGTGCGCCCTCAATACCGAAGCGTGACACTGCCGTGGGCATAGCGTCGCGCGGACAGCTCCGCGCGGGCGAGAACTTCCCCCCGCGAAAGGTGCTCGTAATCAAAACCGAAGCCCACGCGTGGATTCACGTTCCAGTTGAACGTCGCGCGAAACAGACCGCCAATCTCGCGACCGCGCACCGCGTTCGTGCCGGGATAAGCGCGCAGCTGTCCGGCAAACACCGCATCGCGCTCGTCGAGACGCCGCGCGAACCCGTAGTCGACGCCGACCTTCGTCTGCGCAGTCGGCGTGAAAGAAAAACCCGGCGACACCATGAACAGATTGCTCGCGCTCAAAAACAGCCCCTCGCCGAGGTAACTGGAACTCGCGTAAAGCGGATCGAACCGGCCCGCCGCGGGAGTTGGATCGGCGCCTCCGCCGGAGGCGGCGTCCACGCGCACGCCGACGCGCGGCTTCCATCCGCTTTTCGTCAGGGCGATCGATTGCGACGCAAAAACAGCCCACGCTTCGCTCTCCCGATTGCCCCGCCGCCGAGACTGCACCGCCGCGCTCACATCGCAGGTCCACGCGCCGCGCTGCCCCCACACCCGGGCTCCGACCGTATCGCTCGTGACGCCGGATTTTGCCGTGCGCAGCCAAAACGGATCGAGGTTCAGCAGGCCGAGCGATCGGGGCAGCGCAATACCCGCCGTGATCCCGCTCAGACTCTCGGTGCGGCTTACCCGCTCATCGAAACCGTGGCGTCCCAACTCCGTGGCACGAAACGCAAACGCTCCCCACCGCACGCCGCGCTCCTTCAGCGCGAGACGCGCACCATTCCACGTCCGGTGGAGATTCGGGCCGTCACTCACGCTCAGCAGTTGCCTCGGACCGTCGTCGAACTCCTGCCGACCGATGATCGCCTCGGCTCGATGCCCGCCGAGCAACACCGGCAACCCCAGCCACAGCTGTTGCAGCGACGCCGCGTTGCGCAGGTTGGGCGCAGCCGTGCGCCGGCTCGCGCTCACCTCGCCCATGACAATCTCGCCATAGCCACGGACCCCGATGCCGTTGCGTGCCGACGCGGCGACGAGACCTCGAGTCAGCAAGCGCCTGCTCGGCGCACCACCCGTCAATTCATCACGGGCCTCGTAGCGCAAACGCGCCTCGGCGTTCAACTGGAACGAAAGCGGGCCAGCATCCGACAACGGGTCGGCCCACGCCACACTGGTTATCCACGCTCCGCCAATCGCCATCAGCATCGCACGTGTGCCCCGGCGAAGGGGCGTTCGCGGCTCATGGCTGACCGTGGGCGTGGAGATCATGCCCGCAGCATAGCCGACCACGCCCAAACCCAGAAGGCGCGCCGTGTGCACTTTATGAGTGCATGCCACGCCACGTCGGCCGATAGTCCCGCCGCCCCGATGACCCACCCCGACTTGAATCTGCTCGTTGCGCTCGACGCGCTGCTGACGGAGGGAAGCATCGCCCGGGCGGCGAGACGGCTGCGGCTGAGCCCGTCGGCGATGAGTCGCACGATGGCGCGACTGCGGGTCACCACCGGCGACCCGCTGCTTGTGCGCGCGGGCCGGAATCTCGTTCCCTCGCCGCGTGCGCTCGAACTCAGGGCGCAAGTCGGCCCCCTCGTCGCACAAGCCACGCGCCTGCTGCAGCCGGTCGAGCGACTCAATCTGCAGCACGTGCGGCGCACGTTCACGCTGCGGACGAGCGACGGCTTCGTCGAAAATTTCGGCGCGGCGCTCCTCGCGCAGATCGGCGCGGAGGCGCCGGGCGTCACGCTCCATTTTGTCCAGAAGGTCACCCGCGACGGCGCCCTGTTGCGGGAGGGCGCGGTCGATCTCGAGACCGGCGTCGTCGGCGCCACGCTCAGTCCGGAAATTCGCACGCAGGCGCTTTTCCGCGACCGCCTCGTCGGCGTCGTGCGAAAGGGCCATGCCCTGAGCCGGGGCAAAATCACGACCACACGCTACCTCGCGGCGAGCCACATTCTCATTTCCCGCGGCGAATCCGAAAAAAGTCCCGTCGACGCCGATCTCGCCGCGCTCGGCTTGGAGCGGCGAATCGGGACGGTCCTCACCGGCTTCTCGGCGGCGCTCACCCTGGCCGGCTCCACCGATCTCGTCGCCACGGTGCCCGGGCGGCACACCGCCACGCTGCGCACGGGGCTGCACACCTTCGCTCTGCCGTTTCCGAGTCGGCCGCTCACCGTATCGCTGCTCTGGCATCCCCGCATGGACGCCGATCCCGCCCACCGCTGGCTGCGCGAACGAATTCGGCAGGCGTGCGCCGCGGGAAAGTAGCCCGCCGAGTGGTGCGGCTCTTCGCCTGCCGTGGACTCGGCGCTCAGCGCGTGACCACCAACCGGAAAAAGCAAACCGGGGCGGAAGCGGTCGGATAGGTTGCACGCCAGGTTTCAACCCCGTCCGCAACCGACACGCGCGCGTGCACGAGACCATCACGACTCCAGCGCACAAGATCGTCGGACCGCTCGACGGTGTAGACGACGTCGGAGCGATCCGCCGGTCGCGTGTAGGTGAACGACCAGTGGCCTGACTCGAGCGCCACGACCGGCACGCCCATCGCCGATGCGCTTCGGGCATCCAGGCCGAGTGCGTATTCCATCAGATTCGAAATTCCATCCGCATCGGGATCGGCCTGGGGACCACTAACCGTCGGATCGCTCCGCTCAGCAGGCGAGAATGCGTTCAGCTGCCAGAAAGCGAAACTGGCCGTCACCGTGAACGTGCGCACGACGCTTGCCGCCGCGGCGTAGGACGCGTCGCCTCCCTGCGAAGCGCGCACGGTCACCGAGCCGGTGCCAGTGAGCGTGAGCGTGTTACCGTCCACGCTGGCCGGGCCCGAATCGATCGCGAAACTCACCGGCAGACCGGAGCTCGCGCTGGCGGTGAGCTTGAGCGGCGTGAAGCTGAACGACTGGTCACCAGGACTCGCAAACGTGATCGTCTGCGGATTGAGCCTGACCGTCAGCGTCGCCGCTTGGGACCGCGCCAAGCCCACGTCGTCCATGACCACGCAGCGGAATCGCCGCCCGCTATCCGCGGCAGTCGGCGACACGACCGTGAGCGTCTGGCTCATGACGCCGGTGTAGCCGGCCTCCAGCGGCACATAGCTCCAGGTGTCGGAGCCCGCGGGCGACGTCTCCCATTGGTAGTGAAACATTCCCGTCCCGGTGGACGTGAGGGTGAAGCTCACCGGCACGCCAATGGTGGTGCTTTGCGACGCGGGCTGCAGAGTAATGACGGGGACCGTCGCAACCGTCAGGATCGCCGGGGCGGACGTCACCGAGCCCGCGGCGTTGGTCACCTTCACCGTGTAAGAGCCGGCATCACTCGGCTGCACCGCACTGAAGCGGAGCCGCGCATCGATCGCGCCAGCGATGGGAACGTTGTCCCGATACCACACATACGTCGTCGGAGCGTCTCCCGCCACGACGACCTCGAAGTAGATCGGCTGTCCCTCCTTGATGGTCTGCGCCTGGGGCTGAGCGACGAGGTGCGGCAATGCCACGACGGTGAGGCGCGCAACTTCCGAGACCACCGCGCCGGCCTCGTTCGTCACCACGACGGAATAGAGTCCCGCGTCGGCAGCGGTGACGTTGGCGAGCGTAAGCGTCGCACCCGTGGCGCCGGAAAGGTCGACGCCGTCTTTCTGCCAGCGATAGGTCAGCGTGCCGCCGACGGCAGTAACGCGGAAAGTGGCATCCGCGCCGGCCACCACGGACTGTTGGGTGGGTTGCGCGGTGATCACCGGACCGAGCAGCTCATCCGCCGCGCTCTGCCAGGCCGCAAAATTGCCGACGGCCAGAAAACGGCCGGCTCCGGATGCGATCACGGAGGTTTCAGGCAGCGAAAGCGCTCTCCAGTCCAGCCCGTCGCGCGACACGAGCAAGTAGTCGCTCGCGGACACCGCGAAGCGCGAGCCATTGAACGCGACATCGTGAACGCCGTTTGAGTTGGAGGTGTAGCGCACCGTCCAACTCGCGCCATCGGTCGAGGTCATGATCCGGCCCTGATTGGCTCCGCCGACCGCCACAAATTTTCCGGCTCCAAAGCTCAACGCCGAGATTCGAATATCGCCGTCCGCGACGGCGAAGGATTCCCACGCGCTCAAATCCGTCGAAGTGTGCGTGGTGAGTCCCGCCGCCATCACGTAACGACCGTTGCCGTAAGCAACGTCGTGCAGATACACGCTGCTCCCGACGCCGCGCAGCGTCCAGTTGGTGCCGTCGACCGACGTCGCAAACTTGCCTTCCGCGCCCAGCGCAAACAGGTAGCCTCCGGCGTAAGCGACCTGCGTGAATCCGGCACTGCTCCCCGGCACGAAGATCTTCCTCCACGTGCTGCCGTCCGACGAAACCCAAAGCGCGCCGACCGTGTCGGAATCGGCGGCGACAAAGATTCCGTTGCCCCACGCGACCGGGCCACCGCTTTGGCCGCCGACGGCCGTGGTTGTTCTGCTCCAGGCAGCCCCATCGTCCGAAAAGTAATCGTTGTCGGAGAATCCCTGCACCACCCAGCGACCCGCGCCGTGAACCACTCCGGCGATCAACTGATTGACGAGCGTGCTCCGAGCGAACCATGGAGTCACAATCACGGCGCGACTGTCCGCTGTGCCCAAGGTGTTACTCACGCGCACCCAATACCGCACGGCATACGCGCCGTCGGTGGGCGGAGTGTAACTGCCGCCGGTCGCACCGGCGACCGGTCGCGACGTATCGCCACTCTCCCCGCGATACCACTGGTAACTGAGAGCCGGATTGCCGGTAGCGACGACCGCGAGGTTCGGCGTGGAACCGGCCAGGACATCCAGATCGACCGGGTGAGTCGTGATGACCGGCGCACTGCCGATGGCCACCGTCACCGTCGGACTGCTTGCCGCACCGTCCGCGTTGGTGATCCGCACCCAATACTGCGCGGTTTGAGTCAGCGCGGGCGTGACGTAGGATGCTCCGCTGGCGCCAACGATCGGATTGGAAGCATCGCCCGCCGGACCACGATACCATTGATAGGTCAGGTCCGAGCCGCTCGCAGCCACCGTCAGCGTCGCGCTGCCACCACTGGCGATCACGACATCCGCCGGCGATGCCGTGATGGCGGGCGGACTGGCCACACGCGGAGCGCGCAGCCAGAAGGGAAGCCCGCCGAAGGTGGAACCGATCGCCCAAAGTTTGCCGTCCGCCACCACGAGTCGGCCGGTGAAATAGTTACCGTTCACCGGCGGCGGCAGCACGCCCGACAGCACCTGCCAGTCTACGCCGTTAGCCGACCGGAGGACGTCGCTGCCATACGTGGCGACGAAATTGCCGTCGGCATATTCCAGGCTGGAAACAAACCCAGTGTAGCTGCCGCTGCTTTTTATCGGCCGGTTCCGTGCGGTCCATTGCGTGCCGTCGGCCGAGCTCCACAGGTTTGTCCCATCCGTGGCGACAAAGACGCCGGCGCCAAAGACGACGCGATAAAAAAGCAGAGATTCCGCCTGGGGATGGGCCGTCCAGTTGAGGCCGTCGGTGGAGACGACAACCCGCCCGTTCCGTCCGACGGCCACATACCGCCCCGCTCCATAAGCGATGTCACGATAGTAGTAGTTGGTGTCGGCAAAGCATTTTGTCCACGTCACCGCGTCCGGCGAGGTCAGGATGCCGATGCCGGCGCTGACGCCAACCCACTGGCCATTCAGGTAGCGAATCGTGGCGAACACCTGGGTGCCATTGAGCGCCGCGGCGGTGCGCGCCGTCCAAGTGATGCCGTCGCTCGACGTGTAGTGTGTGACGTTTCTTCCGGTGGTGTCGCGCGCCACGAACAGGCCGTTCCCGTAGGAGACATCTTCGGTGGCGACGGAGTATCCCAAACCATCCGTCGCCGTCCAAGTCAGCCCATCCAGCGAATAACCCGTCCGCTCCCGCGCAAATCCCACAAATCGTCCGCTGCCGTAGCCGACATACTCAGGAACACCGAATCCGGTTCGCGTCGTCCAGTTGCTCAGATCCGACGAGGTCGCGATCGAGGAATAAGTGTCGTTGTCCGCGTAACTCAGGTAAAAGAAGAGGCCGTTGCCGAAACTGAGCCCCCGCGGATGGCCCGGTGGCAAATTACCCCGCGACGCCGACCAGGTGATGCCATCCGCCGAGGTGCGCAAATCCGCAGATACCAGCTGGCCGTTCCCCAGGGCCATGAATTCCGGAGAGACCGTGAGATTGCTCGCCACCGCGGTGCTCCACGTGACGCCGTCGGTCGAACTCAGCACGTAATTCGAGTTGCTGGAGTAGGCCAGCATTCCCAAGGCCACAAACCGTCCGCCCAGGTAATGCACCTGCTGCAAATCCCCGAGCTTGTAGGACCCATTCGGCGAGGTGAGCGGCACCGTGGCCTGAGTCCAATTCACGCCGTCGAGGGAGGAAAAAATGCACGGAGATCCAAAGTTGGCTGAGGTTGCGCCCACCGCGACGAAGCGCCCGGCGCCAAAAGCGATCGACCGGAGCACGATCGTCTGCCCATCGGCGTTGATCACCCGCCAGGCCCAGGCGGTGCCATCCGTCGAGGTCAGCACCTGACGAAAACCGAGGAAAACCACGGTCCCATTGCCGACGGCCGCCGCGTGCGGCAGGTCCGTGTCTGCATTCACGTCCGCCGCCCGCAACTTCGTCCATAGCGCCCCATCGCCGGAAACGAACACCTGCCCGCCCGTGCCCGCCGCGACAAAGCGCGTTCCGTCGTGCACGACGGTGCGCAAATCCGCCCCCGATTCGATGGCGCCCACTTGCCACTCCCGCCCCGTCGTCGAGTATCCGACCGAGCCCCCAACCACGACATAGTTTCCGCCGCCATAAGCGACCGCGTAGAGGGGCGAGGCACCAAACACCGGATCGATCACCTGCCATTTGCCCACGGGAATCGTGACGCTGTCCGCCTGCGCCATGCCATTGGAGACTCGCACCCAGTAAGGGTCCGCCGCCGTTGTCTGTGCAACCGTGAGCGTAGCCGAGACGCCACCGTTCACCGGAGTTGAAGTATCTCCCGACTGGCCGCGATACCACTGATAGGTGAAGGGCCCCACCCCGGACACCGACACGCTCAACGTGACCTGGGAGCCGTCGCTGTTGGCCAGTGCCGTTCCTTGAGCGCGCACGATCAGAGGGTGCACCGCCAGCAGAGCGGGCTGCGAGGTGACCTCCCCAAACGGATTGCCCATGCGCACGGTGTAACTGCCGGCGTCGGTCTCTTGCACAGGGCTGATCGTGAGTGTTGCGGTCGATGTGCCGGCAAATCGTCCACCATCGGTCAGCGCGACTCCCTCATGCAGCCATTGGTAAGTGGCGGCGCCACCCGCGGCGACCGTGAAGGCTACCGAGTCACCTTCCGCCGCCGTTTGCGCCACTGGCTGAAGCGTGATCGTGGGCGGAACACCCGACAGCGCCACCACACTGTGCGCCCGGCCCGCCGCCACCTGCTGCACGTTGCCAATCCCCGCCGGAATGCTGCCTTCTCCGCTGACGTTCGGCCCCCAGGCCACGACTGAGCCATCTGCCCGCAGCGCCAAGCCATGCCGCGCGCGACCGGAAAGCGCGACCGCGTAGCTTCCCGACGGCATCGCCGGCACGAGCTTGCCAAAATACCATAGCTGTCGCCCGGAGTTGAGGTAAGCCGTGAACTTTTCGCCCGCGTGCACCGCCGTGGCGTAAGTATCCCACGACGGGGTCGACTGCCCAGATTCATTGTCCCCCCACGCCACCACGCGACCAACGTCAGTGATTGCAACATTGTGCGTCAGACCGGCCGAGATCGTCCGGAGGGGACGGATCGCATAGGGAATATCCGTCTGCCCATAGGCGTTGTCGCCCCACGCCACCACGGTTCCGTCGTGTTTGAGCGCAATCGTGTGGGCACCGCCCGCGGCAACGAAACCCACGCCAGTGAGACCCGCCG
Source organism: Candidatus Didemnitutus sp. (assembly GCA_041906465.1). Classification (GTDB taxonomy): domain Bacteria; phylum Verrucomicrobiota; class Verrucomicrobiia; order Opitutales; family Opitutaceae; genus Didemnitutus. Next base: position 157,364 of record JAYRJE010000015.1, on the reverse strand, counting down.
GCACCGCGCACTGCCCGCTGGTGTTCAATCCCCACGCCACGACCGAGCCGTCCGCTTTGAGCGCGACACTATGATCCGCACCGGCAGCCACCTGCACGACGCCGCTCAATCCCACGGGAACCGCGCACTGCCCGTGATCGTTCCGTCCCCAGGCGACCACCGTTCCGTCACTCCGCAACGCCAAGGTGTGATCCTGCCCCGCACTGAGATCGACCACATCGTGCAGTCCCGCCGGCACGGCGCATTGCCCGAAGGTATTATCCCCCCACGCCTGCACGACATTCGAACGCGCGACCCGCACATGGAACATGCGGTAACTCACCCCGGTGGAATGGACGATCGACACCTGATAGGAGCCCGCGTGGAGCGCGCTCGCGTTCTCGATCACAAACTGCGGGCTCGAAATCCCCAAATATTCACCATTGCGCGACCATCCGTAGGAAGTGGCTCCCTCGGTCGTGGCATCGAAGGTGATGGAGCTGCCACTCGCGATCACGCTCGTCGACGGCGGCGTTGCCGCCAGCGAAACGGACCAGACTACGCACGCCAGCATCACCCATTTGGCGGCGATGAACGGGAAGCGCACCGTCCTCATCGGCAGCGCGGCAACACTCCAGGGCCGCACTGGAAGTCAGCGCGCTCGCGTTCTTGGTTTCGCGCGGTCCGGCGGGACGCGCGGGAGGGCGGGGGCGGGGGAAGATCCATGGCAATGTCGTTTCGCCGCGCCGACACACCAAAACATCCCGATTTGGTGGGCCCATTGTCGATGGACGAACCCGCATGCTGAAATCCCCCCAATTGCCGGCAAGATTTTTCTGGAAACAGGCTGCCCCGCCCCGACCGTATCGCGAAAAGGCGCGCTGCTCAGCGCAGTCGCGGCACCAACCGCCAGCGCACCGTCTGCCCCGCTGCCGCGTGATAGTGCGCCTGCCAGGACTGGGCGAGGTCGTTCGCCAGGATCGGCTCCTGCGTCACGCCACCGCTCCTCCACGTCGCGCCGTCGTCCGTCGAAACTTCGATGCGATACTCGACGTCGTCGGTGTCGCTCGGACGCCGATACCAAAGAAACCAGTGGTCATCGAGCTGTCCGCTCTCGGGCAAGTCAGCCGCGCGCGCCACGTCGTGCGGATCGAGCCCGAGCGCGTATTTTTCCAAATTCGTCAGACCATCCGCGGCACGCACGGCGTCAGGCCCGCTCAAGCGCGCGTCGGCGAGTTCGTCCGCCGAGAAAACATCCGCCGCCCACGCCGCATAGCCGTGCCGCGACTCGCGCACGAGCGACTTCGGCGAAGGAACCGCGACGCGCTGCAAGTTCTCGCTCACGAATCCAGCCGGTGCGACCCGGAAGCCGCGCAGCACGTCCGCCAGGTTCTCCGCCGCGCTCATCGGCGTCGACGGCAACGCCCACAACGCGACGGCGATGACGATTCGAGCGAGCGGCGGTAGCAGGTGGAACGCGTTGACCCGCCAGAGGCGGGCAAGCCCCTTGTGTGCCTCCGGCGCATCAACGCGTTCTCGAATTCTCGCCGCGGGACGATCGCTCGAGCGCATTGAGGACAATGCGCTCCACCGTGGTGCGTCGGGCCGTTGCACGGGCGGAATCACAGCCGCATCCCAGCGCGTTCGCCCGCGCGTCGCAAGCGCAGCCTCGATGGTTGACGGTCCGCTCCGCCCGCGCTCGCGTCCGCGGCGTTTCTGATCAACCCCAATTCCGCTCAAGCCATCCACCACGGATTGCACCGATCACACGGATCCAGGCGCTTCATCCGTGCCATCCGAGAAATCCGTGGTTCCTCCTGCTGTTTAGCCCCAACCCGTGCGCGCTCACCTTCCCACCATGCACTCCCCGTTTCGCTTTCTTCCCCTGCTCGCTGGTTTGTTTCTTGGCGTCCACGCCACGCCGATCATGGAACGTCTCGATCGCGGCGTGGTCGCCGTGCCGCAATCCGACGGAAAAAACTACGTCGCCTGGCGCGTGCTCGCGTCTGATCCCGACGGCGTCGCGTTCAACGTTTACCGCACGGCCGGCTCGGCAACCACGAGGCTGAACGCCGCTCCGCTCACCGGCGCCACGTGGTTCGTCGACGATGCCGCGCCCGCCGCTCAATCCGTCTCCTACACCGTGCGCACCATCGTCAACGGACAGGAACTCGCTGCCGCCATTGCTGACCGCGGCTACACGCTCGCCGCCGGCACGCCGCGCGCGCCGTATCACACGCTCAAACTCCAGCCCATCGACGGCTACACGCCGAACGACGCCTCCGTCGGCGACCTCGACGGCGATGGTCGCTACGAAATCGTCCTCCACCAAACCGGCCGCGCGCGCGACAATTCCCAAGCCGGTCCGACTGACGCGCCGATCTTCCAGGCCTACACGCTCGACGGAAAACTCCTCTGGACGATCAACCTCGGCAAAAACGTCCGCGAAGGCGCGCATTACACGCAGTTTCTCGTCTACGATTTCGACGGCGATGGCCGCGCCGAGTTCGTCTGCAAGACCGCTGACGGCAGCGTCGATGGCACGAGCAAAATCATCGGCGACGCAAACGCCGACTGGCGCGAGCCCGCCGGCGGCACGGTGCCGACACCCGATGCCACCGGCGCCACACGCACGCCCCAAGGTCTCGTCGCACACCTCGAGGGCCGCATCCTGCGCGGCCCGGAATATCTCACCGTGTTCGACGGCCGCACCGGCGCCGCGCTCGCCACCGTGCCTTACGCGCCGCGCCGCCATCCCGACACCGACAATCCCACGCCCGAGCAAGCGAAAGCCGTGTGGGGCGACAGCTCAGGCAACCGCTCCGATCGTTTCCTCGCCGGCGTCGCCTACCTCGACGGCACGCACCCGAGCATCGTGATGTGCCGCGGCTACTACACGCGCGCCGTGCTCGCCGCGTGGGATTGGCGCGACGGCAAGCTCACGCCGCGCTGGGTGTTCGACTCCGACGACGGCACACCCGGCAACGAAAAGTTTCGCGGCCAGGGCAATCACAACCTCTCCGTCGCCGACGTCGACGGCGACGGCCGCGACGAAATCATCTACGGCGCGTGCGTGATCGATGACGACGGCAAGGGGCTCTACTCGACCGGCTGGGGCCACGGCGACGCGATCCACGTCGGCGATCTCGATCCGCAAAATCCCGGCCTCGAAATCATGAGCATCCAGGAGCGCTTCGCCGGGGAAGGCATCAACGTCCGCGACGCGCGCACCGGTCGCCCGATTCTCCTCGTGCCATCCGTGAAGGCCGACACCGAGGGCGGCGACAAAGGCGAAGGCCCGGGTCGCGGCAACGCGTTCAACATCGACCCGCGCTTCCCCGGCGCCGAAGTCTGGGCCGCCGGCTCCGGCATGGACGGCCTCTACACGATGCGCGGCGAGAAGTTCCTCGAACGCCGCCCGCGCGGTTTCCCGTGCAACTTCGGGATCCTCTGGGATGGCGACCTGCTGCACGAACTGCTCGATCGCAACCGCATCGTGAAATGGAACTGGCAGACCAGCGCGCTCGACTCATTGCTCGTCGCCGAAGAGTGCGACTCGAACAACGGCACGAAATCCACGCCGGCACTCAGCGTCGATCTCTGGGGCGACTGGCGCGAGGAAGTCATCTGGCGCACGCGCGACAACGCCGCGTTGCACATCTACACGTCGACGATTCCGACGACGCATCGCCTCGTCACGCTGATGCACGACCCGCAATACCGCCTCAGCATCGCCTGGCAGAACGTCGCCTACAACCAGCCGCCGCACCCCGGCTTCTACCTCGACGAATCCGCCCCGCTCCCGCCGAAGCCGTGCGTGCAGTTTCCGGCGGCGCCGGTCGAATAGTGCTCAACGCGTAACCACGATGCGGAAGAAGCAGCTTGGGGCTCCATCCACGGGGTAAGTGGCCCGCCAGGTTTCGACCCCGTTGGCCGTCGATACGAGCACGTGGGAAACTCCCGCATTGGTCCAATTTTTCAAATCCGCCGACGTTTCCACTGTGAAAACGACATCGCCGCGATCCGCCGGGCGGGCATAGGTTAGAGTCCATCCGCCAGACGTGAGTTCCAATGTGGTCGGGATGGCTCCGTTCACCGAGCGCGGATCGAGTCCAAAGGCGTATTCAAGCAGATTGGAGAGTCCATCGCGGTCCGGATCCGCAGCCGGTCCGCTAATTGCGGTCTGTTGAACTTCGTCGGCAGCAAAGTGGGCAGTGAGCCATGTCTGATAACCGGAAGCGGCGGCCGCTTGGTCCAGCGAGAGCCGTCGCGACAGACCATGAGCGACCACGTCAACGTAGCCCGTGCGTGCCGAACCCGGATTGACATCCGCAGCGAGCGTCAGTCTCCAGCCGCTCTGCCCGTCCGTGGACGCAATCACCGCGTCGCGGAGCCACGGGGCGCCCAGCGCCACCTCGGGCTGGGTGCCAGGCGAGACGGCGATTTGCCAGGTGAGTTCGCCTCCGCCGGCGGCGATCTGCCGCCGCGCCGGTGTCACATCGAGCGTCGAAAAAGTCGCCCCAACCGCTTTGTCGGCTGACATGGTCAGGGTCGTCACGGGATTCGTGCCCGAAAGGTCTCCCGTCCAGCTGTAGAAACCGTTGTTCGTGGCCGGTTGCGCACTGAGCGTGACGACCTCACCGAAGTCGTAGCGGGCCTTCGCCGGCGCTATCGTCACGGTGCCGGCGTTGCGCGGCGAAACGTCGACCGACAGCAGGAAAGTGTTGGCGCTGAAATTGGCGGTGTAGTTTGCGCCTCCGACTGGAACGGTGATTTGGCGCACCGCACTGGTCATGCCATCGTTCCAATTCACGAAAGTGAAACCGGCGCCGGCAGTGGCGGTCAGCGTGATGGTCGTGCCGGCGGTGAATGTGCCACCTCCCTGCACCGAACCGCCGTTGGCGGGGCTTGCGGTCACGGTCACCGTGGCGTCGTCGGAGGTGACCAGTCCGAGGTCGTCGAGATAAAGATTCGAATCGGAAATACCAGGCGCCACCCCGCCGACCAACACGCCCGCGGTGACCGTAAACTCAAATTGAACAGCCTGTCCCGCGTAACGCGAGACGTCGGCATAGTAGGTGGCGAACGCGCTGTTGCCGACCAGCGAAGCGCGGATCGGCTCACGCACCTGCTCACGCGTGCCGCCGCGCAAAACGGCGACTTCGAGGTAGTCATCACTCGCGCTCGGAGCGTATGTATAGCCGCGCCGCAAACGGAACGAGAACTGGCGCGCCGTCGCCGGCAGGTAGGTCAACACCGTGCGCACACGCGACAACATCATGTCCCCGGGCTGGGTCAGCGCGACCAGCGGCGACGACAAAAGCATGGCTTGGCCGCCGCCGACTTCCTCCAGGAGCGGCCCGCGCAATTCGGTGGCGCCGAGAAAGCCGGGCACGGTGCACGGCGCGACAATTTCACCGGCGTCGTAGAGCGAAAAGTCGCCGTTGAAAATGGGCCGCTCGGGATAAGTCACCACATCGTTCACCTGACCGAGCGAGCCAGTATCGGAATCGGGCAGGCGCTCGGGTTCGCGGTAGTCCACGACGCCACTGTCGCGCGTGGGAAAGTCACCACGGCCAAATCGTCCGCCGAGACGAGAGGTGGTGAAGCCCACCGATTCGTCCGACTTGCGTCCGGAATACCAGCTGGAGCGAACTTCGAGACCATCAACCTTGTCACCAACGCTGCCGGGATTGACCGTTCCGTGATAGAAACCGTGCGTGTTGGAATGCGAGTGATTGAACCACGCATTGTAGAACCCGTCGAAATCGGTGAGATCCTCCGTGCGCGCATGATTGATCGCACGCCCGTGGGGATTGTCCGACGCACCACCACCCTTCGTGGCGAAATAGTCGTCCGCGTAGCGCACGTTTTCCCACACATTCACATTGGGCAATCGCGCGTCGCCATCCACCGGCACCCAAAACTCGTCGAAATCGTGAGGGTCGAGCACGGTCAGCTGATCCACTTCGATATCCGCGGCGGCCAGCCGGCGCGCAGCCTCGCTGATCACCACGGTGCCGAAACTGTGCGCAATCAGGTGCAACGGCGTGCCCGCAGCGAGGAAGGATGCGGCATGTTCGCCACATCCGCCGCGCAGAGCAGCCTCCAAGGCATGACCAGCGACGGCCGCGTGACCGAGTGGCGAGGCCAGGGTGTTGTTGGCGTAGGTGCCCCAGTGGTAAATGATCACCTGTTCGCCGATCTTTGCCGGGTTGCTCGCGTCGGCGGAAGCATCGGAACCCTCGACGAATTGCGGCGAGAATTTCTCGGAGGTCGCCCGTTGCTCCGCGCCGGTGAGACTCAGCCGCGTCAAGGTGGTGACGCCGCTCTCCTCGAAACTCATCAGCCATAGTTTGCCGCGTCCCGCCCGGTTGAGCACCGCGATCGCCAGGTCGTAGAGCCATCCCGGCGCCGTTCCGGCTCCGGGCAAATAGCCATGCGTCACCGCCGTGACGCCGAATTTCGGATTGTGCAGACGCACACGCTTGGTGGTCTCCGCGACACCACCGCCCGGACGGGAGGCCACCACCCGAATCGCCAAATCCTCGGTAGCGTCGACCGCCACCGTGCGACCGGAAGCGGTGACCTTGTAGCTCGTCTCGCCATTGGCGTCGGTCAGCGGGAGCGCGATCGGCGTCGCGCCCACAAAAGCATCGAAAACCTGCACCGACGCGCCACTTGAATTGACCATCTGGTCGCCCTGCTGATGCATGACCTTGATTGTGATCGTCGACGATTCTCCTGTCCGCAGCGCAATGGGCAGAAGCGGCCAGATCGAGACCTGCGGCGGCGGCACGGAAAACACACCGAACGAGGAGTTCCAGCTCCACGAATCCGTGTAGCGGAAACCTTCAAGGTCAGTCTCAAGAGTTACGAAATACGAATAGGAGCCCAGATCGGACAAACTGACAGTCGCTTCGACCGTCGTATCGGTCGCCGCGCCGGCGATCGTCGTGGTTCCGGTGCGCACCACATCGTTCGTTGCGTCCCGCAATCGGTCGAGTGCCAACGTCCACCGCACTGCCGCGGCCGATCCGGTGGGATTCGCGAGCAACAAGCGTGCCTTGACGGTGCTCCCGGGATTCACGCTGTCGCCCGCACCCAGAATGCGTTCCGCGCCTGCGGCGTCGACCGCCGCGAACTCCACCGCCCGCACGTAGGGCAAATTTCGAATCAGCGGTGCCGCCGTGGTCGCACCGGCCGCCACGGTGTAGCTGCGCTTCCAACTCCAGTATTCCGTGTGTCCGGTTTGGCTCTGGTATTTGCCGGTGACATGATAGGTTCCGGGCGCCAGATCCTCGAAGCGCACCGGAGTCGCGATGCCCGCGCCGAATTTTTCCTGCCCGGTTTCCTCGACCATGATGCTCAAGCGGGCCGGATCGGGCTGCGTTTCGCTGAGCGCCCGGAGCGACGCGGCGATCGCACCCGTCGACGGCGTGACCGTGAGCAGCGCCGAATCTGCCACACCGGCGACGCGCAGCAGAAACTCCGGATCGCCACCGCCTACGCCGTCATCCAGCCAGCGCGCGGCCCAATTCGCGAAACCAACGCCGTCCGCGCCAATCGGGACGTTGATCGTTTCCACGAAATCATCCGCCAAGGGGTCCGATTCGTAGACCGACACGGAAACATTGCCGCCCGCCATACCGACGGAGTCGATGCGGATCACCGCCGTTTGACCGGCGCGAACCGACGCCAAGGTCGGCGCGCTCGTCGTTGCGGCACTGCGCCAGCTGAGTGCAGTGATGCGCGGTGTGAGGCGGATAAAACTGCGACTCGCGGGCGAACTCACGGTTGAGTTGCCCAGCTTGTCGTAGGCGTAGACGCGCCAGTAATAGGTTCCGTCCGCAGTGACCGTATCGGTGTAGCTGGTCGTCGTCAGTCCGGTGCGGCGGGTTGAGGAGCTGAAGGCGCTGTTGTTCGCCCACTCGAGCGTGTAATCGCGGAATCCGCTGCCGCTCGCTGAGTCGCTCGACGCGCCCCAACTGAATGCCACCGAACTGGCTGTCACCGTTGCCGCATCGCTCGGCGAACTCAGCGCCGGCGCACTCGGGCCCGTCTTGTCGGTCACGCTCAATTGCGCGGAGTCGCTCGCTCCGCTGGCCCGCAAGATATACTCCGGATCGCCACCGCCGACACCGTCGTCCGTCCACTTCGCCGTCCACGCCGCCGTGCCATAGCCGGACGAGTTAATGGTAACTGAGAGCGTCTGGATCGTGTCGTTGGAAATCGGATCATTTTCCAGAATGGTCACCAGCACCGTCGAGCTCGCCATGCCGGTGGCATCGACGCGGACATAGACCGTTTGCCCTGCCTCGATGGTGCTGAGCGTCGACGCGCTACTGGACGACCCGTTCCGCCAGCTCAACCCGGTGATGCGCGGCGTCGATCGCGTGAAGCTGCGACTCGCGGGCGAACTCACGGTGGCATTGCCCAGCTTGTCGTAGGCGTAGACGCGCCAGTAATAGGTTCCGTCCGCAGTGACCGTATCGGTGTAGCTGGTCGTCGTCAGTCCGGTGCGGCGGGTTGAGGAGCTGAAGGCGCTGTTGTTCGCCCACTCGAGCGTGTAATCGCGGAATCCGCTGCCGCTCGCTGAGTCGCTCGACGCGCCCCAACTGAATGCCACCGAACTGGCTGTCACCGTTGCCGCATCGCTCGGCGAACTCAGCGCCGGCGCACCTGGGCCCGTCTTGTCGGTCACGCTCAGCTGCGCCGAGTCGCTCGCTCCGCTAGCCCGCAAGATATACTCCGGATCGCCACCGCCGACACCGTCGTCCGTCCACTTCGCCGTCCACGCTGCCGTGCCGTAGCCGGACGAGTTAATGGTAACTGAGAGCGTCTGGATCGTGTCGTTGGCAAAGGTGTCCTTTTCCATGACCGTCACGGAAACGGTCTGCCCGGACATGTTTGTCGCGTTCACCCGGGCATAAACCGTCTGCCCGGCTTCGACGGTGGAGAGCACGCTTGAGCTGCTCGCCGAGCTATTTCGCCAGCTCAAACCGGTGATGGCGGCCGGAGCGAGAGCTGGCGCGGCCAGCCAGAGGAATAGTAGCACTCTGCTCCAGCGACACTGACTGAGCGCTGGGGTGTGTGCACTGACGCTGGGGCTGGGGCGATTCACGCTTCCTATCCTCGCTTAGCCGGCGGGCCCTCACGTCAACGTGCGCTTCGGCGAGCTAAGGCGTAGGCAAGGCGAAAGCGGACGCCATCAGAAAAATGGCATCAGTGTGTCACCACCAACCGGAAGAAGCAGGTCGGCGACGAGCGGAGCGGAGCGGTGGCCCGCCAGGTTTCGAACCCATCGCTGCTCGACACGAGCGTGTGCGTCACACCCGTGCTGCTCCATGCGGTGAGATTCGGCGAGCATTCGACCGTGTAGCCCAGATCGAGACGGTCGCTGGGGCGCGTGTAGGTGAACGTCCAATCGGTGGCCGTCGCGCCAACCGCCGGCGCCGGCGCCGACGAACTGGCGCGCGGATCGGAGCCGAGCGCGTATTCCATCAAGTTGCCGAGGCCATCCGCGTCCGGATCGGCATTGGGACCGGCGAGGGCCGGCAGCGCGAGTTCTTCGCTGCTGAAATGGATCGCCTGCCAGCCGGCAAAGCCGGTCACGACGACAAACACACGCTCCACCTCGGGCGCGGCGAAGTAGTTCGCGTTGCCCGCCTGGGACGCGCGCACGGTCACGGTGCCCGGACCGGTGAGCACCACCTGATTGCCCGCGAGACGCGCCGGGCCGCTCACGAGACTGAAGGTGACGGACAAACCGGAGGAGGCGCTCGCCACGAGCGAGACGTCGCCCGCCGACAGGGCGCGGGGCCCGATCGGAGCGAAGGTGATGGTTTGCGCGCTGCCGGTGATCTCGAGCGTGCCCGCCGCCGAACCGACATAGCGCGGGTCGTCGACGCTGACGAAAACCGAATAGATGCCGGCGGCGCTGGGGGCCTCGACGCGGCCGTCATAGCGGATTCGCAACGACAGGTTTTGCGGATCCGTCGTGGCCACGATCGCCTGCGCGGCGCCGCTGTAAGCGCGCACGAGGTTCGACAACATCACCGTGGCGGCGGCGCGCGCCACCGCGAACGATCGCTCCACCGGACTCGCGAGCGCATAGCTCGCATCACCGCCTTGGGCGGCGCGGATCACCACCGTCCCGCTGCCGGTGAGCGTGAGTTGATCGCCCTCGACGATTGCGGGGCCCGACACCACGGCGAAACTCACCGGCAGGCCGGAGCTCGCACTGGCGGCCAACGTGATCACGGCCGGGCCGTAGGTCCGATCGGCCAGCGCCGGGAAGTTGATCGTCTGCGCACCGAGCGCGAAGCTGAGCGGAGCCCGCACGCTGCGCACCGCGCCTTCGGCGTCGCTCACGACGACGGAGTAGTTGCCCACGTCGGCGGGCGAGAAGCCGGTGAGTTCGAGCGCGGCCGTCTGGCAGCCGGTGAGGCGGGCGTCGTCACTCAGCGCCACCGCGTCACGATACCATTGGTAGCGCAGCGTGCCGTTGCCCGTGGCAACCACGCGCAAACGAATCGTGGCGCCGGCCGACGCGATTTCACCCTGCGGGTGCTCGGTGATGAGGGGCAGGTGCAACGCGGTGGTGTCCACCAGAGCCAGCGTGTGATAGGCGCTGCTGGAGGTGGACAGCAGCGGCCCGAGGTTGCTCGCGGCGCCCACGGTCGCCTGGGCGGTGTCGCCCCACACCGTCCACTGGCCGGTGGCGTTCCGGGCGGCACTCCAATCGCCTCCCGCGCAAACGGCCACGATGTTGCTGAGTGCCGGCGGGGTCGCTTGGCCGAGGTGGTTCTGCCCCCACGCCACCACGGTGCCATCAGCCTTGAGCGCGAGCGTGTGGCGATAACCGGCCGCGATCGCGGTCACGCCGCCGAGTCCGGCCGGCACGTTGGTCTGGCCCTGGGTGTTGTCGCCCCAGGCGACGACCGTGCCGTTGAGGCGCAACGCCACCGCGTGGTCCGAACCCGCCGCCACGGCGATCGCATCGGTGAGCGTCGGCACGGTGGAATAGCCGTAGGAGGAACCCCAGCCCACCACCGAGCCATCGTCGCGCAATCCGGCCGCCAGGTTCGCACCGGCCGAGAGGGCGATGAGGTTGCGATAGCCCGAGCCGCCGGTCACGACGCCGACCGCCGCGGCGCCCCAGCCCACCACCGTGCCATCGGCATTGAGCGCAAAACTGTGCATCGGTCCGGCCGCGAGGGCGACGGCGGAGGCAAGCCCGGTGGGCAGGGTGGTTTGTCCCTGCAGATTGCTGCCCCAGCCGGTGACCGAACCGTCGCCGCGCAACGCCAGCGAGTGGCGCTCGCCGGCGGCGAGCGCCACGGCATCGAGCACGGTGGCCGGAGCGGAGGCCTGGCCGAGATCGTTGCGTCCCCAGCCGACGATCCGCGTGGCGGGGAATCGCGGCAGCACAAAGATCGTGCGCCGCGCGGTGACGTTGGTCGCGTCGGTGACGACCAGCGTATACGGTCCGGCATCGGCCGCCGTGAAGCTCGGCAGCGTCAGCGTCGCGCTGGTGGCGCCGGCGAGCGGCCGGTTGGCGCGCAACCATTGGTAGCTGAGCGGCCCGTTGCCACTGACCGCGAGCGTCAGGGCGAAGTTCTGACCGGGCGTGGCGAACTGGCGGAGCCCCGCCGCCGGCGCCTCGATCACCGGCCCCGTCGTCACCGCGCCAACCGAGAGGCGCGCGGTCGTGCTGGTGACGCTGCCCACGTGGTTCGTGACGACGACGTCGTAGCGACCGACTTGAGCGTCGAACGGGCTGTAGAGATTCAGCCACGCGTAGGTGGCGCCCGCAATCGGCGTCCCCTCGCGGCGCCATTGATAGGAAAACGGTCCCGAGCCGCTCACTGCCACGGAGAAGGTCGCCGAGTAATTCGAGCCCGGATTCATGTCGGCCGGTTGCGTGGTGATCGTGGGGGCGGTGTCGCGGCTGGAGTCGCGCAGCACGGCGAAGCCATAGCTGCCCGCGGCGATGCGGAGCGCCGGCCCGGTGACGTCGCTCAGCGAGACCGTGTTGCCCCACCCGCGCAGGTCGCCCGCGCCGTCGATGGCGTAGGAGGAGTAATATCCCGCCGCAATGTCCGTCACCCCGGCCAGCCCCGCCGGGACGGAGAGCTGGCTACCGGTCTGGCCCCACGCCACCACCGTGCCGTCGGTCCGCAACGCAAGCGCATGGTTGTCGCCGAAAACCAGACGCGTGACGCCACTCAAGCTGGCCGGCGGGACCTTCACGATCTCGGAGCTTCCGCCCCAGAGCACGACCGAGCCGTCGGCCTTCACCGCGCCCGAGGCGTTGACGGTGGCCGCGACCGCGACGACGTCCGTGAGTCCGGCCGGCACGTTGCATTGGCCCAGGTTGTTCTGGCCCCAGGCGACGACGGTGCCGTCGGCCCGCAAGGCGAGTGCGTGCGTGGAACTGGTGGCAATCGCCACGACGTTCACCGCGCGCGCGGACACGCTGACGACGTCGCCATTCGAGCCCCAGGCGATCACGCTGCCGTCCGCGCGGAGGGCGAGAGCGACACTGCCCGCCTGAGCGACGCGCACGGCGTCGGTGATGCCGCCCGGCGGTGTGCTGACGCTGCTGCCCCACGCCGCCAGCGATCCGTCGCGGCGCACGGCCACACTCCCGTAGCTGGTGGTCGCGAAATCCACCACCGGCCCCAGATCCATGGGCGGCGCGGTGTCGAAGGAGCGCAGCTGCGTCGTCCCGTAGTCCGGCAGCACGAAAGTGGTGGCCAAGGCGCGGTGACCGTGCGCGTCGGTGGCCACCAGCGTGTAAGCACCCGCCTGGGCGTTGGTGAAGTTATCGATCGTCAGCGTGCCGGAAGTCGCGCCGGGAATCGGACGGTTGTCTTTGTTCCATTGATAGGTGATCGGAGCGAACGGCCCGCTCGCGGCGCCGCTCAACGTCAGCGACGCTCCGGTCGGACCAATGATCCGGGCACTCGGGCGACTCGTGAAGCGGGGGCCTGTTTCCACGATCACGGTGGCTGCGGAGCTCTGCGTGGCACCGACGTGATTGGTGACCGTGACCGTGTAGTCGCCCGCCAGCGCATCCGTGATCGGATCGAGCAGCAGCGTGTTCGCCGTCGCGCCGGGGAGGGCGACGCCGTTCCTTTTCCACTGATAGGCGAACGGGCCGGCGCCGGACGCCGTCGCGATCAACGAAACGGCCTCGCCGGCCGCGGTGATGAAGGTGGCCGGCAGCGGCGTCACCACCGGCGCCGTGTCGTCGGCCAGATCGCGCAGCACGAGGGCATGGCTGGCATTGCTGGCGCTGGCCATGGCCTGCACCGCCCGGAGCTCGGCCGGCAGCGCCCGCTCCTGGTTGGCGTTGCCGCCCCAGGCCACCACGGTGCCGTCGGCTTTGACGGCAAACGACGTCGAGCGCGTGGCGGAGATCGCGACCACGCCGCTCAAATCGGCCGGCACGTCACACGCTCCGTTGCTGTTGGAGCCCCACGCCACGACGGTGCCATCGCTGCGCAAAGCGAGCGCATGCGCCGAACCGGTGGCGATGGCCCGCACCCCGGCCAGCCCGGCGGGCGCGGCCTGCGGCGGCGAGCCCCATTGCACGACCGTGCCATCGCCCTTCAAGCCGACGACGAAGGATTCGCCCGCGGCAACCGCGGCCAGACCGACGGCCTCACTCGGGATCGAGAGCGCGGTCGAGTAGTAGTTCCAGGACACCGCGGTGCCATCCGCCCGCAGGGCCACGTTCAATCCGCCACTGGAGGCGACCGCGACAAACGGTTCACCACTCGGGAACGTGGGCGTCGAATAACTGCCCCAGACCCGGACCGTGCCGTCGTCGTGCAGCGTCAGCGATTGGGCGTTGCCGATGGAGGCTCCGACCACGCCGGCGAGCGTCGCAGTCGCCGGCGGCAGAGCGCCGGTGCTGCCCCAGGTGAGCACCGAGCCGTCGCGGCGCACGGCGAGCGAGCCGGTTTCGCCCGCGGCCAGCGCGATGGCGTCGTTCACCGTGGCGGGCGCGTCCGCCTGCCGCGAGCTGTTGGCGCCCCAGCCGACGACTTGCGTGCGGCTCGGCACGACAAAAATCCACTGCGGTGCCGCGAGACGGGTGCCGTTGGCATCCGTCACCGCGCAGACATACCAGCCGGCGTCCGCCCGCGTGAGGGCCGGCAACGCCAGCGTGGCGCCCGTGGCGCCCGCGATCGCGACGCCATTGCGCCGCCACTGGTAGCCAAGCGCACCCGTGCCGCTCGCGCTGACCGTCAGCTGGGCCGAAGCCCCGACGCCCGCGATGATCCGCCGCGATCCCACGGGCGCGACGCGCGGCAGCGCACGCACCGTCAGCGTCGCCGCCGCGCTGGAAGCGGCACCGACGTGATTGCTCACCACGACATCGTAGGTTCCCGCCCACTCCGGCGTCGCCGGGTTGAGCGTCAGCGTCGAGGCGGTCGCTCCGGTGATCGCGACGCCGTTGCGGCGCCACTGATAGCGCAGAGAGCCGACGCCGCTGGCCGTCACCGTGAAGCTGGCGGAGGCACCTTCCGTGACGTCGACCGACTGAGGCGAACCGGTGATCGTCGGGGCCGCATCCGCGCTGGCATCGCGCAGCACGAGCGTGCGGGACCCATAGACCGAAATCGCGTAGGCGCTGGTCAAGCCGGCGGGCACGGCGGTTTCACCGCCGTTGTAGTTGTAACCCCACGCCACCAGCGAGCCATCGGACTTCAACGCCACGGCGTGATAATTGCCCATCGCCAGATCGGCGACCTGATTGAGGTCGCCCGGAATGGAGAGCTGGCTGTAGCTGTTGCTCCCCCAGCCGACGACGGTGCCGTCCAGCTTCAAGCCCAGAGCGGCGGACGAGGAGCCAAGCGTTCGGCGCAATCCCGACTGGCTCGACGCGGCTGACGCTTGCGTGGAGCCGGGGCTGCCCCACACCACGACGCTGCCGTCCGCCTTCGTCGCCAGCGCGTATTCGGGCGCCGCGAAGATGCTCACCACGTCGGCGAGACCGGCCGGCACCGTCAGCGTGGTGCTCGTCGTGCCCCACATGGCCACCGTGCCATCGGCCCTCAGCGCCAGCGCGTAGCCGGGCGCCGCGGAGATCGCAATGACCTCGTCCAATCCGGCCGGAACGTCCTTCGGGCCGCCATACGGATAACCCCAATAGACGACCTTGCCGTCGGACTTCAGCACGAGCGAGTAGTCGCCGGAGGCCGCGATGGCGACCACGTCGGCCAGCCCGGCGGGCACGGCGGTCACGCCGTAGGAATCGTAACCCCAGGCCGCCACCGTGCCGTCAGCCTTGAGCGCGAGGCTGTGCGCCGAACCATCGACCGCGGCGAGGAGCGGCCCGGTGAGCTGCCGGAACGTCGTATCGGCGTTGCGGGGATTCGAATAGCCGAACGCGATCAGCTGGCTCGCGGCCGGCGCAACCGCCACGAACCCGGTGCTGCGGCGCACGCGCCCCGCGGCATCGAAAACCTCCACCGTGTAGGCGCCACTGTCGCCGAGGGTCGCCGACGGGATCGAGTAAGTCGCTCCCGTGGCCCCGCCGATGAGGCGGTTGTTCTTTTTCCAACGATAGCGGAGCGGACCGTCATCGGTGGTGGCCGAGACGCTGAGCGTGACCGCCTGGCCGCGCGTCACCCCGGTGCGGCGTATCACGGGCGTGACGATCGTGGGCGGACTCGCGAGCGTGATCCTCGCCGCGGCGCTGGTCGCCGAACCGCGGTGGTTCGTCACCACCACATCATAACTGCCCGCGTCGCCCGGAGTGAGGCTGGCAATGGAGAAGGCGCCCGCCGTGGCTCCGCTCAACACGTTGCCATCACGCCGCCATTGATAGCTGAAGGGGCCCGTGCCGGAAACCGCGACCGAGAGGACGAGCGACGCGCCTACGCTGAGATTCTGCGATTGGGGCGACGCGACAATCTGCGGCGCCGCATCGGCCGCCGCGAGACGCACCGCCAACGCCGACGAGCTTCCGACGGAGAGATGGATCACGTTGGCCAGGTCGGTCGGCACGGGCACGAGGGCGTAGCTGGTCGAGCCCCAGGCGCGCACCGAGCCATCGGGTTTGACGGCGAACGACACCGCCGCTCCCGCAAAGACGCGACTGACGGCGCCCAAATCGGACGGGGGCGTCGCTTCGCCGCTGTAACTGTAATCCAGCGCCCAACCGACCACCGTGCCATCGGGCCGGCGGGCAAGAGCGTGGCTGTTGCCGAGCGCGAGATCCGTGGCGCCGTTGAAATTCTGCGGGACCGCGGCCGCGCTGCGATAGCCCCAGACCACCACATTGCCCGCGGCGGTGAGCGCGGCGCTCGTGGAACCGTAGGCCGCAATCGCCACGACGTCCTGCAGACCCGCCGGCACCGTCGCGGCTCCGTAGGAGTCGGAGTTGTTGATCGCCCAGCCCACCACGCGCCCGTCGGCGCGGAGGGCCAGGAAATGACTGGTGCCGGCCGCGACGGCGACCACTTCCGTGGCGCTGGCCGGCGGCGGCGCCGCGGGACTGACGAGCGTCTGGTCATCCCGGAGCGCGATGGCCGCTCCGTTCGAGCCGACCGCCAGGTCGGCGACGTGCCCCAGGCCGACCGGGAACGGCGTGGTGTCCGTGCCCCAATAAGCCACCTGCCCGTTGCTGCGGAGAGCGAGCCCACCATTCGAGCCGGCCGCGAAAACCTTCCAGGCGTCGTTCAGCGTCACGGGCGCATTGAAGGACGTGTTGCCCCAGGTGCGCACCTGCGTGACCAAACCGGTCGGCAGCACGAACGTCGTGTGCCGCGCGACCGCGCCCAGCGCATCGGTGACCTCGAGCGTGTAGGCGCCGGCGTCCGCGAGAGCGAATGCGGGCAAGTTGAACTGGGGCCCGGTCGCGCCCGCGATGGCGCGATTGTCTTTCTTCCATTGATAGCGCAACGCGCCGGACTCCGGCGCTGCGCCGACCACCGTGGCTTGCAAAGACACCGGCGCGCCCACCACGGCTGCGATCCGACGCGCGGGCCGCACGGTGAACTGCGGCGCCGCGAGCAAACGCAGGCTCGCCGGCGCGCTCACGCGGGCGCCGACGTGATTGGTGATCCGCACCGTGTAGTCGCCGACATCGGATGCCCCCACGTCCGGCAGCGTGAGGACCGCGGAGGTCGCGCCGGCGATCGCCACGCCGTTCTTGAACCACTGATAGCTCAAGGGCCCGGCACCGGACGCCGTCACGCTGAAGGAGTGTCGCACGCCCGGATTCAACACCACCGAACCCGGTTCGGTGGTGAGCAGGGGCGCGACATCGGCATTGGCGTCGCGCAACGCCACGACGTGATAAGGCCCGGCCGCGAACGCCGGCACGGAACCCAAGTTCGCCGGAATCTGGGTCTGCCCGTAATTGTTGCCGGGCATGCCGACGCCCACCAGCGAACCGTCGAGCGCCTGCCCGATCGCGTAGGCGGAGTCACCCAGCGAGACGGCGCGCAACGGCGGCAGGTTGGACGCGAACGCGGCGCCGCCCCAGCGGACGAGCGTGCCGTCACTCTTCAGCGCCGAGAAAACGGAACCATAGGCGTCAATGGCAACCACGCCCGTGAGACCCGCGGGCAGCGCGGCACTCGCATTGCCCCAGGCGACGATGGTTCCGTCGACTTTCAAGGCGAGATAGCCGTTGGAGCCCGCCGCGATGGCGCTGACGTCACGCAGACCTTCCGGCGGCGTGCTCTCCGACGAGGAATAACGGCTCCACGAAACGACCGTGCCATCGGAGCGCAGCGCGAGGCGGGCATTGTCGCCGACCGCGATGGCTATCACGTCGCGCAAGCCGGCCGGCGCTCCGCCATAGTTGCCCCACGCCACCACGGTGCCGTTCTTCCGCAGCGCGAGCGCGTCGGCATCGCGCATGGCGAAGGCCACCGCGTCGTTCAACCCCGCGGGGGGCGAGGCGATGCTGTAAGAGGCTCCCCAGATCGCGATCGTGCCGTCCGCCCGCAGCGCGGCGACATTGCGCGAAGTCAGGGAGAACGAGAGCGCATCCGTCAGCGTGAGCGGCGCCTGGCGGAGAATTTCCGAATCATAGCCCCAGACTCGAATCTGCGTCCGGCCATAATCGGGCAGCACGAACGTCGTGGCCCGCGTGAGCAGGCCCAGCGCGTCGGTGACCTCGAGCGTGTAAGCGCCCGCGTCGGCGGCGGTGAAGTTCGCCAGCGTGAGCGTCGCCGTCGTCTGCCCCGCGAGGACGCGATTGTTTTTCTTCCAGCGATACGCGAGCGGCGGGTGTTCGCTCGCGCAGGTGAAGGCGAGCGTGCGCGACGCGCCGAGGGCGACGAGTTGCCGCGCATCGGGGGCCGTGGTGAGGACCGGCGCGGTCTCGAGGGTCAGCGTGGCCACCGCGCTGGTGACCGCCCCCGCCGCGTTGCGCACCACGACGTCGTAGTCGCCGGCGGCGGCGTCGGTCAGGTCCTTGAGGGTGAGTGTCGCCGCATTGGCGCCGGCGAGTTCCACTCCATTGCGCCGCCATTGATAGGACAGCGTTCGCGCACTCGTGGCGACGACGCTGAGCGACACCTCGCCTCCGCGCGCCGCAACCGTGGCGCGGGGCGATGTGACGATCACCGGCAGCGCGTCGCCGATCGCGCGGCGCAGGGCCAGCGTGTTCGAGCCGCTCAGAGCGACGTCGATGAAATTACCGGTGTTGGCCGGCGGCGTGTTTTCGCCGTAGCCGTAATTGTTGCCCCATACCGCCAGCGTGCCGTCGCGGCGGACGGCGGCCGCGCGGTAGTCGCTGGTCGCGATCTTGCGGAAACGGCCGGCCGGCACGGACACCATGCCGCTGCTGCTGGAGCCCCAGGCCACGAGCGCGCCATCATCCTGCAGCACCAGGCTGTGGTAGTAGCCGACGGCGGCGGCGACGACCGCACCCACCTCGTTGGGCGGACGCGTCTGGCCGTAACCGCGCTCCCCCCATCCCACCAGCGCGCCATTCGCGGTCACGGCGAGCGCCGCACTGCCGTTGGTGGCGACGCTGGCAATGTCGTCCGGCCACGTCGGCACCGGCAGGAGCGTGGCGCTGCTGCTGTAGTTGGAGCCCCAGCCGACCACGGTGCCGTCGGAGCGCACCGCCAGCGCAACGTTGCCGCCGTGAGCGAGCGCGATGACGTCGCGCACCGCCGCCGGCGGATTGAAGAGGTTGTAATAACTGGAGCCCCAGCCCACGACGGTGCCATCCGCGCGCAAGGCGAGGATCGAATCCGATCCCGCCGCGAGCGCGACGACGTTGGACAGGCCGGCCGGCTTTCCGGTCACGACCGATCCGCTGCCCCAGACCGCGACGGTGCCGTCGCGACGCAACGCCGCGGCGTAGGCCCCGTTGGTCACCACCGAAATCGCGTCCGCGATCTCCGCGGGGAGGACGGAGACCGACGACGGGGAACCGAAATGCACGAGTTCCGTGCGCCCATAATCGGGCAGCACAAACGAGGTCGACCGCGCCACGAGACCGCGCGTGTCGGTCGCTTCGAGCGTGTAGGCGCCCGCGTCCTCGACCGTGAAATTCGGCAGCGCCAGAGTCGCCGTGTTCGCGCCGGGGATCGGACGATTGTTCTTTTTCCACCGATAAGCGATGGGGCCGAACGCGGAGGTGGCATTCCCCTCCAGGGATAGCGGCTGGTCCAGAGTGGCGACGATGCGCGCCGCCGGTCGCGTCGAAAATTCGGGTGGCATCACGAGCGACACCGTGGCCGTGCGCGACGTGGTGACGCCGACGTGATTCGACACCACGACATCGTAGCTCCCCGCCTGGGCGGAGCCGATCTCGCTCAGCGTGAGCGTCGGCTGGGTCGCCCCGGCGATGGGATTGCCCGCGAGCCGCCATTGGTAAGCCAGCGTGCCCGGCCCCGTGGCCACGACGCGCAACTGCACGCGATTGCCCGCCGACGTCGTGATATCCGCCGGCTGCTCGGTGATCGTGGGGGCGGAGTCGCCCTCCGCATTGCACAGCGCCAGCACGAAGCCGCTGCCCGTCGCCAGCGCGAGCGGATCGCCGAGGGTAGCGGGCACGGTCCGCTGATTGTAGGTGTTGTCGCCCCACACCAGCACGCCCCCGCCACTCCGCCGCGCGACACCGAAATTCGGACCGCAATCGAAGGCCGTGAACGTCGTCGCGCCAAGCGCCACGGCCCCACCGCCGCTGCCCCACACATAAAGCCGGCCATCCGCGCCGAGCGCCCCGGACTGGGCCGAGGAGGCATCAATCGCCAGGGCGCGGCCCAGGCCCGCCGGCACCGTGGTTTGCCCCGAGTAAATGGAAGCGAGCGCCCACGCCACGACGGCGCCATCCTGCTTGAGGCCGACCACGTGATCGACGCCCACGGCGATCGCCGTGAGATCGGTCGGCGGCACGACATCGGTGAAACCATATCCGCCCCACACCACCACCGTCCCATCGGACTTGAGCGCCGCACTGCGCGAGCCGCCGGCCGAGATCGCGACCACGTCCTGCACATTCGCCGGCACGGTCGTGCCCGAGCCCCACTGCACGACGGTGCCGTCCGCACGCAAGGCCAGCGAGTGGCTGCTGCCCGCCGCGATGGCGACGACGTCGCGCAGATTCGCCGGCACGGTGCACTGCCCCGAGCCGTTGTAGCCCCAGGCCACCACCGTGCCATCCTCGCGCAACGCGAGGCCATGCATCTCGCCCGCGGCGATCGCGAGCGCATCACCGATCGTGACCGGCGGCCGCGCCTGGGCGTAATCGTCCTTGCCCCACGCCGCCAGGCGTGTGGCGCCGGGACGGCGCTGCACAAACGTCGTGCGACGCACGACCGTGTTGTCCGTCCGCGTGACGATCAGCGTGTAGGCGCCCGCGGTCTCCGCCGTCACGGCCGGAATCGCGTAGGTCAGACCGGTGGCGCCGGGAATCGGGCGATTGTTGAACTGCCAGCGCGCCGCATCGCCGGGCTGCGGATCGCGCAACGTGAACGCGAGCGTCACCGGCGTGCCGGCCGCCACGATCTGGCGCGCGGCCGGTTGCGTCGCAAAAATCTCGGCCGACCCGACGCGCAGCCGCGCAACCGCACTGGTGACGGAGCCCACGTGATTGGAAATCACGACGTCGTAACCACCGACGTCGACGAGCGTGACGGCCGGCACGACGAGCGTCGCCTGCGTGGCGCCGGAGATCGGCACGCCGTCTTTGCGCCATTGGTAGGCATACGGCGCCGGGCCGCCGGCGGTGACGGTGAACGTGGCATTGCTCCCCAGCGCGAGCATCTGGCCGGCCGGCGGCACGAGGACCGTCGGGACGGTGTCGCCGGTCGTCTCGCGGAGAACGAGGGCGCGGTTGAATCCGACCGCGATGCCGAACGCGCCGAACGGGCCGGCGGGCACGCCGGCCGTCACGTTCGAGCCGCCCTGCCATGCCGCGACGGAGCCATCCGCGCGGAGCGCGAGCGCGAGATTGGTGCTGATCTTCGCCTCGGTCGTCACGCCACCCGCGAACGCCTGATTGAGATTCGCCGCCTGCTCGCCCCAGCTTTGGATCAAGCCGTCGGCGC
This sequence comes from Candidatus Didemnitutus sp., assembly GCA_041906465.1. Classification (GTDB taxonomy): domain Bacteria; phylum Verrucomicrobiota; class Verrucomicrobiia; order Opitutales; family Opitutaceae; genus Didemnitutus. The sequence goes on along the minus strand of JAYRJE010000015.1, from coordinate 135,846 downwards.
GCACCGCCAGCCCCGTGTAGCCTGCATTCGCCACGCGCACCGCGTCCCGCACGGCCGCCGCACCGGGAACCACGGACGATGAGCCCGCATTCGCGGTCCAACCGACAACGCTCCCATCGAGGCGCACCGCGAGCGCCGTGTAGGCAGAGTCGCCGCTGGCGGAGCAGGCGACCACGTCTCCGAGGCGTGCGCCGGTCGCGGCAAACGCACCCGTCACTGTCGTCGGGGCGTAGGCCTTGAAATTTCCGTTGCTGCCCCACTCCACGAGCGTGCCGTTGGCGCGCAGCGCGAGCATCGGCCCGCCCGTCGGCACGAGGCCGATGATGTCGCTCAAGCCGGCGACGGGGGTGGGCGACGCAAAACTGTAGCCCCAGCCCCAGACCGTGCCGTCGGCGCGCAGCGCAAAGTTCGACCCGCCGTTCACGGCCACCGCGACGACGTTCGTCAGTCCAGGCACGGTGACCACTTGCGCCGAATTGGCCGGCTCCCATTGCGCCACGGTGCCGTCGGTGCGCAACACGACGATGCGGCTGTCGTTCAAGGCCGCACTCACGACGTTGTCCCCCAGCCCCGCCGGCAGCGGGTTGTTGAGCGACACGTAGCCCGCATCCCCGAAGAGGCGCAGCTGCGTCCGCGTTCGCACCGGCAGCACAAACGACGTCACCCGCGTGGTGACACCGCGCGCATCGGTGATCTCGAGCGTGTAGGCGCCGGCCTGCGCCGGCGTGAACTCGCCGAGCGCGAGTGCGGGGGCGGTCGCATCCGGCAGCGGACGGTTGTCCTTTTTCCAGCGATAAGTGATCGGCCCGTGCGCGGAAGTGGCCGCGGCCTCCAGCGTGACCCGCGTGCCCGGCACCACCGCCACGCGCGCCGGCGGCGCGCTCGTCACCTGCGGGCCGGCCGCGATCGTGAGCGTCGCAGTTGGGCTGACCGCCGCGCCGGTGGCGTTCACGACGATCACGTCGTAAGTCGCCGCATCGGCTTCCGTGAGCGGGCTGAGCACGAGCGACGACGCCGTGGCGCCGGCGATCGGCGTCCCCTCCTTGCGCCATTGATAACGCAGTCCGGCACCGGTCGCGACGACATCGAAGACCACCACGTCGCCGGCGGCGCGCGTCACCGAGAGGGGACCGCGCGTGATGGCGGGCGCCGCCCCGGCGGCGGTCACCAGCGCGACGCCGTGCGCGCTGCCCAGCGCGATTTGCTGCACGTTCACCAAGTCGGCCGGCACCGCCTTCGCCACGGCGGAGGACGCCGGCCAGACCGCGACGCTGCGATCGGCCAGCACCGCTCCGGCGATGCTGGAGCCCGCGGCGATCGCCAGACCGTCACCCGCGCCGAGCGCTTGCGCGCCGGCGTTGTCTCCCCACGTGACGACCGACCCGTCGGCACGCAACGCGAGCGATTGGCGGCCACCCGCCGCGAGCGCCACCCCATTGGTCAGCGCGGCCGGCACGGTCGCGGCCGCGCTCGCGCTGGAACCCGTCGCCCAGGCTGCCACGGTGCCGTCCGCCCGCAGCGCCAGCACGTGCGCCTCACCGACGGCAATGGCCACATAAGGGCTGGCGGCCGGCGGCAACACCGTCGCCTCCGCACTGTTGTTGGTCCAATACACGATGGATCCATCCGCGCCGAGCGCCGCGTTGAGCGCGGCGTGCGCGGCGACCGCGATGATGCCACGCACCGCCGGCGGCACGCTGAGGGTCGCCGTGGCGGACCAAGCGGTGACCGAGCCGTCGGCCCGCAGCGCCAGCGCAGAGTTGGCGCCGGCGGCGATGGCCACGACGTTGGCCAGGCCGGACGGCACCCGCACCCGCGGATTGTCGTAGGCACTCATCTGGCCCCACGCCGCCACGGTGCCGTCGGCGCACAGGGCGTAGCTCGCATCGCCGTTCGCGGCCACCGCCAGCGCCCGCGTGAGATCGACCGCCGGGAGCGTCGTCTGGCCCGCGGTGTTGGCGCCCCACGTCCGCACCACGGTGGCGGCGGCGGGCAGAGCAAAAATCGTCGAGCGACTGACGATCCCGCGACGGTCGGTCGCCTCGAGCGTGTAGGCGCCGGCATCATCCGCCGCGAAGCTCGACAGCGACAACGTCGCGGTCGTGGCCCCCGGGAGCGGACGATTGTTTTTCTTCCATTGCAGCGTCACCGGCCCGGCGACGCTCTCGACCGTGAACGTCAGCGTGACGGCGGTGCCGGGGTCCACGACGCGACGGGAGCCGGCGACCGCGTTCAGCACGGGCGGGCTGGCCACGTCGAGCGTGGCGGGCGCGCTGATCGCGCGGCCGGCATAGTTCGTCACGACCACATCGTAGCGTCCCGCATCCGTGAGCTGGACGGCGTTGAGCGTGAACGCGGATTGCGTCGCGCCTGCGATCGCGACGCCGTCGCGGCGCCATTGATAGCTGAGCGTGCCGGAGCCGGTCGCCGTGACGCGGAAGGTATGCCAACTGCCCGCCGCGCGCAGACCGCCGACGGGCTGGACGGAAATGAGGGGAGCGGCGTCCGCGTTGGCGTCGCGCAGGATCCACGCGCCGCTGGAGTAGCCGACGAAGTCGACAATCCGCCCGTATTCCGCGGGCGCAACTGCCACGGAGGCAGAGCCGCCACCCCACATGCGCAGCGTGCCGTCCGCGGTGAGCGCATAGGACCGGTCGTAATTGCCGCCGATCGCGACGACACCGGACAAGCCGGCCGGCACGTCGCACTGCCGGGAGGAATTCGAGCCCCACGCCACGACGGTCCCGTCGGACTTGAGCGCGAGACAGTGCGCGTTGCCCGCAGCGATGGCCACGACGCCGGACACATTCGCCGGCACCGCCGGCACGTTGACCGAGTCGTCGATCGGCAAGGTGAGCACGGTGCCGTCGGCGCGCAGCAGCAGCAGGAAACCGTCGCCGGCCACGAGAGCGGACACCGGCCCCGTGTCGGCCGCGAATGCGCTGAGCCCGCGCTGATAGCCCCAGCGATAAACCCGTCCGTCGGAACAGAGGGCGAGTCCGTCGTTGGCGGTGCGGCTGAGCGCGATCACGCCCCGCAGATTCGCCGGCACATTGCGCGCGACCGAGGCCGCGCTGTTGCCCCAGCCGGACACCGTGCCGTCGGCGGCAAGCGCGAACCCGTCCTCGCTGTAGCTCGCCGCCACGGCCACGTAGGGCGACCGATCCCGGGGCAAGCTCGCGCTTGGTTGCGTGCTGTAGTAGTCCCAAGCGATCAGTTCGCCCGCCCGGCCGAGCGCGAGCAGGTTGGGCCACAGGGATTGGACTTCGGCCAGCTCCGGCACTGCCACGGTGCCCACGTTCCAGGGTCTCAACTGCGTGCGGTCGAAATCCGGCACCACGAAAGTGGTGGCGCGCGAGACCGCGCCGCGCGTGTCGGTCACTTCCACCGTGTAGGCGCCGGCATCGGTCCGCGCAAACGCCGGCAGTTCGAACACCGTCGCGGTCGCGCCGGCGATCGGCCGGTTGTTTTTCTTCCACTGATACGACAGCGGGCCGCCGTAGGCGGAACTCGCCGTCACCGTGAGCCGGACGGCCTGGCCCGCGACCGCGAGGAAGCGGCGCGGCGGCGGCGTGGTGATCGTCGGCGGCGTGACGAGCGTCAACGCAGCGGCGGCGCTGGTGACGGAGCCGATATGGTTGCTCACGACGACGTCGTAGCTGGCGGCGTCCGCCGGTTGCGGGTCGATGAGGTCGAGGAAGCTCTGCGTCGCTCCAGCGATCGCCACCCCGTTTTTCCGCCATTGGTAACGGAAGGGCCCCGCACCGGACGCGCGCACCGTGAAGCGTTGCGGCACACCGGAGCCCGTGACGATCGCGACCGGCGGCGCGGCGATGGCCGGTGCGCTGTCGGTCGAAGCGGCGCGGATGAAAAAGGGATTTCCGTAGGCGTCTCCGATCGTCCGGATGCCGTCGCTCGGCTGTGGCACCGTCGTGAACGCCGCCCCGGGGTTGCCCCACAGGCGCAATGATCCGTCCGCCCCCCGCGCCAGCGTGTAGGACGTCCCCGCCGCGATGGCCGTGACGGGGCCGAGATCCGCGGGCACGGTCGCCGGCGTGTAGCTGGAGTTGCGGCCCCACGCGACGACCTGGCCGTCGGCCTTCAGCGCCACGGAGTGATCGGTGGCCGCGGCAATGGCCGTGACGCCCGTGAGTCCTGCCGGCACATCGCATTGCCCGGAATAATTGCCGCCAAACGCGACGACCGTGCCCTCTCGCCGCAATGCGAGCACGTGGCTGGAACCCGCGGCAATCGCGACGACGTCGGTCAGCCCCGCCGGCACGGACACGCTCGAGCTGGAGCTCACGATGCGCACCGTGCCGTCGGCCAGCAGTGCCGCGACCGTGCCATTGTCACCCGACAGCGCCACGACGTCTCGCGCGGGCTCAGTTCCGACGAAGCCGTTGCTGCCCCATGTCCGCACACGCCCATCGGCGTGGAGCGTGTAGAGCGGTCCGCTGCCGGTCGCCGCATCGACGATGTCCCGCCGCTCGGCGAGGAGCGGATCGATCTTGCCGGCCATGTAACCCCAGACCTTCGCGCTGCCGTCCGCCCGGACCACGATGCCGGTGCCATAGTTGCCGTGGAACTGCACCGCATCGGACAAAAGTGGCAGCGTCGCGGCCGGGCCGTTGCCCGGCTGGCCCCAGACAACGACCTGGGTGCGCGCCACCGTCGGACGCACAAAGGACAAGTGGCGTGTGCGCAGGCCGTGCGCATCGGTGATCTCGAGCACATAGACGCCGGCATCGGCGGCGCTGAAGGCAGGAATGGTGTAGGTTGAACTCGTCGCCCCCGGAATCGCCGTCGTGCCCTTCTTCCATTGGTAGGACAGCGGGCCATGGGCGGAAGTGGCCGCGACGCTGAGCGTCAGCGGAGCACCGGCCTCGACCGAGAGCAGCGCCGCCGGAGCGGAGGTGACGCTCGGGGGCGGTTCCACGGAGAGCGTGGCGGCGGCGCTGGCCGTGGCGCCCACGTGGTTCGACACGACGACGTCATAGACGCCCGCGTCGGCGAGTTGCACCGCGGGCAAGACGAGGGACGCCGCCGTGGCCGCGGGGAGCGGAACCCCGCCCTTGCGCCATTGATAGGCGAGTTCTCCCGGCCCATTGGCCGTCACGGTGAACGTGCAGCTATCACCGACGGCACGCAGCACCGAAACTGGCGACGCGGTCACGCTCGGCGCCGCGTCCCCGGCCCCATCGACGATCGCCAGCACGGTTGAACTGCCGCCGCTGACCGTCACGACACCGGCCAGATTTGCCGGCATCGGGCCCGCGGACAGGCCCGCCGCCCAGGCAAACAGCGTGCCGTCCGGCAGCACAGCATAGAAGCGATCCACCCCCGCGATGAGGCGGCTGCCCTCCGGCAGCAGGCGAGGTGCGGCGCTCGCCGAATTGCCCCACGCCACCGTCGTGCCACCGCTCTTCAACACGACCGAGCGGCTGTCGGAAGTGGCCAGGGCGATCACACCGGCCAGCGCCGGCGGCATGGTCGTGGCGTTGTATCCCCACGAAACGACGGTGCCGTCCGCCTGGAGGGCCACCGAGCGATAGCCGCCGGCCGCCACCGCGACGACGTTCGCGAGGTTCGCCGGCACAGTGAGCAGGCCGTAGTTGTCGATGCCCCAGGTGACGACGGTCCCGTCCGTCTTCAGCGCGAGCAGATGGAACGATCCCGCGGCGATCGCCACGACGTCGCGCAGGCCGGCCGGCACCGTCAGCACCAGAGAATCGGTGGAGCCGGTCCCGACGACGGCCACCGTGCCATCCGCACGCAACGCCGCCGCGTAGCTGTTGCCCGCCACGACGGCGACGACGTTGGCGCCGAGCGACGCGACTTCCGACAGCGCGCCCCAGGCGGCCACGCGGCCATCGGCGCGGGCGGCGAGCGCGAGCGAGCCTCCCGCCGCCACATCGACGACACGGCCCAGGCCGGCCGGAATCGTGGGCGGCGTGCCGCTGCTGGTGGCATTCCACGCCTGCACGCGGGTGTGCGCCGGGGCGGCACGGACAAAAAACGGCGCGCCCCGGGTCGTGCCGATCGTGTTGGTGGCCTCGAGCCAATAGGCGTCGTAGCCGCCGTTCGGGCCCGCGGCCGCGACGCAGCTTGAGTTCGTCGCACCGGCAATCGCCCGACCGTTGCGGAACCATTGATAGGAGATCGCGCCATTCACGCTGAAGCCGGTGGCGCTCAGCGTCGTCGATCCCCCCGGCGCTAGCACGGTGTAGCTCGAGCTCGTCGCGATCACGGCCGGCGCGGCGGCGGAGACGGTGAGCGTGAGCGGCGCCGTGCCGGTGCCGACGGTGTTGGTGGCGCTCAGCGTGATCGAGTAAACGCCGGTCGCGGTCGGACGGCCGGAGAGCAGGCCCGTGGCCGGGTCGACGCTGACGCCGGGCGGCAGACCCGCGGCGCCGAACGCATTCGCGTCGCCCGCCGCCACGATCTGGTAAAGGAACTCGTGTCCCACGCCGACACTCGTGGTGCTGCCGCTCACGATCACCGGCGGACCGGCCACCACCGAGCCGGTGAGCGTGTATTGGCCGATGCTGCCATAGCTGGTGTAACCGCTGGGCGGGTTGGCCAGCGGCGTGCCGGTGCCGGAGGCGGTGACCTTCAGGTAGTAGATGCCGGCCGGAACGGGATTCGCCGTGAACACGCCGCCGATGCGGGCGCCCGCGGGGTCGTCCAACGCGAGGGCATTGCCCCCCGAGTCGAGCAGCTCGAGCCGCAGGTCCGAATTGCCGTAGCTGGTCGGCGAAGCCGTGAATCCAATGCGGCCCGCCGCGGTCACGACGCGGTGGTAGTGGCTCTCGTCCGCCGCGCGGATCACATCGGTGACACTCACGTCGTTGCCGGTATTCGGCGCGGGGGTGGCGGTCGCGAGCGAGTTGCTCGCCACGTCCATGCGCAGCGTCAGGCGCGCGGCGATGAGCGCAAGGTCGTCCTGCGGATTGTTGGCCTCGTAATAGTCGCCTTTCGACCATTGCGTCACACGGCGCGAAAACGGCGCCCCCATGATCGGGCCCCAGGACAATTCGCCGGTGCCGTGACCGCCGTAATATTGCGCGGTGGAGGTGCCGTCGTGCGAGAGCGCGAGGTTGTGTCCCAATTCGTGGGCCACGACCTCGGCGATCGAGGCCGGGCTGGAGAGCACGTCGTAATAGACGAACGCCGGCTGATAGGTGGCGCTGTAGCTCTGCCCGTAGATATTGATGTAGGCGGCGCCCGAAGCCGTCGCGCTGGAGGGGTTGGCGACGCCGGCGGCATCGACGGTGCGGGTGATGAGCGCGCGCAAAGTCTGGGCCGTAAAGACCGCGGGCTCCTCCGTCGTCACGTCGACGTCAAAGGCACTGTAATCCTCCGCGACGCGCTGCCAGATCTCCACGATCTGGGCCTGCTCGGCCTCGTTGAACGTCGTCGCATTGCCATCGGTATCGTAGGGCCGGCAGGCGTAAGTTTCCACGGCTGGACGACCGGCGGTGGGATTCGCGACATTCCACGCGGTGTTGGCGACATCATGGCCGTTAAAGTCGAGATAGAGCACGCGCGACGCGCCCGGGCGGCTGTGCCGCACCGGGGGAGCGGTGATGGCGACGGACGTGGCGCTGGCCACCGGCATGGCGGCGAGTGGTGCTTCCACCACCGCCGGCTCGCGCGCGTACTCGTAGTAGAGCTGGCCATCGGCATCGGCCACGAGTGAACCCACATCATTATACGGAATGCGGAGGTGTTCGAGCGCCGCGAAGGCTTGAGCGCGCGCCGTCGGTGTCAGCTGCCGGAGCTGTTCGCGGAAGCGTCCCGCCGGCACTTCGTCGAGCGTCACCGCTCCGCGGGCGCCGAAGAGCGCCGGGACGCCGGCCGCGGCGGCGGACGCAGCCGGGGCCGGCGGGATCGTGGACGCAACGGCCACGGGTGCAGCCGCCGGGCTGACGACGGCGGACGCGGATGACGGACCGGGCGTCGCGACGCAGCGGCGCGAAACGGCGCGCCAGGCAAACGCGAGCGCAAGCACAGCAATCAGGAGAGCAACGATCCGGAACGGTTTCATCGGCAGGGACAGGCGCCGGGCGGTGCCCAGCAGGGAAAATCAAGGAAAGGGACGCCGCCGCTCCGCGCGGATACGCGCAAGCGGAGGCCATGGCCGGCCCCGATCTCACTGCTGACCGTGAGCGATGCGGGCCGGAAGGAAAGAGAAGGCAGGGGCGTCAGAACCGCGAACAGAGAGGTGCGCGCACGAGTGTGCGCACGCGTTTCGCCTCCCGACTTTGGCGAAATCTCCGCCAAGCCCATAAAATCGGAACAGCGCGCGCACTATGCCAACGCCGACACACACGGAGCAAGCCTTTGCTCCACGCCGTGCGGTGCTTCCCGCCGCGCCGACGGACGCGAGCGCCAGGCCGATGGTCCGGCCGCTCGTGGCGCCCGGCATGAGCTGGGGCGCTCGAGTCGTGCAATCGGCCTTATTTCGTCACCATCAGTCGCAGGAAGCAGCTCGGGGCCGAAGCAGCGGGGTAAGTGGCTCGCCATGTCTCCACGCCGTTGACCGTGGAAACCAGCGTGTGCGTGACGCCGGTCGTCGACCAGGTCGTGAGGTTGGTGGAGAACTGCACGGCGTAGCTCACGTCGGCGCGGCTCGCGGGACGCGTGTAGGTCAGCGTCCAGTTGCCGCTCTCCAGCGCGAACACCGGCGTGCCGGTCGTGCTCGCGGCCTTCGGGTTCAGGCCGAGCGCGTATTCGACGAGATTCGGCACGCCGTCCTGGTCGAAGTCGGCGTTCGGACCGGTCAGCGCAGCGTTCGCGATCTCGGAAGGCGCGAAGTTGTCCACGAGCCACGAAGCGAAGTTCGCGGTGACGGTGAACGTGCGCTCGACCGGCGTCGCGGCGAGGTAGGAACCGTTGCCGGATTGCGAGGCGCGAACCGTGATCGCGCCGGTGCCGAGCAGCGTCAGCTGGTTGCCCGTGAGGCTGGCGGAACCGGAAACGACACTGAATGTGACCGTGAGGCCGGAGGTCGCAGTCGCGCTGAGAGTGAGCGGCGTGGCGCTGAACGGCACATCGGGCAACGCGGCGAACGTGATCGTCTGCGCCTGCTGATTGAGCGCGATGACGGCGCTGCGCGAGGTCGCGGTGCCGTAGGCGTTGGTCACGACGACATCGTAGGTGCCCACGTCGGCCGCGGTGAGGTCGGCCTTCGTGAACGTCGCGGAAGTCGCGCCCGAAATCGCGCTGGTGTTGCGCCGCCATTGATAACTGAGCGTCGGGGCGCCGGTGGCGGTGACGCTGAGGTTGATCGTGCCGCCGGCGCTGAGCGTGGCGCTGACGATCGTGTCGGCGGTGATTTCCGGCGCGAGGGGCGTGCCTTGCAGCGACACGACGCCGGCGCGGCTGATGCCGTCGTCGAGGTAGGTGAAGCTGCCCGTCACGATCAGATGCCCGGTGGGAAGAAGCGTGAGCGAGCGGAACGTGGTGCTCGAAACGCCGCCGATCGTCGCCGTGAAGGTGCGCGTGCCGTCGAAGCTCGCGTCGAGCGCGCCGTCGGCCTCGAACTGCAGGACGCGCGAGCGACTGCTGCCGCTTTCGTTGAAGTTGCCCGCGATCACGATGCGTCCGTCGGGCCGCAACACGATCGGCACAAACGCGCCGCCGAAATTCGGCGTCGCCCCGAGCACGAAGCCCGGGTCAACCACGCCGTTCGCGCTGAGCCGCGCCACGCCCGTGCGCGGCACGCCGTCGACCGACGTGAACGAGCCGGCGATCAGCAGGCGGCCGTCCGGATAGACGACGAGCTGCGCCACGCTGGTGACGTTGAGATTGTTGAACGCGCCATCGAGCGCGCCGCTGGCGAGGAAACGCACGACGCCGCGCCGGGCCGCGCCGCCGGCGGACGAGAACGAACCGGCCACATAGACGCGGCCGTCGCTCAAGGGACGGATGGCCGTGGGCGCACCATCGACGCCGCCATTCGGATCGAAGGTTGTATCGAGTGCGCCCGTCGCGATGAGGCGCACAAAATTGGTCGTCGTCTTGCCCGCGAGATCAACGGTGAACGAGCCGCCCACGTAAACGCGTCCGTCCGCCAGTGGAGCGACGGTGGAAATCGTGGCGCCCGAGGGCAGCGCGGCGGTGAAGGTTTCATCCAAGGCTCCGGTGGAAGTCAGGCGGATGAGGCGCGGGATCGGTTGTCCGCCGAGGCTGGTGAACGTGCCCCAGACATACAGGCCGCCCGAGGGCGTGTCCAAAATGCCCGTGATGGAGCCGCTGCTCAGGGTCAGGGCGGTGAACGTGGGATCGACCGAGCCGTTGGCCAGCAGGCGCACGAGGTTGGAGTTGATCGCCGCCCACCAGCCGCCGCCGGCGGCGGGAGCGACGCTGGAGATACTGCTCGTGAGCGTGGGCGCATAGAAGCCCAGCCGCACGCTGCCGGGCAGTGGGACACTGGCCGCGCGCACGGAGAGGTTCACGAAGGCCTCGGCAAACCCCTCCCCGTTCGCGACGACGACGCGGTATTGGCCGGCGTCACCGGGTTTCACGTTGGTGCGGGTGAGCGACGGCGTGGTGGCGAGCACGGTCGTGGGGTCGGAAACCTTCGTCCACGCATAGGTGAGCGTGCCGCTGGGCGACGTCGCCTGGAGCGTCCACGTCACCGAGCCGCCTTCGGGCAGGTTCGCATCGATCGGCGCGGTGCCGATGACGGGCGCCAGCGAATCGGAATAGCGCAACCACACCGCGGCGTGGCGGGAGATGCCGGTGTTGGCCGTGGATTGCGGACTGATGCGGGCAAAGTCGCCGACGATCAGGACTTCGTTGCCGGCCGCCAGCACCGGGAACAACTGCGTCGACGCCGAGCTCGAGGAGAGCGTGCGGTAGAAACTCCCACGGTAGCTGTTGGCGTTGTTGAAAACCGTGTCGGCTGTGCCATCGGCCCGGAAGCGCGCAACGGTGTTCGCCGTGGTCGCGATGACGCTGTTGTCGGGCAGAATCAACGCCCCGCGATAACCGGAGGTGTAATTCATCGTCGTCGGCAGCAGCGTGCCCTGGGCGTCGAGCCAGGCCAGGCCGGTGCGAGGCGAACCGGCGACCTGGCCGAAGTCGCCGCCGACGAGGATGCGGCCGTCTCCTGCCACGCGGATCACGCGCACGGTGGAGTTCGGCGCGGGCGCGAAGGTGGCATCGAGTCCGCCGGTGGCATCAAGTCGGATCAGGCGCGTCGCCGTGATGCCGTTGTAGGTCGTGAACTGGCCGCCGACGAGCAGGCGGCCGTCGGACTGGGCCGCGAGCGCGATGGGCAAGTTGTTCAGGCCGGTGCCGACGACGAACGTGGAATCCAGCGCACCGGTCGTGGTGAGACGCGCGAGGAATTGCCGCGCCACACCGCCGACCTGCGAGAAGGATCCGCCGATGACGAGTTTGCCGTCGGGCATGAGGGCGAGCGACGAGACCGTCGAGTTCGGACCCGCGCCCGGATCCCAGGTGGGGTCGAGCGAGCCGTCGGCCAGCAGGCGCGCCACGCGATTGCGGCTCACGCCGTTCACGTAGCTGAACTGACCGCCGATGTAGATGCGACCCTCCGCATCGACGACGGCCGCGGAGATCTGGAGCTGCGAATTCGTGCCGGTCACCGTGGTCGGCAGTCCGCCCGCGAAGCTGCCGTCGGCGTTGAGGCGGAAAAGTTCATGCGCCACGCTGCCGTTGATGGTGGAGCCGAGCGACACGACCAGCGCGCGTCCATCCGGCTGCGTCACGGCGAACGAGGCCGGGGCTTCGACGCGCGTGAAGGCATTGCGTGAGCCGAGGCCGCCACTGAAGTCGGACGGAGCGACATTGACCAGGACCGGCGCACTCGTGACGGAACCGCCCGGCGTGGTCACCTGCACGGTGTATTCGCCCGCCGCGTCGGGCGGCGCGCCGATCAGACGGTAGCGCGGCCCGGTGGCGTCGGGGATGGCGGTGCCGTCCTTGCGCCACTGGAAGGTCGCGCTGGCCGGCGCGAACACCGGAGCGTGCAGCGCGAGCGCGTCGTAGGGATTGAGCGTGCGATCGGTCAGCGGGGTCGTCAGCACCGGCGCGGTGCCGGCCGCGACTTCCGTGCTGACGAGCGCCGCGAGGCCGATGCGATCCGCCACCTGGCCGATCGGGGTCGCCCCCGAGGTGCTGACCACGATCCGGCCCGAGGGGAGCACGAGCACACGGTTCAACGCGTTGTTGCTCGCGATTGCCGGGGCCGCAAGGGAGACGAAGGAGGGGTCGATCGCGCCATCGGGCAACAGACGCACGGTGCCGTTGCGGGCGCTGCCATCATAGCGATCAAACATGCCCACGACGACCAACCGGCCCGCCGCATCCGCGGCGAGGTCCGAGATCGAGAAGGAGGTCTGCCCAAACTGGAAGGTCCCGGCCGCGAAGCTCGCATCGACGGTGCCGTCGGGCCGCACCCGCACGATCCGCCGATAACCGAAGGCGTAGCCGCTGACGTTGCTGTCGTTGAGCTGCAGCACGACGTAGAGCCCGCCATCCGGCGTCGCGGCCACCGCGGAGACATTCTCACCCTGCCGCAAGGCGGGGCCAACATACGTGGGGTCGATGGTGCCATCCGCGTTCACCCGCGTGAGCCAGCGGCTGACGATGTAGGAGACCGGGTCGTAATGCGAACCGACGATCCAGAACTTGCCGCCCGGCGCGGGGAACAAGTTGCCCGACGGGTAACTGGTCGAGCTGAATGTCGTGTCTCGCACGCCCGCCGCACTGTAACGCATCAGGCCGCTGCTGGTCAGCGCCAGCAGGCGACCGTCGCCCAGCACGATCAGGTCGTTGATCGGATCGCTGCTGGTGGTGAACGTGGTGTCGAGCGTGCCGTCGGCATTCAACCGCAGGAGCGTGCACGCCAGTCCGTCCAGCTGCAGGCTTTGGCCGTAGAGCAGCAGCTTGCCACCGCTCAGGAACCGGAGCCCGGAGACAAAACCGGTCACGCGGCTCGACAGCGTGAAGTTGCTGCGCACCGTCCCCGCGGCATCGAGCGCGACCAGCGCGCGCGGCGACGCGGTGCCGGCGACGACATTGCCGGTCAGATAGAGATTGTCGGCCGCATCGGAGAAGATCCTCGAGACGCCCGAGAGCGGGACGCTGGCTTTCCACCCGAGGTCCACCTCGCCGGGGCGGGCGGTGTTCGCGATCACATCGACCTGCGTCGGACCCGCGGTGAGCGTGACGCCGCCCTTCGTCGCGGTGAACGTGTAGACCCCGCGGTCGGCCACCGTGGCGCTCGGCAAGACGAGCGCCGGACCGGTGGCGCCGCCGATCGGCGTGCCGTCGCGGAACCACTGGTAGGTCACCGTGCCGGTCGTCGCCCCGCGGACGCCCGGACGCAACGCCAGCACGCCGCCCTGCGCCACGCTCGCATTGGCGGGCAGCGGACCGAGCAGGCTGAACGTGTCCGTGTCGGCGGCGTTCGCATAGACGAGACCGAACACCGACGTCGTGCCCACGGATGACAACTGGCTGCCCCCGGCGAGGAGCAGGCGATCGCCCGCGCCGAGCAACACGCCCGGACTCGACGAGACGTTCATGACGCGATCGATCTCACCCGTCGCCGTGAGGCGGAGGATCTGATTGCCGAACAGGCCGTGCAGACGACCCGCGCTGTCCTCGGCCAGCGCGATCGCCGACGAGGTGCTCGCCACCCGAAAGCCGCGATTCACCGCTCCCGTCGCATCGAGCAGCACCACCGGGGAAGGTTCTCCCAGCACGAAGTTCGCCTGACCGAGCAGGAACGCGCGGCCGTCCGCGGCGAAGAAAACGCGCGATGGCGTGTTGTTGAACAGCGGAGCCTGGAACGTGGTGTCCAACACGCCGGTGGACGCGAGACGGACGACGCGGGCTCCGATCGAGTCGGTGCCGATGCGGGTGAAATTGCCCAGAAGCCAGATCCGGCCGGTCGCATCGACGGCGATCTGGCGATAGTCGGACGCGTCGAGGCCCGTCGGCACGAAGGTCGTATCGAGTGCGCCCGCGGAGGTAATGCGCGCGAAATTGGTGCGCGCGGTGCCGAGAATCGAGGTGAACGGTCCCATCACGACGATGCCTCCGTCGGCCTGGCGCGCGACCGCTGCGATGCCGCCGGTCAGGTTGGTGCTGTTGAGGATCGAGGCCGCGAGCGTGCCGTTCGTGTTGAGGCGGATGAGGCTGGCGCTCGTGCTGTTGTTCAACGGCAGCACGCCGTGCACGAGGATGCGGCCGTCGGGTTCGACGATGAGGTTCGAGATGAGAACCTCGCCCGAGGTGGCGAGCGGCACGTTGGCGTTGAAGGTCGTGTCGAGCGCACCCGCTGCGGTGAAGCGCGCGAGCGAGCGGCGGGCGGTGCCGTTGACGGTGGTGAACGTGCCGCTGACCAGCACCGAACCGTCGGCGAAGCGCACGGCGTTGGTGATCGAGCCGTTGAAGTTGGCGGTGAGTTGGAAGCCACCGACCGCCGCGAGCGGGTCGGCCGAGAAGAGCGCGACGTTCATCGTCGCCGTGGCGGAGCCGCTGGTGTTGGTCGCCGTGACCGTGTAAGCGCCGGCGTCGGCGGCGGAGACGGCGGTGATGACGAGCTGCGGTCCGGTCGCACCGGTGATGACGTTGCCGTCCTTGCGCCAGACATAGGTGAACGGCCCGGCGCCACTGAAGCGCGCGAAGAGCGACAAGGCCGAGCCGTCGGCCACCGTGCGATCGCCACTGCTGTCGACCAGCGACGGCGCACCGGTCGGCGCGCCGTCGACGTTGACGCGGATGAACTCCGTGCGCGACGGACCGGAAATGTAGCCGTTCAGCGCAAGCTTTGACCCGACCCACCAGAGGCGCGCCTCGCTCAGGCTTTCGTAGCGGATGCCGCCCGAGCCCGGGAAATTCACGTCGAGCTGACCCGCCGTCGCATCGACGCGCACGATCGGGCCGGTCGGGAATCCGTCAAACGTCGTCGAAGTGCTGTCGCTGGCGGCGAGGTAAATCCAGCCGTCGGTGCCGATCGCGATCGAACTCGGCGTCGCGGAAAAACCGGCGGAGCGCGCAGGCCCAAAGGTCGTGTCGAGCGTGCCGTTGGTATTGATGCGCGCGATCGTCCGGCGCGCCTGGCCGGCGACCGTGGTGAAATTGCCGGTGAGCAGCAAACGGCCGGAGCTGTCGAGCGCGATGTCGCGCACCGTGTTGTTCGTGATGGCGACGCGCGCGAAAGTTCCATCGACCGCGCCCGCCGCAGTGAGGCGAACGATTTCCTCGGAGCTGACCGTCGAGTTGTAGCCGACGAGGTAGATCTTGCCGAGGTTGGCGGTGTCGGTCGCGAGGCGGACGAAGCGCAAATTAGTCAGCCCGTGCGCGCCGGGCGTGAACGTCGTGTCCACGCCACCGGTGGTCAAAATGCGCGCGACTCCCGCGCGGGCCGTGCCGCTGACGTTGGCGAACGAACCGACGATGAGGAGCTTTCCGTCGGATTGCAGGACGGAGTCGTTGACGGAGTTGTCGGGCGCCGTCGTGTAAGCGGTATCATACGAGCCGTCGGCGTTCATGCGGGCGAGGTAACGCGCGGTCGAGCTGCCCGGCGGGAGATGGGCGCCGACGGCGATGATCTTCCCGTCGGACTGCACGTGCAGTTCGCTGAAGTAGCCTTCGAAGCCCGCGCCGGAGGAGAACGTCGTCGTCGGCAACAGCACGCCGTTCGCATCGAATTTCCGCAGGAAACTCCGCGAGGGCGACAGGTTGTTGTCGTAGATCGACGCGATCGCGCTGCCGTCGCTTGCGAAGGCGAGCACGGTGGAAATGCGCGGCATCGGATCGGCCGCCCACGTGAGATCGAGGCTGCCGGGGCCGGAGCGCTCGGCGCCGACCGCGACGTTGACCGGCGTGGTTTCGACGAAGCCGTTGGTCGATGACGTGACGCGCAGCTGGTAGCTGCCCGCCTCGCTCGCGCGCACGCTGCGCAACGTGAGCACCGGCGACGTGGCGCCGGAAACCGTGGTGCTGTTCGTCAGCGCGGTGGTGCCGCGATACCATTGGAAAGTGAGCGTGCCGGGGCCGCTCGCGAGCGCGCTGAGCTCGACGCGCGCGCCGGCGGGCCGCTCGCCGCCCGGCGCCACCGGAGCGCGCGCGATGGCGGGCGCCTGCGGCGGATACGAACCGCTCAACAGGCGCAGGAAGCCGCCGTAGGTGTAGCCCACGAACAGCGAGCCATCGCTCAGCGAAAAGAGCTGGCCGAAGGAGGTCGAACCGCTGTCCGGCGTAGCCCATTGGGTGTCGATCGCACCCGTGCTGGTGAGGCGCACGGAGTTCACGGCCGGCCAGCCGGAGAAACTGTCGAAGGAGCCGACGACGATCACCGTGCCGTTGTCGCTCGGGAGCGCGGCGGCGATGCTCGGGGAGTCCCAAATCGAGCGCTTCGCGGCGCCTGAGCCGGGATTGAACGCGGTGTCGAGCGAGCCATCGGCGTTGAGCCGGGCGAGGCGGGCGCGCGCGGTGCCGTTGTAGGTCGTGAAGTTGCCATGGATGATCAGATCGCCGTCCGCCTGTGCGGCCACGCCGCGCACGAGCGCGTCGGCGCGCGTGCCGCCGGCGAAGGTCGTGTCGCGCGCGCCGTTGCTGGCGACGAAACGCGCGAGGTAATTCACCGTCGCACCGGCATACGTGGTGAACGCGCCGCCGATGATCACGTTGGTGCCCTGCAGCACGATGCTGAGCACCGTGCTGTTCGGGCCGGTGCTGTCGCTCGTGGGCGCGAGCGTGGAGTCGAGCGCGCCGCTGGTGTTCAGTCGGGCGAGGAAGCGCCGCGTCGTGCCCGCGACGGTGTCGAAGTAACCACCGAGGAGAATCTTGCCATCCGCCTGGAGCACGAGCGCGTTGATCTCCGTGGACCAGCTCGACGTCGAATGAGTCACCGCGACCGGCGTGAAGGTCGGATCGACCGCGCCGCTGGTGAGGAAGCGCGCGACTTGGTAAGTCGTGCCATTGATGGGCAGGCTGCCGGCCGCGATGATCTTGCCGTCGGCCTGCAACGCCAATCGCGTGACGGTGAAGGAGCCGAGCGCCGGCGCGAAACTCGAGTCGACCGTGCCGTCAGCGTTGAGGCGCACGAAGACACTGCTTCCGCCGACGTAATACTGGCCGCCGGCCGCGCGAACCACCGCGGTCGGGCTGCCCGACCACGCTTGCGGAGAAGAGAATGGCAGCACGAGCGCGCCGGGGACGGCGTTCGTGTCGAACGTCAGCGCCACCGGCGTCGAATCGCTGAAACCGTAGGCGTTCGTGATGCGGACGTGGAACGTCGCACCGAAGTCGGCGCCGCTGACATTCGTGACGGTGTAGCTGCTGTCGGTCGCACCGGCGATCAGCGTGCCGTTGCGATACCATTGGTAAGTGAACGGCCCGGGACCAGCGACGCCCACGTTGAACGTCGCGCTCGCACCGTAACCGACCGATTGCGTTATCGGGGCGCCGACGATCACCGGCGCGAGTTTCACGGTCACGCGCCAGCCCTGCGTCGTGTATTCGCCGGAGCCGTTGCTGAACGTGAGCGTGTAGAGGCCGGCATCGGCCAGACCGGCCGACGCCACCGCATAAGTCGCGCCGGTCGCGCCCGGAATGCGCGCGCCGTCGCGATACCATTGATAACGCAGGCCCGAGATCGCCGCGCCGTAGCTGAGCGAGAACGGCGCGCCGGGGTCGATGTTGGCCGTGAAAATCTGATCGCCCGGGAGCGAGTAACTCGTCTCGTCGCTGCCGAAGAGAATCGCCACGCGGCTGCGCGCCACGCCTTGGTAGGACGAAAACGTGCCGCCCGCGGCGACGCGTCCGTCCGACGCGAGACCGAGCGCGCGCACTTCGCCGCCACTGAAGCCTGCGCCGACGTCGAACACCGGATCGATCACGCCGTTCGCCGACAGGCGCACGAGGCCGCGACGTTCGCCGCCGCCGAAGGTCGTGAACGCGCCGCCGACGTAGAGCCGTCCGTCACTGAGCGCGGCGAGCGCATACACGGCGCCGTCCGCACCGAAACCGTTGAGGAAAGTCGTATCACGCGAACCGTCGAGATTGAGCCGCACGATGCGGCCGACGCTGGCGTCGGCCCACGCGTCGAACGAACCCGCGACGATCAGCTTGCCGTCGTTCGCCACGGCGAGCGCGCGCACCGGATTGGCGTTGTTCGCGTTGCCCGTGCCAATCGAAAACCCGGAGGCGCGCGCGCCGTCCGCCGTGAGCTTCACGACGCCCGGCGCCGCCGCGTCCGCGAAAGTCGTGAACGCGCCGCCCGCGAACACGCTGCCGTCGCTCGCGCGCGCGACCGCGAACACGGCGCCGTTCGCGCCGGTGCCGGCGTTGAAAGTGGTGTCGACCGCGCCGTTCGCGTGCAGCCGCACGATGCCGCCCGCCTGCGTCGCGCCGGCGAACGTGAACGCGCCGCCGACGAGCAAGCGGCCGTCAGCGAGCACTTGCACGGCGTTGACGGCCGCGTTGAACACGGGCGATACGAACGTCGGGTCGAGCGTGCCGTCGGTGTTGAGACGCACGAGCCCGGGCGCGGCCGCGTTGTTGTAGCTGCTGAAGCCGCCCCAGAGGAGAATCTTGCCGGAGGACAGCAGCGCGCCACCGAGGACGCTGCCGTTGAAGCCGCTGCCAACGTTGAACGTTGAGTCGACCTCGCCGTAGACGTTGATGGCGGCGACGCGCGAGCGGGACTGGGCGGAGAAAGTCGTGAAATCGCCCGCGACCACGAAGCGTCCGTCGCCGAGCGGCACGACGGCGTTGACGACGTTGTTGGCGAGGTTCGCGCCGTTCATCGCGGACTCGAGTCCACCGCGACGCACCGGCGCCGAGTGGAAACGCGCGAGGCCGTTGCGCGACTGGCCGTTGACGATCGTGAAGGTGCCGCGCACGAGCAGCTTGCCGTCCGGGCGCTCGAGCACGTCGACCGGATAGCCGCCCTCGATCGTGTCGGTGGCGAAGAGCGAGTCGATCGGACCGTTCGTCGTGAAGCGCGCGATCAGCGGGCGCGGCTGATTCTGCATCTGCGTAAACGCGCCCGTGACGACGACGGAGCCGTCGGACACGCGGCGGGCGCGGAAGACGGAGCTGTTCGCCCCGGGATAAGGATTGAACGTCGTGTCGGTGGTGCCGTCGGCGTTGAGCAGCGTCGTGCCGTTGAAAACGTAGCCGCCGGAGTTCGCGAAACTGCCGCCGAGCAGGATCTGGCCGTTGGCCTGCACCTGCACGCTGTTCACGGCGGCGCTGACGTTGGTGTTCGCCGCAAACGCCGCGTCGACGGCGCCCGCGGTGGAGAGCCGCACGATGTAGCCTTCGGCCGTGCCGCTGAAACTGGTGAAGCTGCCGCCGATCACGACGCGACCGCTCGCATCAAGGGCTGCATCCTCGATCGCGCCGCCGACCGGACCCGCGCCGGGCGCGAACGCCGTGTCGAGCACACCGGCCGCGGTGATGCGCGCGATGCCGGGGCGCGCGGTGGCGTTCACCTGCGTGAATGTGCCCGCGAGCACGACGTCGCCGCTGCTGGTCGCGAGCGCGCGCGTCACGTTGCCGTTCGCGTTGCCGCCCGTGACGGTGAGGAAGGGCGGCGTGTAGCTCAACGAGCCGTTGGCGTTGAACAATGCGGCGCCCGTGCGCGTCTGCGAACCGATCTTCGTGAACGGACCGAACACCCATACTTTTCCATCGGGCAGTTCGACGACTTCGCGGATCTGGTTGTCCGTGAAATCGGAATCGTAGGCGAAAAAGGTCGAATCGATCTGCGCGTTGGGCAGGAAGCGCGCGAGGTCGACGCGACGCGCGCCGGCGATCCAGTCGAACGCGCCCGCGACGTAGTATTTGCCCCCGGCGCCCGGACGCACGGCGTTGATGTTCGCCGGAAACCAGATGCCCGCGCGGGCGTTGAAGGTCGTGTCGCGTGCGCCGGTGTTGCTGACGCGCAACACGCCCGCCTGGCCGGAAGTCGGATCATACATGCCGCCCGCCACGAAGACGCCATCGTCGGCGCCGAGCGCGATCGACATGATGCGGCGGAAGGAAAGGCCGGCGCGGCTGATTTTCCACACGGTGTCGCGCACGAGGAACGTTTCGTCGAGCGCGTTGCCGTCGGCGTTCAGGCGCGCGAGCCCCTGCGTCGGCGTGTTGTAGTTGTATTGGTAGCTCGGATAGAAATCGCCCGCGAGGACGACGCGCTCCGCGCTGTCGAGCCGCACGTCGAGGATCGCATCGTAGCTCGAGGAAAACACCGCCGTGCTCGCGAACGTCGTGTCGAGCGCGCCCGCGGTCGTGAGGCGTGCCAGGCAGGCGCGCGCGGTGCCGTTGTAGGTGCTGAACAAGCCGCCGATCACGGCGCGGCCCGCGCTGTCGATCGCCACGGCCACCACGTCCGCATTCGCGCCGGTGCCGGGATTGAACGTCGTGTCGAGCGCGCCGGCAGTCGTCAGGCGCGCGACGCGAGCGCGCGCGGTGCCGTTGTAGCTGGTGAAACCGCCAACGATGACCGGCTTGCCGTCGGCTTGGAGTGCGACGTCCCACACGATGCCGTTCGCGCCCGCTCCGGTGTTGAGAAACGTGGTGTCGAGCGCGCCCGCAGTCGTGAGGCGGGCCACGCGATTGCGCACCGTGCCGTTGAACGTGGTGAACGCGCCCGCGGCCACGATCTTGCCGTCGCTCTGGATGGCGAGACTGATGACCTCCTGGTCGAAGCCGGTGCCCGGATTGAAACTCGTGTCGAGCGAGCCGTCGGCGTTGAGCCGCGCGATGCGATTGCGCGAAGTCGCACCGTAGCCGGTGAACGTGCCACCGATGACGATCTTGCCGTCACTCTGCACCGCGATGGACCGCACGGCACCGTCGAGGGAGGAACCCACATTGAAAGTGGTGTCACGCGTGCCGTCGCTGTTGAAACGCGCCAGGTTCGTGACCTCAGCGCGATCGGCGCGGCTGAACGACCCGCCGACGAGCACCTTGCCATCCGGCTGCGTCGCCACCGCCAGACCGATGCCGAACGCGCGCGCGTCGACGTCGAAGGACGCGTCGAGATCCGCCGCGCGCGCCGACGGCAAGGCCGCGACGGCACAGACGACGACGGCCAGTAGCGCGCGAACCAAACCAAAGGCGAGCACGCCGCGCGCAGCGTGGAGAAAGCGGGCAACCATGGCCAAAGCTTTGCAACGCTACGCTCCTGCTCAAGGTAACCCCGATCAGGGCATCCCTGATTTTTTTCGCGCGCACCGGGAGAAATCCCCGCACCGCCCCAGCCAACCGGCCCTAGGGAGCAAGGCCCTGTTCGCGAACCCAGATCGCGGCACGCACAATGAGCGCGTTGGCGTGCGGCAGGCCGAGCTTCTGTTTGATCGACTCGCGATGGGTCTCGATCGTCTTGATGCTCACGCCCAGCTTCGTCGCGACCTCTTGCGTGGTGTGACCGAACCCGAGTTCGCGAAACACCTGTAGTTCACGCTCGCTCAGTTGCGCGACCGCGTTGTCGCCGTTCGGCACCGCCGACCGGACCGGCACCGGAAAATCCAGCAGCTGACGCACGACCGCGACGATCTGTGCCGGCCCCTCCCTTTTCGAAAGGAAGGCATCTGCGCCCGCCTGCAGCGCCTTCGATCGGTAAACCGCTTCGTCCAGCATGGTAAGCACCACGATGCGCAAGCCCGGACAATCGCGCCGCAGCTCGCGCACAAGTTTCAGCCCATCATCGCCGCCGAGCACAAGGTCGACGACCGCCACGTCAGGTCGCACCGTCACGAGCGCCTGACGCGCGGCCGCACCATCATTCGCTTCCGCGCATATCTCGAGCCCCCGATCGCTCCGCAACACTGCGGCAACGCCGGCTCGAAACAGAGGATGATCGTCCACCAAGAGAATACGCGCTGGCATGATCGCGGCCGGAGGAAACAGCGTGCCCGAAAAAAGGACAAGCGCGCAGCGCGTCAGGCCGCGCTGATCCAGCGACCGAGCGCCGCCTCGACCGCCACCCAGCTCGCCCGCAGCGCCGCCTCGTCCTGCCGCTCGGCGGCACGCACGGCCGCTTCGCAGGCATCCCGCAGCGCCGCATCGCCGATCGCCGCCGCGCTGTTGGCCAGATAGTGTGCCGCCGCGCGCGCCCCCCTCCACTCGCGCGCGGCCACGGCCCGCGCCAGCGTCCGGCGGTTCTCCGGCGCCTCGAGCCGAAATTGTCGCGCCAGCTCCTCCTGCCACGCCGGCAGCGGCGCTGTCGCCGCCGCACTCCCCGACCCGGACACGGCCGCGAGCAAATCGCCTTGAGTGACCGGCTTGGTCAGAAACACGTCGAAGCCCGCCTGCAACGCCGCCTCGCGTTCGGCGGCGCCCGCATGCGCACTCGCGCCGATCAACCGCAGTCCCGGCCGCCGCCGGCGCAGCTCGCGCGCCAGGTCCAGCCCCGACTCACCGCCGAGCGCGAGGTCGAGCACCGCGACTCCGATCGACGGATCCTCCGCTGCCGGCAATGCCGCCGCGACGGTCGCCGCCGCCGTGCAGCGCGCACCCGCGGCGGTCAGCATCGCCGTGAACAACTCGCGCACCAGCGTGTTGTCGTCCACCACCAGCACATGGCGCCCGGCGAACGCGCGCGCGACCCCGGCGGGCGCATCCGCCGGCCGCTCCCTTCGCTCGCCGATGATCGTCGCGCGGAACGTCGTGCCGTGCATCCCGTCGCTCTCCACCGTGAGCGTGCCGCCGAGGGCCCGGCACAGCGCCGCGCTCAAGGCGAGGCCGATGCCTGCGCCTTCCTTGTGCGCGGTGCGCTCGAGGCGCGTGAAGGCTTGGAACAATTGCTTCTGCGCCTCGCGCGCGATGCCCGGCCCCGTGTCGGCAACCGTCAACACCAGCGCAACGACATTCCCGCGGGGCTCCGCCTGCAACCGCACCAGCACCGCGCCGTGATCGGTGAACTTCACCGCGTTGCCGACCAGATTCAAAACCACCTGACGCCACCGCGCATCGTCGACGCTGATGAGATCGGGCACCGCGTCGCCGACCGTGCATTGCAACCGCAGGCCCTTCGCCTCCGCACGGGGGCGCAGGCCCTCCACCAAGCTCTGCACGAGGGGGGCCGGTGCGACCGCGCGCGGCGTCAGCCGGAGCGTGCCGGCATCAATCGCACCGAGATCGATGAGGTCGTTCACCAGCCGGGTCATCAGCTCGCCATGCTGCCGCATGGCCTCGAGCCACGCGGCCGATTGCGCATCGCCGCCGACGCGGCTGCGCAACAACTCGCCGTAGCCGAGCAGACTTTGGAGCGGGGTGCGCAGCTCGTGGCTGACGGTGGCGAGAAAGGCCGACTTCACGCGGCTCGATTCCGCCTGCACCGCCGCATCGCGCTCCGCCGCCTCGCGCTCGCGCTCCACGCGCCGCTGCAACACGAGGGTGGCGCCGAGCAGGAGGCCGAGCGCCGTGACCAGCAGCGGGCCTGAACGCCACTTGCGTTCGATGCTTTGAAAAAACTCGCGCTGTTCAAACTCGAGCCACCCGAGCATGCGGCCATCCGCGGAGCGCATGGCCGCGCGGCAGAAATACGGTCGACCAATTTCCGGCACGGCGGACGTTTCGATCACATTGCGCCCCTGCGCCCAGTCCGCCTCGTCCTGCGGCGTCGCCCGGCGCAGCACTTCCACCGTGCCTTCCGGCAACCGGTGCCGGCTGTCGGCGAGCACGAAAACCCAGCCGCTGTTCACCGCGATGATCCGCACCCGCTCGATGAACGGCGTGTAGCGAAACTCGCGCGCGACGAGCCGCGACAGCGAAGCGGTCAGCCCCTCGAAATTCTCCGGCAGCGGACGCGTCGGTCCGTCGCCGGCCTCACGCTGCCAGAGCGGCGGCAACGGCTGCGCCCAACGTTCGAGCAGATCGGAGTTGAGGATCTGCGCGCGCGCCGCCGCGCCGCGCAGACGATTCTGGTGCAATTCGTGGCGATTGTCCCGGCCGACCTGTTGCGCAAACCAGAGTCCGCCGAGCAGCCAACCCGCCGCGAGCAGCCACCAGCCGGGCCCGACCCGGTCAACGGTGGCGGCGCGGTCCGGACATTCGCGGCGCAGCACGAGGAACACCACGCCCGCCGCGAGACATTGATAGGCGGCCGCCACCAGGCCAAACGCAGTCGGCGGACCGGAGCGCTGCAATTCACCCAGTGTCGCCGCAATCGGGCCAATCGTCGAAAACAGCGGCCCGGCCGCCGCGAGCAGCAGCGCCCCCCGCACCGCGCGGGTGCGGCCCCTCCCGAGCAGAATCGCCAGCACGAGCACGCCCGCCGCCAGCGCAGCGCCCCCCAGCCGGGGGGCGGACACGTGCACGCCCGCCGCAGCGATTGCCAGCGCCGCCGGCCCGATGCGCGTGGCGGGCGATCGGTTGCGTCGCACCAGCCACGCCCAACCGATCGTCCAACCCGCCACGAGCGCCGCGAGCAGCCAGTCGCCGAGCAGCTCCACATCGATGACCGCGGGCACGTAATCGCGGATCGTGCCGGGCTTGAGCCGGCTCTGAAACACGTCGAGGTGCGGATTGAAGATGCCGAACTGCACCGCGGCGCCGAGCGCGCCGGCCGCCGCCACCCAAGGCACCCACGTCCAGGCCGGGTCGCGAGCGGCCCGGCGCCACCACAGCAGCGTCGTGCATCCCCAGCCCAGCAACACGACGAACCAGACGTAATCCTGGTGAATCGCGCCGCGCTCGAACCAGAGCGGCCAGTGAGCGGAGCTTGCCATCGTGGAGCGGCAGTCAACGCACGCGCCGCGGGCCGACGAGAGCAAAATGGCGCGACCGCATGATCGGCTTCCGCCCGGAAACGGCAAAGACGCTGGCCGTGAAGACGGGCGGAAGATTTTCCCACACAGAGGTCACAGGGGACACCGAGAAGAGTGATCTCTCCGCGACCTCGGCGTCCTTTGTGTTAAATCCGCTCGGTTTTCTTGCGCCTTCCGCGCCTTTTTGCGGCCGAGACGATCCGGTCGGTCGGAGAGCGCCCTACTCGCGCGCCCCGCGTTTGCGCCACCAGGCCGCCACGCCCCACGCCACGAGCGCGTAACCGACCGCAGCGAGGTGTGCGCTGGTCGCCACCTTAACCCCCGGATCATCGAACTGAATGAAGCCGCCGCCCTGGCCGCCCTTCCAAATCTCATAGCCGAGCTCGACAACGTAGATCCCGATGATCGCCGGCCAAAACCAGTCGCGCCAATCGCCCTTCCAACCCCGCGCGGCGAGCAACAGCAGCAGCCCCAGGTTCACCGCGCTCAGTCCGGCGTAGCGCGTCATGGCCGGATCGCCCCAGTAGAGCACGGCGCAGATCACCGGCGGCATGAGCAGCAGTCCGAGCCAGCTGTCGCGCGGAAATTCGCGCCCGAGCGTCCAACCGATGATGAGCAGCAGCCCGCCGTCGGCGATGAAGTGCGGCCAGCCGAAGTGCACGATCTGGCCGGTCCAGATGCGCCACCATTCGCCGTTCGCCACCGCGGTGCGTTCGTAGATCAGCCCCTCGCGCCAGCCGGGCACGAGTTGCACGACCAGCGCACAAAGAAACGCCGCCGGGTAGAACCACGGCGGCGTTCCGATGCGCGAAAGTTTCAGCGGCTCCATGCCGCCGTTATTGGCGGCGTTGGCGCCAGCGCGCAAGTGCGGTCAACGCCAGTGCGGCGAAGAACCAGTGACTCGGCGCACCACCACCGCCGCCACCGCCGCCGCCCGAGGGCGTCGGCGTGACCACTGGATTGACGGTCAGGGTCGCGCCGCTGCTGGTGACGGTGCCGACGCTGTTGCTCACGGTGACGGTGTAGGTGCCGGCATCGCCCGTTTGGGCCCCGGTGACGCTATACGTGGTGTTCGTCGCCCCCGCGATGGCCGTTCCGTTCTTGTTCCACTGGTAGGTGGGGTTGGGTTTGCCGGTGGCGACGACGCTGAACACGACGTTCGTGCCGACCGTGACGGACTGACTTTGCGGCTGCGTCGTGATCGTGGGCGCCGAGTCGGGAATCACCGCGTTGAGGTTGAAGGTGAGGTTCACGTTGCTGCCCCACTCGCCGTCCCAGCCGTCGACGGCGAAGTAATACGTGGTGCCCATCGTGACGGGAAAGCTGATGATGCTGGTGCGCTTGCGGGTCGGGTTGTCCGGGCCGGAAGCCGGGGGCGGCTCGGCGTCGTCGTTGGAGGCGATCAGCGTGAGCGAGTTCACCGCGCTGCCGGTGTAGGCGCCGAGCAGCGTGTCGAACGTGGTGCTCGCGGTGCTCACCTCGAGGGTGCCGGTGCCGGTCGCGGTCCATTTCCACCAGATGGAGGCGCCGCCGGCTTCGGAGGCGTGGTTCGGTTCACCGGTTTCCTTGGTGGCATTCACACTCGAACCGGTGAGCGTGACGGTGTTGCTGGCCGGGATGGTGACGGCGGTGGCGCTGGCCCATGAGTCGTTGGCCGGCCGGACCGTGGCGCCGGGCACGCCGTAGAGATATTGCGCGCCGTCGATGTCGTCGCGGGTCGCCGCATCGATATCGCCCACGCGGCTGTTCATGACGGCCGACACGGTCTGACCGGACTCATCGGGATGGTCGAGACCGAGCATGTGACCGAGTTCGTGGATGGCGACGCGGCGGAGGTCGACGACGCCGCTCTGGCGCACCCCGCGGTAGGAATTCCACGTGTAGGCGGTGTTGAAGACGATATCGGACTGGGTGCGGCGGGACCCGGACCGGAACGAGGTGGTGATGGCGAGCACATTGGCCTCGAAGGCGGTGCCGAAGACGTCGCTCGCGAACACCAGCTCGTTAATGCCGTTCTGTTCGCCGGCCGGCCCTGCGGCCACGATGGTCGGCGAGAACTGGACGTTGCGCAGCACGCCGTTCCAGGCCTCCATCGCCGCTTGGGCGCTGGTGCTGTAGTTCGAGCCATCCTGCAACGTGGATCCCGTGCCCAGTTTGATTTGCACCGCGATGGGACCGTCGGCCCACAGGATGCGGGTCGAGCCATTGCGGATGATTTCGTAGCCGGAGGACGCTGCCGCCGCCGCGAGCGAGCCGGCGATGAGCGCGAGGCGCAGAAGGTTAGCGTGCATGGGCGTCTCCTCCTTGGCGCAGCGCGCGGGATTCGCGGATGCTTTGCTTGAATTCGGCAACGCTGAGCGCGTCCGAGATCTTGATGTGCTTACGCAGTTCCTGCGCAGCCTTGCCTTCGGCCAGCGGCAGCGCCACCTCCGCGGTGGCGGAGAGCGGCAGGCCGTTGGCGCGCGCGACGTATTCGCGGCCAGTGGCCTTGTCGCGCTTCACGGGATAGACGCCGTGCATCACGGCATAGAGCGGGTAGAAATTCGTGCCGTTGTTCTTCACGAAGAAGATGCTCTCGTCGCCAACCACGAAGCGCGGCACGCCCTCCACGACCAGCTCGCCGCCGGCGGAGGTTTTTCCCCCGAGCATCGTCAGCACCACCTGGGTCGGCGGCGTGCCGGCGATGACATCCGTGACGGCGATCTCGGCGAGGGTGAACGGCACTTCGCGCCCGTCCTGCGTCCGAACCTCGGAGCGCACGCTTTTGACTTTGCCGCGCACGACGTAGTCGGAATTTTGGCTGAGTTCAGAGAACTCCGGCGGGGTAACCGTGGTGGCATGAGCGACGACGCCGACCGAGGTCAGCAGCATCGCACACGCGAGGAAGGTTCGCAGGGGGCGCATGGCGATTGGATTGAGAGCGGCACGGAAGCGACTCCGGCTTCGCGCGCCAGTGACATTCAGGATGGTGTTGGATTTACTCGCGCGGCGAGTCCCGGGCCCAAGCCGGAAGGGTGACCGTGTTTTCGTCCACCGCAAGCGCCGGTTGTTCCGCCCGAGATATCCCCGATGGGATGAGGCCGGGACTTTTCGGGACGGACGCGGCACTTGCCAACCGCTCGTCCGCACTTTCAACTAGCCGCCCTGCAACTTTTCGACGCCGGCCACGTCACACAGAGTCTTAATCTCGCCGCCCCCGGCACCCCCGCATGAAGCTCCCTCTTTTTCGTCTCGCCGTTTGCGCTCTCGCATTGGCGGCCTCGCTGCCATCGCTTTCCGCGCAAACGCCGCCGGCTCCCGCGCCCGTCGCACCCGCTTCGAATGAGGCGGTCGGCCCCATCCAACTGCGCGAGGACAGCATCGACCAGGTGCTCGGGATGATCGAGCGCTTCACCGGCAAAACCGTGCTGCGGCCGCAAGCGCTGCCCGCCGCCACGATCACCGTGAACTTGAAGGAAAGCGTCACGCGCGAAGAGGCCGTCCGCGCGCTGGAGACGCTGCTCAATCTCAACGGCGTCGCGCTCACGCCGATGGGCGACCGCTTCATCAAGGTCACCGCCCTCAACGTCGCCAAGTCCGAGGCGCCCGAACTCATCGACGGCTCGACGCTGCTCCTCGCGCCCAGCGGCCGCATCGCCAGCAAGGTTTTCCAACTCAACTTCCTCCGCGTCGCCGAGTTCATGCCGCAGGTCGCCGGCCTCCTCTCGCCCAACACCGGCAGCCCGCCCGTCATCTTCGAAAAAGCCAACGCCGCACTCGTCACCGACTCCCTCACGAACCTCCAGCGCATCGAGACGCTGCTCTCGCGCCTCGATCAACCCGCGCTCGGCGGCATGACCCCGAAGTTCTACACCCTGCACTTCGCCAAGGCCTCGGACGTCGTGAACAAGATGCGCACCATCCTCGGCGGCGCGCTCCAGTCCCAGCTCGGCACCGCCACCAGCTACAACGCCGACGACCGCACCAACCAGATCATCGTCATCTCCGACCCGCGCCAGATCGCGTTCTTCGACGACCTCATCGCCAAGCTCGACGTCAAATCCGACCCGAACACGCGCAACGAAGTCATCTACCTCAAGCACGCCGCCTCGAAGGACGTCGCGCAAATCCTCTCTCAACTCGTCGCCGGCCAGAACAACGCCGCCAAGGCCCAGGACTCCGCCCGCCCGAACATCATGCCCGCGGCTGCGGCTCCCGCCGCCCCCGGCGCCGCGCCCGCTCCCGTCGCAACGGTCACCACCGGCCTCAACCTCGGCACCGAGCCCTCGAACCAGTTCAGCACGATCCTCACCATCTTCGCCGACGAACGCAGCAACTCCATCGTCGTCTCCGGCACGATCGATGACATCCGCCTGATCAACGAGCTGGTCAACAAACTCGACATCCTCCTCGCGCAAGTGCGCATCGAAGTCGTCATCGCCGAAGTCACGCTCACTGACGCCGCCTCTTCCGGCATCAGCGCGCTCGGCCTGAAAATCTCCGGCGACAAGCTCGTCGGTGGCCAGCTCACCGGCGCCGGCCTCACTGCCACGAACGTCACCGCCACCCAGCAGCCGACCGGCGACTGGGATCTCGCCGCCGAAATCGGCCTCAGCACCACACCGCGCAAGAGCAACGCCACCATCCTCTCGCAGCCGAACATCATGACCACGCACAACAAGGAGGCTAACATCTTTGTCGGCGAACAGCGTCCGGTCATCAGCAGCTATCTCAACGACTCCACCACCACCGGCAGCACCATCGGCAGCGGCTATCGCTCGACGGTTTCCTCGAAGGACATCGGCATTTCGCTCAAGGTGAAACCGCTCATCGGCAACGACGGCTCCGTGCAGCTCGAGATCACGCAGGAAGTGAACGACATCCTCGGCGACATCACTATCGACGGCAACCCGCAGCCGCGCATCGGCCGTCGCTCCACCACCTCGTTCGTCAGCGCCCGCAGCGGCGAAGTCATCGTCCTCGGCGGCCTGCAACGCACCTCGAAATCCAAGAGCACCTCGCGCCTCGGCCCGATCCCGATCATCGGCGACCTCCTCGGCTCCCGCTCGCGGGACGACACCCGCACCGACCTCGTGTTCTTCCTGCGGCCCTACGTGCTGACCAACACCGCCGCCGACAACACCGCCGCGCTGAAACAGGTCGACGCCCTGCCGAAGCAGCAACGCGACCCGATTCGCGACGCGCTCGGCCAGCCGCTGCCGGACCCGAAGAAAAAGAAGTCCTCCCGCTGATCATGCGCGCCACACCAGCCAGCTCGTTTCTGAGGTGGAGCGCATTGACCTCAATGCGCTCGAACGTCCGTCCGCTTCGCCCGTCCTCGAACGCGTTGGGGTCAACGCGTTCCACCTGACCATGGCCGCGCCTTCCCTTTCCACGCCGGAATTTCTGCGCGACTGGCCCGACGCGGACCAGCTGCGCCAGCTCCGCGAAGCGCCCCGCGCCGAACGTCAGGAACTCCTCGCCGTTTTCCGCAACCTCTCGCCCGGCGCCGTGCTGCCGTTCCTCGCCGAGCAAACGAGTTTGCCCGTCGTCGCCACGCTTGCTGCCGACGCCGATGCGATCGCCACCCTGCCCGCACGCCTCGTCCACGACTATCAAGTCCTGCCCGTGCGCGTCGGAGATGCGAAGAACAGCGACGCGAGTTCGCCCGACGCCCCACTCCACCTCGCCACCTCCTGGCCGCCCGACGACGACGTGCGCGACTGGGTCGCCGTCTTCACCCCGCGCCCCGTCCAGTGGCACCTCGCCGCCGCCGACCGCCTCCGCCAGCTCATCATCGAGAACTACGGCGTCGGCGCGGGCAGCATCGAGGACGACACCGACGAGCCCGACACCTTCGCCTCCGGCCAGGCACTCAACATCGAAGCCGACGCCGACGCCGCCGTCGTGCGCTTCGTCCGCGACATCATCGCGCAGGCCATCGAGGATGGCGCCACCGACATCCATTTCGAACCGCAGGAAGGCCAGCTCCGCATCCGCTACCGCGTCGACGGCCTGCTCGTCCCCGTGCCCGTCCCGGAAAACCTGCTGCGCTATCAGGACGCCATCATCTCGCGCCTGAAGATCATGGCGCGCCTCAACATCTCGGAGAAACGCCTGCCGCAGGACGGCCGCATCAACTTCAAGGCCGGCGACAACGTCCTCGACATCCGCGTTTCCACGATCCCGACCATCTACGCCGAATCCGTCTCGCTCCGCCTCCTCAACCAGAAGAAGGAAGCCTACACGATGGACCGCCTCGGCATGGACGAGTCCGAACAGGCCATCATCACCAAGGTCCTCGACTACCCGCACGGCATCATCCTCGTCACCGGCCCGACCGGCTCCGGCAAATCGACGTCGCTGAACGCCTTTCTCCGCAAGATCAACTCGACCGATCTGCGCATCGTCACCGTCGAGGATCCGATCGAATACGAAGTGCCCGGCTCGAACCAGATGCAGGTGCGCCCCGAGATCGGCCTCACGTTCGCGAGCGCGCTGCGCCACGTGCTCCGCCAGGACCCCGACGTCATCATGGTCGGCGAAATCCGCGACCGCGAAACCGCCGACATCGCCATCCGCGCCTCGCTCACCGGTCACTTGGTCTTCTCGACGCTGCACACGAACGACGCGCCTGGCGCCATCACGCGCCTCATCGACATGGGCATCGAGCCGTTCCTCGTCGCCTCGTCGATCGAGCTCGTCATCGCGCAGCGCCTCGTGCGCCGCCTCTGCCCCGACTGCGCCGGCCAGGAACCGATCAGCCAAACAAAGCTGCGCGACACGCTCGCGATTCTCGGCCTCGACGCCTCGCTCGCCGACGGCGTCACGCACGTGCCGAAGCCCTGCGGCTGCGAACGCTGCCGCAACACCGGCTACCGCGGCCGCATCGGCCTCTTCGAGATCCTCAAGCCCGACGAATCGCTGCACGACCTCATCGTCCACCGCGAATCGACGCGCGCCCTCGCCAAGGTCGCCCGCGACCACGGGATGCGCACGCTCCAGCAATCCGGCTGGGCCAAAGTGATGGCCGGCCACACGACGCTCGAGGAAGTGCTGCGCGTCATCACCGTGGCGGAGAAGTGATGATGATTTTCGATTTTCGATTCTCGATTTTCGATTGGGTGAATGTGATACCGCCACTTAGGCGTCTGGCTTGCTGGGACACCGCTTCGTCGGGGCATAAAGCCCCTCCCACCACGGGCCGCGTGCTTCGCTGGGAATCGAAAATCGAGAATCGAAAATCGGAAATCCGCTGATGCCTCGCTTCGCCTACACCGCCCGCTCTGCGAACGGCCAGACCGTCGAAGCGACGCTCGACGCCCCGAGCCGCAAAGACGCCGCCCGCCTCCTCGCCGCCCGCGGCCTGCAACCGGTGCGCCTCAGCGAGATCGGCGCGCCCGCCACCGCGCCGAAAAAACCGGCCTCCGCCGTCGAGGCTCTGCCGGCCCTGTTCGCCGAACGCGGCACGCACAGCGCCTTCAGCGAAAAGCTCCAGCTTCCGTTCTTCCAGTCGCTCTCCGACTTGATCGGCAGCGGCCTGCCCGCCGGTGAAGCCGTGCGTCTGCTCAGCCAGCGCCTCCAGGAACCGCAATTGCGCGGCCTGTGCACCGCACTCTGGGAACGCCTGAGCGAAGGCCTCCCGCTCTCGCAAGCCATGGAGTCGCTGCCCGGCACGTTCAGCACGCACTCCGTCAACCTCATCGCGGCCGGCGAAGCGACCGGCAATCTGCGCGAAGTGCTCCAGCGCCTCATCCAGCACTACACTGCGCAGCGCGAAATCCGCCGCGCCCTCGCGGCCGCCCTCTCCTACCCGCTGTTCGTCTGCTTCATCGCGATCGGCGTCATCCTGTTTTTCATTTTCTTTCTCCTGCCGCGCCTGCAAACGCTGCTCAGCTCACTCGGCGGCAAGATGCCGTGGGCCACGCGCCTGCTCGTCGATTTGTCGGACTTCCTGATTCGTTACGGCATCATCGTGCTCGTCGGCGCCGTGCTCACGGCGGTCTTTTTCTGGCGCTGGCGCAAAAGCCAGGCCGGCCGCACCGCCACCGACGCCTGGCTTGTGCGCGCACCATTCGCCGGCCACTTCGTCACCGCGGCCACGATCCAGAGCTTTGCCTCCACGCTCGCCGTGCTCCTCGAAAACGGCGTCACCACCGCCGAAGCGCTGCGCATGACCGAGCGCACGATCGCCAACCGCTCGCTCCAAGCCGCGTTCCGCGACGCCACCAGCCGCGTGCTCGAGGGCGAAAGCCTCTCCTCCTCGCTCGCGAAAACGAATTGCTTCCCGCCGCTCGTGATCGACCGCCTCGCCGTCGGCGAAAGCACCGGCCAGCTCGCCCCGAGCCTGCGCAACATCGCCGCGTCGTATCAGGACGACCTCCAGCGCCAGGTCGGCATCATGACGCAGGTCATCTCGACCGGCGTGCTGATCAGCGCCTTCCTCTTCGTCGCCTTCATCGCCTACGCGATCGTCAGCGCCGTCTTCCAGGTCAGCGCGAGCTTCAAGTTCTGAGGCGGCGACTAGCGCGCTTCTAAGTTGAAGATGATCCGCGCTTGTGGTGCCTTTCGTCGGACCACTTGCGCGAGGTTTTCGCGTTCCGCTCCGCATCTCTCCTGATGCTTCTCTCCGTCACGATCCACGTTCACGGCAGACTCCTCTTCACCGTGCTGGCGCAAGGTTGTCTGCTTTCGCTCGTCGTCCCGCGCGTGCCTGCGGCCGAACTCAACTCCAACTTCGTTCTGCGTGGCACATTGAGCGACCAGCAGGTCATCAAGGAGCCGCGCCGTCATGAGGCCCCTTTCGAGCTGATTGCCAGTGAAGGCGAATTCCGCATCCGGTCGCTGGATCCCGCGAGCAAGCCCCCGCTGGCTCAATTCTACGCTTCGGACTACCACAGCAGCTACCTCTCCACCTTGGTAATCAAGGACGGGGCACCGGATGAGAAACTATCCTTGGGCAACATTCGCTACGGGCTGCAACTCGACCGACTCCCGCCGCGAATCGGATTCGTCGTATGGACGTGGCTGGCCAGCCGTCTCCCCGCGTCGGGAGACTACGATGCGCGATTCCTCGCATTGGCGCCGCCTGAGTTTGTCACTCAACGAACGCGACGACGGCAAACGGCGTTGTTGCCTGAAATCGTGCGCGATCGCGCCGGCCACGTGACGGGCGTGCGGCTCTGGGCCAACCTCGGAGAGGATAAACCCAAGCGACTCGAGCCTTCGGGTATGGTTTACCTCGCAGCAGAACTCATCATCGCCCCGGACGCCTCGGGGCGGCCAGGCGAGGCATCGCTCACCATCCACGCACTCCGTCCCGGCAAAGAGCACGCCAGTCGCCTTCGCACGGAACCCGTGCGACGCCTGACCTATCGGGCCGATGCGGTTCCGCTCGCCGATCCAAGCACACTGGAGCGCATCACTTTCCTCCCTGATCGTGACCCGCCCACCGTCTTCGTGCACGATTATCGCTTTCCCAACGACTCCGTTCGCGGTTACCGCGCCTACCGGCTCGAGGCCGGGCAGCCACTCCCGTTCGATCCAATGAAAGCGCCTCCCGGAAACCTCGACCGCTAAGCGCGCCGAGCGCTTATACCCATCAGCCGGCGAGGACCGTCAGCGAATTTCCGTCACAACAACCCTCCATGAACAACCTCTTCCGCAACGTCCTCGCCGTCGTCATCGGTTTCGTCGTCGGTTCGCTCGTCAACATGGGCCTCGTCACGCTGGGGCCGCACGTCTTTCCGCCGCCCGCGGGTGCGAACATGACGACCGCCGAGGGAATCGCGGCCGCCATGCCGCTGTTGGAACCGCGGCACTTCGTGTTTCCGTTTCTCGCGCACGCACTCGGCACGTTCGCCGGCGCGTTCGTCGCCTACCTGATGGCACGCAGCCACCGCGCCGCGTTTGCGTGGGCCATCGGCGTGCTCACGCTGTGCGGCGGCATCGCCGCGTCCGTTATGATTCCCGCGCCCAAGGGGTTCATCGCGCTCGACCTCGTGCTCGCGTATCTGCCGATGGCGTGGCTCGCCACGCAGCTCGGCGCACGGGTGACGACACCGCGAGCCTGACGCGACGCATTCGTCTGGCATCAACGCGGTTGCTCTAGCGGTGCGCCGACGCCAACACTGGCGCGGATGTCCGCTCCTGCCTTTCCGCCTGCCCGCGACACCGAGCGCCGACTCGCGGCGCTCATCGCGATCGCAGCGGCGTCGCTTCTGATCGCCGGCTGGCTCGCCCCGCTCACGCCTGACTCCGCCGCCTCACTCGCACCCGCGGCATTCCTGGCCGAAGCGCAAACGCATCTGCTGCCCGCGCTCGAGCCATCGTCTGCATCCACGACGGCCACGCACCCGTTCGCGCTGGCCCACTATTGGAGTGCAGGGGTTGTGGCGCTGACCGGCCAGTGGGATGCGCGGCTGCTCGCCATCGGCTCGCTCGTGTTTGCCGTCGGCGGAGTCACGACGCTGTTGCTCGCGCTCGGTCGCTTGCTCTCTCCGCAACGGCTCGCGCTGCTCGCGCTTGCCGCTCTCAGCTTGGCTTTGCTGGCCGCGCGCGAATCGCCGGGCACCGGGGCGCATGCGCTCGTCCAGGCGTGGTTCTGGCTCACGCTGCTGCAACTCGTGCTCACTGCGCGCGAGAAGTCCGCCGGATCTTGCGCGCTCGGCTGGATCGCCGGTGCGTTGAACATCGCGGCGTCTTCGCTGGGGACGGCTTCAGCACTGGCCACCCTAGCGCGCGACCTGCGAGCGGGCGCACCGCGTGGCCGCATCGTCGCGAGCGCCGTGCTGGCCGCGTTCGGTTTGGGATGGCTCATGATCCGTTTGACCGGCTCGAGCAACCTGGCGACGGGAAGCGATGTTTCACTTCCGTCGACCGTCCCCGCGGTCCTGGTATGGGCCCCCGCGTTGCTCGCGCTCTGGCGCTGGCGGCGCACGCCGGAGCCGGGGCTGCATTTCACCGCACCGCTCGTGCTCGCGTTCGGCGGCGCCACGCTCGTTTTCACGCTCGCAGGCGCCGAGCCACCACGCGCGTGGGCGCTGCTCGTGGTGCTGGCGAATGTCGTCGCCCTGGCCAGCCTGCGGTGGTCGGCCGACGCGGGACAGCGCACGCGTGATTTCTGCCTCGCGACCGCATGGCTGATCGTCGTTGCCAATGCCCTCGCCCAGCCGCACACGCGCCCGGAACCCGGCCGCTATGAACCGGTGGCCGAGTCCGCCGACGAGCACGCGCGTCCCGCCGCGGAGGCTTTCGCGGCGCAGCCGGAAATCCGCGCCGTCCTCCCCTCACCGCTGCGTGCACCACTCGCCTTGCACCAGGAAAATGGCGGCAGCTCGTTCGGCACGGCAACGCCGCCGGAGCTTCCCTCGCCGGACGGATTGCCGGTCGTGAGTTCGTGGAACGCCACTGACGGTGCGTCCACGCACGGCGAGTTCCGCAGTGCGTTGCTCGTCACGCGCGCGTCGATCCTGCAGGTGCGCGTCGCCGGCTCCCTTCGTCCGCCCGACACGGAGCTGCTCCTCGTGACCGCGAGCGGACGCGCGATTCCGCCACTCGAAACGGGCTTCTCCGTCGGCAACCGCTGGAAACGCGTGAATTTCTCCGCGCCGGGCGAGCCGTTTCGAGTCGTGGCGCGCGACCACAGCGGAGCGGACTGGCTCGCGTTCACCGCTCCGCTCGAGGTCAGCCAGCTCAGCTTCGTCGCAACGAAGGTTGCGCGAGCCTGGCGTTGGTGGCTGCTGCCGGGCGTGCTGTGCGCCGCCGTCGTGGCGCGGCGCCTCCGCATGCACTGGCGCACTGTGCTGGGCGTAAACGAGTGGCGCGCAGTGCCGTGGCTGGCGCTGTTTGGTTATGCGTGCTTTTTCCTGCCACACATCGATCACACGGCGGGACCGAACGACGCCGGCGGCTATCTCAATTTCGCGAAAACGGTTTCCACCGGTGCAATCGCCCACGAAATCCGCCGGCCGGATCTCGATCTGCCCGCGGCGAAGCAGGCCGACCTTTACCTCCCCACGACCGCGCGCGTCGCGCCCGACGGCGCGATGGCGCCGGAATACCCGCCCGGCATGGGCCTGATGATCGGCGCGGCCGCGTGGGTGCTGCCGCTCGCGCACGCCACGGTCCTCGTGATGACGCTGCATCTGCTCGGCGCCGTCGTGATCACGTGGCACGCCGCGCGCGTCTTTGGTTTGCCGGAGGCGTGGGCGTGGCTCGCCGCCGGCATCCTCGGACTCAGCTCGGTGTTTTTGTTCCAGACGTTGCAGCCGCAGAGCGATGGCGCCTCGGTGCTGTGGGTGACTGCGGCCGTGGCGTTCGCCTGGTCGGGTCGCGAACGCGCGTGGCATGTCTTCGTCGCCGGCGCGGCGACCGCGATCGCGGTGTTGGTGCGACCGGCGAATGCGCTGTGCGCGCTGCCCGTGCTCGCCTGTCTCTGGGGTCGCCCGCAGGCGCTGCGGAATCTTGTGCTCACGGGTCTGCCGGCGGCGCTGTGGCTGCTGTGGTTCAATTTCCGGCACTACGGCCATCCGCTGCGGACCGGCTACGGTGACGTGAGCGATGCGTGGAGCGCGTCGTTCATCGCGCCGACACTCGCGTCCTACGCGCAGTGGCTTCCGGCCATGTTCACGCCGGTCGTGGTGGCGGCATTCGCGGCGCCGTGGCTCGGCCGTTTCGCCCCGCGAGCGCGGCTGGTGCTCGGGCTGTGGGCGGGCAGCTTCTTCGTGTTCTATGCGCTCTATTGGTGCACCTACGACAACTGGTATAACATGCGCTTCGTGCTGCCGGCGATGCCCGCGCTGCTCGTGCTCGGGCTGCACGTGACGCGCACAGCGCTGGCGCGCACGCGACTCGTGTTTTTCCCGGCTGATCCTCAGCACGCTGCGCTTTGGCCGAGCGCGGTGTTTACCGTGTTACTGCTCGGCATGGCGATCGCCGACACGGTGCGGCGGGATGTATTGCCGTGGGTGCACGCCGCCCGGGCCCATCGCGTGGCCGTCGAGTGGCTGAACGAGCGTGCGCCGGCGAACGCAATCGTGTTCGCGCGCCACGCCTCGAACGCGGTGTGGCACTATACGAAATTTCAACTGGTGCGGCCCGATCGCACCGCGGCGCGCACGCCCGAATTCTGGGCGCAACTCGCACACTCCGGCCGGCCGATCTTCGCCATCAACCAGCACTGGGAGCAGCGCGGTTTCGAGTGGGGCCACGGCAAGGGCGGGGGCCGGCCGGATTTGCCGGGCGAGTGGGAACGCCTCGCCGTGTTGTGGGAGGGCGAATACGTCATTTGGCGCTGGCATCCGCCGAAGCCCGACACCGCGCGCTGAGCAATCGGGCGCAGCCTACTTCGGTGCGCGCTCGGCGGCGAGGCGGGCTTTGCGATCGGCAATTTTCTTCAGCAGCAACGCACCGCCGATCGCGGCAGCGCCGAGAATGGTCGGCGAACCGCCACCACCACCGCCTCCAGATGATCCGCCGGTGCTGGGCGTGGAGGGCGTGGGTGCGGGAGTTGAGGGCGTGCTCGGGGTGCTCGGAGTCGTGACCGGACTGTTCGTCATCAGGCCGAGTTCCGAGCGTCCGCCGAAGCGGCTGCTGAAGGCCGGCAGCACGTAATCCATGTCGCCGGCGCTGACGCCGAACCAGCTGAGCAGATCGCGCGCGTATTCGTCGACCGCGATGCCGGGGATGAGCCGGCCCTGCCCGGTGTCGAAGGTCGAGAGCTGCTGGAAATCGGGGTAGTAGCCCTGATCCTTGTTGCCGGCGACGCGTCCGCCGACGACGGAGCCGCCGAGCACAAAGTGATTGCCGCCCCACGCATGGTCGGAGCCGTTGCCGTTCGACGTGAGCGTGCGCGCGAAGTCGGACGCGGTGAAGAGCGTGACGTTGTTCTGCAGACCGACCTCGCCGAGCGCGCTGTGGAAGAAGCCAACGGCCTGGCTCACCGTGCGAAGCATCGTCACTTGGTTGTTGAGCAACTCGTCGTGATGGTCCCAGCCGCCGAGCTGCACGAAGAAAATCTGCCGCTTCACGCCGAGCTTGCCGTTCACGGAGGCTATCTTGGCGATCATCGCGAGATTGTTCGCGAGCGAGTTGCCCGACGGCACGGCGGTGGAGAGCGTAACACCGTTGAGAGCACCCGAGAACTCGTAGTAGGCGTCGATCGCGGCCGCGGTGCTGCCGCCGTAGGTTTTCTCGAAGAGACTGCGGTAGTCGGCTTCGAGCAGACTGTCAGCCGCAGCGGTGCGGAGGGCGTTGAGGTTGTTGCGAGCGTTGGGATCGTAGCCGCTGAGGGCGGTCGCGCCGTTGGCGGAGACGGTGTAGCCGAACGAACGTTCGCCGCTGAGGAAAGTGTTCTGGCCGGAGAGCGAAATGAGCATGGAAACCATGCTCGGCGAGTTGAGCGACTTGATGATGTCGGCCGCGCGGCCGCCCCAACCCACGGCGGTGCGCTGGTCGGGCATGCACGTCTGCCACTGCTTGATCTGGTCGGAGTGCGAGTAGAGCGAGATCGGCCGATAGCGGTTGGCTTTGTAGTCGGCCAACGTCGTCGGGCGAACGAGCGAACCGACGTTGGAAACGAAGGCGAGTTTGCCCGACGTGAAGAGGTCACGCACTTCCGTCATCGACGGGTGCACGCCCAGCGTGCGGCCGCCGAGATTGGACGGCGTGATCTGCAGCAGCGTGTCCGACGCGAGCGCGAGGTTGCCGCGCGCCTTCGCGTAGGCGGCGTATTCGCCGCTCGTGGTCGGCACGAGCATGTTGAACGAATCGTTGCCGCCCGCGAGGAAGAGGCAGACGAGCGCCTTGTAGTCCGAAGACGCCGTTTGCGCGGCGAGGGAGTTGGCGAGCCGCAGCGAGAGCAGCGTGGAAAGGATCGCGGTGCCCTTGACGCCGGCGCAGCTGGCCTGGCCCAGGAACTCGCGGCGGGTGATCGAATGCGGCGTGCTCACTTGAGAATCGCGAAGTCCGGCGAGAGCGCGACGAGGTAGATCGCGAGGCGCGCACGCTGCTGGTTGAGGTTGCTGCCGCTGGGCACCATCGCGGTGGTGATGCCGTTGACGGCGGTGAGGATCTTCGTGCGGCTGTCGGTGCTGAGCGTGCCGTGCGTGAGGAGGAGATCGACGTTGTCGAGGAGGGCGTCGGGGTTCGCCGCGAGCGACTCCTGCGCCGAGAGATCGAGGCGCATGTTGCCGGTGCCGCTGTTGATCAGTGTGTTCACGGCATTGGGAAACGCGACGGCGGTGACGGCGTTCAGGATCTGAAACTCCGGCGCGACGAGCCGGGCGTTCGAGATCGCGCCGGGCGGCTCGTAGTCGGGCGAGTAGAAGTTGAACACCGACGGTGACCCGAGGGGAAACTGGCCCATTGCGGCTTCGGAGAGCGCGCCGAGATCGTAAGGAATAATCGTCGTGCCGGCGTTCAGGGTGAACTTGAAGGCGCGGAGCAGATGCGTGACGCGCAGGAACGGTTCGCGCAATTTGCCGTGCTCAGGGTCGGTGAGCATCGCGGTGCTGCGGGCCTCGTTGTCGAGCAGGATTGCCTTCACGACCGCGAACAGATCGCCGCGCACGCCGGAGCCGTTGTTCACGAACACCGCGGCGACGCGCCCGACGTAAGCGTCGCTCGGGTTCGAGGTGACGAGGCGTTGGATGAGCAGGCGCGAGATGAACGGAGCACAGCTCGGGTGCTCGATGAGATTGTCGAGCGCGTCGCTGACGTCGGTCAGGCCCGGCTGGCCGGCGGGCAGGTTGACCTTCCGTGCGCCCGGGTAGTTGAGGAGGGTCTTCGCGCCGGTGTCGTGCTGCCCTTCCCACATCCGCATCGGGCTGGTGTAGTCGGCGCTGGCGCTGGGGAAATCGGTGCGGCCTGAGCCCGTGCCGGTGTTGTTCGTGCTCTCGTCCGTGAAGCCGGTGAAGACGCGCGCGAACTCCGTGATGTTGTCGTTGGTGTAAGTCTCGAGCGGGCGGCCGGAGCCATCGGTGACGTAGGTGCCGTTGCTGTTGAGTTGGTAGAGTCCGATGGTGAAGAGCTGCATCACCTCGCGGGCGTAGTTCTCGTCGGGACGCGTGCCGGTGGTGGGGTTGGCCTTCCGGTTTTTGTAGTGGCTAAGATAGCGGCCCATCATCGGGTGCCGCGTCACGTCCATCATCAGCGTCTTGAAATTTCCGAGCGCATTGCGCGCGAGCATGTCCCACCAGCTGGAGGAGCCGTCGCTGGCGTTGGCGATGTTCGAGTCGGCATCCGACACGACCAATATCTGGCTCAGCGCGTAGGCGACGCGCTGGCGGAGTTGATCCGGCGCGGTGAGCATCACCTGCGTGCGCGCGCGACGGTTGTGATTGCGGTCGCTGGTGGTGAAGGAGCCGGCGGCGCGCGCCGCGGCGAGGATGTCCAGCGCCTTCGTGGGCGGCTTGTTCGCCTGCACGTCGAACCACGTCTGGTAGTTGTAGCCCAGCTGGCGGAGTTCGGCGATGGTGTCGCTCGTCGGACCGAACGTCGCCTGCGCCAGGAAGCGCGACGCCTGCTCGTCGGCGGTGAGGCTCGTATCGGGCGACACCGCGGCGATGGCTGCCACGGCGAAGCCGCAAAATGTCAACGTCGCGCGTAACGCACGAGGGGCCCGTTTCACGCCGGGGATAAACCGTGCGGCCCGCGGCAGCTCAAGCTGCGAAACGACGAAAGCTTGAAATTAACAAAGCCTGTGCAAACCGCCACCGCTGCGCGAGAGGCGCGCCTGCGCAGCCGCTCAGCGCTGCAGCTCGGCGGCGGTGACGCGGAAGGTCGCGTTGACCGTGCCTGGCGCGCCGCGGTCGGAGGCGAGCGAGACTTGCTCGAGTCCGACGTAGGGCGAGCGGTGCGACAACGTCTCGTAGAATTTCACCAGCGCGCCGATCTCGGCCCGGCGGAAGCTCACCTGCGCGGAGTGAAACGCGAATTGCGTCGTCCGCTCCGAGCGCTGGCCGGAAACCTCGGCGGTGAGTCCCGCCTGCGCGGCCAGCGTGCTCATCTCGGCGACGAGGCGCGTGCCGTTGAGCGTCTTCGCCGGATCGAGTTGCGCCGTGGCTTTTGCGGCCCGCGCCTCGATCTCCGCCTTGTTGGACAACCAGAGCCGCTGCTCCTCGCCGGAAGTGCGCAGCGCCCGCCAGTCGGCGAGCCGCGCGCGGGTGCGGCCCGTGGCACTGATCAACCAGACGATCGCCACCAGCGCCACGAAGGCGACCAGCAGCGTCTTCTCACGCAGCGAACGGGTGAAGAAAAAGCGTTTCATTTCGCACCCCCCGCGTCCGTCCCGGCAACTTCCCGCAGCGTGCCGTCCTTGAACGTCGCGACGAAGCGGAACGTCGTCAGGCCCTCGCGCAAGCCGACATTCGAAACCTCGAGCGTGGCGACCTGCGGCAGCGCACGCACGGCCGACTCGAACGCGCCGACGTTGTCGGCGTTGGCGGACTGGCCTTCGACTTCGAGCGTGTCGCGACCCGACGTGGTCGAGCGCGAGAACACGATGCCGGGTGGGCGCACGGCATTCACGACCGCGAGCATTTCCATCGCGCGGAGCCGGCGCTGCGCCATTTCCTCGATGCGCGTGCCGAGCGCTTGGGCGGTCTGGATTTTCTCCACTTCGGGGGCGACGACGTTCTGCGCCTGGCGCTGCTGCTCGAGCAGGAAACCGCCGAGGAAAAGCGCGACTTCCAGAATCACGCCAAACGCGATGCACCCGGCGGTCGCCAGCAGGACGCGCCAGAGAAAACGGTCGCGTTGCTGCGTGGCGCGGCGAGTGGCGAGCACTTCCTTGTCGCGCACGTCCATTGCCTGCACGACGGCCTCGTCGAAAACCGTCGTGAGCACGCCCCCGGTGCGGCGCGCCACGGAGAACTCCCAAGTCTGCTTTTTCGTCGCGACAGTGATCGGACCG
Organism: Candidatus Didemnitutus sp.; assembly: GCA_041906465.1. GTDB lineage: Bacteria > Verrucomicrobiota > Verrucomicrobiia > Opitutales > Opitutaceae > Didemnitutus. Next base: position 93,180 of record JAYRJE010000015.1, on the reverse strand, counting down.
ACGAACTCTTCGGTCGAACCGAGATCGCCCAGCCGCGCGGCGGCTTCGGCGAGCAGACGGTCGCGCGCGGCTCCCTCGGTGGCGGGCTCGACTTGGCGCGCGAGCACCAGCGCGGGCAGCGTGCCGCGGCCGTCCCATGCGGCGACGACGAGGGAGGCGCCATCGCTCCACGTCCGCGTCTTGCGATGCGTGGGAGCATCACCGAGCAACGCCACGAACGCCGGCAGCACGGCCGCCGCACCGTCCCACCCTTCCGCCGCGAAAAGGCGCCGATGCGTCGCGAAGACGAGCGCCGCAGCGCCGTCCGGCGCGCGGTGGTAGCCGTAGAAAAGTTGCCCCAGCGCGAACGGCGCGTGGGTCTCGAGCGCGAGCTCCACCTGGTCGGCGGCTTCCGCCGCGGGATCGAGGGGCACGCAGCGAACGAAGAACGCTTCGGCGGGCAGCACGACGGTTTCGTCGAGGACCGGTTCGGGCGCGGCGGTGGTTGGGGAAGTCGGCATGTCAGCTCGTGGGACTCGCGATGGGCCCGGTTGGTTCGGCGTTCTCTTTAATCTCCAGCACGGTGAAGGGGTAGTTCAAGGCTTTCCTCTCGGGCAAGGGGGCCGTTTCGGCCGCGCCGGGCTTGGCGGGCTCTTCGCGGCGCTGGGGGTTCGAGGCATTCGTGCCGGCCGAAACCACCGCACTGAGCCGGTAAACCACCTGACCCTGGCGGACCGCGATGTTGATCCGGAGCGCCTCGATGTTGGTGCTGAAACGGTCGCCCGTGATGCTCGCGCCCATGACTGTGCCTGCCTCGGTGATGGAGCGAAAGACGCCGGTCTCGCCCTTCGGTTTCGGCTGCATGCGGTAATTTTCCAACGACTGCACCTCGCCGGCGCCGAGTCCGAGCGCGGTCAACACGCCGGCGCGGGCGGAGTTCAGATTCACACGGCGAAACGAAAGCAGGGAGACTTCCTGGCGGAACGCATCGAACACCGGCGTCGGGCGCCCGGCCTCGTCGAAGAACACGCGTTCGTCCAACTCGGCCGCCGCGAGTTCGCGCCAGGAACGCAACGCCCGGTGCGCCGCGACGTAGGGCGGATCCGCACGCGTGTAGTCCGGCATGTCGAGATCGACGCCGGCGTCCTTCGGAGCGTCGTGGACCCAAACATGGAGAATGTGACTGAGGTGCTCGGCCTGATTGCGCTCGACGCCGGCAAACTCGAGCATCGTCTGGATCTCGGTCTCGTTGGCGGTGGGCAGCGAGAGCTTCGCGGATTCATCCTCGAAGGTGATCTCGACTTCGCGGCCGGTCGACGGTGTGAAGCCGGTATCGGTCAACGGATCCTCCCAGCCCTCGGCCGGACTGCGCAGCGCTCCGTCCACCGCGCGAAAATCCGCCAGCACCGCCAGGGTCGTCTCGAGCGCGGAATAGGCTTCCGCGCGCAGGCTCTTCAAGTTGGCCGCCCGCGCATCGGCGAGGAGCTCCGTGCCGCTGCGGCGGATGAACGCCGTGAGCAGGAATGCCGCAAGCATGATCGTGACGAGCACGAGGACAATGATGGCGCCGCGCTGGCGCGCGGCGGGCGCGCGGCACGCGGTGACGAGTTTCAGGCGATCAAGCGACAAGCCACCGGAAGCCTCTGTCTTCTCAGTCGACGTGAGGTTGGCGGGTAGCCGCGCTTGAGCCGAAGGCGAAAGCGTGGCCACGTTGTCGCTCCGCTCCAACGCGGCTACGTGCCGCCCAACAGCCTCGTTACCTCGGCTGCTACCTCGCTGCGTGAACTTCGGTGGCGTCGTCACGGTTCAGTAATGCGGCAACGGACCCGGCGCGGGCGGGAGTGCCACGGTGGTATCGGCTTTCATCTCGTTATGCGCGAAGGACAGGCGCAGGCGCTGCGGCATGCGCCAGCGGCCCTGGTTGTCGCGCTGCAGCTGATCGTAAACGCGCCAGAAGCTGCCGTCGCCTTCGAGATACTCGAACTTCAGGCCGGCCCCGAAGGCCGAGAGCACGAACGGCCGCGGCACGCCGTCGTCGAAATCCTTTTCCAGGCGCGACTGCCAGTAGAGCATCAGGCCCTTGCCCTGCTGATGCGCGAACGCGCAGACGACGTCGGGCAACGGCGCGGTCTTCCACGGCAGGCGCGGACTCCCCTCGGCCAGCTCGAACGTCACCAGCGTCTCGCGCCGGCCGTCGTCGAGCCGCACTTCGCGGGCGAAAATCGGAATCTGATTCGTAATCGGCGGCAGCGCGGCGGTGCGCAGCATCGTCTCGACTTCGCGCGTGACGGCGCGGACGTGTTGTTCAAACAGCCGCCGCTCGGCGCCGACGCCCCAGATCTCGGCCATCGAGAACACGAAATAATTCATCGCGATCAGCAGCGCGCCCAGCAGCGCGGTCGCGAGGAGGACCTCGATCAACGTGAAGGCGCGTGGATTTCGGTGGGACAGCGCGCTTGCGCGCGCCTCGGCGCCCAGTGGCTCGCAGACCGCGGTCTCTCGGAGCGCGCGCAAGCGCGCTGCCCCACACGCAGTAAGATGGGCCACAGCGCTCATTTCCGCGCCTCCTGCACTTTCTCGCGCGAGGCGCGCCAGTCGGAGCGGAGCTGCTCGCGCCGCTGGGCATCGCTCCACGTCGGGCGGAGCACCATGAAGGTGTCCGTCGCCTGCTCTTCGGTTTTCATCGTGCCGCCGGCGATCCGGGTTGTAACCGTCACGAGGAACAGATCCGGCACGGCCGCCTCCTCGATCTTCGCTTCCCAGCGCAGGCGACGGTCGTCGGGCAACGAGAGGTCGCCGCCTTTCTCGACCTTCTCGCGTTCGGGTTCGTTGAGGATCTGTTCGTGCAGGAAATCCATCGCCGAGCCGCCGGAGGCGCGCTGCGCGATCGCAGCGTGCGCGTTGAGCGTATTCGCGTAGGCCGCGCCGAGGACGACGGCGGCGATGGCAAGGATCGTCAGCGCCACGAGAACTTCGATGAGGGTGAAGGCGGACTGGGATCGCGGGTGGTCGCCGCTGTCCCAGCGGCGACGAGGGAAACGCGAATCCTTGGCGCCGCTGGGACAGCGGTGCCCACCTGAGCAGCGGACTCGGGGCACTGAGGCGATCGCCCTCACGACCCGCCTTTCGTCGGCGCCGGGCTCAGCGCGCAGGTCCACGGATCGACGACGAGCACGCGCGGCTTGGCGTCGCGGCCCGCCTTCACCCGCATCCGAAACGGCTCGCAGGTGCCATCGGCGAAGAAGCGCACGCGCTTCAGCGGTTCCTGTTGCGCCTCGGAAAGTTCGCCGCCGAGGAGAATGCTCGCACCGGCCTGCATGGGTAAAAGCTCGAGCGTGATGCCCGCCGGCAGCGCGTCGCTCCGTGTGTCCGCGGTGCCGTAGACGAGCTGGCGTTTCTCGAGATCGTAGCTGAGCTCGACCTCACGACCCGATTCCAACGCATCGGTGCGCGCCGCGAGGACCGCTTCGCTGAGCAGTTGCTCGGGGCCGCGGTCGTTCATCTGGTCGAGAATCGAGTTCACGCCGGGAATGAAGACGGCCGCGAAGACCGCGATCAGCGCGAGGACGAGCAGCAATTCGACGAGCGTGAAGGCGCGGGTCGCGGATGTCGGGCGGGGTCGCCGAACCCCGCCGCTCAGGGACGCTTCTTTCGCTGATCCAGGCGGGGTTCGGCGACCCCGCCCGACAATCGCGCCGGAAATTGGCTGATGACCGAAACTCATGCGATACGCGGCAGCGCGACGCGCTTCTCGGCCCGGAAGCGCACCGGCGCTCACCAGTTGCCGACGTCGTCCTCGGTGCCTTCGGCCTTGTCCTTGCCGACCGAGTAGAGGTCGTAGGCGCCCTTGTTTTTCGTGCCGGGATAGCGGTAGCGATAAGCCTCGCCCCACGGATCGAGCGGGAGCTTGCCACTGGGCGCCTCGATGTAGGGACCGCGCCACCGATCGGCCTTGCTCGCCGGTGCGGTGATGAGGGCGGCAAGACCTTCCGTGGTGGACGGATAGTCGCCGAGGTCCATGCGGTAACGCGTGAGCGCGAGCTTCATCGTGTCGCGCACGAAGATCTTGGCGGCCGATTCCTGGCCTTGGTCGAACACCCCCGTGGTGTTCGTGATCAGCACGCCGGCCAGCAGACCGATGAGGGCGATGACGAGGAGGATTTCAATGAGCGTAAACGCAGCGCGGGCCTTCTTCAGATTCATGGGGAAATTAACGCGGGGGCTGATTGGCGGGCGGCGGCGGGGGCTGCTGCTGTGCCTGTTGACGGAGCGCGCGCCGACGACGAATTTCTTCGGCGACCTGCGCAAGACGTTGGGCCTCGGTGCTGGTCGGGGCGGGTGTGACGCCGGGGCCGACATTCGTGCCGGGCGCCACGACGACGGTGGGCTGTGGGGTCGCCGCCGGCGGCGGCGGCATGGCCATGGCGGTGATTCGGGCGGTGCGGAGCTTCAGGCTCATGCTGCGACCCTGATAGTCGAGCGTGACCGTTTCGCTCTCCGGATCGTAGGACTTCACCGTGTAAGGGTGACCGCTCTCCTTCAGGCTGACCCATTCCGCGCGACGCGAGCCGGTGTCCAGGATGCTGAAAAAACGCTCGCCCCGATCGACAAAGGTGCCGCGAAACTCCAGCGGGCCAGCGGCCGCCGCCGCCTGGCCGGCGGCGGTGGCGGTGCCGAACGGGGAGTTTTGCACGAGATTCTGCAGCGACGGCGCGGCCGGCGGCGTCTGCGCGAACGCGGACACGGCGAGAAATGCGAAGAGGGAAAGCGATCGCATGCGGAGAGTCGTTCGACTACGTTGCGGGGCTTTTGTGCCGGGGCAATGCCGAAGGCGCGCCGCGCTGACGCGGTGCGCCAGTTTAAGTTTAGGAGTTTGAGTTTAGGGCGAAGCGCACGGGTAGACGCGTCCGGCGGGCGCGAAGTTTCCTCAACTTCAACTTCCAACTTCCACTGGCGGCGCCCCGCGCCGCCTACCACGCGTAGCCGAGCGAGGACGTGAGTCGCGAGTCGGAGCGAAAGGTCGGATCGGGCACCGAGTGGTCGTAATCGAGCTCGTAGCGAAGATTGAGCGAGATCCGCTCGGTCATGCGCGATTGGAGCGCCGCGTTGAATTTGAAGCGGAAGTTGCCGTCGGCCGGTGCGCCGACCACGGTCGAGCGACCGCCGCGCGCGGACATGTTGGGCGAGTCGGCGAGGAAGAAAGTGGCTTCCTGGGTGAACTTGAAACGCTTGTCCCACTGCAAGGAGTAGTCCTGGAACGCGGAACCGAGCAGCGCGGTGTAGTCTTCGTAGCCCTCGCGCGACAAGCGCTGCACCACGGCGCCGAGACCAACGTTCACCTGCTGCTTCGGTCCGTCGATGATCTTGTAGCCGCCGCCGAGCTGCTGCTCGACGCTGTATTTGATCTGCTTGAGGTCATCGGCCGAATAGGTCGTGAGCGTCTGCGTGAAGAGCCGTTTGTTGAAGTCGTGACGCCAGCGAAAATCGGCCTGCTGGCGATCGGCGGTGACGATGCTCTGCGCTTCGGAGCGGAGCGCGGTCGCGGTGGCGCTGTAGCTGTTGGAGCGTTGGTCGCGCCCCTCGATCGAGAAGCGGGCGGTCATGTCACGCTTGGTCTTGGCGCCGTCCTGTGTGACGTAGCCGAGTTCGAGCTGGCGGGTCCATTTCGGGATCACCTTGTCGGATTTTGCCGCGGGAGCGGCAGCCGGTGCGGTGGGCACCTTGGCGAGGGCCGCGGCAGTGGCGGCACTCGGCACGGGCGCGAGCGCCGCGCGCGGGACTTTCAACGTGCCGAGCTGCTCGTGCCGGATTTCAAGCTCGGTGTCGGTCTCGCGGACCAGCGTGCCGGTGATCCGGTCGCCATTCGCGAGCATCCACGTAGCGGCGCGCGCGGGAAGCGCGGCCAGGAGAAAAAGAAGGAGAAGGTGACAGACGGTGCGGAGGTTTTCCCGAGGAATCATGCAGTAAAAAGACGTCGACGCGCGTTGGACCCCGCACGGTGCAACGCGTTCGGCAAAATCTGAAAAAAACGTCGCCGCGCGTGCGGCGTTGAGGCGGCGGCGACGGTTCTGAGACGTCGCCGATCGCCAGCTAATTCACGCGGTTTTGCGTTTGCGACCGGATTTTTGGCCGGTCGTCTCGAGGATGTCCTGAAACCAGCGCGTGCGCAGGTCGAAGTGCTTGCCGCCCTTGACGCGCGAAAAAGCGATCGGGCTGAGACGACCGTTCGCCTCTTCGTCCTCGGCCACGAGGCCGGACTCGCCGCGGAGCGCGCACTCGATGGCGTGCTCGACGCAGCGGGCAATGAGCACGAGGTCGGCGTCGTTGGCGGGCGCGGAGCGGGCAAAGTAGCCGGATTTCTGCACGAGCACCTTCTCGGCGCCGATCATCGCGGCGAAGCGTTTGCCGAACCAGGAACCGACGTTGATTTTGTCGAGTTTCACATGGCCGAACGGATCGCGCTCGATCGGCTCGCCGCGCGCGGTCATCTCGGCGAGCACGGTTTCCACGGAGGCACCTTCAGAGACGAAGAGGTTCACGTTGCCGAGGCGGTCCATGGTGGCGCGCAGGCGCTCGGCCTCGGCGTGGAGATCGAATTCCATCTCCGGCAGGTAAACGCCGTGGATGCTCCAGCGCTCGGGCTTGTGGCCGAGGCCGGGGATAAACAGGCCGCCTTCGACGAAACGCAGGTAATCGCGCGCCGTGGCCGCCGTGAGCCAGCCGGAGTGGCGGCCCATGATCTCGTGCACGATGAGCATGCGTGAGCTCGCGCCGTGTTCGCTGACGACGTTCTGGAAGAAGCGGGCGCCCTGCTCGGCCGCGGTGAGCGCGCCGAGGCTCTGGCGGACGGGGACGATGTCGTTGTCGATCGTCTTGGGCAGACCGACGACGGTGAGGCCGTAGCCGTTTTTCTTGAGCCAGGCGGCGAGGTCGGCCGCGGCGGTGTTGGTGTCGTCGCCGCCGATGGTGTGCAGGATGTCGACCTTGTCGCGCTTGAGCTGGCGGGCGGCGACGGCGCGCGGATCCTGGCCGGCTTTGACGAGGCCGCGTTTCACACAGTCGTCGACGTTGGTGAGGCGCACGCGGCTGTTGCCGATCGGGCTGCCGCCGTAACGGCGGAGGATGCCGGCCTGGGCGCGCATGTCGTCGGTCACCTGGATCGAATCGCCGAGCAGCAGGCCCTTGTAGCCGGAGCGGTAGCAGATGATTTCGAGTTCCGGCGCGGCTTCGGTGTATTGGAGAATGAGTTCGCCGACGGCGGCGCTCAAACAGGGAGCGAGTCCACCGGCGGTGAGGATGGCGACCTTGCGTGGTTTCATGCGTGGAAGGGTTAACGAAAAAGGATTCCAGCGGGCCGGGGCCAGAACGATTTCGTGGAATTTTCGGGGCGTGGAGCGTGGGCGGGCCCAGAGAGCTTCGCCGCGATGGTGGGGAGCGGCAATGCGCGGGACGTGCGGTGCCGTGAGAGTTGCGTCATAGCGGAATCGTGCCGGCGGCGCATTGGTGGGCGGGGCTTTAAGCCCCGACGTTGCGCGTGCGCCGGGCGTCGGGGCGTAAAGCCCCTCCCACCTGACGCGAAACCACCCATCGCAAAAAAACCGGCCGCACTCGCGTGCGGCCGGTTCCCATTCTGCTATGCGTTCCTGTTTCTGGATCAGAACACGACGGTGACGCCGAGCGTGACCCAAAGGTTTTTATCCGGAGACGCGACATCGCCGCTGGTGTCGGTCCAGTGACCGCCCAGTTTGATCGTCGCCTTGTCGGAGAGCTTCACGCTGACCGAGGCGTCGGCGCCGTAATACTTGTAGGTGTAGCCCGCGGTGCCGGGCAGATCGCCGTCGCCGTCGCCCACGTCGTTGTAGCCGTAGTAAACGCCGACATCGAACGAGCCGTTGCTGATCGGCACGCTGTAGCCGAGGTCGGCTTGCAGGGTGTTCGAGTCGAGCTTGAAGTCGTGGAACGCCGTCAACTTGCCGCTGAGCGGCCCGATCGGCGTGGCGAAGGCAATGTAGCCCTCATAGGTTTTCTTCGGTTCGCTCAGGCTCGGACGCGCGGACGGATAATAGTAATAAGTGCCGCCGAGCGTGACGGAGCGATCGCCCTCGAGTGCGAACGAGTAGCCGGCGAAGAAATCGTATTCCTTGCCCTGCGCCCACTGGGCGGTCTTGTCGTTCAGCGCCTGGCTGCTCCAGATACCGCCCGAAAACGCCCCTTGGGTATACGTGATCGAAGGCTGAAACGCCTGATCCTGGGCGATCACGCCGCGGAAGAAATAGCGGGACGTGTAAGTGAAGTCGGTCGTGACCGAATAGGAGGACTTGGCTTCCTCCGCGCTAAGGCCAGCGGCGGCGAGAAGCGCGAACGCGGCGAACAGGGTTTTTCTCATGATGGTATGCTTGGGTGTTTGGCGTGGGTTTGGGGCGACAGCGCCGCCCGACTTTGACGGTAAAAGCATCCCGTCGGCCAACCAAGCTCGTATGACAAGAATGACACTGAAGGCGCGGTGGGGTGCGGTGGCGCTACGCCACCGCGTCGTAGGTGGCGCGCTTTGCGCGCCACATCCCCGAGCGTAAATCGGTGAAGTTGCGCGCAAGCGCGCAACCTACCCGGCTTGTCAGTCTCTTCTTGGAGGCGGGGCCATCAGCGCCCGCGGCTCATGTGTTTCGATGCCGGAATCCCGCGGGGCTGATGGCCCCGCCTCCATTCAGACAAAAACCCGCGGCGCTCGGCCGCGGGTTTGAGAGAAACGAAGACGCGTGCGTAATCGGGGCGCTCGCCGCCGTCCGCTCAGCCCAGCAGCACCGAGGGGTGCTCGGCGAAGACTTGCACGGGCTCGTAGCGGTAGAAGGGCTTCGGCGCGTCCGGGGTCGGAGCGTTCGGCACGACTTTCCAGAACTGCTTCACGCTCTCCGTCCACCGCTCGACGATGCGCTGGGCGTGGGGGGAACCCGTGGCCTCGGCGTGGTCGGCGATGAGTTTGCGCAGCGATTCCATTTCGTCCGCGTTCGAGAGACGCTCGAGCGTGACCATCTGGTTGTTGTAACGCTGCGGAAGGACGTTGCGCTCGTCGAAGACGAACGCGAGGCCGCCGCTCATGCCGGCGGCGAAGTTCAGGCCCGTGCGGCCGAGCACGACGACTGTGCCGCGCGTCATGTATTCGCAGCCGTGGTCGCCCACGCCTTCGACGACGGCGATCGCGCCGGAGTTGCGGACGGCGAAGCGCTCGCCCGCCCACCCCGCCGCGAAGAGCAAGCCGCCCGTCGCGCCGTAGAGGCAGGTGTTGCCGATGAGAACGTTCGTCTCCCACGCGAAGAGTTCGTCGCCGCGCGGGCGGATGACGATTTCGCCGCCGCTCATGCCTTTGCCGACGTAGTCGTTGCCCTCGCCCGTCAGCGTGATGCGCACGCCGGGGACGAGGAACGTGCCGAAGCTCTGACCGGCGGTGCCGTTGAACTTCAGGTCGATCGTGCGCGGCGCGAGCGGATGCTGGCTGCCGCGCAGGTAGGCGATCTGGCCGGAGAGGTGCGTGCCGAGGCAGCGCGACTCGTTCGTCACCTTGTAGGTGCCTGAGAAACGGCCGGCGCGGCCGGCGATGACGTGGCGCGCTTCCTGGACGATGAGTTCGTCGAGCGAGCCCTCGCCGCCGAAACGCTCGTTGCGCTCGCGCGTGTGGAAGCGGTCGAGCTGGCCGGTCGGATCAACGTTGTGCAGCACGCCGGAAAGATTCAGGAAACGCGTCTTCGGATTCGCCGGGTCGTCGATCTGCTCGAGTAGCTCGGGGCGGCCGATGACGTCGTTGAGCGTATGTGCGCCGAGTCGCGCGAGGTAGTGGCGGACTTCCTCGGCGACGGCGTTGAAGTAGGCGATGACGTTCTCGGGCTTGCCGCGGAACTTCGCGCGCAGGTCTTCGCGCTGCGTGGCGACGCCGACCGGGCACGTGTTGAGATGGCAGACGCGGAACATCGCGCAACCCGCCGCGATCAGCGCGCCGGTGCCGAAGTTGAATTCCTCGGCGCCGAGGATGGCGGCGATGACGATGTCGCGACCGGTCTTCATGCCACCGTCGGTGCGGAGCGTGACGCGATTGCGAAGGCCGTTCATCATCAGAACCTGGTGCGCCTCGGCGAGGCCGAGGACCCAGTCGGAGCCGGCGTTCTTGATCGAGCCGAGCGGCGAGGCGCCCGTGCCGCCTTCGTGGCCGGAGACGAGCACGACGTCGGCGTAAGCCTTCGCGACGCCCGCGGCGATCGTGCCGACGCCGGAGGACGAGACGAGCTTCACGCAGACCTTGGCGCGCGGGTTCACTTCCTTGAGGTCGAGAATCAACTGCGCGAGATCCTCGATCGAATAGATGTCATGGTGCGGCGGCGGCGAGATGAGCGTGACGCCGGGCACGGAGAAGCGGAGCTTCGCGATCAGCGGCGAGACCTTGTGGCCGGGCAACTGGCCGCCTTCGCCGGGCTTCGCGCCCTGCGCCATCTTGATTTCGATTTCGCGCGCGTTGGCGAGATACTCGGCGGTGACGCCGAAGCGGCCGGACGCGACCTGCTTGATCGCGCTGTTGGCGCTGTCGCCGTTTTCGCGGAGGCCGAAACGCTCGGGGTCTTCGCCACCCTCGCCCGAGTTCGACTTGCCGCCGATGCGGTTCATCGCGATCGCGAGCGTCTCGTGCGCCTCGGGAGAGAGAGCGCCCATCGACATGCCAGCGGTCGTGAAACGGCGGCGGATGTCCTCGATCGGCTCCACTTCCTCGAGCGGCAGGCCGCTCGCCGGGAAACGAATCTTCAGGAGGTCTTTGATCGTGACCGGCGGGTGCTCGTCGGAGATTTGCGCGAAGACCTTGTAGTCCTCGGCCGCGCCGCCCTTGAGGAATTTGTGCATGCCCGCGACGACCTTCGGGTTCCAGCCGTGGAACTCGCCGTCGCCCTTCTTGTTGACCTTGTAGTAACCCTCGTTGGGCAACTCGGTCGCGGGCGCGGGCGTCGCCTCGGCTTCGGAGGCCGCATTGTTCATGCGCGGGAAGGCGCGCTCGTGACGGCGCAGCACTTCCTCGGCGATCTGGCGATAGCCGATGCCGCCGATGGGGGACGGCGTGCCGCCGAAGCACTCCTCGATGACTTTGCCGCCGATGCCGATGGCTTCGAAGATCTGCGCGCCACGGTAGCTGGCGAGCGTGCTGATGCCCATGCGAGCGAGCACCTTCAACAGGCCGGCCTCGATGGCCTTCTTGTAATTCTTCTCGGCCTCCGCCGGCTTCGCGGGCGCGGCGAGTTTTCCCTGCGCGGCGAGCTCGCGCACGGTCGCGAGCGCGAGGTAGGGATTGATGGCGTTCGCGCCGTAGGCGCTGAGACACGCGATGTGGTGCACGTCGCGCGCCTCGCCAGTCTCGGCGACGATGTCGCACTTCAGGCGCAGGCCGGCGCGGATCAGGCGGTGCTGCACGGCGCCGACGGCGAGGAGCATCGGCACGGCGGCCTTGTCGGGCGCGAGGCCTTTGTCGGAGAGGATGAGGATTTTCGCGCCCTGGTTTTCGACGGCGTTGAGCGCGCGCTGCGCGAGATCGTGCACGGCGTTGGCGAGCGCGTCGGGGCCGGCGTTGGCGTCGAAGAGCACGGAAAGACGCTGCACGGCGTTGCGGAACAGCGGCACCGAGGGAATCGCCTCGAGCTCGTGGTCGAACACGATCGGCGAATCGAGCGTCAGCACGCCCTGCGGCGAGAGGCCGGTTTCGAACAGGCTGATGCGCGGGCCGAGCGCGGCGCCGAGCGACATCACGGACTTCTCGCGGATCGAGTCGATCGGCGGATTCGTGACCTGCGCGAACAGCTGCTTGAAGTAGCTGTAGAGGAGCTTCGGGCGGCGCGAGAGGACGGCCAGCGGCGTGTCGTCGCCCATCGAACCGGTCGGCTCGACGCCGACAGCGAGCGAGCCGAGCACGAGTTCGAGTTCCTCGCTGTCGTAACCGAACGCGAGTTGCTGCTGCAGCGGGGTGGCGGCGAACGACGCGGGCGGCGTGATGATCTCGCTCTCGGGCGCCGTGGCGGCGAATTTCTGGAGATTGATCAGGTGGCGCGAGCACCAGTCGCGGTAGATCGGCTTTTCGGCGACCTCCTTCTTGATGTCCTCGTCCATCAGCAGGCGCTGGCGCTCGAGGTCGACCGCGATCATGCGGCCGGGCCCGAGGCGGCCGGACATCGTCACCTGGCCGGGGAGGTTCGGCACGAGGCCGGTTTCCGAGGCGAGGAGGATGTGACCGTCGTCGTAAACCTTGAAGCGCGCGGGACGCAGGCCGTTGCGGTCGAGCGTGGCGCCGACGATCTTGCCGTCAGAAAACACGAGCGCGGACGGGCCGTCCCACGGCTCCATGAGGAGCGAGTGGTATTGGAAGAAGCCGCGGGCGTCCTCGCTGAGGCGCGGGTTTTGTTCCCACGCGAGCGGCGCCATCATCATCATCGATTGGAGCGTGGAGCGCCCGCCGAGCGAGAGGACTTGGAGGACGTTGTCGAAGCTCGCGGAGTCGGACATGCCCGGCTGCACGATCGGGTGCAGGTCGGCGAAGCGTCCGCCCCACACACCGCCGGCCATGGCCTTCTCGCGCGCCTGCATGCGCACGCGGTTGCCGCGGACGGTGTTGATCTCGCCGTTGTGCGCCATGAGGCGGAACGGCTGCGCCAGATGCCACGTCGGAAACGTGTTCGTCGAGTAGCGCTGGTGGAAGATCGTGAACGCCGTCGTGTAGCGCGGGTCGCGCAGGTCCGGGAAGAAGCGGCGGACTTCGGGCGCGTTGAGCAGGCCCTTGTAGACGATGGTGCGCGACGAGCACGAGCAGACGTAGAAGCCGTCGAGGCGCGCCTCGCCGCAACGGCGCTCGGCGACCTTCTGCGCGAGGTAGAGGTGGCGCTCGAAGTCGTCGTCGCTCGAGTCGTCGAGTCGCGCGATGATCGCCTGCAGGACGAACGGGCGCGTGTCGGCGGCCTTGCGACCGAGGATCGAGTAATCCGTCGGCACATCGCGCCAGGCGACGAAGCCGAGGCCCTCTTCCTTCACGGCCTCGATGAAGATTTTTTTGATCTGCGCCTGCGCGAGGTCGTTTTCGCGCGGGAGGAAAAGTTGCGCGATCGCGAGGTCCTTGTCCTTCGGCTGGACGCTGACCTTCTGCGCGACGAGGTGGTCGCGGATGAGGTCGTAAGGCAGTTGCGTCATGATGCCCGCACCGTCGCCGGTGGAGGAGTCGGCATCGATGGCGCCGCGGTGGGCGAGGGCTTTGAGGGCGGTCAATCCATGCTTGAGGACATCGTGCGTCCGGTGTCCGTCGGTGCGCGCGATGAACCCGACGCCGCACGCGTCGTGTTCGAACGACGGGTCGTAGAGCGGCGACGGTTGGACGTTAGCAGGAATGGGAAGACGCATAAGCGGATTGAATCGGCAGCAGTTAGGGTGCCGGTTTTGCGGCAGGCAAGCGGGTTAAGCGGGAGGGTTGCGTTCTAAGGGAGTGAAACGGGGCGAGGTAAAGTCGCCATGCTACGGCAGAGAGGAACCCCACCACTTTTCAGTCATGCCCAACGTAACCGTCATCGTCTTGCAGAGGAATCTCCTCTGGATGCGCCAAGATCCAATCCACAACGCGGGATTTAAGTATCGCAAGCGCCTCGGTTGCGTCGCGCGCAGACGCGCCGACCCGCTCCAACTCGCGACCACATTCGAGAATCTCCGTGAGCGACCATTCAACCGCCGTCTTCTGCTCGGACGTGAACCCTTCATGCGGGATAAGGTGCTCACGCAACAATTCGAGGTGCTCTCGGTCCGCTTCTTCGTCCCAGCCCTGGCCGCCATTGCGATCAAATATCGCATGAAGAACGCCGACCGCGATTACGAGCGATTCCTGAAGAGATGTCGCATGTTCCGCGTAACCTTCGGGCCACTTCTTGCGCAACGCAGCAAAGCGTTCGCGGTAGTCGTCACGAGTGAGCTGAGTTATTTTCTTTCGACCAAACATCGTCTCTCGCGGAGTAGTGTGATTCAGCCTCTCGGAAATTTCACCGCGTGTTCCATGGCGGGGATTGAGCGCGACCGGGTTGGATTTGGCAACGGTGCAGAATCCTGCTTTCCGTCGATTTCTCTGTGATCTCCGTGGCCTCTGTGTTGAACGGTTTGGGATTAAACACAGAGCACGCAGAGGACGCAGAGGGGAGCGTGCAGCGATGGGGCGTGTGGTGGCGAGCGCAGAGCGAGCCACCGTCCACGGGTCGCTGGCGCTCCCCGCTACGACGGGAAATAAAAAGGACGCTCGGTTTTCGGAGCGTCCTTCGCGGGTTTTTCGGAGCAGGCGGGACGCCTGCGCTACTTGTCGGCGCGTTTACGGCAAGCTCGTCGCGCCCATCAGGTAGCGGTCGCATTCTCGCGCCACGGCGCGGCCTTCGTTGATGGCCCAGACGACCAGGCTCTGGCCGCGGCGGCAGTCGCCGGCGGCGAAGACGCCCTTCAGGCTCGTCGTGAATTTGCCGTGGTCGGCCTTCACGTTGCTGCGCGGGTCGGTTTCGACGCCGAGCGCCTTGAGGAGCGGTTGCTCGGGTCCGAGGAAGCCCATGGCGAGGAGCACGAGGTCGGCCTTGATCGTCTTTTCGGTGCCGGGCTGTTCCTGCGGCACGAACTGGCCCTTGTCGTTCTTCGCCCACTTGATCTGCACCGTGACGAGCTCCTTCACGTTGCCCTGCGCGTCGCCAACGAACTTCTTCACCGTCGTCAGGTAGGTGCGCGGATCGGCGCCTTGCTTCGCGGCCGCCTCTTCCTGGCCGTAGTCGATCTTCAGCGTCTTCGGCCACTCGGGCCAGGGATTGTCGGGCTGACGCTCGAGCGGCGGCTGCGGGAGAATTTCGATTTGCATCACATGCGCGCAGCCGTGGCGGATCGACGTGCCGACGCAATCCGTGCCGGTGTCGCCGCCGCCGATGACGACGACGTGCTTGCCGCGCGCGTGGATCGGCGCGTGGTCCGCGGACGAGTCGAGCAGCGCCTTCGTGTTGCCGCCGAGGAACTCCATCGCGAAGTGCACGCCCTTGAGGTTGCGGCCCTCGATCGGGAGATCGCGCGGCTGGGTGGCGCCGGTGGCGAGGATCGTGGCGTCGTTATCCTTGAGCAGCGCGGCCGCGTCGACGTTGCCGCCGACGTTCGCATTGCAGACGAACTTCACGCCTTCCTGCTCCATCAATTGGAGGCGGCGCTGCACGACCTGCTTCTTGTCGAGCTTCATGTTGGGGATGCCATACATGAGGAGGCCGCCGGGACGGTCGGCACGCTCGTAAACGGTGACGGTGTGGCCGGCGCGATTGAGCTGCGCGGCGGCGGCGAGGCCGGCGGGGCCGGAGCCGATGATCGCGACCTTCTTGCCGGTGCGAACCTTCGGCGGCTCGGGCACGACCCAGCCTTCCTCCCAGCCGCGGTCGATGATCGAGACTTCGTTGAGCTTGATCGTGACGGGCGGGTTGTTGATGCCGAGCACGCACGAGCCTTCGCACGGCGCCGGGCACACGCGGCCGGTGAACTCAGGAAAATTGTTCGTCTTGTGCAGACGGTTGAGCGCCTCTTTCCAGAGTCCGCGGAAGATGAGGTCATTCCACTCGGGAATCAGGTTGTTGACCGGGCAGCCCGACGCCATGCCGCTGATGAGCTTGCCGGTGTGGCAGAACGGGACGCCGCAATCCATGCAGCGCGCGCCCTGCTGGCGGAGCTTCTTCTCGTCCATGTGCGGGTGGAACTCGTTCCAATCGTGGACGCGCTCCGCGGGCGGACGATCGACGGGGAGTTCGCGGAGGTATTCGATGAAGCCGGTGGGTTTTCCCATGGTGATGAGCGGTCAGCGTTCAGCGATCAGCTGTCGGCTTTGATTCTTCAGGTGGACGATTGAAAGGTGATGTTTGGCTGAGAGCTGAAAGCTGAGCGCTGACAGCTCCCGGTGATCAATTGCCGCCAACGCGCGAGAGGTCGCGGGCGTTTTCTTCGAAGGCGGCCATGATGGCTTCGTCGCCGGTGAGGCCCTGGGCTTGCGCCTTCTCGATGCAGGCGAGCATGCGCTTGTAGTCCTTGGGCATGACCTTGACGAATTTCGGGACGTTGGCGTCCCACGCGGCGAGCACGGCTTGGCCCTTCGCGCTCTTCGTGTAGGCGACGTGCTTCTCGATCAGCGCGCGGAGCGCGGCGATTTCCTTCGCGTCCTCGAGCTTCTCGATGCCGACCATCTGCGTGTTCACGTTCGCGGCGAACTTGCCGCTCTCGTCGAGCACGTAGCCGACGCCGCCGGACATGCCGGCGCCGAAGTTGCGGCCGGCGGGCCCGAGCACGACGACGCGGCCGCCGGTCATGTATTCGCAACCGTTGTCGCCGACGCCTTCGACGACGACGTCGACGCCGGAGTTGCGCACCGCGAAGCGTTCGCCGGCCTGGCCGTTGAGGAAAACTTCGCCGGCGGTGGCGCCGTAGAGCGCGACGTTGCCGATGATCATGTTGTCCTCGGCCTTGAACGACGCGCCGGGCGACGGAGCGACGATGAGTTTGCCGCCGGAGAGGCCCTTGCCGAAGTAGTCGTTCGCGTCGCCCTCGATCGAGAGCGTCATGCCGCGCGTAACGAACGCGCCGAACGACTGGCCGGCGGAGCCCTTGAACTTCAGGCGGATCGTGTCCTCGGGCAGACCCTTCGCGCCGTGTTTCTTCGTCACCTCGTAGCTGGTGACGGTGCCGACGACGCGGTGGACGTTGCGGATCGGGAGCTCGGCGATGACCTTCTCGCCGCGCTCGATGGCGGGCTTGCAGATCTCGAGGAGTTGCGTGACGTCGAGCGAGCGGTCGATGCCGTGGTCCTGCGACATTTGGCAATAGCGGCCGATCTCGGGACCGACGTCCGGCGAGTAAAGGATGCTGGAGAAGTCGAGGCCCTTGGCCTTCCAGTGCTCGATCGCCTGCTTCGGCTGGAGGCGGTCGGTGCGGCCGACCATCTCCTCGATCGTGCGGAAGCCGAGCGACGCCATGATCTCGCGGAGGTCTTGCGCGACGAAGCGCATGAAGTTCACCACGTCCTCGGGGCGGCCCTTGAACTTGGCGCGGAGTTGCGGGTCCTGCGTGGCGACGCCGGCGGGACACGTATTGAGGTGGCAGACGCGCATCATGATGCAGCCCGTCGAGACGAGCGGCGCGGTGGCGAAGCCGAATTCCTCGGCGCCGAGCAACGCGGCGATGGCGACGTCGCGGCCGGTTTTCAACTGGCCGTCGGTCTCGACCGCGATGCGCGAGCGAAGATTGTTGAGGATGAGCGTCTGGTGCGTCTCGGCGAGACCGAGCTCCCACGGCAGGCCGGCGTGCTGGATCGAAGTCTGCGGCGAGGCGCCCGTGCCGCCGTCGTAGCCGGAGATGAGAACGACGTCGGCGTGCGCCTTCGCGACGCCGGCGGCGATGGTGCCGACGCCGACTTCGGAGACGAGCTTCACGCTGATGCGCGCGTGGCGGTTCGAGTTCTTGAGGTCGTGGATGAGTTCCGCGAGGTCCTCGATCGAATAGATGTCGTGGTGCGGCGGCGGTGAGATGAGGCCGACGCCCGCGGTCGTGCCGCGCGTCTTGGCGACCCACGGATAAACCTTCGTGCCGGGCAACTGGCCGCCTTCGCCGGGCTTCGCGCCCTGCGCCATCTTGATCTGGAGCTCGCGCGCGTTGGCGAGGTATTCGGCGGTGACGCCGAAGCGGCCGGACGCGACCTGCTTGATCGCGGAGTTCTTCGAGTCGCCCTTCTCGTTCGTCCACGTGTAGCGCGCGGGGTCTTCGCCGCCTTCGCCGGTGTTCGACTTGCCGCCGATGCGGTTCATCGCGATGGCGAGCGTCTCGTGCGCTTCCTTCGAGATCGAGCCGTAGGACATGGCGCCGGTTTTGAAGCGCTTCACGATCGCCTCGACCGGCTCGACTTCCTCGATCGGGATGGCGTTGCCGGTCTTGAATTCGAGCAAGCTGCGCAACGTGCACAGCGCGCGCGACTGGTCGTTCACGACCTTCGCGTATTCCTTGTAGGTCGCGAGGCTGTCGGTGCGGACCGCCTTTTGCAGCAGGTGGATCGCCTCGGGCGTGAAGAGGTGCGCTTCGCCCTCGTTGCGCCACTTGTAGAGACCGCCGGGGGGCAATACGTGTCCGTCGACGGGGCGCTCGGGATACGCGGCGCGGTGGCGCAGGAGCACTTCCTGCGCGATGACATCGAGGCCGATGCCGCCGACGCGCGACGGCGTCCAGGTGAAGTATTGGTCGACGACATCCTGGCGGAGGCCGAGCGCCTCGAAGACTTGCGCGCCGCGGTAGGACTGGATCGCGGAGATGCCCATCTTGGACATGACCTTGATGACGCCCTTGGACGCGGCCTTCACGAAGTTGTAGCAGGCTTTCTTGTGGTCGATGCCGGTAAGCAGACCCTCGCGGATCATGTCGTCGATCGTCTCGAACGCGACGTAGGGATTGATCGCGGAGCAGCCGTAGCCGATCAGCAGCGAGAAGTGGTGCACTTCGCGCGCCTCGCCGGTTTCGAGCACGAGCGAGATGCGCGTGCGCAGACCTTCGCGGATCAGGTAGTGATGCAGGCCGGCGACCGCGAGCAACGCCGGGATCGGCGCGTAGTCGCGAGTGACGCCGCGATCGGAGAGGATGATCACGTTGACCTCCTCCTCCTCGATCATGTGGCGCGCCATGATCGTCAGCTCCTCCATCGACTTCGCGAGGCCCTTCTCGCCGCGCGTGGCGCGGAAGATGATCGGCAGCACGCCGACCTTGAGGCCCGGCAGATTGGTGCGGCGGATCTTCGCGAACTCCTCGTTGGTGAGGATCGGCCACTTCAACTCGACGCGGCGGCACGCGCTCGGCGTCGGGTTGAGCAAGTTGCCTTCCGAGCCGAGACGCGTCTCGGCGGAGGTGATGATCTCCTCGCGGATGCAGTCGATCGGCGGGTTCGTGACCTGCGCGAAGAGCTGCTTGAAATAATCGTAGAGCAGGCGCGGCTTGTTCGAGAGAACGGCGAGCGCGGAGTCGTTGCCCATCGAGCCGATGGCTTCCACGCCGTCCTTCGCCATCGGAGTGAGAACGATGCGCTCGTCCTCGTGCGTGTAACCGAAGGCGATCTGGCGCTGGAGCAGCGTCTCGTGATCCGGCGGCTCGATGCGCGGCGCCTCGGGCAAGTCGTCGAGGTGCACGAGGTGCTGCTTGATCCACGCCTGATAAGGATGCGCGGTGCAGATCTGGCGCTTGATCTCCTCGTCGTCGATGATGCGGCCCTCAGCCGTGTCGATGAGGAACATGCGGCCGGGCTGCAGGCGGCCCTTGTGCTCGACTTGCTCGTCCGGGATGTCGAGCACGCCGGCCTCGGAGGCCATGATCACGCGGCCGTCCTTCGTCACGTAGTAGCGCGACGGGCGCAGGCCGTTGCGGTCGAGGATGGCGCCGATCTGCGTGCCGTCGGTGAACGCGATGGACGCCGGGCCGTCCCACGGCTCCATGAGGCACGAGTGATACTGGTAAAACGCGCGGCGGTCCGGGTCCATCGACTGGTGGCCGGACCACGGCTCGGGAATCATCATCATCATCGCGTGCGCCAGCGGGCGGCCGGTGAGCACGAGCAGCTCGAGGATGTTGTCGAACATCGACGAGTCGGAGCCCGCCGGGTTGACGATGGGGACGATCTTCTTGATGTCCTCGCCGAACAGCGGGTGTTCGAACAGCGCCTCGCGCGCGTGCATCCAGTTGATGTTGCCGCGGAGCGTGTTGATTTCGCCGTTGTGCGCGAGGTAGCGGTAAGGATGCGCGCGCTCCCAGCTCGGGAACGTGTTGGTCGAGAAGCGCGAGTGCACGAGCGCGATGGCGGATTCCATCGCCGGGTGCGTCAGATCGGGGAAATAATTATCGACCTGGTCGGTCGTGAGCATGCCCTTGTAGACGAGCGTGCGAACCGAGAGGCTCGCGACATACCAATACTCCGCGCCGTCCTGCGTCGTGGTGCGGATGGCGTTGTAGGCGCGCTTGCGGACGACGTAGAGCTTCCGTTCGAACGCCTCGGCGTCCAGGCCGGCGGCGCGACCGATGAAGCAATGCCGCATGAACGGCTCGGTCGAACGCGCGGCGTCGCCCAGCGACGAACTGTTCGTCGGCACCGTGCGCCAGCCGAGGAAGTGCAAGCCTTCCGCCTGCACGCATTGCTCGAACTTCTCCTCGACCTTGCGACGGATGGTCGGATTGCGCGGGAGAAAAACCAGGCCGCAGCCGTAATCGCCGAGGGCCGGCAACGTGAAGCGGAACGATTTCGCCTGCTCTTCGAAAAACTTGTGCGGCATCTGGATGAGGATGCCGGCGCCGTCACCGGTATTGACCTCGGCGCCGCTCGCGCCGCGGTGGTCGAGATTGCGAAGCACGCGCAGGCCATCGGCGACGATCGAGTGGGACTTGCGGCCCTTGATATCGACGACGAAGCCGACGCCGCACGCGTCGTGCTCGAACCACGGATCGTAGAGGCCCTGTTTGCCCGGCGCTCGCAGCGGACGACCGGACGCACCGGCGGAAGAGGGAGACTGGCTGCTGCTGTTCGTATCGGAGGACCGCGATGTGCTCATGTGGGCGAAAAATTTAAGTGCGCGCTCGCGGGGTCAGTGGAACCGCGAACCGAATGGTTCGCGAAAGGTTCGAGCGAAGCGCATGACAAAGGAAAGGGGAGAGTGGGCCGAGGTGCCGCACGCGCCGGAGGCGCGGGACGTGTGTGCTGGCGATTACCAACGCCCTCGCCCGGTGATGCAAGCAGCGCGGTGGTTTAAGACGCATCTCGGGTGCCGGCCAGCGCGCGCGATTTGGGCTTTTGCTTGCCGCTCCGCTGACCCAATTTTGATGCGTGCCCGACGCGCCGGACCCACCGCGGAAAAATTACGGCTTCAAGCCGAAGGAATTCGAGCGCGTGAACGAACCGCGGCCCGAAACCGGCGCGGCGCCCGAAGCGTCGCCCGCGGCCAACGACGTGTTCGCGATCCAGCGCGCGTTGCGGCAGCGCGAGATCGCCGCCGGCGGCGACGAACTCGCCCCACCCGACCGTCCCGTGCGCAGCCGCCGCAAGCGCGACTACTGGCTGCTCACGCTCGTCTTCAACGGCGTTCTCGTCCCACTCACGCTCTGGGGCTATCGCACGCAGAACGCCGTCCTCTTCGTCTACGGCATCGCCGCGCTCGCGCTGGTGAACGTCGCGCTCGCGTGGGTGCTGTGGGTGCTGATGGACAACTACTGACCACCCGCGCGGCGTGAAGGTCGTCCCCGCTATCCCAGCGGCGACAGGCGCGCCGGCATGTTTCAGTAGCCGCGTTGAAGCGAAGCGACAACGTGGCCGCAAAGCGCCATGTAAGGCTCGATGGCCGCGCTTGGCTGAATCACGCAGCGTTCGGAACGCCCGCAATTCAAGCGCGGCTACTTTTCACGGTGACGCAGGCAGCGCGGGTTCGCGCGACAGTTCGACTTCGGAAAAACGTCCCGTGAACGCGTTCTCACCCGGCACCCGAAACTCCATCGGCCACACCAGCGCGCCGACCGACTGATAGTCAGCTTCGTCGCTGACGAAGCCACCGGCGAAATGGTTCGCCACGATCCGGCCGCTCGCCGCATCGAGTTCGACCTCGAACGCCTCCTCGCCGGCCGGCGTCAATCGGATGCGCCGTTCGGCTGTCCACTCGGCCCGCGTCGCGGGATCGCGCAGCAGCCGGAAAAAATTAAACGCCGCGTGCGACCGCAGGCGCGCGCCCGCCGCATCGTCCCGCGCCGGCTCACTGACGGCCGCGGCCCGCCGCCAGCCGGCGGCGCCGTCCCACCACGTCTCGATGCCGGTGCGCAAGTCGCGCGACCAGACGTGGCCGGTTTCCAAATCGAGCCGGTAGCGTTCGTCGCGCGTGACGACGCCCTGTGCGTTGAGGCGCGTCAACCGATACGCAAACGTCCGCACCTTGCGCAGCGATGCCCAGCCGCCGAAACTGGCCGCGAGTGCATCGAGCGGCGCAGGCCTCAAGTCGGCATGCGCCGCGACGACGATAAGCAACCCGCATGTGAACGTGACGAGTGCGCGCATCCAGCGGTGGATCGCGCTGACCTCAACGCGATCGGAGCGGATTGAGGTCAATCCGCTCCACCTTCGATCGCAGGCCGAGCGCGCGAAGCTTACTTCATCCATTCGCTCAGACGGCCTTCGCCGCCGGGTAGCTGCCGAGCCATTTCACGAGCGGGCACTGGCGGCGCAGATCGGCGAGCGCCTTCTGCATCGCGGGCTCCTCGTAGTGACCGGACACGTCGAGGAAGAAGATGTAGTCCCACGGCCGCAGCCGGCTCGGGCGCGACTCGATGCGCGTGAGGTTCAGCTTGCGCTTGTGGAACGGCGTCAGCGCACGCAGCAACGCGCCGGGCTCGTGGTGCAGCGACACGAGCAGACTCGTCTTGTCGTGCCCTTTGCCGACCGCGCCCGACGGTTCGCGTCCGAGGATGCCGAAGCGCGAGGTGTTGTTCTTCTGATCCTGAATGCGCGTCGCTGCGGCCGGGACGCCGTAACGCTCGCCGGCGAGACGCGGGCCAACGGCGGCCGCCCCCTTTTCCTTCGCCGCGCGCTGCACGCCGAGCGCGGTGCTGTCGACGTCGACGAGCTGCGCGTGCGGCAGGTGGCGCTGGAGCCAGCGACGGCATTGCGCGAGCGCCTGGTCCTTCGAGTAAACGCGCTGGATCTTGTCGAGCGGCTCGTGCGACAAGAGCGTGTGCTCGATCTCGAGTTGGAGCTCGGCGACGATCTTCAGCGGCGTCTCCACAAACAGGTCGAGCGAGTCGCGCACGGAGCCTTCGGTGGAATTTTCAATCGGCACGACGCCGTAGTCGGCCTCGCCTTTCTCGACGGCGGTGAACACGTCGGCGAGCGACGGCATCGGGCGGTAGTCGACGCTGCCGCCGAATTTCTTCAGCGCGGCCGCGTGCGTGTTGGTCGCTTCGGGCCCGAGGTAGGCGATGACGAGCGGTTTTTCCAACGCGAGTGCGGCGGACATGATCTCGCGGTAGATCGCCTGGAGCGCGGCCGGTTTGAGCGGACCGCCCTTGTTGGCGGCGGCGACGCGACGCAGGACGTCGGCTTCACGTTCGGCAACGTAGATGCGGCCCTTCGCGCCGTGTTTCAGCTGACCGATCTGCTGCGCGAGCTTGAGGCGCGAGTTGAGGAGCGAGACGACCTGCTGGTCGATATCATCGATGCGCGTGCGGATGGCGGAGAGTTCTTTTTTCATCGGGCAGAAGATCGTGGGCAGTGAGCTTGCTCGCGCCTCTCGGAGCGCCCGCAAGCGGGCTGACCCACAAGAAGCGCAAAGATTAGGCGCGGGCGGCGGCGGGTTGGGGACGGAGCGTAGCGTGGAGAGCGCGACAGCGTTTGACCAGCTCGGCGAGCGCAGAGGGTGTCACCGCCTGCTTCGGGTCGTCGCCGATGCCGTGCGACGGACTGACGTGCGCCTCAATGCAGAGACCGTCGCAGCCGTAAGCCACGGCCGCGAGCGCGGCGGCCGGGACGTAGCTCGCCTTGCCGACCGAGTGCGACGGATCGACGACGACGGGCGCCCACGTCTTCTCCTTGAGCAGCGGCGTGATCGATTCGTCGGGCTGGTTGCGGTAGCCCTCGAGCTGCGGCTGGGTGCCGCGCGGGCAGAGCATGACGTTCGGGTTGCCGAAGGCGGCGATGTATTCGGCGGCGGAGATGAACTCCGCGAGCGGCCCGCTATGGATGCTGCGCTTGAGCATCACGGAAGTCTGCGGACGACCAGCGATCGCGCGACCGATCTGGCGAAGCAGCGAGTAGTTGAGGGCGTTGCGCGCACCGATCTGGAGCACGTGCACGCCGGCATCGAGCGCGAGGTTGATGTGCTCCAACTCCATGACTTCGGTGACGACCGGCAGGCCGGTGCGGCGCGAGGCGTCCATCAGGATTTCGAGCGAGCGCGCGTCGCCTTGGAAGCTGTAGGGATTGGTGCGCGGCTTCCACACACCGCCCCGCAGCGCGTTCGCACCGGCCTCTTTCACGGCCTGCGACGTTTCGAGGTAATAGTTGGGATTCTTCGGATCGATCGTGCACTGGCCGGCGATGATCAGGAGCTCCTCGCCCAGCGTGACGTTGCCGATTTTCAGCCGGTGGTTGGCGAGGTCGGAACGACGGTCCATCAGCTTGAACGGCGACTGGATGCGGTCGATGCGCTCGATGTAGTCGAGACCTTCGAGGCGCGCGATCATCAGCTCGTCGCGCTCATCGCCGACGATGGCGTAGATCGAGCGCAGGGCGCCGATGATCGGCTGAATTTTGCAGCCGAACTCGGTGACGATGGTCGTGACTTCGTTGAGCTGTTCCGGAGTGAGGCGAGTGTTCTTGGGCAGGATCATGGTGGGCGAGACGTTGAGAGCTGGGTGAAAAAACAAAAGAGCCGCCCGGGATTGGGCGGCTCTGGTGCTTAAATCTGGTGAGTCAGTTTATGCTTCGGAGTCAGCCGCCCATGGTTCGCGGGGCAAAAAAGCCGGCGAACGCAAAAAAGAAATAGGCAAACGACTGAAGCATGTGGGCTGAGGAGTGGCGGCGGGCGCGCGGAGTGTCAACGGCGCGGTTTCAAGTGGGATGTCATATGCTCAGAGCAGCGCTTCAGGGCTCCAACGCCGTCCCCGTCCGCGCCTCGATCGCCCAGCGGTAGCACTCGACGTATTTCGGCGCGCTTGCGGCCCACGAAAAATCCTGCGCCATCGCGCGCAGCTGCATCGCGCGGAACTCCTCCGGACGGTCGTAATAGGTCGCACACGCGCGACCGATCGCCTGGTAGAGCGCGGCGGAGTTCGCCTCGCGAAAAAGGAAGCCGGTGCCGCGATTAGAGCCTTCGTCGTAGTTCACCACCGTGTCGACGAGACCGCCAGTCGCGCGCACGATCGGGAGCGTGCCGTAGCGCATCGCATACATTTGCGTGAGGCCGCACGGCTCGGACCGGCTCGGCATCACGAAGAGATCGCTGCCCGCTTGCACGAGGCGCGCGAGCTTCGGGTCGAAGCCGATGAACGCGCCGATCTTTTCCGGATAGCGCGCGGCCGCGGCGCGGAACATCGCCTCCGTCCGCTCGTCGCCGCTGCCCACGATGGCGAATTGCACGTGCATGCGCTCCACGATGTGCCCGAGCGACTCCGCGAGGAGATCGAGGCCCTTCTGGTGCACGAGACGCGCCACGACACCGTAGACCGCGATGTGCGGATCGAGTTTGAGACCGAGACGCTCCTGCAACGCCGCTTTGCATGCCGCTTTCCCGGAAAGATCGCCGGCGGAAAAATTCGCGGGCAACGCCTTGTCCGTCGCCGGGTCCCACGCCGCAGCGTCGATGCCGTTGAGGATGCCGATCACGTCGGCGGAGCGGAAGCGCAGCACGCCATCGAGCCCGAAGCCGCCGTCGCGCGTGCGGATTTCCTGCGCGTAGGTCGGGCTGACCGTCGTGATCTTCGACGAGTGATAAAGGCCCGCCTTCATCATATTCGCGCTGCCGTGACTCTCGAGCGAATCGGAGCGATACTCGCTCAGCGGCAACCGCGAAAACTCCACGATGCTGCGCGGCGCGAGACCCTGATGCTCGAGGTTGTGAATCGTGAACACCGTCGCGACCTTACCAAGCGGCGTGTCGCGCAGCGTCGTGTTGAGCATCACCGGCAGCAGCCCCGTCGTCCAATCGTGCGCATGGATCACGTCGGGAATCCAGCCGAGCTGCTCGCACAACGCCAGGGCCGCGCGACAGAAGAACGCAAAACGAAACGGATTGTCGCTCGACTCGCTGTAAACCTCCGGCCGGCCGAAATACCAGTCGTGCTCGATGAAATACGCCGGCACCGCCGTGCCCGGCAGCGTCGTCTCCCACGTGCGCGCCCAGCGCGCCTCCGGCCCCACGTCGACTCCGAGCGGCTCCTCGCGCGTCTGCCATTCGCCGACGCGCTTCGTCGACGCATACAGGGGACACATCACGCGCGCATCGTGGCCGAGCGCCGCGATCTCCTTCGGCAGCGCGCCGACCATGTCGGCGAGACCGCCCACTTTCACGAAAGGCTCCACCTCGGGGGTAACGAACAGAACTTTCAGCCGGCGCATAGGAACGCCACTCAGGCCCAATGCCCCGCCCGTGCCCAGCCCAAATTAGACCGGAGAACGCCCGCGCGCCCGCGCCAGCAATTCCGCCCACGGCGAATTTTCCCCGCAGGCCAGCGCGGCCGCGGCCCGCCCGCAAAGGGAGCCGACGATGTTGCCCGTGCCGCTGTAGCCGCCGAGCGCCCACACCCTCGGCCGCACCTGCTCCAGCACCGGCAGATGGTCCGGCGTGTAGCCGACCGACGCCGCCCAACGGTGCGTCACCGGGGCGTTGACGCCGAGATGACCGCGCAAAAACCGCTCCAGCTTTTCCTGGATGAAATCCGTCGGCTCCGCCGCGTGCGTCCACTCGTCCTCGAGCGCGTGGTCCCGAAACCCGCCGAGCGCGATCGATCCATCCGGGAGCTGCTGCCAATACTCATAACCGTAGCGCCAGTAGACCGCGCGCGGAAAACTCACCTCGCGCGTCGGCGCGGTCCCGAGCATCTGCAACCGCGCCGTGCGCACGCGCGGCGCCAGCTCCGGGAAGATTTTCTCCAGCCGCCCGTCGACGGCCACGATCACCGTGTCCGCGATCACCGCACCGCAATCCGACACGACTTGGTTCGGCACGAGTTTTTTCAGCGGCGAGCGCTCGAACAGCCGCACGCCGCTCTCACGCAATCGCCGGGCCAGCGTGCGCACGCGCGCCAGCGGTTGAAATACGCCGTCTGTCGGCAACAACAGCCCGTCGCCTTCCGGCCCGCGATACCACTCCGCCGGAAAACCATCCGCCTGCAATGCCGCCAGGTGCGCACGACAGTCCTCCAGCTCCGCCGCACTCGCCGCGAGTCGCAGCGACCCGTTCAGGTTGAACACGCCCGGCAGCGCTGCCGCCTGCCGTTCGATTTCCTCCGCCGTCGCGCGATAAATCCCCGCCGCGATCTCGCGTCCGAACTGCGCGACGGTGTCGTGATAAAACTTCGCCAGCCCCGCCAGGACGAAGCCACCATTTCGCCCCGCGGCACCCGCCCCCGCGCCGCGCGCATCGATTCCGACAGCATCGACGCCCCGCGCCCTCAATTCCTCCAGTGCCGCCAGCCCCGATCCGCCGAGCCCGACGACGCACACATCCGCGCGCACGACGCCGCTCAGCTGCGGCAGCGGCTCCCACGGCCCATCGTCCCAAATCGGCTTGTTCACGCGCGCCATGCTGCGTGCCTCACCACCTCCTGCAAGACCAAGCTCCCGCTCCCCACCTTCGCACCCGTTCACCCCACACCAATCACCAACTCCCAATTCTCGCCCATCTCCCCCCTCAATCCCTCGCCGAGCCCCGACCAACTGCCACGGCGCACGCCCCGCCCCAGGGAAGCTCCCTCACTTCAAATTGCTTAATAAGCAATTTATGCGGCAACTCCGCGCGCCTGCTTCACCAACCAGATCATCAGCAGCAGGGTTCGCTCAGCATCCGGCATCGCCGCTCCTTTGTGGAAAAACTGCGTAACCCGACTGGGATGCAACCCGAGTTCACGCGCCAACAAAGTCTTCGCGCCACGCTTGCGCAAATGCGGCCTCACCAACTCCGCCAGAGCGAGCCAGTGCGGAGTATCCACTCCGGGACGCAAGGTCGCGCCTCGCCGAACTGGCTTGGAACGAGAGCTCTTTCTGAGTTCGCGCGCGACCTTCACCGCGAGTTCCTCGATGAGGGAGATCAGCGGTTCGACGCTGCGTAAACGAGCGGGTCCCGAGTAAAGCATAATTGCTTATTAAGCAATTATTGGTTGGGCGCAAGAGGTCTTGTTTCTTGCGCGGGGCGCGGCGCGACGCGGACTTTCGCGTTGGCGTCACACCGCCCATGCGTGAGGGTGGGACGATGCCTTTGGCCTCCGCCCGCACCCACGCTGCCGCGCTCGACCGCGCGGATCCACTGGCGCGCTTTCGGTCCGAGTTTTGCGGGCCGGCCGGACAGGTTTACCTCGACGGGAATTCGCTCGGGCTGCTCTCGCACCGTGCAGAGTCGGCGGCGCAACGGGTGTTGCGCGAGTGGAGCGCGCTCGGCATCGGCGGCTGGACCGACGCGCCCACACCCTGGGTCTCGCTGAGCGAATCGATCGCCGGGCAGCTCGCACCGCTCCTCGGGGCCGGGGCCGACCAAATTTGCGTCACCGGCTCGACGACGAGCAACCTCCACCAGTTGCTGGCCACGCTATTCGATCCTGCCCACACATCGCGGCGCCTGATCCTCGGCGACGCCCTCAATTTCCCCTCCGACGCCCACGCGACCACCAGCCACCTGCGGCTGCGCGGACTCGACCCGGCCGGGCATTATCGCGAGGTGCCCAGCCGTGACGGGCGCACGCTGGTCGAAGACGACATCGTCGCCGCGTTCACGCCCGACGTGCAACTGGCGGTGCTGCCCGCGGTGCTGTTCACGAGCGGACAACCGCTCGACGTCGCGCGCCTCACCCGCGAAGCGCATGCGCGCGGCATCGTGATCGGCTTCGACTGTTCGCACTCGATCGGGGCGGTGCCGCACGCGTTTGATGCCGACGGCGTCGACTTCGCGTTCTGGTGTTCCTATAAATACCTCAACGCCGGCCCGGGCGCGGTCGGCGGCCTGTATCTGAATCGCCGCCACCACGCGCGTCCGCCCGGCCTCGCCGGCTGGTGGGGCGTGAAACTCGATCGACGCTTCGCGATGTCGCACGCTCACGAACCCGCACCCGGGGCCGCGGCGCTCCACGTCGGCACGCCGCATTTACTCAGCGTCGCACCGCTGCAGGGCTCGCTCGAACTGTTCGTCGCCGCCGGCGGCATCGCGCCGCTGCGCGCCAAATCCCTCGCGCTCACCTCATGGCTGATCCAGCTCGCGGACACCCACCTTGCCCCGCTCGGCTTCACCGTCGTCACACCGCGCGAGCCGGCGCGCCGCGGCGGACACGTTTCGCTCGCCCACCCCGAAGCGTGGCGCATTTGCCAGGCGCTCAAGGTCGCGGGTGTCGTGCCCGACTTTCGGCCGCCCGAC
Organism: Candidatus Didemnitutus sp.; assembly: GCA_041906465.1. GTDB lineage: Bacteria > Verrucomicrobiota > Verrucomicrobiia > Opitutales > Opitutaceae > Didemnitutus. The sequence continues at coordinate 64,036 of JAYRJE010000015.1, read as the reverse complement.
ATCGTCCGCCTCGCCCCGACGGCGTTCTACAATTCCTACACGGACGTTGTTGCCGCCATCGACCGCTTGCAGCACATCGTCGCCACTCGCGCGTTTGAAAAATTCCCCCTCGCCCGCGACAGCGTCACATGAAGCTCATCGACATCTCCCGCCCCGTCCACAACGGCATGGTCGTCTGGCCTGGCGACACGCCCACGGAGTTCTCGTTCGCGGCGACGATCGCGGGTGGCTACTCCGCCAACGTCGGCCGCCTCGTCACGAGCATGCACGCCGGCACGCATGTCGACGCGCCGTATCATTTCGACGCGGCGGGGGAGAAGATGGAGGAGGTCACGCTCGACGCCTATGTCGGACCGGCGCGGGTGATCGATGCGCGCGGCCGCGACGAGCTGACCATCGATCTGTTCACGCCGTTCGACTGGCGCGCCACGCCGCGAGCGCTCATCCGCACCGATTGCTGGAAAAACCCCGCCGAGTTTCCGACTGGCTGGCCGCGCTACGCGCCGGATCTGCCCGCCTGGCTGGGCGGGCACGGTGTTCGACTCGTCGGCATGGACTTCCCCTCGGTGGATCAGCCGACGAGCAAGGATCTGCTCACGCACCACGCGCTCGAGGCGACGCATATTATGATCCTGGAAGGCCTCGACCTACACCACGTCGAGCCGGGCGTCTACGAATTGATCGCCCTCCCGCTCAAGGTGCGCGGTGGCGACGGCTCTCCGGTGCGCGCCGTGCTGCGGCGCGATTGACGTCGCCCACGCGCACCACCTTGATGGCCGCGCCCGATGAAACCGCTCTACGATTTCAGCACTCTCGCCGTCGACCGCACGATCGCGCCGCGCGACGGCATGGTGTCGGCGGGACTCGAGGAGCAATACTTCGATCTCGGTCGCCGTGCGCTCGAGCTGATCCATTTCTCGTCGGTGCTGTGCGACAAGCCGCACTACCCCAGCATTCTCGACCTGCCTTGCGGGCACGGCCGCGTGCTGCGCTACCTGCGCGCGCACTACGGCTACGCCAAAATCACCGCCTGCGATCTCGACCGGGACGGCGTCGACTTCTGCGCGCAACAGTTCGGTGCCACGCCGGTTTATTCGCAGCCCGATCTCAGTGCGCTGGATTTTGCCGCGCAGTTCGACCTGATCTGGGTCGGCTCGCTCGTGACGCACCTCGACGAAAAGCGCTGGCTCGAGACGCTCGATTGTCTCGTGAAATGGACGAAAGAGTGCGGTGTGATCGTTTTTTCCACGCAAGGTCGCACGGTCACCAGCCTGCTCGCGCGCGGTCGTCGGAATGTCGCTGAAAACATCGACAAACCCGCCCTGCTCGACGAGTTCACCCGCCGGGGCTTCGCTTACCAACGCTATTTCGAAGCGACTCCCGCGGCTGACTATGGCTTCGCGGCAACCTCACCGGAGTGGCTGATGCGCCAACTTCAACGCTATCCCGACATCATCCTGCGCGCCTACCTCGAGGAAGCGTGGGGCATGCAGGACATCGTCATTCTCTACAAGAAGGCCGGACACTTTGAGCCGATCCTCGGCGTGCCTGAGCGCTCGGCAAATACCGTGCGGGAGACAGAACCCCACCCCAAGCGCTCGTTGCTGAGCCGAATCCTCGGCGGTTAATCAAACGGGTGGTCGCCGCTGTCCCAGCGGTGACAAAGGATGTGTGTCGCGAATGCCGACACTCGTTGGCGCCGGTAGGGACACCGGCGCCCACCTGTCGAGCCGCCGCTCTATCGCGTCCCGAAAAACTCCCAGCAAAGCACCGCCGCGGCGGCGGAGACGTTGAGGGATTCGACCGTTTCAGCGCCGGGAATTTTCACGAGGCGGTCGCACGCCGCCGCGACGCCGGGGGCGATGCCCTTCTCTTCGTTGCCGAGCACGATCGCCGGCGGTCGCGGCAGGCCGCGATCGCGCACCTCGCGCGGCGAGAGCTGCGTGCCACGCAGGCTCGTGCCGATCAAGTAATGACTGCGCCTCAGCGCCGTGCAGAACTCCGGCAGCGACGGCACGCGGTAGAACTCCACGAACTCCATGCCGCCCTCCGCCACACGGTAGGCCGCCTCGCCCGGCACCGCCTGGCCGGGCGCATCCGGGATAACGATGGCCCGCACGCCGAAATACGCCGCGCTGCGCACGATGGCACCGAGGTTGTTCGCGTTGCTCACGCGATCGAGCAGCAGCAGCGGCGCCTTGTCCTGCGCCCACGCGGCCAGCACGTCCGGCGTGACGCGTCGCAGCGCGCGCGCCGCAATGACGGCGACGACCCCGCCGTGATGCACCGTGCCCGCAACCTTCTCCAGTTCCTCCGGGGACACTTGCCGATAGATGCGTTTGTGCTGCGCCAGGTAGGAGCACATTTCGCCGGCGCGCTTTCCGGTGGCGGGATCGAAGAACAACCGCAGCACGTCCGCCGGATGGCGCGCGAACAGCATCGAGACCGCCTGCCAGCCGCAGACGTTCAGCTCGGGAGTTTTCGCGATGGCGCCGGGGGCGCGCTGCGGACGAGGATGGCTCATGCCGCGCAGCATGCGGGCGCGGGGCCGGTTGAAAAGGGCTTTCGCGTCCCCTGCGCGCTACGCAGTTTTGCGTAGGCGGCCCGTTCTTTTTTGCCGGCCGGCGGGAAGTTCTCCCAGAAATTTCCATGGCCCGCTTCCGTCCGCTTTTGCTTTCCGTATCTTTCGCCCTGGCGACCGTCACCGTGGCGCGGGCGCAATCCTCCCCGATGTTCACCGTCACCCGCCTCGGCAACCTCGGCGGCTCGACGACCATCCAGCCCGCCGCGCTCAACGACGCAGGGCTGATCGTCGGTTACGCCAACACCTCCAGCTCGACCAACGTGCAGGCGTTCACGCACCAAAGTTCGTTCACGTCGCTGGGCACACTCGGCGGCACCCAAAGCCGTCCCGTGGGCGTGAACAACGCCGGGACGGTCGTCGGCTGGTCGCAGGTCACCGGCTCGAGCAACTACCACGCGTTCTCCTCCGCCAACGGCACGATGACCGACCTCGGCACGCTCGGCGGCACGCTCAGCCAGGCGAACGACATCAACTCGTCCGGCGTCATCGTCGGCACCGCCGGCACGGGCACCACCACCCACGGTTTCCGCTACGCCAACGGCGTCATGACCGACCTCGGCTCGCTCATCGGTCCCACCGGCGTGAGCTACGCGAACGCCATCAATTCCTCCGGCGCCATCGCCGGCCGCTCCAACGCCAGCGTCACCTCCGATCACGCCGTCATCTGGGCCAACGGCACCATCCTCGACCTCGGCACGCTCTCCGGCCCCTCCGGCCAAAGTGAAGCACAAGGCATCAACGACCTCGGCTGGGTGGTCGGCAACAGCACCCACGGCGCCGGCAACGTCGCGCAACGCCACGCCTTCCTCTACGCCAACGGCACGATGACCGACCTCGGCTCCCTCGGCGGCAACAGCTGGGCGACCGACGTGAACAACGCCGGCCAGGTCGTCGGCTACAGTTACCTCGCCAATGGCTACACGCTGCGCCCCTTCTTCTACGACACCGCGAACAGCACGATGATCGATCTCACCACCGTGGCCAACTTCGCCGGCGCCGGTTTCAATCTCGCCTACGGCCTCGGCCAGGTGTGGGACATCAACGAAGCGGGCCAGATTGCCGGCTGGGGCATCACCAACCAGTTCACCTACGAGGCGTTCCTGCTCACCCCGCTGGTCGCGCCCACGCCACTCTCCGCGGTGCCGGAGCCCGCCACCTGCGCCGCGCTCGCCGGCGCGCTCGGACTCGGCCTCGCGATCGTGCGCCGCCGCGAATCGTCCCGTCGCCACACCCGCGAGGACACACCCTAACCGCGCCACCTCCTTCGCGTTTCGCCCCCGCTGCGCGAGTCCCGCCCCGACCGCATCCCTCCCGTTTCGCTTCTCATGACTCGTTCCCGTTTCCTTCCGCTGCTGCTCGGGCTCGGTGCGATCACACCGCTCGTTGCTCCCGCCCAAACCGCCGTGTTCTCCGAGAGCTACACGGCCGGCGCCACCTCACTGACCTACGCCAATCTCGCGAGCCTCACCGCCCACGGAGCCGCGAGCGACACCACACTCGGCGACGCCTACCAAGTGCAGGCCGGCAACCTCAGCGTGCTGCTAGCCCTGTTTCCGCACTCGGTCTCGCTCGGCACGGCGGCGGGCGACTACGTCCGCCTCAACGTCACTCTCCGCACGGAAACCACGCCGGGCGGCTATTTTCGCCTCGGTCTTTTCAACGACGGCGGAACGATCTGGAGCAGCGCAAACGGCGACGACACCGGCTACAATGCCGATTTCGGCGCGACGAAGGCCGCGTGGTATGCGACCGGCGGTCCCGCCTACTATCTCTCGACCGGCACGCCCTCGACCAACGCCCCCGGCACGTCCCTGCAACGCGCGCTCACCACCACCACACCCGTGATGTTCCAACTCCAGATCACGCGCACGGAAGCGGGAGCGACGTTCACCGTGCATCGCGGCACGATCGCCGCCGGACCGAACACGCTGGTCTTCAGCCTCGATCACGCCGCACCGGTTACGGAGTTCGATGAGTTCGCGATCTTCACGCAGAATGCGCGCACCTACTGGCTCGACAACTTGAGCGTGAGCACGGGCCACACGAGCGCGGTCCCCGAGCCGTCCACCTATGCGGCCGTTCTTGGCGCGCTGGCCGTCGGCCTCGTCGCGCGACGGCGCGGTCGCCGAAGCAATCTTGCTTAATACGCAATTTCAAGCCCCGCGCCCCTCCGGGCTGATCTTGCGTAATACGCAATAATCACTCGGACAAAAATTGCTCGCGCGACGCACTTCATGTCCCGCGAAGGAAGCGCCCTGCGCCCCAGCCGGGCGCCGCTACTTCACCTCGCCCACGAGCGTGAATTCCTCGCGATCGTGATACAGGTGGCGGATGCGGAGATTGGTCGTGTGCGTCGCAAACACGCCGCCCGGCACGCGCACGGTGCGCAGCAGCGCCAGCGGATCCGTGCGACCGAACTTGAAGATGATCACGAAGCGCCGGCACCAGCCGCGCTGCAGCCAGGGCGCGATCAAATCCTCCAGAACATGGTGCGGCTCCTCGACGAGGTCGCAGAACATCCAGTCGAACACCTCGCCGTCGGCGGGCTGGAACTTGAACGCGTCCTCGCGCCGGTGCTCGATCAGCGGATTGTCCAGCGCGCCGCCCTTGAGCGGGCCATTGTCGATCGCCACCACGCGCGCGCCACGTTTCGCCGCGCTGTAGCTCCAACCACCGGGAGCCGCGCCGAGGTCGCACACCGTCTCGCCTGCCGCCGGCTCGCGACCAAGCACGGCGTAGGCCTCCTCGACCTTCAGATAGGAGCGCGACGGCGCGAGCGGATCGTCGGCCATCCGCTGCTGCCCGCCGCGCCACGCCTCGCGTCCGGCGAACACGCGTCCGAAATCCGCAAAAAACACAAACAAGCCACGCACCTTGCCGGCGCCGCGCGGCATCTCCGGTGCCGCGAGTTTCGCCACGCGATTGAGTTTCTTCTTCAGCAACTCGTGAAACGCCTTCTCCACGCCCGCCGCACGACGGCCCAGTCCGGGGATTTCCGCCGCCTCGCGAAAAACGCAGGGCCACGCGGCATCGATGCGTTCCCCGCGCACGCTTTCGAGGAAATAGTCCGCGAGCTGCTGCGCGAGCGCGTTGACCGCTTCGCCGCGCAACTCGCGCGGCGCGAGCAGTGTCAGGTGCGGAAAACACAGCTCGTCGATCGAGCGCGGCACGGCATCGCCGGGCAACGCCTCGGCCCCCGCCCAGCCGGGACCCGTTTCGTCCACGGTCAAGCCGTCCGCCTGCAACTCGCGGGCGAGCAGCGCTTCGAAGCCGTGTTGTCCAAGGAAAAGCATCGGGGCGAGTTTCCGTCATAGCGGAGACGACGCGACGAAAATCTCCGTGCAATTTCGGAGCCCGCCCGCTCACATGCACGCTCCCATGCGCCCGCAAACTTCCGACCTCCGCATCCGCACGGCACGACCGCTGTTGTCGCCCGCGATTCTCGAGGAGGACTTGCCCTTGAGCGAAACCGGCGCGGCGCTGGTGCATCGCGCGCGGCGCGAGATCGGTGACATCCTCGCCGGGCGCGACGACCGTCTCGTCGTCATCGTCGGTCCGTGCTCGATCCACGATCCGACCGCCGCACTTGATTACGCGAAAAAGCTGAAGCCGCTCGCCGATCGTTTTGCGCCCGATCTGCTGATCGTGATGCGCGTTTACTTCGAGAAGCCGCGCACCGTCGTGGGGTGGAAGGGCCTGATCAACGACCCGGACCTCGACGGCAGTTTCATGGTGAACAAGGGCCTGCGACTGGCGCGCAAGCTCCTGCTCGACGTGAACGCCGCGGGTCTGCCCATCGGCACGGAATTTCTCGATACGACGCTCGGCCAATATTACGCGGATCTCGTCTCGTGGGCCGCGATCGGCGCGCGCACGACGGAGAGTCAGATTCACCGCGAGCTCGCCTCCGGCCTGTCGATGCCCGTCGGTTTCAAGAACCGCACCGACGGCGACCTGCAGGTGGCGGTCGACGCGATCGTCTCGGCGAGCCATCCGCACTGCTTTCCGTCGCTCACCCGCGAGGGCGCGCCCGCCGTGCTCGCGACCGCGGGCAATCCCGAGGGGCATCTGGTCCTGCGCGGCGGCAGCCGCACGGGCCCCAATTTCTCCGCGGAACACATCGCCCAAGCGGTCGCGCTGCTGAAGAAAACCAGCGCGCTGCCCGTGGTGCTCGTCGATTGCAGCCACGGCAACAGCGGCAAGCAGCACGATCGTCAGGTGGCCGTGGCCGCGGATGTCGCCGCGCAACTCGCCACCGGCAATCGCGCGATCATCGGCGTGATGATCGAGAGCAATCTCATCGCCGGCGCCCAGAAGCACGAAGCCGGCAAGCCGCTCACCTACGGACAAAGCATCACGGACGCGTGCCTCGGTTTCGACGAGACGCTGCCACTGCTGGAGCAGTTCGCCGCCGCCGTCGCGCAGCGCCGCGCGAAGTAGGCGGGGCGGCGAGTCCCTTCGCCGCCGGCCGGATCGCGGCGCGGAACGGAGTCCGCGTCCTCCCCTCGGCCGGCACGCAGGAATTTTCCGCCCGGCCTCGTTTCGCCTCGCCAGCCTCCCGCGCGCTTCGCACAAAAACCAGCGCATGCCTCGCCGGTCACCTGCGCTGCTTTTTCTCGGAGTCCTCCTCGCCGTCCTCGCGCTGATCCTCGCGCCCGGTTGCGCGAGCAAGTCCGACAAGAAGGCCGCCAAGCCCACCGCGCCCACGCCGACGCCACCCTCGCCGCGGCCGAACCCGCCGGAAAAACTCCCTCCCGTCATGCTCGGCATCGATGTGCTCGAAGCGAACGGGTTTAGGGAAATTGCCGGCAAAAAGATCGGCCTGCTCACGCACGCTCCGGGCCTGAACCGCCGCGGTGAGCCGACGTGGAGCGTGTTGCGTCGGGCGCCGCAATCGAAACTCGTGGCCCTCTTCGCACCCGAGCACGGCATCGACGGCAAGATCGCCGCGTCGGTGAACTTCGGCGACACGATCCATGCGCCAACCGGCCTGCCGATCTACTCCACGCACGGGAAGACCCGCAAACCGACCAAGGCGATGCTCAAGGGCCTCGATGCGGTCGTGATCGACCTGCAGGACATCGGCTCGCGCTCCTACACGTTCGCCAGCGCGATGCTCGCGATGATGGCCGCCTGTTTCGAAAACAACATCGAGGTCATCGTGCTCGACCGGCCCAATCCCCTCGGCGGCCTGAAGGTCGATGGCCCGCCGCTCGACGCCGAGTTCAAGAGCTACGTCGGCGCCTTTCGCACGCCCTACGTGCACGGCCTCACGCTCGGCGAGCTCGCCCGCATGGCAAAGGACCTGCCGCGCATGATGTATATCCCGAACGTCATCGATACGCCGGACAAGGCGCGCGAGAAGGGCCGTCTCACCGTCGTGCCGATGCGCGGCTGGACGCGCGCGATGCGCTGGCCCGACACGGGACTGCGCTGGGTGCCGACCTCGCCGATGGTGCCGACCTATGAAGCCGTCATCGGCTACGCGATGGTCGGCCTCGGCACGCAGGACAGCGGTTGGAAATCGGGCATCGGCAAGGAGCATCCGTTTCGCGGCATTCATTTCCCGAAGAAGACGCCGGACGAAATCATCAAGGCGATGGACGCCTACAAGATTCCCGGCGTGCGCTTCCTCAAAATGAACGGCCTCTCGCGTGAAAACAAAGTCGTGCCCGGCGTCTACGTCGAGGTGGTCGACTGGGAGAAATGGCGCCCGACCGAGGTCTCGTTCTACATGCAAAAGCAGGCGGCGCTGTGGTCGCGGCTGAACCCCTACGCCAACCTCACCACCGCCGAGGCGCGGACGTTCAACATCCACGTCGGCTCCGCCGCCTGGTATAACGCGCTCCGCACCCAAGGCGGCCGCGTCGACGTTTCCCTGTTCATCAAAAACTGGTCGGAGCGCGCGGCGGTGTTCCAGCAGCAGGCCAGGAAATACTGGCTCTACCAGTAACCGGGTCGCTTCGGGGTTTGCGCCGACCGGCGGGTTGCGCTTTCAACGCGCCATGCCCCCGTTGTCCCGTCCGCTGTTTCGCGGCGCCATCGTGTTGCTCGCCGCCTCGGCCTTCGCTCTCGCGCTGCGCGCCGCCGCGCCGACATTCGATCCCGTCGTCGAGACGGAAAAGATCATGGCGCAACTGCCCGCCGACGCGCGCGCGAAGTCCGACGCCTACTTCGAGGGCGGCTACTGGATCACGCTGTGGGACGTGGTGGTGACGCTCGGTCTCACGGCCCTGCTTTACCGCTTCGGTGTCTACACCCGACTGCGCACGATCGCCGAACGCGTGACGCAATCGTGCGTCGTGCACGGCCTCGTTTTTCTGACGTTGCTGGTGCTGGTCGGCTGGGTCGTGAACCTGCCGTGGGACTACTACACGGGCTTCGTCCGCGAGCATCACTACGGGCTCTCAAATCTCACCCTTGGCGGCTGGCTCAAGGAGCGAGCCACGGCGTTGATTCCCGGGACGATCATGGCGCTCTTCCTCGGCTCGCTGCTTTATCTCGCGATCCGCCGTTCGCCGGGCCGGTGGTGGATTCGCGCCGCGATCGCGACGCCGTTCTTCATGATTTTCCTCTTCGCGCTCGCGCCGGTGTTCATCTCGCCTCTCTTCAACAAATACACCCCGCTCACCGACGCGAAGGTTCGCGATCCCATCCTCTCGATGGCCCGCGCCAACGGCGTGCCCGTGGACAACGTTTACCAGTTCGACGCCTCGAAACAGTCGAAGCGCATCAGCGCCAACGTCAGTGGCGCGCTCAACACCATCCGCGTTTCGCTCAACGACAACCTTCTTACGCGCTGCACGCCGGCCCAGGTGCAGGCGGTGATGGGCCACGAACTCGGCCACTACGTCCTCAACCACGTTTACGAGCTCGTCATCTATTTCAGCCTGCTGATCGCCGCGGGCTTCTGGTTCGTGAATGCGGCCTTCTGGTGGGTGCAGCGACGCTGGGGCGAAAAATGGGGTGTGCGCGACATCACCGACTACGCCGGCCTGCCCGTGATTCTGGCGTGCTTCTCCGTCTTCATGCTGTTCGCCGAACCGGTGAAGAACTCGATCATCCGCTCGAACGAGGTCGAAGCCGACCTCTACGGCCTCAACAACGCGCGCGAGCCCGACGCTTTCGCCCAGACCGCGCTGCAACTTTCCGAATACCGCAAGCTGCACCCGGGCAAGTGGGAGGAAATTCTCTTCTTCGACCACCCGAGCGGCTACAATCGCATCCTGATGTCGATGCGCTGGAAGGCCGAACACTTGAGCGAACTCGCGACCAAGTAAGTCCGCGGGCGCGCCGTGTCGCGAGGGCGCGACCGGAGCCGCGCGCGCCACGGCGTCACCGGCTCACTGCGCCGGTTTCGCCGGGCTGTTTTTCACCGCCCACTGATCGTAATCGGCCCGCGGCATGAATTTCAGCGATGCGCTGTTGATGCAGTAGCGGAGGCCGGTCGGCTTTGGGCCGTCGTCGAACACGTGGCCGAGGTGCGAGCCGCAGATCGCGCAATGCGTCTCCGTGCGCACCATGCCCCAACTCGAATCGGTTTCCTCGGCGACGAACGCTTTCTCCAACGGCTGCCAGTAACTCGGCCAGCCGGTGCCGGAATCGAACTTGTGGCGCGAATCGAAGAGCGGCGTGTCGCAGCCCACGCAGAAATAGACGCCGTCCGCGTGGTTGTTCCAGTAGGCGTTGCGGAACGGCGGCTCCGTGCCCTGCTGCCGCGCGACGCGATACTGCTCCGGCGTCAGCCGCGCGCGCCACTCGGCATCGGTGCGCTGCACCTTCGCCTTGCTCATGTCGATTACGACCTGCGACGGCAGACCGCACGCAGACTTCGCGTCACCCGGCGGACAGTAGGCGGCCTCGGAGGCAGGAGCGTCGGACGATTTCGTGGATTTCATGGTCGGAGAGTTGGCAGCGAAAACGAACGAGGCCGCGCCCGCCAGGAGAGCGGCGACGGCGACGGCGTAGCGGGGAGTTTTCATCGGCGGAAGGAGGTTAGGCAAACGTGACGAGGATGCAAATCGGAGGTAGGGCACGGACTCCGTTCCGCGCCGCGGATTTGCGGCGGCGAAGGGACTCGCCGCCCTACCTCACGCAACGTCAGCCGGAAGCAGTTCGGCTATTTGAGCCAGGCGCCCCGCCGTTTATTCCACGCGACTGCGCACCTTCCCGTCGGCAAACTCCGTCACGATCGGCTGGCCGGTTTTCGTCTGCTTCGCCCGCGCGATTGGCTGGCCGCCCTCATCGCGCACGATGGCGAAACCGCGTTTCAGCACCGATTGCGGGCTGACGGACTCCAAGCGTTTCCACAGCGCGAGCAGGCGATGCGACTCGATTTGCACGCGCCGCTCGGGCGACGCCGCGGCGAGGCGCGCGCGCGCGTGAGCAAGCTGCTCGCGCCGCTCCTGCGCCGCCTGACGCAGCGCGGAGCCGAGGCGATTGGCCAAATCATCCACCCGCAGTTGTCGTTGCTCGATCACCGCCTTCGGCGAAAGCAACCGCAGCCGGCTGCGCGCATGATCGAGGTGTTGGCGCGCGCGCTCGAGGCGGGACGCGGCGATGTCTTCGATCGCGCCGCTGGCATTCAGCACGCGTTCGACGCACGACAGGTGTCGGCTGGAAATCAGTTCCGCCGCCGCGCTCGGCGTCTCGGCGCGCACGTCCGCCGCGAAATCGCACAGCGTGTAGTCGATCTCGTGCCCGACCGCGGAGATGATCGGCACGCTCGAAGCCGCGACGGCCCGCACGAGCGGTTCCTCGTTGAAGGCCCACAGATCCTCGATGCTGCCGCCGCCGCGCCCGATCACGAGCAGATCGAAAAACCCGAGGCGCTCGGCCGTGCGCAGCTGCTCCACCATCTCGGCCGCCGCGCCCGCCCCCTGCACCTTGGCCGGCAAAATCACGAGACGCCCCACCCACTCACGCCGCCGCAGGATGCGGATGAAATCCTGCACCGCCGCGCCGGTCGGCGACGTGATGAAACCCACGCGGCCCGCCGCCAGCGGCAACGGGCGCTTTTTCTCCACGGCGAACAGGCCCTCGTCCGCCAGCTTGCGCTTCAGCTTCTCGAACTCCTGCTGCAGCCGTCCAACGCCGTGATCGACGACCGCGCGGACGATGAGCTGGTATTGGCCGCGCGCCTCGTAGACGTCGATTTCGCCGTAAACGAGCACCTGCAAACCGTCGCGCAGCTGCACCGATTGCCGCGCCGCGTCGCCCCGGAAAAGCACGCAGCTCAGCTGCGCCGTGGCGTCCTTCAGCGAAAAATAGACATGCCCGCTCGCTTGCGCACGGAGGTTCGAGATTTCACCGCGCACCCAGCCGGCGGGCAGTCCGCCCTTGAGCAACTCGCGCACGCGCCGCGTGAACTCCCCGACCGATTGCACGCGGCCGGCCTCGTCGTCGAGTGCCAGTTCGTTCGGTTTCACGCCGCCTTTTTGCGCCGCTCGTAATGTCTGCGCACGAGATGCGTTCCAGCCACCAACGCGAGCAGCGCGCCAAGTCCCAGCATCGCCAGCTTGCCCTTGCCGTGCAGCAAGGCGTCGCCAAAGACGATGAACGCCGCATTGAACGCCCCTTGGATCACACACGAGATCGCCAGGTATTTGCCGAATGGCACGCGGGCGAGTCCGAGCAGGTAATTCTGGGCCGGAAACGGCACGCCGGGCGTCACGCGGAGCAACACGATGAGGTCGCCGGCATCGCCCGCCTCGACCTGCGGCAACCGATACCCGAGCCGCGCGACGAGTTTTTCCAACAACGGCCGGAACGCCCGACTCGCGAGAAAGTAGCTCACGGCGATGTTCAAGGAGATGGCGCTCAACGCGCACACGATCACGAGCGGCAGGCCGAGTTGGGCGCCGAAGATCGATCCCGCGGTCAGCGAAAACGGCGACAGCGGCACGCCGAACGCCGGCAACACAGCCATGGCGCCAAAGAACACCACCGGCCCCGCCTGCTGCACGGTCGCGAGCGCCTGCTGCAACAGTCCTTTCACGTCAACGCCCCGTAAAACCGCAACGGCGACCACCGCACCGACGACAGCGACCACGCCCAGCTTGATCAGCAGGGCGCTTTTCTTGGCAGCAGGGGCGGCGGGATCGGACATCGCCCCACGATGCGCGGGCGGCTTCCGCGCCGTCAAGGCCGGAGCCTTCTTTGCTCTTCCCTCGTCGCGACCGTGCACTAGCGTGCCGCGCACCGCTATGAAGCTGTCCATCGTGATCCCCTGCTATAACGAGCGTCACACGATCCGTTCGATCGTCGAAGCCGTGCGCGCCGCCCCGGTCGCCAGCAAGGAAATCATTGTGGTCGACGATTGCTCGACCGACGGCACGCGCGAGATCCTGCGCACGGAAATCGAGCCGCTGGTCAGCAAGGTCATTTACCACCCGATCAACGCCGGCAAGGGCGCGGCGTTGCGCACCGGTTTCGGCGCGGCGACAGGCGACGCCGTGATCGTGCAGGACGCCGACCTCGAATACGACCCGCAGGAATACCCGCGCCTGCTCAAGCCCATCGCCGAGGGCAAGGCCGACGTCGTCTTCGGCTCGCGCTTCATGGGCGGCGAGGCGCACCGCGTGGTCTATTTCTGGCACATGGTCGGCAACCGCTTCCTCACGCTGCTCTCGAACATGTTCACGAACATCAACCTCACGGACATGGAGACGTGCTACAAAATGTTCCGCCGCGAGGTGCTGTCGAAGATCACGCTCGAGGAAAATCGCTTCGGCTTCGAACCCGAGATCACCGCCAAGGTCGCGGGGCTCGAGGGCTGCCGCATCTATGAGGTCGGCATCAGCTACTACGGTCGCACCTACGCCGAGGGCAAAAAGATCGGCTGGCGCGACGGCTTCCGCGCGATCTACGCGATCGTGAAATACAACCTGTTCCGCTGAATGCGCTCCGCCGCGCCCGCGACGTCGACCCGCACCTGGCTGCTCGTCGCCGCCGCGCTCGCGCTCTACTACGTGATGGCGGTCAGCGTCTCGCCGCGCCTCGGCGTGACGGCGGATGAGGTCGTCCATCTCACCGGCGGCTATTCTTACTGGAAGTTCAACGACTACCGCCTGCACCCGGAAAACGGCACGCTGCCGATGCGCGCCGCCACGCTGCCGCTGCTGGCGATGGACCTGCAATTCCCCGCCCTCGACGGCAATGCCGACTGGCAGCGCTCGCAGGTCAACACCCTCGGCGACCAATTCTTCTTCGCGCTCGGCAATCCGCTCGATCGCATGCTGCTCGCCGGCCGCGCCATGATCGCGTTCTTCGGCGTGTTCACCGCCTGGCTGACGTGGCGGTGGGCGCGCGGCCTTTTCGGCCCGACTGCCGGCTGGATCGCGCTCGCCCTCGCCGCCTTCTGCCCCGCGATGCTCGCGCACGGCGGACTCATCACCTCCGACATGGCGGCGACGGCGTGCATGCTCGGCGCGTTGACGCTCGCGTGGCGGCTGCTGCACCGCGTGACGCCGCTGCGCGTGGCCGGCACCGCCCTCGCCTGCGGCCTGACATTCCTTTCCAAAATGTCCGGCGTGCTCATCGTGCCGCTGCTCGGCGCGCTGTGGGCGATCCGCGTGTGGCGCGGCGCACCGCTCGTGCTGGAAATCGGTCGCGCGCACTGGCTGCGCGGTCGGCGGCGCATCGCGGTGGCGTCGCTCGCGGTGCTCGCCGCCGTCGGCGCGGGCAGTCTCGTGGTGTTGTGGGCCGGCTATGGCTTTCGCTTCGAGGGCCTCGCCCGCGCGCGTGCGGCCGGTGACAGTTACTTCTTTTCCTGGGACGTGATCCTCGACCGCGCGCCGGTGCCGCGGCCCGCCGATACGTCGCTCGACCAACTACTCCCCTCGCAACGCCCGGTGGGCGAAACCGGCATGACGCGCCTCGTCGACTGGATGCGCGAGCATCGCGTGTTGCCCGAGGCGTATCTCTTCGGCTTCGCGCACACCTATAAATTCGCGCGCTACCGCCCGGCGTTTTTTCTCGGCGAGTATCGCACGACGGGCTGGCGGACGTTTTTCCCCGTGGCGTTCGTGCTGAAAACGCCGCTGCCCGCGCTGCTGCTCGGCGTCGCCGGTATCGCCGCGTTGTGCCTGCTGCCGCGCTCGCGCCGCGCACCGAACGTCCGCCGCGACTGGCTCTATCGCGCGACCCCGCTGCTCGTGTTCTTCGTCGTCTATTGGATCATGGCGATCCGGATGAGCCTGAACATCGGCCACCGCCACATCCTGCCGACTTATCCGGTGTTCTACATCTTCGCGTCCGCGGCGGCATGCTGGCTCGTCGCCGGACCGCGTCGGCTGATCGGCGCCGCGCTCGCGCTGGCGGTGGCGGCGCACGCCGCCGACTCCGTCGCCGTGCGGCCATTCTACCTGTCGTATTTTCAGCCGCTCGCCGGTGGCGTCGAGCGCGGCTATCGCTACATCGTCGACAGCTCCTACGACTGGGGCCAGGGCCTGCCCGACCTCACCACCTGGCTGGAACGCAAAAAGTCTCGCGGCGATACCGCACCGGTATTCCTGACCTATTTCGGCGCCGACTCGCCGCGCGCGCGCCAACTCGACGTGATCCGCTTCGGCGACGAATGGAACGACCGCGGTCCGCGCGATTTCCCGGCGCCGCTCCGCGGTGGCTGGTTCGTGATCGGCGCCACGCATTTCCAACGCGCCTACCTGCCGACGCGTGGCGAATGGACCGAGCGACACGAAGCCACTTACCAGGAGCTGCTCCGCCGCGCCGCCGCCGCGGCCGCGGACACTGCGCCGCGCACACCCGCCGCCCAGCGCGAACTTGTGCAACGCCTGATGGATCTCGAGCTGATGCAGTTCGGCCGACTCTGCCACGCGCTGCGCGACCGCCCGCCGCTCGAAATCATCGGCGGATCGTTGCTGGTATTCCGGCTGAGCGATGCGGAGGTGCAAGCGGCGCTCTACGGTCCGTTGCGTTGAACGTCGGCGAAACCGCGCTCACAAATCCGGCTTTCCCCGCGTCGCGCTGTCCGCTTGATTCACCGCATGCTCGTCGCCTGGGTCCTGCTGCGCGATGTCGCGCTGTTTCTCTTCGCCGTCGGAGGACTCGCGCTGCCTTGGCTGCCGCTGCTGCGGCGCTGGCCGGCGGCTGAACGTCTGACGCTCGCAGCCGGCGGCGCGTTGCTGGTCGGATACCTCGCGGCGTTCGCGGTCTACGTCAGCGGCATCGACTGGCGCTGGTTCTGGGCTGCGCCCGCGCTCGGTGTGCTGCTCGGTGGGCGACGCGCAGTGTGGCACTCGGAATGGCGGCGGCCGCTGCTCGCCTACGCCACGATTGCCCTCTGGTGTTTGGGTTGGCACGCGCTCGTCGTCACGTATTCCGGCGCGGCGTGGCAGGTCGACTGGTGGGAACACTACGATCGCGCGCATTTTTTTCTGGCGCGCTGGCCGCTGGGTTTCCGCTTCGCCGACATCTACCCGCTCACCGCCCGCCCGCCGCTCGTGAATCTCTGGGCCGCGGCGTTCCTGAGCGGCAGCGGCGGCGCGTATTTCCATTACCAGGTTTTCATGACGCTCGCGTCTTGCCTCGCCGTGTTGCCGCTCGCGGCGCTGGTGCAGCGTTGGCGCGGCGACCAGCGCGCGCTGCCCGTCCTCACCGGCGTGCTGATGGCGAGCCCGCTGTTCGTGCAGAATGCCACCTTTCCGTGGACGAAGCTCGTGTGCGCGTTTTTTGTGCTCGCCGCGTGGCTCCAACTCGCCGCCACCGACGGGCTTCGCGGCCGCTCCCTCGCCGCAGCCCTCGCCCTCGCGGGTGGAATGCTCGCGCACTACTCGGCCGGACCGTGGATCATCGCGCTCGCCGCCGCGTGGCTCGTCGCGCGGCGGAGCGACTGGAACAACGCCGGGGCGCGGCGTGAGATCGCGCGCGCGAGCGTGGTCGCGGGCATGCTGCTGCTCACCTGGATCGGCTGGGCCGCGGCGCACTACGGCTGGCGCTCGACCTTCGCCGACAACACGACCGTCGCCATTGCGCCAGGCGGCGATTTCGCCGCCCGCGGAGCGCGTGCCGCCGGCAATCTGTTTAACACCCTCTGGCCGGTCTCGACGGTCGGGCTCGACCATCCGTTGCTGGCGCAAGCCAGCGCGCTCGGCCGGTTGCGCGATGGCTGGTTCATTCTCTATCAGCTGAAACTCTGGTGGGCACTCGGCGCGACCGGCGGCGTGGTGCTGCTGGCGTTGCTGGGGCGCGAACGTCCGGGCCGCACGGCGCGGTTTGCCGGGGTGGCCAGCGTCGCCGTCGTTGTCCTCGGAACGGTCGTGCATTCGCAACCCGACGCGCTGGGGCTGACGCACATCGCGCTGCAACCGCTCGTGCTGCTCGCGCTCGCGTGGATGGCCGCGCGTGCAGCGCAGCTCCCTCCCTGGGCTCGCCGCCTCTGGGGCGCCGGGCTCGCCCTCGATCTCGCCTGCGGCATCGCGCTGCACTTCGGCGTGCAATCCGGTTTGCTCGACCGCTGGCTGCGTGACGCGCCGCCGGCGCACATCTGGGAAAGCTACACGCAGGCCGCCGCCGTCGGTTTCGAAAACAAGGTAAATCTCCACCTCACATTTCTCGCGGACGTGTCCACGCCACTGTGGGCCGGCGCATTGCTGGCCGGCGCGGCGCTGTTGGGCTTCATCGTCTGGCGGCGGGAAATGACTTTCCCCGCGCGCCCGCCGTCACCTTAATCCCCGCATGCCTCCCGCCGTCACGCTCGTGATGCCCGTTTTCAACGAGGAGAAGGTGCTCCCGACGCTCTTCGCGCGCTTGGGCGCACTCTTCGATGCGAATCCCACCGTCGCGTGGCACGCCGTGCTGGTAAACGACGGCAGCCGCGACGCCTCCGCCGATCTCATCCGCGCGCAAGCGGCGCGCGACCCGCGTTTCGAGTTGCTCGAGCTGTCCCGCAATTTCGGTTTCCAAGCCGCGCTCGCCGCCGGCCTGGCGCACGCCCCGGGCGAGGCATTGGTGACGATGGATGCCGACCTGCAAGATCCACCCGAGCTGATCGTCGAACTGGTGCAGGCTTGGCAACAAGGCGCCGACGTCGTGCGCGCGACGCGCCGCAGCCGACAGGAGCGCGGCCTCCGCCGCCTCGGCATGAATCTCTTTCACGCGTTCTTCGATCGCATCAGCGATTTCCCCATCGAGCCGAACTCCGGCACGTTCGGCCTGCTCAGCCGCGCCGCCGTCGACGCGCTCAACCAGCTGCCGGAGCGCCACCGCTTTTTCCCCGGGCTGCGCGCGTGGGTCGGCTTTCGCACCGCGGAAGTGTTCTACGATCGCCACGAGCGCGCGGCCGGCGTGCCGCAACAAACCTTCCGCCGGCTCGTGCGCTATGCGTTCGATGGCGTGTTCAGCTTTTCCTACCTGCCGCTGCGCCTGCTGACTTACATGGGCCTGGCGACCGCCGGCTGCGGATTCGCGCTCGGCCTCTACTTCGTTATCAAACGCGTGCTCGGCATCGAATCGGCCCAGACGGGCTTCACGACGCTCGTCACGCTCGTGCTCTTTCTCGGCGGCGTGCAACTCGTCGGCATCGGCGTCCTCGGCGAATACCTCGCCCGCGTCTACGACGAGGTGAAGCAGCGACCGCTCTACCTCGTGCGTCGTCCGCCGTCGCGCTGAGCGATGTCTGCGCGCCCGTCCCGCCTGCGCCCGCCTCGCTGGCTCGTCTGGGCCTGGCTCGCGGCGATGGCCGTCGTCCATGCGTGGCAGGCCGCGAGCGTGTCGGACGAGTTTTCCACCACGGCCGACGAGATCGCTCACCTCACCGCCGGCTACAGTTACTGGCAGGACCGCGACTATCGCCTCCAACCGGAAAACGGCCTGCTCCCGCAGCGCTGGGCCGCGCTGCCGTTGCTCGGTCGTGACCTGAAACAGCTCGACCGCTCGCACCCGGCGTGGCGCGACGCGGACGTGTGGACGGTGGGCGACCGCTTCTTCCATCAAAGCGGCAACGATCTCGCGGCGATGCTCCGCTCAGGTCGCACCATGATCGCGCTCCTCGGCGGCGCGCTGGTGTTCGGCGCCGGCCTCTGGGCGTGGCAGCTGTTCGGCGCCGGCGGCGCGTTCGTCACGAGCACGCTCGCGGCGTTCAGCCCCACGCTGCTCGCGCACGCGGGACTCGCGACGTCGGACACGGCGGCCGCGCTCGGCTTCCTCCTCGCCAGCGCAGCGTGGTGGCGCATGCTGCACCGGGTGACAATTGCGCGCGTGCTCGTTGCTGGCGTGGCGCTGGGTTATCTGTTGCTCGCGAAATTTTCCGCCGTGCTCTTCGCGCCGATGGCGGTGCTCATGCTCGCCGCGCGGCTCGCCCGACGCGCCCCGCTCAACCGGCGGCGCGGCGCCGCGCGCCTGGCCCCCCTCGCGCTCGCGGGCATAAGCGTCGTCGCGATCGCGTGGGTGGGCGTGTGGGCCGGCTATGGCTTTCGCTACGAGGCCACCGGACCGGGCGCCCCCGCCGGCGCCCGCTTCGCGTTGCCGTGGGACCATGTGCTCATCGCGCAACCGACCACGACGGCGTTTCTGATGGCAGACGGGAAACCGCAGGGCGAACCGGTCGCGATCGCGCCGGGACCCGTGCAAGCATTCGTGCGCTGGGGCACGGCGCACCGTGTGTTGCCGGAGGCGTGGCTTTACGGCTTCGCGTTCGTCGATCGCAGCAGCCGCTACCGGCCGGCGTTCTTCGCCGGCGATTGGCGGGCGACCGGATGGGCGGCGTTTTTTCCCGTCTCCTATCTGCTGAAAACCACCCTGCCGGAAATCGTGCTCCATCTCGCCGGCCTCGCGTGTCTGCTTGCGGTGGCGCGGCGTTCCCTTCGTGGGCGCACGCTGCTCTACAAGGCCACACCACTGCTGGTCGTGCTGCTCGTCTACGGCGCGTTTTCGGTGCACAGCACGTTGAATATCGGACATCGGCACATCCTGCCGATGTATGCGTGCGCCGCCGTGCTCGCCGGCGGCGTAATGGTCGGCGCGCGCGGGCGCTCGCGCGTGGTCCCGCTCGCGCTGACCGTGCTGCTTACGGCGCACGCCGCGGCGAGCGTGGGAACCCGGCCCGATTATCTCGCGTATTTCAACGAGCTCGCCGGCGGTAACGCGGGCGGTTACCGGTTCTTCGTCGATAGCTCGCTCGATTGGGGCCAGGACCTCCCGCGCCTCAAGCGCTGGCTCGATGCCCGCGACGATCGCGAACCGGTGTTCCTGTCGTATTTCGGTTCCGGCTCGCCGCGCTACTACGGCATCGAGGCGACGCGGCTGGGCGACACGTATTTCGACTTCAGCGGTCGCGATCGTCCGATCGTCCCGCAACTGCGCGGCGGCTGGTTCATCATCAGCGCCACGATGTGGCAGCGCGTCTACACGCACGTGCGCGGCCCGTGGACCGCCAGCTACGAGGCGCGTTACCAGCAACTCCGCCCGTGGCTCCGCCAGCTCAACGCCACCGGCGCGCCGCCGCACGACCCCGAAGGCCGCCCGATCAACGCCGGCGCGTTGTCCGAACTCCTCGTCGATTTCGATCACCTGCGTTTCGGCCGGTTGTGCTACGTGCTGCGCGGACGCGAACCCGACGCGCGCATCGGCGCCACGTTCTTCGCCTTTCACCTCGCCGATGCGGAACTGCTCGCCGCGCTCGGCCCGCTGCCGCCGGACACGCAACTGCCATGACGTCCCGCCTCGCCACGATCGGCGTCGTCCTGCTGCTCGCGACGGGGCACGTGTGGCTCGCGTGGAGCGCTTCCGCGCGCTTCGGACCGACCGGCGACGAGAACGCGCACCTCACGGGCGGTTACTCGTATTGGAAGTTCAACGATTACCGCCTGCATCCGGAGAACGGCAATCTGGCCCAACGCTGGGTCGCACTCCCGCTGCTCGCTCAGGATCTGCGCTTCCCGTGGCGCGACACAGCCGCCTGGCGCGAGGGAGCCTACGTGCCGGTGGGCGAACAGTTCCTCTATGAACTCGGCAACGACCTGCCGCGAATGCTGCGCGCGGCGCGCTTCATGAATGCCCTGCTCGGCGGCGCGCTGGTGATCGTCGTCTTCGCCTGGTCGCGATCCCTCTTCGGCGCGACGGGCGGACTGCTTTCGGCGGTCCTCGCGGCCTTCTGCCCCCATCTGCTCGCGCACGCCGGTCTCGCGAACTCCGACATCACCGCTTCGCTCGCCTTTCTCGTCGCGCTGTTGGCGTGGTGGCGCCTGCTGCACCGCCCGTCGCTGGGCCGGGTGGCCGTGGCCGGCGTGAGCGCGGGCGCTCTGGCGTTGGCCAAGTTCTCGGCGGTGCTTTTCGTGCCCATCGCGATTGCGCTCGCCGCTCTGCGCCTGGCCCATCCCGCGCCGCTGCGCCTGGTCGGATTTTCGCGGCGGCTGAATGGCTTCGGCGCCAAAGCGGGGGCGCTGCTGAGCGCGCAAGTTGCGGCCGGGCTGTTCGCGTTGGCGGTCATCTGGGCCGCCTATGGCTTTCGCTTTGCGGCCACTCCGGACGGCACCGATCCGTCCGGCTGGGATTGGGCGCGGCACACGCAGGCGCGCTTCGGCGGCGTCGGGCAATTCGTGCGCGCCGCACACGAGCATCGCTGGCTGCCCGACGGCTGGAACTACGGCTTGGGCTACGTCCATCGCGCGAACCAGGCGCGGCCCGCGTTTCTGGCCGGGTATTATTCGCCGGTGGGATGGCGCGAATTCTTCCCGCTCGCCTTTCTCGTGAAGACGACGCTCGGCGCGCAGGCCTTGTTGCTGCTCGGCCTGTTGCTGCCGTGGGGCGCGCCGCGCCGGCGGACGCCCCGCTGGCTCTATCGCCTCGCGCCGTTGCTGCTGTTTGTCGGACTCTATGCGGCGGTCGCCGTCAGCAGCCGGCTCAACATCGGGCATCGCCACATCCTGCCGCTCTACCCGGCGCTCTACGTCCTCGCCGGCGGCGTGGCGGCCGCATGGCGGGCGCGGCCGCGGCGCTGGCTGGCCGTCGTGATCGCCAGCCTGCTGGGCTGGCATGTGGCGGCAGCGACTCTCGCGCGACCGCACTACCTCGCCTATTTCAACGAGAGCATCGGCGGCTCGACGCGCGGTTATCGTTACCTCGTCGACAGCTCGCTGGACTGGGGGCAAAGCCTCGCCGACTTGGGACCGTGGCTGGCGGAGCACGCTCCGACACCCGAGCGCATCTATCTCTCCTACTTTGGCAACGATCGTCTCACCCGCCACGGCATCGTCGCGACGCGTTTGGCCGATGCCGGATTCGACGCCGCGTCCGATCGTCCGCTGCCGCCACGCCAGCTCCAGCCCGGCTGGTATTGCATCAGCGCCACGCTCCTGCAGCAGGTCTATACTCCGTTCAGCGGGCCGTGGACGAGCGACCGAGAGCAGCTCTATTGGGCGCTGCGCCGGGAGTTCGCCGGCGACGCCCCACGCGTGAGCACGGCCGAGTGCGATGAGCGGCTGCGCTTCTTCGACCAAATCCGGTTTGCCCGACTCTGCCGTTTTTTGCGGCAGCGCGAACCCGAGGCCGCGGTCGGTCACTCGATTCTGATCTACCGGCTCGACCACGCCGCGCTGACGCAAGCGTTGGAAATCCCCTGGTTCGAATCACCCGCCCCTAATCCGTGACCTGCAAGCGGGTGAAGACGATGTCGCGCGCCACGCTGACCGGCACCTGCAATCCCACCACGTGCGCCCCGGGCGTGCCGTCGATCCGCACTTCGAACTCGTGCGCCGCGCCGCTTCCCACCTCCACGACGCCCACCGGCTGCCCTGCGACCGTCACGGTGATCTGGAAATCGTCCGCCGCGATTCCGTCTCGCCGCACCACGCCGCGCAATCGCGTCGGACGACCCACGGCCGCGTAAACGAGTTCGCCGCGTCCGGACGGAATTTCGCGCACCAGCCAGCGCCCCGCATCCGGCCAGATCCGCTCCGCGAGCGGCAGACCGGATTGCTGCGTCCAACCGGCGAATTGCGGCAGTCGATCCGCCCAACCCAGCTCCCGAACCCGCGCGTCCGGCAGATAAAGCCCGTCGCCGGTCCCGGCCCCGACCAACCGCCAGTCGCTGCGCCCGCCGTATTCGCCATAGAGCGCGAGCGGCGCACCGAGAGACAGCACGAGGATGCCGTCAACCGGACCACGCTGCGCCGGTGCGCCGGCAAAATGAATATCCGGCACCGTGCGCTGCAGTCGGCGCATCAACGGATAGGCGATGTCATGCACACTTTGCAGATCCACCGCACGCGCACCGCTCCGCGCGACCAGCTCGGCGAGTCCGACATCGCGGCCGGCGAGATGCGTGAGCGTGCGATAGTAATTCAGTTCGCGCGGCAACTCGTCGAGACGCGGATGCTGCCACAAGGTGCGCCCCTGCGTGTCCGCCCCGGGTCCCCACACGGCCACGGCGCCGCCCAAGGCAGCCGCGGCGAAACCCGCTGCGCGAGCCGGCCAACGGGCGGCCACCGCGAGCACGCACGCGGGGATGCCCAGCGCGAACAGCGGCAGCTGCAGCCGCGGCGCCCACGGCTGCCATTTCAGCGCCGCACAAAACAGCACCGCACCGCCCAGCACCGCGAGCGCGAGCCAGCGCACCCGCGTCCCATCGTCACCCGCCCGCCAGCCCGCGGCGAGCGCGAGCAGCAACGGCAGACCGAACACGAGGTGCAACGGCGCGCCGGCGAGCGTCTCATCCGCAGGCGCGTAGGTCGGACCGAAATTGAGAATCCACAGCGTCGTGCGCCGGTCGTCGAGGTCGACGCCCAGCGCAGCGTGCGCGCGCTCCACCCCGCGCAACCAAGCCGCGTTCCAACCGGGCCACGGCGACATCAGGTGCTGCGAAGTGTGCCGGAGCACGTTGGAAGCGAAAAGTCGCGGCCCCATCGCCTCGACCATGAGCGCGCCGCCGTCTTCCGCCCGGTGCCGCCCCAGCGGCGTGCCATACCACGCGAGATTGCGCAGGTGAAATGGCGTGAGCAGCAGGAGCGCCAGCAAGGCGGCGGGCCCCAGCACGCGCACTTGCTCCCGGACGTGCGTTCGCCGCACCCACGGCCACAGTCCGGCGACGAGCAGCGGCGGCACGAACAGCATCGCCGTGCTCTTCGTCAGCCACGCGAGCGTGAAGGGCAGCGCGAGACGCACCGCGGTCCAGCGCGTCGCAACGAAGTCCGGTCCGCGCCACCGCGCCAGCTCCGTCGCGCCGACCACGATCCAGACGGCCGACAGCAGATCGTTCTTCGCGTTGCTCGCCTCGTGATAGGCCATCGGCAACAGCAGGCCGAGCAACGCGCTCACGCCCGCCGCGCCGCGCGTGCCGCCAAGTCGCCGCACGAGCACCATCAGCGCCACCGCGAGCCCGACATAGGCCGCCCATTGCGGCAGATTCGCCCAGCGATCGTCGCCCGTGAGAGCGAGAAATTGCGCGCCGATCACCTCCGCAAGCGGCGGCATCATGTTCTGCCGGTCGTTCAACGTCGCGAAGGGCGCCAGGCTGCCCTGCTGCAGCCAGAGCAGCTGGCGCGGCAAATGATAATTGAGCACGTCGACCGTGTTCGGCGGTGCCAGCACCGCCCGAGCCAACGTCACCGCGAGCAACGGTAGCGCCGCGGCGGCCAGCGACCACTCCACGGCGTTGGCCGGACGCGGCCAGCGAAGGCGCACACTCCGCATGAGCCAGAGCGCCACGATCGCCACCGCACCCGCGCCGAGCCAAACCCCGCGCAACACGCCGGGACGAAACGCGTCGAGCGCGCTCAACGCATTCGCGCCCGCCCACACCAGCGCCGCAAAACACACCGCCGACTCCACGAGTGCCTCGAGTCCCGAAGCGTGCCGCGCGCGCCAGCGCCACAACGCCGCGAGCACCATCAGCGGCAACAAGGCCCAGAGTTGTGCCCCGATTTCAGCCAAGCGTTTTCAGCGAGTCGACGCGGCGCCAGGCCCATGCTCCCAGCGCGACGAGCAGCAGCGCGCTGGTGGCCAGGACCAGCCCCTGCTCGAGTCCGCACACCGCCAGCACGACACCGCGGAGCGGAACCGAGGTGCCGCCTTGGGCGCGCAGCGATTCAATTGCGTGATACTTCGGCAGCGCGCTCCACAAGGTCACGGGCAACAGCACGCACGCCCTCCATCCCAGCGCGCGCACCGCGGTGTCTGCGCTGCGCGCGAGTTGCAGCCAGAGCGGCGCCACCAACAGCAGCAGCACGGCGCGGTAAGCGTAGTTGGTGTTCGCCACATAACAAAACAGCCAGCAAGCACCGCCGGCCACTGCGGCCGTGACGATCACGCCTTCCTCCGGCAACGCTCGCGGGATCGCCGCACGCACCGGCCACAGCAGCCACCCTGCACCGGCCATTCCCAACAGCACACCGCCCGCCAGCCAGAGTCGCGCGCCCTCGGCACTGGCCCACGAGATCGACCACACGCGAACACCGTAGGCGTAGAGCGTGTCCGGCCGGGGCATCACGGCGAGCGCACGGAAAAAGGCTTCGCGCTGCATCCACCACAGTGCCGCAAACAACGCCACCGCGACGATCAGCGTCAATGCCAGCCGGGGCAGCCGCTCGCGGCGCACCAGCACGGCGCCGAGCGCGGCCAGCGGGTAGAACTTGAGCACCGCCGCGATAACCAGTGTCAGCACGCCACTCGCACCCGCGGCGAAGCGCGACCGCGCCAATCCCGCCGCCGCGAGCGCGAGCAGCAGGAAAATCACGAGGTCGTTGTTCGCGCGTTCGATGCCGAGCAGCACCGGCGGCGACGCCAGCAGCAGGAAAGCGAACCCGGCTTCGCGCGCCGTCCGCGGCGCCATCAACACCAGCGCCGTGGCGGCAAACAGGAGACCCAGCGCCGCGCCCAACCACCACGCGTCACGCACGACGAGACCGAGCGGGCCCGTAACCAGCCACCACGCGCCATAAACATGCGGCCGGCCGAACGGGTCGAACGGATTGCCCAAAAAAACGTCGCGCCCCGCCTCCTGCGCCTGCCCGGCGGCGAGGATCGCCACCGTGTCCGCAAAATACGGCCGCAGGTGAAACACGCCGAGGTGCGCCCACCAGGTCTCGTTGAGCACCAGCACCAGGAACACGCCGATCAGCGCCGCCAAACAGCCCACGCTCCAGCGCCAGCGTTGGCGATCCACACTCATACCTGCGGCGGGCGACGCGAGGCGACCGACGGGTAACAGCGCAGCCGCCACAGACCGAACCACGTCATGCGAAAAAGCAGCGCTCCGTGGCGGAAACGCGAGATGTTGGTCTCGCCGTAGGTGCGGTCCTTGTAGCGCACCGGCACGTCGCGGATATGCAGATCGAGCAGCGCCGAACCGAAGAGGAGATTGAAATCGCCGAACGGATCAAAGTCGCCGAAGGGCGCGATGCGCCGCAGCACGCGCTCGTAATCGGAACGCAGCAGCATTTTGGTGCCGCACAAGCTGTCCTTCACCGCCTGCCCGAGCACGAACGAGAGCGACAGCGCGAAGAATTTGTTGCCGAGAAAATTCAGGAAGCGCATCGCGCGGTCTTCCATCGGATAAACCAGGCGGCTGCCGTTCGCGAATTCCGCCGTGCCGTTCGTGATGGCGGCAAAAAACTTCGGCAGCTCTTCCGGCGGCGCGGTCAAGTCAGCGTCCTGGATGACGAGCACGTCGCCGCGCGCGATCGCGAAGCCGGCGTGAACCGCGTCCCACTTGCCCTTGCCGGGCTGCTGGATGAACCGCACCGCATGCGGACCGCAGTAGGCGGCGCACTCGCGTTGGATGGCCGCCCACGTGTCATCCTTGCTGTGGCCTTCGACGAAGATCACCTCCGTGCGCCGGCCGAGCACCGGGATGCGCTCGAGTGCGGCGCGGATGTTGCCCGATTCGTTGCGGGCCGGGACGATGACCGAACAGGAAATTTCGCCCTCGAGCCGCGGGGCCCGGCGGGGCCGCGCCGTGAGCGCGAGCGTGATGCCGAAGTGGCGGAAGAACGGCAGGCGCACGAGCGTGCGATTGAAGAAACCGGAGAGCAAAGGAAGATTGAACGGCAGCAGCTGGAGCCGCTCGAAACGCACGACGTCCCAGCCCGCGAGCTCGAGCAGGTTGATCAGATCGCCGTGCGCGAGCCAGGCGCTCGGCGGCTGCGGCATGACGGCGCCGACGGCAGTGGCGACGCGCAGCGGACCGCGCCACGGCGTGTTGAGCGAGGTCAGGTGCAACCGGGTGCGCGGGTGCGCAGCGGCGCGCAGCCGCTCGAGCACGCGCTGGATGTCCGGCAGGTAACCCGTGAGGTAATCGAGGATGATGTGATCGAACGGCTCGTCCCACTCCGCGGCATCGACGTCGAGCACGCGGAACTCCAAGCCCGCCTGCGCCCCGTGGCGCGTGCGCGCCTTGTCGATCATCGCGGCGCTGAAATCGACGCCGAGTCCGCGCGAGGGCCGCAGGGCGGCGAGCAGATCGCCGGCGCCGCAGCCGAGCTCGAGCACGCGCTCGCCCTCGGGGATGTGGTGCTGGAAGTGCGCGCGGAGCTGCGCGTGAAAGCCGCCCTGCACGGCGCGCGCGCCCGCGTCATGGGTGGCAACCCAATCGAAATGCGACTGCAGGGAACCCGACGGCGGCGCGGCTGTGGTCATGGCGGGAAGGGCCCCATCTCACCGCGCCGCACGGTCGGCGCGAGCCGAATCTCGACGACACGGCTGAGGCGCGCGATGCGTCCGGCCCAGCGGCGCTCGACGATCGGCTCGAGCACGAACGACTCCGGCAGGCGGTCGAGCGGATCGATTTGAAAACCGCCCTCGGGGCCCACGGCACGCAGTCCCTGACAGACGATGACTTCGTCGAACGAGTGGTGATCGAGATGGAATTTCACGTGCGCGGCGCGCCAGCGGGCGCGCGGGATTTGCACCGAGGGCATTTCGCGCACGGTCCAGTAAAGCGACGACTTGTTGGTGATGACGAGCCGGCGCGCGGGCGGGAGCGCATCGATCGTTTCCGCCTCCCACTCGATCTCACGCATCAAGACGTTGAGCTGCCAGTGCGTGGCGTTCGCCTTCAAGCCCGTCGTGGCGTAGGCCACCGCGGCGCCGCCCACGCCGAAGATCAGGGCAAGCCGGCGTCCGCGCGCCGGCACGCGATCGATGGTCCACGCCAGCGCGAGCGCGAGCAGCGCGCAAAACGGCAGACTCAGGCGCGCAACGATCGGATCGTCGAGTTCGCCCCAATAATAGAACATCAGCAGCCCGAGACCGCCGCAAATTGCCCCGCCGAAAACCAAAGTGGCGGCCACCGAGGCCGGCATCGTGGCGGCGCGGCGCCAGCGACGGAGCAGTTGCACGACGCACCAAACGAGCGCGGGCATTCCGGCCACGGCGAGCCACCAGGAATTCAGCATGATGCCGGAGAAATCGAAGAAGAACCGGAACGCGTGCTGCAGGTTGTTCACGCCAAAGCGCAGCGCGAAGCGATGCTCCTCACCCGGCCGCAGCTCCCACAGGCTCGGCGTGCCGGAGAGATAGACGTTGTGGAGCGCGTAAGGCACGAGCAGCGCCGGCGCGAGAATCGCCGCGGCCGGCAGGACGGCGCGACCGCTCCGCCGCCAGCCTTCGAGCACGACGAGCGCCGTCGGCGCGATGTAGAGCGCCGATTCGTAGCGCGATTGCGCGAGCAGCACCGCACTCAAGATCAACGCCGCAAGACGCGGCTCGTCGGGCGCGTCGAGGTAGAATGCCGCAAACAGGATCGTGAGGAGCAGCATCGCCAGGTTGACCATCTCCATGCCTGCGCCGGTCGCGTTATAGGCGAGCAGCGGAAACGCCCCGAAGCTCACGACCGCCACGCACGCGGCGGCGTGGCTGACGAGCCGACGCGCGAGCAAATAGACAAGTCCGAGAATGACCGGCAGCAGCGCGGTGTTCAGCGCGAAGGCATTGGCCTCGCGGTAGCCCGTCGCGTCGTGCAGGAGCGAGACGAGGAACGCGAAAAAGATCGGGCGCTTATCGAGGTAGGAGCTGACGCCGCGAAACACGCCGTCGACTTCGTAGCCGCGCGTGATGGCGCCGACTTCGCGAATCTCGTGCAGGTTGCGCGCGGTGGATTGGAGCACGAACTCGTCGTAGAGGATTTTGTAGGTGTAGGGCGTCGTGAGGACGGCGATGAGCGTCAGCCCACCGATGAGGCCGAGGAGCGTGCCCAGTTCCCGGCGGGTGAGTCGCGACTGCTCGCGCCACCACGTGGGCGCGAGCCGCGCCCAGGCGAGCACGGCCCACGCAAACGTCGCCGCCATCGCGTAGTAGGCGTAGTGCTGCACGAGGCGCCCGGCAGTCGCCACGCTGGGAGCAACGAAGCCAAAGTAAACCGATGCGACCGCCACGACGCCGAAGAGCAGCAGGCGCACCGGGAAGCGGGCGCCGGCATCGGGACGCGACGGGCCGGACTGACCGCCGGCGCGCGCGGGACTCACGGCAATTGTTTGATCCACTTTTCGATGTATTGCGCCTTCGCCTTCTCCAACTCCTCGGGGGTGCGCGCCGGACCGGGTGCGGTGGGTGCAAGGCCGGCGCGGGCGACGACCTTGCCTTGGTCATGGATCGCGGTGACGCGGCTGATCCGTGCGAGGTGCAGCGTGGCGATGCGTTTTTCCACAACCGGCTCGAGCTCGAAATCCGGTCCGACATCGTCCGCCGCCTCGAGCGTCAGCGCACCGGTGTCGGGATCGACCTTGAAGCGCTGGAAGACATACATCGCCGAGAAGCTGTGGTTGCGCAGGTGATAAGCGAGGCCCTCCTTGCGCTCCGTCGCCTGCTTGATCGGCGTGGCGGGCATGCGCTGCGTGATCCAAAACGTGGAATCCTGATCGATGAACAGGTAGTCGCGCGCCGGGAATTTTTTCAAAAACTCCTCGCGCCAGGCCATCTCGATGCCAGGCGTGTAGTCCCATTCGTAGGCGCGTTGCGCCATCATGGGCAGGCTTTGGAAAATCAGCGCGCCCACCGCGCCGGCCGTCGCCCATTGCCAGCCGCGCACCGTGCGCAGCAGCCGCGCGCCGACGGTGACGATCGCGACGCCGAACAACACATGCACCGGCAGGCTCAGGCGCCGGATCACGGGGTGATCGAACTGGCCCCAGAAATACAGCATGAGCAGCACGCCGACGCCCAAGAGGCCGAGCACGACGAAGGCGCTGCCGACATCGGCGGGGCTCGTCGCGTCGTCGCGCGAGGTGCGCAGCGTGCGAATCGTGAGCAGCAGCAAAAACGGCAGTGCGAGCAGGCCAAGCGCGGCGAAATAGACCGAGTTGGCCTGATAACCGGTGCGGTCGAAGAAGAACGCGAGCGCGTGACCGAGGTTATCCGGCACATAGTGCAGCGCGAAGACCTCGCTGGCACCCTTGCTGCCGAGTTCCCACGTGGCGGGATTCGCGGCGAAGACGCGGTTTTGAAGCACGTAGGGCAGCAGAAACACCGGCGCGAGCAACACGGGCCAGGTCAGAATCACGCGCCCGGCGCGCCACCAGCCCCAGAGCACGAGCGCGGCCACCGGGAAGATGAACAGCACCGACTCGTAGCGCGTGAGCGCCAGCAGCACCGCGGCGAGGCAGAGCAGTTCGAGCGAATCGCCATCGGGCTCGCGCGCGTAACGGCGCGCGGCGAGCAGCACGACGAGAATCATCACGAGATTGAGCAGCTCGAAGCCGCCGCCCGCCGATTGCTGCGCGGCGAGCGGCAATCCCGCGAAGAGGAGCACGAGCAACGCACCCGCCCAGCGCGAGCGCCCGAGTTGCCAGCCGAGGCCGTAGACGAGGCCGAGGAAAACGGTCGCGAGGACGGTGTTGACCCAAAACGGATTCGTCGGCCGATAGCCGGTGAGGTCGTGCACGAGCGCGACCACGAACGGGAAAAAGAACGGCCGCTTGTCGACAACCTTGAGGCTGAGCAGCAGCGGACCGGTCGCGTCGCTCGCGCGAGCGGGGTAGCCGATCTCGCGATCGTAGTGGATGCCCATTGACGTGCCGAGCAGCAGCACCTCGTCAGCGAGGATCTTGAAGCCATGCTTCTCGTGCGCCGACCACAGCAGGCTGCACCCGAGCACGAGGGCGAGCGCACCCGCGTCGGCCCGGTCCGGCTTCCAGCCGGTCAGACCGCGGCGCGCGACTTTCCAGACCGCGGCGACGAAGCAGGCAAAGGCGCCGAGCATGACCCAATAACCCGCGCGCGAGACCAACAGGATCGCCTGCTCAGTCGTCAGCACGAAACGCCCGACGACGAGAGTGGAGAGGCCCAGCCCGAGCAGGAGCCAGAAGAGCTGGTTACGTAAAACGAGCCTCAGCATGGGCATAAAAAAGCCGTCCACGAAAACGGGACGGCTGGCAATGCCGGAACCTTAAAACAGCGGTTTAGTTGCTGTAAGTGACCGTGCGCTGGCCGGCGATGCCCGTCGCGGTGAGCGGCACGCCTTGCGTGACGCCGGTCGGGTAGGACTCGTTGGCGGCCGGAGCGATGGCCTTGATGTATTGCGTCGTGTTCGTGCCGACGAGCTCGTCGGACGTCACCGTGCTGTAGCCCTTTTCCAGGAAGTATTGGTCAGCCGCGGCCGACAGCTGGCGCAGGTTGTTCGTCACGGCCTTGTCTTGCGACGAAGCGCGGACCTTCTGGAACGCCGGAATCGCCATCGCAGCCAGGAGGCCGATGATGACGACGACGATCATGATTTCGACGAGCGTGAAGCCCTTGGTGGAGCGTGTGTGGTTTTGCATATGTTCAGCGGGGTTATGATTTACTGCTCTGACGAGCGGCGCGCATCCAAGCGCGCCGAAGCCTGCTCCTCAAGGGCAAACCGGCGAAGGATTCGTAAAGGCCGGCGTCAAAGCAGGGCCGCCACCGGGACCACCTGCGCGTCCCGCCAGAGGAGTTCGAGACGGTATTTCTCGCGATTCTCCGGCGTGAAAAGGTGCACCATGACATCGAACGCGTCGACGACCGTCCAGCCGCTGCCTTTGCTCGTGTCGATGCCGAGGATCTTCGCCCCTTCCGCATCGATCACCTTCTCGAGTTCCACCCGCAAGGCGCGCAAATGCGGGTCGGAGGTCGCCGTGCCGACGATCAAGTAATCAGTGATGCTCGACAGCTCGCCGACGTGCAGCACCTGAACGTCTTCGGCCTTTTTCGCATCGAGGGCGCGCACCACCTGAGAGAGGAGGCGCGGATAAACTCGCGTCTTCGGCGCCGGAGCGGCGGCTTTCGGTGCGCGCGGCGTGGCGCTCTTCTTGCGCGGAGCCGCGGCTTTCCTGGCGGCGGGCTTCTTGGCAGCGGGCTTGGCGGGTTTGCGGGTGGTCATTGCGGCGTCAGCGATAAAGTCCGTTCGCCTCGATGTAGGCGATGACTTTTTGCGGGCAAAAATAGTGCAGCGACAGCCCGCGCTGCACGCGCGCGCGCAGTTCGCTCGAGCTGATCTCGATCAAATGGCCGTCGCAGCGGTGCAACACCAGGCCGGGAATCTCCGGGTGCGGCTTCGCGGGATGCTTCGGACGCTCGAGGAAGATGAACTCGATCAGCTTGGCCAGTTCGCCGATGTCTTTCCACTTGTGCAGCAACGGCAGCTGATCGCCGCCGATGATCCAGTAGAGCTGGTCCTGCGGAAACAGCGCTCTGAAGTGCCGCACCGAGTCGATCGTGTAGCTGATGCCCCCCTTGCCCAATTCGTAGTCGGAGATTTCCACCCGGTGATCCCATTCGGTGGCACCGCGCAACATGGCGAGACGGTCGTCGGCGGTCGATTGGACGTCGTTCGGCTTCAACGGCGCCTGCGCGGCGGGCACGAGGATGAGCCGATCGAGGTGGAATTGTTCCAACACGTCCTGAGCGGCGATCAGGTGGCCGAAATGCACGGGGTCGAAGGAGCCACCGAGGAAACCGATTTTCATGCGCGGAACGTCACGTGTGCCCACGCCCGCCGCACGGCGCAAGGCCTTTCCCGAGACCCTACCGAAGCTGACCGCAGCGCCTTGCCCCGCCTCTCCGCCCTACCCCGCCCGCGGCGCCGCCTCCGCGGGGAACGCCTGCATGAACGTCTCGCGAATACGATCCTCGTCCGGCGCGTGCGCGAGCACGGTCACATGATCCCAGCCCTGCAGTCGTGTTTCGCCCTTGGGCAACACGACTTGATCGCCGCGCGTGACCAGCGTGATGACGGCGCCTTCCGGGAGCGCAAGATCGCGAATGCGCGGACCCTCGACGCCCTGCGGGCCGGGCAACTCGACCACCACGACGTCGTAGTCGCTCTTCGCCATGGTGATCATTTCGAGACTGAACAGCGGCTTCGGCCGCGCCGGCTCCGCGAGCTTCAGCCCTTTCGCCACGGCACCGAGCGTCGAACCCTGCAGCAGGATCGACAGGATCACCGCGAAGAACACGAGGTTGAACACCTGATTGCCCAACGCGAGGCCCGCCGCCGCCGGATACGTCGCCAACACGATCGGCACCGCCCCGCGCAATCCCGCCCACGACGCGAACAGACGCTCCCGGAATCCCAGGCCCATGCCCAGCGTGCCGAGGAAAACGGCGACCGGTCGCGCGACGAAGGTCAGCACCGCAAACAGCAGCAACCCCTGCGGCCAGAGCCCGGCCCACTCGCGCGGGAACACCAGCAGTCCCATCAACACGAACATGCCGATGTTCACGATCGTCGACAGCGCCTGCGAAAAATTCAGCACGCCCTGCTTGTGCACGAACGGATGATTGCCGAGCACGAAGCCCGCCGTGAACACCGCCAGCATGCCACTGGCCTGCGCCAGCTCGGCCACGCCATACGCCAGCAGGACGAGACCGACGAACAGCACATAGTAATAACCGCGGTCCTCCGGCTGCAGCCGGTTGAACAGCCACAGCGCCAGCCGGCCGGCGAGATAGCCGAAGATCGGTCCGGCGCCGAACTTCCAGAAAAAGAGCAGCACCGTCATCGCGCTGAACTTCTCCCCCGAAGCCAGCGTCGCCACCGCAACCGTCGTCAACAGGATCGCCATCGGGTCGTTCGCCGCACTTTCGATTTCCACCGTCGAGGAAAGCCGCGGCGGCAGCGACTGCCGGCGCAAAATCGAGAAAATCGCCGCCGCATCCGTCGAGGAGATGATGACCGACAGCAGCAGCGACAGCTCCATCGACCACCCGAACCCCCACCGCAGCAGTGCGAACGTCGCCGCCGCCGTCAGCAGCACGCCCCACGTCGCGAGACCGCCCGCCGGCAGCGCCACCGCGCGGAAGTCCGCCCGTTTCGTCATGAAGCCGCCGTGGAACAAGATGAACACCAGCGCGAGATTCGCGAACTGGTTGGTGAGCACCATATCCTCGAAGTGCCACAGATTGAGCACGTCGCTGCCGCACACGATGCCCGTGCCCAACGCGACGAGAATCACCGGCACGCTCCAACGCTCCAGCCACACGGCCGCGAGCACCACCGCCACCAACAACGCCGGGAGAATCAAATAGAGGGTAAGCGACATAGGCCAGAAACTGAGCCCGACGCGGAGTCGCGCCGTCTGCCCGGGCGCCGATTAAGAGAATCGTCCCACACGCATGCGAGCGCGGATCGAAGCCACCACGAAAAATTTTCTCTATCCCGCGATCGCGACGACGTGCCCACAAGTCCGTCTGGCGCCGACCCGCGTGACGGACGTTCGCGATTGCTCAACCGAGATCCGGCGCGAGCGGCACGAGCACCGTGTTGATGCTGGCGCCTTCGAGCACGGCGCGCGCGACCGAGGGCCGCCACCAGCGCCGGAACTCGCGCGGCAACGGAGCGCCGATCACGATCAGGTCCGCGTGCTCCTGCGTCGCCATGGCCAGCAACTGCGACGCGGTCCGCCCGCGCTTCGACTCGATCCGGCATCGCGCCGGCAAATCCAGCCACATGCGCGCCCGGGCGCTCAGCTCGCGCCCTTGGCTCGCACCCGCCGGTGGCGCACCGATTCCGAAACCGAACGGCCCTCCGACGCCCGCACGAGCAGACGGAACCCTCGGCGCATCCACGCAGCCCAAGACCACGTCAACCGGGCCGAGCGCCGCCAGTTGTCTCACCCATCGCAACGCGGCTTCTGACGCCGGCGTGAAATTGAAGCCCACGAAAACTCGCAGTGCCCGTTCGCCGCGCAACCACGCCCTCAACGCCGCAGGATCGCGCGGCACCAGCGTCGCCGTGTGCGCGCACTCGACCAAGCGCCATGCCGCGCTGCCCGCCAGCCCACCCCACCGCTGACGCGATCGCGACGGGTGCAGCACAATCAGGCGCGCCGCCTCTTCCGTCGCGATCTGCCCCAATTCCTCGCCAAACCGACCGAAACACACCGGTTCGGTAACCCGCACTCCCCGCGCACGCAAAGCCGCCGCCACTTGTCGCAGCGCGCGTTTCCGACTCGCCACGACCCATCGCACCGCGCGGGCTTGGCCGAGCAGCGCGCCGGGCAAATCGACGGTGTGCGCCACCCGTAGCGGCGCGTCGCAACACCGCGCCCACTCGGCCGCGAGTTCGAGGGCCGCATCGGGGGCCGGCGAAAAGTCGGCGTCACAAAGAATCGCGCCGTGCGCGGCCACGGGAACCGCACGCGCAGGAGAACTGAGGGGCAGAGAGGAGATCATGAGCGGTGGGTGGGATTAACAGTTGCACAACGCCGCGAACGGCCGAACCGCCGGCCGCGGAGCGCCAGCGCGCCGGACCGAGCGGCCGGCGCGCGGGCGACGCGTTCACGCGAGCATCCACGCGCGCCGCGGGACGTCGGCCCGCGCCACTTCCGGCGTCAGGCGGATTTCTTCCGCGGCGGTCGCGTGATCGAGATGCGCGAGATCATCCGCCGACAAAGCCAGCGAAGTCGCGCGCACCAGCTCGTGCAGTTGCGCGACGGAGTGCACACCGATCACGGCGGACGTGACGGCCGGATTGTGCAGCACCCACGACAACGCGATCTGCGCCGACGAGGCCTCGTGCCGCTGCGCGACTTCCGCGGTCGCGGTTTGCGCCGCTTCGCCGTAGGTGTTGCCGTAACGCTCCATCAACCAGTCGCGACGACCCGAATGGAAGATCGTCTCGAGGTCGAAGCGGCGCGTGAGAAAACCGCCCGCGAGTGGCGACCGCGCAAAGAAGCCGAGGCGCTGCTCCTGGCACAGCGCCATCGCCTCCAGCTCGAAACGAGCGCGGGTCATCAGCGAGTAGTCTGCCTGCAGGGCTTCGAAGCGCGCGTGGTTGCGGAGATAAGCCCGCGCGAGGCTGTCGGAAACCCGCCAGGTCGGGAAACTCCCGGCGCCGACGTAGCGCGTCAGCCCGCGGCGCACGACGTGATCGAAGGCCGCCAACGGCTCACGCAACGAGGCGAAACCCTCGCTCCACTCGAAGATGACGAGGTCGAGATAGTTCGTTTGCATCCGACGCAGAGCCTCCCGGCAGGCGTCGCTCGCGAGCTTCGTCAGCGTGCCGTCCGCGGCGTCGGCCGGGGCGCGGAGATAAACCCGCGTCGCGAGGAAGAGGTCTTGACGACGCAGTTTGCGTGTCGTCCACCAGCGACCGACGATTTCCTCCGAGGCCGCCACGGTCGCGGACGGGAGAAACAGCTCCGGACTTTGATGCGTCGCCTGGATGAAGTTACCTCCCGCGGCGTGGTAGGCGTCGAGAATCGCAAAGGCGATCCGGTCGTCGGTCTTCCAACCGAAGTTGAGCGTGCCGAGGCACAGTTCGGAAATTTTGAGGCCGGTGCGGCCCATGAGACGTTGTTTGATCATGGCGTGATTTCATTCGGGTGCGCGCGAACGCGCCGTTGGCGGAAAGCCGCGCTCGTCGCTTCAGACGAGATCGCGGCACGAACGACCCGTCCGCCTGCGGTGCGGCCGATAAACGGCAGCGCACCGCAGGCGGCGGGCCACATTGAGGAAGAGCGCGTATGAAACGCGCGGGATGTTTACCCGGCTGACGCAGGAGCGGGGTGTGCGCGGATATCGTCCGCGACGCGGCGGCGCAGGAGGCCGCTCACTCGCCGGCGCCGCATGCGATCGAGTTTGCCGATCAGCAGATTGATCGCGGTGTAGGCGTTCTCGTGCCGCACCGTGGCCGTGCGATCAGGCCCGGCGACCTCGACGCGACCCTTGGCGGCGAACCGCCGCAGGCCGCGACGGACCTCCGGCTCGACTTCGATCCGCAGTCGGACGATGCGCGGGTCGTGACGGAAAAGCCGACGGGCTTTCGTCTCGAGCGCTTCTTTCATGGCGGCGGTCAGCGACAGGTGGACGCCGCGGATGATGAGTTTCGGTTCGTTGGCGGAAGTTTTGTGAGCAGGCATGATGTATTCCTGGGTTTTGCCCGCGCGCGCGGCGCGGCAAAGCCGAGCCGCGGCGAGGGCGGAGCTTTTTTGGGGGGTGATGAAGCGTCCAGCACAGCCGCGCCGAAGCGGGCGTCTCTGTTGCGAGGCAACGAGAGACGCCCGCCGCGGTGCGACGCGGACGCGACTACGCTTGCGCGGGCGCCGGCGTCGCAGGGGGAACGGCAGACCCGTCCCACTCCGCAAAAGCTTCCGGCCACTCCTGTTCGGCGCGCGCAAAAACCGCGGGCCAGCCTTGGTTGATCAAGGCCTGCGCCGTGGGCTCGTCGAGTTGCGCGAGGTAGCTGGAGACAACGGCACAGCGATCGTGCCAGTTGCCGGGATGAACGGCGCGCGCCCAGCCCTGGAGGCGGCGCAGTTTGTTGTTACTGAGTTTGAATGGAGAGGTGTTTTCCATGGTTGGACGGGCTGGCGCCCACAAATGACGGTGAGTGTTGGCCGCACGACGCGGCCGGTTTTCGCCGCGCTCAGCGCGGCGGGAGGAAGACGTTCACCGGCCAGCGTCGCCCGCTTGGGCGGACGCCGGCCTCAACCATGGAAGACCCGATGCATCCGCCCCACGTCCGCCGTCCGGGCACGATGCAGCCGCGCCGCCAGCGCGCAGGAGGCGCGGGGCGCGGCGATCGAACGGAAAAAGCGGAAGCGGGAAATGCGCATGACAAAAACGCGAACGAGTGAATCGCGCCGCGTCAGGACGCGACGCCGAGCAACTGCGCGAGCGGGTTGACCGGACGCGGAAGCGGCGCCGGCGTGACGCGCAGCAGACGAATCTCGCGATCGCCGCCCGGCGTCGGCCAGTTCACGAGTTGCCCGACGCGCGCGCCGAGCAAGGCCGTGCCGATCGGCGCGAGGACGGACAGGCGCTTCGTCTCGACGTCGGCGCGATCGGGATAACTGAGGATGTATTCCTCGATCTCGCCGGTGGCGACGTCCTCGAACTCGACGCGCGTGTCCATGCGGACGACGTCAGCGGGGCACGCGACGGGATCGATCACGGCGGCGCGATCGAGTTCGCCGCGCAGCTTCTGCAGCGTCGCGCTGGTGTTGGTGCGCAACACGGTGTTCACGAGCACGCGGAGTTTGTTGTAGTCGTCGCGGGGAATGTAGAGAGGAGTGGGATTCATGAGGTCGTATGGGTTGGAAAGGAGAGTTGAAATTCTGGTTCAGCGAACGCGCCGGCCAGGACCGGAACGGCAGGGGCGATTTCCTCGCGCGCCGCATCGGCGCTGAAGAATTCGCAGCGGAGCGGCTCCGTGTGCACCACGACGTGGTTCGGAAATTCCGCCGCGCGGGAGTGGCCCGGATTCACGATGAGTGTGTCGCCGAGCTGTCCGCACCACTGTCGGGGCGCGTGCACGTGTCCGGAAAACACGACGCGCGGTCGATAGTGACGCACCGCCGCGGCCAAGCGCGGATCGCCGGCGTCACCGCCGGACCGGCGCGTGGCGACCGATGTGCCGCTGGGTCCGGTGTGCACGACCCAGCAGTCGGCAGCGCCGCCCTTGGGTCGGGTGGTGGCATCGATCGCAAGCACGCGCAGATCGCCGCACTCGGCGATCTGACCATCCGTCCACAGACCCGGCCGCGCCAGCGCTCGCAGCCAATACGCCGGATGCCAGCGCTCCTCGAGCGGATCCCACTCGAGATCGTGCGGACCGCTGCAAACGCACAGCGGACGCGGATACTCGCTCAGCCAACGGGAAACCCAATCGATCTGCGCTCGCTGCGCAGTGGCGTGAGCGAGATCGAGCAGATCACCGGAGATCACGAGCAAGTCGTGAGCCGGAGCTTGGTGCAGCAGCCAGTGAAACCACCGCGGATTGAAATGAAGATCAGTGACGTGAAGAATGGTCATGGCGGAGCCAGGATTTTCGAGCGCGGCGGGCGGGCATGCCCAAGGCGGCTCGGTTAACTTGCGGAGGGGGAACAAACGCGGCAGTCGGCCGCGTGGCTCGATCACGGGCACCTCAGCGCGAGGTCACTCCGTGATCGCAAAACGTTTCAGGCACTCCGGTGCCAGGTCTGAGTAGTGTGCGGCGCGATTGCGCCCGCCTCAGTTACCTGCACCGGCCCGCGCCGGACAGATCGGCAACGCGCCCAGCGCCGTCTCTCGCGAGCGGCTGCTGAATCGAAATGGGCGGTGCAGGTTCATGTCTGCACGGACCAGTGTGCTGATTTGCGGCGATGTCAAGCCCACCCGGCTCGACCTCGCGCCGAAACGCAGATTTGCACCGCTTCGAGCAACACATGCGTCCGCCGCACCACACCGCGCTCTCGCGTCGTCGCGAAAAATGGTGCCCGGGGCGGGACTCGAACCCGCACTCTCTTGCGAAAAGCGGATTTTAAGTTGGAGCTTTAGCTGTTTTCCGACCCTCGGAATGTCCGCTTTGAATTAGGAAATGTCCGCTTCAAGCGGTCGATTCCCAATGAGTTCCGAGGAGAAACTCGCTCCACCATGAAAAACGACCTCGGAAACCAAAATGCCGATCTTGGCCACAAAAGTGGCCAAGATGTGGCCAAGATTGAAAAGTCGCCGGGCGCTACCTCGCGTGGCAGTCTGGCTCGCCTGAAGGAGAAGATTCGGAAGAACACGAGCACCTACTACGGGCGCAGTTCCCACGTGCCGTGCTTCGTGATTCGGATCAAGCACGGCCGCAATCGTAAGCACTTCCACTTGAAGACTGGATTGGAGGAATCGGCCGTGATGGCGAAAGAGATCCTCGACCGCCTCCGTCTGGACGGATGGGCGAAGGTCGTTGAACTCTACCGACCCAAGGACGGCAAGAAGGTCAGCGACCTCACCGTGGGCGAATACCTCGAGTTGCTGGTCCAGCACTCCAACTTGGCTCCGGAGACGCTGGAAGACTACTCGCGCTGCCTGCGGCGAATCGTCGGCGAGATGATGAGCTTCAAGCACAAGGGCGCCGAGAAATACTCTGGCAGTCACGCTCCCTCCGAGTGGCGCACGAAAGTCGACAAAGTAGCCTTGGACCAGATCACGCCTTCCGCGGTAGTGCGTTGGCGGACGAAATACGTCCGCGACCGCGTCGCGGCCGGGAAGAAGCAAGAGTGCGTCGAACACACGGCGAACTCTGCGATCCGCAATGCACGCAGCCTGTTCTCGAAACGGCTTCTGCAACATCTCAAGCTCACCATTCCTACCTTGTCGCTGCCCACCCCGTTGCCCTTCGAAGGCGTGCTTCTGCTTCAGGAACACGAATCCGATTTTTTCTACCACTCGAACATCGATGCTCAGGAGTTGATCCGTAAAGCCTACCAGGAACTTAAAGGGGAAGAGCTCGTTATCTTTGTCTTGGCACTTGGCGGCGGACTTCGTCGGAAGGAAATCGACAACCTTGAGTGGTCCCAAGTCAACATTGCCAACCGGACCATCACGATCTTGAAGCCCCGTGTCGGACGGCTGAAGCGGGACAGCTCCTGCGGCATCGTCATCCTCGAAAAGCGTTTCATGGATGTCCTGGACGACTATGGTCGCCGCGGCCGCAACGGCTATGTCCTTTTTCCGGACCGACCGGCCAAGCCGCGCTCGAAAAACCGCACCTATCGCTGCAAGGCGGAAATCTTCCGCGTGCTTGAATGGCTGCGTCAGCATGGTGTCGAGACCGACAAGCCCCTCCACACGATGCGGAAGGAGTTCGGTTCGAATATTGCCGCACACAAAGGCATCTACGCCGCCTCCGCGTCCCTTCGCCATTCGACGATCGCGCTCACGGCGAAATACTACGCGCACCGCAAGGCGGAAGAAACGAGCTTCTTCAATGCGGAGGAACCGACCGGTGGTATGTCCAA
This sequence comes from Candidatus Didemnitutus sp., assembly GCA_041906465.1. Taxonomy (GTDB): domain Bacteria; phylum Verrucomicrobiota; class Verrucomicrobiia; order Opitutales; family Opitutaceae; genus Didemnitutus. The sequence goes on along the minus strand of JAYRJE010000015.1, from coordinate 23,332 downwards.
AGCGGACATCCGCCTCATGATTGAGATGATGAAAGCGGATGGGCTCGTCCTGAAGCAGGTCGGATAAAAGCGGAGCGCTCAGGATGAGCATTCCGCGAAAAAACGGGGCAACGGTTTCACGTTGCCCCGTCTTGTTTTTCAGACTGCGAAGCTTCGCAGATAGACCGGATCGAGCCAGCGGTTCAGCCGAGTCTCGTCCTCTCCGTGGCCATGCCACTGCGCAAACGCAATTCCGGCCCAGAGTGCCTTGGCAACATCTGGGTCAAGTCCGCCGACCGATCTGAGCAGTTCGTTTAACTCACCAGAGACATTGATTTCGCGGCCGAGTCGGGACCGCTCCACAATCTGTGCGAAGTGGTAGGAGCCGAGTCGCTCGCACAAGTGGTGTGCAGCGTCGAAGCCGGGATCTGCGAGCATCGCCAGGTTTACCTGAGCATGGAATGCGAGCATGAGCATGCTGGCGGGCCCGACCGCTTGCGCGGCGCGCGCGAAATCGCTCGGCCAACGCCACGCGCAGGTTCCGACAACCTTGGGCAGCGCAGCGCGTGTCATCGCACCGACCACGATATCGTAGTCATGAGCACCGACAACGGTGCGAGTTTGAGCGGTGCTCATGTCAGTTGTCTCCATGTTCGAACTCGATCTGCGGCGTCTTGGGCACGATCTCGATCGAGACCTCGCAGTGCAGGACTCCGTTAGGCAGGGCCACGAAGTCGTGCTGAGGATTGATTTGAGCGGTGTCGCCGTCGTGCGGGATAGGCACCGCTAGCGCGAGGCCATTTTGGAACCTGAAGACCATGACGACTCCGTCGTCGGTCTCCTCGAGTTCGAAGTCAGCATCTGCGGTGATTGCCGTGATGAGCATATCGATTTGAACCTTCGACTCGATCACGTAGCTGGCGATGTTGAGCGGATCTTTGCGCCACTCGTCGTAGTCGGCAGCAAGGATGATTGAGGCGAACTTCTTGTTCGCGGGAATGATGACGATGTCGCCGGAGGTCGACACCGCCACGTAGGGCAGTTTTCTGGGCATTGTAGTGCAGGGTTAGCGTCAACCACCGGGATGGCAGTTGATTCACCAACCGGCCCAAAATTGGGGGCAGTAAGGGGCGAAGGCCTGAGCGGCCCCCGTTTCTTCCGGGTCCTAACCCGCCGAAAGGCTAACCCTGTTCCTCGCGGAGTTGCGTGTGCCGCTTTTGCGAAGTTAGCACGCGACCATGCACATCTTCAGCATAGGCTGCAATCAGCGCGGCTGCTTCCGCCTTGGTAACGACGGCACATAGGCGGCCCAGACTTTCAGGTGAAGGGGCCTCAAGCCCATCACGGATTCTCTGAATGGCTCGCCTATCCAGGCGGGCCTGTGCTGCGAGGCTGCTCACGGTGTGATTACCTTCCAGTAGTTTGGAAATGACAGCTCCTAACCGTGGAGACGAGGGTGAGGGATTATCCCGCACCTTTTTATTTGACGTGCGCTTTGCCATGCGGGATATTCCCGCAGCAACGGGTAATCCCTGCAACGCTAATCCAACCAACATGAACATCACCGCCATCACCCGCTCCCTCACCTCCACCCAACTCTCGACGGCCTTCGCGGACCTCGAGGCCGACATCGTCCTGGACCTCCCGGTCCGTCCGAACCGCCACGTGGAATTGATCGACCGCAATCCCCTTCAAGCCGGGATTGATTTCTCAGAACTCGCCCTCCGCATGTGCGACAACGGCCCGCTCTCCGCCAAGGAGAAAGCGTATTTGCCGTGGCTTTCCGTGGCGCGTCGCGCCCTCGATGACATGGGTGTGTGGCGGATGGACATTGAAGCCACGCTCGGCAACAAGTCCGACCCGCTGCACGGCGTCTGTGACTTGCTGATGGCCGGCGGTCCGAAGAAGCGCGGCATCGGTGAGACGAAGCTGATTCGCTATGGCCAGCTTGGTGATACGCTGCCCGGCCGCGCGCTCGCGCAGCTCGGCTCCTACATCTCGTTGGCCGACCGCCGTCGCGGCGGTGCCTCCATGTGGGCCGTGCTGGTCTTCGCGGAGATTCAAAACCGGATGGTGAAGATTCGGGGCTACAGCTCGGCCGAGGAGTTGGTTGAGCGCACCCTTCCGCTGATCGCGGCCTGATTCCATGAGTCGCGGCATACGCTGGCGGTGGCGACACGAGCGCCGTTACCGCACGACACTGCTAAGGCTCGCTGGAGAGCGAGGTAAGTTGGTCCAAATTCTGCCCTCACCTCCCTTCCCACCGATGAGAGTGTATTTTTCAGACGCGCTAACGATGAGAATAGCTTTCAGCCCAGAGCCGCTCAATCTGTGCCTCTCCAGCGCGAGTCGGGCGGTTCCGCAAGCCGTCGAACGCTTCCTGGGCGACTTCGCCGGTGCCGACTTTGAGCACACGCTGCTGCTCGGGCCGACCCACCTTCCGGTCGACGCTAAGCAGGGCACCCGTGTGCTCGTGCCCGTGGTCATCGGCTGGTGGCGGGGACACGTGTCGATGGTGGCTCCCTCGGACTTGCCACTTGAGGAGGACTACTACGTCGATCGGGTTCTCCTGGCCACGGAGCTGAACCACGCCTGCGAATACGAAGAATGACGTCGTTTAAAGCTCACATGGCGAACCTCGTTTCTGCACGACGACAGGAGCCCCGAGGGCGGGGTGACCACTGAAACTTCAGGTTGATTTCTACGCCAAGCTGCATCGATATCCTGTCGTGGTTCCGTCCCCGCTCAACGACAGTCGCATACGCGAGGCATTGCTCCGCAAGCTGGAAAAGACCAATCCGCGGGCAGTGCTTGAAGAACTTCATGTTCACAACGGACGGGCAATCGCCGACGTTGTCACGCTGCACTCGGAAGCACATTGTTACGAAATCAAGGGAGAGACGGACCGCATCGACCGGATCGTTACACAGGGCCAATTCTACAACTCGGCGTTCCGGCGCATCACGCTCGTCACGACCATCTCAAACCTAAAGCGGGCGAAAAAGTTGGCCCCGAAATTCTGGGGCATCATCGTGGCGGTGGACGATGGCAGTGTTCGCTTCCGCCATGTGCGAGCCGCAAGACTGAACCCTAATTTTGAGAAGCAATCAGCGGCGATGATTCTTTGGAAAAGCGAAATGCTCGAGCTTGTTAGGGATGAGCACGCTCATCGAAAGCCGCGGCGGCTGTTGGCGGAACTTATCGCCGAGACCCGGCGGGAACTTGATCTCAGCATGAAGATCTGTGACCTGCTGCTTGGGCGAAATGAGCGCGCTCAGAGTTTTGCTCCCATCACCATGTAGGTGATGTGTGCGACGACAGAGGGCTTAACCACCGTGGCATTCGTAGCGTTATTTCCAATGCCCTTACTTTTTTCGGTGAAGTAGGCTTCGCCGAACGAGTAACCCTTTCGAAAGAAGCCTTGGCTACAGAGATCCTTGGTCATTCCATGGTATTGCCGTTGCCCGCCGGTGGACAGTGAGACTCCGCGATCGACGTAGTGGGAGTGATCGAAAGAGTAGATCAAGCGCGGAGCAGTGACCTTTTGGAGAATGCGAGGATCGAATTCCTTATCGGAGTAGAATGGACTAACAGTTGCATAGTCGCCAGGGACGATGTCGAGTTCGCAGTGCTCCCTCGCCGCAGTAATGATTGATAGCTCATGGCGGCGGATGATCTCTGTGCTATTTGACTTCACGATCTCTCCGATAGAGGCAGGGAGTGAGGATCCGGTGACGACGACGCGGCGGACGGGATACAGTGCCGCAAACTGGTGCGCGAAGTTCGCAATTTGAAGTGCAGTCTCAGACGCATCCATTCCCGTGCAAAGGCGACAGTCGAGGATAAGGTCAACCGCATCGAACCTCTGGAAAATCTCGCTGAGATCGCTGCCTATTTCATCCTCACTGGCACCGAAGTCCTCAAAGTCTGGTTGCTCGACGCGGACGGCAACGGTGGTCGAAGCGATCCCGCCTTTGCGCTTGAGCTGGGCAACGGCGTCGTTGTGCGCTGTGCGGCCGAGCGAGACCACGGGAATCACTTTTAGCGCCGAGAGGGCCTTAAGTGCATAGGCATACTGATGATGGCCTTCCACAGTAAGCTTCTGGCTGACGTCAAGGTCATCGAAGTAAAATTCGCTGTCCGTGCCCCAGTGCTTCTTCAGACCGGTAGCAATTCCATGGGCGGCGGCAGCAAATGTCTCGGGCTTGTAGCCAGGTTTCCGGGGAAAATCAAAGAATGGAGTGATTGCCGCCTTCACATGTGGTGCCAACGCGCCCATCGCGTTGAGTTCGCCGAAGCGCTGCGGCGAAGACCGTGTTTGCTCCAACTCGGCTGCGGCTGTGACCGCCGCGAGGAACGGTCCGTAGCCGAACTCGTCAGCCACCTCTCGATCGTAACCCTTGCCGGCTTTGACGCGGCTTGTAACGATCCGTGCAACCTCCTCGAGCGAATAGCCAACGATGCGGCAAGATCCCGGGCGCTTGATGGGAGCCACGTGCCCCAACTTTTGAAGCCGGCGGAGGTGGCGCAGATCGATCCCGAGGACTGCGGCGAATTCCTTGGCCTTGAGTAGACGGCTCGGAACCGGAGCCTCCAAAGCATGCGCATCGGGGCCGCCGGTTAAGGCCCCTTTCTCGTCGATCTGACTGAATGCGCTGCTCACGAAGAACGTGTGGTGAGCAACACATCAAAAACAATAGATTTTAGTTATCTATCCATCAATCACTTAGGAAAGTGAAAGCAAAAACCCTCCTTTTCGAGGCGTCCAATTTGAAAACAAAAACCAACCTTTCCGCTTTTTGGTGCCCAGGGTGGGACTCGAACCCACACTCCTTACGGAAGCCAATTTTAAGTCGGCAGCGTCTACCATTCCGCCACCCGGGCGCTGGAGGAGAAGCTGAAGACCCGCGTGGTAGTCGGCGAGCAAGTTCTCGACCGTCCTTGGTTACAGGTCGGCGTGGCCGCACAGGGGGGTGACAATGTCACCCTGCCCGTCCGAATCATAGAGCAACGTATCTCTCTAGACTCATGCGATAGTAGTTAGAGCAAATTCGTCATGTTGTTTGGCCAAGAAGCAAGCAGCAGCAAACCGACGGACGATTGCACGGTGACGTTAGTCGGGGCTGTCGACAAAGCCGCCGAAGCGCCAGCCGTCTCTGCATGATTTCCTCATCCGCAGTCCCTTCGGTTGCGTGACTACTTGCGGGTGCCATATTTCGAATCCGGTGGATAGACGGAGTAGTGCTGGGCTTCCTTCCACGGACGCGCCCCGGTGCGCACAGCCCAAGCCTCGTAGGCCGCAGCAAGCCGCTTTACCACTGCAGGCTCCGCAGCGGCGCGATTGTTCAACTCGGTGGGATCGGAATGGAGGTCGTAGAGCTCCCACGGCTCGTCGAAGTAGCCGACCAACTTCCATTGGCCGTCGCGGACGAGGCGATTGCCCTCGTGCTCCACACACACTGGGCCGCGCGGAGCTGCCGGTTGTCCGGCAAGCAGCGGACGCAGCGTGCGACCATCGACCTCAGGAGCGGGCTTGCCCTCGATCTCCGACGGCCGCTGCGCCGCACCGACGTCGAGGAGGGTCTCAACAACATCTGGCAGGAATCCGAACTCGCGCACCAGGCTGCCCCGGCGTTCGGCCGGGATGCCGGCCGGCCAGTGGACGATGAGGGGCGTCATCACACCGCCCTCGTGAGTGAAGTGCTTGAACTCGCGGAAGGGCGTGTTCGAAGCGTTGGCCCAGCCGCGGCCGTAGTGCCGGCCGCCTTTGCCATAGGCGCCCAAGTTCGCGGCCTGGAACTGCCCCAACGGTGCGCCTTCCGCCTCGCCGCCGTTATCCGAGAGGAAGATGATCACCGTATTGTCGAGTTGGCCGGTGGCGCGCAGGTGCTCAACTAGGCGTCCGATGTTTTGGTCCATGCGGTCGACCATCGCCGCGTAGGTGGCCATGACGGCATCAAGGGCGTCCTGCTGTTCCGGCTTGAGCGAGTCCCACGGCGGCACGGCGCCGGGCTCTACACCCAGACGGTCCATCTCTCCGGACCGAGGCGAGAGCACGGTGCTGGCCGGGACGAGGCCCAGCTTTTTCTGGCGCTCCAGCGTGCGCTCGCGCAGCACGTCCCAGCCCTCCTTGAAGCGGCCGCGATACTTGGCGAAGTCCTCCGGCATTGCCTGCATCGGGAAATGCGGGGCGTTGTAGGCGAGATAGAGGAAGAACGGCGCGTCCGGCTTCTGCGCCGCGTGCTCGCGCAGGTAGCCGATCGCCTCATCGGTGAAGGCGTCGGTCGTGTAGTAGCGCTCGCCCTGCGGCTCGATTCTCTCGGTGCCGCGCCAGAGGTCGGTGGGTTTGAAATACTCCGAGGTCCCCTCCATGAAGCCATAGAAGCGATCGAAGCCGCGATTGGTCGGCCAGGTAGCGAGGTCGTTGTTGGCGATGTGCCACTTGCCGGACATGTAGGTGCCGTAGCCGGCCGTGCGCAGCATCTGTGGCAGGGTCGGGATGGTCTCACGCAACCAGCCACGATACGCAGCCGGCAGCTTCAGTCGCTCCTCGAGGTTCGAGGGGTTCTTGCCCCCACGGCGGAAGGTCATGTGCCCGACGCCGACCTCGTGCGGATGAAGCCCGGTCATGAGCATGGCGCGCGTCGGGCAGCAGCGTGCGTAGTTGTAGAATTGCGTGAAGCGCACGCCGTCTTGAGCCAAGCGATCGAGCGAGGGCGTCTCGATCGGACCGCCGTAGCTGCCGAGGTTTCCCCACCCAAGATCGTCTGCGAGGATGAGGACCAGGTTTGGCCTCTTCTCGGGAGTCGCGACGAGCACGGAGACGAGCAGGCAGAACACAGGGAGGAGTTTCAGGCACTTCATGGGAAAATTCGTCGAGGGGTGAAGAGACGGAAGTCGCGGAAAAACGCGTGAGACATCGCCTAGAAAATCAGTGCGCCGGCGAAGTCGAGGGCGATAATTATTCAACGCGCCTCGAGCGAACTCGCGGGCCGAATAACCAAGCGCATCGTTATTCCGGCTGACAGACGCCGGGCGGAGCGGGTGAGATTCGCCATGCGTTTTCGTCTCCGACTACTCGCGGTCGCGTGCGTCTGCACGCCGTTGTTCTCCGTCTTCGCCGCCGTCGATCCGCTCGAGCAGCGTGTGCAGTCGCTGCTCGCTCAGCTCACGCTGGAAGAGAAAATCTCGCTGCTGGGCGGCGACCGGGAGTTCTACGTGCGGCCGATCCCTCGCCTGGGCCTGCCAGAGATCAAGATGGCCGACGGACCGCTCGGCGTGCGCAACTACGGCAAGTCCACCGCCTACCCCGCGACTGTGGCGCTGGCTGCGACCTGGAACCGCGACCTCGCTCGCACCTTCGGCGAATCGCTGGCGCGCGACTGCCGAGCGCGCGGCGTCCATGTCATGCTCGCGCCGGGCATGAACATCCAGCGCGTGCCGCACAACGGTCGAAACTTCGAGTATTTCAGCGAAGACCCTGCCCTCACTGCCGCGCTCGGCGCGCAGGTGATCCGCGGCATCCAATCTCAGGGCGTCGTGGCCACGGCCAAGCACTTCGCCGCGAACAACCAGGAGGAGCAGCGCAAGACGATCGACGTGCGCGTGGAAGAACGCGCGCTGCGCGAAATCTATTTTCCGCAGTTCAAGGCGGCGGTGGACGCCGGTGCTGGAGCCTTCATGACTTCCTACAACCGCCTGAACGGTCCCTACACCTCGGCCCACTCCTGGCTCAACCTTCAAGTGCTGAAGGGAGAATGGGGATTCCGCGGCGTCCTCATGTCCGATTGGGGGGCGACTCACGACACGCTCGGTGCGGCCAACGGTGGGCTCGATCTCGAGATGCCGAGCGGCGCCAATCTGAACGCCGAAAAGCTCCGTCCCCTCCTCGACTCGGGTGCGGTGTCGACGGCCACCATCGACGCCAAGGTCGCGCGCATTCTGCGCCTGATCGTGTCTCACGGTTTCCTCGATCGTCCGCAAAAAGACGATTCGATCCCACTCGACGACCCGCAGAGTGCAGCGGTCGCGCACACGATCGCGAGCCAAGGAATCGTGCTGCTTAAAAACGAGGGGGCCACGCTCCCGCTGAAGCCGACGCAGAAGCGGATCGTGGTCCTCGGACCGTTGGCCGCAATCTTGCCCATCGGCGGAGGGAGCTCACGCGTCGAGCCGTTCCGCGCCTCCACGCTCGTCGAGGGAATCCGCACCGTCGCGCCTCCGGGAACCGAAGTGGAATTCATTCCGGGCGCGGGAGCGACGCTCATGACGCGGCTGCTGGCGGCGACAAGGTTCGACGGACCGCTCACCCGCGAATTGTTCGCCGGCATGAAGCTTGAAGGGGCGCCGGTGGACCGAAGCGCGACAACTACAGTCGCGGAGGACTGGAGCGGAGTGGCTCCGCACCCGCAACTGAATCGTCGCCGCTTCTCGGCCCGCTGGACCGGCAGCATCACCGCGCCCGAAGATGGCACCTACACGTTCATGATCGAGAGCGACGACGGGAGCCGCGTGTTCCTCGACGACCGCGAGATTCTCGACCTGTGGAGCATCCACACCCTCGAGGGCAAGCGGATCGATCTGCCGCTGAAGAAGGGCCAGACGCATCGCCTCCGGGTCGAGTATTTCCAACGCAACGGCGACGCGGTGCTGCGTTTCGCCTGGGGCAAGTTGCCCGCCGTCGATCCGCTCCCGCCGGGCGCTGCGGAGCGAGTGCGACAAGCCGACGCCGTAGTCGTGGCCGTGGGCTACACCCGGACGGACGAGGCGGAGGGACGCGACCGGAGTTTCGCACTGCCCGAAGGACAGGAGGCACTGATCCAAGCCGCCACAGCGCTCAATCCCGCCACGGTGGTCGCCGTCTATGCAGGCGGCGCGGTGGCGACCGAGCCTTGGCTCGCGCCGACGCGTGCTGTTCTCCAGACGTGGTTCCCCGGGCAGGAGGGCGGTAGCGCGGTGGCGGAGATTTTGTTCGGCCGCATCAACCCGAGTGGAAAACTGCCGTTCACCTATGATCGCCGCTGGGAGGAGAACGCCGCGTTTGCCAACTACCCGGGCCGCAATGGCAGCGTCACTTACGCGGAGGGAATCTTCGTCGGCTACCGGTGGACCGATCACGCTCAGCTCAGTCCGGCATTTCCCTTCGGCCACGGACTGAGCTACACGAGCTTCGCCTACGAGGGCCTGAGTTGCGCCGCGCAGTCCGACGGCAGCGTGCGAGTCACCTTCTCGGTCGAAAACCGTGGTTCGCATCCGGGGGCGGAGGTAGCCCAAGTTTACGTTGCGCCGCCCGCCGGTGATTTGCCCCGCCCGGTGCGGGAGCTGAAGGAGTTCGCCCGCGTGGAACTCGCCGCAGGCGAACGCAAGACCGTAGAAATCCGCCTGTCGCGAGAGGCATTTGCCCTGTTCGATCCGCGCCCCGGCGCGGGCTGGAGAGTGCCGCCTGGCACTTACGGGATCGACGTCGGAGCCTCGTCGCGCGACCTACGCTTGCGCGACGCCATCGAAATCAAGTGAGCTCGCTTACGGCTTCGCCGCGCCCGCGCCGGAACGGGTGAGGAACTGCAAAGGCACGTCGGGTTGATCGGCGAACAGCCCATCCACGCCGGCACGGTGGAAGAGGAAGTCGAGGCACTCTTCAGCCGAGCTGAAGCGCTTCGGCAGGGCGTCGGTGCGGAACGTGTAGGGGTGCACCACCAAGCCAAGCGCATGCGCCCGCTGGACGACGTCGTTCGCCTCAATGACACCTTTGCCGGGAGCGAGGAGTTGCGGGATGGCGGGGCCGATCCCGTTCACGACCTTGGCCACCTCTGCCAGTTGATCCGGTTGCAAGAGGTGGAAGTTCTCGCGAGCCGCTTCTCCGTCGCCGCCGCCGTAACGGCCGATGAGTTGCACGAGCCGTCCCGTCCATTGGAGTTCGCGGCGGATGCGCTGGAGCTCCTCCCACTCGAAGCATTGCACGATGCAAGGCGCCTCCTTCCCGGCGTAACCGTAGCGGGCGAGAAGGCTCAGGCAGATTGACGAGATGTCCTTGCCCTGACGACGATGCCACGCTGGGGACTTGAACTCGGGATAGATGCCGACGACGCGCCCCGTGGACGCGTTCAACCCTTGGAGTAGCTGCAATTCCTCCTCCAGCGTCGAGATGCTGAAAGACGACTTTCCGGCGGGGAAGCGACTCTGGAAAACCCGCTGGCCGGTCTTGGGGTCAACGCGCTCCGTCACGCGCAGCTGCTTCAGTTCGGCGAGCGTGAAATCGATGGCGTAGAAGTGTCCATCGGCCCGCCGGCGCTCGGGGAAGCGCTCCGCCACGTCCGTGACGGTGTCGATCTCGATGTCGTGCAGCACCACCGGCACGTCGTCTTTGGTGAGGACGAGATCCTGCTCGATGAACTGAACGCCCAGCGCGTAAGCGTAGGCTTTGGCGGGCAGCGTATGCTCGGGCAGGTAGCCGCTCGCCCCTCGATGGGCGATGATCACCGGACGGGCAGGCGGCGTGCCCAGCAGGGGGCCGGAGAACAGGGTGGCAGCGGCGAGGAACGAGAAGAGAGAGCGCATGTGACAGAGGAGATTAAGACGTCGCGGCCGAACTCGTGGTGCGGTGTCCCAGCGTGAGCGCGCTGAAAACCATGGCGAGTATGCTGCAGGCGATCATGGCCAGGAAAACGCCGTTCCACCCGAAGTGGTCCGCGATCTTTCCGATGCCGTAACCGGAAGGCGCCGAACCGAGAAAATAGCCGAACAGGCCTGTGAACCCTGCCGCAGTGCCGGCCGCTTTCTTCGGCACCAAGTCCAGTGCGTGCAAGCCGATCATCATGATCGGGCCGTAAACGAAAAAGCCCACGATCATCAGCGCGCCGATGTCGATCCACAGCGGCCCGTGGCGATTCGAGCCATAAATGATGAGGCCGACCAGCGTCAGGCCCATGAACAGGATCGTCGCCGGCGCGCGCCGGGCCTTGAAGACCTTGTCCGACAACCAGCCGCAGAGAATCGTGCCCGGGATGCCCGCCAACTCGAACGCCGTCCAAGCCAGTCCGGAAGCCTTGAAGTCGAATCCTTTCGCGGTCTGCAGGTAGGTGGGAATCCAATTCACCACGCCGAACCGCACGAAATAGACAAAGGCGTTGGCAAGCGCGATGAACCAGAGGAAGCGGTTGCTCAGCACGTAGCGGAAGAAGATCTCGCGGAAGGTGAACGTGCGCTCGTGGTCGGCGGAATAATCCGGCGGGTAATCGTTGCGGAACTTTTCCACTGGAGGCAGGCCGCAACTCTGCGGCGTATCGCGCACCAGCACGGCGATCAACACGGCGACCGCCGCCGCCACTAGGGCATTGAACCAGAACTTCGCCCCCCAGCCGCCGAAGTGCGCCATCGCCCACGTCCCAAACACGGCGACAAGTGCGCCGCCGACGTTGTGCGCACAATTCCACAGCGCCACGATGCCGCCGCGCTCACGCGTGCTCCACCAATGCACCATCGATTTGCCGCACGGGGGCCAACCCATGCCGTTGAACCAGCCATTGAGCGACTGGAGCACGACGATCAAAACGAGCGAGCTGTAGAGCCAGGGCCAGACGCCGAAGCCGAATTGCACGGCGGCCGAGAGCAGCAAGCCCAGCGCCATGAACCAGCGTGGGTTGCTCCGGTCCGACACCGAGCCCATGATAAACTTCGAAAGGCCATACGCCGTGAGCAGGCCCGTCATCGCGCCCCCCAGCTGAGCCTTCGTGTATTCCGGGTGCGCCGCGAGGATCTCCGGCAGCGCGAGCGAGAAGTTGCTCCGCACGAGATAAAACCCGGCGTAGCCGACAAAGATGCCGGTGAACACCTGCCAGCGCAGACGCCGATACTCGGAGGGGATGGAGCTGGCCGGAAGCTCGGGAATCGGCGGCGCGGGGTGGAGAAAGCGGAGCATGGAAAAGGGAGGGGGGCAGGTAAGGGGCTAGGAAGGGGCGAGCGGCGAGACGAGGGGCAAGCGCGGCGGAGGATGCGCAAACGCACCGCAGGCGTAAGGCATCGCGGCGCCAAGCGAAACGACAAACCGGAACGCACGCATGCAGGTCAGGTCACCGGATGTCGGGGCGCACCGTCTTGGTTTTCACCTGCGCCCGAGCCTCGGGCTGAGCTGAGAGGAGGGCCAAGAGTTCCCGCAGGAGCGCCGGGCGCGTTGCCGCGAGGTTCCTAGTTTCCGCAGGATCCTCGAGGTAGTCGTAGAGCTCATACTCGGCTGTGGTGGCGGCGGCGTTGGGTTGCTTCCATTCGACCAGACGATAGCGATCCGTCCGCACGGCACGACCGAGCACTTCTTCACCCCGAGAGTTGGTGCGCGGATAAACATGGAAGGCCGCAGTGCGAACCTGAGCAGCAGGCTCGCGCAGCGCGGCGGCAAAACTCCGGCCGTCGAACGGCTGCGGCACCTGCGCTGCGGGCAAGGCCGCGAGCTCGACCAGCGTCGGATAGAGGTCCACCGCCTCGACGAGAGTCGCGGAGGCTGCGCCTCGCGCCGCTCCCGGAACCGAAATGATGAGCGGCGTGCGCACCGCTTCCTCGTAGTTCGAATGCTTGCACCAGAAGCCGTGGTCCCCGAGGTGAAAGCCATGGTCGCCCCAAAGGACGATGATCGTGTTTGAAGAAAGTCCGAGGCGCTCGACCTCCGCCAGCACACGACCGATCTGCGCATCGACGTAGCTTACCGACGCATAGTAGCCATGGATCAACTCACGTTGTTGGTCATCGGTGAGAGCTCCTTGCTGCGGCATGCCGATGTAGGCGCGCAACTCGCCCCACTCCACTCCCGCGTAAACCGGCGCGCCCTCCGGCGGACTGCGATGAGCCGCCAGCGGCATCCGGGTCCGCTCGTGCAGATCCCAGTATTTCTTTGGCGCGTTGAAAGGGAGATGCGGACGGTAGAAGCCCACCGCCAGAAACCAGGGCGCGTCCTCGCGCTGCGCTGCGGCCTGGAGCCGCCGGATAGCCTCCGCCGCCACGCGGCCGTCGTCGTAAGCCTCGTCGGGCACGTCCGCGCTCTCGACGGGGAGCCCCTTAGGCGTGCCCGGTTTGTAACCGGCCGCCCCGGGCTCGCCGCGCGGGATGCCGTTGGTCAGGCTGCGCTCCGCCTCGATGCGCCGCTGTTGCAGGGCGAGATTGGCGGGGTCCGCATAAACCGGGGCGCGCGGAATCCAGTGCGGCACGCTCCACGACGCGGCATCCTCGAAGTTGCCATGCCAGGGATGCATGATCTTGCCGACACTCTCGGTCCGCCAGCCGGCGTGCATGAAGCGCTGGGCCAGCGTGACCGCGTCGGGCGTGGCTTCACGAAAATTGGTGGCGAGGTCGTAGATGCCGACGCTGGTGGGCCGGGAGGCAGTCATCAGGGCATTGCGCGAAGGGGCGCACACGGCCTGGTTGGCATAGGCACGGTCGAAGCGCACACCGCGTGCGGCCAACTGGTCCATGTGGGGTGTGACAGCGAGGCGATCACCGTAGGTGCCGAGCACGGGTTTCAAATCATCGACCATGATGAAAAGCACGTTGCGGCGCGGTGTGCGCATGGCGCCTGTGGCGGCACTCTCTGCGGCGACTGCGACCAAAGGACAGAGAAGCCAAAACATCCCACCAAATAATCGTTTGAGTTTCATCGCGGAACGGGGTCAGGCCGCCGACGGCACGGTGAGGCACCAGTTCGCGGCGCGGGAGTTGAACTGCGCAAGTTGAAGAGCGATCCAGCCTTGGTCGCGGCCAAGTTCCTGCGCCAGGATTCGTGCAACCTCCGGAGCTGCACCGACTGAGGCGGCGGCATCCAACACCAACGCCCGGGTGCGCCGAGCAAGGACATCCTCCACGGTGCGCGCCATTTCCCGGCGTGCATGCCAGACGACTTCGGCCTTGAGGTAGGGCAGGCTCGGGTGAAGCGGGGCGGCAAGCGCGGGGACTTCCGCTGCGAGTGCGCGGATCGCCGCGGCCTCGTCGCCGTAGGACGCAAGCGGCGAGCCGGGGTCGCATGCAGTCGCAGGGGCCGCGTGGACCTTGAGCGATTCCGTGGTGCAGGGGCGATGCTCCAGCCCCGCGATCTTCTCGGCGCAGTCGACGACGTCCTCCGCCATCTTGCGGTAGGTGGTCCACTTGCCGCCGGTGATGGTCACCAGATTGCCCTTCGAAACCAGGATCGTGTGGTCGCGCGAGAGCGAGGCGGTGGGTCCGCCCTGACTCGCCACGAGTGGACGCAATCCGGTGAACACACTCAGCACATCTGACTCACTTGGATCGCAGGCGAGATACTTGCGCGCGTGCGACAGCACGAAGTCGATCTCGTGATCCTGCGCCCGGGGCGTGAGGGTCGGCTCGACCCCTGCCGTGTCGGTGGTGCCGACCACCACGCGGTCCTGCCACGGGATGGCGAAGAGCACGCGCCCGTCCGCAGTCTTCGGGACCATCAGGGCGGAGTGGCCCGGGAGGAAGCGGCGCGGCAACACCAGATGGATTCCCTGACTGACGGCCACGAGCGGTTGGGTGCTGGGCTCATCGTAGCTGCGCAACGCATCCACAAAGACGCCGGTGGCATTGATCACCGTGCGGGCGCGCACCTCGAATTGCTGGCCGGTCTCCTCGTCCCGCACGAGCGCTCCCGCCACCTGCCCGTGGTGTTTCAGCAGACCCGTGCAACGGCAGTAGTTGGCGAGGACAGCGCCCAGCCCGACGGCGGTTTCGGCGAGTGCGATGGCGAAGCGCGCATCGTCGAATTGTCCGTCGTAGTAGAGCACTCCTCCGCGGAGGCCGGCGGTTTCGACCGTCGGCAGGTGTTGGATTGTCTCCTCTCGACTCAGCAGACGCGAGCGGCCGATCGACCAGCGGCCCGAGAGTCGGTCGTAGAGGCCGAGCCCGATACGGTAGAACGGTCCCTCCCACCACGAATAGCTGGGGATGACAAAGGGGACGGCACGGGCGAGGTGGGGCGCGTTGCGCAGCATCTGCGCCCGCTCGCGCAACGCCGACCGGACCAGCGAGACGTCGCCCTGCCGCAAGTAGCGAACGCCGCCGTGCACCAGTTTCGTGGAGCAGCTGGAGGTGCCCGCCGAGAAATCGGCCTGATCGATCAAGGCGACACGATGCCCGCGTTTGGCAGCGTCGACCGCCGCGCCGAGGCCGGTGGCGCCGCCACCGACGATCAGGATGTCGAACCGCGTCGATTGATCGCGCAGCTGTTGCAGGGATTCCTCGCGTTTCATCTAGATGACAAGTTTGGGGCTCAGTTAGCTCGTCCCTCGGCCGGATGGCGGCAAAGGGAGGAGCTCAATGGCGGATCGCGCCGGACCTAGAACTTCCGGGCCAGTTCCAAGGAGAACTGGCGTCCGCGCGGGTTCGCCGAGCCGGTGAAGAAGCCGAACCCTTCGTCGGCCAACGGAGGCTCGGTGTCGAAGACGTTGTTCACGCCCACGCGCACCGAGACATCCTTCAGCCAGCGGTGCTGGCTGGCCTTGAAGCGGTAACTGAGCCAAGCGTTGTGCTGGATGTAGGGCTCGACCTTGAGCAGGTAGCGCGCGATGCCATTGTCGTTGAAGGCGGCAATGTAGCCCGGTTTTCCGAGGGCATTATAGACGGCCTCGGTGGTGGCCGCGGAAGTATCGACGAAGCCGCCGAAGTAGCTCGTGAACCAGCCAGCCGACCAAGCCGCGAGACGCCAGTTGAGGCTGGCCGACGCGCGCCACTTTGCGCGGCCGTTGCGGCCGAGTTCGTCGAGCCAGACAGCGCCCGCTTCGCTCTGACTAGTTCGCATCACGTAGCGCGTGGTGTCGGCGCGGAGGTTGAACTGGCCGAAGCGCTGCTTGGGAAAGCGGTATTGGAGGCCGATCTCGTAGCCCTGGATGCGGCGGCCGCTCAGATTGATATAGTCGTCGACGAGGCTGACGAACTCGCCGACAACAGCGCGCTTCACCGTGTTGGCGGGATTGGCGTTGTAGGCGGCAAAGGCCGCGCGATCGGCAGACGTGACCGGGAGACGGGTGACCTTGGGATTGCCCAAGTAGCCTGCGGTGCCGGAGCCGAGGTCGATCTGGTCGATCGGCGTGCCGGAAGCTAACTTGGCCTGGGTAGCAAGGATCAGCAGCGTCTCGTCCTTATCGAGGACGTTCTGCGCACCGACGTTTTCGATGACATTGTCCTGATCGATCTTGAAGTAGTCGAAAGTGACCGACAGCCCGCGGAGCTTGGGCACGTCGAGCACCAGACCGGCGACCGTCGAGCGCGCTTCCTCGGGGATGAGAGCGTCGTTGCCGCGGCGATACACAAGCCGGCGCTGGGTGTCGTCGGAGCTGAGCCGCGTGGCTTCGAAGCGGTAGGGATCCTCCGAGTCGATGCGGCGGGAGAGCGACGCGGTGTTGGTCTGCACGAGATTGGGCGCGCGGAAGGACTCGGCAACGGATGCCCGCAACTTCAGCCATTCCAGCGGTGACCACAGGAGGCTGACCTTGGGCTTGGCAGTGCGGCCGAAGATGGAGAAATACTCGTAGCGGCCGGCGCCGGTGAGCTCAAGGGAGCGCACGAGCGGGATCTTGTTCTCGGGGACGATGAAGGGCAGCGCCACCTCCGCGTAGGCGGCGTAAACCCACTGCTTCGCGTCGATAGGCACGTTGGCGCTAAGATTGACGATGTCGTTGTCGTCCTCGCGGAGGATGGGGAACTGCGCGCCCGAGCCTGGGGGATTCAGCCCGACGAAAGCGCTGCGCTTGTCGGAATAAGTTTCGTAGCGCACCTCCGTGCCGGCGGCGACACCGATCTCCCCGCCTTGGAAGAGTCGCATAAGTCGGCCGTTGGCTTTGGCGTCCCACACGAACACACCGGCGCGGCCGAGTCGGTCTTCGTCGTCGTAGAGGGGCTCGATGACGGAAGCCGGATTGTCGTAGAGCTTGTCCACGACAATCTGGTTGTTGACGATCTTGAAGGTGACCGGGAAGGGATTGTAGGCCGTGGCGTCGGTGCGCAGGAGGGCGAGGCGCAAACGCGATTCGCGGATCATGTAGTGCTCCAGCTCCTTCGTGTAGGAGCCGGCCGCCATGATGCCGGATTCCCATTCCCAAGATTGGCCGAAGCGGCCGCGCAGGCCGGCGAGAGCCCGCCAGGCATAGCTGTCGACATCATACTCGCGCGGACGGATGCCGAGATAGGGATTGGTGTTCATCCCGTTGGACACGCCGTTCCAGAGGGAGACATCAGCCGGCGTGCCGACCAGCCGCGGCGTGCCGTCGGCGTTGGGCAGACCGGTCGGGTGATAAAAGCGCACGCCGAAGGGGTTGTAGGGATTCGAAGCCGGCATGTAGATGCCGGGGTCACCGGAGTTCTTGAAGTCGGCGCCAGGACGACGGCCGGTGCTATGGGCGTGATAGAAGAGGAAATCGCCGAAGAGGCTGAGCCCGTTCTTGAGGTCGCGGTCGAGAAACGCGGCGACCTGCGTGCGCTGCGTGTTCGGGATGAGCATGCGCCAGTCGTTGCCGTTGGCGAAGGTCAGGTTTTCCGGGCTGTCGATGTTCTTCGAAGGCGCGGTCTGCTTGAAGTTCACGCCGCCGTCCACCGTGGGGACGAGGTAGAACATGCCGGCGTTCGACATGGTGGCCACGCCGGCCGGAGGCGTGGTGCTGGTGGTGATGCCGACGTTTCCCGTCGGGCGGGAGCCGATAAAGGTGAGATAATCCGGCTGAATGAAGCCTCGCTGCCACTGGCCCCACTGGTTGATCGCGCTGGTGTTGGCGAAGTCGTTGTCGCGGACGACAGTCGTGGAGCCGTCAGGGTTGGTCACAGTGACGGGTTGGCCGTTCCACGGCGCAGGCAGCGCGCGATTCAGCCGTTGGTCGTCATTGCGGGAGAAACTCCGGTCCCGAGAGGCGAGGCCGTCGCGCCGGAAATGGTCGAAGGAAACCGCCAGGTGCGTGTCTCCCCGCTTGAAGCTGTCGTAGGCCGTCAGGTTCACCTCACCCGCGCCACCGTGCTGGGTGTCGGACATCCGCAGGGTGACTCCTCGCCCGACGAAGGTGCGGGACACGAGGTTGTTGATCACGCCTGCGGCCGCGTCCGCACCGTAGATGGCGGAGGCACCGTCGCGGAGCACTTCGATGCGGCTGATGAGCGCACGCGGGATGGCGTTTAGGTTGGGCGCGAGGGCCGGAACGCCATTCTCCGCCATGGAGATCGCGTGGGGCGCCATGCGGCGCCCATTGATCAAGACCAAGGAGCTTCCGGACCCAAGACCGCGCAAATCGACCAAGGCGGCGTCGCCCTTCGCGGCCTGCGCACCACTCGCGATCTCGGTCACGCCGGAAATCTCTGCCATGCCCAGCGTCTCCACGAAGTCGGCCATCGTGGACGCTCCGCGCGCATCGAGTTCGGCGGCATCGACGACGGTCACGGGCACCGCCGTCTCGGCGTCAACGCGCCGGATGTTCGAGCCGGTGACGGTGAAGGCCTCCAGTTGGACAACCTCATCCTTCGGCGGCACCGCGTCCGGACGGCCCGGCGGGGTGGTGCTTTGAGCGAGAGCAGACAGGGTCAGGGCGAGTGGGAGCAGAACAGCGCAAGCGCAGGGGGTTTTCATAAGCAACGGACCCGGAGGCCACCAAGGCGCGGAGATTTTGCGAGAAAAACGTTTATACGCATATTTATTACGTAACATAGACGTGACATTATGGTCTCCTTTCGCACTTTGCCCTCGCGCATGCCCCGCAAACCCGACTACTCCGACGACCTTCTGCGGATGGCCGCGACTCTTTACCATGTCGACGGACTGGGCCAGGCCGAGGTGGCGCGGCTCGTGCGGGTATCGCAGGCCAAAGTCTCGCGCTTACTCGTCAGCGCACTGGAGCGCGGCATCGTGCGCATCAGCGTGGAACAATACGAGGCGCGCGATCCGCAACTTGAGCACAAGATCTGCAGCCGCTTCGGAATCACTCACGCCACGGTGATTAAGGTCGCGGGCGACGACGACGGCGGCGAGATCGCCCGGCAGACTGTCGGCCATTTCGGTGCGCCGGCGGTGATGGCCCTGCTGCCGACGAGCGGCTCGCTCGCCGTCGGAGGCGGACGCAGCGTCGCGGATGTCGTGCAGCGTTTCCGCGGCGGGGGCAACCGCCGCCTCACTGTGCTTCAGGCGATGGGCAGCATCGACTCTAACATCTCGGCCGTCGACGCCCTCGAGAACGGCCGCTCGATCGTGAAGCGCTGGGGTGGCGAGTTCATGACGCTGAGCACGCCCGCCTATGCGGCCGACAAGCGCACGCGGGATTCATTTCTGGCTTCCGATCAGATCCGCTCGGTCTGGCAGAGGCTGAAGAAGGCCGATGCCGCGATCGTCGGCGTTGGCGGACTGGCCCGCTCCGTCTATGTCGATCGCGGGGTGTTCACCGCTTCAGAAGTCGCGCAACTGCGCGAGGCGGGCGCGGTCGGAGAGATTTGCGGGCGGTTCTTCGACAAGGAAGGACGCGAGTGCCGCTCGCGCTGGCGCGACCGCTGCATCAGCATCGAACTCGATTTTCTCCGGAAGATACCGCAGGTGGTCGGCGTCGCTGCTGGAGCCGACCGCGCACCCGCCGTGGCCGCCGCCCTTCGCGGCGGGCTGCTGCGCTCGCTCCTAATCGACGACCGAGGCGCGAAGGCGCTGTTGGCTCTGCCGTAACGACTCGCCCCTTTGCTTGCCCACCGAAGTGGACGTGTTTCGTCCACCTCGCCGCCTGACGGAGTGGGCGATCTCCGTCAGGACGGTAAAGCCAAGAGGAAGGTTTGTCTCAGCGAGAGGTGGCAGAGATCGGCGCCTCTCGCTGCTGAGTGAGTTCGGCGAGGAAAGCCTGAGCCGAACGACCCGCTGTCTCCTGACGCAGGAAGACGAAAAGCGCTTCGGGAACGCTCAACCCGAGCTTAGTCAGCCGCAGCGGCGGGGTCCGCGCTATAGCTCCCAGCGCGTCGCCGGGCACATCGCGTTTCGCTCGCGCGAGACGCATCACCCGTTGTTCCCACTCCCGAAGCGGCAGAGCCACGCGGTAGCGGCGGGAGGCCGAAATCTCGGGCACGAGTTGCGGTTTCGGAACGCCCTCGACGCGCCGAACGCGGAAGCCGGCCCATTCAGGCATCTCATTCTGCAGTGTCTGCATCGCAGAAAAATAACCCGCGATCTCCGCTCCGCTCATCTCGACTTCGATCACATTGCGGCCGAGCAGACCGACCGACTTGTAAACGGAATTGTAGTCGAGCATCCCGGCAGAAAGACCATCGCGCACCAGTTGCGAGGGCGTGCAGAAGGCAATATCGGCTCCACTGGCGCGCCTAACCGCCTCTGCGGCAAGTTGCCCGACCGCACCCTCCCCGATCGGCGACAAGTTCCTCATCAGCGGTCGAGCCGCTTCCGACGCCAACTCTTTTTCTCGCTCGCTCACGAGTTCTACGACGGCGTCGTTCGCCGCGAATTCGGCATGCCGCAGCGGAATCAGTTTCCCACGGTGAGTCAGCACCCGGCCTTGCGCGTCGACCTCGAGTTCTAGCCAGCCGAGCCAGCGAGCGTAACAGCCCGCCTGCACCACAATGGCTCCGGTCGCTGGCACGATGATCGGAGCTTGCAAGACCTCGTGCGTGTGTCCGGAGACGAAGACCGCGACTTCCGGTGCCGCAGCCGCCAACTCTGCGCAGTCGCGCGAGCCCTCGTGGCAGAGCGCAACGACGAGATCCGCTCCTTTTTCTCGTAGGAGCAGCGCCTGGCGGCGCAGCTCGGCTCCAGAGCGCTTGAGATCGAGCACTCCCAGTTGCTTGCCGCCCTCGCGTGCGGCCAACGTTAACCCCACCACACCCACGCGAATGCCGTTTACCTCAATGAGGCGACTCGATTCGAAAACGGCGAGACCGTCCGATCCAAGCAGATTGGCACACAGAAATCTCTGGCCGAGGGCTGATTCGTATTTGGCGAGCAACTCGCGGGGGTTCCCCACCAAGTCGTGATTGCCGAGAGTGACACCATCATAGCCAACGAAACGCATCGCCTCAAACGTGATCATCCCGTCGGTGCGCGCGGCGACCAGGTCGCCTTTTTCGGTGGCGTCTCCTGCATCCAAGACAAGAACTCCCCCGCGTTCCTGCCGAATCTGGCGCACGGCACCAGCGATGAATGCCAACCCTCCGATCCCATTCTCACCCGCCCGCACATGATCGTGAATATCATTGGTGTGCAAAATGAGGAGGCGACGCGTGGGGCTTCTGTCGGCACCGACTGCCAGCAGCACGCCACAGATACAGCAGCACAGCCAAAGGGCTTTTCGTTTTGATAGGAGGATCACAGCGCCGGCAGGCTCACCCGCTGTCACGGTGAGGCGATTCGAAAATTTATTCGCATAGGGCGTAGGGGCGAGACCACGTGCGACGCGCCGGCCAACTGAAAAGTCATTGCGCACCTCGCTCCAAAACGGGTTAATGCCCTGAGGCGGAAATTTGAAAAATGTCCTCGATGTCCGCTTTGTGTAGGAAGTCCGATAAAGTGGCCAAGATGTGGCCAAGATGGCATTCTGGCGATTTCGCACTCGCGAAGAATTTATCTCGCATGCCACTGACGATCAGCGGCGTAGCGTGACGTGGCGCTCGAATTTCTGGAGAGGAGCTTGCAGATTTTAAGTCCGCAGCGTCTACCATTCCGCCACCCGGGCGCCGTGTCCTTAAATGCGCGCCCGGCCCGCCAACGCGAGCCCGAAGCCGCTCTCCCGGCACCCGCGCGGTCCGTCAGAACACCACCTGCAAACGCGTGAGCAGTCGCCCGCCGTCGTTGGTCGCGCCGGGCACGCGGCCGTCGAGGTAGTCGATCATCAGCCGCAAGTCGTCGCCTTTGATCAGATAATTCAAACCGAAGAGCGTCGTGTGATACGTGTTCCCGCCGAGGTCGGTATTCGGATCGAACGCATCGTAGCGCACCACCGCCTGCAGCTTCGCGGGCACGAGGAAAAACGCTGCCGTCGCCTGCCAGCCTTCCGCGCGCAGCTTGGCGCGCGGCGTCTTGCTCGCCGGCTCAAAGGTCCCGCGCAGCCATTCCGCGCTGAGATCGAGGCGCTGCCACGTCCACTGCGCATCGACACCGCTCATCGCGCGGTCGCCGGTGAAGGAGTTGCCCGTAAAACCGAAATCGTTTTTCGCCACGCCCGCGTCCGTCGTCCACAGTCCGTCGACGCCGAGCGTCAACTTGCCCGCAGTCTTCGGCAGCGCCGGCGACCACGTGACGCGCGCGGCTTTCTGAAACTTCGAGTTGTCGTTCGCGCTCACGTTGGCGCCGTTGCCGTTGCCAGCCGTCGCATAGTAACCGAGTTGCTTGTCGAAGAACGTGCCCGCGAAGCCGAGGGCGATCTGGCGACCGTCGGTGAGGCGATCGCTCGAGAGCGAGCGCTCGATCGCGAGCGTCTTGGTGTCGCCCACCAGGGCCTCGGCGCCGAAAGCGGGCTTCAGCTGGCCGAAGCGCACGTTGGCCGCCTCGTAGCGATTCCAGTTGATGAACACCTCGTTCGCCCGCGCGAGATTACCCGTCGAGGCGCCGAGCGTGTTGCCCTGCAAATCGAGCTCGGCCTTGAAATCGAAATGCTCCGCGAATGCGCCCGTCACCGCGATGCGCGCGCGGCGAAAATAAAACCGATCACGCACCGCCGCCCCGCCACTCGCGAAACGCGGGTCGGACGCACGTCCGAACTCCGCCTGCGCCTGCAAAAACCCGCCCACGCTCAAGCTCGTCTCCTTGCCGGCCGGTTTCACGAGCACCGGCATCGCGCCGTCCTTCTTCACGCCGAGCTTGTCGCGGAGCTCGGCGTTCTCGCGCGAGAGCGTCTGCACCTTTTGCTCCAAGGCGTTGAGCCGCTCCTCGAGCGAGGCGGTCGAGGAGGCGGATTGCGCGCACAGCGCGAGCGGTGCGGCGAGAGTCAGGACGGTGATCGTGGAACGGAGGAGCATAGCGGGGCGCAACCAGCGTCGCACAGTCGCGTGCAGGCGCAAGTCGCTGCCCCTCTCAACGGCACCCGGGCGGCGTTCTGAAATTTTCCCCGGAGAAATCCGCCCGCACTCGCGGCCCCTGTTAGCAGGCTGCTGAAAAACTCCCCGTTCGCTTGAACGTCTGGCGCGGGAGTTGCGTCGAAGGGGGCAAGATGCGTGGCGAAGTTCCCTCCCAACCCAATTTCGTGAGTCTGATCAACGTGGAGACGATGATCGCGGCGGATCACCCGATCCGCTCGATCAAGCGGATGTGCGACGAGGTGCTGCGGGAGATGAGCGGGCACTTCGACGAGATCTACGCGGCGAAGGGGGCACCCTCGATCCCGCCGGAGACACTGCTGAAGGCGAAGGTGCTCCAGGCGCT
>JAYRJE010000014.1:0-189431 GCA_041906465.1 Candidatus Didemnitutus sp. | reverse complement strand
TGGCGGCCGACCAAATCGCTGCTCACTTACCTGTCATCCCTCTGAAAATTATGCTGCGCGCGGTCGCTACAGCGCAGGGGAGAAGTCGTCATCGCGCTCACATATTTAGTTCGCAACATAATGCGCCGTATGTCGCGCGCGACATACGGCGCACGCGCGGCGACGCTTCTTCGAGGCCGCCGGCGAACGGCCGCGCACCGCCGAGCGCGTGCTGCGCTTGATCGGTCAACTCTACCAACTCGAGCACGAATGGGACGAAGCGGAGGTCGGTGCTACTCGCGCCGCGCTCCGGCAGGAACACTTCGCGCGCCCACTGGCGCGGTTGCACCGGCTCATCTCGGCGCTGCAAAAGCGTGTGTTGCCCAAATCCGGACTCGGCCAGGCCTGCACCTATTTGCTCGGGCACTGGCAGCCGCTCACCGCGCACCTGCGCCACAGCCACACCCGTCTCGACACCAGCGCCGTTGAGAACGCCATCCGCCCGAGCAAACTCGGCGCGAAGAACTGGCTCTTTGTGGGCCACCCCGACGCCGGCGATCGCGCCGCCGTCATCTACTCGCTGGTCGTCAGCTGCCAACGCCATGGTCACGACCCGCACGCTTATCTTCGCGACGTGCTCACGCGCCTGCCCGCGATGACCACCAAGGACGATCTGCGTCCGCTTCTACCCGCACACTGGAAACCGAGCACGATTGCGCTCGCATCAGAGTTACCGCAATTACGGCGTTCGCTCTCCCAGCTTCGGAGTTACCGTATTTACCTCCCCGTCAACAGGCACTCCGGGCGACGCTTACAGTGGGCCGCCGCTTTTGCCGCATCGAATTTCGGATTCGAGGCCACGCCGTGCAGGAGGCGGGAAATCGTGGTCGAAAGAAAAAACTGCAAATTCTCGAGGAGGGCCGCCGGCAAGGGTGATTCGTCGCTGCCGGCGTGCACAAGGCGATTGCGCACGCGATAAATCCGGCCGATGTGCCAAGTCAGGCGCTCGCGGGCTGCTATGACGAGAGGCTGGCAAGAAGCGGAGAGTATGATTTCATGAGCGAAAAATGCGCCACCACCACTTTCGTGGACGCGGAAACTTCTCGTTCCTAGCCTGAGCTCGCAGCCGCCCGAGGAACTCGGCCTTCAGCTCGTTGTATCGGAACAGGGTTCCAGCCTGGGTATTGAGGATTTCGAGCTTACGAGTGCCATAACTCTGCCGAGCGGCTGGGTCGGTCCGAAGCAGTTCACGCAGCGCCACTCCTTCGCGCCAACGGATCGACGAGGTTGGAGTGAACAAGAGATTTACGTTGAGCTTGTCTCGCCTGCGGAAAACCGGACGCATGGTTTCCCTGATTAGGCCGAGGTATTCGTATCCAAGGCTGGTTAGTTTCCCGGTCCGAGGATCGGTTTCCGTCAACGGTTCGGCTCCGAGCAGGATGTCGATCGTAGGCACGGCGGGCAGGCCGGGCACCGAGGTGCTGCCGATATGTTCGATACTCATGCTTCTTCCAAACACCTGACGAAGTCCTCTCTTGGCCTCGGCAAATTGGGTCTGCCATTGCGAAGCGTGAGGCACCACTGTTATGAGTTCATCCAGCAGCACTCGGTTGCCTTCTTGGGTCCAAAATGTCTGCTGAGGCTCGAAGGTGGCAATGTCCTCGTGGAAAGGCAGGGCGATAGTGGGATGGATGTGGAGACCATGCGGATCAGATTGGGAGAATTGCTCGAGGTCGGTTCCCCCGAGATAGTTACGGTTCACCGGATGGGCCGGACCGACATCGAGCATGCCGGCGCCGAGAAGCTGGAAGTTCTGGCTCCCGGGCGCGAACTCGCCGCATTGGATCGCGCCGCCGACCGAAGGAATATCCGGATCAAGAATGACGTCTCGGAGCCGGCGAAACATCGCGAAATGGACGCGGCAGGGAGGAGCGTCGAGGTTCAGTTGGAGGAGTTCGCGGAATCGGGCCTGAGCTGGCGCGGTGCCAATCGTGTCGAAGGACTCCCCTACTGGACGGGTGAGGATCTCGGTGTGGTCCGCTTGGCCCGAGATGGGGTCGACATAAAACTTGGCGACACGCACGCGCTGAGACGCCGGGCAGTAACCACCAAAGAAAAATTCCACCGCCTCCCCGCGACAAAGGTTGTCCTTGATCTGGGAGTGCAATCGCTGATGCAACGCGCCGACCAGTTGGCAAACGCTATCGAAGCTGAAGGTGTCGGGCGCACCGATCCCTTGAAGGTGCACAAGGACCTGACTGGTGAGTTCTCGAACCAAGAATGCCGCCAGATATTCACCGCTGAACGCGAAGCCGTAGCGAAATTCACCGCGGAGCTGTTGGCCTGTAACCTGATCCTGCGGTCCCCGGTAAACAACCGGGACTTCCGCGATCTTGACCCCACCATAGGGCATTTCGCTCTGATGGAGCGTCACGCAGGTGTCGGCGGCGAAATAGATGTGCGCGCCCCCTCTGGGCGGCGCCCATTTCCAAGCGACGCAGAGAGTCATGAGCGTTTTCTCGAAAAGAGGTCGGGATCGACGACGGGGATGGCAATCGTATAGGCCATCAATACCAGTCCGCCGACGATCCGATTTTCCGCAATCCATGCCCACTGGAGGAAGGGGCCGCCCATCGCGAAAACCCAAACGACAAATGCCAGAGTGGAAAGAAACAACTGCAGACCCCGCTTAACGCCCTGCAGCCTTCGCAGGTAGACTGGGGTCATGATCAGCAGGAATATGAACACGATCCATCCAAGAACCCGCTGGTTCGACGCACTCGAATTGGAACTGCGGATCAGCAAGTCGGCGGAAATGTAGAACGAAACAACCTCGGCGGGAATGTATTTAACCAACTTGTCGCGGTATCCGTCGGGTACGGCGGTATCGTCGGTGCGGCCCGCCGCCGTAAACGTGGCGGGCGGCAAGTCTTGGGCAGTGACGATGTGGCGAGACATGAAAAATTGGCTGCCGTATGGCCCACGCACCAGTCACTACAAATCGAGCACTGAAGCAAGCTGAGTTAAGCAGACGAATCCGTAGAACGTTCATGGCGGAGCGAGCACCGGGCCATTGCCGCGACCAACGGGAGCGGTTCGCCCCAGCGAACCCGGCGCACAGCGGGAGGGCGGGCCGGGAGCGCGAGGGGCGGCCCGGCCTGAGCCCCTCGCTTTTATCGCTCTGCAACCAACATGCGCAGAGAACCTCAAAGCGACCACTCATGATCAGGCGGCAGCGCGTGTCTGATGGCGATCATGCTTTGGGTGGTTTGATATTGTCGCCAATGAGTGCTCCAAATACCGCACCGATAACAGCCCCCGGCAGACCGGCAGCCAACCCGAGTGTGGCGCCGAGCACTGCGCCGGCTGTGGTATTTTCCTTCCGCATCGCCCGCTTCTTGGTTTTCGAATACGGGGACCGGCTCACCCCGTTCCACCCGCGCACGGTGCGGGTTGTCAGTGTCCCCTTGCTCCGGTTGCAAGAAACGCACGCCGGCTTGAGGTTGTTCCCGTGGTCAGTGCCGCCCACCGCTCGGGCGCGAGAATGCTCGACCTCCCAAGCTCCGCGTTCACCACGTTTGCCGAAGTTGATGATCGACAATTTGCAGTAACAGAGGTGGCAGTGACCATCGGTCCGGTCATAGATCCGGCGAATCTGAATTTGGGTGTAAGGCATACAGGAGACGGCAAAGGCGGCTGCGTGCGTTCCGCTTCAGGACCAAAAATCATCTTCGCGCTTTCGATCGAACCACTCGTCGAATTCCTGATCCATCCACGGCGCCCGGTATCCGCCATAGACTTTCTCCAAATAGGTCTCCTTCGCGTTGTGGTAGCGCGTGGATTCGCACCGTTCCTCGAAGGCCCGTTCCAGTTCGGCCACGCGTTCCCGGTCGGCACGCTCGTGACAGCGGGGACACAAGATTTCCAAATCGCGGGGGATCTCCCGTCCGAAACGCTCGTAGGTCAGGTGGTGCAGTTCCAAATCCGAAGTAGCGGGACAACGTTCACACTTCTTTCCCCGCAGCTTGAACATCGCCTCGCGAGTGTTGCGCCACTGTGCGGAACGAATGTGGTCCTGATATTCACGCGTCCGTTTGATACCCGCTCCGACCACAACAGCCCCGCCCGTCGCCGACGGCGTGGTCGGCGGACGTGACGGTTGGTCGAAAAAATCGAGCTGGTTCAAACGTGGGCGATCGACGCGAAGACTGCGATGCCGTCGAGGGACGGCAAGCCGTCAACCGCGGGGGCTTTGGTTGGTGGGTTTGAGGGAAATGCCTTCTTCCGACGCCTTCGCATACACGCCAGCGACCGGCCGGCCGAGCTTCAGCCCGATGACTCGGGTTGGGGTGTTGCCCTTCGCCAGTTGGCCAAGCTGTTTGACTTCCTGTGAACTCCACGCCTTGCCGGCGTTTCGGTTGTATTTGCTCATGGTGGTATTGGGTTGTTCGCCGAGATAATACACCCGTAAGATTAAGCTCGCGGGTCCAAAGATTGCGGACAAAAGTCCGACCGCTGCCGCAGCTTGGGCCACTGCGGCGGTTCGTAATGCCAGCAATGCGCCGATCCCTCCGCGCCGATCTCCGGCGTCTCGATGCCCTGCAGTTTCACCGCGCGGAACGCTGCGGTGACGTAGTGCGCGCGCTGTTCAAGCTTCACGGAGCAATCGATCGTCACCCGCTCGCCGAGCAAATTCGGCATCTGCACGACTGGTTGCTCTGCCCGCTGACGCTTTGGGCCGTGGACTACGAAGGCATTGCACGGCACGTGATCGCGGAGTTAACGGCCAAGCGGGATTTTGACGCCGACCTGATTCTCCTGCTGATGCTGCTGCAACCGGCTCCGGCGCGAGCGATTCAGGACAAGATCGGTGATTATGAGCGGGTCGTGGCTAATGGGTTATATGATCACATATCCCGCCAACCGGAAAAATTTCTCGAGACCGAGACGGCGCATGAATCGGACGTCGTGCTCCGCAAATTCTGGAACCAACTCAAGTCCCGCTTCGTCCGGTTCATGAAACCCAACACGCGGGGCGTGATCCGCCGCACTCTGTCGCGCGAACGGAACTTCAATCCCTACGCACAATTCAAATGGCGCGATCCTCGCGCCCGGTTTCAGACGCTGTTCGATGCCTTGTGCTATCGTTGGTGCCTCTACGGCTTTGAAAAGGACAAGCCACTCCTGCTCAAGATCAGCGTCAATCCGACACCTCACGGCACCATGATCGTGATTCCCCGGCACCTGAGCATGGACGGCAAGCGAGGCCTCGACTGGAAGGCGATCAATGTTGTGCATCGCGCGCACGGCACGCTTCGCCAAGGCCGAAAGCTGAGCCTGAGTCGAATCCAACAACGCGCGGACATCGCCAAGGCGAAGGTCCTGGACGAAGAAGCGCGGCGAGAGGGCCTGGAAGGCCGGGCGCGCTACGAATTCGTCCTCCACGGCATGGGTCAAGACCCTCGCCGCATCAGTTGGGTGAAGCGGCTCATCTATCGCAAGTGAACCGACTGAAGTTCAATTTTAACCGCACTGCCCCATGTATCTCACCAAGTCAGATTTCAAAGCCTGCGTCGACTGCCCCACCCGCCTGCATTATCGAAAGGCCAAGTTTCCCAGCGCAAAAGACGACAATGAATACCTTCAATTTCTGGCCGACGGGGGATTCATGATCGAGTTCCTCGCCAAGGCCCGGTTCGCTAACTCGGTCGATCTCGTCGCACTTCGGGATCCAGTGGCGGCGTTCGACCGGACCAAGGCAGCGCTGGCCGAAAAGGAGAACGTCGCCGTCTTTGAGGCCGCGGCCAACGACGGCGTCTATCATGTGCGCACGGACGTTCTCGTGAAGGAAGGGAAAACGCTGCGGCTGATTGAAGTGAAATCATCCTCAATTGATACGCGCGGCGACGAGGAGACCGACAGTGACGACGAGGAGAACGACGCGACCGCCGCATTCTTCACAAAGCGAGGCCCACGCCGTGTGACATCACGATGGTTGCCTTACCTGCAAGACCTGACTTTTCAGACCCTGGTGCTGGAAGCGGCCTTCCCGCAATACACGGTGCAGCCTTTCCTCGCGGTCGTCGATAAAGGCCAGATCGCAACGGACGCCGAGACGCTCGGCCAGTTCACATTGACCACAGTTCATACTGGACCCGCGGACAAACGCCCGCGACCGGAGGTGGTCTATGCCGGAACTCCGGCGCAATTGGCGACCTCGAAGCTGATCGTGGTGCTGGACGCAAAAGAGGCGGTTGATAGCCTGCGCGCCTCGGTAAAGGAGGCCGCCGCGGAAATGGCGAAATTGCTGACTCCTGCCGGAGCGACGCGAAAAGAGCCGACCCTAGCTGAACTCTACCGGACGTGCCGCGACTGTGAATTTCGAGTCGAGGTAGAAGGGAAACCTTCCGGTTTCGGTCAATGTTGGGCCGGATTTCCCGCGACCAACAGCCACATCCTGGATCTCCACCGCGTAGGGCAGATCGGCAGCGGTCCCAAAGATCCCGTGCCGACGCTGCTGGCCGGACGCACTGCCTCCTACTTGGATCTGCGTCCAGATCAACTCGGCAACCCCGGGGCCTGGGCCACCCGACGGACCCAACAATGGGAAGGCACCAAGAACGGCAAAGTTTGGCAGGCCCCGAAACTGCGGGAGACGCTGGAGGAGCACTCCAGAAATCCCGGATATCCGCTGCACTTCATCGATTTCGAGGCCTGCAACATTTCGCTGCCGCACCACGCCGGTCTGCACCCCTACGAACGCGTGGCTTTCCAATGGAGCTGCCACACCGTGACGGAGGATGGCGCGGTCAGTCACCAAGGCTGGCTCAACGACCAGCGCGCCTTCCCGAATTTTGATTTCGCGCGCACGTTGCGAAGTTGCATCGGCGATAAGGGCACCGTCTATGTGTGGTCCAATTACGAGCAGGTGACGCTCCGCAAGGTGCTGGACCAACTCCTAGCAGCAGAAGCCCGCGGCCTCGGCCAACACGACGCCGCGCTCGCTCGATGGCTCGAATCTATCCTCGGCCCAGCAGATGAGGACGGCAAACGCCGGAACTCTCCCCGCATCCGCGATCTGCACGATCTTGCCTACGCCCACTACTTTCACCCGGCCATGAAGGGCCGGACGTCGATCAAGGTGGTGCTGCCGGCCGTGTGGCAATCAGACGAGAAATTGCGCAACCATCCCCTCTTCCGCCATTATCTAAAAACCGAAAACGGCACGAGTCTCGACCCTTACAAGGCACTGCCTGCCCTGCCGCTGGGCCAAGATTCCGTCGCTGTGCGTGAAGGCACCGGCGCCATCCGCGTCTATCAGGATTTGATTTTCAACCAAGACGTCGCGAATCGAGAAAACCGCCGAGAATTGCTCTGGCAATATTGCCAGCTCGATACGGCTGCGATGCTGATGATTTGGATGCATTGGCTCGGCCGCTACGAGCTGACGACCGCAAGTCCATGAAACAAGCGGTCGTTCTCATCCACGGCATCGGCGAACAAGTTCCGATGGACACCCTGCGCGGGTTCGTCCGCGCCGTCTGGACCACGGACGAAACAGTCCGTAATCCGTATGTCCCTGACCAAGTGTGGAGCAAACCGGACACAGTCTCCCACAATTACGAGCTCAGAAGATTGACCACCGCTGAAGGAAAGACCGGCAAGAGGACCGACTTTTTTGAGCTGTATTGGGCGGACCTGATGGAGGGAACGGAGGTGAAACACCTGACAGCGTGGCTGAAACTCCTGCTCTTGCGCTCGCCCGCAAAAGTGCCCGGCCAACTGCGTGGTTTGTGGTGGACCGTGGCGATCCTCACTGTGGGTGTGCCGCTTCTGTTGATCCTCTGGAAACTGGAGATCATCAAACTCCCAGGCCTGTGGATCAGCATCCTGGGTGTTCTGGGCACCGCGGTCTGGGCGGCTGCCGGCGGAATCCTGATCAACGTTGCCGGCGACGCCGCGCGTTACCTTCACGTTGCGCCCGCCAACATCGGTAGTCGACGCGCGATCCGTGAAGCCGGCATCGAACTCCTGGAACGGTTGCACAAAAGCACGGACTACGACCGGATCATTCTGGTCGGCCACAGTCTGGGCAGCGTGATTGGATACGACATCCTCACGCATCTTTGGCCCAAATATAACACCGGCCATGCTGGCAATGGCGTGGGAGCCACTTTGGATCCATTGGAGGTGCTCGCCGCGAAGTCCGATCTCACCGCCGAAGAGTATCAACCCGAGCAAGCCGAATACGCGCAACGCCTGAAAGCCGCGGGCAACAGGTGGCTGGTGACGGATTTCATCACCGTTGGGAGCCCTCTCGCGCACGCCTCGTTCCTGCTAACCAGAAAGCCGGAAGAATTCGACGCGAAGAAGACGGAACGTGAACTGCCGGCCTGTCCACCGATCCGCGAGAAAGTGAAGGGCCAGCAACGGTTCTGTTATCCATTGAAGCAGGACTGGGTGCCACATCATGCGGCGGTATTCGGCCCCACCCGCTGGACGAACCTGTATTTCCCCTGCTTCGCCACGATCTTTGGGGATGTGATTGGCGGTCCCGTCCGACCGATGTTCGGACAGGGCGTGAAAGATGTGCCCGTGAGCACGACCATTCGCGGCGGGTTGTTCACCCATACAGTCTACTGGGCCTTCCCGCCCGACTGGGATGAAAAGACAGCCGCTCCGACGCATATCCGCGAACTCCGGAAGGCGCTTCGGTTAGCTGTCTGATTGTCCTTGGATTAACGAGTCAGATCGCGTCACGACAGGGTCGGCTAGCGATACGCGAGCCCTGCGTGTTCTTTGAGAACAAAGTCAGGCTTCTTCACCGGAAAGCTTTGCCCACACCTCGCGATAATCAGCCCCGTTCATCGGCGAATCCTTCGGGGTGGCTTTCTGCCAGTCTTCCGGCTTCAGCGACCGCAAAAACAGCCGCGCCTGCCGCACCGTCTGCACTTCGATCTTGTTGCCGGTCGCTTGGGCGAATCGGTCGCCAAGTTTCGTCGCAATGCTCCTTGGCACGGCGTTTAGGCGCATCAGCACCGCGCTCTCCGAGTTCACTCCATGATATAGCATCGCCGGAAGGTTGTTGATCCGCCGCACATCTTCCGGCGTCAGTTGGTCAAAGTTCAGACCGGATGTTGGCATACGGCTCAATGCAGCCAAGCCCCACGTGCCTGAACTGGCGAGCGCTCGGTAGATTCCGCGGCAAGCATCGGTCATGGCTTGGGTCGCCGCGGCGGGACTCTTATCGCCGTCGGAAAAATACGCCTGCGCGATGTCCTTGAAACTTTTCCCTGCCACCCAGTCATGCGCGATGTGCGCGATATGCTTGTGGTCCACGCCCGCCCCGCCGATTTCCTCCAGGGAATGGCGCAACTGCGGGACTTCCATCATGACACCGACCAATTGCGGCAACGCCGACTTCGATTGTCCGCCGAATAGGCTATCCGGCTGCCAGTCGCTCGGTTTCAGTTTGTTCGTCAAGTTATTCAGGCCTAAAAGAGCCGCGCGGACGCCCTCCGGATCGAATCCCGTCGAATCCGCCAGCTTGGCGTTTTCGGGGTGCTCTCCCAACTGCGTCGCGTAGGCTTTGGTCGCTTCCAGCAAGACCGCCGCCTTCGCCTTTTCTTTCGGCTTCACGCTGGCTTGCAGGCGCGAAAATCCGAGTGTGTTGCGCAGGACGGTCTCGGTTTCCGCCAAGACACCGTGTAAGTTGTTTTGCTCGTTCCAGAGATGGGCGATGTAGCTGCGGAAGTCGGACCACTGCGGTTGATGCAGCACAGCGATCACGTTTTCCAATCTGGTGTCGTCAATCTGCTCCATCATCTCGATCAAACGTGAGACCAGGTTTTCGGTCGCGTCGGCGACGTATTTCATGATCTCTGCGCGCTCGTCGCCGGCCGCCAATCCAACCACACCCACACTGTCCTGACCGACACGGCCGGCTCGACCAGCGAGATTCCAAAAAGCACGTTTGGACATTTCCACTCCGTAGGGAAATTTGCGCGTTGCTAAAAAAACCGAGGCTACGGGAAAATTGATGCCTTGCGCGATGGTGGTGGTGGCGCAAAGCACCCGCAGTTTGCTATTCTCTGCCAGCCACTCGATCAGTGAGCGTGTTTCTTCGGATAAACCGGCATGGTGCACGCCCACCCCGCGCCCGAGCATACCAATTAATTCAAAGTCGGGACTAAATTCTGCTGCCAAAAATTTTTGGACGAGTTCGATTTCCGGTCCCGGCTTTTCAATCACTGGCAAGTTTTTGGCCACCTCACGGGCGAGACTCCACGAATAGTCGATGCGTGAGGCGATGGCGATACTCGTCCCTCGATCGCTGAAGACTTTCGCCATCGCTCCGGCTTGCAGTGTCACCTTCTTCTCAATCCCAGAGAACGCGACCTGTAGTGGTTTGACTCCCCCCACCTGATGAACGCCGCGCAAGTGCATCGCGCGGGGTGTGGTCGTCAGCGTCTCAAACTCGAGAGTCCACCCAGCCCGAACCGAATCGTTCTTCTTTGCATCGAAGATCCCGACCAAGCGCTCATTCGGCTGCCATGCCGTTGTGCCTAACGTGATCGTCTGACCCTGCTCGGCGCCCAACCAAGTTGACAGTTCGTTGGCATTCGGAACGAAAGGCATGAGCAGCAAGAAGCTGGCGCTTTGGCAATCGCGCTTGATGGTCGCCAGCAGCAACTCGATCCGCAATCCGCGTTCACTATCTTCGAGGTTGTGGGCTTCGTCCAACACCACCAATGCCAACGGTCGGCTGATGATTTTATTCCGGATCACCAAATTTAGTTTCTCGGGAGTAGCGACCAGCACATGAAAAGAGTCCGCTGACTTAGGGGAGGCTAGTAACAGTCGCTCGCAGCCATCCAAGTCGATAGCGGGAGTTAGTTGCTCCACGTTGATCCCAAGCGGTTCAAAGTCAGTGCGCAGTCGGCGAGTGAGCTGAGAAACTAACGCTCGGGTTGGCGCGATGTAAGCAATCCAACCCTGTTCATGATCGAACTGATTCAGGGCTTGGAGTATTCGGAACTGCGCCAGTGCGGTTTTCCCGCCGGACGTCGGTAGATTGACGATTACCGCACGTTTTCCGGAATCGAGCAACCCCTGCTCCTGTAGTGCAGCCCGTTGAGGCGGGAGCAATTCGAACATCGGCCGTGCAGCCTTAGTGATATGCCGGACGAATTTCGTGACTCGGGAATTCACTGCTTGGGCAACCCACCAAACCGACGCGGCAACCATTCTGCGCGCAGCCACGTGGAGCCAACGCAACAATACATCTAAAGTTGAATCCGCTGCGGCCCGCGAGGCTTGGATTGCCGCTTCGAAGTGCCGATCGAGTTCAGCCGCAACCGCCACTGGTTCGCCCTGCAACATGTAGACCGCAAGCACCTCGGTTGCCTTCGCCCACTGGTAGAGCGCCCCCAACCGAAATGCCACCGCGTGCTTCGCGGCAGCTTCATGCTGTTCCAGCAATGCGTGCTCGTGCTGCTTTTGATCCTCTCGTAGTCCCGCAACAATTTCGCGAACTCGATCAAGATCATCCCAGCGATTTTTCCTGAGCAGTCCGATCCAGCATTCGAATAGCCGGTAAAGCATGCGCTGATCCCACGGAACCCCGGCCGCACTAGGTGCCGTGACTGCTTCCGGATTTTCTTTCAACCAGCGTCGCAAATCAGTCCAACGGTCACCGCAGTAGGCCAGAGCAGCGTCATGCAACAGATGAAACACTCGCGCGTTGTCGTCTGCAGGGATAGGAAGCACGCGCCGCAGTTCGTAGGCACGAAAGGCTCCAGCGATAGCCTGGTCCCGAAGCTTGCGACCTTCATCCGTAGTTGGAGGATTCAGCAGAGCGTCCAGCCCTTCGATGGCCGCCAACTCATACGCCGTGGCCACACGCTCCACCAAGGCGAGATCGCCGTCTTTTTCCGCGAAATCTACCGTCATTTGTCCGCCGATCGCCTGTTTCACCAAGCAGACTCGCGCGACATCCATCGCCCGCGCAAGTTTGGCTGGACCGATGGCACGCAGTGCCCAGTGGCCTTCCTCGAGGGATTTAATGGTGTCCGCAGAAATACTCACGCCGCGCCCCCTTTCTTGGGAAAGACCCGCTTGGCGAGTGTCGGAATTGACTTAGGCGACAAATAAAGCGCACGCAATTCAATGCTCGTCCCCGTAGGGCATCCTGTCGCGAGCTTCTTACCTCGCTCCTTCAAATCTTCTGGCTTCGGGATGACGTCTCTCACAAGAAAGCCGAACAAGGCCACGTCTTGGGGATTGTGCAAATACCGGGCCGCAGCCTGCTGATATTTCGCTTTCCACGACGTGTTGACTGCTCGCATCGCCAGATAGATCATCAGGTGATCTTTGATCGTCGTCGAGTCCCGCAGAAGTTCGAGTTGCTTTTCCAAGCCGTGACGGCTGGTCATGACCTGCGGGGGCCACTTCTCTTCCTCGGAAGTTTTGACCTCGCCAAAGGCCAATCTGGTTTTGCCGGCGTGCGCCTGAAATCCCACCAGATCGGCTCCGGCCGCGCTGGCTTTGGGGTTGCGCAGGTCCCTGCCGTGGGGCCAAGGAAACTCGCAATCACAATGATCCACCAAATAGGCCTCCGCCAGCGCTTCACCAACTTGCCAATCCTGTGGCTCCGGCTTGACGTTTAACGCCGCTTGAAGTCGATCGGATGCAAAAGCGGTCGTCGCCAGGCCCGCAAGCATATCCTCTGCTTGTTTTTTCCCCGCCTCGTCCTTGAGAAGCGCAGGCACGCGTTGCGTTAGCGCCAAATTCAGTTGCTCATCGCTGAACCCAATGCCGGTTGCTTTGATTGGCTTTTCATCGGCAGTGTAGTGGACAGTTCCGACAGCGATCTTCATTGGGGCGGTGTTTTTAAGGCAAGTTCTCCGCCCCGCGTAAAGACAGACGTGGGTCGCATCTGGGTTCTCCAGATGCGCGCAGGGCAATGGGCCGAGGTGATTTCACGCATATTTTCGCGCGATTTTACTTTTCCGCGCTTGTTTGTGGCCCGTATGAAAACGTAGGCGACTGTTCGGCTAGGCTGCAAGTTCAACCCGCGGTCAACTTCGGTGAGCTTGAATAAAAAACGCCTCCCGAACAGGGAGGCGTTTTGAACGGTCATTCACCACCTGCCTTGTGCAGGGCGATGCCTACGATCGTTTGCACGACTTTGAGCGCAAGAAGCGTAATCTCGAGAACGACTGTCGCGCCGTGCTTCGGCTTCGACTCATCGGATGATTCCTGCGGCGGGGTGACGACCGGCGCGCGTTGATGTGGTGGGTCATTGGCGTGTTTGCGTTTCATGGGGATGGGAAGATCTCCCCGTGGCCGAACGACGACCCGGACGGGGCGCGCCCTTTACTGAGCGACGTGCCGTCCGGATCGCGTGCCGCTTCCGCGTCACGGCTCCGTCCCACCGTTCCCGGCTGGCGAAGCCGCGGCCCGGCCGCGGTCTTGGGTCCAGCCACTGATGGGTAGCGGAAAATGGCTGCGCTTCGCCCCTCCGGAGCGAAACCGCACACGATAGTCTGGAAACGGGTGCGCTTTTGAGGCGGGGCTGAGGGAAGGCGCGCGGACGAGGCTCTCCCCTGCTCTTTCGCCGGTGCCCGGGGCGGTTATCCGATGCGGCGGATCGTCGCCTGCAGTTCCTCCTCGCAGACCGTCAGGTAACGCTGCGTCGTGGCAATGTCCCGGTGGGCCAGCGCTGCGCGCGTGAGATTAATGTCGTGGCCGCTCGCGTGGTAAACGTGGTGCGCGAAACTTTTCCTCAGCGTGTGACTGCCCCAGCGTCCGTGCTGCGGCAGCCCCGCTTGCGCGCACGCGCGCTTCACGAGGACATTGATCATCCAGCGACCGATTACGCGACACCGGTTCTGAGTGCTCCGGAAAAGCGGGGCATCGAAATCGAGCGAACCTTCGCGCTGAATGCGGTGGTTGAGGTAATCACGCACGACGCCGCGCGTCGTGTCACTCAACGGGACCGTGCGCGAGCGCACGGCGGCACGGTGGACGCCGCGGCCGTTCTTCAGAAAACGGCGGGCGAGCGTCACCGCAGAACGGACATCTGTTCCATCCCACACATCAGCGATGCGCAGGGCGGAGATTTCGGAGGCGCGGAATCCGGTGCGCAGACCGAATTCGATCAAACAGCGGTTGCGGGGATTCCAGCATCCGCGAACGTGAGAGAGGACGCGCAACTCGGCGTCCCCTTGGAGGGGAACTCGTGTAGCCATATGCGACGATCACAAGCGCCGGCCGGACGCGAAGCGGACCGCCGGCGAGGACATCGCGCCATACGCAAATCATCAACGCCGGATGAATGCGCGAGCCGACAGTAGGCCAGAACGCAGCGCAAAACGCACCAGACCCGCTTGGGTTCGAACATTCAATTTGCGGAAGATATTCCGTCGGTGAGTGCGAACTGTTGCCGTTGATAATCCGACCATTCGCGCGACGAGTTCTTGATCCTCCTCGCGGGCCATTGCGCGCAAAAGCTCGATCTCCCGTTCCGAGAGGACGCGGGAAAAATTCGTCCTGTCAGAAACCGCAGCATTCGGGCTAAGCGAGATGCCGCCTTCCAAGACTTGCTCGATCGCCGCCTTCATCGCGTCGAGTGTATCGGACTTGTGCACCAGACCACTCCAACCGTTGATCCAAACCAAATGCGCAACATATCCGCCCGGCGCGCCCGTGAGCAGCATCACATGCCGGAAACCGCGGTCAGCTACCCTCGCCTGGAGTTTTCGCTGAGAGAGTTCTTCGGGACCATCCA
Organism: Candidatus Didemnitutus sp.; assembly: GCA_041906465.1. Classification (GTDB taxonomy): domain Bacteria; phylum Verrucomicrobiota; class Verrucomicrobiia; order Opitutales; family Opitutaceae; genus Didemnitutus. The sequence continues at coordinate 174,661 of JAYRJE010000014.1, read as the reverse complement.
CATCCAACAGTAACAAATCAGCGCCCGCCGGAGTCAGTGACGCGTCCTCGACCGAGGAAAATTCGGCCACGCATTGGACTCGGACGTCGCGCTCCAAGCTGGTCACCAACGATTGCCTCAAGAGCGTCTCTTGGGAACAGATTGCAAACGTGTAGCGCATGATGCCTCCGCGCGCCACGGCGCGTCATTTCCCGAGATCGTTTCGTCAAAAGGCACACCCCACGGGACTGGTTCTCGGATGGCTCGACGGGAACCCGAACGCCCGGATCCGGCTGAAAAGAAAGGCGGGCGCATCGATGCGAAGCATCGAAGGCCCGCCCGTGCCACGCCCACACTTGGTCGAAGGGCCCGAGAAAGGGGCGGAGTCAATTGTTTGCCGTGCGTTCCATTGAACTCACTAGCGAGATGTATTGGGAAATCTACGCTCGCCTTTGTGCCGGACGACTTCGCGCGGTGGACCTTTCGAAACTCCCATCGCTCCGTCCACGCACCCGGAAAAAAACGCACCTATGAAAATCTCCGGCATTCTGACGGAATGGTTCGAAACCGGGCTCGAGGGCGCCGTCTGGGTTTTGCAGGAAGACGGAAAGGACGGATACGATGGCCTGAATGTCCTGAAGCAAGGAGACCACCTTACCATTCTGAGTCCCAACGGTGAATTGCTGTGGAGCGGCACGATCGATTGTGATCGCGAGATCGGAAAGACGCCACGTCCGACGAATCCCAAACTCATGCAACAACTGGGATTGGGCTGCTGGATCCACTGGGTGCAGCGGGGCTTCGAGCCGGACGAATGGGCACGATTCTTCATGCACCCGGATAACGATCGCTGCCGGGGTATTCTCGTGAAAACCTCCGTCAGCAACGACCTCATGCGAGAATAGTGGCGGCCGGCGTCGGTCGGCCGCCGTTCGGAGTTTTCACGCAGCACGCGAATTGCGACGCCGGTGCCGGTCGATGCGGCACGTTCGCCTAGCGTGTTTGTTCAGGTCACGCGCAGTCCGCATTGTCGATGCGCTCGCGACACCCGCGCCCGGTTCCTGAAACCGACGGAGTCCGAAGGCTCCGCCGGCTCAGGAACTTTCGCGCAGCAGCACACAAGGCAACGCACGTTACCGCTTTGCCATTGAGCCGCGCGAAATTTTTAAGCGCACGATCATCGCGCTATACAGTGCACCGGTTGGAGAAATGAGAATGCGTGGGCGATGAGCTATCATCCGTCGCGGTTCTCGTCCGGGAACCGTCGATGCTGAAATCGAAATTTTACTGCGAACTAGGTAGGCAGCCTACCGCAGTGAATCGGTTGCGCTCCGCGCCGGAACCCCGTGAGCGGTGCTCGACCACACGCATCATCGAAGAACCCACCGTTTTCCCCAAGTTGGGCGCGTCCTCTTCACACCTACACTTCCACGTGAGCAGCGGCCGGTCACTTGCACTCGTTGCGTGGCATCGCCAACGTCAATATCTCATCTGTCGAAACGACTCCTGCTCTCACGGAAAACGCGACCAGGTGCGTCTGCGAACGCAAACCCAGCTTCGCAAAGATATTTCGGCGATGGGTGCGCAAAGTCGCCAACGATACACCCAGTTCCTCGGCGGCGCTTCGGAACGTCGAATGCAACGCCATTACCCGGAGCGCCGTAATTTCTCACTCCGAAAGAACACGCATGAATGCACCTCGTTCGCCCGCGCGCACTCGGGCGCTAATGAAGATACTCCCCGCCAAAACCGCCGACATGCCAGCATCGAACTCCTCAACTGAGTCTCGCTTGTGAAGGATGCCGTGAAATCCGAAGTGGAACAGACAGTGAACGTGGTAGGTTCCAGGCGTGTCGGTCAGGAACACGACACGTCGCACCCGGCGGGATCGGAGAATTGCGTCAGCTTGTGGTTCGGCAATCCGACACGTATCGCAATCGAGGATCAGCGCTTCGCCGTGGGAGCTCGCGGCCAGGAAATCGTCCACCGTGGCATACTCGGCCACCCATTCAGCGGAATGCGTGGCGCAGAGGCTTGTCCGCAGGAGACCGCGCAGGAGCGACTGCTGCGAAAGCACGATGAACGAATAGCTCATGTAAGGCGAGGCATCGCCGAGGCCATATCGCCGGCGCCGCACGCCAAGTTCTCGTTCTCGTCTCCACGTGGTATCGTGGATACCTAAAGCATGCGCTGGCCTCGCTTCCCCGCCGGGCGTTTCGCATTGTCACGATAGCTAGGCCGCATATATTCGCATCACTACCCTACTATGGACGCCTACACCAAACTGGCCGCGCTCAAGAAGCAGATCGCAACGCTGGAATCCCAGCTCTCCCGCAATAATAGCAAGCTGCTGAAGCTCCCCGGCAAATACGGCTTTAAGTCGATGGACGCTTTCATCGGTGCGCTGCAAGCCGCCGCCGGCGGTCGTCAGACCGCGCTCCCCGTCGCGAAGGCGAGCACAGCCACCGGTCGGAAGCCGCGCGCGAAAATTACCGACGAGACAAAGGCCAAAGTGAAGGGGATGGTCGGTCAGGAGAAGACCGGTGCCGAGATTGCGAAAGCGCTGAACATTTCCCTGCCGTCGGTGCAGAACATCAAGAAAGAGCTCGGCCTCGTCCAGAAGCGCAAAAAGTAAGCGCGTTCAGATGTAAAGTGCACCCGATAGGTATCAAACGGGTGCACGACGCCACTCGCGTTAGCGCGCCTAGTCGCCAATCAAAGCGGCGGGCGTTGTCTTGAGCGCCCTTATCAGGATACGCAGCTCGAGATCGGTCACCGCACGTTCTCCGGCCTCGATCTTCGCGATCAAGAAACGATCAACGTTCCAGTTGCCCACGACGTGGCAGCGCGCGGCAAACTCATCCTGCGTGAGGGCCAGTTCGCGGCGTAAACTTCGCACCCGTTCGCCACAAAAATTTCTCGCTGCACCCTGCTTGAGGTTGCGGCGACGGTAAGCTGGACGATCAGAACGGAGTGGCTTCAAGCGTGCGGCTGTTCGCAACCACGTTACCGCATCATCGCCGTGAATATGTGCGAAGCTTCGCAACAGCCCGCTTGACCACAGAGCGCCTTTGTTTCGATACTTCGCACATCTAAGGAACCACAGTATGTGCTCCCAGTCGCCACAGGTGATGACAAAGGGTCGGACCGATTCTCGTCGGCGGCAAATCGCCGCCACCGTCATGTTTGCAGCGCTCTTCGGCTTGGCTGCCTGTGAGAAGAAGGAGAGTGAGGCAGACCGGTTTGTGCGAGAGACGCAGTTGAAGATAAAACAATTCGAGGCAGAATCTGAGTTGATCCGCGCCCAGCGCGCAGCGATTGGAAACGGACAAATCGGCACGGCGAAAGCGCGGGAAACGGCCATCGCGATTTTCGCAGCGATGGATCAACCGGCCTCGACCGGCAGCGACCCCGCTGCTCCGGGACATTCTATTCAACCACAAGTGGTTTGGGAGCCCTCCAACGTTCTCAACGCTCTCAAGCGCGGAACCACCCTGCCAAGTTTCGTCTCGATTGAGGAAATGAACCACCGAGCCGAGGAAGAGTCACCGTCAGTGCTCCAGATTAGGGGCAAGCTCCGCGTTTCCGTTCGGGTAGACACTTTCGCCGACACCGGCGCGGGAATCAATTACCGCGGCGGCAGGATCGCAATTCTAAGGACCACACATCGCGCCGGCGACATGCTCGAATTTGAGTTTCAGGGACGCGTCGGACGTGACCATCTGAATTACTCGATCAACGCGGATATTCCAGCCGTCACCTTCGGGCGACCTAGGGACGACTTCGGCCGATCGATTGCCGAAGACAGCAAGGATGGTCGGGAAATTATAGATGCTGCGAAAGTGGGCCGGAGTGCCAATGAACGTCTCAAGGCGATCTCAAGTAGATTGGGCGACATGCGTGCGCTTCTCACTTGGAGTGCCGACGAGGTCGTCAGAAATCCACCACGCGACTGGTGGCCTAAAGGAGTGGCCGCTCTGCGCAAAGCGGGCTACGGAACCGAGGCAGCCCAACTTGAAGCGGTCGGCATTCAGCTATTGGGTCAGCGGTGGCGAAACACCGTGGGCAGTGAAGCTGACAGAAAGCGTGGCATAGACCTGCTGGCCGAAGTGCGAGCAGATGCACGCCGCACCGTAAGCGACGCGCAAGAATACGAGCGGGTCGTGCGCCGCGTTGACGAACTACTGAGCCGCATTCAGTAGGCGAACGCGATCCGCGGCGGCCGCAAGAAATCAGCAGCGCGGGCGAAGTAAAGCGCACCCGATAGGCATGAAATGGGTGCGCTTCGCGGTGTGCCGCGGCATAGCGAATGTCGTCTTCTTCGAGCGCATGAAAACCCGAAGGAACTCAGTCAAGGCATCGCTGGCACCGCGGGCAACAGCCGGCGCTCTTCGTCTCGGGTAAGTGAGCTACGTCCTGCCATGTAGAACAGATACATTTCACGGACCGCCGCATCGCCCACGCCGCATCACTCACCGCATTCCCGCGTCCCCACTCCACCGGAAGCAAAACGATTTCAGTGTTTCGGGCAAAACGCCGAACTGGCGCGGACTCGTCGGCCGGAAGCAGCTCCCGACGCATCGCTTCCAGATGAGAGGCCAGATTCCGCCGCTTGCGGCCTGCTCGATAATGTTGAGGCGGATAGTCGCGCGTGCAACAACTCGACATTGTTCGCTGTGCAGCGAATCGGCCGGCAATCGCATCGCGCGATGTGCAGCCAAGCGCGATTCCGTTTCGCCCAGCGCGATGCAGTCAGACGAGTCGCAGCCATTCGTCGGCATGCCAACAAGCGCAGCACGCCTAAGCCAAGTCGAATAGCGCGTCCGCCTGCCCATTACCGGGCAAACCGAGACTTCGCGCGGAGCGCCCCATACAAAGCGAAAACAAAAAACGGCGGCAGCATTCCCTGAAGAGCACCGCCGCCGCTCACTTCGAACATGTTTACTGGTGAACCATCAGACTGTCATCGAGTGTGCCCCGTCGGAATAGAGAAACCGAATGCGGGTAAGGCACCGTTACGGTCGTGCCGTTGGCGGTCTCCGACAGCGTGCCGCTCGTCGCGGTGGGCGGTTTGTCATCCTGCGGCGTGATCAACGCCGCCAAAGCTGGATAACAACCGCCCGAGAATTCGACGGCACTCCAGCCAGTCCCCGGGTAGTAGCGGAGTCCGGAATGTCCGATGAGGGCGACATTGTCACAGTTCGTGAAGTTCACGAACGTGGTGTTGAGATACAAGGTGCCGGAGAATTCTCCGGCGAACTCGGTCTTGAGACCATAGATCCGGACATTGTTGCACTGGTAGAAGTCTGCGAAGACGTCGCTGCGGGAATGCTCCAGGTTCATGCCGTAAATCGACAACGCCTGTCCGTTCGTCGACGATGCGGACAGGACGCGAAAATTAGGATCCTCCACGGCAACGCCGCTACGACGTCCGAAGAAATACCACCGCCCGCCGCCGTTGCCAGTGACGGACACGAGAGTCCGACCAACCTGATTCGTCGCCTGCCCGCTTCCGTCCTGACCGATGCTCGCGATGTGCAGGACGGACTTTCTTCCGACCCTCCAGCTGATGGCATTGAAATTATCATACGCGGTATTGTTTCCCTTCGTCACCAGGACTTCGAGGTCGCCCAGATACAGTGTGCCGTCGGCATTGCTGGCCGTCTCGAAAATCGGCGTCACCGCGGTGGGTTTCCACGTGGCCGCATCGGGAATGAGGTGGGTGATGTTACGGCCCGCGCCGAAGATCGTCTTGGTGGCCGGAATCGTGATCGAAGTGTTATCGCCGAGGGTGGACGTGATCGTGTAGGTGCCCGCCGGGAAGAAGATCTTCGAGTGTCCGTTGATGATCCCCTGCAGCGTCGCTTTCGAGACCGTCGCAGTCCTCGTTTCGTAGACCGGAGCGGTGCCGGTGAAGCTGATGTCTCCTCCGGCCACGGGATCGTAAACACCGGTATCGTCGATGGAAGGCAGCGCGGGAATGTGCTTCGTCCGCAGCGCGGCGGGCACCGAGGCGACGGTCGTCGGTGCCACCCAAAATTCGCCATTATTGGTCCCGTGCATTGTCAGCGTGCCGTTCAGCAAGGTGTAGGAATCGAACGCACCATCCTGTTTCGTGTAGCTGTATTCCGAGAGAAAATCGATCGTTCCCGAACCCTGAAGCGGAGTGTTTGCCGCGATACTTTTCACCAAGTTGTCCGTTCCCAGGAAATAGATGTTACGCAGGCACAGGTTGTGTTGCGCTGTGTTGTCCACGGCGACTTGCGACGAAGACGTCAATGTGATCTTCCCGTCGATCAAGGCCAGCGCGCCGGCTTGCGGCGCGTTGGAGGCCTCGGTTGCGGTCTTGACGCCCGGCTTGCCGGCGGGAGCGGTGATCTCGAACCCGACGATGGTCAGCGGATGTCCGGTGTGCCGGATCGCCTGAACCGTCTGGTTTGTCAAAACCAGTCCGGCGATGACCGAACCGATGTTGGAGCGCCCAGGTAGCTCTGTTTCATTGTAGCGTTCGTCCGGCATCGTATCGATGCCATACTTGCCTTCGACCACCTCGATGTTGATACCGCCCCAGCCGCGCGCCGGCAGGCCGCGGATGCCGGTGTGCGCGCCGGTTGCCGTGATCTTGACATTCTCAATCGAGCTTTCCTGCGCCATATTCATGTAAAGCCCGATAGCCCCCGCGTTGTTCGAGCCGCAGTTGATGTCGATGCCCCGAATCATGCAGTTGTAGCCCGACGACGGCTTCTCCTTCAGCGGCGATCCAAAGTCCGCCTTGGTATCGAAGTTCTTGAACTCTACCACCGCGTTCCGTTGCCAGATGGCATCGGTCGGAAAAGTGCCATTGGCCAATTTGATCACGGGTCGGGCCGCGCCGCCGGTATCTCCGATCAAAACGACACCGTGAGTCTCGTCCGGAGTGCCCCCAGCGGTGTGGGCCTTGATCGTTCCGTTCACCACGTAAGTGCCGGCGGGAAAATAGACGGCCAAACCATTCGCGCTGTTTCGAGCATCATTGATCGCAGCGTTGATGGCGTTCGTGGTTGTCGTCGCTGCGCTCGTGTTGTTGTTCTTGTTGGCCCCGTATAGCGTGACGTCCAAGAACCCCTTCTTGTAGAGTGTGGATGTGGTGACGCCAGTGGGATAAGCGTAAACGTGTGTTCCCGGAGTAAGAAGGGCGGCGACCGCAGCGGTGGCACCACATAGTTTTCTAACCGACCGCGGGAGAGCTCGGCGAATTCCACCGAGCGAACCTGACATGAGCGTGGGCTTCATGATTATGTTGTTTTGGGGTTTATTTTGCATCACGCCGCGAGGCGTGACGGGGTGAAAGCAATACGGCAGGAGTGGGGACCGAAGTTCTACACCGGCGCAAAGCTGCCGCTGTTTTTTGAGCAAACCGGCGGATCGAAACGTTCTCATTTCCATCAAGCGTGGCTGTGTGCATCGTTGCGCGGCGGCGCGGTTATTTTCTGTCCGTCAAGAACGTCGCGAATCCGCCGGAAACCTTTACAGCCGCGGCGAGGATTAGGGGCGTTTCCGGCGCGCCAGTTAGCTCAGCCTCTGGCGAGAAATTCCCTACGTCGCTGAAGCATTGCAGAATGCCGCCGGGTGCCCGCTTCAGAATTTGGCGGTTACTTCCAGCGTCGCCTGCCGTTCGGCGATGTTGCCGTAGTTCTGCGGCACGCTGACGCCCTGGTAGGTGGTGAAGGAGTTCAGCCGCAGCACGTCGGTGTTCAGGACATTCGTGACGTTCAGCTGCGCGCTCCACTTGCAGCCGCGCGTTTTCCATTCGTAGCCGATCAGGCCGCGCACGATCGCGTAGGACGGAGCATAGAGGTAATCGAGCGGCGCGCCGGGCACATTGCCTTGGATCGAACGGCCGCGCAAATTCGCGCCGGCACCGAAGCGCAGGCCATTCGCCCTTCCCTCGCGGAACGCATAGGTGGTGAAAACGTTCGCGGTGTAGTCGTAGGTGTCGTCGTTGGCGCGACCGTCGCTCGTGCTGCCGAGCGTGCGCTCGATATTGGAGACGCCCGTCGCGATCAACGTGCCGTTCGCGCCGCCGGCAGCCGCGCCGGCGCGCCAGGCGTCGATGTTCCGCGCGTAGTAAGCCCGCAGGAGAGCGGCGCCATTGAGCTGGCTGGTCTTCGGGAAGGCGACATTGAGCAACACGCGCCATGCGGGCGTTGGGTTCGCCGTGAGGGCGAGTTCCCAGCCTTGGCCGAGCGTATCGCTCGTATCGACGTAGTTCGCCCCATCCAACAAATTCTCGGTGCGACCCAGAGCAGTCCAGATGTTGTTGATGTCGGTGGTGCTGTAGGAGGTCGCGTTGTTCAGCTGCCGCGTCTCGTAATAGCTCACTGTGCCCGAGACGCGCCCGTCGAAGAATTCGATCTTCAAACCGAGATCCAAACCCTTGCCTCGCACGACCGGCGGCGCGTCGCCCTCGAGTGTCAGGACGACGGTGCTGGTGTTGGGATTGAAGCTTTCGGAGTGGTTCGCGAAAAAGCCGAGCCACGAGAAGGGGAACCAGACGGCGCCGTAGGAGGCGCTGTTCACCCACACGTTCTTCGCCTCGCCGTCTTTGAAAAACACCGAGCCGTTCGAATTGTTGCCGCCGGCGACCTGCTGCGTGCGCTCGAAGTGATCGCGGCGCACGCCGAGCGTCGTGTGTAACTTGTTGTGGAGATACGAGCCCTGGTTGGCGAGAAGGATGTTTTGCAGGCGTTGATGATTCTTCTGTCCGGTGGAGCGGATCCAGCCCAGCTCGACGCCGTTACTGCTGAACGGAATCGCAGTGGCATTCCAACCGCCGCCGTCGTTCCAATACACGCGCTGGCGCACCTGGTTGGTGGCGTTGCGCGCGTCGGGATTGGTGCCGTTGACGCGCCCGAGCACGCGCGTGTTGGTGGACTGGATTTCCTCGCGATGCTCAAGGATAACGGAGAAGCGCTGGCGCGACCACTTCACTTGATCGAGCAGGTAGGTGGCGCTCAGGCGCGCCTGTGGCGCGATGTTGAGGCGATCGTTCCACTGCGGCGCCACCTCGCTGTAGATCTGGCCGAAATGCGGATTGGTGCTCCCGTTCGGGAGGACCTTGTTCACATCGATCAACATCGTGTTCCAGTTGCCCGTGTTGTTGTCGGCGTTGTTCCGCTGCAGCGAACCGGCCGCCTCGACGATCAGATTGTTGCCGAAGCGCTGCGTCACGTAGGCGTCGACGGCGTAGTAATCCTGATCCAGTCGCGTACTGCCCGGGCCGACCTGGAAGTGCGCACCGGGATATGACGGGAAGTTGGCGATGCCGAGTTCCGACCGGTCGCCCGGCTGCAGCGTCAGGCCCGTGCCGGAAGTCGTGGCGAAATTCTTCAGGTTGATCACGCCCTGGGCCACGTTGTTTACGTCGTAAACGAGGTAGTCATTCGCAGCATTCGTGTTCAGGCGCTTCAGGCCCGTCGACGTCGCCGGAGTCGCGGCGCTGGCGGCATTGTAGACCGTGGTGCGGTCCCATGCGGAAACCTGGTCGACGTAGAAGGCCGCGGGGAAATTGCGCTTCAACTTGCCGCCCTCGGCGTCGAAGCGGAACTCCGTGTTCTTGGAGGCGCGCCATGTGCCGGTGAGGTAGATGCTCTCACGGTCGTCCTTGATGAACGACGATTGCCACGACGGCAGCCGGCTCACGAGACCCGCGACGCGGACGGCGACCTTGGAGCCGAGCGCGCGGTTGGCATCGAACGTCGCGCGGAGCCCGCCGTCGGAATTCACCGAGGTGCTGACTTCGTTGAAGTTTCTAAAAATGGCCTTCTTCGTGACGGTGTTCGCGACGCCGCCGATGTTGGAATCGCCGAACAGCATCGCGTTCGGCCCGAGCGAGAACTCGATGCGATCGGTGTTGTAGCGGTCGCCGGGGAGATACCAGCGGAAGTAATTGCGCGTCGTATAGCTCGCGCCGAGGCCGCGGAACGACGGCTGGCCGTTGTTGGTGCCGACGGCAGGATCGGCCGTCTGGACGTTGAGCGCGAACTGCGCCGCGTCGAGGATGTCAGTCGAGGCGATGTCCTTCAAAAACTCCGCACCGAGGATGTTGATGACATTGGGCGAGTTCTTCAGCTCGGTGTTGACGCGTCCGCCAGCGAGCGAGCTGGTGACCGTGTAGCCGGTGTCACCCTTGGTGCTCACCTCGAACGGCGACAGGGTTACGACCTCGTCTCTGGTTTCGTTTTCCGCGTCCGGGCGCGACGGTGTGGTGGTAGATTGAGCGAAGATCGTGGGAACACTGACGATGAGCGAGAGCGCAAGTGCGGCATGTTGGCCGGCGCGAACGCGTGTTGACGCCGGAAGGCGAGGTGACGAGGGCATGGGGTGTTGGGGTTGAGTGTGCGGAAATCCGGAAACCGTGATCGCGCGGTGCGCTAAGGGTCGTCGCGCCCCGCAGTCCCTTCGCCGCGCCACGTCGTCGGCGGATCGCGTCCCGCCGATCCGCATTGTGACGCAGCGATCACCCGGTTCATCGCGCGAGCGCGAGATAGCCCCAGACGTAGGCGTTGGGCGCGATGTTGCGATGCACGGTGTATTCCGACATCGGCGAGAACATCCCCACGTCGAAGTAGGACTCCAGTGCCGGCCATGTCTCCGCCTTCGGATAGACGAACTGTCGGAAACTGTTCACGGTCGCCTGGTGGCGCGACAAGACGCTGTTCCGCGGGTCGAACGGGCCGTTGACGGTGAGGCCCGGCGGCAGTGGCTGGTGGCTCGCGTAGGAGTCCTCATGCACCATGTGCTGCTGGAAATTCGTGCCGACGCCGGTGGTGTAGCAGAGATTCAGCGGGTTCGCGCCGGCGCCCTGCTGGCAGGCGAGGATCGCGGCCTGCAGGTATTTCGCGTCTTGTGTCACGTGGTGCGCGCGAACGATCGCGACGGCATCGGGAATCACGGAAGTGCTGTAACTGATCTTCTTTCCCTCGGAGCCGGTCCAACGGAACGCGGTTTGGGCGATATCGCGTCGGCGTGCGTCGGCGTGCGCGACAAGCGCGCGCGCGAAACTTTCCTTCACCGTCGCATTCGTCCCCGGCCGATCGGTGCGCCAATAAACCCAGCCTGCCTCATCCTGCGGGTCGTAGATGCCGGTGCTTGGGTTGTGGCCGCGATAAATGGCCGTCTTGGCGTCGCGGAAACGCGTGCCCGTGAGAAAAATCTTCTCCCACTCGGGTGCGCCCGTCAGGCGGAACAACTCCGCCGCAGCCAAGAGGCGCTCGCCGTCCTTGCCCTCTTCGGAATGCTGCGACGCCTGCTGGTCAGCCCAGCGGAAGGCGCGAAGCGCGCTTTCACCGTAGCGCTTCGCGAGTGCTGTGTCGCGTGCCTCGAGCAGCAGCGCGGCATGCGCGGCGACTGCGGCGTATTTATAGCTCATCGTGATGCTCGGCGCGTAGGCCATCACCATCAACGATTCCTGCCAGCTCGCTTCGCCGCGCCGCGGATGCTCGGCGGATTCGATGCCCGGCCGGATGCCGCCTTCCGGAGTTTGGAGACGCAGGTGGAAATCCACGAACCACAGCGCTTCGTTCAATACGTCCGGCAGCGCATCGGCGGATTCGGGCAGGTTGAGGTTCAGTTTGTCAAACCGCGCCGGCGCCATTTCATAGAGATCGAACAGCAGTCGCGGAACGTAGGCGTGGATCGGGCGACGATCCCAGTCGCCGGCATCCATGTAGCCGCCCCAAGCGTTCGGCACGATCTCGTCCGTCCGACCCGCCACGATCGCGCGAAAACCTCCACCCTTCCCCGGCTCGTAGGATGTGTGGTAAACCTTCACGCCGTCATCGGGGTGAAACGACCGCGGTCGACGATACTCCGTGTAGGGCGGCCCGAGGGCGATACCGCTGCGCTGATGATAGAGGCCGCGAACGGAGACGGTGAACGCTCTCGTCCACGCGTCGGCGTCGATTACGAACCGGATCGAACAGCCGACGCCGGCCACGCTGACGCGATAAGTTCCCGGGCGAGTAAGTGCGCTGAAATCCATTTCAGAGACGTCGGACTTCTCATAACCGTCGGTGTCATCCGCCGCCGACTTCGCCAGCCGCGCCTTCGCGGCGAACACGATCTTTCCGCTATCGGCGTCGATCACGGAGAATTCCGGTTCCGCGCCGAATGAGACCCCGCCGCCGTCGCCCATCCAACAGGAAAGGAACGCAACCTTCGCCGGATCATCCGGGCGAAATCCGATCTGCGAGACGTGGACCGCTTCGCTGACGAGCGTCGCGGGATCGTAGAGAAAGCTCGTTTCCGCGGAGGCGAGCGTGCCGTTTTCGAACTGCAGAGTGTAACGCTTCCCTTTCTCCAGCGGCGCCGGCAGCTTCAGGTAAAGAAAATGATCCTGCGGCGCCGCGTTATCCTCCGCCGTGCGGCAGAAGTCGAACGGACGGCTCTTGCGATAAACCGCGACAGGAACCATCGCCGCACCGGGCGCAGCATCCGCTGCGCGCAGCCGATAGCTTTCGGGGCGCGTCGCCCACTTCACGTCGAGCGGCTCGCCGTGCAATTCGTCGCAGGTGAACAGGATTTTTCCCTCGGCCCCGGCGAGCGCACCGATGAGTTTGCCGCCGCGGTGCACGAACCGGTAATGCCCGTCCGAGATCTGATCGCCGGGCTGTGCGGTGAACGGCACCTGCCGGCCATGCTCAACCTGCTGGGCGCGAATCCGCAGCGCCACGATCATCGGGGTCACAGTCCCGACCGAAACCACGCGCGGTGGCTCGGCGGCCGGACCGGCGGTGTTCATCGCAGCAAACAGGCCGCCACACAGGGCGAACCCGATCGCCAGCGAGAGCGCACGCCGCAGGGCATTGGACGGAGGAAACAGTGTCGCGAGAGACTTCGAGGGCATTTTAGAAACGCTGAGTTGAACGGGACGTGGTCGATGCAGCCGGAATCACTGTTCCGTCGACGACGGTGGCGTGACTTTCACGAGGCCCAGATAGCCGCCGCCGTGATGCGCGAAATAAAAATTACCCTGACTGTCGCGGATGTTGGTGCCGCTGATGTATCCATTGCCCACCGAGGCGGGGACGTCGGCCACGCGGTGTGCGGTGCGCGTCGCGAGATCGAAACGGAACAGACCGAAGGGCACCTGCGGACCGCGTGCCTGCTTTTCGCCTTCCTCGCGGAGGCCTGCTTCCTTCTTGAGGATGTGCTTCCGCAGCGGAATGGAGTAGAGGAATTTCTCGTCCGCCGAAAGTGCCATGCCGAGAAAATGCGGCGCCTGATAAAGGCGGTCGCCGTCTTCAACCGCGCGCCGGTCCGCCTCGGGAATGAGGTTGCCGATGCGCTCGACGGAGTCGGTCTCGGGGTGCAGTTGGTAGATATCGCCGCGGTCGGTCGTGATATAGATCGCCTTGCCATCGCGAGTGCGGACGCTGCCGTTCCAGTAGGCCGGATCGATGTCGATCGGCCCCGACCGGCGTCGCGCGTTCAGGTCGTAGTAATACATGTGCGCGCGCCCTTTGCCCCAGCTGTCGGGCGAATACATGTAGTAGATTTTGCCGTTGGGCGTGGGGATGATTTCGCGTGTGACATGACGCCCGAACTCTTCCGGCACGCCCGGCACCACGACGTGCGGTTGCGCCGTCTTGGGATCGTAGACGAGCAGGTCGCCGTGCGGCACCGTGAAGGCGGCGATGAAGCCTTCCGCGGGCATCGGCGACAGGCACATGAATCCGCGCTGTGGAAAGAAGACGCCGTCAGGCTGGTTGCCGCTGAGATCCTTGATGCGATCGGTGGAGGGATCGTAGACCATCAGGTGCGCGCCGTGGCTCTTCGCTGCGATTTCCATCTGCCGCGGGCTGGCGGACGACGCGTCATGAAAGCCCATCGTGCCGATGTAGATTTTCCCGTTTAGCCACGGCAGGTGCGTATGCCCCTTCTCGATGCGTTCGCCCTCGCGCCAGGTGCCGGCCTTTTTTGCGGCTTCGGAGAGCGTGCCGATCAGGCGCCGCTCGCCGGATCGCGAACGAAACTGAAAAAGCGCACAGTCCGCGGAGTCGCCGTCGGGACCGCCGAACACCACGTAGACGTTGTCCGCGGGATCGATGCCGATCGCGTGCCACGACCACTGCAATTGCACCGAGAGTCCCGACGCGAGGTCGTTGAACTTGATGACGTCGAACTTTGCTTCGACGCCGATCAACTGGGTGGTGGGGCCCGACAGCGAGACCGCGAGCGCGACGAGGAGGGAACGATACCTTAGCTTCATGAAATGCAAACGGGGATAGGGGCGAACAACGACCGACGTCAGTCTCGACGGTCCCAACAAAGGACCTGCACAGCGTTGACGTTGTGCTCTAACGACGACGGCGCGGCGAAAAACCTTTACGCGCAAATGGCCGAGATGGCGCTTTCGCGGCGCACCGTATCGCCGTGGCACTACCGGGGAAATTTCTGCGGTGAATCTTCGGCTCGTTCGCAAGTGCAGCCCACAATTCATCGCATTTCGAAAAACGGCGCTTGCGTTCGCCGCGTTTTTTTAAGGCAAATCCGCCGGTCGCCTCTCGCTCCTGTGGAATCACCTCTGCCCAGTTCGGAATCGACGACCGGCGTCGAACAAGACCGCTGGTTCATGGAGGAGGTGCATCCCCACGAGTCGTCACTGCGCTCATACCTGCAGAATTCCTACCCGACCGTTCGCGATGTCGACGACGTGGTGCAGGAGTCCTACATCCGCCTACTGAAGGCGCGGGCGGCTCGCCCCATCCAGTGCGCGCGAGCGTTTCTTTTCGGCATCGCCCAACACCTCGCCGTCGACGTCATTCGCAAGGAGCGGCGCACAACCGCACGCGAGGTTGTAATGGATTTGGACTCGCTCAGCGTCTTGGAAGGTAAGGCCGACGCCGCAGAGATGAGTTGCACGAAAGAGGAGATCGCGCTCCTCGCCGAAGCCATTCATTCGCTGCCTACGCGCTGCCGAGAAGTCATGATTCTGCGCAAACTCGAACGGTTGTCACATCAGGAGATCGCCCAACGCCTGGGGATCGCGCCGGCCACGGTCGAGGTGCAGATATTCCGCGGTATGGAAAAGTGCGCTCGCTACCTGCGCAGCCGCGGGGTGAAATTTAGTCCGACGAAAAAGTCGCCATGAGCGCGCGCACGACACCGCCGCAGAACATCGAATCCCAAGCCGCCGCCTGGCTGGCGCGGCGCGACGCCGGCATGAGTCCGGCCGAGAAAGTCGATTTCGAACGCTGGCGCGCAGCTGATCCTCGCCACGCCGCCGCGGTCGATGAGATCGCCGCAGCTTGGAACGCCTTCGATCGGCCGCTTGCGACCGGCCAGGGCGAGGCGCTGCGCAGTCAACTGGCGGCGTTGGGGCGTCGTGATCGTCGACGCTGGGTGGCGGGCAGTGCAGCGGTTCTCGCCGCTGCGGCCTGCTTGGCGGTCATGATCATTCTTCAACGCCCCGCGACCGACCGCTCGTCCGCGCCGGTCGTCGCGAACGCCGCCCGCGTCATTCAACCGGAGCGCCAGACGCTGCCGGACGGCTCCGTCGTGGAGTTGAAGCACGGCGCGGAGATCGCCGTGGCCTTCACACCCGAACGTCGGACGGTGATTCTACAGAAAGGCGTGGCCCACTTTACCGTGACGAAAAATCCTAACCGACCTTTCGTCGTGGATACCGGCCGGGTCAGCGTCCGCGCCGTCGGCACCGCTTTTGCCGTGGATCTCGGACGCTCGGAAGTCGAGGTGCTAGTGACCGAAGGTCGCGTGAGCGTCGACGCGGCACCGACTGTCCCAACGAAGACGCCAGAGTCTTCCGCGTCGATGTCCGCATCCAACAACCCGAGCCTGACTGCGTTTGTCGACGCAAACCACCGCACTGTGGTCTCGCTGGAAAATGCGACCGCCGTCCCCATCGCGACCGTCATCACACCGGCCGAATTGACGGAGCGGCTGGCCTGGCGGCTGCCGTGGCTCGACTTCTCCGAGACAAGCGTCGCCGATGCGATCGCGATGCTTAACGCCTACAATCAGCAGCAGATCCGCACGACCGATACGACTGTCGCCACCCTGCGCGTGACCGGTCTTTTCCGCTCCGACAACTTGACGGGATTCGTGCGCGCACTGGAAACGGGATTCGGCGTGCGCGCCGAATACCGCGACAACGAAATCCTGCTGCACCGCGGCGACTGACAATTTTTTCGGGGACAGAATCTTTCTGTAAAGGTTTTGGGTCGAGTCTGCGTCGTTCAGGCAAACCGGCCTGCCGTTCGCGGTCAGTCCGGCTTGCTGTCCCCCTAATCGCCCCATGCCCTGGCAGTTTTTTTCGAAACACGGATGGTGCCGCCTTTTGTTCGCGGCCGCGCTGACCCTTACCGGTCTGACTGCGGCGGCGCAAAACACGGCCCGCGTGAGCTTCGATCTGCCGAGCGACGTGGCGGCGACGTCCCTCAAGAACTTCGCCCGGCAATCGGGCTTGGAGGTGCTGATCAGCGCAGACTTGGGGCGGAGCATTCGCACGCAGCCGGTCCGGGGTGAATACACTCCGATCGAGGCGGTCGAGCGAATGCTACTCCGCACCGGGCTGGTGGCGAAACAGGACGCGAAGACGGGCGCTATGATCATCAAGCTCGAGGAGAGCGCGATCAGCCCCGCGGGGACGGACTCGTTAAACGACGATCCGGCTTCATCCCCTAAAAAAAAAACGAAACCATGACCGCCCGTCCCCTTCACTCCAAGCGCTCCGCCTGGCTCGCCGGCTTACTCGGCTTCATCGCCGCGACTGAGCCCCTTCCCGGCCAGTCGACCACCGCGCCCGCCAATCCCCCCGCCAGCGACGAAGTGGTCTCCCTCAGCCCGTTCGTCGTCAGCGCCAGCGAGGACCGCGGCTACCAAGCCGAACAGACCCTCTCCGGCAGCCGCCTGCGCACCAATCTCAAGGACATCGCGACCCCCGTCACCGCGTTCACCGAACAGTTCCTCCTCGATACGGCGATCACGAACACGGACGACCTCGCGAAATACATGTTGAACACCAACTACGATCTGAACGAGGAGGCCAACGGCCAGAACGGTCAGATTACGAGTGTCGCCCGCCCGCTGAAGATGCGCGGCCTCAACGGCGGCGACGTCACGATCAATTTTTTCAAGATCGGCTCGCGCAGCGACACCTTTTCCACCGAGCGCGTCGAACAAGCGCGCGGCCCGAACGCGATCCTCTTCGGCATCGGCAGCGCCGGCGGCATCGTCAATGTCACCACCAAACGCGCCACCCTGAACCGCAACACTGGGAGCTTCGCGGCCCAAGTGCGCTCCTACAACGGCAGCCGCCTCGAGGGCGACTACAACCAGGTGCTGATCCCGGGCAAGCTCGCGGTCCGCATTGCCGGCGTGACAAGCGACACCAACAGCTGGCGCAACTACGCGTTCAACGACGCCGATCGCCTCTACGCCACGCTGAAATTCAAGCCTACGGCGAAGGCCGAGTTCAACTTCATGATCGAGACTGGCAAAATGGACCGAGCCGTGAAACGCACCTTCACCGCGCTCGACGCCTACACGCCTTGGCGCGACGCCGGCCGCAACCTATCCTCCACCGCGAACACGGCACAGAGCATCGCCTCTCTCGGCAACGCCGCCTACATCGTGTTCGACAGCGCGACCGGCACGCTCAGCAACTGGCGCAACAAGACGAAGAGCGCCAACGCGAGCAACGTCAGCGGCCAGTCGCGCGTGCTGACGGACTTCAGTGTGCTCCCGCGAGAGACCTCCATCACCGGCCCCGGTTTCGACCAGACGCAGGACTACACCTGGTTCATGGGCACCTTCAATTACGCCTTCACCCGCGACTGGAATCTGGAAATCGCCGCCGTCCGGTCCGACGACCTCGTCGTCATCAAGGATAACCAGCAGGGCTTCGAGCAGTTTCTCTACGCCGATACGAATCCCACCCTACCGAACGGCGCGACCAACCCGAATGCCGGCCGAGCCTACCTCGAGACGCAACCGCTGCGCGCAACCCGCGGCAATCGCACCGACCGCGTGCGCGCCAGCATGAGCTTCACTCGTGACCTCGGCCGCTGGGGCCAGCACACCTTCGCCGCCGTCGAGGAATACGGCTGGAATCTCGCGGCCACCGAGCAGGCGCGCGAATTCATCATCTCGAGCAACGCCCCCAACCTCACCTCGCCGGAAGCCGCCGCCAACCGCATCTATCGCCGCACCTACGTGGACCTGAACGGCCCGTCCGAAAACATCGTCATGGCGAATCCTTACGCCGCGAGCACGAACGGCCTCACCGAGACGTTAAGTGGCGCCACCTACCAGACCGCCTTCATCCCCTTCAGCGCCGGCACGCAGATCAACGAGACCCAGACACTCAGCACGATCGCGATGCTGCAAAGCTCCTTTTGGAATCGCCGCATCCATACCGTCATCGGCGCCAGCCGCGACGAGCGCACGGTGACTCGCTCGACCCAAACGCGCGAATCGCTTGCCGGCTTCACGAACGGCATCCTGCGCGCCGTGCGCGGAACCGTTGGCGTCGACGACCCCGTCGCCACGAACTATGCTTTCAGTGGCGTGTATCACGTCACCGACTGGCTTTCGCTCTCCTACAGCCAGGCACGGAACAAGGACGTCCCCAACAACACTGCGGCCGTAATCTACGGCGCCGACGGCATATCGGCCGCGCGCTTTCAGCCGGCACAGGGCAAGAGCGAGGACATCGGCATCAAGTTCAACCTGCTCGACCGCCGTCTGTCCCTCAACGCGCTCTACTACCAGACCTCCGCCGCCGGTGACAACGAGTTCACCACCGGCGTAAACAACTCCGACTTGAACAACATTTGGGGCGCGCTCAACCGCGACGGCGTGATCAACCCGCTCACCGGACAGGTTGCCGCCGCTTCACCCGAAGCGAGCAACGCCCAGACGTTCGACCAACGCTCCCAAGGCTACGAACTCTCGCTGACCGCCAACCTCACCCCCAATTGGCGGCTCTTCCTCGGCGGCTCCCATTCGACGGTCGCCCGCACGAACATCGGACCGGAAATGCTCGCGCACCTCGCCGCGATCCGCCCGCTGTTCGAGGCGAACCGCACCCGCGCGCTCACGACGCCCTCCGGCAGCGTCCAGACGATCGGCGACATGCTCGCCCAGATCGATGCGCAGGTGCTCACCAACTACGTGGTCGCCGACGGCCGACGCCCCATCGGCCAGATCCCCAACAAACTCAATTTGCGCACGACCTACGAGTTCACCGAAGGCTGGCTGAAAGGCCTCAGCGTTGGCGGTGGCGCACGCTACTACGGCCGACCGGTGATCGGCTTCGTGCCCGGCTCCGCCGACGTCTCAGGCAACACGGTTCCATTCAGCTACTATCGCGGATCGGAACAGTTCTTCATGGACGCGAACATCGCCTATCGCCGCAAATTCAAGGCGTTCGGCCGCTCCGTGAACTGGAGCCTCCAGCTCAACGTCGACAACCTGTTCGATAACGACGCTTTCGTCCGCCTGCGCGTTTCCGAAACCGGCGCGCTCCAGAACTACCGTTTCAACGATCCGCGCGAGTGGATCCTGACCAGCCGGTTCTCGTTCTGAGTTGATTCTCCCTCCGGCTCGGCGCCGTCCGCCGAGCCGGATTTTCCTCACGGTGGCAGAGCGATGACCGCTTTCACCCGGCCATCGCCTTGCTCCCGCCTCACCTCATCCCGCGTGTGCGCTGACCGCGTTCGCGACCGCAGTCCGACTCAAAGCTTCGACCCATGAACGTGAAAAAAACACTGTTGCTCCTCCTCTCCGTGCTCGCCGGCGCGCATGGCGCTATTGAAACCCCAGGAACACCGACACCCAAATGGCATCCCGGCCACTACGTGCTCGTGGGTGGCGGCAAGTTGACGAACGAGGTTCTCACGCTGCCCCACTTTCGAGGCGTGCAGAAAATCTACACGTGGCGCGAATTCGAACCGGAGGAAGGCCGTTACGATTTCTCCACCCTGAGAAGCGACCTCGCGCTCGCACGCCAACACGGCCGCCAACTCGTCGTCCAATTCACCTTCAAGTCGTTCACCAAAGGCGTCCGCAGCGTGCCCGACTACCTCACCGGTAAAAAATTCGGTGGCGGCGTCTACCGCACCGTCAAAGGCGCCTACAATCCTGTCCTCTGGAACGCCGAGGTAGCCGCTCGCTTCGACGCGATCCTGATCGCTCTCGGACAAGCCTTCGACGGCGACCCCAATCTCGAAGCCGTCAATCTCCCCGAGTCCGCGCCCAACGCCCGCCTCGACACCGCTCCGCAGGAGGGCATCGAGCCCTACACCGAGCAACGCTACTTCGAGGCACTTAAGCGGCAGATGGCCACCCTGCGGCGCGCCTTCCCGCGCACCGCGCTGATTCAATACACGAATTTTCCTCCGAAGCTACTCGTGCCGCTCACCGATTTCGAGAAGGAGATCGGCGTCGGCCTCGGCGGCCCTGATGTCTACCCGCGTCCCGACGCCGTCAGCGATCCCGAGAATGGCATCTACCGTCTCTACGCCAAGCTTGCTGGCACCGTGCCGCTCGGTGCTGCCGTGCAATCCGAGAACTACTCCGTCGCTATGAAAAAACGTAGCCGCCTCAGCCGCGGACTTCGCGAAGCCGACGGCAGCCCTATTGTCATCACACCCGAGGACGAGCAGCCGATCCCGGTGCGCGAGCATCTCAAACTCGCCCAAGAAAAGCTGAAATTGAATTACCTCTTCTGGTCCGCGACGCCGGCGAAGAATTTCGCGCCCGTCGTCAAGTTGCTCGCCGAACCTGATCTCGCCACCGACCCCGCCGGCGGCCTTGAGACCGCAATTCCCACCAAGGCATTCGCCCACTGATCGGCCTCGATCACGCCGCTTCCCCGTAACCCCCATGAACACCTCGACCCTCGCTCGCCGCGGCACCGCTCCGATTTGCCGCGCCGCCCGACGCCTGTTCCCGCTGACCGCGCTCTTGCTCGGCAGTTCCGTCACTGCGGCTCACGCGGCCATCCCTGACGCCGCGACCCAGGATCCACTTTTCGCCAAAGGCTATCTCGTCGTCACGCACTATCCCGGCGTCTCGAACACCGGCGACGCTGGGGCCGCCTCCGACACCACGGCCGCCCTGAACCTCGCGCTCGCCGACGCTTACACCAACAATCTCGTCGCCTACTTCCCAGTCGGCACCTACGTCGTCAACGACACCCTCAAGGCCCACACCGCCACCGGCCTGCCCGCGAGCGAGCCCGGCTACACGCACGCCACCCCGCGCAATGCCCTCGTCATCGTCGGCGCCAACGAGAACGGCCAGCGGCCCCTGCTGAAACTCGCGCCCGATGCAGCCGACTTCGACGACCCGGGTCAGCCCAAGCCCATGCTCGAGTTCATGAACTTCAACGATGCGGCACACATCGGCATCAAGTCCTCCGAGAAGGAATCCGAAGGCTACAACCAGATGTTGCGCGGCGTGAACCTCGATTGCAGCGGCCACGCCGGCGCAATCGGACT
This sequence comes from Candidatus Didemnitutus sp., assembly GCA_041906465.1. GTDB lineage: Bacteria > Verrucomicrobiota > Verrucomicrobiia > Opitutales > Opitutaceae > Didemnitutus. The sequence goes on along the minus strand of JAYRJE010000014.1, from coordinate 153,176 downwards.
CTATTTCAACGAGGCGCAGGACAGCTCGATCGAGGACCTCCGTATCAACGCCACCGGCGCGTTCGCCGGCATCAAGGCCCTGCCTGGTCGCGGCTGTGTCGTGGCGAACGTCGCCATCGAAGGCGGGCAATACGGCATCGACACTCTCTCCACCGGCGCTGCGGGCAGCGTGATCACCGGCATCGTGCTCCGGAACCAGACCGTGAGCGCCGTGCGCTACGACGGCTTCGTCCCGCTCGTGATCGCCGGTTTCGAGATTCTCACGCCTGCCGGCTCCACGCGCGCCGCCATCACGACTCAAGGCAGCCCCAAGGCAAACAGCGGCTGCATCAATCTCCTCGACGGCACCATCACTCTCGGCGCCGAGCCAACCGTGGCCGCGATCGACAATTCCGCCGCGAACAATTTCTACGCGCGCAACGTCTACGTCACCGGCGGCGCGAAACTCGTCCGCAGCGGCGGGAACACGGCCGTTGCCGGCAGCGGCTCCTGGACGCGCATCGACGAATACAGTCATTGCGATCCCTCGCCTGCCGACTCTGACGGTAAGGCTTCGTGGGATCTCATCGACGGTATCGCCACGAAAACACCCGCTCCGCTCGGCAACGGCGAAGTCGTCTCCGTCCAGCCCAACGCCTCTGCCCCACCCTCCGATCTCGCGACGCGCCACTCGTGGAAATCGCTCCCCGCCGTCACCGACGCCGACACCTTCGACGCCTTCGATGCCGGCATCGTGCCTGGCGCAACCGTGTCCGCAGACGCGCTGCAGGACGTCATCAACGCGCACCGAAAGGTATTTCTCCGCAAGGGCATCTACCACCTCGACGGCACCATCACGCTGCGCAAGGACTCGGTGCTCTTCGGCGCGGCGCGTCACCTCACGCGCATCGAAGTCGCCGAATCGTGGAAACCCACCGCCGAGACGCCGATGATCACGACGGTCGACGATCCCACGGCAACCACCTACATCGGCGAACTCAGCATCGGCGTCGACGCGACCTACCTGGCGAACGACTGGTTCAACGCGCTCGACTGGCAGGCCGGACGCGACTCGATCGTCCACATCGGCCGCGTCTACCGCGAGCCCGCCGCGACCGTCCCGCTCAATCGATGGGAGACGAATCCCCACAGCCTCCTCCGCATCCGCAATTCGGGCGGCGGACGCTGGTATCATGGCGGAGCCGGCAAAACGCTGACCGGACAACACGCCGGCTACCGTATCCTCAAGGTCGAAAACACCACCGAGCCGCTCTGGTTCTACGGCCTCAACGCCGAGCACCCGCGCGGCACCGAGACCTACATCGAAGTCACCAACGCCCAGAACATCCGCCTCTACGGCTTGAAGACGGAGTTCAACGGCGTCGCCGAGTGGGAAGCCAAGAGCGTGCTCGTTACGTTCAACAACGTCCGCAACGTCGCGCAATTCGGCCACGGCGCCATCCGCAACGCCGTCACCGGCCACGGCACGATCGAGTTTCTCGGCTCCGCCACGGATCGCGTGCTCGCCACACTCATCGCGCCACAAAACGACCAAGGCACCGCAACCGGCGACACGCTGCGCGAAAATCTCGGCAGCGGTAACGTCGGCATCACTTACCCCAACGTCGTCTCTCTCTACAAACGCGGCAACCTCACGCCCGCTGACGACGCGCTGCTCTCCCACGGCGAGGCCTTCTACGGTTCGCCGAGCACCGGCAATGCCGCTCCGCTCGTCGCCCTCAACGCCCCCGCCCCCGGCGCCGCGCTCGCGCTCGGCCCCATCACCATCACCGCGGCCGCCACCGACACCGATGGCAGCATCGCTCAAGTGAAATTCTTCGCGAACAACGCGTCGATCGGCACCGCCACTGCCGCACCCTACAGCATTTCGTGGACGCCGCCGGGAGCAGGCAGCTACGCGCTCACCGCCGTCGCATTCGACGACCACGGTGCCACCGCTACCTCGCCCGCCGTCAACGTTTCTATCATTGCCGCGCCGCCGGCCACACCGCCGGGCCTGACCGCCACCGCGGGAGCCGGACAGGTCGCGTTGAGTTGGACCGCGGTAGCCGATGCGACGAGCTACGCGGTCAAACGCGCCACCGTCAGCGGCGGACCTTACGTGACGGTCGCCACGCGCAACACGGCCGACTACACCGACACGAACATCGTCAGCGACACGACCTACTTCTACGTCGTGTCCGCGACGAATGTCGTCGGCCAAAGCGCTAACTCGGCCGAGGCCAGCGCCACGCCCGCGTCGCCGACCTCACTTGAAATCACCTTCGCTTCCATCGGCGCCGAGGACGGCTACGTCCTCGAATCCACGCCGACCTCGAACGTCGGCGGCTCGATCCTCTCCAACGGCACCGGCGGCCAGGCCACGCGCGTGGGCGACGACACCTCTGCGCGGCAATACAAGAGCATCTTCTCCTTCGACACCTCGACGCTGCCCGCCGACGCCGTGATCGTAGGCGCCACGCTCGAGCTCCGCCGCTCCTCGCTCGCCGGCAATGCCACCGCCGTTGCCTCATTCGCCCCGCTCCGCGCGGATATTTCCCGCGGCAGCTTCGGGACCGCGGCGCTCGAGATAACGGATTTCGAAGCTCCGGCCACGGCGACGAACGTCGCCACTCTGAGCTACCCCGGCGCCAACAACGCCTGGGCGATCGGCAGCCTCAACGCCGCCGGCCTCGGCGCGATCAATCCGACCGGACGCACCCAGTTCCGCGTCTATTTCACCGTGCCGGACAACGGCAACGCGACCACCGATCTTCTCGGTTTTTTTCCCGGTGAAGCCGAGGCCGCGAACCGCCCCACCCTGCGCGTAACCTACAGCCTGCCGCCGACGATCACTACGAATCCAAACAGCCAAACAGCCACCGTGGGCGACAACATTTCGTTCCAGGTCGCCGCGACCGGTTCTAGTCCGTTGAGTTTTCAGTGGCGGCGCAACGGCGACGCCATCACCGGCAACGCCACGGCCCAGTCGCGCACGCTGCTCCTTCCCGCGATCACGACCGCCCTCGCTGGTGAATATGACTGCATCGTCACCAATCCGGTGGGCTCCGCCACCAGCACCGCCGCCACCCTCACGATCGCCAAGGCCGCGGCCGTGCTCACGCTCGGCGACCTCGCACAAACCTACACCGGCGCACCGCGCGCCGCCTCGGCCACGACCGTCCCGGCCGCACTCAACGTCGTTTTATCCTACGACGGCTTCCCCACTCCGCCCACTGACGCTGGCAGCTACTCCGTGACTGCAGCGATCGTCGATCCGAACTACACCGGCTCCGCCAGCGGCACGCTCGTAGTTGCCCGCGCTCCAGCCGCGGTCACTCTTGGCGCTCTCCAACAAACCTACGACGGCGCGCCGCACCCGGTGACCGCGGTCTCGGCTCCTGCCGGCTTGGGCCTCTCGGTAACCTACGACGACGCGCTCACGCCGCCGATCAACGCCGGCAACTACGCGGTCGCCGCGATCGTCACCGACCCGAACTACTTCGGCAGCGCATCCGGCACGCTCGTCGTCGCCAAGGCCGCCGCCACGATCACGCTCGCTCCGCTCGCGCAGAGCTATGACGGCACGCCGCGAATTGTCACCGCTACCACCACGCCCGCCGAACTCGGCGTCACGGTCTCCTACGACGGCAGTTCCACGGCGCCCACCATTCCGGGAACCTACACGATCACCGCTTCCATCGATGATCCCAACTACGCTGGCACCACCTCCGATCTGCTCGTGGTCAGCACCACCGCACTCGTTCGTCATGCCCCGATCCTCAACGGCGGCCTCGACGGCTCCGCGCAGGTGCTCACCGCCGAGAGCATCACGCTGAACGGAAGCGCCTGGGTCGCCGGCGACCTGCTCGTCCCCGGCACGCCAAACGTGCGTCTCAACGGTCACCCCACCTACGGCGGCACGCTCGAAGGCAACGGCGCGATCGCGCCGACTGCGCATGAGGTTACGCTGAACGGCAACGCGCTCCTCCGCCACGTCGTCCGCCGCATCGACCCCGATACGATGCCAACCGTGAGCGCGCCCACGGCGCCCCCCGGCACACGCAACGTCACCCTCAATACTCCGAACCAGTCGGCCGGCGATTTTGCCACGCTGCGCGACCTAACGCTCAACGCGAACGCCGGCGATCGCCCCGTGCCCGCCGGCGCATACGGCGCCTTCGTGGCCAACGCACAAAGCGGATTCGTCCTCGGCGAAGCGGGCACAACCACGCCGGCGGTCTATCACCTCCAGAGCCTCACGCTCAACGGCGGCGCGAAATTGCGCATCGTCGGACCGGTCGTCCTCGTGCTCGGCACCGGCCTAGCGATTAACGGCAGCGTGAATAGCGAGGGCAGCGCGGAATCGCTCACCGTGCAACTCGCCTCCGGCGGGCTCACCTTGAACGGCGGCGCCGTCTTCAAAGGCACCGTCATCGCTCCCGCTGGCACCGTGTCCATCAACGGCAACGCCACCTTCACCGGCCGCGTCGTCTGCGATCAGCTCACGATCAACGGCAACGGCCTGCTCGAGGAGGCCCGCCCCTGACGCGGCGCACCGCACGTTTCCCGCCCCTTCTTCCGGCGTGAAAAAAGCCTCCCTCATCACCGGCGTCAGCCGTCCACCTTCACCCCGGCGCACGCACCGCGCCGCCAAACCTCGGCCTGTGATCAAAAATGCCGCGGCACCGGCGGCGCGCCCACTGGCTCCGCGCGCCGCGAGGGGCCGTTCACGATGGGCATTGATCGTCAGTGCGATGACCCTAGCAGCATTGTGCGGTGTCGCCGCACCGGACGTCACCGCGCCTTGGGAAGACCCGGCGCGTCCGCTGAGCGAACGCGCCGATGCGCTGGTTGCGGCCCTGACACGCGACGAGAAAATCGCCCTGCTCACCGGCGGCCCCGGTCCGGTGATCAAGGCGATTCCCCGCCTGCACCTGCCCGCCGTGCGCATGTCCGACGGGCCGCTCGGCTTGAAGATGAAAACCGAGGCCGGACAGCTGGCGTCGGTTCGCACCACGTCCTTCCCCGCCGGCATGGCGCTCGCCGCGAGCTTCGACGTCCCGCTGATTCAGGAAATCGGCGCCGCCATCGGCCGCGAATGCCGCGCCAATGGCGTTGACCTGCTGCTCGGCCCCTCGGTGAACATCTACCGCGTGCCGCAGTGCGGCCGGAACTACGAATATTTCGGCGAGGATCCATATCTCGCCGGCGAACTCGCCGTCGGCTACACGCTCGGGCTGCAGGCGCAGGGCGTCATGGCCTCGGTGAAGCACTTCGCCGCGAACAACCAGGAATACGACCGCTATCGCGGCAACTCCGTCGTCGACGAACGCACGCTGCAGGAAATTTATTTCCCCGCATTTCGCGCCGTCGTGCAACGCGCCGGCATCGCCTCGGTGATGACCGCGCACAATCCGCTCAACGGCATTCACTGCTCGGACAACGGATGGCTGCTCACCGACGTGCTGCGCCAGCAGTGGGGTTTCGAAGGGTTCGTCGTCTCCGACTGGTATTCCACCTATGAAACCGTCCCGGTCGTGAAAGGCGGCGTAGATCTCGAGATGCCGATCGCCCGCGCGCTCGCGGCTCCGCGCATCGAGGCGGAACTGCACGCCGGCACGGTCACCGAGGTCGAGATCGACGCCAAGGTCCGCCGGATCGCCCGTGCGTGTCTGCAACTCGGCATCTACGGTCCTGGGCGCTCCACCGCCGCACCCGTAGACGCCGCAACGCATCGGCAGCTCGTGCTGCGCGCCGCGCGCGAGGGACTCGTGTTGTTGAAAAATCGCGCCCATCTGCTGCCGCTCGATCGCCAGCAGACGCGCCGCATCGTGGTGCTTGGCGAACTGGCGGCCCAGACGCCGTATCACGGCGGCGGCGCCGCTTCGGTGCCGGCACACGAGAGTCGCTCCCTCGTAGCGGATATCTCCGCTGCCGCCGGCGCCGGAGCGCAGGTCCGCCATTTCACCGCCCTCGACTCGGCGGACGCCAGCCAGCAATGCGCCGACGCAGACGTCGTCGTCGTGGCCGCCGGATTTCCCGCGGCGATCGAAGGCGAGGCTCACGATCGCCCCTTCGACCTGCTTCCGGCGCAAGTGGAGCTGATCCGCCGCGCGTCGACGTTGAACCCGCGCACGGTGGTCGTTTTGGTGACCGGCGGCGGCGTCAATATCAGCCCTTGGCTCGAACCCGTGGCAGCCCTCGTCCACGCATGGTATCTCGGCGACGGCTGCGGCCATGTCGTCGGCGAACTCCTATTCGGCGACTTCTGCCCGTCCGGCAGGCTGCCGATCAGCATCGAGCGGACCTGGGCCGACGCACCCGCGCGCGCCAACTACGACACCATGCGCAGCGAACAACTCGCCGAACGACTCTTCAAACCGGCTTACGAAGCAAAATACGGGAAGATCGACCCGCGCGATTTCTTCCCGATCAACTACGCGGAAGGAATTTTCGTCGGCTACCGGCACTACGACGCGAAGGACATCGCGCCGCTTTTCCCCTTCGGGTTCGGCCTTTCCTATACGACGTTCGGCTACTCGAACCTGACCATCGCGAATCGCGACCGCCAGATTGACATCTCGGTCGACCTCACCAACACCGGCGCCCGAACTGGCGCCGAGGTCGTGCAGCTCTACGTCGGCGCGGTGCAGCCGCGCGTGCCACGCCCTCCGCGCGAGCTGAAAGGTTTCGCCCGCATCGAGCTGCAACCCGGCCAGACCCGGCGCGTCAGCTTCATGCTCGGAGCCGACGACTTAGCCTTCTTTGACCCTAAATCGCACGGCTGGAGAACCGACGCAGGCGACTACGCGATCTCCGTCGCGGCCTCATCACGCGATCTCCGGCTGACGCGCACGATCCACTGGCCGCAATAATCCGCCTCTGCGTCGAAATCCCCTTTTCCACACCCTCCGCATGAAACATCGCTGGCTCGCACTTCTTCCCCTCGTTGCGTTGCGCTTGGGCGCCGCCCCCGCGGCGCCAGAGCGACCGAACATCCTGTTCATCTTCTCGGACGACCACGCGCAGGCCGCGATTTCGTGCTACGGTTCGACGGTCAACCAAACGCCGAACCTCGATCGCCTCGCGGCCGCCGGTGCGCGATTCACAAATTCGTTCGTCACGAATTCCATCTGCACCCCCAGTCGCGCCACGGCGCTGACGGGGCAGTATTCCCACCTCAACGGCGTTCCGGTATTCAACCGCTTCGATGGCTCGCGCGACAACGTCGCCAAGCGCCTCCAGGCCGCGGGCTATCACACGGGCATGGTCGGCAAATGGCACCTCGGAAGCGATCCGACCGGCTTTGATCGCTGGATCGTTCTCCCGGGTCAGGGCGAATACAAGAATCCGGAGTTTCTCATTCCCGGTGAACGCTCTCTCACTATCGCGGGCCATGTCACTGACATCACCACCGACCTCGGCCTCGAATGGCTGCGCACGCGACCAACCAACCAGCCGTTCTTCCTGATGCTGCATCACAAGGCACCGCATCGGAACTGGGATCCCGACGAACGGAACAAGGCGCTGTTCAAAAATCGCGTGATTTCCGAACCGGAGACTCTACACGACAACTACGCCACTCGCCCCACCGCACTTCCGGAAAATCAGCAGACGATCGGGCACGACCTGAAACGCAGTGATCTGAAACTCATTCCACCCGCGGATCTGAAGGGCGCTGCACGCATCGCATGGCTCGACGTCAAGCCGACCGAAGCCACCATCGACGGACAGACGCTCACCGGCGATGCGCTCGAGCGCTGGAAATACCAGCGCTACATGCAGGACTACCTCGCGTGCGTCCAAGGCGTCGATGACAGCATCGGTCGCATTCTCGACTACCTTGAGCAGACCGGCTTGGCCAAGAACACCATCGTCATCTACTCCGCCGACAACGGCTGGTATCTCGGTGAACACGGCCTCTACGACAAGCGCTTTATGTATGAGCCCGGCCTCCGCGTGCCGCTGATTGTCCGCGGCCCCGGCATCCTCGCGGAAAGCCTGCCCGCAGCGTTCGTCGCCAACATCGATCTCGCGCCCACCTTCCTCGACCTCGCCGGCGCACCCATTCCCGAATCCATGCAAGGTCGCTCGCTCGCGTCGTTGTTGCACGGCACCACGCCCGCCGATTGGCGCACGACACTTTATTACCGCTACTATCACGATCCCGGCCACCACAACACCCGCGCGCATCTCGGCGTCCGCACCGCAACGCACAAGCTCATCTATTATTGGAAACAGGACGCCTACGAGATGTTCGATCTCACGCGCGATCCGAATGAACTGCACAACCTCCTCTTCGGCGAATCGGCCGAGACGCCGGCCGTCGTCGCTAAATTTTCCGAGCTGAAAGCGGAACTCGCGCGCCTCCAACGCGAGTTCAAGGACGACGGCCAATATGCCGACGCCGCCGACTGGCCTCCCGGCAGCGCCGACGGTCCGTGGGACGCCTACCGGTCGCTCGGCATGAAGTCCGTCGCCGAAGCGATCGCCACCTCCGCCGCGAAGTAACTTTCTCGCCATGCACTCAATCTCTCTTGCTGCTCTCTGTCGCCGCGCGACTGCTGCCACTACGATCTTGGGGTCGCTGTTTGCGTCCCTGTCTGCCGCGGAGCCGGAACGCCCCAACATCCTCTGGCTCACGAGCGAGGACAACAGCCCGCTGCTCGGTTGCTACGGCGACCCCGTCGCGCACACGCCCACGCTCGACAAGCTCGCGCGCGAAGGCGTGCTCTACGAGCGCTGCTTCGCCCAGCCGGTCTGCGCGCCCGCGCGGTTCACGATCATCGCGGGCATGTATGCCGCGACCGCCGGCCCCGCGCAGCACATGCGCGCTCAGGGGAAAATTCCCTCGTGGCTGAATGGCTTTCCCGCGCTCTTGCGCGAGGCCGGCTACTACACGTCCAACAACGCCAAGACCGACTACAACTCGCCGATCAGTGTCGCGAACGCGTGGAACGACTGCAGCCAGAAGGCGCACTGGCGCAATCGAGACTCCGCCCAGCCGTTCTTCAGTGTTTTCAATCACGATGTCACACACGAGCACCGGATATTCCCCGGCGAGGAGCCGGACGTGGACTTTCCGCGCACCGATCCCGCCACCGTGCGCATCCCGCCGTATCAGCCCGACACGCCTGAGATGCGAAAGGATTGGGCTCTCTACTACGACGACATGCGCCTGATGGATTCGCAGATCGCCGCCAAGCTCCGCGAACTCGACGAGGCGGGCTTGGCCGAGAACACCATCATTTTCTACTACGCGGACAACGGCGGCATTCTCCCGCGCAGCAAACGCTTTCTCCAGCAGAGCGGCACGCACGTCCCCCTGATCGTCTATTATCCGCCCAAGTGGCGCCATCTCGCGCCCGCCGCGCCCGGCACACGCATCAAGGATCCGGTGAGCTTCGTCGACCTCGCGCCGACCGTTCTCTCGCTCGCCGGAGTAAAGATTCCCGCCTACATGCAGGGCCACGCCTTCGCCGGTCCCGCCAAGGAAAAGTCCAATGAGTTCGTCTTCACCACGCGCGATCGCATGGACGAACGCTACGACCTGATGCGCTCCGTCATCGACGAACGCTGGCTCTACATCCGCAACTTCCGCCCCGACCTGCCCTACGTGCAGCCGCTCGACTACATGTTTCGCGCCCGCGGCTACCAGTCCTGGGCCCGCCTCGCCGCCGAGGGTAAACTCACACCTGCCACCGCGCGCTACTGGGGAGCGAAGCCGAGCGAGGAGCTCTACGACATGCACGCCGACCCCGACAACGTCACGAATCTCGCATCAGCTCCGGCGCATCGCGCGACGCTGGAAAAAATGCGCGCCCGCCTGCGTCAGCGCATGATCGAGATCAACGACAACGGCCTTCTCCCGGAGGGATCCACTCTCGAGGGCTACGAGGCCTCGCGCGTGCCCGGCGCCTGGTCCGTCGAGCGCACCGTCGATCTTGCCATCCTCGCCTCCGAACGCGATCCCGCCAACCTGGCCAAATTCATCGCCGCGCTGGCCGACTCCAGCGAACCCGTCCGCTGGTGGGCCGCGCAAGGCTGCGCCCTGCTCGGCGAAAAAGCCGCTCCGGCAGAGGCGGCGTTGCGCCGTTGTCTCGCCGACGAATCCGGTGCAGTGGCCGTAGCGGCCGCGGAAGCGATGGTCCGCTTGGGCAAGGCCGATGTCGCATTGCCCGTGCTCGAACGCTGCGTGCAGGACGTCAGCCGCCCGGGCGTGATTCTTCAGGCCGGCAATGTGCTCGATCGCCTCGGCGAGATCGCCCGGCCGGCCTTGCCCGCCATGAAGCGAGCACTCGCCGCGGCGAAGCCCACCCCACAGGGCACTTTCCCCCCGCAACACATCCTGAAGCACGCGATCGCGGTGCTCGAAGGTCGCACCGCGCCGTTGGTTTACCCGGCCGCCGACCGCTGAGCGGCCATCATCGATGAAACTCACGCAAACCCTCCGTCGTTTTGTGCACGTCGGCAGCCTCGCGGCCCCACTGCTGGTGGGCGCCGCAGCGCCGCGACCCAACATTGTCCTGATCGTGGCCGACGATCTCGGTTACGGTGATCTGGGCTGCTACGGCGCCGATGCCATCTCCACCCCGAATCTCGACCGCCTCGCCGCCCAGGGCCGACGCTTCACCCGCGGCTACGCCCCCGCGTCGACCTGCACGCCTTCGCGCTATTCGATGATGACCGGCGACTACGCGTGGCGTCAGCAGGCGCGCCAAACGACCATCCTCGACGGCGACGCTCCGCTGAGCATCGCGCCGGGCAGCCTCACGCTGCCGCAGTTGTTGCGCCAGGCCGGCTACACCACGGCGCTCGTCGGCAAGTGGCACCTGGGCCTCGGCGACGGCGAGCACGCCGTGGATTTCAACGGCGAGATCAAGCCCGGCCCGCTCGAGGTCGGTTTCAACTCGGCGTTTTTCATCCCGGCCACTGTCGACCGCGTCCCCACCGTCTTCATCGACAACCACCGCGCGGCCGCACTCGACCCATCGGATCCGATTAGCGTGAGCTACCAAAAACGCATCAACGACGAGCCGACCGGCGCCGAGCGGCCCGACTTGCTCAAGCAGCGAGCCGACGCGCAACACGCCGGCGTCATCATCAACGGCATCAGCCGCATCGGCTCGATGACCGGCGGACGTGCCGCCCGATGGATCGACGAGGATCTCGCCGACGTCATCACGCAGCGCTCCGTGCGTTTCATCGAAACCCATGCGGACAAGCCGTTCTTCCTCTATCTTGGAACTTTCGATCCGCACGTCCCGCGCGTGCCGCACGCCCGCTTCGTCGGCGCGACGAAGCTCGGGCCGCGCGGAGATGCGATCGCCGAACTCGACGCGACGGTCGGCGAGGTTCTTGCCGCGCTCGATCGCGCCGGCGTGGCGGACAACACGCTCGTCCTCTTCACCAGCGACAACGGCCCCGTGCTTTTCGACGGCTACTTCGACCGCGCGGACGAACTCAACGCCGACCACACCCCCGCCGGCGGTTTGCGCGGCTGGAAATACCTCCCTTACGAGGGCGGCATGCGAGTGCCCTTCATCGCACGCTGGCCCGGACACGTGAGTGTCGGCGTTGACGATCGCATGATCTGCCTGACCGACCTGCTCGCGACTTGCGCCGCGCTCGTGCAGCAGAAACTCCCCGCCGGCACCGGCGTCGACAGCCTCGACCAGCTTCGCGTGCTCACCGGCCAGCCCGGCGCGGCGATCCGCACCGAGTTGGTAGAGCAAGGCATCTCCAACACGCTCGCGCTCGTCGCGGGCGACTGGAAATTTATCCCCCGCAGCCCGCAGCAGGAAGTCAGCGGCATGGGCTCCGGCGCCAATCCTGCGGACAAGCGCTGGGGCGACTCCATCGTCCGTGAGGACGCGCTCTACCACCTCGCCGACGATCCGGCCGAGCGGGTCAACCTCGCCTCGAAGTTCCCGGAAAAGGTGAGCGCACTGCGCGCCCGTCTGGACGAGATCAAGCGCCCGCGCTGAGCGAAGCCCAAAGCCGACCGCCATGAGGTCCCTTCGCTTTCTTTCCCGCCTCGCCATCGTCGCCGCCGCCACCGGCAGTCTGCTCGCCGTCCAACCGCCGACGGAATCCGCAACCGTGCGCAGCTTCGGCCGCCTGCCGGACGGCCGCGAAGCGCACCTCTACACGCTCCGCGGCGAGGGCGGGTTTGAGGCAGAAATTTCCGACTACGGTGGCATCATCGTGCGCCTGCTCGCGCCCGACCGCACCGGTCAGCTCGCCGACGTGGTCCTCGGTTTTAATCGCGTCGAGGACTACGTGGCCGACTCGCCGTATTTCGGCGCGATCGTCGGCCGCGTCGCCAACCGTATCGGCGGCGCCCGCTTCACCCTCGATGGGCGGACGCACACGTTCGCGCCGAACCGCACTGTCGCCGGCGTGCCCTGCCTTTTGCACGGCGGCGCGCGCGGTTTCGACAAGGTGCTCTGGACCGCCGAGCCCACCGTTCGCGATGGCCGGCCGGCGCTGCGGTTGCGCTACACGAGTCCCGACGGCGACGAAGGATTCCCCGGCAAGCTCGACGTCGAAGTTGTTTACTCCCTCACGGCCGATGCCGGTTTGCGCATCGACTACACGGCGCGGACGGACGCGCCCACGCCTGTCAACCTGACCAACCACACGTATTTCAACCTCGCGGGCGAAGGAGCGGCATCGGCGCTCGAGCACGAGCTGACACTGCATGCTCACCGATACACGCCGGTTTTGCCGAGCCTGATCCCGACCGGCGAACTCGCGCTGGTCGCGAACACTCCGCTCGATTTTCGGACCCCGCATCGCATCGGCGAGCGCATCGACGATACGCACGCGCAGCTGAAGCTCGGTTCCGGTTACGATCACAACTTCGTGCTCGATTCCAGCGATGGTTCGCTCGCGCTCGCAGCCGTGCTCCGCGATCCCGGCTCCGGCCGCGTGCTGGAAGTGCTCACGACCGAACCCGGCCTCCAATTCTATACGGCCAATTTTCTCAACGATCGCCATGTCGGCAAATCGGGCCGCCGCTACGCCCGGCGCAGCGCCATTTGCCTGGAAACGCAGCACTTCCCCGACGCCGTGAACCACCCGCAGTTCCCCTCCACGATCCTGCGGCCCGGTGAAACATTTCGCTCCACCACTGTTTTTCGATTCCCGCGCTGATGCCCCCGATCATGAGAAGACTTCTGTTCGCCGTTGTCGCACTGCTCGCGCTGTCACTGCCCGCCCGCGCCAAACCTCCGACTGATCTGGCGACCACGCCGCCGATGGGCTGGAACAGCTGGAATTGGCACGGCAAACCCGCGATCAACGAGACAGTCGTGCGCGAGACGATCGATGCGATGGTCTCCTCCGGTCTGCGCGACGCCGGCTACACCTACGTCGTCGTGGACGGCGGCTGGCGCGACACCAAGCTGCTGCCCAACGGCGAACTGGTTTCCCATCCGCTGCGCTTCCCGAACGGGATGAAGCGCCTCGCCGACTACGCTCATTCCCAAGGACTGAAATTCGGCCTGCACACCACGCCCGGCACGCGCGACTGCGGCGGCGACCCGGTCGGCGGCTTCGGCCACGAGGAAGTCCACGTCCGGCAGTTCGTCGAGTGGGGCATCGATTTCATCAAGCTCGACCGGTGCAAGATGGAACCGGCCTGGACCGAGGCGCAGGTGGAGACCGTCTACCGCAAGTGGAGCGACCTGCTTGCGCGCTGCGGCCGCGACATCGTTCTCAGCATCAACGCGCACTTCTATCACGACTGGCATTCGTCGGTCGCGCACATGGCCCGAACGACCGAGGACATCCGCGCGCGCATCCACAAAGGCGGCGCCACCTTCGACGACACCGGCAAATCCCACACCGGCTATCGTTACCTCAGCGTCATGGAAATTGCGGATCAGAACAACGCGTCTGCCGCGTTCGCCGGCCACGGACATTGGAACGACGCCGAGATGCTCGTCACCGGTGAACAAGGCCTGAATGAGGAAGAGCAGAAGGTTCACTTCGCGCTTTGGTGCATCATGTCCGCACCACTCATCCTCGGCAACGACCCGCGCCACATGACCGAGGCCGAAAAAGCCGTCGTGCTCAACCGCGAGGCAATCGCCGTCAATCAGGATCCGACCGAGCAGGGCCGCCGCGTCGTGCAGGAGGGAAAGCGCGAAGTCTGGATCAAGCGCCTCACCGGCAACCGCGCCGCGGTGCTGCTGCTGAATCGCGATGCGGTCGAAACGCACTCCCTGACCTTCGATCCGAATCTCGCGGGAATCGCCGCCGACTACACCGCGCGCGACGTGTATGCCGGCAAGGATCTCGGTCGCCAGCGCGGGCCGCTGGCGAAATCCCTCGCGCCGCACTCCGGCTGGTTCCTCGTCGTCGCGAGCGAGTCCGCGCAACCGTGAGCCGCCCGCGCATCGTCGATCAATTTCGTTTTCCCACTTTTCACTCATGAACCTCATGTCCACTCACCCGCTCCGTTCGCGCGCTCTGCGCCGCTCTGTTGCGCTCGCCGGTCTCGCCGTCGGCCTCCGCCTGTTCGCCGCCGCGCCGGCGCCCTACCTCGATCCCGCACTGCCTATCGACCAGCGCGTGAACGATCTCCTCGAACGGATGACCCTCGAAGAAAAAGTCGGCCAGATGTGCCAATACCTCGGGCCCAGCCGGCTCCCCGACAAATCGACCATCGCACGCCGCAACAAGAACGACGACGACGCCACGCCCGCATCCTACGACGGCCTCACCAAGAGCGACATTCTCGCCCGCGTGCGCGCCGGCCAGATCGGCTCGTTCCTCAATTTCTACAAGGATCCCGTCGCCGAGGGCAACGAGCTGCAGCGCGCCGCCGAGGAGAGTCGCCTCAAGATTCCGCTGCTGTTTGGCGCCGACGCCATTCACGGCCACGCCATGACCGCCGGCACCACCGTGTATCCCGTGCCGATCGGTCTCGCCGCCACCTTCGACGAAAAACTCGTCGAGCAGACCGCCCGCGCCACCGCCCTCGAGATGCGCGCGACGGGATTCCAGTGGGCGTTCGCGCCCAACGTCGAAGTCGCACGCGACCAGCGCTGGGGCCGCGTCAACGAAACCTTCGGCGAGGATCCGCTCCTCGTCTCCCGCATGGGCGTCGCCACCGTCCGCGGACTGCAGGGCGACCTGAAGAATCCCGCGACGGACGTCCTCGCCTGCGCGAAACACTTCCTCGGCGGCAGCCAGCCCATCGGCGGCCAGAATCACGCGCCGGCCGATTTCTCGGAGCGCACGTTGCGCGAGGTTTTCCTACCGCCGTTCGCAGCGTGCGTGCAGGCCGGAGCCTACACGCTCATGGTCGCCCACAACGAGGTGAACGGCGTGCCGTGCCACGCGAATCATTTCCTGCTTACCGACGTGCTCCACGGCGAACTCGGTTTCCAAGGTCTCGCCGTCAGCGACTGGCTCGACGTCGGCCGGCTCTGGAGCATCCAACATATCGCGCGCGACATGGCCGAGGCCTCTGAGCTCTCCGTCCGCGCCGGACTCGACATGCACATGCATGGGCCCGGTTTCGGCGAGGCCATCGTCGCCGGCGTCAAGGCCGGCCGTGTCGAACAGGCGCGGGTCGACGACGCCGTGCGCCGCATCCTCCGCGCCAAGTTCGCTGCGGGACTCTTTGAACAGCGCTACACCGAACCAGCCCGGCGACAGACCGACCTGCGCACGAGCCCGCACACCGCGCTCGCCCTCGAGGCCGCACGCAAATCCATCGTGCTGCTCCGCAACGAGGGTGGACTTCTCCCGCTCGATAAGAACGCCGCGCGCGTCTTCCTCAGCGGCCCCAACGCCGACAACAGCAGCGCCCTCGGCGACTGGTCCACACCGCAGAACGCCGACGCCCTCATCACCTTGAAAACCGGACTCGCGCGCGCAGTCGGCAAACGCCTCGACTATTTCGCGTCTGGCCCGTTCGAGAAGCTCAACGACGAAGTCATCCGCTCCGCCGCGGAACGCGCACGCGGCGCCTCCGTCGCGATCGTCGCCGTCGGCGGACATCCCCATCGCGGCGGCGGCTCCGGAGCGGTCACCGAAGGCGAGAACTACGACCGCGCCGAAGTGGAGTTGCCCGGCCGCCAACTCGAACTCGTCCAGGCGATCCACGCCACCGGCGTGCCGACGGTGGTCGTCTTCCTAAACGGCGGCGCTATCTCCTCTCCGTGGATTGCGGCGCACGTCCCCGCGTTGATCGAAGCCTTCTATCCCGGCCAGCAGGGCGGCCAGGCGCTCGCCGAAATCCTGTTCGGCGACGTGAACCCCTCCGGCAAACTGCCCTACACCATCGTGCGCGGCACAGGCTTTCTCCCCGGCTTCTACTATCAACGTCCGGGCTTCTTCTCTCCCCAAGGGCGTTTCTCGCGGTTGTCAGTGGAGGAATCCAAATCTCCGCTCTTCCCGTTCGGCTTCGGTCTCAGCTACACGACCTTCGCCTATTCCAACCTGCGCGTGCCCGCCAAGATCACCGCGGGCGCCGACGTCACCGTGCAGGTCGATGTGCAGAACACCGGCTCTCGCGCCGGCGAGGAAGTCGCGCTCGCCTTCGTCAGCGACCTGCAGTCCAGCGTCACGATGCCGGCGAAACTGCTGCAGGATTTCACGCGCGTCGCGCTCGCGCCCGGCGAGAAGAAGATCGTCACGCTCACGATCCCGGGCCAGGCGCTCGCGCTCCTCGACGTGAATCTGAAACGCGTGATCGAGCCGGGCGATTTCGCCGTCACGGTCGGCGATCAGCGCGCGGTTTTCACTGTCCGCCAGTAAATCCGCCGCTCCCCATGAACGGTCGCTGCCGCTGCCACCTCCTTGCGCTGCTTGCCGGGTTCGTCACCTCGCTTCACGCCACGACCCGCCCGCCCAACATCGTCGTCATCATGACCGACGACCAAGGCTACGCAGATGTCGGAGTGTATGGAGCCAAGGGTTACACCACGCCGAATCTCGATCGCCTCGCTCGCGAAGGCACGCAGTTCACCAACTTCCACGTCGCCCAATCGGTGTGCTCCGCCTCCCGCGCGTCGCTGCTCACCGGCAGTTACCCGAGTCGTGTCGGTATTCAGGGTGCGCTCTTCCCAAACTCTCCGATCGGCCTCAACGAGAGCGAAACCACGCTCGCCGAGCTGCTCAAATCCCGCGGCTACGCCACCGGCATGGCGGGCAAGTGGCACCTCGGCGACCGCGCGCCGTTCCTGCCCGACCGGCACGGTTTCGATGAATCGTTCTGCCTGCCGTATTCGCACGACATGTCGCAGCACAATCCAAACGCGCAGCGCAAGCATCCTCCGTTGCCGCTCTTGGAAAACGGCCACGTGGCCGACCCCGAAATCACACCCGAGAAAATGCGCCACCTGACCGAGTGGTTTACCGAGCGCGCGGTGCGCTTCATCGGACACAATAGGGATCGGCCATTTTTCTTCTACCTCGCGCACCCCATGCCACACGTGCCGCTGGCTGTTAGCGAAAGATTCGCCGGTCAGTCGGCGCAGGGCCTCTACGGCGATGTCGTCACGGAGATCGACTGGTCCGTGGGCGAGATTCTACGCGCCCTCGCGAAGCACGGGCTGGAGCGAAACACGCTCGTCATTTTTCTTAGCGACAACGGCCCGTGGCTCCCTTTCGGCGATCACGCGGGAAGCGCTGCGCCGTTCCGCGAAGGCAAACGCACCGTCTGGGAAGGCGGCACGCGCGTGCCGTGCCTCATGCGGTGGCCTGACGAAATCCCTGCCGCGGCGGTGAACGATCGTTTCGTGATGAACATCGACCTCCTGCCCACGATCGCCCAACGCATCGGCGCTCCTCTCCCCGAGCTGACGATTGACGGGCTCAACGTCTGGCCACTGCTTGCCGGTCGTGGCGAGGTCTCCAATCCGCACGACGGCTACGCCTTTTGGGATCCTGAAAACGAACTGCAAGCCGTCGTGAGCGGCGACGGTCGCTGGAAGCTTGTCTTGCCGCATGCCTACCGCTCCCTCGCCGGCCAACCCGGCGGCCGCGCCGGCAAGCCGGCGCCCACGCAGGAACTCCGCGTCACGACACCGACGCTCTTCGACCTGCAGAACGACCGCATCGAATCCGCCGATGTCGCCCGGCAGCACCCCGACGTCGTCGCATCACTCCAGGTCTTCGCCGAAAAATGCCGCGCCGAACTCGGCGATTCGCTGACCAAGCGCAGTGGGTCCGGAGTGCGACTGCCCGGCCGCATCCCGACTGTCGCGACGCCGTAAACGAATTTCTCAGTCTCAAATTTACGCTCCCGAACCACATGCCACCACTCGCTACGCTCACCAACGTCGCCACGGACAACAATTCCGTGGTCTTCCAACTCGCCACGGTCGACTATCTGATCCTGGCGCTCTACTTCGGGTTCGTGCTCGGGATCGGCTGGGTGCTGCGCAAGCACCTGAAGACCTCGACGGACTTCTTCGAGTCCGGCCGCTCGCTGCCGGCGTGGATTTGCGCGCTGGGCTTCATTGGCGCCAATCTCGGCGCGCAGGAAGTCATGGGCATGGCCGCCTCGGGCGCCAAATACGGCATCGCGACCTCGCACTTCTACTGGGTCGGCGCGATCCCCGCGATGGTCTTCGTCGGCATTTTCATGATGCCGTTCTACTACGGCTCGAAGGCCCGCTCCGTCCCGGAATATCTCAAGCTCCGCTTCGACGAAAAGACCCGCACATTCAACGCGCTGTCCTTCGCGGTGATGACGGTGTTCTCGTCGGGCATCTCGATGTTCGCCTTGGCGAAGCTACTCAATGCGATCCTCGGTTGGAACTTCGATGCGTGCATCTTCATCTCGAGCGCCATCGTTCTCGTCTATATCTACACCGGCGGCCTGACCTCTGCGATCTACAACGAGGTGCTCCAGTTCTTCCTGATCGTCCTCGGCTTCCTCCCGCTCGTCATCCTCGGTCTCCAGGACATCGGCGGCTGGGACGGCCTCATGAAACAACTCGGCGCTTACTCGGAAACGAAAGGCATGCCCGGCGCGTGGAGCCACTCGTGGCAACACATGGGTGACGCGTCCGCGAATCCCATCGGCATCGAGTGGTTCGGCATGGTCGCGGGTTTGGGCTTTGTCCTTTCCTTCGGTTACTGGTGCACGGACTTCCTCGTTATCCAGCGCGCCATGGCCGCGAAGGACATGAACTCCGCGCGTCGCACCCCGCTCATCGCCGCGATCCCGAAGATGCTTTTCCCCGCACTCGTGATTCTGCCCGGCATGCTTGCCATCGCGCTCTACCACAAAGGAGGCACCGCGCAGATCGCGTTGCCCACCGGCGCCGACGGCAATCCCGACTACAACATGGTCGTCCCCGCGATGCTCGCGAAATACTTCCCGAACGGCATGCTCGGCATCGGCCTCACGGCGCTCATGGCGTCGTTCATGTCCGGCATGGCCGGCAACGTGACCGCCTTCAACACGGTCTGGACCTACGACCTCTACCAACGCTGGTTTAAGCCCGACGCCTCCGACGCGCACCTGATCAAAGTCGGCCGCATCACCACGATCGTCGGCCTGCTCATCAGCGCCGCCTGCGCCTACGCCGCGACAAAGTTCAATAACATCATGGACATGCTCCAGCTGGTGTTCGGCTTCGTGAACGCGCCGCTCTTCGCCATCTTCCTGCTCGGCATGTTCTGGAAACGCGCCACCGGCCACGGCGCCTTCTTCGGTCTCCTCCTCGGCACGCTCTCCGCAATGATCTTCCAGGGCAACACGCTCCCCGTCGGCGAAGTCGCCAGCATCTACAAAGGCGGCTGGATCTCCGTGCAACACACCTTCGCCAGCTCGATGGCGCAAAACTTCTGGATGGCGATCTTCGCCTTCTCCGGCTGCTTCCTCGGCACGATCATCATCTCACTCGCGACGGCGCCGAACCGCACCGACAACGAACTCCGCGGTCTCGTCTACTCGCTCACCGAGAAGGTCGTCGATCACCACGAAACGCCCTGGTATGCGCGTCCCGCCACGCTCGGTGTCATCGTTCTCGGCCTGACCGTCCTCCTGAACATCATCTTCTGGTAACCCGAAACCCCATCCGACCATGCAACAACTCGACGTTCGCCTGCCCATGGGGCTGCTCTTCCTCAGCCTCGGTATCATTCTTGCGAGTTATGGGATGCTCGCGGATCCCGCGATCTATGCGAAACACTCTCTCGGCCAGAACATCAATCTCGGCTGGGGAGTGGTCTTCTTCCTCTTCGGCGGCGCGATGCTCTGGCTCTCCAGTCGCGACACAAAGAACTGAATCCGCCCACAAAGGTGCGCGCCTCGGCGCCGGCGTTTCCGCCCACTTTTGCCTTACCTTCGCCGCAGTGCGCCAGCTCGCCGCCGCTACGGCACGGATATTATCGTAAGCAATCGCGCCTTGATGCGCGCCGGCAGGTCTGAGCCTTCGATGCCGTCGGCCGCAGCGACGGGATCGGAGAGAACCCAGTCGCGACCGACGCGTTCAAGTTGCTGCCAACGCAATTCACGCGCCTCGATGGCGTCGGCGAAAACAAAAGCCAGGGCCGGCTGTGACGCCTTGAGATTGCGGCTGAGTTCAACCAATCCGCGATCCACGAGGGCGCCCGAGGAATGGGCCAGAAGCCAGTTCGCCGTCGCCACCGGATCGCGCTGCGACCACACGGCTACCAACGGCGCGACGGCATCGCTCTGGGAAGCCGGGTCGGAAACCGACTCGAGCCACGCTGCCGCCGAGAGCGGGTCCACCCGCGCCCACGCCGCCGCGACTTGTCCGGCGGCAAAAGTTCGCTCCGCGCCGAGGGCCAGATCCAGCACGTGATTCGCCGCCGCTTGGGGCGACTGTCGCGCCCACACGGCCATGACCGAAGCCACGGCTCCCTGGCGCGCCGCTCCGGGCGTGAGGGTTCCGGCCCAAGCCAGTGCAGCCGCGCAGTCGAATTCCGCCCAGCGGACCGCCAGCACCGCGTGCACGTCTCCATACGTCGCATCCAGTGCGCTTGCGCTTGCGGAAAGCTCGCGAATTTTTTCCGGACTCACCGTCTGCGCGAGCGCGGCGAAAGCCGTCCGCTTCGGCCACCCCTCGGGCAAATTCTCGGCCCACCGCAGGGCCGCCCCACAGTCTTCCGAGCTCCACGATTCGAGGGCTCGCTTCAGCATCGCGCTGCGCGTCGCGCAATGATCCAGCGTGGCGGCGAACTTCGCGGCCGACGCCGGCTCTCGAAGGAGCGTGAACAAGGCCGCGGCATTTTCCTCTGAAAGGAATTGGCGCAAGCGGCCAGCCTGCGCGGCGGCGGCGGCGGAATCGATTTCGGCCCAGCGCAACAGCACCTGGCTGGCCAATTCCTGGGCCGCTTCGTCGGGAGTCCGTGCGCCGCCCCACAGAATCACTTCCCTCAATTCGTCCACGCTTAGTCCGGCCGCGAACGCGCGCGCTTCAATGCGGCGCGCGATAGGATCCTGAAGCTCCATGAATTCACGCAGCCAGCGCATGCGCGCCGGCGACAGCGCCCGGATCGCAACGGAATTTCGGGCGTCCGGGAGTGTGGCCGGCGAAGCAGGCCCGAGATTGAGCGGCGGGCCGCGACCACCGATGTTAGCTGCGGTCCAAGCCAGTGCGACGACGATGACCGCGGATCCGCTCCAGAGAGCGCGGCTCATGCGCTGCCAGCGGCGGGTGTGGTCGCGCGAGGACATCAGCGGGAGTGGCGACAAGCGGGTTGGCGGAAAAGCAAAAGACCACTACGCCCCGAAGAGTGTAGTGGTGCCGGTGCTCGAATCGTTCAGTTGGTGACGACGCTGTCGAAGACGCCCGTCGCCAGTCCGAGACCACCCGAGCCGGCGCCGACCGAGGTCAGGCCGAACATCACGTTCGCAGTGTTGAGGGAATAAGAGGCCGAGCTCGACGAAACCCAGCTGCCGGCGACGCCAGTCGGAGACGCGAAGCCCTGGATGCTGGTGATGAAACCGCTCCCGTCGCGGGTAGCGACCAGCTTGACGTATTTATGCGACGAACCGGAAACCGTGGCCGTGGTGATCGTGCCGCCGGTCGTAGTGCGATATTGGAACACGGCGGTGCCATCGCGCTGGATGCACATGTGGGCGAACTTCGAACCGTCGCCCGTGCCGACGCGGATCATGACGCCGGCCTTCGAACCGTTGACCGGGCCGTCGACGAGGGAAACCTTTGCCTGGACCGTCGTCAGGGTCGTAGAGAGTTTCGAAGCGAAACAGAACTCGTCGGTGGTGTCTGCGAGGTCGGTGCCTGCGCCGTGCAGGGTGAACGTCTGAGTCTCGCCGCCATAGAACGCGCTGCCAACGTCGCCGGGAACGCCGATGTCCTGCGCCGTCCAGCCAGAGGGCAGCGAACCGAAGCCGACGTTCAGGTGGTTCATCGGGCTCTCGTCGAGCGTGCCACGCTTGAACAAAGCTAGAGAGCGCGGCGTCACGGTGCTCGGAGCGGTGCGCGTCGCCCAGACGAGGGAGGTGCTCGTCGTGCCGCTGACGTTTTCCGAGATCAGGTTGCCCCAGTTGCCTTCGCCGTAGTTGTCGCCATTCTGCGGGAGCACGTGGGCAACGAGGAATCTGTTCGCCGCGCTGGACGAAGATCCAGTGAACGAGATGGCGTCGTAGCCAGGATTCGGACCTTCACGAGAGCCGCCGAAGCCGAAGACGCCGACGTTGATGCAATCGTCGAACGACACGAACGTCGTGTGACGGGCGATGGTGCTGTTCGGATCGATTTCCGTCTTGAGGCCGTAGATGCGGACGTTGCGTGCGGACGAAAATTCGCCGTAGGTGATCGCGCTCGTGTCAGGCGCCGGATGCTCCATGTTGAGGCCGTAGATCCACAGCGGGCTGTTCGTGCCCGTGCCGGTGACTTTGAGAATGCGGTAATTATCATTCTTCATCGCCTTGGCCTGGCCGCGACCGAGGAAATACCAGCGGCCACCACCCTCGTTGGAAATCTTCACGAGGCTATGCGGGTTAGTAAGCCACAAGTCGGAAGAGGTGCGCACCGGCCAGTGATAGAGGCGTGCGATATGCACCATGGAATTCTTGCCGGCCTGCCAGTCGAGCGCGTTGAACCAGTCCAGCGATTGCGGCTCGGAGGGGACGCCGATCGCGAGATCGCCGAGGTAAGTGGTGGCCGACGGATCCGAGTAGGTGGTGATGAAGGTGGTCTCGGAGCTGGGCGCCCAGTCCGCCTCCACGCGGGTCAGATGACGAGCCACACCGAAAAGCACCGAGTCCTTTTTCAAGACCACCGGCGCACCGGTGCCGCTCACGCGATAGACGCCCTTGCGCAGGAATATCTTCGGATGCGCATCGATCACCGTGTTGAGATCTCCCGCCGTCACGCGATAAACCTGCGCAGTGCCGTCCCACGTGAAGTGCGTGTCGACCGGACTGGTCAGGTTCGACCCGATCGGGTCGTAGTAGTCGGCGTCGTCCACCGAGGGCAACTGGGACCAGATGTGACGCGTCACAAGGTCGCCGGGCATCGAACTAGCCAGCGACACGCTGGAGCTGGAGGTTTCGGTGGGCGTCCGCACGGCAGAGCCGCCATCGGTGATCTGATACGATTCGCGCTGCACGGTGCCCGCGGCGCCTTGGTTGCAGTAGCTATATTCGTCCACGACCTTGTAGATGTCCCCCGTCTTAGCGATCGTGGCGGTGATCGGCAGGTTGCCGGTGGCCGACGAGGTGCTGCTGCCCTTCAGGTAGACGTTCCTCAGATAGAGGTTTCGTGCCGCGGTGTTATCGATGACGTTCTTGGTATACGAGACGCCAACATCGATGCTGCCGTCGATGAGGCAGATGGCGCCCATCGCGATGTTGTTGGTGTTATAGCTGCCGTTGAAGGGAGTGGACGATTCGCCATACCCCTTGAACGTCGTGATCGCCGAGACCTCGGCGGTCAGGCTGATGGAGAAGCCCACGATCGTCAGCGGATAGCCCGAGTGCCGGATCGGCGCCACGGTCTGGTTCGTCAGCTTCAGACCGGCGACAGTTGAAACGAAGTTCGCCTTCGGATTGTTGCCCTGCGGGCCGTAAGGCGTGGTGTCCAAGCCATATTGTCCGCCGACCACCTCGATATTGACGGCGCCCGCCGCGCGACCGGGAAGGCCGCAGATGCCGGAGTAGGCTCCAGTGGCGATCACCTTCACATTCTCAATCGAGCTGTCCTGCGCCTGATCGAAGCCAAGTCCGATGGCGCCGGCGTGGCTGTTGCAGTCGATGTCAATGCCACGGATCATCTGGAAATAACCCGAATTCGAATCCTCGGCGTTGAGCGAGGCATTGTCCGGATATCCGCTGGTGCCGGCGCCCGCGTTGTCGAAATTGCGGAAGAGCACCACGGCCTTCGGCAAGGTTGAATTGTCGAAGCCGCTGGTGCCATTCGTGGCCAGCTTGATCAAAGGCCGCAAGCCACCGTTGGTCGCGCCGACCATGGCGATGGAATAAGGCACCTTCGTGGCACCGCTATCGATGACGATGGGGCCGTTGTAACAAAACGTGCGCGCTTCGAGCGTATTGTTGACGACATAGATGCCGCGAACGGTGTCCGATTCGTTGGGGAAATAGAGGACGAGGTGGTTGTCGCGCGCGTCTTTGATCGCCTGGTTTATTTCCGTTGTGTTGGTTCCGATGGTCGTAGCGTTGGTGATGTCGCCCAGGACGACGTTGTATTCCGATACGTCGAGGTAGCCCTTCTTGAACATATCGGTGGTAGTAATGCCCGTGGGGAGGGCGCACCAAGCGACCGGAGCCGCGACCAGCAGTGAAACGGCAGTCAGAATGGCGCGACACCGGAAGGCGCGCGCCATGCAAGATCCTCGCGAGGAGTAGATCGAGGTGGGGGTATTCATGGCAAAGTGGCGAAGACGGAGGCGTCTCCCCGAAATCCGGAACGAAGCGCGGCGCTTCAGGTTGCGGTCCGGATCGGAGGCGATCGATCGCCTCAGCTGGGCGGAAAGTGAAGGGGGTCGCCGGCAGGACGCATGGAACGACGTCGCGACCGCAAAAATCCTTTACAGAAATCGCGCCCGACCAAACGCCCGACGAGGTCGCGGCACGCGGCGGGCCGGCGCAAATGCCGCCAGACAGTCGTTGGTCACGCCCCGGCCACGACCGAACCGCGAGGACGGGAGACGAAGTGCGACTTGACGCGCGTCGCCCCTGATCGAGACGGGACACACCATTTTCGACCTCCAGCGATCGTTCCCCGCAGAATCTGCGTCGCACCGGAATGTGAAGGATCGACGCATATCGCGCGTCGGGCCGCGGCGCCGCGCGGGCGCGTTCGCCCGAACAGCGCCGCACGGGCGCGGGCGCGAAAGGGTAATCGCCCTCGCGCGACACGGCAGCGCACGCACCGGCGCGCATATTGCATGAGGCGGTCGCTCACGGTATCCCCTAGAATGCGAACCGATTCGTGATCACCCAGCTGCGCGGTTCGTTGAAACGGTAATTCAGGATGGCTCCGACGTTGTTCTGGCGCAGGACGACGAATTTGTCGTTATTCAGCACGTTATCGACATTCAGCGCGATGCTCCAGTTCACGCGATGTCCGCGCGCCTTGAACTGGCGGCGGTAGGAGACGTTGGCATCGATGAAAGTCTGCGCGTCGCCATAGACGACGACGGAATCGGTCGTGGCGGTGGCCGCGATGAATCCGACGACCGGACGGTCGTTCCAGCGAACACCCGCTCCGACGCTGAATCCCTTGAGCCGGTCGGAGCTGAAATCGTAGGTGGTGCGAAAGTTCAGCCGCTGCGGAATCTGGCCGAGCGGACGGCGACCGTTCGCGAAGGTGACGTTGTTCAATAGGCTGTTGTCGATGGCGTCGAGCTGTTCGCCGATCGTGTCGATGGTGCTGTTGCCGTCGCGGGCGATCGGCGCCAGGCCGACGCCGCGGCCGACGAGATACATGCGCTCGCGATCGCCGGTCGTCCAGTAGGCGCGATTGAAGGCGACGTAGTTGACCATCTCCGGCGCGATCGTGGTTCGTTCGGTGCGGGTGCGGTTGTAGTTCAGGAAAAGACGCCAGTTCTTCGTCGGATTGGCGGTCAGCTCGACCTCGTAGCCTTGGGTGCGCGAGGAAAAGGTGGCGCCGTTGACGATGTCGCGCGTGCCGGCGATGGGGGAGTTGGTCAGGGGATCGGGCACGCCGTTGGCAGCGAGCGCGTCCCAGATGGCGTTGAGGCTGGCCTGAGTAACCGGGAGGGTGAAATCGAAGTCGTTGTCGGCCGAGGTCTGGAAGTATTGGGCGGTCAGGAAAAGCTTCCGATCGAACAGGTCGAGCTTGATGCCCATGTCCTGGCTGTTCCCTTCGGCGCGCGGCGCCTGCTGATTGTTCAAGCTGCCGTCGGGCGACGGAATGGATCCGTTGTTGACCGGCAGGCCGCTGTTCTTGGCCCGGCTGTAGGTCAGCGCCAGCCACGGCCGGGCGTGAAACACCGCGCTGAAGGAGATGTTCGTGGCGCTGGCATCGATACCGTCCTGCGCCCGGATCGTGTAGAAAGGTCCGTTCGTGAATCCTGCCAGCGGAGCGCGTCCGGCGGTCGATACGTAGGACGTGCGATCCTCTCGGCTCATGCCGATGACCGTGTTGATCCGCCGGGACCAGAATTCGCTCTGGAGCATGCCGATGTAGTTATTGGTCCGATTGGCGTTATACTGGACGGCGTTGGCCGCGAAGGGCAGCCAATCCGTCTGATAGACGCGGCCCGAGACCGGATCGGTGAGGTTGCTTGAACTGCTGAGCCGCCAGTCGGCCATCACGATGTTTTCGCTCGGCCCGTTCAGGTTCACATAGGTGCGTCGCCAGACGCGGTTGTTGGCGTTTTCGGGCCCGGCGAGCGAGGGTGCATTGGAGGAGACGACAAACTCGCGCAACTGCAGGATGTCCACGTAGTCGTAGTTGTAGTCCGCCATCGCCGCCACCGTGTGCGCTCCGAAAATGCGGCCGAGGTCGAATCGATAGCTGCCGATGGCGCGGACCGAGTCATAGCGGTTTCGGCGATAGTTCCGCTGCTGCTGCGACTCGAGATAGGCTTGGCCGGCGTAGGGATTGGGCGCGCCGGTGGGTAATGTCGGACTGGGATCCGCCCGCAGAAACTGACTCACATTCACCTGCGGATCGACATTGAGGTCATCGAGATCGAGCCGGCGGGCGGCGATCTCGAGGTTGAGGTTGGGAGTGAACGCGTGACTGAAAAACGCGGAGAGCCGGGTGTAATCGCGTGTTTGTCCGGTGCCGGGACCGATGATCGAGGTTTCGCGGGGCAGGACGCTGAAATCGGTGAGGATGCTGTCGAACAGACCCCCGGTTTGCACGCGTGCGGTAGTGCGCGTCGAGGCCGAGCGATTCATCAGAGTGCGGTCGTTTTCATTGAAGACCAGCCACGTGGCATTGGCGGCGGCGGTGCGCTCGATGCCGAGTGCGGCATTGGCGGTGGCGCTGAGATTTTTTCCCGCGGCGGCCCACGTCGTGTAGCCGTCGAGTGCGGTGAAGGTGCGGCTGGCGTGCCGCGAGATCTCGCCGCGCTCGATTTCGGCGTTCAGTTCGGTGCGCGGCGTCAGGCGCCATTTCAGAGTGCCGAAGTAGCGCTTGGAGTCGTTATACTGATAATTGCGCCAGCTGTTGAGTTCGGTCCGCACCGCCGCGATCCGGACGGCGAGTCGGTTCGGGACGAGCACGAGGTTGTAGTCCCCCTCGATCCGCAACCCGTTGTATGATCTGAACTGTGCAGCGATCTCACCGCTGTTGGCGTTCAGTTTGGCGCGCTTGCTGGTGGTGTTGATGCTGCCGCCGGGATTGCCGACGCCGAAGAGAATCGCGTTGGGCCCGCGCGCCTGCTCGACGCGCTCGGTGCTGAAGGTGTCGGAATTGCCCTCGTTGGAAAAAAAATTGGTCGTCACCTCGCCGCCGGTGAGGCCGCGAAACCGCAAGGGCCGGGACTGGGAGAACAGGCGGTTCTGGCCGCCGGCGTCCTCGCCGTAATCGTATTCGGTGCTGAGCATGAATTTGGCCAGCTCGTCCGTGTCGGTGATGGCCGTGTCGCGCAGAAACTGGTCGGTGAACACCGAGACCGGCGCGGCCATGTCCTTGAGGTTGGTTTTGAGGCGGCTTCCGGAAAGACTGCTCTGGGCCTGATAACCGCGATCTTCTCCGGCGCTGACGGTGAAGGGCGTGAGCTCGACGAGCTCGCCCGGAGCGGCCGCAGTGGTCGTGGTGGATGCGGGCTGCTGGGCGGTGGCGGCCGCGACGCTGAACAGGGCGGCGAGCCAGGCGGAGGACTTGGGCGGGGCGTTGTGGGGCGTCATGGTTTCAGTTTTTTTAGGTAAGGAGGTGTTGTCGCCGCCGAGTCGGGCTGGTGCGTCGGGCGCGCGGTGGATGATCATGGCGCCGCTCTTTTCATCCTGGTTTGCCACCAGAACGGTGTGGCTCAGCATCAAGTCGATCGCCTCCCGGGGCGTGAATTCACCGTGGACCGCCCGCGTGCGGGTGCCTTTGCCCAAATCGGCACTGATCAAAACCTCCAGGCCGGACTGGCGGGAGAATGCTTTGAGCGAAGTGGCCGCGACATCGGACGGCAGATCGAATTTTATCGTGGAATTTGTCGTTGCCTCGGCGCTCGCAGTCCAGGGCACAGCCAGCACGGTGAGCGACGTCAGCAAACGGGAACAGCGCAGGCGGATCTTCCAGTGCACGGGCGGGGCGGGGTTGACCGCGTGAGTCGCACAGGACGGGTCACGCATTGTCCCGAACGACGTCGGTCCGGCTCAGAACCTTTACAGGGAAATTTCGATCGACTCGGGAGAAACCACGCCGAGTTCGCCGCGCTCTCTTGGACACCGCGACGCTCGGTCGCGCACGGGCCCGAGCCGAAGGCGGTGCAACGGGCGCGCCGGAAAATGTTCCTGTAAAGGATTTCGACCAGGCAGGCGTCGTTAATCCGAACGCTGCCATTCGCTTTGCGGCGGGCTGGGATCAGCGTTCCTACGCGGTTCGTTTCGCCTCGCACGCCTTCCGCGAGCCGGCGGCAGAATGTCGTCCTTCCCCGGTCACGCGGTCAGCTCGTCGTATCGGCGTCGCCTTCTGTGAGTTTTCCACCATTCGTCTCTCTCCTTCTTGTTCTCACCGTCGCTGCCCGAGCGACGACGGCGGCAGAGCCGGCGACCGCGCGCGACAATTATGGCGGTATCACCGCGCTGCGCGGTCAGGCCACGGGCTGGTTTCATGTCGAGAAGCTCAACGGGCGCTGGTTCTTCATCACTCCCGCGGGCAACGCGTTTTTCTCACTCGGCGTCACGCATGCGGACGATGCGGCGCGGCGCGACGAGCGGGACTTGTTTCATTCGCGCTACGGCGGGAAGGAGGAGTCTCTCGCGGATTTTCTGACGGCGCGTCTCCTCGATTGGGGCTTCAACTCCGCGGGCTACGGGGCGCTTCCTCTGATGACGCGTTGCGTTCCCTATGTCGCGACAATTGAAACCGAAGGCCCGCGTTCGCATTCGGCGGCGGCGAAGTCGGAATTCCGCGACATCTTCGACCCCTCCGTCCAGGGGCGTCTCCGTGCGACGGTGCGCGAGGCGGCAAAACAGAATGCTGCCAATCGTTTCTGTCTCGGCTACGTTTTGATCGATCTGCCGGTGTGGAGCGTGCAGCCGCGCATCGGGGAAAACTACGCGGCCTTCATGCGCGCCCTGCCGGAGGACGCGCCCGGCCGGCGCGCGTGGGCGGCCTTCCAGCGAGAGAACCCCAAGGCCGATGACGAGGCGTTCATCCGCCGGCTTGCCGACGCCTACTACGCGTGCGTCGTCGGCGAATTGCGCCGCGCGGACCCGCACCATCTTGTGCTGGGCGACCGATTCATGGCCACGCCGGGAGTTCCGCCGATGCAGACACCGGATTCCATTATCCTGACGGCGGCGCAGTATGTGGACGTGCTTTCGTTTCAGCCCATGGGCACCCAGCATCCGATTCGCGAGTTCGTGGATCGCGTGCACGAACTCACTGGCAAACCTGTCCTCCTGGCCGACGTAAACACGATGACCATGCGTCCCGCACGGGACGCGACAAACACTGAAGTTTACGAGCAGGAAGCGGGGGAGCACACTCTCGCCTACTATCTCGACGCGGCGGCCAGTTCCGCGTGCATCGGGATCCATCGCTGCACCTTTCGGGACTACCAGCCGTGGAACCCCCGCTACCACCGCCGCGGCCTGCTGAAGATCGACGACACGGACTATTCATTATTGGTGGATTACACGCGCCGCACCAACGAGCAGGTTCTCCGGCAGGTGTATGGGGCCGCGGTCGAATTTGAGAAGTTTCGAGAGACACAGTCACTCGCGCAACCGTGAGGAACCGTGGCTAAACTCGGCTTTACGGGCGCCGGTTCGTTCGCACCCTCCGAGAGAGTGCATCGATTTCGTGCGGCAGAATGGTCGTTCACTGCGGTGTTCGGAGGCCTGCTCGGGCTTCTTGGAATATTCACGGTGTGCATGGCCGGATGCGGCAGAGCGCTCCCCGCGCACCGCCCCTCCAGCGTGGCCGCCGCCGTGGCGCAAACCTCGGTCTCATGCCGCGAATGCCATCAGGACCAATTCAAGGCCTGGGAAAATACCGACCACGCGAGCGCTAACCGGCCCCTGGACCCGACCGGCGATGCGCCCGCACTCGCGGGCCTGATCGCGCACGATGCCGCCGACGCGAAACCGGACTTCATTCTCGGCCGCAAACCGCTCTGGCAACCGTTGATTCCCGCAGCCGGCGGACGGTGGCAGCCGCACGAGCTGGCCTTCGATCCAGCGAAGCGGGAATGGTTCAACGTCTTCGGCAATGAAGGCCGCCGCGCGGGAGAATGGGGACACTGGACCGGCCGCGGCATGAACTGGAATTCGATGTGCGCGCACTGCCACATGACCGGCTACCAGCGTCGCTACGACATTGCGACCGACAGCTATCGCTCCACCTGGGTCGAACACGGTGTCGGCTGCATCCAGTGTCACGGCCCGACCGCGACCGGCCACGGCGACAAAGCCAAGCCCGCACCGACTGGCCCGCAGCCGCCCTTTTTCGGCGAACGCGCGAAGATGATGCAGACCTGCGCCCCGTGCCACGCGCGCAACGAACTGCTCACGGACCGCTTCCAGCCCGGTGATTCGTATCACGATCACTACCGCATCGTGCTGCCCGTCGACGCCGCGACCTATTATCCGGACGGCCAACAGCGCGACGAGGACTTCAACTGGACCTCCGTCCTGCTCAGTCGCATGGGTCACGCCGGCGTGACCTGCCTCGATTGCCACGATCCGCACACGACGAAGACGATCCTGCCGATCACCGACAACCAGCTCTGTCAGCAGTGCCACGCGGCGCCCGGCCGCACGCTATCCAGCGGCAAAGTCGCCGTCGCAATCGATCCGCTCGCCCACTCGCATCACCAGGCCGGCAGCGCGGGCAATTCCTGCGTCGCGTGCCACATGCCGACGACGAACTACATGCAGCGAGCGCCGCGCCACGATCACGGCTGGCTCAAGCCCGATCCGCTGCTGACCAGGGAACTCGGCATTCCCAACGCGTGCAGCGGCTGCCATGCGGACAAGGGCCTCGAGTGGAACATCGCCAAGGCTGACGAATGGTATGGCGCGAAACTCGACTCGCCCCAGCGCCGCCGCGCGCGCGCGATTGCCGCCGCACAAGCCGACCAACCGGGCGCCACGGAAGGGTTGCTGGCCTTGCTCCGCACGGAGGACATCCCGGCGTGGCGCGCGACGTATCTGTCGCTGCTCCCGCAAACGCCGGACGCCGCGCTCGGCCGCGAAGCAGCGCTCGCGTCGTTGCGCGCAGCCGATCCGCTCGAGCGCGCCGCGGCCGTCCGCTATTTCAGCGGCGCGCCTGACGCCGAGGCCTTGCTCACGCCGCTGCTCCGTGATCCGGTGCGCCTCGTCCGTCTCGACGCCGAGTGGGCACTCTCGACGCACCTGGCTGCCGGTTCGCCCGAGCGTCAGGAACTCGACGCCTACCTCGCCCTCACCCTCGATCAGCCGTCGGGCCGCCTGCGGCTCGGTCAGGACCTCGCCAACCGCGGCGACTTCGCCGCCGCGGCGCAGGAAATGGCGCTCGCAGTGCAATGGGATGCGTTCTCTCCGCCGATTCGCGAAGCGCACGGCATGGTGCTCGCCGCGCAAGGCCGCAGCGCCGAAGCGGGCGCGGAACTCCAACGCGCCGCCGAACTCGCCGGCATGCGCGGCGGCTCCAGCGCGTTCCGCGCCGGACTGGCCTTCGCCGAAGCTAATCAGTTGGACGAAGCCGAGAAGTCCTTCCGTCTCGCCGTGCAGTGCGCCCCGCAGCTCGACCGCGCCTGGTATAACCTCGGCCTGCTGCTCGCTCAGACCCAGCGCTTGCCGGAAGCGACGGATGCCCTGCGCGCCGCCGAACGCGCTGCGCCACGCACTGCCGATTATCCTTTCGCGCTCGCAACGGTATTGCTGCGCACGGGAGATCGCGAAGGCGCTCGCGCCGCCGCCCAACGCGCGCTGAGCGTCGATCCGTCGCACCCTGGTGCAACGCAGATTCTACGGACGTTCGACCGATAGAATATCTCTGCCCCGCCGCTCCGCACCCGCGCTGGACATTGGGATTCGCGCTCGTCGAGTCGGCCTCCATGTCATCTTCTTCATGCCCTTGTCCCAGCAAGTCAGCGCCCTCGAAGACATACTCGGCATTCTTCGCGCCAGAAAATGTGGCCAAATGTGGCCAAATCGAATTCGAATTTCGCGCAAACGGCTCAATTCACGATCCACGAAAATCTGACATATCATTCTTATTATCACTTGCTTCCTATTTCAAGGCCCATTCTATTGCAGCGGTCTTGAAAACCGCTGAGGCGAAAGCCTCCGGGGGTTCGAATCCCTCCCCTTCCGCCACGAGCACACCGCCGCAGACCGCGTCGGGCGGCCCTCGGACCCTAGACTTAGATGGAGGGATCGGCGGAACCTCGGGGCAGCTCCACCGCGGTGCCAGCATCATCGCCCCGGGGCAGCTCGACGCGACGAGCCAGATCGTCCAAACGCCGCTTGTGCTGTGATCGATTCTGCGTTGGTTCGACCACGCGCACTTCACCCGCGCGCCACAGGACAATGCACGGCGCATCAGCGCCCCGCCAGCCGCCGTCACGCCGCTGCCACTCGCCCGGCTCCCAGAAAATCACGGCCAGAGTGCCGGTATCATCACGCACCACCTGCAACCGCGGTGTGTCCACCAACAAGCGCCCCGGATGTGCCTGAGATGCGTAATCGATGTCCGGCCACGACCCGTCCGCAGGCAACGCCACGGCAAACTCCTCCGCCCGCTCCGGCAGCGGATAATCTTCCTTGGTATCGCGCAACCACGCCGCGTCCCACGCGCGAGTCTCGAACGCTACGCATTGCGCACTCGCACGTTCCACCGCCATCGGGCCCGCCGCGACATCCGCCGCGCGCAGGCCAGCGGCCACCCCAGCCCACATCACCCACCAGCGCAGCGCTTTTTCAGTATGGCCCGCGAATGTGTTGCCGCACTTCGTCGCGATAAAAACGCGCCAAGGCCGCGTGTGTCTCCGCCGCCAGCGGCGGGAGCGCCGAGACCGACGCATTACTAGTCACCTGATCGACGCGACTGGCTCCGGTGATGACGGTCGTCACCGCTGGATGATCGAGAACCCAGCGCTGCGCCACCTGAGCCAGCGGCGCCGAGGGCACGAGCAACTTCAAGCGCTCCGCGAGCTCCACCGCCTTCGCAAATGGGATGCCTGCGAACGTCTCCCCGACGTTGAAGGCCGCGCCGTCGCGGTTGTAGTTCCGATGGTCCGAAGCAGCGAACCGCGTCGCGGCGGTGAACTTCCCCGCCAGCACACCGCTCGCGAGCGGCAGACGCACGATGATCGCCACGCCTTGCCGCTGCGCCCGCGGCAGCAACTCCTCCGCCGGCAGCTGCCGGAAAACATTGAAGATCACCTGCAGCGACGCGACGCCTTCCTGGGCCAGGCAACACAAGCCCTCCTCGACCGTCTCGACGCTCGCGCCGAACGCGCGGATTTTTCCCGCGGCCCGCAACTGGCGCAGCCACTCGAAAATCTCACCGCGCCGCAACACCGCCGGCGGCACGCAGTGCAACTGCACCAAGTCCAGCGCGTCGACGCCGAGCCTGCCGAGCGACGCTTCGACGGCGGCGCACACGCCGGCCTGCGTGTATTGATCCGGGTAAAGATTCCCCGTGCGGCCCAGCTTGGTGGCAATGAACCAATCGCGCCCCCCGGACTCGCGGCGGAATCGCCCGATCAGCGTCTCGCTGCGGCCCGCGCCATACACATCTGCCGTGTCGATAAAATTGATGCCGGCATCCGCCGCAGTGCGCAGAATCGCGAGCGCCGCATCGTCGTCGACCGCGCCCCAATCGGTGCCGCCCAGCTGCCAACAACCGAGACCGATTTCCGAGACGGACACGGACGGCGGACCAGCGAAGATTCGATTTTTCATAGGAGAAATGGAGCCAGCAAAGACACGGGCGGCGCATCCCCGAGCCGCGCGCCAACGGCTTCAAGTGAACGTAACGTTAGCGCCCACGCGAGCCCGGAGAGCAGCGGCAGCCGGACCGACGGGACGCGGTGAGCACCAACCTGATGGCGCTCGGAGTGCCAATATGCTTCTCTCCGCAGAGCCGTGGCCCGGCCCAGCCTGTATTTCGCGCAGCTGCGTGACCGACTCGGCGGCACATCCGCGCAAGCCGCAGAGATCCGTGCGAACGAGGCACGCTCCGCACGCGATTGTGCGGCGCGGCGGCGCCCCGCGCAACCGGAGTGGGCATTTCGAGATGCGCGCCCAAACACACCGTCTCACAACGCAGGCGGCGGAGCGCGCCGCCCCAAGCGACGAGCAATTCGCTTCGACAGCTCCGATGGGCAGCGGCAGAACGGCTCCCGTTCCCACTCATGCCTCCTCCCACCGCGCTCATCACCGGCATCACCGGTCAAGACGGATCCTACCTGACCGAACTGCTGCTCGCCCGCGGCTATGTGGTCCACGGCCTCGTGCGCCGGGCGAGTCTGTTCAACCGCTCCCGCATTGAGCATTTGCGGCACGATCCCGCGATCGGAGGCCAGACACTGTTGCTCCACTACGGCGACCTGAACGACACCACCTCGCTACGGCGTCTCTTCCGCCAAATCAAACCGCACGAAGTTTACCACCTCGCCGGCCAAAGCCACGTGGGCCTGAGCTTCGAAATCCCCGAGGCCACGGTGCAGGAGGTCGCCAACGCCACCCTCGGCCTGCTGGAGATTCTCCGCGATCAGGAGCACCCGGTGAAATTCTACCATGCCGCGAGCTCGGAGATCTTCGGTGCCCCCGCGACGGCCACTCAGGACGAAGACACGCCGTTGCGTCCGACGAGTCCTTACGGTTGCGCCAAGGCCTTCGCGACGGATCTCAGCCGCGTCTACCGCGATGCCTACGGCCTCTTCGTGAGTAACGGCATCGCCTACAACCACGAGTCGCCACGCCGTGGCGAGAATTTCGTCACCCGAAAGATCGCCCTCGCCGTCGCCCGCATCGCGCGCGGCCTGCAAGATGAGCTGCCGCTCGGCAACCTCGACGTCTCGCGCGATTGGGGCTACGCGCCCGAATACGTCGAAGCGATGTGGCGCATGCTGCAACAACCCCAGCCCGCCGACTACGTGCTCGCCACCGGCGAGAGCCACACCCTCGCCGATTTTCTGGAAGCGGCCTTCGCCGCCGCCGCACTCGACTGGCGGAAGTATGTGAAGATTGACCGACGCTTTGTGCGCCCCGCCGAGCCCGCGCGCCTCGTCGGCAATGCCCGCAAGGCGCAGACCGAACTCGGCTGGACGGCGCAAACCAAGATGGCGGCGCTGGCCCGCCTCATGGTCGAGGCCGACCTGGCCGCACTCGACGCCTCAACGCGCCGATGAAGACTCGACGCCAAAGCCCCAACGAATGACGATGCACTCCGCCCCATGAGCAAGCAGCCCCTCGTCCGTCGCCAACTCCCGGGTCGCAGCACGCCGTGGAGCCTGGCGCAGCGTTTCGCAGCCGGGCTCTTCGCGCTCACGTGGACCGCGCTGTGCCGCTGGACGCCGAAGCCGCTCAACCCCTGGCGCCTACTCGTCCTGCGCGCCTTCGGCGCAACGATTGTCGGCAAACCGTTTGTGCACCAGCGCGCGCGGATCGCGATGCCGTGGAATGTTGAGCTCCACGATGCCGCCTGCGTCGGCGATCGGACGAATTTGTATGCGCTCGATCGCATTACGCTGCACCGCGGCGTCCTGGTGGCGCAGGAAGCTTATCTTTGCACCGGCACGCACGATCTCGCGGACGCCGAATGGCCGCTCCTCACGGCACCGATCGTCGTGGGCGAGCGCGCGTTCGTGGGGGCGCGCGCATTCGTGCTGCCTGGCGTGGCAATCGGCGACCGTGCCATCGTCGGCGCCATGAGCGTCGTCACGCGCGACGTTCCCGCCGGCGCGTCTGTGCGGGGTAACCCGGCGCGATGACGCGCCGCTCCGCCCAAACAACAACGCCAGCCGCGAAGGCTGGCGTCGAAAGAGGCACGATCTCAGCGCGCTGGGCTCACTCGTCGCGGCGACCACCCGCGATCAGCAGCAGGATGTGGAGCAAGCTGCCGAGCGACGCCACAAACGCGGCGACGTAAGTCAGGGCGGCGGCATCGAGGGTCTCGTGCACGCCCTCCATCTCGTCGCGACCGACGATGCCGAGGTTGACCAGTTGCGCCTTCGCGCGGCGAGTCGCATCGAACTCAACCGGCAGGGTGACGAGTTGAAAGAGGCAGATGATCGTCAAAGCGACTGCGCCAAGCATCAGGAAGGTGCCGCCGAGGCCCTTCGCGCCGAGCACGATGCCGATGATGATGAGCAGCTGGGAAGCACCGGAAGCGATCTGCGTGGCGGGCACGAGCGTCTGACGCACCGTCATCATCGAGTAACCCACCTTGTGCTGAATGGCGTGACCGGCTTCGTGCGCGGCGACGCCGAGCGCAGCGAGGCTGGTGCCGTCGTAGTTGTGTTCCGACAATGCGAGGCGACGGTTCATCGGATCGTAGTGGTCCGTCAGCTGGCCCTCCACGCGCACGATCTGCACGTCGTGGATGCCCGCGCTTTCCATCACCGCGGCGGCGGCCTCACGACCGGTGATACGGCCGCGCGATGGAATCTCGACGTTCTTGCGATACGCACTCATCACGCGCATCTGCGCGTAGAGGCCGAACAACATGGGAACGATGATGAGGATGATCCAGAGGGTCATGGTGAAAATGAGTTGGCGATAAAATCAGCAGCCCCGCGCCGATTTCCAGTGAAAATCAGCCGGCTGGAAACGACCCGCAGGCCGTGTAACCCGTCACCAGCGCCAGCTGGCTCCAGCGGACCATTGACGCGGGGCGGCCGGCACCGCGGGGACCTCTTGGAAATCCGAGTCCCAAAGATTGTCGACCACGACTGAAAATTCCCAGCCGCGCCAGCGTGGAGGCAGGTAATACAGCCCCGCTGATGACAACAAGGCGTGCGTCCCTCCCACTGTGCGCAGGAAGTTCGGGGCCTGCACGCGATACTCGTTATCGCCGCGCAGTTCGAAACCACCCGCCCAACGCCAGCGGATCGCCGCGGTCGCGCGGTGTTCCGGAAAATTGAGCGCATAGAAACTCGCGTCGACTGCATTCGAGCCGTAATCGCTGCGCTTGCGCAGCCAGGCGTAGCCGAGCGTCACATCGAGCTGAGGACTGCGACGAGTGACGAGCACCTCGACCCCATCGGTCACGGTGTCGACCGGATTGGCGGTGCGCGCGGTCACACCACGCCGGTAGGTCCAATCCACGAGCCGATCGTCCCAGCGTCGGAAAGCGGCGCTCTCGACCGCCCAGCCCGAGCGCTCAAAGCGGCCGCTGACTTCCACGTTGCGAGCCCGCGAACGGCTGAGGTCGGAATTGCCGCGAAAGAGACCGGCGACCGGACTGGAGTTCAACGCGGTATAGGAAGGCAATTGCGTAGCCTCGGAGTATTCCAGACCGACACCGCCACCGGTCGCCCCGCGCCACTCGACACCCGCCAAGGGCGACCACGCCGAGCCGTCACGATCCGAGCGATCGAACGCCGCTCCCGCTCGCGTGCGCACATCGCCCGTTCCGGCCGCCGCCACCATTTCGGGCACGAGAGTCACCTTGTAGAGCGCGCGGTCATTGAAACGCCCAAACGTCAGCGCCGTGGAACGCAAATGGTCGCGGGCGATGTCGAGGGTGTAGCGGACGCTCGCGGCCGAGGCGACCGCACGTCCCGCGATCGCCAAACCACGCAGCCAAGTCGTGTGCTGGAAGGGATTCGAGGCGCCGGGCACCGCGCGGTTGAATTCATAATCGTCCTTGTTGCGACGATAGAACGCCGCCGCATTGAACTCGTTGCCCTGATCGTCCCGCCAGGCGTGATTCACGAGCGCGAGCACCGTTTGGAGATTGTCCGTTTCGTTGAAACCAAACGGCGTGTAGAGATTCGGCCATCCGAAAAATTTGCGTTGGTAGCCGACAAAGGCATCCGTCTGGCCCTGCGCCGTGCGCCACTGCAGGCGGCCGTTGACGCGCGAGAAATCGTGGTCTCCGAAGGGAACTGCGCCGTTCGAACGCGAGCGAGCGACCGCAAAATCCGCCGCCAGAATCTGGTCGTCGTGAAGTGAGCGGGCGGCGCCCGCGTAAAGCGACTGGCGATTGAAGCCGTGCCCGCCCCCGGCAACGCTCATGCGCCCGCCATCGCGAATTGGCGCCCAACCGAATTGCACGGTGCCGGTGGCCGCGTTGAAACCGTCCGCCGCGCTGGCAAGACCAGTGACAACCAGCGGCCCCTGCAACATCTCGGGGGCGACCGGAAGCTCGAAAACATAATGCCCCGTTTGCGGATCGGAAATCGCCGCGGTGCCAATGCGCACCCCCGTCGATTCAAACACGCCACCACGCAGGCTGACGTCAGCTTGCGCCTCCGCAAAATTACGCGCCTGCACGTCCACGCGTGGCTCGTAGCGCAAGGCCGACACCGGCATCGCCAGCGTTCCTGCCGGCTCGTCGTTTGCCACCCGCGAACCAAAGACAGTGAAATCCGGCAGCCGCGTGCGCTCCTCTCGCTCTTGCGCGAATCCTGCCGGACTGATCGCAGCGAGTGACGCAAACGCCATGAGAGTCGCGCGGCAGGACGCCTTGTTGCCTGATTTGAAATAATTACTTAACAGCATGGGGAAAAAGAAACCGCTGCGGATAACCGCAGCGGCAAATGGGGCCGGCAGGAAAAATTACTGGTCTCCGTCGTTGCCGATCGCCTCGACCGGGCAGCCTTCGAGCGCCTCCATGCACAGCGCAGCTTCTTCTTCCGTCGTGGGCTGTTTGTGCACGAAGGAATAGCCACCTTCGTCATGGCGCGTGAAGAAACCGGGAGCAGTTTCGCGGCACAGATCGCAGTCGATGCACTGCTGGTCGACGTAGAACTTGCCCGCGGCGTTTTCTTTCCACTTCTCTGCTTTGTTGGCCATGCGGCGGATACAAGGACGTTGAGCCGTCATGTCAAGCGACTCGACTACCTCGTGCCATGGCACCGCGTCATGTGTGCGTGGCGCGGTCGCGCGCCCGACGCGGGGCTTGTATTTGGATGCGGCTGGCGTAAGTTGCGCCCCGATGCTCTCCGACCGCTCCTACATGCGCTCCGACTACCCGCGCGAGACGACTTCGGCTCTGACGTGGTTCTTGAGCGCGGTCATTGCGGCGTCGTTGATGCAGTTGGTGTTCGAGCGGTTTCTCGGCAGCAACGCGATGGTCGATCTGCTCGCCGTCACGCCTGCGGGTGTGCTTCAAGGCAAGGTCTGGACGCTGGTGACCTACACGTTTTTGCACGGTGGCGTTCTCCACCTCGTGCTGAACGCCCTCGGCCTCTTCCTGATTGGACGCGAGGTTGCCCCGCTGCTCGGCACCCGCGGGCTCATCCAATTTCTGTTCAGCACCGCCATTCTGGGCGCGCTTGCATGGTTCGCGACCCATGCGTGGGGCTCCCCCACGTTTCCGTTGGTGGGGGCATCGGCCGTGCTCGCCGGCATGTTCGTCTTTTTCGCCTGCGTGGCGCCGGAGCGGGAAATCACATTCCTGCTCTTCTTCGTGCTGCCGGTGACGCTGAAGCCGAAGATCCTCGCGTGGGTCCTCCTCGCCATCGACACGCTCGGGTTCCTCTTCAACGAGATCCCCGGAGGCACCCTCGATGGCGGTGCCGGCATCGCGCACTCCGCTCACCTCGGCGGCATGCTCGCGGGCTGGCTCTATTTTCGCCTGCTTTACGCCAACAATGGCCTCGATCGCGCCGCCGGAACCTCTTTTCGCCTCGCCCTCTTTCG
The DNA here is from genome assembly GCA_041906465.1 of Candidatus Didemnitutus sp. Lineage (GTDB taxonomy): Bacteria > Verrucomicrobiota > Verrucomicrobiia > Opitutales > Opitutaceae > Didemnitutus. Next base: position 112,771 of record JAYRJE010000014.1, on the reverse strand, counting down.
CCGCCAAGCGAAGGCACCCGTGCTTCGCGCTGACGCCAACACCCCGGTCCATTCGGCCCCCGTGAATCTACGCGCCGAGGTCGATCGTATTCTCGACAAGATAAATTCGCACGGCTTCGGCGCTCTTACTGAGCAGGAAAAACGCCTGCTCGATGATGCCAAAGACCTCCTCAGCCGCCGTTGACGCCTCAACCTCCGTTCGTCTGCGCCGATGGTAAGCTGTTCGCCCGTCTCCGCGCGTCTCATTTTAGGCATGCTACGCCGCAGGCGACCCGCAATTCACCGTTTTAAGAAACAAACCCGCGCCCCACGCGACTAACTCTCCTTCATGCGACTCCCACGCTTTCTTCTCCGCGCCGCCCTCCTGCTCGTCACCGCCGTGCCCGTGGCCCTCGCGATCACCGATCGCGATCTCTCCACGAATCCCCTCATGCAAAACGAGGTGCGCACGCTCAAGCAGATGCTCGACTACGTGCACTTCAACCGCAACGCCCTGCGCACGGAGGACTACCCCAAACTCATCACCGACTACATGGCGCTCCTGGACCCGCAGCGCCTTTACTTCACCGCCGGCGACGAACAATCCCTCCGCCGCCTCTACGGCACCAATCTCGAAGACAACATCGCCATCACCGGCAACATCGACGCCGCCTTCCGCATCTACGGCCTCTTCGAGCAGCGCGTCCGCTCCCGCGTCACCTGGGTCCACGAGCAACTCGCCAAAGACGTCGATCTGACCACCGACGAAACCTACACGCTTGATCGCTCCAAAGGCCCCTGGCCCGCCGACCAAGCCGAAGCCGATAATCTCTGGTCGCGCCGCCTGAAGGCCGAGCTGATCAACGAACTGCTCAACAAGAAAACCACGGAAGCGGCCAAGAGCACGATGGCGAAACGCTTCGATCGTTTTCTGAAGAACACATCCGAAGTTCAGCCGGGCGAAATCCAAGCCCGCTTCCTCACCGCCTTCACGCGCCTCTACGACCCGCACTCCGCCTATTTCTCCGCCGCCGACCTCGAAGACTTCAACGTCGACATCAATCTTCACCTCGTCGGCATCGGCGCCGTCCTCACGGTCGACGAGGAGGGCTACTGCAAGATCGTCAGCATCGTTCCCGGCGGCCCGGCCGATCTCACCGGCAAGGTCAAGGCCAACGACAAAATCGTCGCCGTCCAGCAAGAGGGCGAGGAATCCGTCGACGTCATCGGCATGCGTAACAAGCAAATCGTGCAGATGATCCGCGGCGCCAAGGGCACCAAGGTCACGCTGTCCGTCATCCCGCAAAAAGCCGTCGACCAATCCAAAACCGAGCAAGTCACGATCACGCGCGACGTCATCAAGATCAACCAGGCCCGTGCCACCGCGGAACTCTTCGAAGTCCCCGATGCAACCGGGAAAACCAACGCGATCGGCGTCATCACCCTGAACTCATTCTACGGTGAGAACGGTGGCGACACCGACGACGAATCGACCCGCGCATCGGCCAGCAACGACGTCGCCGAGCTGATCGGCAAGCTGAAGCAGCAGAACATCACCGCGCTCGTGCTCGATTTGCGCCGCAACGGCGGCGGCCTCCTCTCCGAGGCGATCAATCTCAGCGGTCTCTTCATCGAACAGGGTCCCGTTGTCCAGGTTCGCGACTCCGCCGGCCGCGTCTCCGTCGGCCGCGACACCAACCGCACCGTCGCATACGACGGCCCGCTCGCGATCCTCACGTCAAAATTCAGCGCGTCCGCCTCCGAGATCTTCGCCGGCGCCATGCAAAACTACGGCCGCGCCGTGATTATCGGAGACAGCACCACCTACGGCAAAGGCACTGTGCAGGTCATCTTCGAGATGCAGAACTACCTCCCGAAGCTCACCCGCAACTATGGCAAAGCCGGCGCCGCAAAACTCACCACGCAGAAATATTACCTGCCCAACGGCTCCTCCACCCAGAAGAAGGGCGTGACGCCCGACATCGCCCTGCCCTCCATCGATGACTTCATCGAAGTCGGCGAAGCCACCGAGCCGAACGCGCTGGTCTGGGATGAAATCAGCACCTCCCCATTTGACGGCAAACCACTCAACCAAGCCTTCGTCGGACCGCTCCTCGCCGCCAGCAAGCATCGCCAGGACTCCCTTGAGGAATTCAGCGTCTTGAAGGAAAACATCGACTGGTTCCGCCAGCGCACCGAACAAAAGACGGTTTCGCTCAACCTCGAGAAACGCCGCGCCGAAAAGCAAACGATCGAAGCCACCGGCAAGAAATTCGACGCCGAGTTCAAAGCTCTGCTCACGAAGAATGATTTCAAGAAGCAGGAAGTGAAGCTCGATGCGGTCATCAAGAACCCGCCGCCGCCCGAACCCGTCGCCGCCAACGATGGCGACACCGACGTCGACGAGGATCACGAAGCCGCCTCGAAATTCGACGTGCACCTCCGCGAAGCGCTCCGCGTTGTCTCCGACGCCGTCCGTCTCGCCGACACGCCGATGTGGGCCAAGCGCGCGCCGATGCCCGCCGCGGGCGTTCCGCGCGGCTAAAGCAGCGCCGGCTCCAGCCGACGTTTCCGTCCCTTCCGGTAGCAGCCGACGTAAGTCGGCTGTTTTTGTTTACGCATCCGATGCCGCGAGAAGGCTTTCAGTTCCCGTTCGTTTTCCAGAGTGGGAGCTAACTACTCACGCTACTTGTGCACCGCGACGTCGCACGCTACGCCACGCTCGCCAGCACGAACCGGTCCCGGCCTGTGAGATCCTTCCGCGATTCAACATCAGCATAGCCCGCCGCTCGCAGCCACTCGAGCAACTGCGCGTGCTGCGCGATGCCAGTCTCGCAAATCAAGCAGCCGCCCGGTGCCAGTCGCGCCTTCGCTTCTCGCACGATGACCGCGAGAGCTTCCGTTCCGGCCGGACCGGAAGACAGCGCGTTCCACGGCTCAAACTTCTGCACCTCGGGCGCGGTTTCCTTCGTCTCCGCGTCCGAGAGATACGGCGGATTCGCCACGATCAACTCGAAGCTCGCATCACGCGGCAACGCGGCGAACCAATCCGATCTCAGGAAAGTGACACGCTCGGCGACGCCGACTGTGGTCGCATTTTCGCCCGCGAGTGCCAGCGCGTCCGCGCTCACGTCCACCGCCGTTACCCGCGCTTCCGCGAAATGCTTCGCCAGTGCCAGCGCAATCGCGCCGCTGCCCGTGCCCAAATCGAGCACGCGTGTCGGCACCGCCGCCGCAAATTTCTCCTTCGCGATTTCGATCAGCAACTCGGTCTCCGGACGCGGAATCAGCGCGCGCCGATCGACCTTGAGCGTCAGCCCGCTGAAATCGGTTGTGCCGACGATGTATTGCAGCGGCTCGCGTTCACTGCGCCGTTTCACGAGCGGCCGAATCTTCGCCAGCTCCACCTCGGCGAGTGGCCGCTCGAATTGCAGGTAGAGCTGCATGCGCTTCAGTCCCAGCGCATGACCGACGAGCAACTCCGCGTTCAGTCGCGGGCTTTCGATCCCGTGCTTCTGAAAAAACTCGGTCGTGCGCTTGATGATTTCGAGGACGGTCAGCATCTCACTCGTCGTCGTCACTCGGGCCGCGCCGCGCAATCACGGGGGCACCGGTCAATTCCGCGAGCTTCTCCTCGAACTCCGCGCGCTGCAGCGCCTCGATCAACGGGTCGAGGTTGCCCTCGAGCACTTGCGGCAGACTGTAGAGCGTCAGACCGATACGATGATCCGTCACGCGGTTCTGCGGAAAATTATAGGTGCGGATGCGCTCGCTGCGATCGCCGGTGCCGATCTGGCCCTTGCGCTGCGCCGCGTATTTCGCGCGCTCCTCTTCCTCTTTCAATTTCAGCAGGCGCGAGCGCAGCACCGCCATCGCGCGCGCCTTGTTTTTGATCTGCGAGCGATCATCGGCGCAAAACACAATCAGACCGGTCGGCTTGTGAATGATGCGCACGGCCGAGTCCGTCGTATTGACGCCCTGCCCGCCCGGACCACTCGCACGCTGCACCGTGATATCGAGATCCTGCGGATCGATCTGCACGTCGACTTCCTCGGCTTCGGGCAACACGGCAACCGTCACGGTCGAGGTGTGGATGCGGCCATTCGCTTCAGTGACGGGGATGCGCTGCACGCGATGAACGCCGCTCTCGTATTTGAGGCGCTTGTAGACGTCGGTGCCGGTCACGAGAAAGATCACTTCCTTGAGCCCGCCTCGATCCGAGCCGCTCGAGCTCATCGGCTGCACCTTCCAGCCACGGCCTTCGGCGTAGCGCACGAACATCCGATAAAGATCCGCCGCGAACAAACTCGCCTCGTCGCCGCCCGCGCCCGCGCGGATTTCCATGACCGTGTTGCGCGAATCCGACGGCTCCGGCGGGATCATCGCGCGCAACACCGACCCGTGCAGCGCGGCACGCCGCTGCTCCAGCTCCGGCAACTCCATCTCCGCCAGCCCGCGCAACTCTTCGTCCGCCTTTGGATCCTTCAACAGCGCCGAGTGCTCCTCGATCTCGCGGCCCAGTTTCGCGTAAGCGCGATAGTCGTCGACGAGCGCGCGCAGCCGCTGCTGCTCGCGCGTGACTTCCGTGGCACGCCGCGCGTTGGCATAGAAAGACGGCGCGGCCATCTGCGCATCGAGTTCGTCGAGGCGCAGCTGAAAAGGAAAGATGTCGGGCAGTTGATCCATGCGCGCGGCACGGGCGAGAAATTGCGAATTGCGTCAGCCGCGGGGGGCGGCTTGCGTCGGAAGCCAATCAGGCTCGGCTCGCGCCGCCTAGTAAAACTTTCCTGCGATGGCCTCTCCGCTCTTCACTCAAAACATCGTCGCCTGCATCTGGGACTTCGACAAGACGCTAATTCCCGCCTACATGCAGGCCCCGCTGTTCAAGCGCTACGGCGTGGACGAGCAGACGTTCTGGGCGGAAACCAACGCGCTCGCCGAAAGCTACCGCCGCCGCGGCTACCACATCTCGCCCGAGATCAGTTATCTCAACCACCTGCTGACCTACGTGCTCGCTGGACCGATGGCGGGGTTGAACAACAAGGTGCTCCGCGAGTGCGGCCGCGAAATCAAGTTTTATCCCGGCCTGCCGGAGTTCTTCCAATCCTCGCGCGAGTGGGTGAAGGTGCGACCGGAGTTCCAGAAGCACGAGATCGTGCTCGAACACTACATCGTCAGCACCGGTCTCGCCGAGATGGTCCGCGGCAGCGCGATCGCACCGTTCGTCGATCACATCTGGGCGTGTGAGTTCATCGAGAGCCCGCTGCAACCGGGTTTCCTCAAGCAAAAGGAGTTCGCCCTCGATGCCGCCGCCGAGATCGCACAGATCGGCGTGATGATCGACAACACCACGAAGACGCGCGCGATCTTCGAGATCAACAAGGGCACGAACAAGAACCCTGCGATCGACGTGAACGCCAAGGTCACGCCGGAGGATCGCCGCATTCCGCTGCAAAACATGATCTACATCGCCGACGGCCCGAGCGATGTCCCGAGCTTCTCCGTCGTGAAAAAAGGCGGCGGCAAAACCTACGCCGTCTACAATCCCGCCGTCCGCGCCGAGTTCGAGCAGAACGACCGCCTGCGCCAGGCCGGGCGCATCGACCACTACGGTCCGGCCGACTACACCGAGAACAGCCCGACGACGAACTGGCTGCATCTCCAGATCGAGAAGATGTGCGAACGCATCGTCGCCGACCGCGAAGGCGCCTTCGCCTCACGCGTTGCACGTCCGCCGCGGCACCTCAATTCGCCCGACGAGGACAAAAAGACGACGCGCCCGCCGAAGCAGACCAGCTTCCTCGAGTAACGTGCGGACGCGGGAGCTCCCCGCGTAGCACGGTAACGAAATTCGTCAGAATTTCGCCCACTCGAACGGCGAAAGGCCCACGGCTGCCGCTACGCGATCAAGCGCGCGCGGAATCAGGGAACCGCTTTCATTCGCCGCACAAAAAAAGACGCCGCCCTTTCGGGCGGCGTCAGGCTATGGCAAAGAAAGTGTGCCGCTCAGCGGATCAGCGCAAAGCGCGGCTGCGCCACGCTGCTGATCGTGAACATTGGTGCATCCTCGACGGTAATTTTCGCGATTGGCCCGGTCGAGGACGACGGCGCGACCGCGGCGACAGCGGGCGCATGTGGTTTTTCGGTCACGACCGTCGGAAGGGCCGGGGCGTAGAGAAGTTCAGTCGTCGCCACGACAAAACGCGGCGGCGTGGCCGCGGACGCATCAAAGGCAAACATTGGCTCCGTCTGCGTCGTCTGAATGGGGGCGGCGGTGGGCTTCGCTAACGCCGGCTGCGTCCGATTCTCCGTCGTGGCCGCGGCCAATGCCGCCTGTCGGCGGGCACGCTGCTGTTCGACGAGATTCTGCACGCGTTCCGCGTAATGGTAGCTCATCGCTGGGATGCGGCCGGACTTCACAGCCCCTAATCCGCAATTCCACGCGAGTGCGATGTTGTAGGGATTCGGATCGATGCCGGCATCTCGCAAGCCCTCCTCAATCCATTCATAGTGACGCACCGCCACCGCATCCGCCTGTTCGCGCACGACAGCGCGACTGAACGGCATGCGCGTGTGCAGCCGCCACGTCTGGGGCATGAACTGATAAGGCCCCAATTCTCCGCGCGAGCCCGGCCGTGTATGGTTCGTGGGATTCTCCACCCAGTTGATCGCGCGAAGCGTTTCCGCCCGCTCGGCCGCGCCCGCAACGGGCAACGCGAGCACCACGGCGCACAACACGAAAAGGAATTTTTGGGCGGGTTTGATCACAAGGACGACGGCACAAAGTCTGTGTCGACGCCCCTGACAAGAGGCATTTCAGCAGCGGCCATTTACAACCTGCGCCGCGGTGTCGCAGCGTTTACAGGGCGTAACGCAAAGCGCGGCTACGCTGTATGGGCCGTGAGACGGTTTTGCCTAATCGCTGACAGCGAAATTTCTTTTTCCGGTCTGCGACCGTGTCATCACACCGCGAGACGCCGGAGCGCCCACTTCGGAAAACGTCGGGGCGCGAGCACGCGCAAGTTCCCGATGACCTCACATCAGGCTCTGAATCGCATCGCGCCCGGCTTTGCTAGCGACGACGAAAATATGCTGGCCATCGCTCCAAGCGGCCGCACTGGCACCGTCTTTGTCGGTGAACGTGGGCGGCAGCTTACCCGCGAGGCGCGGAAAGTCCGCCGCGCGGGCCACGTAGCAATGAAACCATTTTCCGTTTCGCTTAAAGCACACCTCCAACAGATCACGTCCCTCGAAACGAATCGTGCGGCAACCGTTCGCACGGAGCGCGGAGAAATCGAGCGGCACCCCTCCGGCCAGCGGTCGGTCCGCCTGGCTCAACATGGCCTGCAACTCGGCCGCCTCAGGGCCTTCCATGGCCTCGTGGGACTTGCGGAGCGTGTCGTTGATCGCAAACGCGGCGATCTGCTCCGCTGACGCCTTCGCCGGCCAGAACGCAATACCGACCGCGAGCAACAGCGCGACACTCGCCGCCACCGCCATCAGCACCGGGCTGCGCCACCAACTCGCCCCAGCACGCGGCTGACTGACTTTCGCGCCGGTGAGAATCGCCGCACGCAAGTTCTCCGGCGGAGCGACGCTCCCGAGTTTGGCGCACATGGCGCGATCGAACGCCTGTTGGGCCGCAAACCATTTCTCAAGGGCCGGATCTTGTTTCGCCTGTTCGAGCGCAGCCGAGAAAGTGGCGTCGGCGGCATCGGCGCCGTTGGGCCGATACGCGTGGAGCACGAATTTCGCTTCCTCGTTTTTCATGAGAGTTTCCTCGTCGGGTGGCCGAACGGCACGACCTTGCTGCCCGCGGCTTCCTTGCGCGCGAGCGCGGCACGGAGTTGCGCTTTGCCGCGCGACAAGCGCGACATCACGGTGCCGATCGGCACTTCGAGCGCGTCGGCGATTTCCTTGTAAGCCAGTTCCTCGAGATAAAAGAGCGTCAGCGGCACGCGATAGACTTCGTCGACTTCATGCAGCGCCTCGACCACCAGCCCCGCGTCCAGGCCGGTGACGAGATCGACTTCGGGCGCGGCCGGATCGCTCTCGCCGGCCGGCAATTCCTCCAACGCAGTCACCTGCTCTGCCCGTCGCCGCCCGCGCAGGAACTCGCGGTAAAGCGTGGTAAACAGCCACGACTTCGCCTTCGCGCCGTCGCGCAACTGCTCGCCCTTCCGCGCCCAGATGAAAAACGTCTGCTGCGTCAGGTCGCACGCATCCGACGAGTTTCTCGTCAGGCTGAGCGCGAAGCGGTAGAGCGGCGCATAGTGCGCGTCCACCAGCTGGGTGAAGACATCGCTGGGCATGTTCAGGCGTGGGAGCCGCCGGAGGCTGCTTTATTCCCGCCTTTCGCGCAATCGCTCCCTTGCCACGCCGCCGCACGTGCTTACAGCTCTGCGCTCACCGCCATGTCGCACGCCGTCGCCGCCATCCAAGCCAGCTCGAAACCGGAATTCTACGCCGCCGTCAACCGCCAGCTCGCAGCCGTCCTCCACGGCGAGCGCGACTGGGTGTGCAACCTGGCGCAGACGTCCGCCCTTCTGATGCAGACGCTGCCCGACTTGAACTGGGCCGGCTTTTACCTGCTGAGGAACGGTGAGCTCGTGCTCGGCCCGTTCCAAGGCAAGGTCGCCTGCGTGCGCATCGCGCTCGGCAAAGGCGTTTGCGGCACTGCCGCCGCGCGGCGCGAAAGCGTCGTCGTCCCGAACGTCCACGATTTCCCCGGCCACATCGCCTGCGACAGCGCCTCGAACTCCGAAGTCGTCGTCCCCCTGCTCCATCGCGGCGAGTTGCTCGGGGTGCTCGACCTCGATAGCCCGCAGCTGAACCGCTTCGACGCCGACGATGCGCGGGGTTTGGAGCAGTCAGTCCGCCTCCTCCTCGACGCTTCCGATCCTCGGTAATGACAAACGCCGCCTCGCGTGAGGCGGCGTTTGAAAGTGGTGGCTCAGGTCGGAATCGAACCGACGACACAAGGATTTTCAGTCCTCTGCTCTACCAACTGAGCTACCGAGCCACAAAATTGGAAGGGCGAGTAAAAGGGCCGGCGAAAGCCGCCGTCAACGGCTTTTTGGAAATTTTGCGCGCGCGCCTTTCTCACCGTTCCAGAGGTCTCCGGAGCGGCATCGCGCAGGCGTCACGCCAGCTCGGCCATCGAAGGCAGGCGGGGCGCCGGCGCTACCTCAGACCAACGTCTCCGTATTCCGGCTGCGCAGGTAGATCGTCTTGTGATCGAGATCGTGGACGGCCTGGATGTAACGCACCGTCCGGCTGCGCGCGCGCATCAGGATCGAGTGCGTCGTGGCGTGACGACCGACGACCTTCACTCCGGGCAGCAGCCAGCTGGACGTGATGCCGGTGGCGCAAAAAATCGCGCCCGGGCCCGTGCAGAGATCCTCCGCGTAGAAAATCCTGGCGAGATCCTTCGCCGCCGGATCTTTCGCGATGCGGGCCCGCTCCTCCTCGTCCCGCACCCACATGCGGAGCTGCTGGCCGCCACCGAGCGCACGCAGCGCCGCCGCCGTCAGCACGCCTTCCGGCGAACCGCCAATCCCGATGTAGAGATCGACGCCGCTGTCAGGCAGCGACGGTGCGATCGCCGCGGTCACATCGCCGTCCGAGATCAGCCGCAACGCCGCGCCGATCTTGCGCACGCTGCGAATGATCTTCTCGTGGCGCGGCCGATCCAGCACCACGACGACCACTTCGCGCACGTTCTTGCCGCGCATCTTCGCGGTCTTGCGGACGATTTCCTCGACGGGCGTATCGAGGTCGAAGCGCAGCGCTTTGTTCTTCTCCATCGCGTGCGCCACCTGCGGACCATAGGCGAGCTTCTCCGAGTAAAACGTCGGGATGTTGAGCATCGCGTTCCCTTTTTCGGGGGCGAGCACGCCCGCCATCACGGAAATCGAGTTCGGCAGCCCTTTTGAGATGTTCGTCGTGCCGTCGATCGGATCGAGCGCGATGTTGAACTTCGGAGAACCCGCCTTCCAGGTGCCGAGTCTGTCGCCGAGGAAAATGCCCGGCGCGTCATCCTTGATGCCCTCGCCGATCACGACTTCGCCGCGCATGTCGATGTGGTCGAAAGTGCCGTTGATCGCGTCGCACGCAGCGGCGTCGGCTCCCTCCTTGTCGCCGCGGCCGATCCAGTGGACGGCGTTGAGCGCGGCGTTTTCGGTCGCGCGGATGAACTCGAATTCGAGCGACCGCTCCGGGTCGCTCTCGGTCAGGCTGGTGCGTTTCTTCAGGGTAACCATGGGGTGCTGGGTTGTGCAAAGGAAAGCCCTGTTCCCCGACCTTCGGCAACGCGCCGCACGTCGCGCGGGGCGACTATTAGAAATAAATCCCCGATGCCTCGATCAGTTTTAGTCGAGGCCACGAGGCGCGCTGCAGCGAGCGGTCAGGACGCCGGCCGGATGAAAAACCCGACGACGTGCCACTGCCCGTCCGTATCCAGCATCAGCGTGACGACTTCGTTGGCCTTCGCGGCTTCGAACGACGTCGCAAATCTCAAGACCCAATACTCGCCTTTCGGCGCGCGCGGCAGTTCGTTGGCGAAGCTGGCGTCGGCCAGCTCGCGCGAATTCACTGCGCCGAGCGGCTGGCGCACTTGGTTCATCGCGCCGACCCATTTCTCCTCGGTGACCTGGGCGCGGAAACGCGACGCGGACTCCTTCCAGCTCTGCGCATAATTGCCGTCATCGACGAGCTTCAGCCAAGCTTGGGCGATCTTCGTGGATTCCTCGGCCGAACCGGCAACCTTGCCCTCGGCTCCAAACGCGAGCGTGCCAACCAACAGGCACGCCGCGGCGAACAGGTGACGCAACGGGGTATTCATGGCGTGTGTGCGCCGCCACTGATGCCAGCCGCGCCAGCGCACCGCAAGCCGCGAGAGCACGCGCGTATTGGCGAGGAACGCGCGTCGCGCAGTGCCGGCATCGAGTAGCGCCACTGTTCCGAACTGAAGTGGCCGCGGCGTTACGTCGAGAGTAGCGGGAGCTTCCAGCTCCCGTGTCTAGGGCGCCCAGCGAAACGGGAGCTGGAAGCTCCCGCTACTTTGAACGGCCACTCTCTCGCGCGAGACGTCTCGCTCGTCGCCGCTGTGCCGCCCCTCACATCTTCCGGAAGACCAGCGCCGCGTTCTGGCCGCCGAAACCGAGATTGTCGCTCATGACCGTGCGAACGGCCGCGCTGCGCTTCACGTTCGGCACGTAGTCGAGGTCGCACTCCGGGTCGGGCGTCTCGAGATTGATCGTCGGCGGGACTTCGCCGGTCTCGATCGTCTTCACGCTCACCACCGCTTCGATGCCGCCGGCGGCACCGAGCAGGTGGCCCGTCATCGACTTCGTGGAGCTGATCATGAGCTTCCGCGCGTGGTCGCCAAAGACCTTCTTGATCGCGAGCGTCTCGAACTTGTCGTTGTAGGGCGTGGAGGTGCCGTGGGCGTTGATGTAGTCGATCTCGTCCGGGCGCACACGGGCGTCGGCGAGCGCGCGCGTCATGGCGAGCGACAGGCCCTTGCCGTCCGGATCGGGCGAAGTGATGTGATAGGCGTCGCACGTCGCCGAGTAGCCGATCAGTTCGCAATAAACGTGCGCGCCGCGCGCAAGCGCGTGTTCGAGGCTTTCGAGCACGAGGATGCCCGAGCCTTCGCCCATGATGAAGCCATCGCGATTCGCGTCGAAGGGCCGGCTGGCTTTCTGCGGGTTCTCGTTGTTCGTGCTCATCGCCTTCATCGAGCAGAAACCGGCGTAGGAGAGCGGCGTGATCGACGCTTCGGCACCGCCGCACACCATCACATCGGCCTCGCCGCTGCGGATCATGCGGAGCGATTCGCCGATGGCGTGCGTGGCGGTCGCGCACGCGCTGACGACGCCGAAATTCGGACCGCGCGCGCCCAGCTCGATCGCGACCAGCCCGCCGACCATGTTGCTGATCAGCGCGGGAATCATGAACGGCGAAACTTTGCGCGGACCGCGCTCGAGCAGAACCTTGTGCTGGTTCTCGATCGTCCACATGCCGCCGATGCCGGAGCCAATGATGACGCCCACGCGGTCGGCGTCCTCTTTCGCCATGTCGAGCTTCGCGTCGGCCACGGCCTGTTTTGCCGCGCAGAAGCCGAAATGCGTGTAGCGGTCGTTGCGGCGGACCTCTTTCGGGTCCATGTGCTGCGCCGGGTCCCAGCCGCGCACCTCGGCGCCGATCTGGCAGGTGTAATCCTTCACGTCGAACTGCGTGACGCGATCGATGCCGCATTTGCCGGCAAGGATGCTGGCCCAGAAATCGGGCACGTTATGCCCGAGCGAGGCGATCACGCCCAGACCGGTAACGACGACGCGTTTGTGCGGAGAGACGGTTTCCATCAGCCCGACACACTGAAAAGAAAAAGGCGTTCTACCAGTCCCGATTTTCCGGGTGGCAGAACGCCTTTTTCGAAAGGGAAACTTACTTCGCGGCGGCCTTGGCCTCGATGTAGCTGATCACGTCGCCGACGGTCTGGAGCTTCTCCGCGTCGGACTCCGGGATCTCGCCCTTGATCTCATTCTTGAACTCCTCTTCGAAGGCCATGATGAGCTCAACGGTGTCGAGGGAATCCGCGCCGAGATCATCGAGGAAGGAGGCTTCCTTCGTAATCTGCTCTTCGTTAACGTTCAGCTGGTTAACGATGATCTGCTTGACGCGTTGTTCGATGGTTTTCTGGTCGGCCATGTTGGAAAGGGTTCGAGAAGGAGTGCGCAGCTAAAATGTGGTCAAATCGGCATCACATCACCATGCCGCCGTCAACGGTAAAAACCTGTCCGGTGATGTAGCCGGCCTCTTCGGAGGCCAAGAATGCCACCATGTTGGCAATGTCGGCGGCTTCGCCGAGGCGCTTCAGCGGAATCACGCTCAGCAGCTTCTCGCCGGCTTCTTCAGGCAGCGCGGCGGTCATGTCGGTCTTGATGAATCCGGGCGCGACGGCGTTCACGGTGATGTTGCGCGCCGCGAACTCCTTCGCGATCGACTTCGTGAAACCGATCATGCCGGCCTTCGCCGCGCAGTAGTTGGCCTGGCCGGGATTGCCCATGAGGCCGACGACAGAAGTGATGTTGATGATGCGGCCCCAACGCTTCTGCGTCATCGGGCGGCCGATCAGCTTCGTGAAGTGGTAACAGCTCGTCAGGTTCGTCGCCATGACGTTGTTCCAATCGTCCTCGCTCATGCGGAACAGGAGGCCGTCCTTCGTGATGCCGGCGTTGTTGACGAGGATGTCGATGTTGCCGAACTCGGCCAGCAACTGCTCGCACGCCGCCTTCACCGCTGCGCCGTTCGCGACGTCGACCGCGAGCGCCTTGGCCTTGCCGCCTGCGGCGACGATGCCGTCGGCCACCGCACCGCAACTCTCGGCGGACTTGCTCACGCAGATGACGGTCACGCCGTTTTTGGCGAGCAGTTCAGCGATGGCTTTGCCGATACCGCGCCCCGCGCCAGTGACGAGGGCCACACGATTGTTGTAGGTCAGGCTCATGGAGGGCGGATGGGATGCGGTGCGGCGAAGGCGGGCAAGCGTGAAAAGGCAGCGGGGCCCACCGTTCCCCGCGGATCGAGGTTGGTTAAGCCTTGAGCGACTACGCGCCTTCTGTTGGTTCGTCATCGCGGGCCAACCTGGTGAGGTTCCTCACCGATCTGAACACTCCGTCCCGAATCGTTATGAAGCTCGTCCTCGCACTCCTCGCGTTGTTTGCAACAAGCGCTTCCGCCGCGCCGTTCGCCTCCTTGCCGTCATCCGAAAACTACGGTCCAGGAACGACAGTGTGGCGCTTCTCCTCCGCCCTGTCACAAGACGCCACCGGCACGATCGAGCTATGCTACATCGAGGAAGGGAGCGCCGAACGCGTCATTGCGCGTGTCGGCGTGCGGCCATTCCGCAGCTCGGACCCGAAAACGCCAGAGTTGCATCTGCTATTCGCGAAAGCTGAATCGGAAGGAAAAAAGAAAGTAGTGCTGATCGTGCGCTACGGAATCGGATCCGGCGCGTTCATCGCCGATCTTCCGGCGTTGGTGACGCACCCGCTTGCCATTTCTGGGGCTCCCGTAGCAAGTCCGACAGGCGAATACGCGCTTCTCGGCTTCGGCGACCGCGGTGTCTCGATGAAACCGGACGGCACCATGGAAGCGCAAGGCCGGCTCTTTTTGCGTTACGTCGGCACTCCGTAATCGCCAGCACACTCGCACGTCCTGCATTCGCGCGCCCGGCTCGACGCAGGGTCGAGCTTGGTTCCGGACCCGCTCGAACGTAGGGGCGCGCGAAGTCCCGGGAGCAACCCGCTCAATAAACATCCCGCATGTAGCGGTGGTCTTTCTTGAGCTGCTTCACGTATTCCACCGCGGCGGCGGCGTCCATCTGGCCGTGTTGCGCGATGATTTCGTGGAGCGCCGCGTCGACGTCCTTGGCCATGCGCTTGGCGTCGCCGCACACGTAGAAGCACGCGCCAGCTTGCAGCCAGGCCCAGAGCTCGGCGCCGTTCTGGCGCATGCGGTCCTGCACGTAGATTTTTTCCGCCTGGTCGCGCGAGAAGGCGAGGTCGAGGCGCGCGAGCTTGCCCTGCTGTTGCCAGGCGAGCCACTCCTCCTCGTAGAGGAAATCCGTCGCGCGGCGCTGGTCGCCGAAGAAAAGCCAGTTGCGGCCGGTCGCGCCGGTGGCGACGCGTTCCTGCATGAACGCCCGGAACGGCGCCACGCCGGTGCCGGGTCCGACCATGATGACATCCTTCGCGCCGTCGGCGGGCGGTGCAAAGTGCGACAGCGACACGAACACGGGCACCGGCGTGTCGTTCACGGCGGCGCGGTCGGCGAGGAACGTCGAGCACACGCCGTGGCGCTGGCGGCCGTTGGTCTCGTAGCGGACGACGGCGACGGTCAGGTGCACCTGCGTCGGATGGACCTTGCTGCTCGAGGCGATCGAGTAGAGGCGCGGCATCAGCTTGCGAAGGTGGTCGACGAAAACCTGCGGCGAAATCTGCGCGTGCGGGAACTCGGCAAGCAGGTCGACGTATTCGCGCTCGGCGAGATAGGCCGCGAGTTGCTCCTTCGCCTCGGGCGCAAGCAGGCCGGCAATCTTCTCCTTCTCGGTGGGATCGGGCGTGTTCGCAGCGAGCGTCTCGAGAATCTTCTTCGTCGGACCCGCGAGCGCGAGGCGGCGGGTGAGCGCGTCGCGCAGCGGGATCGGCGCCATCAACTTCAGCATCGCCGGATTCACGAGCTCGTCGCCGGTCGCGCGCAGGCGCTGGAGCAGCTCGGCCACGAGGTCGGCGCGGTTCATCGGAAACACGCCGAGCGAGTCGCCCGCCTTGTAGGTCAGGCCGCTGTCGCCGAGATCCACGACGATGTGACGCGTGTCCTTGGCCGAACCGGGACGGTTCAGGAGGCGGTTTTCCGTCAGGCGAGCGGGAAACGGGTTGTCCTTGGAGAACGTGGCGGGAGCAGGCTCCAGATGCATTGCGTGGGAAGGCGTATCTGCCGTTCGGAGAAAGCAGGTGGCAAGCACGTTCGTTGTCAAATGCCCGCAGGTGACGCAAAAGGCCTCGCAGGCTTTCCTGTTGCTCGCGAGCGCGCCCGCGCCAAGGGTGCGCGGCGTGGAACCCGTTCGCATCCAAAAATTCATCGCTGACTCCGGCCTGTGCTCACGCCGCGCCGCGGAGGCGCTCATCGCGGCCGGCGAGGTTTACGTGAACGGCGAGAAAGCCGAGCCCGGCCGCAAGGTCGAGCCCGGCGTCGACAAGGTCACCGTCCGCGGCAAGTCCGTGCGCTCGACCGCGCAGCCGAAAGTCACGCTCGCCATGCACAAGCCGCGCGGGCTCGTCTGCTCGAACAGCGACCCGCACGCCGAGGACGGCACGATCTTCGACCTGCTGCCGCGCGAGTGGCGCAAGCTCCGGCTGTTCTGCGCCGGCCGCCTCGACAAGGACAGCGAGGGCCTGCTCATCCTCACCACCGACGGCGATCTCGCAAACAAGCTCATGCACCCGTCGAACACGGTCGTGAAGCGCTACCACGTGACGCTGGAGCGTCCCTTCCCCGCCAGCAAAGTCGGCCAACTCCTCAAGGGCGTGAAGGTCGAGAACGAGCATCTCCAGGTGGAGCACGCGCTCCTGCTCAACCCGAACCGCGACAAGCTCTCGACGTCGCTGGACGTTCACCTGCACCACGGCAAAAAGCGCGAGATCCGCCAGCTGTTCCTCGCGTTCGGCTTTCCCGTGAAACGCCTGAAGCGTTACCAGATCGGCGCGCTGCGCTTAAAAGGAATCCCGTTGCGCGGGGTGAAACAACTTTCTACGAAGGAAATCTCACTGCTCTTCGCGACGCCTCGCGCCGTCCCGGAGCACGCCGCGTTCACCGACCATGAAGATTAAACTCTCCCTCCTCGCCCTCGCACTCACCGTCGCCGCGCGCCTCGCCGCCGACACGGTTGCGACCGACACCGCCGTTTTCCAGCAACCCGACGCGAAATCGCCCGTGCTGACGCGCCTCGCCGCTGGCGCCACGATCAATCCGGTGGGCGAAGCGCCCGCCGGCTGGCGCCGCGTCGAAGTCGACGGCTCGTTCGAAGGCTACTCGCGCAGCCGCGAGATCACGAAGGCCCTCAGCGTCCGCGAAGGCGCCAACATCTACAGCGAGCCGAAGGTCACCTCCGCCGTCCTCACCATTTCGCAGAAGGGTGACAAGTCCGAGGTCGTCGGCCTTTCGACCGGCGATTGGCTGAAAGTGCGCGTCGAGAAGAAGCTGCAGGGCTTCATTGCCATCGGCGCCACCGCCAACCGCCCCGCCGTCGCCGCCGCGCCCGTCACGCCGCCGCCCGCGACGGCCGGTGGGTATTCGTCCGCGCCCGTCGCCACGAGCACCGAGCCCGGTCGGCCGGTGCCGGTTTCGGCCAACAGCGCCGACACGCCGCGCCTGTTCAGCGGCACGTTCACGGTCGCGCAAGCGACGCTCTTCGGCTCGACCCCGGTGTATGATTATCAGCTGAGCGACAGCAGCGGCCGCCGCTTCGCCTACGTCGACATGAAGCGCCTCGTGCTCACCGAGAAGCTCGAGAGCTATCTCAACCTGCAGGTCGTCATTACCGGCACCGTGCGAAACACGGTCGACGGCAAGGACCTCGTCGTCGTCGCGCAGGCCATCCAGCGCAAATAAGACACTCGCGAAACTTTAGCCGGCCGTGAGGGCCGGCTTTTTTCTTCCTCCCCATGGAAATCATCGACGGCAACCAAGTCGCGGCCGAGATCGTCGCGGAACTCAAAGCGGAAGTCGCCGGCTCCTCCGGCCGCAAGCCCTGCATCGCCCTCGTGCGCGTGGGCGACGATCCGGCGTCGGTTTCCTACGTAAAGAAGAAGGAGAAAACTGCCGCGGAGATCGGCATCGAAAGCCGCCTCATTTTCCCGCCCGTCACGATCACGCAGGACGAACTCTGCGCGCTCATCGACACGCTCAACGCCGACGCCACCGTCGACGGCATCCTCGTGCAATCGCCGCTGCCGAAAGGCATCAACGAAGTCGCCGTGTTCCGTCGCATCGCCGCCGAGAAGGACGTCGACGGTTTCCACACGCTGAACCTCGGCAAGCTCGCGCAGGAGGACGAGACGGGCTTCGTCGCCTGCACGCCCGCCGGCATCATGGAGCTGCTCCAGCGCGCCAAGGTTTCGCTCAACGGCAAGCACGTCGTCGTGCTCGGCCGCTCGCTCATCGTCGGCAAACCCGCTGCGCTCCTCGCGGTGCAGCGCAAGCAGTGGGCCAACGCCACGGTCACGATCTGCCACTCGCAAACGAAGGACCTGCCCGCCATCACGCGCCAGGCCGACGTGCTCATCGCCGCGATCGGCAAGGCGGAGTTCGTCACCGCCGACATGGTGAAGCCCGGCGTAGTCGTGATCGACGTCGGCGTGAACCGCGTGCCCGACGCGACGAAGAAAACCGGCTACCGCCTCACCGGCGACGTGCATTTCCCGACCGTTTCCCCGCTCTGTTCGAAGATCACGCCCGTCCCCGGCGGCGTCGGCCCAATGACTGTCGCGATGCTGATGAAGAACACGGTGAAAGCGTATCGGCAAAACCGCGCGCAGTAAGCTTCGCCCCGCAGATCACCAAAGAACGCTCAGGCAAAGTAGCGGGAGCTTCCAGCTCCCGTCACGCGAGGCGGTCACACTCCGGGAGCTGGAAGCTCCCGCCACTTTCGTCCGGATCGCGCGCTCCGTTTAGGACACTCTCTCGTTTGCGCACTTCTTGTGTGCGCCCTGCCATGCGCGCGCCCTTTTTCAGAGTGCAACGATAAGCGCACCTGCGGCGCGCGCCAATTCCTGCACAGCAATCCACGCCGGCCCTTGCGCAACCTGCGGCAAGTGAGCCGCGCGTATTCGCGCTAATCTACCGCTTGCCAAATCTACCGGCCGGTCCTGACCCCTACGGACCGCTGGGCGGTGCGGGGAAAGGTCCGGATTGGCCACCCCACCCCTATGCTCCTCACGGAAGCCCGCCGGAAACTCGAGCGCAAGAAAGCCGCCGCCGCCCCGCGGGGCGACAAGCGCCTCGTCATCCTCGACACCTTCATGAAGCGCCAGCAGTTCCGCGGCGACGCGCTCATCGAGGTGCTGCACAAGGCCCAGGAACTCTACGGATTCCTCGACGACGGCCTGCTGCTCTACATCGCGAAGGCCCTCAAGCTGCCGCCCAGCCGCGTCTACGGCGTCGCGACCTTCTACCATTTCTTCACCCTGAAACCGCAGGGCGAACACACCTGCGTCGTCTGCCTCGGCACGGCCTGCTACGTGAAGGGCGCCGACAAAATCATGGCCGCGATCGAGGAGCGCGCCGGGATCAAGGCCGGCGAAACCACGCCGGACAACAAACTCTCCCTGCTCTCTGCACGCTGCATCGGCGCGTGCGGCATCGCGCCGGCCGTCGTCTACGACGGCACGGTCACCGCCAAGCAGACTGCCGAGAGCGCCGTCGCGAAAGTCCAACCCTGGCTCTCCTCCCATGGATCTTAACGACCTTCTCCAGATCAAGGCGCGCGAGCTGGCCGCGCGGAAACCCTACACGCTCCGCTGCTGCACGGCGGCGAGCTGCCACTCCTCCGGTGCGCCGGAAGTGAAGAAAAAATTGGAGCAGGCCGTGGCCGCCGCCGGACTCGCGGACCAGATCGAAGTGCGCGGCGTCGGCTGCCTGCGGCTTTGCTGCCAGGGCCCGCTCGTGCAGGCCGACCCGTCAGGCGTGCTCTACGAGAAGGTCGAGCCCGACACCGCCGCCGAGCTGATCGCCCAGATCCAGACCGGCGCGATCGCCGCGGGCCTTGCGCCGGCGAACTCACCGTTCTTCGCCCAGCAAAAGACCATCGTGCTCGCGAACAGCGGCATCGTTGATCCCGAGAAGATCGAAACCTACATCGCCGTGGACGGCTACCAGGCGTTGCTCCGCGCCATCACGGAGATGGAGCCCGCCGACGTGGTCGACACGATCGTGCGGAGCGGTCTGCGCGGTCGCGGTGGCGCGGGTTTTCCCACCGGCCTCAAATGGGGCACCGTCGCCAAGGCGCCGGGCGAACGAAAATTCGTCGTCTGCAACGCCGACGAGGGCGACCCCGGCGCGTTCATGGACCGTTCCGTTCTCGAGAGCGATCCGCACAGCGTGCTCGAAGGCATGGCCATCGCCGCACGCGCCGTAGGCGCGACTCAGGGCTACGTCTACGTGCGCGCCGAGTATCCGCTCGCCATCGCGCGACTCCAGACCGCGATCAAGCAGGCGCGTCAACTCGGCTTGCTCGGCGGCAGCATCTTCGAGTCGCCGTTCTCGTTCAACATCGAGGTGCGGATCGGCGCCGGCGCCTTCGTGTGCGGCGAGGAAACCGCGCTCATGGCCTCGATCGAGGGCAAACGCGGCCAGCCGCGCCCGCGCCCGCCGTTCCCGGCGGAGAGCGGCTTGTGGGGGTGCCCGACCTTGATCAACAACGTCGAGACCTTCGCGAACGTCGCCGCCATCATTCGGCAGGGCGCAGAGTGGTTCGCCGGCATCGGCACGGAAAAGAGCACCGGCACCAAGGTCTTCGCCCTCGCCGGCAAGATCCGCCACACCGGCCTCATCGAAGTGCCCATGGGCACGCCGCTCCGCACCATCGTCGAGGACATGGGCGGCGGCGCCCCCGACGGCCACGCCATCAAGGCCGTGCAAACCGGCGGCCCCTCCGGTGGCTGCATTCCGCAACAACACCTCGACACGCCCGTCGACTACGAGTCGCTCGGCCAGCTCGGCTCCATCATGGGCTCCGGCGGCATGATCGTGATGGACGACACCACCAACATGGTCGACGTCGCGCGCTACTTCATGGAGTTCTGCGTCGACGAGTCGTGCGGCAAATGCATCCCCTGCCGCGCCGGCACCGTGCAAATGCACCAGCTGCTCACCAAGATCATCGAGCGCCGCGCCAACGCCGCCGACTTGGCGCAACTCGAGGAACTCTGCGACATGGTGAAGCACACGAGTCTGTGCGGCCTCGGTCAGACCGCGCCGAACCCTGTCCTCAGCACGCTGCGCTTCTTCCGCCACGAATACGAGGCGCTCCTCCAACCCGAGCACGCGACCGCCGCGTCGGCCCCGCACTGATCCCGCACTCCCATGGCTGTTAAAACCCTCACGATCGACGGCCGCCAAGTCTCCGCCCCGGACGACGCGACCATCCTCCAGGCGTGCCGCGAAGCCGGCGTCAAATTGCCGACGCTCTGCCACCTCGACGGCGTCTACGATGTGGGCGCCTGCCGTCTCTGCCTCGTCGAGGTCGCCGGCAACGCCAAGCTGATGTCCGCCTGCACCACGCGCGTGCGCGAGGGCATGGAGATCCTCACCGACACGCCGCGCCTGCGCCACTACCGCCAGCTCACGCTCGAACTGCTCTTCGCCGAGCGCAACCACGTGTGCGCCGTCTGCGTATCGAACGGCCAGTGCGAACTCCAGACGCTCGCCGCCTCGTGCGGCATGGACCACGTGCGCTACGACTACCAATCGCCCCGCTGGCCGGTCGACCAGACGCACGCGCTCTACGGCATGGACCACAACCGCTGCATCCTCTGCACGCGTTGCGTCCGCGTCTGCTGGCACATCGAAGGTGCCGGCACCAAGAACGTCGCCGGACGCGGTGGCCGCTGCGAGATCATCACCGACCTCCGCCAGCCGTGGGCCGACGCCGACACCTGCACTTCGTGCGGCAAATGCGTGATGAGCTGCCCGACCGGCGCCCTGTTCTACCGCGGCGCCACCGCCGGAGAAATGATGCGTGACCGCACGCGGCTCGAAAAAATCGTCAGCGCCCGGGAGAAACAACAATGGAACGCCTGAGATTCGCCACCGTCTGGCTCGGCGGCTGCGCCGGTTGCCACATGTCCTTCCTCGACCTCGACGAGTTCCTGCTCGAACTCGCCGGTCGGATCGACGTCGTCTACAGCCCGATCGCCGACCTCAAGGTCTATCCCGAGAACGTCGACCTCTGCCTCGTCGAAGGCGCGCTCTGCAACGTCGACCACGTCGAACTCGCCCACCAGATCCGCGCGCGCACGAAGATCGTCGTGTCCTTCGGCGACTGCGCCGTCACGGCCAACGTCCCCGCAATGCGCAACGTCCTTGGCGCGAAAAACGCCGACAACGTCCTCCAGCGCGCCTACATCGAGGCCGCCGAGAGCAACCCCGTGAAGCCCGCGCTCGACGGCGTGTTGCCCCCGCTGCTGCCCAAAGTCCTCCCGCTGCACCAGCTGATCAAGGTCGACCACTGTCTCCCCGGCTGTCCGCCGCCGGCCGACCGCATCAAGGCTTTGCTGCTCCACCTCCTCGACGGCGCGCCCGCGCTCAGCGGCGCCCAACTCAAATTCGGCTGAGCGCCGCGCGCTCCGCCCCCTGGACAACGCCTGCACATGACCCGCCGCATCGTCATCGATCCTGTCACCCGCATCGAAGGCCACGCCAAGATCAGCCTGCGCCTCGACGACTCCGGCCATGTGGCCGACGCGGAGTTCCACGTCACGGAATTCCGCGGCTTCGAGAAGTTCTGCGAAGGCCGTCCGCTGGCCGAGATGCCCGGCATCACCGCGCGCATCTGCGGCATCTGCCCGGTCTCGCACCTCCTCGCCTCCGCCAAGGCCGGCGACGCCATTCTCGCCGTTCGCGTGCCCATTGCCGCCGAGAAGCTCCGCCGACTGATGAACCTCGCGCAAATCGTGCAAAGCCACGCGTTGAGCTTCTTTCATCTCAGTGCGCCCGACTTCCTGCTCGGTTGG
The DNA here is from genome assembly GCA_041906465.1 of Candidatus Didemnitutus sp. Taxonomy (GTDB): domain Bacteria; phylum Verrucomicrobiota; class Verrucomicrobiia; order Opitutales; family Opitutaceae; genus Didemnitutus. Next base: position 90,494 of record JAYRJE010000014.1, on the reverse strand, counting down.
GACACTCCGCCGGCGCAGCGCAACGTCTTCGGCCTCGCCGCCGAAAAACCCGAGCTCGCCCGCGCCGGCATTCGCCTGCGGCAGTTCGGCCAGGAAGTGATCGAGATGCTCGGCGGCAAGAAGGTTCACCCCGGCTGGGCCGTCCCCGGCGGCGTGCGCTCCGGCGTCGATCGCATGACGCTTGAACGCATCAAGGACTGGCTGCCCGAGGCGTTCGCGACCACCAACATCGCGCTGAAGCTCTTCAAGCGCGTGCTCGAAGCCCACCCGCGCGAAATCGAGACCTACGGCAACTTCCCCTCGCTGTTCATGGGCCTCGTCGGCCCGCGCGGCGAATGGGAACACCATGGCGGAAAGCTTCGCTTCACCGACAGCACCGGGCAGATCGTGCAGGATCAGGTCGAGCCCAAGGCCTACGCGTCCCTCATCGCGGAGCAGGTGCAGAATTCATCCTACCTGAAGTCGCCGTATTACCATCCGCTCGGTCCGCAGGCTGGCCTGTATCGCGTCGGTCCGCTCGCGCGGCTCAACGTCTGCACCACCATCGGCACGCCCCAAGCCGACGCCGAACTCGCGAACTTCCGCACTTTCGGCCGGGGCGGTGCGGTGACGTCGTCGTTCCTCTACCACTACGCCCGCCTGATCGAGATCCTCGCCGCGCTCGAACGCATCTCGCTCTACGTCGACGATCAGGAATTGCTCCGCGATCACATCCGCTCCGACGCCGGCATCAACCACCTGCACGGCGTCGGCGTCAGCGAAGCGCCGCGCGGCACGCTCATTCACGACTACACCGTCGATGAGCACGGCCTGCTCACGAAGGTGAACCTCATCATCGCGACGGGCCACAACAACCTCGCGATGAATCGCACCGTCGCACAAATCGCCCGCGCCTACATCAAGCCCGGCTCCACCGAAATCCCCGAGCCGCTGCTCAATCGCGTCGAGCACGGCATCCGCTGCTACGATCCGTGTCTCAGCTGCTCGACGCACGCCGTCGGCCAGATGCCGCTCCTCGTCCAACTCGTCGCGCCCACCGGCGAGATCCTCAACACGGCCGCTCGCGACTGAGCGCGCGATGCTCCTCTCCGCCCATCCGCATCCTCCCAGCGCCGTGCGCGCCCGCCTGCTCGTGCTCGGGTATGGCAACACGCTCTTCGGCGATGACGGTCTCGGCCAGCTCATCGCCCAACATGTCGCGGACTGGGCCATCCCCGGCGTGCTCGCGCTCGCGCGCCACGAACTCACCCCGGAACTCGCCGCCGACCTCGCCGTGGCCGACGAAGTGATTTTCGTCGACGCCGCGTTGCACACCGACGGCGTGGTTTTCGTGCCGGTCAATGCGGCGTCCCCCGACCGCGAGGGCCTGAACCACGCGCTGACACCGTCCGCGCTGCTCGCGCTCGCACGCGCCGCATTCGGACGCGCTCCCGAGCGGGCATGGCAACTTCTCGTGCCCGCCCGGGACTTCACCCTAGGCAATGCACTCTCCGACGTGGCGCGCGATGGCCTTTCACGCGCGCTCGAGGGAATAGCGCACCGCGTGTGACGTGGGGCTTGCGTCGCGTGGAGCGGCGGGCTTTTCTCCGCCTGCACGCGTCATGGCATCCAAGATTCTCGTCGTCGACGATCAGCCCATCAATGTTCAGTTGCTGAAGCGCAAACTGGAGCGCGAAGGCATGCAGGTGGCCACGGCGTTCTCCGGTCGCGAAGCGCTCGACCTCGTCGCCGCCGACAAGCCGGACCTCATTCTCCTCGATGTCATGATGCCCGACATGGACGGCATCGAGGTTTGCCAACGCCTGCAGGCTGACCCGGAGACGAAGATCATCCCGGTAATTTTCATCACCGCGCGCACCTCCAAGGAGGGCAAGATCGAGGGTCTGGGCGTCGGTGCCGTCGACTACATCACGAAGCCCATCGACCTCGACGAGACGCTCGCGCGCGTGCAGACGCAGCTGCGCTTCGTGCACATGAACCGGGAACTCGTCGAGCTCCAGCGCCGCCTCGGTGATTCGCGCCGCGCGGCCACGCTGGGCGCCGTCACACAAGGCATCGCACACAACCTGAACAATCTCCTCGGCGTCGTCATCGGTTACGTCGACCTCATCAAGGCCTACCACGAGAAGCCCGAACTCGTGAAAAAGAACGCCCAGAGCCTCGAGGACGCCGTCAACCGCATCGTCGCAATCATCAAGCAGCTCACCAACCTGGTCGTGAAGAACAAGCCGCAGCTCGGCCACGCCAAGCTCGGCCCCTTGCTCGAAAGCAGCGTGCGGCGTTACCAGACGGACTTCCGCGTCGAGCAACCGGTCGCGATCGAGAACTTCGCCGGCGACCTGGGGATCGAGACCAACGTGGAAGTGTTCGAGGATTCGCTCGCCAAGTTGCTCATCAACGCGTGGGAGGCCTACGGCGACACGCCCGACGACCAGCGCAAGATCACTCTCCGCACGGAAATCGTCGACCGCGGCGAAGACGGCAAACAATTGCTCGTGCACGTCGAGGACGGCGGCCGCGGCATCGATCCCGAGATCAAAGATCACGCGTTCGAACCCTTCATCAGTTCGAAACACACCGTCGGCGTCGGCATGGGTCTCACCGTCGCGCGTCACGCGATGCGCAACCTTGGCGGCGAAGTCACGCTCGCCGAGAACCCGGCCGGCGGCGCCATCGCCACGCTGCGGCATCCGCTGGAGCGAAAGACGCGGGGCTGATCTCCATGGTCGCCACGCCAGACACCACCAACGAAGCGGCCTTTCGCCGCGACAACACGGTCATCGTCTGCGTGGCGGCAGCACTGGCCGGAGCAGGCGTGGTCGGTCCGGCCGTGTTTCTCGGCGGCGTCGGGTTGCTCGCAAACGCACAGCATCACGGCCGTGAGTTCTCCTACCGTGCGGTGCTTGCGCTCGCCGGCGTGGCTTTCCTGGCGTTTCTCGCCGGCGGCCTGATCCAGCACTGGCCCGACGTTAAGCAAGGTTTCATGGACGGCTACCGCGCGGGACGGGGCGCCTTCTGAGTTCGTTTGCTCGCGAGTGTTCCGGCGCGGTCTCCATCGTCGCACGCGGAGGCAGCGAAACCACGGGACGCATCGCTCCTTGAAGGGCGCGGCTCCCGCCGCGCCGTGAACGTCATCCGATCCGCGAGTCACCGGCTCAGCAGGAGCTGAGCCCTCTATTTGCCACCACACCTCGGGCGCGTTTCGCTACGGCAACACATCCACCCAGAACGGCACGAACACTTCGTTGCCGCCGAGATTCACCTGCGCCCAGATGACATAGCGACCGGACTGCGGGATCGTGACCTTGAAGTGCAGCTCCGGCTTCAGCGGGTCCGCAGGCGGCTTGCTCAGGTCGGCCTCCATCGGGTGCAGGTGCGCAAAGCCGCTGCGCTCCTCGTCGAACGCCACCAGGTGCGCGAATGCGCCCATCACCGGCTGAAGCGGCACCGGGCGTTTCTGCGTGCCGGGGCTCTCGATGCGAAACGTGAGATCGGTCGGGGCCTTCGCACGGAAATACGACGGGACATCGAGCGTGAAATTGAAGCCGGCCGCCTGCCATTCGCTGTTCGTCGACCGCGACACCCGCGCGACATCGCCGGGCACGGTGAAGTCCACCGACGCATAGAGGCCGCGCTGCGTCGCCGCCGGGGTGAAGTCCGCAAACACGCGATACGTGCCCGCGCGATCCGGCGTCATCTCGAAAATCCATTCGCCCGCGCGCCTGCCGGGCACCGGATGCAGGTGCTGGTAATCGTTCAGCGTCGGATCGGCGACCAGCAGGTGCAGCTTGCTCGTATGCGCCACGAGCAGATCGGCCGGGCCAATGCCTTTCCCGTTCGCGGTCCGCATCGTCAGCGTGAATTTGGCGGGCTTCCCCCGCGCCGGCGACGTCTCGCTCGCAAGTGAAAGTTGAACCGGCGATTTCGCCGCGATGACCGGAATGAACTGAGGGCTGGACGGATCACAGAACTCGATCGCGTCCTTCCCCGTCACGCGAAAGTCCATGTGATTGAGGTCCGAGCCGGTGGGCAGCAGGCGCACGGTCACGTAGAGCGCCAGCGCCACCGCAGTGATGAGTCCGACCGAGCGAAGTTGCGGACGCGTGAGGAACGGAGCGGAGCGATCAGCCATGGTTCAAATTTCGTTCCACTGGAACGTGGAGGGCCGAGCTCCGGTGAGGCCGAAGGCGTCTCGGGCGGCGCCACGTGCGCGGCCTCGCGGACGCCCGGCCCTCCGGGGATGTGCGTTTGCGTATCCGCTCATTTCATTTTCGGGAGGAAATCATCCGTGCCCCACTGCGAGCCGTCGACGCGATGAATGATCCGGCCGTTCGCGTCGATCAGCAGCGTGGCGAGGTTGTGCTTGATCGTGCCGCCCTCGAACTCGCGGATGATGCCCAGCTGCGCCAGCAGGTGGCGCACGGCCGCGTCGGGTCCGGTGAGGAACGACCAGTTGCTCAAATCGAGGCCGCGCGCGTCCGCGTAATCCTTCAGCACGCCCGGCGTGTCGTATTCGGGATCGAGCGAGACGGAGACAAACTCCACGTCTTTCACCCCTGCGTTCTTCGCCGCCTGTTGCAGCGCGGACATCTTCATCGTGGAAGCCGGGCACATCGTCGCGATCGGACAACGCGTGAAGATGAAGTTCATCATCACCTTTTTCCCGCGAAAACGGTTTGCCGCCACCGTGCGGCCTTCCTGATCCAGCAAGGTGAAGTTCGGTGCGTCTTCGCCGACCTCACGATAAACGCCTTTGCCCCGCGTCGCCGTGTCCTGCGCCAAGGCCTTCGCGCCGGCATCGAGCGCCCGGATGGTTACCGAGTCGTCCGGCCAGATTTTCTCGAGGGAATACTCGTCCTTGTATTCGACCATTACGGCGCGGATGCGCTGGCCCGGCTTCGCGTTCATCAGGTCGCCGGCCGATGCTTTGAACTCCATCGTCATCGCCGGCATATAACCCAGGATCTCCTCGTGCGTGACGACGAGAACCTTGCGCTCCCTGTCAGCGCTCACGATTTCGCCCGTCACGGGAAAACGTTTCGGCAGATCGCCGGCATTCTGGCGCTTGATGTAGTCCGCGATGCTCATCTCGTCCTTGTTCCAAACGGCGGCGGCCGGGTCGGCCGGCGCGTCGGTCGCGGCGGCCCGGCGATCGCAACCGGCGAGCACCGCCGCAGCGGCCATTAGGGCGCCCAGCGCGAATCTCGCGGCGAACGAATAACGCGGGTTCATCCCCGTGACCCATTTGCCAAAGCCGGAAATTGTCAAAAGGTTTGCGCCCCGTTTCGCCGGAGTATCACCTGCCCTTTCCCATCCACGCCTCCGCCTGATGCAACGTAACGCTGACTACCAACCCGGTCTTGCCTGGTTCGCTGCGCTTGGCAGCGCATGGGTCTTTGTGCTCGTGACGCTCGGCGCGTTCACGACGAGCATCGGCGCCGGCATGGCGTTTCCCGACTGGCCGCTGTCCAACGGCTCGGTGAATCCCGAAGGCTGGCTGACGGACATCGCGATGTTTGCCGAGCACTCGCACCGCCTCAGCGGCGCGACGATGGGCCTGATCACGATCGGTCTCGCTGTCTGGCTCTGGCGCACCGAATCCCGCCGCTGGCTCCGCCGCCTCGGCTGGTGGGCGCTCGCCATCGTGATCGTGCAGGGCGTCATCGGCGGCAAACGCGTGCTGCTCGACTCGCTCGCGGTGCCCGGCTTCGACATGACGCTCGGCCAGATGCTGCGCATTCCGCACGGCGTGCTCGCGCAGGTGTTCGTCTGCATCCTGTTCGCCATCGCCGCCGCGACGTCGCGCGGCTGGATCGAGCGCGGCGCCGGCCTCACCGGTGACACGAGTGAAACGACGCGTCGGCTCGGTTTCTGGAGCCTGTTCCTGCTGCTCACGCAACTCTGGATCGCGGCCGCGATGCGCCACAATCACGCCGGCATGGCGATTCCCTACTTCCCGTTTTCGACCGCCGAGCACGACGTGCTGCCGCTCGCCTGGGACTACCGCGTCACGCTGCAATTTGCGCACCGCCTGATGGCGGTGGTTCTCGCCGTCGCGCTGGTGGCGTTCGTCCGCGCGCTGTGGAAAGACGCCGCGGTCTCCAGCACGCTGCGGTGGATCGGGGTCGGCCTGCTGGGCTTGCTGACGCTGCAGATCACGCTCGGCGCCTACGTCATCTGGAGCGGTCGCAACGCCTACATCACGACTGGTCACGTGCTGGTGGGCGCGCTGACGCTCGCGGTGACCTTCCTGCTCGTGTTTCTCACCCATCATCGCTCGCTCGAGAACGGTCGCCGCGCATGACCACGACTTCCGCCGCCCCCGCCGCGCCGCACGCCACGTGGCGACACTACCTGGAGCTGACCAAGCCGCGCCTGAGCATGATGTCCGTCATCACGGCCATGCTCGGTTATCTCGCGGCCGTGCCGTATTCCTATGTCGATTGGGCGCGCACCGCGTTCGTCGTGCTCGGCACCGCGCTCTGCGCGGGCGGTGCGGCGGCCCTGAACATGTGGATGGAGCGCGATACCGACGCGCTCATGCAACGCACCGCCAATCGACCGATCCCGGCCGGTATCGTTCAACCCGGGTCGGCGTTCGTGGTCGGCTGGCTGTTGAGCACGGCGGGCCTCGCCGTGTTGTTCCGGTTCGTCAACGGGATGTCGGCGTTCCTCGCGCTGGCCACGATCGTTTCCTACGTCTCGATCTACACGCCGGCCAAACGCTGGTCGCGCTGGAACACCGAGATCGGCGCCATCAGCGGCGCGCTCCCGCCGATGATCGGCTGGGCCGCCGCAGGACGCACGAACCCCGGGCTGGGCTGGGCGCTGTTCGCCATCCTCTACACGTGGCAAATGCCTCATTTTTTCTCGCTGGCCTGGACCTACCGCAAGGACTACGCCGCCGCCGGGCTGAAGATGATCACCGTCACCGACCCGAGCGGCCGGAAAGTTTCCACGCGCACGTTCGTGTGGACCGTCCTCATGGCGGTCGCCGGCGTGTCGCCCACGCTGCTCGGCTACTGCACGTGGTATTACGTCGTCTTCGCGGCCGCGCTCGGACTCTGGATGCTGAAGTCCGCCTTCGTGTTTTTGGACCCCGCCAAACGCGATCGGGAAGCACGCCGTCTGTTCTATTATTCCCTCGCGTATCTGCCGCTGCTGCTTGGCCTGCTCGTGGCGGACCGCTTTTTCTTCAAACTCTGACGCGCTCCGTCCGATGACGATCCACGACATTCCCGCGCTCAACGCCGCGCTCAATGCGCTCGCGACGATCCTGATCACGCTCGGCTTTGTGCAGATCAAAGCCGCCCAGCGCGCGCAGGACATCGCCGTGCGCTCGCAGCGCATCGCGCATCACCGTCGACTCATGCTCGCCGCTGGCGCGGTCTCCGCGCTCTTTCTCGTCGGCTACGTCGCCCACAAGATCCTCAAAGCCTACGCGCTGAGCCCCGGCGACGCGCTGCACACGCAATTCGGCGGCGAAGGCGCGATCCGCACCATCTACCTCGTGATGCTCGCCACGCACGTGTTGCTCGCGATCGCCATCGCATTCCTCGTGCCGCGCACGTTCTGGCTCGCCATCAAGGGCGACTACGAAACGCATCGCCGCTGGGCCAGGTTCACCTACCCGATCTGGTATTACGTCAGCGTCACCGGCGTGCTGGTCTATTTCTTCCTCTACGTCTGGTGGCCGAAAAAGTAGGGCCGGCTGCAGCCGGTCCACGGGCGGCGCCCCGCGCCTGCCTCCGACCGCCGGTCTTGGGGAACGCGCCGTGCAATAAAAAAAGCCAGGCTCGTCGCCCGGCTTCGTTTCGTCGGAAAATAATCCCGTTCGCGCCGCTTACTTGACGACGAGCACGCCCTTCATGCCGGCTTGGTAGTGCGCCGGGAACGAGCAGAGGAAGACATACTCACCGGGCTCTGCGGGAGCCTTGAACGCAATCTCGTCCGTCTGTTTCGCTCCGAGAAGTTTCGTGTGCGCGATAACCTGATCCTGCATGCTCGCCGGAATATAGTCGGTCGCGGCCGCGGCGATCGCAGCTTTGTCGAAGGCCTCGACGTCGGCACCCTTTTTGAGGAGCACGAAGTTGTGACCCATCGTCTGTTTGGGCAACGAGCCGATGTTCGTGAGGATCACCTTCACGTCCTGCCCGGCCTTCACTTCGAAGCGGGTGACGTTGAATTTCATGCTGTCGTTCGCGGTGAGTTCGAGCGTCGCGACCGCATTGGCGGAAGCGGTCGTGGCCGCGCCACCGGAGGCAGCGTCATCTTTCTTGCCGCAGCCGGCGAGCAGCAAGGCACCGGCAGCGAGAGCGAGGGTAAGCGTGTGGATTTTCTTCATAGGAGGCGCGAACCATCGCACACCTCGGCGCGCCGCGCAATGACTCAGGTCAAGGATTCCGCCCGACTTATCGCTCCGGCCGCTGGCCTTAATACTCCGGCGCGGAACGATTTTTGCCATTCGCGCTACGCATAAATTGTCTTTCTTTTGCTGTTGAAATGCTCGGCAAGTTGCAAACGCTGGCGCGTCATTTCCCGCCGCCCCGCAGCAGCGCCGCGGCTCACACACGTCACATGACCCGCACACGTTCCGCCTCTCGTTCGTTCTCTCGTCTGGGCATGCTCGCGCTCGCGAGCACGACTCTCGCCCTCCTGACCGGCTGCGAAAAGGTTTTCAACCTCAAGGGCCCGCAATCCACGATGGTGACAGACGGCCCCGTCGCGCGTGCGCAGTGGGACCTGTTCATGGTGACGGTCTACGTCACGATGTTCATTTTCGTGATCGTGGGCGCGGTGCTCGCTTACGCGCAGATCAAGTTTCGCGCGAAGAACGAGGCGGACGAACACGCCGAGCCGCCGCCGCAGGGCCACGGCAATCCGCTCATCGAAATCGGTCTGATTGCCGCTTCGGTCGCGCTGTTGGTCATCATCGCGATCCCCACGCTCAAAAATATCTGGTATACGCACGACGTCCCTGAGTCCGAACGGGCGAACGCGATGGAGATCAACGCCACGGGCTACCAGTGGTGGTTCAAATTCGAGTATCCGAACGACAAGATGGCCCTCCCCACCGGCGGCGAAGGCCCGCTCGTGACCGGCAACGAAGTCGTCATCCCCGCTGGCGTGCCGGTGAAAATCAATCTCCGCACGATCGACGTCATCCACTCGTTCTGGGTCCCGAAGCTCGCCGGCAAGGTCGACATGATCCCGAACCGCGGGAACTTCCTCTGGCTGAAGGCCGAGAAGCCCGGCTATTTCTACGGCCAGTGCGCCGAGTATTGCGGCGCCTCGCACGCGATCATGCGCTTCCGCGTCATCGCGCTCTCGCCGTCCGACTACGTGAAGTGGCTCGACAACCAGAAGAACCCCGCGCGCACCGCCACTGCCGCCGCGATCCGCGCCGAAGATGAGAAGGTGCGCGTGCAATTCGCCGCGCTGCCCGCTCCGTCCGCGGCCAACACCGATGTCCGCCCCGGCGCCACGCTGGCCGCCTCCGCACAATTCGACGCCGACCCGCTCGCCGCGTGGAAAGCCAAGCAGCAACCGCACGCCGGCGAAAACGCCGCGTTGATCGCGCAAGGCCGCAAGCTGTTTCAGGAAAAGACCTGCATCTCGTGCCACACGGTTCGCGGCCATGAAGGCATCGGCATCACCGGCCCGGACCTCACGCACGTCGGCGCCCGCACCACGATCGCCGCCGGCGTCCTCGAGAACACCCCGGAGCGCATGCACCAGTGGATCAAGGACCCCGAGTTCTTCAAACCGGGCAACAAGATGTATCACGGCGGCTACGTCGACGTCTCGACCGGCAAGCCGCTCTTCACACTCAACGACCAGGAAATCGACGCCCTCGTCGCCTACCTGCAGAGCCTGAAATAAGTCCAGAGTGAGGGTGAAAGTGAAAGGGATGACCTGAGCCACTTTCTTCGCCCTCGTCTCGCGCCGCCTCCTCTCACTTTCACCTTTCCTCGCACTCCCTCTCCCATGGCCCAAGCACTGGCTAAGTCCGATTACCACGGCGGCACCGAGCACGCCGCCCCGAAGCCGATCGCATTGCTCCCGCGCCCGATGGCCAAGACCGGCCTCGTCAGCTGGCTGACCACCGTCGACCACAAGAAGATCGGCCTGATGTATGCCGGCTTCGCGTGCTTCTTCTTCCTCGTGGGCGGTCTTGAGGCGCTGCTCATCCGCACGCAGCTGATCGTCCCGAACAACCGCTTCATCTCGGCGCAGTTCTACAACGAGCTGTTCACGATGCACGGCACGACGATGATCTTCCTCGCGGTGATGCCGCTGAACGCCGCGTTCTTCAATTTGCTCATCCCGCTGCAAATCGGCGCGCGCGACGTCGCCTTCCCCCGCCTCAATACGTTCTCGCTTTGGACGTTCGTCGCGGGCGCCATCATCCTCAACGTCGGCTGGCTCTCTTACGTGTTCCCCAGCATCCAAGCCGGTCTCCCCGACGTCGGCTGGTTCGGCTACGCCCCGCTCACCTCGAAGAACTTCACGCCCGACGCCTCCACCGATCTCTGGGTCCTCGGCCTGCAGGTGCTCGGCCTCTCGTCGATCGTCGCCTCGCTGAACTTCATCGTCACGATCATCAACCTCCGCGCGCCCGGCCTCACGATGATGCGCCTGCCGGTCTTCACTTGGATGGCGCTCATCACGAGCTTCCTGCTGGTGCTCGCGCTGCCGGCCATCGCCATCGCGCTGATCGAAGTGATGTTCGACCGCAACTTCGGCACGAACTTCTTCGAAGCCTCGAACGGCGGCCAACCGATTCTCTGGCAGCACCTCTTCTGGGTCTTCGGTCACCCGGAGGTCTACATTCTGATCCTTCCGCCGATGGGCTACGTTTCGGAAATCCTCCCGACGTTCTCACGCAAGCCGCTCTTCGGTTACCCGATCATCGTCTTCTCGGGCGCGGCGATCGGCTTCATCGGCTTCGGCGTGTGGTCGCACCACATGTTCACCACCGGTATGGGCACGGTCGCCACGGCGGCCTTCTCGCTCGCGACGATGGCCATCGCGGTCCCGACCGGCGTCAAAATCTTCAACTGGATCGGCACGCTCTGGGGCGGCCAGATCGTGACGCGCACGCCGATGATGTTCGCGCTCGGCTTCATCTGGATGTTCATGCTCGGCGGCTTCTCCGGCATCATGCACTCCGCCGCGCCGGCCGACGCTCAGCAGCAGGACTCCTACTTCGTCATCGCCCACTTCCACTACGTGCTGATCGGCGGCGCCACGTTCGCGCTGCTCGCCGCGATCCACTTCTGGTTCCCGAAGTTCTTCGGCCGTCTCGTGCCGGAGTTCTGGGGCAAACTCTCGTTCTGGATCATCTTCGTCGGCTTCAACACGACGTTCTTCCCGATGCATTTCCTCGGCCTGAACGGCATGCCGCGCCGCACGTGGACCTACGACGCCAACATGGGTTGGAACGAAGGTAACTTCATCGCCACCATCGGCGCTTATACGCTCGGCCTCGGCGTGTTCACCTACTTCGCCGTGCTTATCTACACCTACTTCAAGGGCGAGAAGTGCGGCAACGACCCGTGGGACGCGCGCACGCTCGAATGGTCGATCCCGTCGCCGCCGCCCGAGTATAACTTCAAGGCCATCCCGACCGTCCACGCGCGCGACGCGTGGTGGTATGAGAAGCACCACAAGGAGGAGATCGCCAAGGAGCAGGCCGCGCACATGAAGGCCGAGTCCGAACACGGCGGCATCCACATGCCCGACCAGTCCTGGTATCCGCTGATCGCCTCGCTCGGCCTGCTCGTCGGCGCGATTGCCTTCGCCTTCCACAATCTGCCGGTCGCGATCGGCGGTCTCGTTGTGGTCTTTATCGGTTGCTACCTCTGGGCGCTCGAAGGCCCGGGCGGCTACCACATCCACATCGACGACAAGGGCAACGAGACGATCTCGCGCCACTAATCCAGTCCGGCTCTTCACTCTCAGCTCTCAATTCTCAACGCACACATGAGCAGTCACGCCGCCGCTGGCGCCATCGACCATCACCACGACCCGTCCACCGCGACGGGCATTCCGAACAAGAAGCTCCTTTGGTGGGCCTTCCTCGCTTCGGACTGCATGTTCTTCGGGGCGCTGATCTCCACGCACCTCGTCTACCGCATCAACCCGCCTCCGGGTAACGCGGAACCGACCAAGATCTTCGACATCGAGCTGACGTCCTTCTCGACGTTCATCCTCCTGATGTCGTCGCTCATGATGGCGCTCGCCGTAAACGCCATTCAGCGCGGTCAGCTGCGCTCGATGCGGAATTCGCTCCTCACGACGATCTTCTTCGGCTGCATCTTCCTCGGCTGTCAGGTCTACGAGTTCGTGCACTTCGTCCACGACAAGAAGATGACGCTGTCGAACAGCCTCTTCGGCTCGACGTTCTACACGCTCACCGGCACGCACGGCACCCACGTCGCCATCGGCGTGCTGATCCTCGGCCTGATGTATGTCCGCTCATTCAAGTCGGCTTCGCCCGACAGCGGCGGCTTCGGCGAGTTCGTGAAGACACTCGTGCATGTCACCGCTGTGTGCGTGGCCATGGGTGTCACGTTCATCTTCCTTGTCCCCGCTGGCATTGGCCTGGTCAAGGGCCACGGCACGCTCGGTGAGCTTTTCAGCCACAATCTCATGCCTTGGCTCCTGCTTCTCGGCTCCGGCGCCGTGATGGCGTGGTTCTCGCGCGCCGCCCATGCGGTCGACTTCGGGGAACGCAACGCCATCGACGTCGAAGCGGTCGGCCTCTACTGGCACTTCGTCGACATCGTCTGGATCATCATCTTCACGGCCGTTTACCTGCTGGAATACCTCTGAGTTCGGCGTTTCCGCGCTCCCGGCCTTCCCCTCGCAACCCACCCCTTTTTCCATGTCCGCTCACGCAGCCACCGCTCCCGCCGCCGGCCACCACGAGCCGAGCAAATTCCACACCTACGTCCAGATCGCGATGATTCTCGGCGTGATCACCGGCATCGAGATCGTGCTGATCTACCTGCCGCTCGCGAAGTGGTTTATCGTCTCCAGCCTGGTTCTCCTCTCCGCGGTGAAGTTCCTCTACGTCATCTTCTACTTCATGCACCTGAAGTGGGACAAAATCTTCTGCACGATCCTGTTCTTCATCGGACTCGTGCTTGCCGGCGGCACGATGTGGGCCCTGCTGCACCTCTTCGGCGCCGAGGCCAGCAAGCCGCTCACCTCAGTGCTCGGCCTGCTACTCTGACGCAAAACCCTTTCCCCTCCACGCGAGCCGCACGCAACCCGTGCGGCTTTTTCATTTCCGCATTTCCACGCCGCGCCGATCCGTGCACGCTGACCCGACGCCATGATCGACTGGACCCACTGGCACAACGAGCCGTTCCTCATCGGCGGACTCATTTTTCTCGGCTGGCTCTACGCCATCGCGACGGGCCCGCTGCGTGGGCGCCTTGCACCCGCCGGCACGCCCTACCCGCGCGCGCACGCGATCAAGTTCTACAGCGCCCTGTTCATCTTTTATTTGGCCGTAGGTTCGCCGCTCGATCAGATGGGCGAACGCTTTCTGCTCAGCGCGCACATGCTGCAGCACCAGCTCATCATCTATCCGGCCGCGGTCCTCTTTCTGCTCGGCCTGCCCGATTGGCTCATCGGCCTGGTTACCGCGCGCCCATCGCTCCGCCGTGTCCTCGGCCTCTTCACGCATCCGATCATCTGCGGCCTGATCTACGTGCTGGTCATCTCGTGCTGGCACTTCCCCTGGGCCTACGATCTCGCCCTGCAAAACCGTGCCGTCCACATCGCCGAGCACTTCTCGTTTTTTGGCGCGGCGCTCTTCCTCTGGTGGCCGGTGTGCAGCCCGTCACGCGAATTTCCCCCGACCAGCTACGCGTGGCAGATGTTCTATTTCGTCGCCATCACGATCGGCATGACGCCCCTCTTCGCCTATATCACCTTTTCGACCGACGTCCTCTACCCCACCTACGAGTTCGCGCCGCGGCTCTTCGATCGCCTCACGCCCCACGAGGATCAGGTGCTCGGCGGCACGATGATGAAGCTCGTGGGCATGTCCGTCATGATGGGAGCGTTCATCGTGGCGTTCTACCGTTGGTATCAGCAGACCGAGCGCACGGGACGTGACTGACGCGCCCGGACAATCCCCGATGCGCGGACCGGCGCGGTGCGGCCGTCCCCCGGCTGGCCACCTCACCCTCAATCGTTAACGTGGGCGCGACGATGACTTGGGAAATCGCTTTCGTCCTCGGGCTGCTGCTTTTCGCCGTGGTGATGTTCGTGTGGGAAAAGATTTCGCCGGATGTCACCGCGATCACGCTCTTCACAATCCTGCTGGTGACTGGCCTGCTGCCGCGCGAGAAGGTCTTCAGCGTCCTCGCCAATCCCGCGCCGTTCACGATTGGCGCGATGTTTATCCTCAGCGCCGCACTCGTCCAAGTCGGTGCGATCGACCGACTCGCCGCCGCCTTGGAACGCTTTTCACGCTGGCCCTATTTTGCGGTGATCGCGTTGCTCACGCTGGGCGTCGGCACGGTCTCGGCCTTCGTCAACAACACCCCGGTGGTCGTCGTGTTCGTCCCGGTCGCACTGACGCTTGCGGCGAAGATGAACATCCCCGCCTCGAAACTCCTGATCCCGATTTCCTACGCCGCGGTGCTCGGCGGATGCTGCACGCTGATCGGCACCAGCACCAATCTCCTCATGTCCGGCATCGCCACGGCGCACGGCCAGCCGCCGCTGACGATGTTCGAGTTGGCGAACGTCGGCGCGCCCATGATGATTGCCGGCACGCTCTACATCGCGGTATTCGGCTGGCGCATCCTTCCGGCCCGGCAATCGATGACCGCCGCCGCCGGGGAGAACCGCGAATACCTTACCGAAGTCTTCGTGCAACCCGGCTCCCCGGCGGTGGGTCAAACTCTCACGGCTGCCGGCCTCATCGAGGCACGCGGCGTGCGCGTGCTGGAATTCGTCCGTCACGACGTTCCGATCGATTTCGACGCCAGGGAAACCACGCTCGCCGCCGGCGACCGCCTCTATCTCGCGTGTCGCCCCCAAGGCGTGGCCCACGCGCGGTCGATCGATGGCGTCGACCTGGTCACCGAGCTGAAGCTTCCGCTCTCGCAAATTTCCGCCCACGAAGGCGTGCTCGTCGAAGCCGTCGTCAGCCCGCACTCCACGCTGATCGGCCAAACGGTGCGCGAAGTGCACTTCATGCAGCGTTATCGCATGGTGCTGCTGGCGGTCCACCGCCGCGGCCGCGACATCCGCGAACACGTCGATCAGATGCCCCTGCAGCTTGGCGACGTGTTGTTGATGATGGGGTCCGACAAGTCCGTCGAGACGCTCCACGCCAACGAGGATCTTCTGCTCATCGATCGTCCCACGCTCCACGCACGCGCATCCACCGCCAAGCTGCTCACCGTGCTCGCCAGCATCGTCGGTGTGATCGTCGTGTCGTCGCTGGACTGGCTGCCGATCGAGGTCGCCGCGCTGATCGCCTGTGTGGTGGTTTTTTTCAGCGGCGCCATCCGGCCCAAGGAGGCTTACCGGGCCATCGAGTGGGACATCCTTTTTCTCATCTACGGTATGCTCGCCGTCGGTCTCGTCATGCAGGAGACCGGCACCTCGATCTACATCGTCGACAAGCTCGTGTGGCTCGTCGATCAGTTCGCCCCGCCCGAGCACAAGGCCATCATCATGCTGGCCGGTTTCTATCTGACTGCGACGGTGCTGACGGAGATGCTTTCCAACAACGCCATCGCCGCCCTCATGGGGCCGCTGGCCATCAGTCTCGCGCACCAACTCGGTGTCGACGCCAAGCCGTTCCTCATCGCCATTTGCATCGCCGCCTCCGCCGCCTTCGCCACGCCCATCGGCTACCAGACCAACACCTACGTCTACGGCATCGGCGGCTACAAGTTCTCCGACTTCCTGAAATTCGGTCTGCCGCTGAACTTCATCTGCTTCGCCATCGCGATCTACCTCATTCCGCGCGTCTGGCCCTTCTAGCCCGCACACGCCGGCGGGCGCTCAATCAGTCGCTTCGCGAGCCGTTCAGCCTGCGCGCGGATTTCTGGGATCGCAGTGCATTCCCACAACTCGCCTTTCAACGGTGCCCCGAGCGTGTGCAACCAGCCGACCTCGTCGCCGCGATACCGCCGCACTTCGCCGTCCGGCGTCGCGCGCAGCCCGAGCGCCAGCGGATCGTGGTCGATCAGTCCGCGCGCGAGCAGATTCACCAACAGCGGGTGCTGATACTTCGAGTAATCCGTGCGCGGTCCCGTGCAGTTGATCACTTTCGCCACCTCCAGCGTGCGCACCTTCTTCGTGCCGCGCTCGCGAAACACCGCCACCGCGCCGTTCGGCTGCTCGAGTAACTTGTGGAGTCGCCCGGCGTAGAACCTCACGCGACCTTCCGCACCCAGCGCCGCGATTTTTTCCGCCACTTGCGGAGCCAATCGATGCCGGTGCACCTCCCAGAACGGCCGCACGTGTCGCATGAAGCGCGCCCGCTCCTCCCACGAGAAGCCCTGCCACAGCGCCGGCGAGTGCGGACGGATGGCGTCGACGACCGGCCGCCAATCGACGCCCGCCCGCGCCGCGCGCGCGACCTCGTCGCGCAGACAACGCATCAGCGCCCGCACCGTGCGCGGCAGTTCGCCGTCCGCGAGGAAGTCGCGATACGGCGCCGCCGCCCGATGCGCCAGCGGCAACAGCCCACGGCGCGAAAGCGCGTGGATGGTTCCGCGATGACCGGAAGCGGCGAGTTCCAGGATGAGATCGATCGACGTGAGCCCGGCGCCAACCATCAACACGTCCGCGTCCGGCGGAATTCCCGCCAGCGTGCCCGGCCGCCACGGCACGTGCACGTAGCGCTGCGAATGGTAGATCGGCAGCGAGCGCCGGATCGGGTATTCGCCCGGCAGGTTGCCGAGCGCGAGCACCACTTCGTCCGCCGCGAATGACCGCCCGTCCCCGGTGCGCAAGCGCCGCTCGCCGGTCTCGTCCTCGATGTCGATCACTTCGCCTTTCACCTCGAGCAGTTCCACGCCAGCTGGGGCCGCACGCTTCGCCTCGGCCAGCACCTCCGTCAGGTAACGACCAAACAACTGCCGTGGCAGAAAGTCGCCTGCGGCGACCGACACCGGAAAACCCGCGGTCCCCGCCCGCGCGGCGGCCCACTCGAGGAAATGCGCCGGTTGATCCGGAAACGCGCTCATGCGCCCGGCCGGCACATTCAACAGGTGCCCGGCAAACGCCGTGCCGTAAGCGACACCGCCACCCGCTTCTGACATCCGCTCGAAGAGCAGAACGCGCAACGACGCCGACGCGCGACGCAGCAATTGGGCGGCAAGCAAGGTGCCGCTCGCACCACCACCGATGATCGCGATTTCGAAAGAGGAAGACATGCGGATCTTTGGGGTCGCTGGGACCGTGCCACGCGCGAGTAGTTCAGCTCACCGCTCGACAGGATCGAAAATCTGAGCCGGCCGGGCCGCGCGCATCCGAGAGCGCGCGCCCGGCCGGCCGATGGTCGGTCGGCTTGGTGTTGTGTGTCGTGTCTGCACCCACGCCCGTCTGGCGACCTGGCGACGAGCGCGCGCTACCCCCAGCGCGAATTCGTCCAGACGGACACGGAAAGGAAAGGCTCGCAGGAGCGTCACCGCAGATACGGCGCGCCATTCGCGAAAAAAGGGATCGAACGGTAAACGGACAAGAAAGCGACGACAACCTCACGAGATCGTCTCGAGCGATTCCAGTCGCCTGGTCACCGTCGAAAGGGGGCGGCGGAGTCTTCGTCCGCCGCCCGAATTGAAAAATGCGGCTCCCGCGGACGCGGGTCGCCGGAAACTCAGCTCACTTCGCAGCGAGAAGGTCGTCGATCGGATCGCTCTCGCTCCCGATATCCGCGAAGAGCCAGGTCGAGAGGTAGCGTTCGCTGCTCGAAGGAATGATCGCCACGATCAGCTTGCCCTGGTTCTCCGGACGCTTGGCGAGTTGCAGCGCCGTCCAGACAGCCGCGCCGGAGGAGATGCCGATCGGAATGCCGTCCAGCTGATTGACCTGCTTGGAAACCGGACCCGAGTCCGTCTCCTTCACGCGCACGATTTCGTCGTAGATCTTGGTGTTGAGCACGGGCGGCACGAAGCCGGCGCCGATGCCCTGCAGCTTGTGCGGTCCGGGCGCGCCGCCGGAGAGAACCGGCGAGGCGTCGGGCTCGACCGCAACGATCTTCACGGACGGCTTCTTCGCTTTCAGCACTTCGCCGATGCCGGTGATGGTGCCGCCGGTGCCGATGCCGGACACGACGATGTCGACCTTGCCGTCGGTGTCGCGCCAGATCTCTTCGGCCGTCGTCGCGCGGTGGATCGCGGGATTGGCCGGATTGGCGAATTGCTGGAGAATGACGCTGTTGGGAATCTGCTTCTGCAGTTCCTCCGCGCGCGCGATGGCGCCTTTCATGCCCTTCGCGCCTTCGGTGAGGACGAGACGCGCGCCGAGCACCTTGAGCAGCTTGCGTCGCTCGAGGCTCATCGTCTCGGGCATCGTGAGAATGAGCTTCAGGCCCTTGGCCGCCGCCACGAACGCCAGCGCGATGCCGGTGTTGCCCGAGGTCGGCTCGATGAGGACGGTGCTCTGGTTGATTTTGCCGCTCTTCAGCGCGTCATCGATCATCGCGAAGCCGATGCGGTCCTTGACGGACGAAAGCGGGTTGAAGAACTCGAGCTTGAGCGCGATGTCGGCCAGCGCGCCGTGTTCGCGGGCGGTGCGGTTGAGACGGACGAGCGGCGTGTTGCCGATGGTTTCGGTGATGTCGTTGTGGATCTTGGCCATGTTCGGGTGGGGTTGAGTTTAGATGGTGAAATCTTCGGCGAATTGCCGCGCGCGCCGCATGCGCAAGTGCACGACGGCACCGGGCGCCAACTGGAGATCGAGCAGCTTCTGGCGCGAAATCTCGCTCTCGACGAACTCGCCGTCGACGGCCGTGCGTTCGCACGACACGCGCGCGAGCGGCCCGGCGGAATGGATGCTGCGAACGACGGCCGGCTCGCCCTCCTCGCCCGGCGCGTAGGGCACGATCTCGACGTCGTGCGGCCGCACGTAGGCGACGCGCCCGCCGTTTTTGCCGAAGGCGTGAGCGGCTTCGAAACCTTTCGACGGCAGCGAGAGGCGGTTCACGTTGCCGAGAAATTCGTAGACGAAGGGCGTCGCAGGGTGGTCGTAGACTTCCTGCGGCGAGCCCGCCTGCTCGATCTTCGCCTGATTCATGATCACGACCTCGTCGGCGATTTCGAGCGCCTCCTCTTGGTCGTGCGTCACGAAGATGGTGGTGAGATGCACCTCCTCGTGAAACTGCCGGAGCCAGCGCCGCAGCTCCTTGCGCACCTTCGCATCGAGCGCGCCAAAGGGCTCGTCGAGCAGCAGCACTTTCGGCTCCACTGCGAGCGCGCGCGCGAGCGCCACGCGCTGCCGCTGCCCGCCGGAGAGCTGCGCCGGGAGGCGGTCGCCGTAGCCTTCGAGTTGCACGAGTTTCAGCAGGCTGAGCACGCGATCGCGAATGTCGGCCTTGGACGGACGGTTTTTCCGACGCACGCGCAAACCGAAGGCGATGTTGTCGAACACCGACATGTGCCGGAAGAGCGCGTAGTGTTGAAACACGAAACCCACGCGGCGCTCGCCCACCGGCACGCCGGTGACATCGCTGCCGTGAAACAAAATTTGTCCCGAGCCCGCATCGGCGAACTCGAGACCGGCGATGATGCGCAACAGCGTGGTTTTGCCTGAGCCGGACGGCCCGAGCAGCGCAGTGAGGCGGCCGGTCGGCACCTTCAGACTGACGTCGTCGAGGGCCGTGTAGGCGCCGAACGTTTTGCGGATGCGGGTGACTTCGACGCTCATGCAGAAGTGGGGTTGGCGCGTTCGGCCCGCCACTCGATGACGCTCTTCAACACGAGCGTGACCAGCGCGAGGATCGCGAGCAGCGACGCCACGGCGAAAGCCGCGACGAAGTTGTATTCGTTGTAGAGGATCTCGACGTGCAGCGGCATCGTGTTCGTCTCGCCGCGAATGTGGCCGGAGACGACGGAGACGGCGCCGAATTCGCCCATCGCGCGCGCGTTGCAGAGAATGACACCGTAGAACAAACCCCACTTGATGTTCGGCAGCGTCACGCGCCAGAACGTCTGCCAGCCGCTTGCGCCGAGCGTGAGCGCGGCGAGTTCCTCGTCGTTGCCCTGCGCCTGCATCAGTGGGATCAGCTCGCGCGCCACGAACGGGAACGTGACGAACGTCGTCGCCAGCACGATGCCCGGCACGGCAAAGATGATTTTGATGTCGTGCTCCTGCAGCCACGGCCCAAGCCAGCCCTGCGCGCCAAACAGCAGCACGTAAATCAGACCGGAGATGACCGGCGACACCGCAAACGGCAGATCGATGAGCGTGATGAGCAGGCTCTTGCCGCGGAACTGGAACTTCGCGATCGCCCACGCCGCCGCGACGCCGAAAACGAGGTTGCACGGCACCGCGATCGCGGCGGTCGTCAGCGTGAGTTTGATCGCCGAGAGCGCGTCGCTGTCCTGGAAGGACGCGAAGTAGGCCGCGACGCCCTTGCGCAGCGCCTCGGTAAAGACGGCAGCGAGCGGCACCACGAGAAACAGCGCCAGAAACGCGAACGCCACGGCGAGCAGCGTCCACTTCAGCCAGGCCGGCTCGTTCTGGCTGCGGGCCGCGGGCGCCGCGGACCGGGCGGGAGAAAGGGTGGTCGCGCCGGCCATTACTCGCGGTTCCTCCAGTTGCTCCATTTCTGAAGCGTGTTGATGAGCAGCAGCAGCGCGAACGACGCCACGAGCATCACGACGGCCAGCGCCGTGGCGCCGCGATAGTCGTATTGTTCGAGCTTCGTGACGATGAGCAGCGGCGTGATCTCGGTGCGACCAGGCATGTTGCCCGAGATGAAGACGACGGAGCCGTATTCGCCCAGCGCCCGCGCGAACGCCAACGCAAAGCCCGTGAGCAACGCCGGCAGCAACTGCGGCAGCACGACCCGCCGCAGCGTTTGCAGCCGCGTCGCGCCGAGGCTGGCAGAGGCTTCCTCCAATTCCGGCTCGAGGTTCTCGATGACCGGCTGAAGCGTGCGCACCACGAACGGCAACCCCACGAAGGTCAGCGCCACGAGCACGCCGAGTTCCGTGAACGCCACCTTGATGCCGTAAGGTTTCAGCAGCGCGCCGATCCAGCCGTTCGGCGCGTAGACCGCGGCGAGCGCGATGCCGGCGACCGCCGTCGGCAACGCGAAGGGCAGATCGACGAGTGCGTCGACCACGCGTTTGCCCGGGAACGAATAGCGCGCGAGCACCCACGCCACGATCAGGCCGAATACGGCGTTGATCCCGCCGGCGATGAGCGAGCCGCCGAAGCTCAGGCGATACGACGCCACCACGCGCGGCGCCGTGATCGTTTCCCAGAAATCCGCCCACTCCATGCCCGCCGTGCGCAGGAACGTCGCCGACAGCGGCACGAGCACGATCAAGCTCAAGTAAACGAGCGTGAACCCGAGCGACAGGCCGAAGCCCGGCAGCACGCGGCGCGGGAACACCCTCGCGGTGGTGGCGGTGACGCTCATGCCTCACCTCCCGTCGTCCGGCTCGCCACGACCGTGCGCACGCCCGCCGCTATCTCAGTCGCGACCTGCGCTTCGGTCAGGCCGAGGCGGCGCGCGACGTCGGCCTGCGGAAGTCCGTAGACGAAGCGAAGCGTCAGCACTTGGCGGCGGCGATCAGGCATGCGTTGGATTTCGGCAATAAGGCTTCGCGGTGCGCGAACGGCAACAGGCCCCGTTCGGGCGACCGACAGTCGATGCAGCATGGCGAACAAACGCGACAGCGGAGTCAGATGTGACGCACTTGTGACCATGCCTCAGAGGTGCTGACCGTAGGCGAAAAAGCCGCGGTAGCGTTGGATGAGCCGCTTCAAGAGCGCGGCGAGACTGCGGTCGGCGTGCGCTTGCGCCCAATGCGCCGGCAGCGCGATCTCGACCTCGAACGGCGCGAACGCGAGATCCTGCGCCAACGTGAGCGGCCCCTCCGTCACCGCTCGCGCCGCGAGCGCCTCGAAGCGAACAGCCCACGGACCGAAATCCTCGGAGGTGAACAACTCGACGTCCGACGCGGCAACGTGATCGGTCAGGACCGTGCGCACGCGCGCGGCCGGCGCGTCGTCGAAGGTCGTCACGACGCTCACAAGACCATGATAACTGCGCACGCGCGCCTCCAGCGACAGCAGCTTGATCTCGGCTTCGCGGGATTCGCCCCAATGGACCGCCGACAAATCATGCTCTTCCGCGTCCGCGAGAAATCGCCGAGCGTTCACGACGGGGAACAGCGAGAGGTTGACGCCTGCGCCAATATCCGGGCGGCGCGCGAGTCCTTCGACAAACGCCACCAGCGACTGCGCGGCGAGCAAGTCGTGACGGCCCCAACCGGCAAGAAGCGCGAGCCGCAACGAAGCCTCGGAGCTGTGCGGGCCGAAGTAGACGAACCGCGGCAGATAGACGGGCGCATCGTCGGCGTAAAACGGTCCCAGGGGCGAGGCGAAGAGGTGATCGGATTCCTGCGCCGCCTCCGCGAGGAAACGAAGCCGTGCGCTCAGCGAAGACGAGGGCACGCTCGAGGACGCGCGCGTCCCCGGGGTGGTGCGAGAATTTGAACTCATGGTGAGCATGGAGGAAACCGAGGCGGGCCGGCGTGCCCTCGTGAACATGGTCGGACGCGCCTCGGAACTGTGAGTGAAGGCGATATTACTTGGCGTAGATCTGGTCGAAAATGCCGCCGTCGGCGAAGTGTTGCTTCTGCACCTTGGTCCAGCCGCCGAATTCCTCGTCGATGGTGACGAGCTTCAGTGCCGGGAACTTGGCGGCGTATTTTTGCGCGACGGCTTCGCTGCGCGGACGGTAGAAGTGCCGCGCGATGATTTCCTGCGCTTCGTCCGAGTAGAGGTATTCGAGGTAGGCTTTAGCCACCTCCTCAGTGCCGTGCTTCTTCACAAACTTGTCTACCCACGTCACGTTCGGCTCGGCGAGGATGCTGAGCGACGGGACAACGATTTCGAATGTGTCCGTGCCGAACTCCTTTTTGGCAAAGAAGGCTTCGTTCTCCCACGCGAGCAGCACGTCGCCGATCTCGCGTTGGACGAAAGTCGTGGTCGAGCCGCGCGCGCCGCTGTCGAGCACGGGCACGTTCTTGAAGAGTTTGCCGACGAAGTCCTTCGCCGCGTCGTCACTGCCGAACTTGTGCTTCGCGTAGGCCCAAGCGGCGAGGTAGTTCCAGCGCGCACCGCCGGAGGTCTTCGGATTCGGGGTGATGACACTGACGTCTTTTTTCAGGAGATCGTCCCAGTCCTTGATGCCCTTCGGGTTTCCTTTGCGCACGAGAAAGACGATCGTGCTCGTGTAGGGCGCGGAGTTTTGCGGCAGGCGCTTTTGCCAATCCTGCGGAATGAGTTTTGCGACGTCGTAGAGCGCATCGACGTCGGCCGCGAGCGCGAGCGTCACCACGTCAGCTTGGAGGCCGTCGATGACCGAGCGCGCTTGTTTGCCGGAGCCGCCGTGCGATTGCTTCACGGTGACGCTGTCGCCGGTCTTCGCCTTCCAGTGGGCGGCGAAGGCTTTGTTGTATTCGCCGTAGAGCTCGCGCGTCGGGTCGTAGGAGACGTTGAGCAGCTCGATGGACTTGGCGGAGGCGAGGGTAGCTCCCAAAGCGAGCGTCGCGAGGAGGAGAATCGATTTGAATTTCATGATCGGTGGCGCGCAATGGCGCGGGTTAGAAGCCGAGTTGGAAGCGAGCGATGAAGGCCTTCTCGTCCTGGCGCAGGACGGCGGCGGTGGGAAGAGCGGGCGCAGCGGCGTTGAGACCGAAGTCCGTTTGGTAGTAATCGAGTTTCAGGAGCACTGCCTTGCTGAGATACCAGTTCAGGCCGACACCGAAGGAAGTCGCTTGGTTCGCACTGGAAGCGGCGGACGCGAACAGCGGGAAGGCGTCATCGTCGACGTCGACGCGCGCGACGCGGCCGGTGACCTCGAATGCGCCCCAAGTGCCGGCGGCGTAATCGAAGTTCGAGCGCGGCACGACGCCAGCGTAGCTGGAGTCCTCGCCGGTGAGCACGTAGCCGGCGGCAACCTGCCAGGCCTGGTTCTGCAACTCGGCCTTCGCGCCGGTCGCGCTCGGACGGACGTTGACCGTGGAGAGGACGTATTCGCCGAGGAGGCCGAAGGAGCCGTTGCGATAGTCGAGTTGCGGCGAGACGCGCCAGTTCAGGCCGTCGGCGACGACGCTCGAATTGTAGGAAAAGAACGTCTGCTGGCCGTCGGTGCGGTAGCCGGACGGGCGGCCCGACGCGGTTTTTTCCCGACCGACATTGCCGGCGAGACCGAAGGTGAGACCTTGGAAGGGCGAGCCGGCTTCGTTGCGGAACGGCGTGAAGGTCACGCGCGCGGCGACGTCTTTCTCGTTGTCGAAATCCGTGTTGGTCGAACTCGCGGCGTCAGCGACGCCGTTGAACACGCCGACGGCGTAGCTCACGCGGTTGTCGGCGAGATCACCCCACGCCTGGATGCCGAGGTCGCGGTTCGGCACGAGATTGCTGACGATGGAGCGCTCGTTGAAGAACGTCCACGAGTCGGACTGCAATTGCTCGAGGCCGATGGGCGACTTGAATTTGCCGAGGCGGACCTGGAGCCCCTTCGTGAGGAAAACGTTCAGGTTCGCGTCGAGGATACTGACGCTGCTGCCGCCGAACTCGCTCACGAGCTGGAAGGAGTAATTTGTCGCGAACTGGCCTTCGGTGATGAGACGCGCCCGGCGGAGCACGAAGGCGTTGTTCGTCACGCCGCCGCCGTCGCCGAAGAACGTGCGCGAGTCGAGTTGGACGAGGCCGCGGACGCGCAGCGAGTTCGCCGCGTCGGCCGAGGCGAGCGTCACGCCCTTGTCGTTCACCGTGATCTTCGGTGTCGACGGCGCGGCCGCGGCAGCGGCTTCGTCCTTGAGCTCTTGTTTGCGTTCGAGCACGAGCAGTTTTTGTTCGAGAGCGCGGATCTGGTCGCGCAGGGCTTTCAGGTCGGCGTCGTCAGCGGCGTGCGCGGCGGAGAACGCGAGCGGCAACGCGAGCATAGCGCGCGCGAGCGGGCGGAAGGTGGAGGAGTTCCTCATGGAGCGGGCAGGTCGGTGTTTTCATGGGAACTTCCCGTGGTCGGGTCAGTGCGTGGCGTGGAGCTTTCGGTGGGTGTCAGATGCCGCCGCGGGCGCGGTAGGCGGAAATTTTCAGTGGGAATGCGGCGCGCCATCGGCGCCGGACGGCAAGCGGGTCTTTTCGGTGCGCTCGATCTGCGTGACGCGTCCGTCGTGGACGACGAGTTGCACGACGCCGTAGCGCAACGATTCGACCTTCTGCTGCACGAGGCGCAGCCAGTCGGGCGTGCGGTCGTCCGCGGGCGGGTTGATCGCAGAGGTAGGGTTCATATGGCGTAGTCTCCCAAAAGTTCGTGCACCACGCCCTCTGCCGGGCTGAGGCGGGGCTTGCGGTGTCCGGTGCGCGGCGCGGTGGCAACGCGCGGCTGCACCACGGGCTCGCTGAACGGCAACGGCAGTCCGTCGCGGACCATCTTGCGCGTGGTAACCTCGACGACGTCGGCCAGCGTGTAGCGGTCCAGGATGTTCGCGATGGCGTTGCGCACATCGAGCATGAGCATCCGCAGGCCGCAATGCGCCTCGTCGGGGCAATTGCAGGGCGCGTAAGCGCTCTGGCTCACGCAGCCGATCGGGGCCAGCGGACCATCGATCAGGCGGATGATCTCGCCGACGCGAATCTCACCGGCTGGCCGGGCGAGCCGGTAGCCCCCGAGCTTGCCGCGGACCGCCTCCACGTAGCCCGCTTCGCGGAGCTGTTGCATGACCTGCTCGAGGAACTTGATCGGCATATCCTCGGTTTTCGCCAGCTCCGAGACGCGCAACAACGACCGACCGACCTTGGCGGCGATGCCGAGGTTGATGAGGGATCGGAGGGCGTATTCGCCGCGCTTGGAGAGTTTCATGATTTATCTAAACTACATTAAAATAGTAGGAATTACTTCAAGCAGATTATCAGCCGCTTGAGTCATAGAGAATCAAGCGGCGTTCTTCTTCAGAAACTGGGAAAGGACGCTGCGTTCGTCCGGGACGACCCGGGCCGGACGCGGCGAAACGGATCAGAATCTCAGGCCGAGCTTCGCGTAGTAGAACGCGCCGTTGAAACCGAAGGGCGACAAGCCGGTGTAAGGCAACAAGCCAGCGCTATCGTAGCCGTTGGTCGCGGTGCCGTTCACGACGCGCGAAGCGATGTTCTTGTCCGGATAAACGTCGAATAAGTTATTCGCTCCGACCGAGACGGTGACGTGCTTCGTCGCGTGGTAAGTGAGGTCGAGATCGGTGAGCCACTTGGCGCCGAAAGTCTGGATGACCTGCTGATTCGTGGTGGTGCCACCGACCGTGCCGGGGACCGCGGGCGCGAATGACACGTCGTAGCCGGGCGTGAGCACCGCGATCGCCGCCGGCGTCGCGTTGTTTGCTTGGACGCTCGAGATCTCGCCGTAGCGGACTTCGCGCACGAGGAAGGCCCATTTCCCCACTTCCCAGTTCACCGCGAGATTCAGATTGTCGCGCGGCTGGCCCTTTTCGAGGCGCGTTTGTTCGGCGAGATCGAAGAGCGGCGTGGTCGTGACCGCGGCGAGAGCGGCGGGCGGCGTTTTGATCCGCGTGACGCGCGTGCGGTTGACGTTCGCGCCGGTCGTGAAGGTGAACTTGCCGGCGGCGTTCGTCTTCAGAATGTAGCGGACGCTGAGGTCGGCGCCCTGCGTGGTGGTGTCGACGGCGTTGGTGAAATAGCGACCGCCCCCGATGCCGGTGATGCCTTGCGCGGCGAGGAACGACGTGACGTTCGTGCCGTTGTTGTTGAGGAAATTCGACGAGAGAACGATGCGGTCCTTGATGTCGATGTGGTAGTAGTCGATCGAGGCCGTGAGGCTCGGCGCGGGCGTCCAGGTGAAGCCGACGCTCTCGTTGACCGACTTCTCCGCCTTCAGCGGGCTCGCGCCGAACGCGACGGCGGCGGGATTGTTCACGGGGAAGGTCAGGATTTCATAAGGCGCACCGCCGATGAACGTCGTCGCCGTCGAGCTGAACCACTCCTGCGCGAGGTGCGGCGCGCGGAAGCCGGTGCTGACCGAGCCGCGGAGCGCGAGCGTATCCGTGAGTTTCACGCGCGTGGCGAGCTTGCCGGTCGTGCTGCGGCCGAAATCGCTGTAGTCCTCGAACCGCCCCGCGAGCGACACGAGCACGCGCTCGCTCAAATTCTGTTCGAGGTCGATGTAGAGCGCGTTCGCGTCGCGCGAGTGCTGACCGGCGTCGCCCGGCTTGAAGCCGGGGAAAACTTGCGCGCCGAGGGCGCCTTGGCCGCCCGCGCTCGGACCGTCGAGGATGCGCACGCCGCCGTCGCGGTAGGAGGCGGGCTCGCCGGCCTTGATGCCGTAGCGCTCCCAGCGGTGCTCCGCGCCGAGCGCGATCTTCAGCGGCGTCGCGAGGCCGAGTTGGCGTTCCGTCGTGAGATCGAGGTTGGTCGTCCACTGGTCGAACGACAGGCGTCCGTCGTAGAAACTCGTCGGGCTGGCGGCGCCGAGCGTGACGTTCAGCGAGTTGGTCGTGCGCAAGTCGATCGAGTTGGAGCCGTAGGCGGTGCTGAGATCCCAATTCCACGCTGCGCCGCGACCGCGCGCGCCGGTGCTGAACGAGCGGTCGTTCACCTCGCTCTCGATGAACGGCAGGAAACCGTTCGGATAAATCGCGCGGACGTTACCGTCCTGGCCGGGGCGGCGGTAGAAGCCAGCGGCGTTCGCGTGGCGTTCGCTCGCACCACCGAAAAAGTAGAGGTCGCTCGTGTCCGTGAGTGGATGCTCACCGTTGAACCAAAGGCCCTTGTCCTTCGTCGCGGGGTCGCCGAAGCGATGGTTGCGACGGTTGAAGGTCGCCTCGCGCGCGTCGAGCGTGCCGTTGCTCGCGCTGGCGCCCGTGCCTGAGCCGTAGTTGCCGGAGATGCTGGTGGCGGCGCCGGTCGCGGGGTTCGTGCCGAAGTATTGCTGGCGCGTGTCGAGCCCGCTGCGATCGGTCGCGCCGTGATCGCGCGCCCACAGCGTGACGAAGAGCGAACCCTTCTCGCCGAGCTTCGTGCCCGCGTAGGCATCGAGTTTGCGGTCGGTGCCGTCACCCTGCTTCGTCTGACCCCACGCGAGGTCGAGGCCCCAGCCGGTGTCTTTGCGCAGGATGACGTTGATGACACCGGCAATCGCGTCGGAGCCGTATTGAGCGGAGGCGCCGTCGCGCAGCACTTCGACGCGGCCGATCGCGCCCGCGGGGATGGCGTTAAAATCAGTCGAGACCGCACCCTTGCCGATCGTGCCGTTCAAGTTCACGAGCGCGCTCGTGTGTCGGCGCTTGCCGTTGATCAGCACGAGCGTCTGATCCGGCGCGAGGCCGCGCAGGGTCGCGGGGCGGATGTGGTCCGTGCCATCGACCAGCGACGGCCGCGGGAAATTGAACGACGGCACCTGTGCCTGGAGCTGCTGGCTCGTTTCGAAGTAGCCGCCTTGGCGCAGTTCACTCCCGCCGATGACGTCGATCGGCACCGGAGACTCGGCGACGGTGCGATCATGGAAGCGCGAGCCGGTTGCGACGAATTCCTCCAGTCGCACGACCGGAGTCGAGGCGTCGGGGGCCGGCGCAGTGGTCTGCGCCGAGGCGGTGAGGGAGAACAACAGCGCGACCGAAGCGATCGCGTGGCGGGTGAGCGGTGACATTGCGGGTGTGGTTTGGTCGGCGAGGCGAGCGTCCGATGATTCGGTCGCGCCCGCGTGAAAAATTCGGTCAGCGCGTCGCGTCGCGCGGCGTGCGACGGCGTGGAAAATTGGAGGCGGGGGCCGGAATCGAACCGGCTCGTGGGGCTTTTGCAGAGCCCTGCCTTCCCACTTGGCGACCCCGCCCTAGCGGGCTCCCCGCTTGCACTCCGCGGGGAGCCCGCACCGGAACCACGTTTTGCTTTCGGCGAACGGAAACGGGCTCGGCTTGTCGGTGTTGTGTGTGTGTCGTGGCGACCGCGCCGAGCGGGCGCGGCGAAAAGGAAGACCGGCCGGAAAAGCGCACGACGCGCCTCGCTCCGGCCGGTCCGGTGTTACCCTGGCGTTGGTCACTCACCGGCGCGCGGCCATGAGACGCCGGCGCCGGACCCCCAAAGAAAAATGCCGCGCGACGAACCGACCGGATGCCTCGCCGCCCGGAGGTGCCAGGCGAAACGTCGGTTCGTCGCGACGGTGAAAGGATGAAAATGAAAACGAGCAATGACATGGAGGTGCGGAGGAGACGCGCGCGCACGCGCAGGTGGAGGGAAACGCCGCAGGCACACGGCCGCAGGGCGGATCGGGGAAGCCGGAGGCGATTGCGGGGCGGCGCCGACTACGCAGCGCGAATCAACCCGTCAGGCCGACGACGGCTTCAGCAACAGCGACAACAACAGGTCGCCAAAATCCCGCGAATCGCGACGCCGTCTGCGCGGCGCGCGTCGATCGGTTGGCTGAACTGCGGGATGAACTTCACGGTGCGGGAGAGAACGCCGCCGCGTGCGCGCCGCAAGCGCGATTTGGTGGTATGACTTGCTGAACCGAACGGCACCGGGCGCGAATGCGCGCGACATGACGCGCGAAATCACGCGCGAATTCTCGCGCCATTTCCCTCCGCGAACACACTGCGCGCCGCGCGCGAACTCAGAGTCGCAGTCGCAGTCCGTCGTAAGCCAATTTCACCCCCGCGGGCAGCGTCGCCTCGAATGGCCCGTGGTCGATCGCGTGCGTGAGATGCGTCAGATAATTCAGCGGCGCGCCAATCTCGGCCGCGGCCGCACACGCTTCGGCGATGTTCATGTGCGTCGGGTGAGGCGCGGGACGCAGCCCATCGAGCACGACGACATCGGCGCCCTTGGCGAGCGCGACCGCCTCGCGCGGGAGGCGTTTGCAGTCGTTGTAGTAAACGAACTTTCTGCCCGAAAGCTTCTCCTCGAACACGAGTCCCAACGTGTTGACGCCCCCGTGCGGCAACAACGTGGAGCGGATCGTGCCTTGCGGAAACTCGAGCGCGGGCGGCATCTCCAGCAACTTGAACGCCGCGTAGCCTTTCGAGACCGGGCGTTCGGCAATCGCATACGGAAAAATGGAGAGCACGCGACTCATGCCTTCGTCCGTCGTGTAGACCGTCAGCGCCTCACCGCCGATCAGGTCGCAGAAACGCCGGAGGTCATCCATCCCGGTGACATGGTCGGCGTGACCGTGCGTCAGGATGAACACATCAAGTTGCCGGATGTTTTCCCGGACGCACTGCAGGCGGAACTCCGGCGTGGCATCCACCTGCACGTGCAGATCACCCATCGTGACGTGAATGCTCGACCGCGTGCGCCGGTTGCGCGGGTCGGCCGAGGTGCAGACGGCGCAATCGCACGCGATCATCGGCACGCCCTGCGACGTGCCCGTGCCGAGAAAGACGACTTCCATGGGCACCAACAAATAGCGCCGTCGGCGCGAAGCGAAGGAGAAATAACCGTCCCTCGCGCGGCACGGCCATCGCCCTAAACCTCGCCCGTGGCACCGTCCATCAATCGCGCGCCAGCGCCTCGTGCAGACGCGTGATCACATCGCGCACTTCGGGCCGCTTCAACTCGCTCGCAAGCTCAGCGGCCGCAGTCGCCGTCAGCCCACTCGCCCGCAACTGTGCAGTATCCGCATCGCGCAACACCAACAGCGTGCCGCAGTGCTGCGCCAATTTCTTCGCATTGCTCGCGCCAGTTTCTGGCAAGCTCAGTCCGTGAATGAACCGCCATAACTCCGCGCTCCGACTGCGTTCGATTTCAACAGTGAGTTTCTCCGCGACCTTTCGCCTGCCGCCGACTGCCGCGAGGAGTTGGGCGGGCGTCACGCGATAGAGGCCATCGACGTCGCTCATGCCACCCTGCTCCACCAAAGCTTCGACTACTGCGGGGCCAAAGCCCCTCAGGTTCAGTGCGGCGCCGGACACGAAATGTTCCAGGCGCCGCTTGACCTGAGCCGGGCACGCTCGCTGCGGACACCGCCAAGCGGTGCTCCCATCGGCCGCCAACGCCGTCGCGCAGCTCGGGCAAACGCGCGGAAATTCAAATGGCTGCGCCTCCGGCGGCCGGCGCTCCGTCACAACCCCCACCAGTGCCGGCACGATCTCCCCTGCTTTCTCCAGTTTCACCGTGTCGCCAATGCGATAATCGCGGCGCGCAATCTCGCGGGCGTTGTGCAAAGTAGCCCGCGCGACGGACGTGCCGCCAATGAGCACCGGCTCCAATTCGGCGACGGGGGTGATCGCGCCCGTGCGACCGACTTGAAGGGAGATCGCCTTCAGCACGGTGTGCACCCGTTCCGGCTCGAACTTGTGCGCGATGGCCCAGTTTGGCCCGCTATCAGCCTCGCCTAATCGCTGTCGCAGATCCACCGCATCGACTTTGACCACGGCTCCGTCGATGGGAAATCCCAGCGCCGGACGCGCGCGATCGATCACGCGCACTTCGCGCACCGCCGCATCCGGCCCGTGCGCGCCGCGCACCCACTCCGGCACCGGCAGCCCCCACGACGCCAGCCGTTCGAGCAATTCCCGTTGTGAGGCCGGGGCCGAATCCTCCGGCTCCCACCCACCCCAGCCAAAGCAAACCACCGTGAGCCGCCGCCCCACGCGCTCCGCCGCATCACTCGATTTCAGCGTGCCGACAGCCAGATTACGCGGATGGGCGAATGGCTCCTGCCCTGCCGCGCGTCGCTCCGCGTTCACACGCTCGAACTCTGCCTGCGCCATGAACACCTCGCCGCGCACTTCCACGAACGCCGGCCAGGGCGTCGCGCCATCGGCCAACGTCAACGCGCGCGGCACAGCGGCGCACGAGAGCAGATTCTCGGTCACGACATCACCTTCGTTGCCATCGCCGCGCGTGACGGCGCGCACCAGTCGGCCACGCTCGTAGGTCAGGCTGATCGCCAGACCGTCGTATTTCGGTTCGACGACAAAATCGATTTCGGTCGACCCCAGCTCGCGCGACACCCGTTCGAAGAATCGCCGCAGATCGGCATCCGAGTGACTTTTCGCGAGTCCGCGCATCGGCACCCGATGCCGATACGTCGGAAACCCGCCGCTCCGATCATCACCGAGGACCGCCGCGGTCGTGCCAGCGGTAGTGAACTCCGGGTGCTGGGCTTCCAGCTCACGCAGTTCGCGCTTCAGGGCGTCGTATTCGGCATCGGTGATTTCCGGCGCCGCCTTCTTGAAATAGAGCTCATCGTGCCGCGCGATCTCAACGCGCAGTTGCTGCAGCCGCACTGCGGCGGCGCCTTTTTCACTGGTGTTTTGTGCCTGCGCTGTCGACGCGACCCAACACACGGTCGCCAGCACGAGGTGCACGGATGCGCGGAGAGATAATTTCATGGCGGCGGAGTTCCTGGCCTCGTGGCCCGTGAGGTTCGCCGGCAAATTACTCCACGCCCGGTGCCCGTCAGTTGAGTAAATCCGTCCGAATGGAGGAAAGGGAGCGCTTGACTTGCGCCGCACCGCAGCGCGCCGCGAACGGGCAAAGAAAAGGCGCGCTCCGGAGAGCGCGCCTTGAAGTGGATTGCGAGTAAGGCTTGGACCTTGTTGCGCCGTAGCTCCGTAGGAGCGAAGGCGGATTAGTAGTCCATGCCGCCCATGCCGCCGCCGGCGGGCATGGCCGGAGCCTTTTCCTTCTCAGGAATCTCCGTGATCATGCACTCGGTGGTGAGCAGCAGGCCCGAGATCGACGCGGCGTTTTGCAGCGCGGTGCGGGTCACCTTCGTCGGATCGACGACGCCGGCCTTCACGAGGTCTTCGTATTCGCCGGTCGCGACGTTGTAGCCGAACGCTCCCTTGCCTGCGAGGACGTCCTTGACGACCACGCCGCCGTCAACGCCGGCGTTCGTGCAGAGCTGCTTGAGCGGGTGCTCGATCGCGCGACGCACGATCTGGGCGCCGATGGCCTCGTCGCCTTCGAGCTTGAGGGCTTCGATCGCCTTCGCGGTGCGGAGGAGAGCGACGCCGCCGCCGGCGACGATGCCTTCCTCAACCGCGGCGCGCGTGGCGTGGAGGGCGTCTTCGACGCGGGCCTTCTTCTCCTTCATCTCGGCTTCGGTCGCGGCGCCGACATTGATGACGGCAACGCCACCGGCGAGCTTGGCGAGGCGCTCCTGGAGCTTCTCGCGGTCGTAGTCGGAGGTGGTTTCCTCGATCTGGCGGCGGATCTGCTTCACGCGGCCCTGGATGTCGGAGCCCTTGCCGGAGCCTTCGACGATGGTGGTGTTCTCCTTGTCGACGACGATGCGCTTGGCCTTGCCGAGGTCGGCCACCGTGAGGTTCTCGAGCTTGAGGCCGAGGTCCTCAGTGATGCACTTGCCACCGGTGAGGACGGCGATGTCTTCGAGCATGGCCTTGCGGCGATCGCCAAAGCCGGGGGCCTTGACGGCGCACACGTTGAGCGTGCCGCGAATCTTGTTCACGACCAGCGCGGCGAGGGCTTCGCCTTCGACCTCTTCAGCGATGACGAGGAGAGGCTTGCCGCTCTTGGCGACGGTCTGGAGGAGCGGGAGGAGCTCCTGGAGGTTGGAGATCTTCTTCTCGTGGATGAGCACGTAGGCGTCTTCGAGGACGGCCTCCTGGGCTTCCATGTTGGTGGCGAAGTAGGGCGAGAGGTAGCCCTTGTCGAACTGCATGCCTTCGACGACGTCGAGGGTGGTCTCGATCGACTTGGCCTCTTCGACCGTGATCGTGCCGTCCTTGCCGACCTTGTCCATCGCGTCGGCGATGATCTCGCCGATGGCGGTGTCCCAGTTGGCGGAGACGGTGGCGACCTGGCGGATCTCTTCGCGGTCGTTGACCTTCTTGGAGATCTTCGCGAGCTCGGCGACGGCGGCCTCAACGGCCTTGTCGATGCCGCGCTTCAGGTAAACCGGGTTCGAGCCGGCGGTGACGTTCTTCAGGCCTTCGCGGTAGATGCCTTCGGCGAGGACGGTGGCGGTGGTGGTGCCGTCGCCGGCGCTGTCGCTGGTCTTGGAAGCGACTTCCTTCACCATCTGCGCGCCCATGTTCTCGTAGGGATCAGGAAGCTCGACTTCCTTCGCGACGGTGACGCCGTCCTTCGTGACGGTCGGGGAACCGAATTTTTTGTCGATGACGACATTGCGACCCTTCGGCCCGAGGGTGACTTTCACCGCGCGCGAGAGGAGCTCGACGCCACGGAGAACTTTCTGACGAGCGGCCTCGTCGAACAGGAGTTGTTTGGCTGCCATGTTGGTAAACTAGTTTGGGTTAAATGTTGGGAGTGGAGGCGGTGTCGCTCAGGCGATGACGCCGAGGATGTCGTCTTCGCGGACCAGCGTGTATTTCTGGTCTTCGATCTTCACTTCGGTGCCGCCGTATTTGGAGATGAGCACGCGGTCGCCGACCTTGACCTCGAACGGCGTGACCTTGCCGTTCTCGTCCTTCTTGCCGGTGCCGAGGGCGATGACCTTGGCCTCCTGCGGCTTTTCCTTGGCGGAATCCGGGATGATGATGCCACCGCGGACCTGCTCTTTTTCCTCGATGTGCTGCACAAGCACGCGATCACCGATGGGTTTGATGTTCACTTTAGCCATGTTGGTTTAGTGGTTTTGGTTGGAGTTGGTTTGGGGAAAATGGGGCGAACCCGGTCGCAAGCGCGGCGCGGGTTCGCGGGTGGTGTTAGGTTACTTTTTGTCTTCGTCGACGATCTCGACGTCGGCGTCGACGACCTTGCCGTCGGCCTTCTTGGCCTTCTTCGGCTCGGAAGCGGATGCGCCTGCATCCGTCGCGGACTCGGCACCCGCGTTCGGCTGCGCGCCGGCGGCGGCGCCGCCCGCGGCCTGGGCCTGCTGGTAAAGCTCAGCGCCGATCTTCTGCAGGTTCTCGAGCGAAGTCTTCATTTTTTCGGTGTCGCCGGACTCGAGGTCCTTCTTCGCCGAGGAGATCGCGGACTCGAACTTGCCCTTGATGTCGGCCGGGAGCTTGTCGCCGGCGTCCTTGAGGGTCTTCTCGAGCTGGTAGATCGTCGTATCGAGCTGGTTCTTGGTCTCGACGGCCTCCTTGCGCTTCGCGTCTTCGGCGGCGTTGAGTTCGGCCTCCTTGGTCATCTTCTCGACCTCTTCCTTCGAGAGGCCGGAGGAGCCTTGGATCGTGATCTTCTGGTCCTTGCCGGTGCCGAGGTCCTTCGCGGTGACGTGGAGAATACCGTTGGCGTCGATGTCGAACGTGACTTCGATCTGCGGCGTGCCGCGCGGCGCCGGCGGAATGCCGTCGAGCTTGAACGTGCCGAGGGTCTTGTTGTCGCGCGCCATCGGGCGCTCGCCTTGGAGGACGACGATCTCGACGCCGGGCTGGTTGTCCGAGTAAGTGGAGAACACCTGCGCCTTCTTCGTCGGGATCGTGGTGTTGCGCGGGATCATCGGCGTGGCGACATCGCCCGCGGTCATGATGCCGAGCGTGAGCGGCGTGACGTCGAGGAGGAGCACGTCGCGAACTTCGCCCTTGAGCACGCCGCCCTGGATGGCCGCGCCGACCGCGACGACTTCGTCGGGGTTGACGCCTTGGTGCGGGGGCTTGCCGCCGAGTTGCTTCGCGATGTCGACGACCTTCGGCATACGCGTCATGCCGCCGACGAGGACGAGCTCGTCGATCTTGTCGGTGGAGACGCCGGCGTCCTTGATGCAGTTCTTGAACGGCTGAACGCAGCGGTCGAACAGCGACTCGCAAATGCGCTCCATCTGGGCGCGCGTGAGCTGGAGATTGAGGTGCTTCGGGCCCGACGCGTCGGCCGTGATGAACGGCAGGTTGATGTCGTAGGTCGTGGCGGACGAGAGCGCGATCTTCGCCTTTTCCGCTTCTTCCTTCAGACGCTGGAGCGCCATCGCGTCCTTGCGGAGGTCGATGCCGTTTTCCTTCTTAAAGCTTTCGACGAGCCACGAGATGATCGCGTCGTCCCAGTTGTCGCCGCCGAGGTGCGTGTCGCCGTTGGTGGCTTTCACCTCGAAGACGCCGTCGCCGATCTCGAGGATCGACACGTCGAACGTGCCGCCGCCGAGGTCGAACACCGCGATCTTCTCGTCCTTCTTTTTGTCGAGACCGTAGGCGAGCGACGCGGCCGTCGGTTCGTTGATGATGCGGAGCACTTCGAGGCCGGCGATCTTGCCGGCATCCTTCGTCGCCTGACGCTGCGCGTCGTTGAAGTAAGCGGGAACGGTGATGACGGCCTGCGTGACCTTCTCGCCGAGATACGCTTCGGCGTCGGCCTTCAGCTTGCCGAGCACGAACGCCGCGATCTGCTGCGGCGCGAACGTCTCGGTCTTGTCGCCGGCCTGCACCTCGATGTAGGCGTCGCCGTTTTTGCCGGCCACGACCTTGTAAGGGAGGTTCTTCGCCTCTTCGGAGACTTCCGTGAATTTGCGACCGATGAGGCGCTTCGCGGAGAAAATCGTGTTCTTCGGGTTCGTCACCGCCTGACGCTTGGCGGCTTGGCCGACGATGCGCTCGCCGGTCTTGGTGAAAGCGACGATCGAGGGCGTGGTGCGGGCTCCCTCAGCGTTCGGGATGACCACCGGCTCGCCACCCTCCATGACGGCCATACACGAGTTCGTCGTGCCCAAATCGATGCCTAGAATTCTGCTCATGCGCGCAAGCTCAGCAATGAGTATGCCGCGGCCCTATTCGAGTCACTAGACATTGATTTTAAATCATTTAAACAAAACAGAGACATCTTTCTCGCCCGTGCCCTCCGCAAAAATGAGCCGCTGTGTCACACTCCACCGCCAGTGTGACAGCGCCATGTGTCACACTGGGCGGCTCACCGCAGCTCCCCCGTCAACGCGTGCAGCCGCAACAGCGCGAGATGACGCTGCACACGCGCGCCGAGCAAGTCTGCCTCCGCCTGGCGCAAGTCGGCTTCGGTGCCGAGAACGCGCGTGGCGAGTTCGAGGCCGTTGGCCGCGCCTTGCTGCGCCAGCTCGGCCGCCCGTGCCCGGAACTCCCGCGCACGCATGGCCAGCGTGATCAATTCCTGCGCGTAAACATAGTCCTGCCATGCCGTGCGAATCTCGCGCGCCGCCTCCTCTTCGAGCCGATCGCGATTCGTCTCCGCCTGCCGTTGCTGGATCAGGCTGCGGCTCGCCTCGGAATTGCGGCGGCCGAAATCGAAAATCTCCCAATTCAGCGCCACGCCTGCCACCGCGCCGCGCGCCGGCGCGATCGCCTGCCCTTCCTGCCAATAACCCGCCGCAAACAGCGTCACATCGGGAATGCGCGCCTGCCGCGACGCGCGCACGCCGGCCTTCGCCTGCTCCGCGACCGCGGCGGCGACCACGCGCTCGGGATTTTGCCCGGCTCGCGCGACCCAATGCGCGAGCGTCTGCGGCTCGCGTTCCGGCAGGCGGTCCGCCAGCGCGATTTCCTCCACGCCGGGACGCCCGATCAGATCCGCCAATTGCAACGTCAGCCGCGCGCGCTGTTGCGTGCTGCGCACCTGCTCCGCCTGGGCCTGCGCCAGCTCCGCGCGCAGCCCAAGCACCGCGTCGTCGAGCAACTCACCCACGCCGCGCGCGTTCTCCGCGTCGCGCAACCGACTCCCGAGATAGGCCACCCGCGCACCATGCGCGTGCTCGCGGCTGCGCTCGAGCAACACGCCGGCAAACAACTGCTCCACCGCCGCGCGGATTTGCGACTGCGTGCGCGCCGCCTCGCGCTGCGCGGCGACTTGCGCCGCCTGTGCGGCGGCGACACCGCTGCCGATGCGCCACTGCTGCGAGAGTGGCTGCAGCACCGAAACGCCGCCGAGATACTGATGGCGCTCGCCCTTGAGCAGCGTCAGATCGTTCGCCGGGAACTGCCCGAGCGTCGGCGACAGCGCCCCGAGACCGAGCCCCGTGCCGACGCCGTCGAGCAATGGCGTGAGTGAGCCGGCCTTCAGCTTCACGTCGAGCGGTTCGGAGTAGCGGCCCGCCAAGCCGAGCACATTCACGCGCGGGTAACGCTGCTCGCGCGCGAGCTTCAGCACGACGTCCGCCTCCTGCGCCTTCAACTGCGCGAGCTGCGCGCCCTTGCTGCGCTGCAACGCGAGTTGCACGGCCTCGTCGAGCGCAAGCGGCGCGAGTTCTTCCGCGCGAAGCACGGGCGTCGCCGCGACCGCCAGTCCAAGCGTGAACATCAGGAAAAAACGTTTCATGGCGCGCCCTCCGTCTTCGGCCGCGCGTTCGGCGGCGGCGACTTCATCAACAACGCATACACGGCCGGGATGATGAGCAACGTCATCAGCATCGACCACACGATGCCGACCGAAAACACACTCGCGAGCGGCGCCCACAGCGGCGAGCCGGAGATGATCATCGGCAGCACACCGACCGCCGCCGCCATCGACGTCAGGAAGATCGGCCGCAGCCGCCGCTCGCCGGCCTTCACCACGGCGGCGCTGGCATCGAGCGGTTCGTGTCGCCGCAGCTCGTCCGCGTAGTCCACCAGAATGATCGAGTTGCGAATCACGATGCCGACGAGGCTGATGAGGCCCACGGTTGCCGTGAACCCGAGCGGATTGCGCGTCAGCACGAGGCCGCCCATCGCACCGAAGAACGTCAGCGGAATCGCGAGCATGACGATCAGCGTCTCGCGCGAACTCTTGAACTGAAACAGCAACACCAGATAGATCAGCACCACGCTCGCCACGAGCGCACCGGACATCTGGCCGAACGTCTCCTGCTGCCCCTCGAACTCGCCCCCGATTTCCACGCGATAGCCCGGCGGTAATTTCAGGTCCGACAACTCGGCGCGGATCGGTGCCAACACTTGCGACGGCAGCACCTCGATCGCCGGATTCGCACGCACGGTGAGCGTGCGCACGCCGTTGCGGCGCGCGATCTGCGCGGGACTCCACTCCGGCTGGACTTCCGCCACCTGATGGAGCGGCACGCTCGCCTGCGTGAGCGGCGCGCGAAGCATGAAGGTGCCGAGCTCGGTGAACTCCTCGCGGACGTCGCCGACGAGGCGCAGCACGATGGGCACCGGCGCGTCGTGCTCCCACAGCTCCGTGACTTGCAGGCCGCGAAAACCTGCCATCACCTCGCTCGCGATCACGCTGGTGCTGAGGCCCAGGCGGTTCGCCACCTCGCTGTTGACCTGCAAACCGAGCGAGAAGCCGTCACGGAAATCGTCGCGCACCTGCTCCGCGCCGGGCGCGCGCAGGAAAATCGCGCGCACCTCGTCGCCCAAACGACGCAGCGTCCCGAGTTCCGGCCCGCTGATGCGCACCTCGACCGGCGCCTCGGTCGGCACGCCCTGCTGGAATTGCGTGACGTTGATGCGCGCCGCCGGATCGAGCCGTGCGAGCTTGCGCGCATAGTCGGCCACCGCCGCATCGGTCTCGGCGTTGCCGCGCGTGCTCACGAGCAGCATCGCGTAGCTGGCCCGCGGAAACTCCGGCGCGAAGCTGTAGTAGACGCGCGGCGCCGCCGTGCCGACAAAGGTCGCGAAGCCGGTCAGCCGCGCGTCGCCAGCGAGCGCCGCCTCGACCTTCCGCGCCACCGCGTCCGTCGCCTCGAGGCGTGTGCCGAGCGGCATGTCGACCTCAATGACGAACTGCGCGCGCTCCGCCGCCGGGAAAAATTTCTGCTTGATCGCCGGCAGCAGCAGCGCCCCCGCGGGCAGCGAGAGCACGCCCGCGCCGATCGCGAGCCACGGGTGCCGCACGATCGGTGCGAGCAGCCGCGCATAGCCACCTTGCACGCGCTCGAGCAGCGCGTGACCGACGCCGCCACCCTGCGCCTTCAGCCCTTGGTGGATGAAAGCGTAGCACAGCATCGGCGTGAGAAACATCGCGACGAAGAACGACGTCGCCAGCGAGATCGCCACCGTGATCGGCAGCGCAACGATGAACTCACCCGTCGAGCCCGTGAGGAAGAATCCGAGCGGGGCGAACGCGAGGATGATGGCGATCGTCGCCGTGAAGACCGGAATCGCCAGCTCGTGCGCCGCGCGCCACGCCGCCTCCCAGCGCGAGAGCCCGTGATCGAGTTTTTCCACGTAGTTGTCGGCGATCACGATCGCGTCGTCGACGACCATGCCGAGCACCACGATCAGCGCGGCGAGCGACACTTCATGCAACTCCACGCCGAGCAATTCGAGCGCCTTGAACGTGATCGCAATCGTCACGGGAATCGCCAGCGCCGCGATCGACGCCACACGCCAGGGGAGCAGCAACATCGTCACCGCCACCACCGCCACGAGCGCGATGAAGAACTCGCGAATGAAATGATTCACCGACGACGCCACGACGCCGGGCTGGTCGTTGATCACGTGCAGCGTCACGTCGGCGGGAAGCAGTTTCTTCACGTCCCACAGCGCCGTGCTCACCTCGCGACCGAACTTCACGATGTTGTGGCCCGGCTGCATCTCGACGGAAAGCAGCAGCACCGGATCGTCGCGACCGTCGATGCGCAGCAGCGAATCGGCATCGGCGAGACGGCGCTCGACCTTCGCGACGTCGCCGATGCGGGCGACGACACCGCTCACCGGATGGGTGAACACGACTTGCTGGCGAATCTCTTCGACGGAAGTGAACCGTCCGCGCGTGTGCACCGGCACCTCGAGCGCGCCGGCCTTGATGGTGCCGCTGTAGGGCGTGGCGTTCTGTTGGCGCAACGCGCCCACGACCTCGGGCAGGCCGGCACCATAGCGCGAAATTCGGTGCGACTCCGCCTCGACGTAGATCGTCTCGTGCCGTTCGCCGTAGCGTTTGATGCGACCGGCGCCTTTGACCGTGCGCAGCGCGTCCTCGATGCGCTCGAGATTGCGCCGCAACTCCGCGTAAGTGCTGTGCGGCGACGTGACGCCGATGAGCAACGCCACCGATTGACCAAAATCGGAATTCACCAGCGGCCCGAGCGTGCCGGCGGGGAGTTGCAGTTGTTTCAGCTCCGCGAGGCCGAGCCGCAACCGCGACCAGAAGCCTTCCTTGTCCTTCACCCATTCGTGCAACTCGACCGTCACGACCACCTGGCCGTCGCGCGTCACCGAGTGCGTCTTCACCGGATTCACTTCGGTGAACGTGAACAAATACGCCTCGATCGGCCGCGTAAGCTGCTGCTCGACCTGCGCGGCGTTCGCGCCCGGGTAGAGCGAAATCACGAGTGCTTGGTGGACCGCGATGCGCGGCGTGTCCTCACGCGGCATCGTGAGGAGCGCGTGCAAGCCGAGCCCGAGCGCGATCACGCTCAGCACGATTGCGACCTGCCGGTGGCGCAGCGGCCAAGTGAGCAGATTCATGGTTGCGCGACGTTCACCGCCATGCCGTCGAACAGCGGCACCGTGCCGCCACGCACGACGAGCGCGCCCGCCTCGAGACCGGAAACGATCTCGACTTCCGTCTCGCGCACGCGGCCGATGCCCACGATGCGCCGAGCGACCGTTTTGGAATTCACATCGACGGTCCACACGTAGAGACCGCCGTCGGGATAACGCTGGATCATATGCGGCGGCAGCGACAGCGCGCGCCGCCCTTCGCCCGCGGTGATGCGTGCGGTGACGATATTGCCGGGACGGAAACGCCCGTCGGCATTCGCGAGCCGGATCTTCACGGCGAAGGAGCGCGACAACGGCTCGGCCTGCGGCAACACGGTTTCCACTTCACCGTGCACCTCCGCGCCGCCCGCCGCCGCGAGATTCACGCGCGCGGGCTGACCGGGATGCACCCGCGGCGCGTCGACTTCCGGCACGCTCAACACCGCCCACACCGGCGCCGGCGCGAGCACGGAAACCACCGGCAAGCCGGGAGCGACAACCGAGCCGGCCGCCACGCCGTGCCGCACCACGCGGCCGGCGAACGGCGCCTTCAATTGCGTGTAATCGAGCCGGCGACGCGCGAGTTCGACGCCCGATCGTGCCTCCGCGAGGCCCGACGCGATCTTTTCGAAATCCGTCGCGGTGAGGCTGCCGAGCTCGTGCAGTTTCTTCAGCCGCTCGTGCCGCGCACTCACCTCGGCGAACTTCGCTTCCGCAGCCGCCAACGCGTCGCGGTAGTCGGCGTCCTCGAGTTGCGCGAGCAACTGCCCCGCGGCGACCGTCTCGCCGTCCT
Source organism: Candidatus Didemnitutus sp. (assembly GCA_041906465.1). Lineage (GTDB taxonomy): Bacteria > Verrucomicrobiota > Verrucomicrobiia > Opitutales > Opitutaceae > Didemnitutus. Next base: position 48,215 of record JAYRJE010000014.1, on the reverse strand, counting down.
CGACGGCGATGCGCGCCACGCGGCCGGGCACCATGAAGCCCGCCTGCACTTTGTCCACGGCCTCGATGACGCCGGAGGCGACAAGCTCGGGCGGCAGCTCGCGCGATTCGACGCGCAGGACTTCCACCGTGGGCACGGTGGTCGGTGGAGCGGCCGGACGGCGGCAGCTCACGAGGGCAATGCAGGCGGCGGCGAACGCCGCCATTCCGCACCGCCGGGCCAGGCAGGATGGAAATCGCATGACGCCAACCTCGGAAAATCTCCCGGGTCGGTCAACGGGCGCCCGCTTCGTCCGCAAGGACAGTTGAGATTCTGCACGCCGCCATTACGTTCCCCGGCATGGAAACGATCGAGCTGCCGGACGCCGTGCCCGTGATGACGCTGCCGAACACGGTGTTCTTCCCGCAGTCCTTGTTGCCCTTGCACATTTTCGAGCCGCGCTATCGCGCCATGCTGCGCGACGTGTTGGCCACGAACCGGTTGTTCGCCGTGGCGCACTTGGATCGCGCCCGCCAGACTGAGCCCGGCGCGATAGAGCCGCCGCACCGCATTGCGTCGGTCGGCATCGTGCGCGCCTGCCAGGAAGCGGAAGACGGCACCTCGAACCTGTTGTTGCAAGGCGTGTCGCGCGTCGAAATTCGCGAGATCGTGCATGAGGAGCCGTATCGCGTGATCGCCGTCCGGCCGCTCGCGACCGTGTGGGGCGGCAACCATACGCAGCTCGAAATCATGCGCCTCGAGGTGCTGCGCCTGTTGCAACTGCGGCGGCGTCTCGGCGCGCCCGGGCCGAAAGGCATGACTCAGTTTCTGGAGACGATCGAGGACTTCGACACCTTCGCGGACGTCGCCGTGTTCAACCTGTGCGACGACGCGGCGCTGAAGCAGCGCCTGCTCGAAGAGCTCGACACACGCCAACGCCTGAAGCTCTTCGCCGCACAGCTGAAGCTCGACATCGAGCAACAGCGCCTGCGCCGCAAGCTGCAGGGGCACCTGCCGGACGACGGGATCGTGAACAACTGACGCGCGTTCATGCGCTGGGGTGCGCGGCATCCCGACCGACGCCTTTCGCCGGCGGAGACTGCGGCGACCACATCGCGCACTCTGATCCGTTGGTTGGCGGCAGGGTCTATCCGCTGCGTCGACCGGCGAGGGGCTGCGTCGCCCTCACCCACTCCGCAACCGGCACGCCGCCTTCCAAATGCTCGCGACGGATGCGGTCGAAGCGCTCCGGCGTCACGCGCGAATACCACACGCCATCCGGATAGACGACGAGCCACGGGCCGTCTTCGCACACACGGAAGCAGTCGGCCTTCGTGCGCATCACCGGCAAGTCGTGCTCCTTGATCGCGGACTTGATGTAGTCCCACGTCTCATCGCCTTCGCGCGTCGAGCAGCAATCTGGTCCGCGACAGAGAAACAGGTGATAGCGCGCGCCAGCGACGCCCGCTTTGCGCAGACCTTTTTCGACGCTGCCCATGATCAGCCGCGCAGCGCCGCCGCGTAGTTGGCTTCGGCCTGGGCCCAGTTCACCACGTTCCAGAACGCGTTCACATAGTCGCCGCGGCGATTCTGGTAGTGCAGGTAGTAAGCGTGCTCCCACACGTCGAGACCGAGCACCGGCGTGAGCCCTTCGCTCAGCGGCGAGTCTTGATTCGCGGTCGAGTGCACGACGAGCTTGCCGCCCTTCACGCTCAGCCAAGCCCAACCGCTGCCGAAACGTTTCATTGCGGCGTCGGCGAACTGCTTCTTGAAATCGTCGAGTGAACCAAGATCGCGGGCGATCGCCGCCGCGAGTTTTTCTCCCAGCGCGGACGAGCCGGCGGGCGCCAGCTGGTTCCAGAAAAACGCGTGATTCACGTGGCCGCCGGCATTGTTGCGGATGCCGGTGCGGATCGCTTCAGGCACACTGGCGAGGTCGCGCACGAGCGCTTCGGGACCTTTCGCGAGCAGCTCGGGGTGCGGTTCGAGCAGCTTCTTCGCGTTCGTGATATAGGCCTGGTGGTGCTTCGTGTGGTGAATTTCCATCGTGCGCGCATCGATGTGCGGCTCGAGTGCGGCGTAGGCATAGGGCAGCTTGGGCAACTCCCATCCGAGCACCTCGCCACTGCCGTCGGCGCTCCCACCTTTTCTCTCGGTCGCTTCCGCGTGCCGTGCGATACCCGCCAAACTTGCGAGCGCTACACCGGCGCCCAACTTCTTCAATGCCTCGCGGCGACTCATGCCGGTATCGTGGGATGTCATGTCGGCCACGGTGATCGTTTAGGACCTTTTTGGCAAGGCGAGCCGCCGCAACGCATCGTTGACGCTCCCGGATTCTCCTCTTCCCTCAGGGCGTCATGACCGGGTCCCCTGCGCCAGCGCCCATTTCCGCCCGCGTCTTCGCCGCCGAAGACGACGCCACCACGCGCCGATTGATCGAATTCAAGCTGAAGCGCGCGGGCTTCACCATCGAGACTGTCGGCAACGGCGAGGACCTACTCGCTCGGGCTCAGGCCTTCGCACCGCAACTCGTCATCCTCGATCTGATGATGCCGATCAAGGATGGCTACAGCACGCTGCGCGCCCTCAAGGCCGACGCCGCTCTCGCCGCCGTCCCCGTCCTCATGCTCTCCGGCAAAAACCAGGAGAACGATGTCGTCCGCTGCCTGAATGCCGGCGCCTCCGACTACATGGTAAAACCGTTCAGCCCCGACGAACTCGTCGTGCGCGTCCGCAAACTGCTCAAGTCATGATCCCTGCACCGCTCCGCCGTTGCCTCGCCGTGACGCTGCTCGCCCTCGCGCTCACGACCGCCTCGGCGGCTGCCGCCAGCTTGGAAGACGCGCTCGCCGCCAAGCGCACCGGTCGTCACGCCGAAGCCGAAACGATGCTGCGAGAGCTCGCCGCTGCGCAGCCAAACGATCCGGAGATCCTCTTCCAGCTCGGCACCGTTCAAGGCTGGCTCGGCCGCCACGACGATGCGCTCGCGACCTACGAGCGCGCCCTGCGGCTCGCCCCGCCCAACACCGACCTGCAACTCGGCTACGGCCGCGTCCTCGCCTGGTCGGACCGGCTCGGTCCGGCGGAGAAAATCTTCCGCGCAATCATCGCTCAGCACCCGGAGAATCTGGAAGCCATCAACATGCTCGGTCGCGTGCAGATGTGGCAGCGCCAATTCGAAGCCGCCGACCACACTTTCGCCGATATTCTCCAGGCCGCCCCGGAAAACACCGACGCATTGATCGGCCGCGGGGACGTCCGCCGCTTCCAAGAGCGTTTCGATGAGGCGCGCGACCTCTATCAGCGCGCACTCGCCGTCGAGCCCGCCTCCGCGGACATCCGACAGCGCCTCGACTCTGTCAAACACGCCGGCCCGTGGCGCCTCGATCTCGGATGGGAATACAGCACGTTTTCCGGCAGTTCGCGCGACGACTGGCAAGGCTGGGACGCCGCCCTCCGCTACGCTCTGAACGCGCGCACCGGCCTCGCGCTCAACCTCGAGCGCGCGCACCGCTTCGGCGCGGACGACACGCAAGGGACACTCGGCCTCGACCGCCGCTTCAACGACGATTGGTCTGGCTACGCGCGTCTCAGCGCCACGCCCCACGCTGAATTCTTTGCACAACATATGCTCGCGCTCGGCGCGGCATGGCGCGCGCGCCCGGGGGACGAGGACCTGCCCGCCACCGTTCTCCTCGCCGACTACCGCGCCGCCACTTACGCGCCCGGCACGGCCCACTCGCTGTGGCTCGGTGCGACGCAACAGCTCCCCCGCCATGTCGCGCTCACCGGCAAGGTCCTCGCCACGCGCAATCTGAACCGTCACACCACCAACGGCTGGCAGCTGCGTCTGGACGGCGAACCGAACGAACGCTGGCGCTGGAACCTCGGCTACGCCGACAGCTCCGAATCGCTCTCGAGCACGGTCTTCGACTTCACGCGCGACCTGCGCACCCGCGCGTTCTTCGGCGGCCTCGCCCGCGACTTCTCGCTCGTCCGCGGCGTGCGCGTGGACCTCACGCACGAGTGGGCCGAGGGCGTCCCCACGCGCAACGCGATTCATGTCGGCGTTTACACCCGCTTCTGAGGCCACGCTGCTCAGCGCGATCACGACAACGTGCATCGCGCTCGCGATCATCTCCGTGATCGTCTGGTTCGGCGTCTTCCTGGTGCGGCTGCGCCGTCTGCGACGCGCGCAACGCGACACGGCCTCCGAAGAGGAAATCACCACTTACGTCCTCGACCAGCTATCCGTCTACGCATCCGGCCCGGCGCCGACGCTGCCGCCCTGGAAACGCGCCATTCTCGCCCGCGTGCTTCAATCGCTCATCGAGCAGACGAAGGGCCGCGACCAAGCGCAACTCATCCAACTGCTTCAGCGCTGCGGTTTCCACGCCGACGCGCTGCAGCTCATCGCCCGCGGCAATGCCGGCCAGCGCCAGCGCGCCTGCGCACTGCTCGCCCATTTCGACGACGAAGCCAGTGTGGCCGCGCTCCGCGCCGCCTTGGCAGACCGCGACACCGGCATCCGGCTGGTCGCGGCCCGCGCCTTGCTGGCGAAAGATCGCGTGCCTTCGCTGCGGCAGCTCCTCGAACAGTTGCGATTCGCTCCCGACGATCCGCCGCTGAGCTTGGCAGAGCTGTTCGTGCGCCTGCCCGCCAGCCTGCGGCCCGAGGCAATCGCGTTGCTCGATGCGGATCTCCCACCCGAATGGCTGCGGATGCTCGCGATTGCCCTGGCGCGCGCCCAGGCGCACGAAGCTTTTGAGGCGATCAGCGCCTTGCGCCGGCATTCCGCCGCGCGCGTCCGCGCGGCGATTTGGGTCGCATTGCGCGAACTCGGCGATCCGCGCGCCGGCGACTTTGTCGCGGATGGTCTTTCCGATCCCGTGGCCGACGTCCGCCGCGCCGCCGCGGAGTGCGCCGGGCAGCTCGGCACTCCCGAGTTGCTGCCAGCGCTCAAGGCACTCGGCAGCGCGACCGATTGGTGGACCAGCTACGCCGCCGCGGCCGCCCTGTGGGATCTCGGCTCAGCCGGCCATGAGCTGTTGCAGCGCGAGCACGCCTTTCTCGCGCCAGGCGCGCGGCAATTCTGGGCGGAGAAACAGGAGGAGCTGCGTCATGGTTGAAACATTGCAGATGGCCGCGCTCGGGGTTGCCCAAGGCCTCGGCTGGTTCGTCCTCAGCACCGCCGCCATTCAATACGTTTTCTACACCGCCCAGACCGCGCTCGCGTTTTTCGAACTGCACCGCGCGCGCGAGGCCGACCGCCGCGCCGATGCGGGCTGGATGATCAGCGCGAAGTCAATCCCGGGCATCACCCTCCTCGTGCCTGCCTACAACGAGGAGAAGACGATCGTCGAAAACATCCGCTCCCTACTCACGCTGCGCTACCCGCGCTACGAAATCGTGGTGGTCAACGACGGCTCGAAGGACGGCACCGCGCAGGCCGTGATCGAGGCGTTCAAGCTGGAGCGCACCGACCTCGTCCGCCCCCACCTCGCGCCCTGCAAGGCGATCCGCGGCATCTACCGGCACCGCGATTACCCCAACCTGCTTTTCATCAACAAAGAGAATGGCGGCAAATCCGACGCGCTGAACGCCGCGATGAACTACGCGCAGCATCCGCTCGTCTGCGGCGTGGACGCCGACTCGCTGCTCGATCACAACTCGCTGCTGAAAGCGGCGCGTCCTTTCGTCGAGCATCCGAAGAATCTGATCGCGGTCGGCGGCACGATCCGCATCGCCAACGGCTGCGAAGTGCACGGCGGCATGGTCGTGAACGAAGGCGCACCGCGTAAACTGCTGCCGCTGTTCCAGGTGATCGAGTATCTGCGCGCATTCCTCATCGCACGACTCTCGCTCAGCCGGATGAACACGGTGTCGATCATCTCCGGGGCATTCGGGCTTTTCAAACGCAGTGCTGTGCTCGCGGTCGGTGGCTACACGCACGGGACCGTCGGCGAGGACATGGAGCTGATCGTGAAGCTCCATCGCCATTTCCGCGACCAGGGCGAGCCGTATCACATCCTCTTCATTCCCGATCCGGTTTGTTGGACGGAAGCGCCGGAGTCGCTGACGATTCTCCGCCGTCAGCGCACACGCTGGCAGCGCGGCCTCTGCGAGGTATTGTGGCGCCACCGCGAGATGCTGGGCAACCCGCGCTATGGGCGCATTGGCGTCGTCGGACTGCCGATGTTTGTCTTCTTCGATCTCATCGGGCCCGCGCTTGATTTGCTCGGATTCGTTTTCGTGCCCCTGTTCTGCTGGGCGGGATTGCTGAGCTGGAAATTCGCCGCGGCATTCTTCGCGGTGGTGGTGCTCTACGGCGTTTTCCTCAGTATGTGCGCTCTCGTGCTCGCGGAGCTCGTCCTCTTCAAGACGACCCGCAAGCGTGACATGCTGCTGCTCGCATTCGCGGCGATCGCGGAGAACTTTGGCTACCGCCAGCTCAACCTGCTGTGGCGCATCGAGGGCATCTGGCAGTATTTCCGAAAGCAGAAATCCTGGGGTGAGATGACGCGCACGGGCTTCACGAAAAAGAAACCCGTGACGGCAAAATAATGGAGGCGGGGCCGCTGGCCCCGCACCCAAGAAACAAATGCTCAGGCGCGGACGGTCATCGTGCCGTCGGCGGTGATCTTCTTCTGAATCTCGGCGAAGGCGGCGTTGACCTCGTCGTCCGTGAGCGTGCGCTCGGCGGAGCGGAACGAGAGCGAGAATGCCACGCTTTTCTTCCCTTCCGGCAAGCCGGCACCTTGGTAGACGTCGAAGACGTCCACGCTCTCGACCGCGAACTTCGTCGCGGCCTGACGCGCGACTGCGAGAAGCTGCTGGCGCACTTCCTCGGCGTGACGCGTGGCATCGATCACGAGCGCGATGTCGCGGAGCGCGGCGGGGAACAGACTGAAGTTCTGGAAACGGCGGTGGCCGCTCTCTGCCGAGAGTTTTTCGGGGAGGATGGCGAACATGCCGGCCCAGACCTTGCCCTCCACGCCGGCGGCGCGAACCATGGCGAGGTTGAGCAGACCGAAGCGCGCGGCCCAGCCGGCCTTCATCTCACCTGCGGCGGCGGCGTGGCCTTCCTGCCAGCCCCAGAACGCGCCGGTGACGGGGACGAGCGGCTGTGAATTCAGGTTGAGGCCGGCCTGCGCGAGGAGGATCTCCATGTGGCGTTTAACCTGGAAGAAATCCGGCTCGGGACGCGCGAGCCACGCGCGGTCCTTCGGGTTGTGCGCGATGACGAAGCCGACACCGACGCACTCGTGCACCGTGCCGTTCATCTCGACGAACACGCGGCCGGTTTCGCAGAGGCGCGAGACGGCGTTGCCGCGCGATTGGTTGAGCTTCAGCGACTCAAGCAGGCCGAGCACGAGCGTCGGGCGCAGGCTCGACTGGTCCTCGACGAACGGATTCGAGAGCGCGAGCTCCTGCGCCGCGGCGTCGGAGACCCAGGTCTTGAGCTCCTTCGCGGAACGCAGCGTGTAGTTCACGCACTCATGGAAATGCTGGCCGACGAGGTAGTCGGTGACCTTGCGGTTGAAGACGGCGATCGGATCATCCTCCGCTTCCGGCAACGCGGGGCCGATGGCGGGCGCGGCGGGAACTTTTTCCGTGCCGTAGATGCGCAGGACTTCCTCGACGAGATCGATCGGGCGATCGAGGTCGCCGCGGTAGCTCGGGATGTCGACCGTCCACTCGGGCGTGCCGTCCTTCAGCTCGGTTTCGCCCACGATGCCGAGATTGAGCGCTTTGAGCGTGGCGCGCATTTCGTCGTCCGCGATGTCGAAGCCCAAACGCGAACGGATGTAGGTCGGCGTAACCTTGATCTCGCGCGACCACGGCTGCTCGCCGCCAACTTTGAACGACGGATCGACGACCGTGCCGCCGGCCGTTTCGAGGAGGAGATCGACCGCGCGGCCCGCGGCTTCGAGCGTGCTGTGCGGATCGACGCCGCGCTCGAAACGATACGAAGAGTCGGACGCCAGGCCGAGCCGCTTGGAAGTCCAGCGGATCGACTGCGGGCGGAAATAAGCGGCCTCGAGCACGACGTCGGTCGTGGTCGCGTCGACCTCGGCGTTGGCGCCGCCCATGATGCCGGCGACGACCATCGGATTCTTCTCGTCGGCGATGACGAGCATGCGGCTGTTCAGCGCGCGCTCCTTGCCGTCGAGCGTGGTGAGTTTTTCGCCGTCGATCGCGCGGCGGATGACGATCTTGCGTCCGCCGATTTTCTTCGCGTCGAAGACGTGCAGCGGCTGGCCGAGCTCGAGCATCACGTAGTTGCCGACGTCGACGAGGTTGTTGATCGGGCGCAGGCCGACGGCCTTGAGGCGCTCCTGCATCCACGCGGGGCTCGGCCCGACTTTCACGCCGGCGATGGCGATGCCGACGTAGAGCGGGCAATCCTCAGGCGACTCGACGCGGATGTCCTGGAGAATGTCGCCGCGGAAGCCGTGCGTCTCGTTGCGGAACTTCACCTGCGGGTAGCAGACGTCCTTGCGGAACCACGCCGCGATCTCGCGCGCGATGCCGATGTGGCTGAGCGCGTCAGGACGGTTCGGCGTGATCTCGATGTCGAACACGGTATCGCCCGGAGGCAGCACGGCGTTGATCGGCGTGCCGATGGGCGTGGCCGGATCGAGGAGCAACAGGCCCGCGTGATCGTCGCCGAGGCCGAGCTCGTCGGCGGCGCACATCATGCCTTGAGACTCGTGGCCGTAGGTCTTGCGCAGCGCGATGGCGAAGCCGCCGGGCAGCACAGCGCCGGGAAGGGCGACGGGCACGCGATTGCCGGGATTGCAGTTGGGCGCGCCGCACACGATTTGGCGGATGCCGCCCTGCTCGGGGCCGACGTCGACGGTGCAGAGCGAAATCTCTTTTTTGAGATTCGGGATTTTCTCGCGCGTCTTGATCTCGCCCACGACGACGTGCTGCAGCGGTTGCAGGCCGGCGGTAGCCACGCCTTCGACCTCGAAGCCGACGAAGGTGATCGCGCGCTTGAGCTCGTCGACGGAGACGCCGTCGAGGTTCACATACTGTTTCAGCCAATTCAGGGAAATCTTCACGGAGAGATGGAGAAAAACTTAACCACAGATGCACACAGATGAACACGGATGAAGATGAACACATCTGTGTGAATCTGTGTTCATCTGTGGTTCAAAAGCTCAGGCGAACTGTTTCAGGAAACGGACGTCGTTCTGGTAGAAGTAGCGGATGTCATCGATGCCGTAGACGAGCATCGCGAGGCGCTCGAGGCCCATGCCGAAAGCGTAGCCGCTCCAGACGTTGGGGTCGTAGCCGACGGCTTCGAACACGGCCGGATCGACCATGCCGCAACCGCCGATCTCGATCCACTCCTTGTTCACCTTCGGCAGGTGCTTGGCGGAGAGATCGACCTCGAAGGACGGCTCGGTGTAGCTGAAGTAGTGCGGGCGGAAGCGCGTCGTCGTGCCCTTGCCGAGCAGCGAGGCGAAGATGTAGTCGAGCATCGCCTTCAGGTCGCGGACGGTGACGTTCTTGTCCACGTAGAGGCCTTCGAGCTGGTGGAAGTTGGCGCTGTGCGTGGCGTCGGTGGTGTCGCGGCGATAGACGCGGCCGGGCGAGATCACGCGGATGGGCGGCTGGCCCTTCAGCATCGTGCGGATCTGCACGGATGAGGTGTGCGTGCGGAGAAGGTATTTCTCGCCCTCGACCTTGCGCGAGACGTTGCCGAAGCGCGCGGCCTCCGGGAAATAGAACGTGTCCTGCGCGTCGCGCGCGGGGTGATCGGGCGCGGTGTTGAGCGCGTCGAAGCAGTAATACTCCGTCTCGACCTCGGGGCCTTCGACGACGGTGAAGCCGGCCTTGCGCATGATGCGGCACATCTCTTCGCGGACTTGCGTGAGCGGGTGGTAGGTGCCGGGGCCGGCGTCGGGCGACGGCAGCGTCGGATCGACGGCGGGCCCGAGTTGGGCGGCGATCTCGGCGTCGGCGATGCGCGCGAGCGTGGCGTCGAGTTGGGCTTGGAGCTGGCCTTTGGCCTCATTGATGAGCTTGCCCATGACGGGGCGCTGCTCCTTCGGCACGGTGCCGAGCTGTTTCATGAGGGCGGTGAACTCGCCGTTGGGGCCGACGTAGCGGGCCTTCGCGGCCTCGAATTCGGCGCGCGACTTCAGCGCCGCGAGTTCCGCGGGCGCTTTGGCGAGAAGGGCGTTCAAGGTGTCTTGCATCGGAAGGAGAAACTTGGTCCGTGGCTCGACTCGTTCTCGTAATCTTAATCGTAATCGTTCTCTCGGGTGGTTGCGGGCGTCTCGGCTGGAGAGAACGATTAAGATTACGAGGAACGAGAACGATGGCTCGGCGGAAAAAACAAAAGGACGGGTGCTTTGGGCAGCCCGTCCTTCAGGGAAGTGGTTGGTGAAACCGAAGGCGAGCCTCTAGCCGGCTCGCGTTGGCGGGTGGGCGGCTCGTCGGGGACGACTCGCCCTACCCTTGCGTGCTTCAGGCCTTGGCGGCCTTCGCCTTCAACGCGTCCTGGGCTTTCGCGACCAGCGCCTTAAAAGCGACGGCATCGGCGATCGCGATCTCGGAGAGGGCGCGACGGTCGAGCAGGATGTTGGCGGCCTTGAGGCCTTCGATGAAGCGGCTGTAGCTGATGCCGGCTTCGCGGCACGCCGCATTGAGACGCACGATCCAAAGGCCACGCATGTTGGCCTTCTTCTTCTTGCGGTCGATGTAGGCGTATTGCCAGGCGTGCTGGACCGCTTCTTTGGCGTAGCGGAACAGCTTCGACTTGTTGCCGAAATAGCCCTTGGCGTATTTCAGCACTTTCTTGCGGCGCTTGCGCGACGCGGGGGAGTTGGTGACACGAGCCATGTTTAGTTTTGGTTTTGGTCGCCGGCGGGTCGGTTCGTTAGACGTTCACCCGCCTGGCGAAGTTATGGTTGTCGTTGCGGCTTGGTTTAGAGGCCGAACGGGAGGCAGCGCTTGAGCGGCTCCGCATGGCCATCGGCCACGAGCTTGTCGCGGGAAGCACGGCGTTTGGACTTCGTGCTCTTCGCGGCCAGCAGGTGACGGAAGCCGGGCGTGCGGCGGATCAGCTTGCCCTTGGCGGACAGCTTGAAGCGCTTGGCGACGGACTTTTTGGTCTTTTGCATGACGAGAGCGGACGAAAACAGAGAGCCGCGGCATCGTTGGCAAGGGGAATTTCTTCCGGCCAGCCCGCGTGCCGGGTGCGCGTGTCGCCGGCGCCGTTTTTGAAGGCTCGCCCATCTGTGTATCAAGGGCCGCGGAAATGCATTCAATAATTTCACTTATGAAAGATTTCGGGGTGCGGTTTCGCTCCTCAGAGGCAATGCGCACGAATGCACAAGTCATGCGCAGCAACGTATGCACAGGGACGGTAGAAATAGCTCCGCGGCCACGCCGCATCCTTTTCCACCATGATCTCACGCCCTGTTCCGCAAACCGCGACCTTGGACGCCAATGAGGCCGTTGCCACTGTTGCCTATCGTCTGAGCGAACTTTTCGCCATCTATCCGATCACGCCGTCGTCGCCGATGGGTGAGTGGGTCGATGAGTGGTCCGCCCAAGGCCGCAAGAACCTCTGGAACCACGTTCCCGAGGTCATCGAAATGCAATCCGAGGGCGGCGCCGCCGGCGCGCTCCACGGTGCATTGAACGCGGGCGCGCTCGCCAGCTCGTTCACGGCCTCGCAGGGCCTGCTGCTGATGATCCCGAATCTCTACAAGATCGCGGGCGAGCTGCATCCGTTCGTGCTGCACGTCACCGCGCGCTCGCTCGCGACGCACGCGCTGTCGATCTTCTGCGACCACGGCGACGTCATGGCCTGCCGCCAGACCGGCTCCGCGATGCTCTGCGCCAACTCGGTGCAGGAAGCGCTCGACTTCTCGGCCATCGCCCACGCGGCCACGCTGCGCACGCGCGTGCCGTTCATCCACTTCTTCGATGGCTTTCGCACGTCGCACGAAGTGCAGAAGATCAATCTCCTCTCCGACGACGACCTGCGCGCGCTGCTCCCGCCGGGCGCGATCGAAGCCTTCCGCCAAAAGGCGCTGACGCCCGATCGTCCGTCGATCCGCGGCACCGCGCAGAATCCCGACGTGTTCTTCCAGGCCCGCGAAGGCGCGAACAAGTTCTACGATGCCGTCCCTGGCGTCGTGCAGGAACTGTTCGACAGCTTCGCCGTCCGCACCGGCCGCGCCTACAAGCTGTATGATTACGAGGGCGCGCCGGACGCCGACCGCGTGATCGTCGTCATGGGTTCGGGCGCCGAGACCGTCGCCGAAACTTCCGCTTGGCTGAACGCCAAGGGCCAGAAGACCGGCGTGCTCAAGGTCCGCCTCTATCGCCCGCTCGACGCCAACGCCCTCCTGGCCGCGCTGCCGAAGACGGTTCGCAAGATCTCCGTCCTCGATCGCACGAAGGAACCGGGCGCGATCGGCGAGCCGCTGTTCCTCGACGTCGCCGCCGCGCTCTACGAGAGCGACCGCGTGGGCAAAGTGGAACTCGTCGGCGGCCGCTACGGCCTCGGTTCGAAGGAATTCACGCCCGCGATGGCCAAGGCCGTCTACGACGACCTCGCCACCGCCACGCCCAAGAAGCGCTTCACCGTCGGCATCAACGACGACGTCACGAAGCTCTCCCTGCCCTACGACGAGAAGTTCGATCTCGAAACCGACGACACGCGCCGCGCGATGTTCTTCGGTCTCGGCGCGGACGGCACCGTCGGCGCGAACAAGAACTCCATTAAGATCATCGGCGAAGGCACCGACCTGAACGCCCAGGGCTTCTTCGTCTACGATTCCAAGAAGTCCGGCGCGATGACGATCTCGCACCTGCGTTTCGGCCCGAAGCCGATCCGCGCGCCGTATCTGATCGCGAACGCCGACTTCGTGGCGGTGCACCACTTCCCCTTCGTCGAGCGCATGGAAGTCCTCGCGCAGGCCCGCCCGGGCGCGACGCTCCTGCTCAACGTCGCGACGCCCGCCGACAAAGTCTGGGACCGCCTCCCGAGTGAAGTCCAAGCGCGCATCATCGAGCTCAAGCTCAAGGTCTACTCGATCGACGCCTACACGGTCGCCCGCGCGGCCGGCATGGGTGGCCAGATCAACACGATCATGCAGACGTGCTTCTTCGCGCTGTCGGGTGTCCTCCCGCGCGACGAGGCGATCGCCGCCATCAAATACGCGATCAAGAAAACCTACGGCAAGAAGGGCGACGCCGTCGTCGCCAAGAACAACGCCGCCGTCGACGCCGCGCTCGCCGCGATGCACGAAGTCGTCGTCCCCGGCGCCGTCACCGCGCGCTTCTCGCGTCCGCCGGTGGTGGCGAAGAGCGCGCCGGAGTTCGTCCAGCGCGTCACCGCCATGATGCTCGCCAACCGCGGCGACGAGCTGCCCGTCAGCGCGTTCCCGATCGACGGCACCTGGCCGGTCGCGACCACCAAGTGGGAAAAGCGCAACATCGCGCTCGAAATTCCGACCTGGGATCCCGCGCTCTGCATCCAGTGCAACAAGTGCGTGATGGTGTGCCCGCACGCCGCCATCCGCTGCGCCGCGTTCCCCGACGCCGACAAGGCCGGCGCGCCCGAGACGTTCAAGAGCACCAAGCTCAAGAGCGCCGCCGCGCCGAACTACCAATACTCGATCCAAGTCGCGCCCGAGGACTGCACGGGTTGCACGCTCTGCCACAAGGTCTGCCCCGCGAAGGACAAGACCGACCTCAAGCGCAAGGCCATCATGATGGCTCCGATCGAACCGCTGCTCGAAAAGGAGCGCGCGAACTTCGACTTCTTCCTCAACCTTCCGCCGGCTCCGGCCGCGCTGCTCGAGGACACCGTCAAGGGCACGCAATTCCGCGAGCCGCTCATCGAGTTCTCCGGTGCGTGCACGGGTTGCGGCGAGACGCCTTACCTGAAGCTGCTCACGCAGCTCTACGGCGACCGCCTGCTGATCTCCAACGCGACGGGCTGCTCCTCGATCTACGGCGGCAACTTGCCGACCACGCCCTACACGACGAATCGTGACGGTCGCGGCCCGGCCTGGTCCAACTCGCTCTTCGAAGACAACGCCGAATACGGCCTCGGCATCCGCGCGGGCGTCGACCAGCTCGCCGTCCAGTCGCTGCAGCTTCTCAAGGAGCTCGCGCCGCAGCTGCCCGCTGAGATCGTCAACGGCATCACGGCCGCCGACCAGCTCACCGACGCCGGCATCGCGGTTGCGCGCGGTCATGTTGCCGCGCTGAAGAAGCTCCTCCCCGCCCTCGCTTCCGACGAGCGCGCCAAGCGCCTGCTCGAACTCGCGGACTACCTCGTGAAGAAGTCCGTGTGGATCATCGGCGGCGACGGCTGGGCCTACGACATCGGCTACGGCGGCCTCGACCACGTCCTGGCGAGCGGCCGCAAGGTCAACATCCTCGTCCTCGACACCGAGGTTTACTCGAACACCGGCGGTCAGCGTTCGAAGTCCACGCCGCTCGGCGCGGTCGCGAAGTTCTCCGCCGCCGGCAAGGACACCGACAAGAAGGACCTCGCGCAAATGGCCGCACACTACGGCCACGTCTACGTCGCCCGTGTGGCGATGGGCGCGAAGGACAGCCAGACGGTGCAGGCCTTCATCGAGGCCGAGAAGCATCCCGGACCGTCCCTCATCATCGCCTACTCGCACTGCATCGCGCACGGCTATTCGCTCGCCAACGGCCTCGACCAGCAAAAGCTGGCCGTCGAGACCGGTTACTGGCCGCTGTTCCGTCACGATCCGGAGCGCGCCGCGAAGAACCTGCCGGTCGACGTGATGGACTCGGGCGCGCCCAAGCAGCCGCTCAGCGCCTACACGAAGAACGAGCTGCGTTACCAGGTGCTCTTCAAAGCCAACCCGGAGCGCGCCGCGAATCTCGCCGACCAAGCCCAGAAGGCCGTCGACAAACGCGTCGCCAGCTACCAACAGCTCGCTGCCAACGCCGCGGCGCCGAAGCCCGCCGCACCGGCCGCACCCGCGCCCGAGGCCAAACCGAACAACTGAGGACACTTCGCCCCCATGAACCTCACGACCAAGTATCTCGGCCTTGAACTCAAGAGCCCGCTGATGCCGGGCGCGTCGCCCCTCGCGATGCGTCTCGACAACATTCGCAAGCTCGAGGACGCCGGCGCGTCCGCGATCGTCATGCACTCGCTGTTCGCCGAACAGATCGAGGGCAACGCCGTCGCAGTGTCGCGTCACATCGAGCGCTGGCAGGACAACTTCGCGGAAGCGACGTCGTTCTTCCCGCAGGGCCAGGACTACTTGCTCGGGCCGGACGAATACCTTGATCGCCTCACCGCGATCAAGGCCGCGACCAGCCTACCCGTGATTGCATCGCTCAACGGCACGCATCTCGGTTCCTGGACGGATTACGCGCGCCTGATGGAGAAAGCCGGCGCCGATGCGCTCGAGCTCAACACCTACTTCTTCGCCACGCGGCGCGACGAATCGTCCGCCGAGATCGAAGACCGGGTGCTGGAGATTGCGCGCACGGTGCGGGCGAGCGTGCAGATTCCGATCGCGATGAAGCTCTCGCCGTTCTTCACCTCGCCCGTCCACCTCGTGGGCAAGCTTGAGGAGACCGGCGTCAACGGCGTCGTGTTGTTCAACCGAATCTTCCAGCCCGAGATCGACATAGAGACCTTCGACGTCGTGCCGCGACTCGGCCTCTCCTCGCCCGAGGATCTGCGTCTGCGCCTTCGCGCGCTCGCGCTGCTCCGCGACCAGGTGAAGCTGAGCCTCGCGTGCTCAGGCGGCGTGCACAGCGCTGCCGAAGTCGTGAAGGCCCTGCTCGCCGGCGCCGACGCGGTGCAAGTGGTCGCCGCGCTCCTGCGCGACGGGCCGGACACGCTCGGCAACATCCTCACGGAGCTGAAACTCTGGATGGAGAAGTTCGAATACAACTCCGTCTCCGAGATGCGCGGCGCGCTCAGCCTGCGCAACTGCCCGGACCCGGAAGCCTACGAGCGCGGCAACTACCTTCGTTCGCTCCAGCTTTGGCGGGAGTGAACCTGGGGCCATAGCCCAGACTGCAACAACCCGCGCGGTGCAGCGCGGGTTGTTTCGTTTTCAGCGCTCCGCCCTTTCGGCTGGGCACACTCACCCACAGCGCGCCCGCTATTCGCATTTGCGGCGCGCCATGCGCGTCGCGCGGCATCGCGGGGCGCCCTAGCACCGCGCCGGCTGCACTGTCGCGATATAGCTACCGGCGCCGCCGCTCGAGCGTTCGAGACGCAGGCGAACCTCGCAAAGCGCCCCATCAAGCCGACGCGCCACCCGTTGGGTCCAACGATCCACGCCCTCACCTTTCAGATGCAGCCATTGGCGCGAGATATTCTCGGGGGCGCTCAGATCGTCATTACTCGCGAACAGGGTCACGAACGGCACTCCCACCAGCGGACGAGCAGCATCAGACCAGAACTCGCGAGCGGAAGTGTTGCTGGCCACGACTGTCCCACCGGCCTCCAGCACGAAGACGGCGCAAGTATCAGGATCGCGCGTGGCCGAAAGCGTGGATGCTGACTCAACCATGGCGCGGAGGTTTCCACTCCTCCGATGAGCCGTCAAATGGGCACCGCACGCAATTCGTGACAATTCCGACGCAGTCATTGCAGTCGCGCGAGCTGCTCCCCTCCCTCTGGCGGCCGCATGGACTACGCGCGTATAACGTGGGAGGATGTGCGACTGCGCGGACCTAAAGCGCGCGCGGGCCCCTTGCTTGGGCGCCCTTCCCGGGGTGGGATCCCGCCAAACAAAGAAGCCACCTACATGCGTAGGTGGCTTTCTCAAAAATGGTCGGGGCGGTGAGATTCGAACTCACGACCTCTACGTCCCGAACGTAGCGCTCTACCAGGCTAAGCTACGCCCCGACAGCGGCGAAGAGCGGTTAATCAGTAGTCTGCGGGAAAGTGAAGCAAGCAGAATCTTGTCGCGAAACACACCGTGCACAGAAAAAGAAAAAAGCCGCGTCGTGAGACGCGGCTGAAAGTTTCGCTGTAGCAGCGGATCAGTTCTTCGCGGGCGCCGGCGGAGGCGGCATCGCGGCAAACGAGCTGGCGCCCACCTTCTGACCGACGACGTCGACCATGCGCTGAATCTCGAGCTCGGCGTTGCGGCGCGCGATCTTGGCGAGTTCGACCTGCTTCGCGAGTTCGAAGGTTTCGCGATTGGTCTTCTCCTTCACGGAACGGAGATCGTTAAGCTGGAGTTCGAGGGCGTTGGCGTCCTTCTGATTCTTATCGGCCTCGGCGAGGTATTTGTCCGCCTCGTCCTTCAGTTGGCGCATCGCGTCTTCGTATTCCTTGATCTTCTTCTGCTCCTTGGCGCGGTCCTCCGCCTCGCGTTCGGCTTGGCGACGCTTCGCGTCTTCGGCGGCTTTCTTCTCGATCTCAGCGCGGCGCGCGTCTTCGGCCGCCTTCGCCTTGGCGACTTCTTCTTGTTTGGTGGCTTCCTTCGCGGCCATCTCCTTCAGCGCTCCGTTGTAGAAAAACAGGAACACGCCGAGCAGCACGACGGGAACGATGATGTAAAACTTGTTCATGATGGGTGCAGAGAGTAGCGGTTAGCCCTTCTTGGCGGCGGCGGCAGCGGCGTCGGCGGCGGCCTTGGCGGCTTCGGCGGCGGCGAGCTTGTCGAGAAGGTCGTAGTAGTATTTCACATTGGCCTCGGCCTGCTTGACGTAGGTCTTGAGGAAGGCCTGCTCGTCGACGTTCTTCTTCTTTTCGTCCTCAAGCTTCGCGATGTCGGCCTTGACGGCCTCCACGTCTTTCTTGAGGCGCTCGAGTTGATCGCGTGTGCGCTTGCGATCATCGAAGGCGCGCTGGCGGCGGTCTTCGGCATCGAGACGGGCCTTCTTCTTGGCTTCCTCGGCGCGCTCCTTGGCTTCGCGCTCGATCTTGCGCTTTTCCTGGGCTTCGACGGCGTCTTTGATCGCCTTTTCGCGGGCCTGGATGTCGCGCTTCTGCTTTTCCTTCTTCTCTTGTTCCTTCGCCTGCCGGATGGCGACTTGCTTCGCCTCGTAATCCTTGGTGAAGTTCCAGTAGATGCCACCGAAGGCGAGAAGGCCGAGCAGCGGGACCAGAATGTAGATCTTGTTCATGTTTCGGTAAGGGGTTTTAGAGAGCTTTGGCGGCTTTGGCTTCGCGCTCCTTGATGAGGTCTTCGATGGCCTGCTTCATGCGCTGGCCTTCCGCTTTGCCTTCGGGCGTGGCGATGGCGCGGTTGGCGGCCTCGAGCGCGATGTCGAACTTCTTCAATTCGTAGGCGATGAACGCGAGGAAGAGGTAGGTGGAGTGGGGTTTGTTACCGCCGCCCTTCTTGACGGAGGTCTGGAGGAACGGGAGCGCGTCCTCGAGCTTCTCCATCGTGTAGTAATTTTGGGCGATGAGATACTCGAGCTGGCCGTTAGACTTCGGGAACACCTTCGCGGCTTCCTTAAGGGTGTCGATGGCTTTGAAGTCGCGGTTGAGCTGCTGGTAGGAATAAGCGAGCAGTTCCCAGTTCTTCTCCTCGTTGTCGATCGCGCCGTTGTGGAGCCCCTTCTCGAGCAGCTCGGCGGCGCGTTCATATTGGCCGATGTTGAAGTGAATACCGACGAGGTTGAAGTTGTCCTTCGGGGTATTCATGAAGCCGTTCGCCTGGGCGCGTTCGAAGGCGAGGATGGCGCGAATGTCCTGCTGCTGGCCGAGGTAGAGCGCGGCGAGCTGCTGCCAGTAATTCTTGTTGTCGGGATGCTGCTTGACCAGGAGCTCGAGCAGTTCGACGGCCTCGGCATTGCGGTTCAAGTGCTGCAAGCAAACGAGCTTGAGCAGATAGAGGTTGTCCTTCGGCCGGGTCGACATGCGCATGGCGCGGTCGACGATCTCAAGGGCGCGCTTCACCGACGCGACATCCGGATGCTCGGTGTCTTGCGCCGCGCGATTGAAGATCAGCGACGCGTAGAAGAGCAGTGCGTCGGGATTCGGCTTTTTGTTCAGCTTCATCCAACGCGCCATGTAGGCGTCGGCCTTGTCGTAATAGCCAGCGACGGCGGCACCGCCGGTCTTGCTGTTCGCGGCTTCCTGGAAATAAAGCTGCGCCAGAAAGAACAGGAACTCGGTGGTGGTGCGGTCCTCGAAGTAAGGCGGCGTGTGCGAATCGGAGAGTTGGAGCGCCTGTTCGAGCGGCGGGATGGCGTTGGCGAAATCGCTCTTTTGCAGGAGCGTTTGCGCCTTCACCTGCAGCAACACGGCCGCATCGAAGCTGCTCGGATCCTTGAGCTTGGCGAGGCGGTCCTCGATGGCCTTCAGCGCGCCGTCGTAGTTCTTGGCTTCCGCGGCCGTCTTGTAGGTGGTGCTGAGCACTTCGCTCGTCTCTTCGGAGAGCGAGTAATTGCGCTCTTGCTGTTGAGCGAACGCGCTGCCGGCAAACGCGACGGCGATCAAGGCCGCGAGCGTGCGCACGGAGAAGCGGGTGATGAGAGAAGACATGGCTTTAGGAGTCCTCGCTGAGAGTGAACGGAATATCGATCTGGCAGCGCGTGTTGACGGCGCGGCCACCCTTGCGGCCGGGCTTGAACTTCCACTTCGAGACGGCCTGCATGGCGGGCTGCTCGAACTCGCGCTGGCTCGATTTCACCACCTGGCAGGCGACGACGTCGCCGGAGGACGAGACGATGAATTCGAGCGTGACCGTGCCGGTGATGCCGGCGCGGCGCATTTCGAAAGGATAATTGGGAGCGATCTGGGCCCGGGCGACCGGGACTTGATCGAGGTTGGCGACGTCGAAGAGATCCTTCATGCCAGCACCGAGCTTAGTGCCGGGCTTGACGACGGGGATCGAGATTGCGCCCTTGGCGGCGGTGAGGCCGGGAGGGGGCGGCGGCTGGAGCGGCTGAGTGAACGCGCTGACCGACACGGAGGGAACGTCCGCGAGACTCGGGGGAGCGAGCTGGTTCGTGGGAGCTTCTTCAGTGAGCTCCTCGACCGCCTCCTCCTTCTCGGGCTCGATTTCGGGCATTTCCATCTGAATGAGTTCGGTCTTCTCTTCCTTCGGCTTTGGCTTCGGCGGGGCCTTTTGATTGAAGCCATACAGGAACGTCGCGTGGAGCGCGATCGAGACGACCAGGCCGATGATGAGATCTCTGCGCATGGATAATTACTTGCCGGTGGGACGAGTGCGGGTTTCGACCGAGAATTTGGTGATGCCGGCTTTGCGAATTTCGTCGAGCACCTGGACCGTGGCGCCAAAACGAGCCTTCTCGTCACCGGCGATGAGGATCTTGGGGTCCTCGTTCTGGGTCTTGTAATGCGCGATGCGGGCCGGGAGCTCCGTCATGTCGATCAGTTCGCGATTCCAGAAGATGTTGCCAGCTTCGGAAACCTGGATGGTGGTCGGTTCGTCCGACTTCGACTGTTGCTGGGGGACACCCGCAGGCAGATCGACGGGAACGGAGCTGATGCGGTTGAGCGAGAGCGTGAACAGCACGAACGTCGCCAAGAGGAAGAAAATGACGTCAATGAGAGGAATGATCTCAATGCGCGCCTTCTTCATCTTCGCGACTTTGATTTTGGTGCCTTCCATGTGAGTGGGTGCTTAACGAGATGACGCGCGGAGCGCGTGTTTCTTAGATCAACGTTTGGCGGTGTCGCCGCGCGTTTCGATGAACACCTTCGTGAAGCCGGCTTTACGGGCTTCGTCGAAGACGTAGATCGCTTGCGCAAAGAACGCGCGCTCGTCGCCGTTGATCAGGATGCGGCCTTCGGGGTCAGACGCCTTGTATTGCTGGAGGCGCTGCAGGAACTCATCAAGGGTGACGAGATCCTTGTTCCACGCGAGGGTGCCTTCGTCGGTGACCGAGATGGTGACCGAGCCGGCAGGGTCGCGTCCTTCACCGGTCTGAGTGACCGGCAGCTGGACGTTCAGGCCGTTGGATTTGTTGAGGGAAAGGGTGAACAGGACAAAGGTAGCGAGCAGAAAGAAGATGACGTCAATGAGAGGGATGATCTCAATGCGCGCCTTCTTGGTGCCGCCAGGGCCTGTGCCACCGCCGCCGCCGTGCATGACTGGATGGGTCGAGGGTTACCGAAAGGTGACCCGCGCTTAGCGGTTCACGCTCTCGGACTTGTTGATGATGATCTCGAGCGAGTTGGAAGCGTCTTCGACTTCGTGACGGGCTTCTTCCAGACGGGAGTTGAGATAGTTGTAGGGGAGCAGGCCCGTGATGGCGATCGCAAGACCGCAGGCCGTCGCGATGAGCGCCTCGGCCACACCACCGGTGATCTGGCCGGCCGCCGAAGCGATGTCGCCGCCCGAGAGCGCGCCGAAGGTGTTCATCATGCCCGTGACCGTGCCGAGAAGACCGAGCAGCGGAGCGGCGGTGACGCAGGTGTCGAGCGTCGGGATGCCTTGGGAGAAGCGTTGGAGCTCCTGATTCGCGGCGCGGGCGAAGGCATTGCCGAGGGAGTGCTCCTTGTGCGTGAGCGCGTAGACCAGAATGCGAGCGACGAAGTCCTGGCTCTTCTTGCCGAGCTCGACGGCGCCGTCGACGTCGCGGGCTTCGACCTTCTCCAACATCTTCTCGACGACCTCGGGCTGACGACGGGTCGCTTCACGAATGATGAAGATGATGCGCTCAATGGCGACCGTGATCATGAGGAACGACACGAGGAGAATCGGCCACATAATCGGGCCGCCATGCTTGAACAGCTCCATCGGAGTCTGGTTCATCAGGAACGCCAAGGGCAGGTGTGCAGTGATCATAATGCGATTTTAGGATTAGATTTTTCCGGGATGAAGTTTCTCTGGGTGAAAATCAGGAAATCAAAATCAGGTGATCCCTCCAAGGCTGCTTGGACGCCACGCGCCCGCCTTTGTTGCAGGCCGGGCGCGAGTCAGAAAGAGGGATGTAACTACGGGGCAAGAGGTGTGTGCGGACGAGAGCCGATTAAGGTTGTGAACCACTTTACACTGTCAATGCGCTTTCTTTTTCAGCGATTGCGATGAGCCGCGCATCTGTTGTGGCTGCCCGGCTAGGACTCGAACCTAGACAAGCAGAGTCAGAATCTGCTGTGCTACCATTACACCACCAGGCAGTGGAAAGTGATTGTGCGAGCGGCGTGGGGTATGTGCCTGCCGAGATGCGCTCAAAAGTGGAGCCGGCGATGGGATTCGAACCCGCAACCGCCTGTTTACAAAACAGGTGCTCTACCGTTGAGCTACGCCGGCAAGGCGCGCTGCGCACTGGAGAATCGGAACTACAAACAACGAAATTGGTGGCTCCCCGGGGACTCGAACCCCGAACCTACTGATTAAGAGTCAGCTGCTCTACCATTGAGCTAGGAAGCCAGAAATCAGAGGGGCAAAAGTTGGGAAGCAGAAGTAGGTGTCAACACCATTCCCGCTCTGGGACGGATGAAATCTCGAAGCGACAAGCGCGCTAATCCCCGCGACAACGCTCACGAATTCGCCGCCCACTTCGGCAGCGCCAAATCTGTCGCGAGCCGCAGCCCCGGCGCCGCCGCGAGCAAGCGCGGCACCACGTTGATCAGCGCCGCGACTGTCGCCTGATCGCCCGCGACGCCGCCCGCGACGCTCACATCGAGCGGCGGAGTTCCGCAAACCACGATGCGATCATGCGACTGCGGCGCACCGGGAAACATCGCGATCTCCAACACCACGCGTTCAACGCCGCCGCTCGTCGCAACCGCGCGCTGGCGAATGCCGCAGACTTTTCCTTTTGGCACGGTGAAGAACGGCGTCGTGATCTCTCGCTCGGCGAGCACCGGTTCGCCTTCCTCAGTCAGACTGTCGAGCGCCCAGCCCATCGCGTGCGCCACGAGTGCGGCCGACTCGATCAGCCCCGCGTGCCCTGCCCGGCCCGTCCGCAATTCGTCGCGGAACTCCTCCGGATCGCGACCGCTACCAATCTTCGCCTGCAACGGCTGGCGGCGCGTCGACGCATCCACGATGCGCTCGACGAAAATGCTCTCCACGTTCCGACTCACGCCAGTCAACGCGATCGGCAACACGTCCATCACGAAGCCCGGATTCACTCCCGTCGCCACGACACGCGCACCCGTGTGACGACAGAGCGCATCGTATTCTTTCGTGAGCGCCGGTTCCTTGAGTGCGGGAAAAATCAGCTGCTCACACGTAGACGCGACGCTCACGCCGAACTCCAGCGCGGGACGCATTTGCGCCAGCGTCGCCGCCACACTCGATGACGCCGTGTGCAAAATCACCTCGGGTGGCGTCTCGCGAAACAGCACTTCGAGGTCACGCGCTACGCGCAGTCCGTCGAGTTGAGCAAGTCCGGTAATTTCCGTGAGCGGCCGCCCCACCTTCGCGGGCGCGTTGTCCACGGCGCCGATGATCTCCAGCCACGGCTGCTGCGCCGCGAGTCTCAGCGCCTCGATGCCGATGGGGCCGAGACCGAATTGAGCGACCTTGATCTTCTTCATGCGTTGAGCACGGCCCCAGCTACACCAGAAATGGATTGAAGCGTTGCTCGTTCGCGACCGTGGAAAAGGGTCCATGCCCCGGCGCGATGAGCACGTCCGGAGCGAGCTGATCGAGCACCCGTCGCGCGTGCTTGAGCTGGCGCTGGCAGCAGAAATAACCGCCACCCAGCGAGCCGGCGAAGACGAGGTCGCCCGAGATGAGCAGATCAGCGCGCGATGGCTGACCGGCGCGCGCAATCACGTAGCAGTTGTGCTCCGCCGCATGTCCGGGCGTGAGCAACGCGGTGATGGAGAAACCTGCCACCTCCACCGTCTGGCTCTCGCCGAGGGCGAGGCAGCGCGGCCAACGGCCGGTCGGAGGCCCGTAGAAATGGTTCAGCCCGTATTCGTGCATCACCTCGTCGAGCCCGCCGATGTGCTCCGCCTCGTAATGAGTGATGAACACCGCCGCGATCTTCTTGATCCGCGATGGCCAGGCGCGCTTCAGCTCCGCGCCGCTCGCGCCGGTATCGAACAGCACACCGGTATCGCCGCCCTGCGAGATGATGTAGCTGTTCGCCACGCCCACACCAAAGGGCATGCGCAGCGGAAACAAGCAGAAGGGCAGCGCACCGATCGCGGGGCGCGGGTAGGCGTTCTGCGCCAACGCGGCCAGCCCCACTTCGTTGAGGTTCAGGACGTGCGCGAGTCGATTCAGTTCGGCCGGCTTCAGATCGGGGCGGTAATCAACGGCGTCGTGGATGCGCGAGAGATCCACGTTCGCGGCCTTCGCAATCGCTTCATAGGTCAGACCGGCATGGCGGGCGGCCTTTTCGAGGACGTCCCCCAACTCGTCTTCGAGCGGCGGTGCGACGTTGAGGTCCATGCAATGGTTGGTCAGAAATGAATTCCATTTCGCGAACGATTGCCACACGTTTCGGCCGCCATGGAAGCCGTCCAACACGAGGTGATCGACATTTTCAAACGCACGCGCGCGCTGCTGCAGGGCCACTTTGTGCTGCGCTCCGGTTTGCACAGCGGCCACTTCTTCCAGTGCGCCCAAGTGTGCCAATACATGCCCGAGGTCGAACGGCTCGCCACACTGCTGAAAGCGAAGCTCGATGGCACGTTGTTCACGACCGTGCTCGCCCCAGCGATGGGCGGGCTCGTGATCGGCCAGGAGGTCGCGCGGCAGTTCAAGAGCCGCTTTATTTTCGCCGAGAAGGAAAACAACGTGCTCGTGATGCGCCGCGGCTTCACAATCGCGCCGGGGGAAAGGATTCTCGTGGTCGAAGACGTGATCACACGCGGCGGTCGCGTGCAGGAGTGTCTCGACATCATCGCCAGGGCCGGCGGCCACGCGGTGGCGGTCGCGGTGCTGGTGGACCGCAGTGAGGGCAAGGCGAAGTTCACCGTCCCCACGATTTCGCTGCTCGAGCTGAGTTTCCCGACCTACGAGGCGGACAAGCTGCCGCCGGAGCTGGCCGCGATCCCGGCGAGCAAGCCGGGAAGCTGAGCGTCGTTTCCGCCTCCAGGAATGAAAAAGGCGCGCCGGGTGGCGCGCCTTCGTTCTTGGCGGAAGGTTTTTCCCGGTCGCGCGTTAGCGGGCTACGAACCCGATGTAGCGGTAGCTGCCGCGGTAGTAGACGAGCGCGAGATTGCGGCCTTCACGCGTCGCACGCTTCGCCGAAGCGAGATCGGTGATCGGCACCTTGTTGATCTGCTCGATCACGGCGCCGACGGGAAACACGTCACCGTAAGGCGACTTCGGCGAAATCTCGGTGATCACGATGCCCTCGACCTCGCGCGGGATGCGGAGTTCGTTGCGCAATTCGGTGGTGATAGACTGCACGGTCACGCCCGGGAGAAACTCGCCGTCGGCCGCAGCGTCATCGAGCTTGCCGAGCGTGACGTCGATGCTCTTGGACTTGCCGTCGCGCAGAATTTCGAGCGCGACCTTGGTTCCGGGCGGTGTTTGCGCAATGACGAGGCGTAGGTCTTCGCGCGTGGCGATTTCGCGGCCGTTGACGGACACAATGATGTCATCGCGCTGGAGGCCGGCCTTCGCCGCGGGGCCGTCCTTCGGGCTGAGATCGGCAATGATGACGCCGCGCGTGGTGCGCGGAAGCTTGAGCGCCTCGGCGTCGTCGGCGGTGAGCGTCTGCGTCTGCACGCCGAGGTAGCCGCGAATGACGGTGCCGTATTCGATCAGGCTGCTCATGACCGAGCGCGCGAGGTTGATCGGCACGGCGAAACCGATGCCGATGTTGCCACGGTTCGTGGTGGCGATGCCGCTGTTGATGCCGACCAAGCGGCCGCGCGCGTCGACGAGCGCGCCACCGGAGTTGCCCTGATTGATGGCAGCGTCGGTCTGGATGAAATCCTCGTAGGCGTCGGGCTCGCGGTCGGTGAGCAGGTTGACGTTCTTGCGCCCGGTCGCGGAGATGATGCCCATCGTGACGGTCTGGCCGATGCCGAGCGGATTACCGAGGGCGAAGACGATGTCGCCCACGCGCAACTTGTCGCTGTCGGCGAGCGTGAGGAACGGGAGGTCCTTCGCGTCGATTTTAATGACGGCGATGTCGGTCTTTGGATCGGTGCCGATGAGCTTGGCGGGGAACTTGCGCTCGTCGCCCAGTTGCACTTCGAGTTCGTCGGCGTCTTCGACGACGTGGTTGTTCGTCAGGATGTAGCCGTCGGAAGCGATGATGACGCCAGAGCCCAGTCCACTGAGCTTCTGCTCCTGGCCCTGAATGTTGCCGCCGAAGAGCTGGCGGTAGAACTCGGGGACGACCTGCTTGACGACCTTGGTGGAGTAAACCGACACGACGGCAGGACGCACGCTGCCGAGGACGTCGGCGTAGCTCGTCAGCACGGGAGCCTTGCCCTCGCCCACGGCGGTGACGTCGACTTTGACGTCGGGATGAGGGAGGCCGGACTTGTTCGGCGCAGTCTTTTTGGTTTGCGCTTGGAGCGTGAGCAGACCGGCGGCGAGGCCGACGGCAAGCGACAGAAAGAACACTTTGGCTTTCATAAAGGAGGGGGCGCGACGTCGGACACTAGCCGAGTCGACGGGTTCCGCAACCGGCCTCAGAAGCCCTTGATTTTGAAAAGGCTCGTGACGGACTCGTTGCTGTTGATGCGCACGAGTGCCTCCCCCAGAAGAGGCGCGACGCTGAGCACCGTGATCGGCAGGCCGCGCGTATCGATCGGCACGGTGTTCGTCGTGATGAGCTCGTCGATCAGGCCTTCGCCGAGTCGCTTGTAGGCAGCCTCGCCGAGCACGCAGTGGCTGACGGCGGCACGAATCGTCTTCGCGCCGTGTTCGCGGAGAATCTTGGCGGCAGCGGTGAGCGTGCCGGCCGTCTCGGTGATGTCGTCGACGAGCAGCACGTCGCAACCGCTCACCTCGCCCACGATGTTGGTAGCGGCGACGGTCGTGGCGTTGATGCGTTTCTTCGCCACGAGCGCGAGGGAGGCCCCGAGCGCGTCGGCGTAGGCGGCGGCCATCTTCATGCCACCGACATCAGGCGAGCAGACGACGAGATTCGAGCTGCGCTTGGTGGCGAGGTATTGAAAGAAAACCGGCGACGCGAACAGGTGGTCAACGGGGACGTCGAAAAAGCCCTGAATTTGCTGCGAGTGCAGATCCATCATCAGCGCGCGGTTGGCGCCGGCGGCAGTGAGGAGATTGGCGACGAGTTTCGCGGTGATCGGAACGCGCGGCTGGTCTTTGCGGTCCTGGCGCGCGTAGCCGTAGAACGGGATCACGGCCGTGATGCGCGCGGCGGACGCGCGCTTGGCGGCGTCGATCATGATCAACAGCTCCATCAAGTGATGGTTCGTCGGCGGGCAGGTCGACTGGATGATGTAGACGTCCGCGCCGCGGACGTTCTCGTTGATCTTCACGAAGGACTCGCCGTCCGGAAAGCACGTCACGGTGGCCTCGCCGAGCGGCACACCGATGGACTTGCAGATTTCCTCTGCAAGCGGGCGATTGGATGAACCGGAGAAGATCTTCAGCCGCGTGTCCTTCATGGATGGGGGCGAGCCAAAGGATTTCCTCCCGGGGCGGAAGCCTATTTCAGGCGGCCTTCCAGATTTTCAACCCGCTTGAACAAATCGGGCAGCTTCTGATGCAAAATCTGCAGCCGGCGCTCGACCATGTAGGGAATGGCCGGCGTGCCGTTGAGATAACTGCCCGGCTCGGTGTTGAACGCGATGCCGGTCTGCCCGCCCGCCTTCGTGCCTTTGCCGAGGGTAATGTGGCCGCCGACGCCCGCCTGGCCGCCGAGCACGACGTAGTCCTCCAGCGTCGTGCTGCCCGAGATGCCCACCTGGGCGCAAAGGATGCAGTGTTTGCCGATGACGACGTTATGCCCCACTTGGACCAGGTTATCGATCTTCGTCCCCTCGCCCACCACGGTGCGGCTGAAGCGCGCGCGATCCAGCGTGGAGTTCGCGCCGATCTCGACGTCGTCCTCGACGATCACGATGCCGATCTGCGGCACTTTCTCGTGGCGACCGTTGACGAATTCGTAGCCGAAGCCGTCCGAACCGATCACGACGCCCGGCTGGAGCCGGACGCGGTTCCTGAGTTCGCAGCCGCCCGCGATGACACAGCCGGGCTGAATCCAGCAATTCTCGCCGACGCTCGCGTTGAGTCCGACGAAGACGTTCGCCTGCAACACGGAGCCGGCACCGACACTCGCCCCGCCCTCCACGATGCAGAGTGGCCCGACGGTGGCTTGCGGCGACACGCGCGCGGTCGGCGCCACGACGGCGCTGGGATGGATGCCCGCCGGCGGCTTCGGCCAAAGTGTTTGCTCGATGCGCGCGCAGAGGCGCGCGAGCGCGACCGAGGGTTTCTCGACAAAAAGGAAGACCTGGTTCGCCTGCGGCTCGCCGGCGTAGTCGAGCGGGACGAGCACGAGCGAGGCTCGGCTAGCGGCGACTTCGGCCCGGTATTTCGGATTGCCGAGGAACGACAGGTCGCCCGGCTGGGCGGATTTGAGCGACGCGATGTCGCGGACTTTTTCGGAAGTGCGGCCGGAAGTGCGCTGGGGCGAGACGATCGCGGCGATTTCCTCCGGGCTGTAGGAAACGTGCATGGGCACAAAAAAGCCCTGTTCGGGCGAACAGGGCTTGGCAACTTTTCTTTGGCGCTCAGCCCTTCTTCGGGGGCGTCGTCACGTTCGGGACGGTGAAGCCACCGGCGTTGTTGGTCGCGGGCGGCGTGGTCGTCGCGGGCGCGGCGGGGGCCGGGGTCGTCGACGGCGTGGCGGCCGGACGATCCTTGTTCACTTCCTTCACGACGTCCTCGGTGATGTCGTAGCTGGCGTCCGAGTAGAGGACGACCGGGATGCCGAGGATGCTCGGGCCGGACTTGTCGAGGACGAGCGTGGCGCCCTTGGCGCGGGAGATGTCGTTCACGACCTTCATGATTTCGTCCATGATCAGGTCGCGGTGATTCTTGGCGCGCTGCTGGAGGGAACGCTGGGTGTTGGCGCGGAAGTTCTGCGCTTCGTTGTTCAGACGCTGAATGTCCTCCATCTTCTTCTGCGCGTCTTCGCCGGCCTTGGCGCGGGCCTGGTCGTTGGCGAGCGGGCTCTTGGTCTGCTCGACGAGCGACTTGTATTCGTCGGCGGCGGACTGGATCTGCTTGTTGATCTGCTCGAGCTGCTCTTGGGCGCGCTGGGCGGCGTCGTTGAACTTGGCGTTGGCTTCCTCGGTCTTGTAGTGCGTGTCGTAGACCTTGGCCATGTCGACGACGACGACCTTGAGGGTCGCCTGGGCGTGCAACGCGGCGGCGCCGGCGAGCAGGCCGACGGAGGCGATGAGGGAACGGATGGCTTTTTGCATGGGGATCAGACGGTGTGGTTTTTAGAAGCGGGTGCCGAAATTGAAGTTAAACTGGCTGCCCTTCTTGTTGAATTTGTCGCCGGTAAGCGGGATGCCGAAGTCGAGGCTGAGCGGGGCGCCCGCGACGAAGAGGCGGAGGCCAAAGCCGAAGTTGTCGTTCCAGTCGGCGGGCGAGAAGTCGTAGCCGTCGCGGTTGACGAAGCCGCCGTCGTAGAAGATCGCGAAGCGGATCGGCTTCACGATATCGAACGAGTATTCAGCCGAGACGAAGCCGTAGGTTTTGCCGCCGATGGGCTCGCCGAAGTTGTTCTTCGGACCGACCTCGCGATACTCGAAGCCGCGGAGCGTCTGCGGTCCGCCGAGGAAGTATTGGTCGAAGAACGGCACCTCGCTGCTGCGGCCGTAGTTTTCGACGACGCCGGTGCGGGCCAGGAGGCCGAGAACCTGTTCTTGGAACTCAAACACCGGATAGAACTGCGCGCCGCGGAACTCGACGCGGTAGTAATCGGTGTCGCCGCCAAGCACGCTGCCGGCGACTTCGGTGATCAGCTCCATGCGGTTGCCGCGGGTGGTGTTGATGATCTTGTCGCGCGTGTCGCGGAGGAGCGAGAAGCCGATCTTCGAAATCGCGGTCTGGCCGGCGAGCGACTGGATGATCGCAGGGGCGGACGGATCGACGTTGGCGATGTCGACGATTTCGTAGCTGTAGGTCGCGGTGCCTTCGACGAGGCCGAAGAGGCGCTTGCGGAGGTAGAGCTGACCGAAGGTGCGGATTTCCTCGTAGTAGGCCGATTGGTAGTCGGAGGTCGTGCGCGCGAGCTGGAAACCGAAGGCGAGTTCGCGCTCGAAGAGCCAGGGTTCTTCGAAGGCGAGGACGATTTCGGAGGACTGCGAGCCGAGCTGGAGGCGCAGTCGGAACTTCTGGCCGTCGCCTTGGAAGAAGCTCTTGCGGTTAAAGAGGTCGAAGTTCGATTGCGTGACTTCGGCGAAGATGACCGCGCGCTCGAGCGAGCTGAAACCGGCGCCGAAGGTGAGGTTGCCCGTGCGGGCCTCGTGGACGGCGACGCGCAGATTGCGGCGGCCAGGGATGTTCGTGGATTCGTGCGTGACGTTCACGTCCTCGAAGAAGCGCGTGTTCTCGAGACGGATCTTCGAGATCTTCATGCGCACGGAGTCGAAGACGTCGCCGGGGCCGAGCACGAGTTCGCGGAGGATGACGATGCTCTTGGTCTTGGTGTTGCCCTCGATGTTGACGGACTCGACCTGGAATTTTTCGGACTCGGTGACGGCGTATTCGACGTCGATCTCGCCGGTCTGGAGGTTGGGTTTGCGGTTGAGGCGGATGCGGGTGTCGAGGTGGCCGGAGCGGCCGTAGAAGTCCTCGAGGTTTTCCACGTCCTTATCGAGCTTCGAGGGGACGAAAAGCGTGCCTTTGCGCTGACGAACCACGAGACCGAGCAGGCGCGACGGGTGAATCTTGTTACCGCTGAAAGTGATCTCGCCGACGTGGTAGAGGCGCCCCTCGTTCACGCGGATCGTGATGACGAGTTTGCTTGGGCTCGGATAATCGAAGGTGACCTTGTCTTCGGCGATTTCGACGT
The DNA here is from genome assembly GCA_041906465.1 of Candidatus Didemnitutus sp. Taxonomy (GTDB): domain Bacteria; phylum Verrucomicrobiota; class Verrucomicrobiia; order Opitutales; family Opitutaceae; genus Didemnitutus. The sequence goes on along the minus strand of JAYRJE010000014.1, from coordinate 17,333 downwards.
CGAGGTAGCCCTGCTCGCGGTAGTAGTCGCGGAGCTTGTTGAGGTCCTCGTCAAACTCGTCGTCCTTGAAGCGACCGCCGCCGGTCAGCCAGGAGAACGGGTGCCACTTGGACGTCTCCATCTCCTTGCGGAGGCGGCGGGCCTTGATGTGGTCGTTGCCGACGAAGCGGATGTCGGAGATTTTGACCTTCGCGCCTTCGCGGACCTTGAAGGTGATGGTGCCGAAGCCGGTGCTGCGGTTGCGGTCGATGGTGTAGTTGACCTGCGCCTGATTATAGCCGGCTTTCTGGTAGAACTCGTAGAGTTTCTGCGCGTCGTCCTTCACCTGGCGCTCGTCGAGGGCGCCGTTGGCGGTGGTTTTGATTTCCTTGCGCAGGCGGCGCTCCTTGTAGACCGAGTTGCCCTCGAACTTCACGACGAGGACGCGGAACTTGGGCGTCACTTCGACGACGAGATTGACGATGTTGCCGGGCAGCTGCTCCCGCTTGACCTCGATGAACTCGAAGAGGCCGGTGCGATAGAGCGAGCGGATGTCGCGGTCGATGAGCGTCTCGTCGAGGTCGGTCTGCTCGCGCAGCGACATGTTCGCGCGCACGATCTGCTCGCTGACGTTCGCGACGCCGACGAACTTCACCTCGATGGTGCCGATTTTGTAGACGGGCCCCTGCGCTTCGGCCGCATCGGCCGCAGCGGGACGTTGCGCCGGCTGGGCAAACGCGCCGGTCACCCCGGCCAACAACAAAATAGAAAGAGCGAGAACCCGCCGAAGCGGGTTACGGAGTGAAGTTTTCAAAGCGCGTAATCTCTTGAATAAACGTTAATTTCAAATCACCTACCGGGCCGTTACGCTGCTTGGCAACGATTAAGTCTGCCGCGTTGGCGGCAGTCTGGAACTTTTCGTCGGCATCCTTGGGGCGGGACAGCATGAGGACCACGTCGGCATCTTGTTCAATCGAGCCGGATTCGCGCAAGTCCGACAGGCGGGGCGTGCGGTTCTCCTTCTCAGAAGCACGATTGAGCTGACTCAGGACAATTACCGGTAGGTCCAGTTCCTTCGCCATGGCCTTTAAGTTGCGGGAAACCTCCGCTACCTGCTGTTCGCGGGGGGCCCGCGGATCGGTGCCGTTCACCAGCTGCAAATAGTCCACCACGATCATGCCCAGCTTCTTGCGGGCGTAGATGCGGCGGGCTTTCGCGCGCATTTCCATGACCGTGATGCTCGACGAGTCGTCGATCAGGATCGGCGCTTTCTTGAACTCATCGGCCGTGCGACCGAGGGCATTGACCTCCGCGCCGTCGCGGGACACGAGGCCGTCGCGGAGCAGTTTCAAGTTCACCCGCGCGCGGGCGCACAGCATACGGAGCGCGAGCTGGGCCGCGCTCATTTCGAGCGAGAAAATAAGCACCGCCGTCGGCTCGCCTTTTTTCGGCATGGCGGCGGCCTCGGCGATGTTCAAAGCGAACGACGTCTTACCCATCGAGGGACGCGCCGCGATGATGATCATTTCCTGCCGCTGAAAGCCGAACGTCATCTGATCGAGGTCCTTGAAGCCCGACGAGACCCCCGTCAGCTCGCCTTTCTTCATGAGGAGCTTCGCGATGACGGCGTTGGCGTCCTTCATCGAGTCCTTGATCTCCTGCGCGCTGTCGCTGACGCGGTCCTGCGTGATCTTGAAGAGGTCCTGCTCGACCTTGTCGACGAACTCCTCGAGCCCGCCCGTGAAGCTGTAGCACTGCTCCACCGCGCCCGTCGCGGCCTTGATGAGCTCACGCAACAGGTGCTTCTCGCGAACTTTCTCGATGAAGTAGCCCGCGTGCGCCGTGGTCGGGATCTTGCCCGTGATCTGCATGAGATACGGGAAGCCGCCGATGGCCTCGAGGTGGCGGCGCGTCTTCAGTTCCTCCGCGAGCATCTCCAACGTGACCGGCGGGCTCTTCTGGTAGAGATCGAGGATCACTTCGAAGATCAGGCGATTGGCGGCGGAGAAAAACGACTCAGCGCTGACACGCGATTCCATGCAGCGCGCGATCGTGTCGCTGCCGTCGAGCAAGCAGCAGGCGATGACGTGCTGCTCCGCCTCTTCGCTCCAGGGCATCTCGCGCGAAATGGGCGACTGCGGGAGGCCGTTCGCCTCGCCACCGTCACGGAATCCGCGGCGGCGCGAAGCGGGGCGGTCGGGGTTGTCGGACGAAGGTTGCACCATGGAAGGGTCACGTTGTTGTGGGGGAGAACCTGCGGAGCAACTCCGGACTGCTTAGAAGTTTTCCACAACCCGTGTGAGCAAGTGAAATGACGGCGCGCCGCGCCCGTCGCAGGGGCGGAGCTGGTGGCCAACGTCCATTCCTCGCCATACCCCGAGACCGGTGCGCTTGCGCGCCACTTGGCATCGCTTCGATCGACGCGCTTTCCGCGAACCAGTTGCCCGCCAGCGGGCAACCTACCCGGACCCAGCGCCCTGCCGGCTTGACGAAACAGACGTGTCAAGGAGGGCGACGCTCCGTCGTCGCCGCGAAGAAGTTGAGATGAACGCGAGCGGAGTTGAACAAAGCTCTCGGCGCCGACAGAGCGGCGCCCTCCAACGGGAGACGAAAAGACCGCGAAAACAAGAAGCCGCGACTCACGTCGCGGCTTCGCAGAATGGGAACGGACCTGGCGGTCGTTTGGCGCTGTGGCGCGGAGCGCGTCAGGAGCGCTCTTTGCGCTCGCGGCGCGGACGGTCGAACTTGTCGGTCGCCGGAGCGGCTTCCACCGCGGCCGGAATGATCGGATTCTCGGAGACGACCTCGAAGGAGATTTCGACCGAGACTTCCGGGTGCAGCTTGATCGTGACCTCGTGCTTGCCGAGGGTCTTGACCGGCTGGCCGAGGTGGATGCGGCGCTTTTCGACCTCGATGCCGGCCGCCACGAGCTTGTCGTGGAGGTCGTTACCGGTGACGGCGCCGAAGAGCTTGCCGCCCTCGCCCGTCTTCACGGCGATGGCGATGTTGGCCTTCTTGAGTTTCTCGGCGAGTTCCTGCGCGCCGTTGAGTTCCTTCGCCTCGCGGATGCCGCGGGCCTTCTTCAGGGCTTCGACCTGCTTGCGGTTGGAAACCGTGAGCGGGACGGCGATGCCCTGCGGGAGGAGGAAATTACGCGCATAGCCGGCGCGGACGCGGACCTGGTCGCCTTCGGCACCAAGGCCGTCGACCGGTTTGAGGAGGAGCACTTCGTTGTGAGCCATTGTCGGACTGAGTTGTTTTGTTTTTGTGTAAGTTAACGCGCGCCGCGGATCAGAACGGCACGTCTTCGTCGAGATTCTCCTGCGGGGCCGGAGCTGGGCGGCTCGGGGCGCTGGCGCGGGGAGCGGGGCTGTAGGAGCGGCTCTCGCCGCCTTCGCCACCGCCGCCACCTTCGCCACGACCGCCACCGGAGCCGAGGAACTGGAAGTTTTCGCAGACGACCTTCATGCGGCTGCGCTTTTCCTTCGTGTTCTTGTCTTCCCACTGGTCGAGGCGCAGACGGCCTTCGACGAAGAGCGGGCGGCCCTTGGTGCAGTATTTGGAGATGTTCTCGCCGGCCTTGCCCCAGGCTTCGATGTCAACGTAGGTCACCTCTTCGCGTTCGCCACCGCTCTCGTCCTTGAACTTGCGGTTCACGGCGAGCGAGAAGGTGCAGATGGCGGTGCCCTTCGGCGTGACCCGGAGTTCCGGATCGCGCGTCAGGTTGCCGATGAGCATGACTTTGTTGAGATTGGCCATGGGGCGGAGGCGCGGAGCGCGTTGGGCGGTTAGGCGTTCTGGACGAGCGTGCGATACACGCTGTCGTTGAGGCGGAGGCGCTCCTGGAGCTGCGCGGAGGCGCCGGCGGGCGCCGAGAAGCTGATGGCGACGTAGACGCCGGCGGGGAACTTCGCGTCGGTCTTGCGCGCGAAATCGCGGCGGCCGAGCTGTTCGACGTTGGTGACGTCGCCCTGGATGGCGACGATTTCCTTCTTCACCCCTTCGATGATCTGGTCGACGGAGTCTTCCTTGCCGCGATTATCGAGGATGAAAGTGGCTTTGTAGTTACGCTTGTTCATGGCGGTTTCTGCGATTGAGGCGGTTCATCGCTTCGGCGGGGCTGCTGGTGAAGAGCAGGCGGGCGCCTTCGACGAACGTTTTCAGGTTTTGATCGATGATTGTTTGTTCTGAGAGGGAGAATTTTCCGAGCACGTAGTCTGCAATGTCCATGCCGGCCGGGCGCTCGCTGCTGCCGATGCCGAGCCGGTAACGGAGAAACCCGTTGCCGACGTGCTCGAGCAGGCTGGCGATGCCGTTGTGGCCGCCGGCGGAGCCGTCGACCGAGAGTTTCACGCGGCCGATCTCGATGTTCATTTCATCGTAGGCCACCGCGAGCGACTCGGCCGGGAGCTTATGAAAATCGAGCAGCTTGCGCAGGGCGCGGCCACTCTCGTTCATGAAGGTCTGCGGCTTGATCAGCCAGCGGGTCTCACCGGGTCGGACATTCCAGCGCGCGATCTCGGCCTCGAAGCGTGCCTCGTGTTTCCACGAGAGCCCTTCGGCCTCCGCCAGCGCATCGACGACCTTGAAACCAAGGTTGTGACGGGTGGCGGCGTATTTCGCACCGGGATTGCCCAGTCCTGCGAGGAGCGTGACGGACATGGATCAAAGAACGTGCTGCAACGCGGTGCGCCGATTGGGCGGCGCACCGCGGGAAAACGATTACTTCTTGGCGGCAGGAGCGGCGGCCTTCGCGTCCTTGGCAGGAGCGGCGGCGGCGGCTTTGGCATCGCCGGGCTTGGCGGCAGCGGCACCCGCAGCGGGAGCAGCGGCGGCATCGCCAGCGGCCGGAGCGGCGGCGCCAGCGGCCGGAGCGGCGGCACCGTCGGCAGGCGCGGCGGCCGTGGTGGTGGCGGCGACTTCTTCCTGCGGCTCAACGCAGAGCACGACGGCCTGATTCGGCTTGTCGAGGAACTCGACGCCAGGGATCGGCTTCATCTCGGAAACGTGGATCGAGTCGTTCAGCTTCAATGGCGTGACGTCGACTTCGATGAACGACGGGAGATCCTTCGGCAGGCAGCGGATCTTCAGGCGCTTGGTGGCGACGTCGAGGAGGCCGCCTTCGTTCTTCACGCCGGTGGACTCACCGACGACGACGACGGAGACGGAGATCACCATCTTCTCGTTCTCCTTCACCTCCTGGAGGTCGACGTGGAGATACTTGTCGGTGATCGGATCGCGCTGGACTTCCTGGAGGAAGGAGAGAGCCGCGGCGCCGGTATCGCGCTTCAATTCGACCAGCGCGGCGCGGCCGGCGATGTCCTTGAGGAGCTTGACGAACTCGGTCGAGTTGACGGCCAGAGTCTCGGGTTTAGTGTGCTTGCCGTAGAGGATGGCCGGGATCTTCTCGGCCTTGCGGAGACGCCGGGAGGCGCTACGACCAGTGCCCTCGCGGGACGTGACGGTGAGTTGGTATTTCTTCATGGTTTTCGTTCCCCCTGTGACTCCGGAATTGGAGGCAGGCGTAGTGGAAAAGAGGCGAGAGTTGAGTGACCGCACTGAGGCGAGGCAAACAAAACTTTCGCTCCGCTTCCGCCGGAAGGTCCTCCCGGGGCCCATTTTTACAATTTTCAGGCGCAGCACGCGTGAAATTACCGCGCATCGCCGAAAAGGCCTCCCCGGCCGCCTCCGCAGGTCGGCCCCGCTACAACTTCTAGTAGATGCCTGCGCCTACGAGAACCCACTCGGCCCCGCACGGCGTCCGCGCACACGCACATCGCCCAAATGCTGCGCGTCATCGACGCGCCTACGCGGCGCTCGCCCACCACTCGCGCAATCGGTCGCGACTGTAAGCGAGGAAATGCGGATCGGCCGAAAAGACCTCGAGCGTGATCGTGCCGTCGTAACCGCTGCGGCGGAGCTCGCGCACGTAGCGCGGCACATCCAAGGTGCCCATGCCCAGCGCCAGATGCAGGTCGGCGTGACCGCCGCGATTATCGTGCAGGTGCACGTGCGCGAGCCGGCGCGCGAAACGAGCGAGGATCTCCTCGGTGGTGTTGCGCTCGACGCCGAGGTTGCAATGACCGAGGTCGAGATGAAGTCCGAGCTCCGGCAGCGGGTCGAGCAGCGCAGCCAGTTGCGTCGCCGAATTGAACCGCCCCGGCACGTTTTCAACCATGACCCCCACCCCACTGCCGCGCGCGTGCTCGATCACGGCGCGCAACGACTCGATGTTTCGCTCGATGATCGCCCCTTCCTCGTAGAACGGCGCGTGCGCATCCGGATGCACATTCATCCACCGCGCCCCCAGCGCAGCGAACACGTCGACGTCGCGCTTGAGCTCCGCGACCGCCGCCGCGCGCACGCTGCGGAATGACGAGCCGATCGGCAGATAAAACGCCGTGTGGCCCACGACTCGCCCCAACCCGTGCGGCCCCAGCAATCCGCGCACCTGCGCCGGATCGATCTGCCACGAAGCCACACACGGCGGCTCCAACGTGAGGTCGATGAACTCCAGTTTCAGCTCCGCCATCCAGCGCACTTCCGCCTCCAGCGGCCGTCCCGGATGATTCATGGCCCCGATCAACATGGCTCAACGCTCCAGCGGCTTGTCCTCGGGCTGATGCGCCGCCCACCAGGGCCGGCTGTCGAACAACGCCACCCGCCGCCGCTCCATCGCCTCGAGGTCTTCGCCCTCAGGCAACTCGATCGCGAAGCGCGCGCGCAGCTCCGGCGGAATCGCCTGCGCCCGCGCCGGCGCGATCCAGGCGAACGTCGTCAGCAGCCCCTGCAGCAACGGCAGATCGCGCCCCATGCGTTCGATAAGATGACTCCAACTCAAATCATCCACTGCGCCCGCGAGGACGTTGAGCACGTCGACCCAGTCGCAGCGCTCCCGCTGCATGACGTAGAGCTTCACGCGGATAATCTCCTCCGCCGGCGCCACCGCATAGGTTTCGCCGTGCAACCGGATTGATCGCGCGTGCTCGAACCACCCCGCGTCGACCGGCACCCGACGATTGGGCAATGACCAAATGATATCGAGGATCACGCCCTCGCGAAATCCGCGAAAAATCCACGAACGATCGTAAGGCTGCTGCGCAAAATAATCCTCAAACCCCGCGTCTCGCAGGGCCGCGACCATCGGCTCCTGTCGTCCCGGCGCGACGATCAGATCGATGTCCTTGGTGTTCCGCCAACGTCCCGTGTAAGCGGCGAGCGCGAGCGCGCCACCGAGCAACATCGGCGCCCCCGCTGCGCGCGCCGCGTCGCGACCGGCCACGAGCACGTGCCATTGTTCTTCGGGGATCAGCTCAGCCCAACGGCCGGCCAACGGCGGGCGGGTGTGTGCAACGCGCGGCATCACGACAACGACCCCGCGAGGCCGCACCGGTTGCCCCCGTCATTTCGTCAGGCGTTTTCCCGCATCGTCGCACGCCGCCAGCCGCGAGGTCCGCCGCCCTAAAAAACAAAACGCCTCCGCAAACGGAGGCGTTTCAGCGTGGCTGCCCGAGATTGTCTCGGGGGCGAACCGTCGACCTAATTGTTGGCGTGGCATTGCCGGTCGGGCGATCAAAATCACCCGCGATGATCTTTAGCCCATTCTGCCATCCGCCAACGTCGAATCAAGAGTCAGTAGTTGTTCTATCCCCACGGGAGAAAGTCCACGGGGCAGTGGCTAGGGCGCGCGAGTGGCTGCGTCAGTTGAACAGTGGCGAAATGCGCAGTTTGTCGGCTATCGCTGCGGCAGAAAGAATTTCTGTTGCCCGCGTGAGCCAATTGCTAGTGTTGGGTCGAGTGCCTCCTGTTCAGATTAGCGCGGAACTAGCCGGAATAAAGCGCCTAAGTATCCGTTCATTGGTCGGCGCGGTCCGAAAGGCGGATGCAGCACGGCGTACAATGTAGCCTAGGATTTCCCAACGAGTATCCCAATAGAAGAACAGCCACATCGTGGGATCGGTCGAGGGCACGGTGTGGGGCCGTGGTAGGGGGAACTCCTCGGCGGACTCATGGCGGGAGTCGCGAAAGGTCTGTTCCCAATGGGTTTCGATGTGGCGACGGGTTGCTTCGATGGCTTCACGTAATTGCACCGGTCCATCGTGGGCACGCCACGCTCGAAATCAACCGCTGCGCAATCGAAACCAAGGGCCGGCAACGGGACCGATGCGGAGTTGGAGCCGCATGAAATCATCCAGCGCCCTCACGAAATCCGCTGGGTCGGATATTACTCTCTACATTTTAAGCTAAGGCTTTCACCTCAAAACAGAAAACAGGAATGGACGGACATTGAGGCGAAGCTATTTTCCCGGGGTGCACGCATGCTTCCAACCCCATCGTTTTGCTCTTCTAGCTATTGCGTTTCTGATCATGGCACTCGGTTCCACTGCCGCACCGCTGCCATTCAAGGTCAAACCGAAGATCCCTGACCAGCAGACGCTCGCCGAGCCGGATCAGGTGCACCTTGAGGGCTTCCTGGGCCGGCGCGTCATGGCCAATGAGAAACACCGGCTCCTAGCCGTGGACGAGGACCGACTCCTTCTCAGCTACCGGCAGCGCCCCGGTGTCCATCAATGGGATGGCGAGCACGTCGGTAAATGGATTCACGCCGCCACGCTGGCGTGGGCGAACACCGGGGATGCCGAACTCCGTGCCAAGCTGGACCGCGTGGTTGCGAACCTCCTCAGCTGTCAGGAGGAGAACGGTTATCTCGGCACTTACCTGCCGGAGAAGCGCTGGACGTCGTGGGATGTCTGGGCCCACAAATACAATCTGATCGGTCTGATCACCTTCGTTCGCTACACCGGCGATACCGGGCCCTTAGCGGCGTGTCGTCGGATGGCCGACCTGCTGGATCGCGAATTCGGAGAAAAACCCGGCCAGCGCAATATCGTTGAAAGTGGTTCCCACGTCGGGATGGCAGCAAGCAGCATCCTCGAACCGATGGTCTGGCTCTATCGCCTGACCGGTGAACCGCGTTATCTTGAATTCTGCCAGATGATCCTCCGCCGCTGGGACGGTCCGAGGGGCCCGCGCTTGGTTTCGGATTTCGCCCGGGGCCGGAGCGCCCATCAGGTCGCCAACGCCAAGGCCTACGAGATGATGTCATGCTTGAACGGTGCGCTGGAGCTCTACCGGATGACCGGCGACGCCCAGATACTCAAGGCCGTGCGCTATGCCTGGGCTGATATCGTAGCCACGCGCCTCTACATCACGGGCACGTGCAGCCATCACGAGTATTTCCATACAGATCACGAATTGCCCAACGCCTTGCAGAACGTGGCTGAGACCTGCGTGACCGTGACGTGGCTCCAGTTGAACGCCAATTTGCTGCGCCTTACGAGCGAACTGGCCTTTGCTGACGAGCTCGAGCGCACCGGGTACAACCACCTTCTCGGGGCGCAACAGCCCGACGGCAGCAGCTGGGGCTACTACGTAGAACTCGAAGGAAACCGGAAACCCTACTCGAAGGACTTTTCAGGGCACTGCTGCCTCTCCAGTGGACCCCGCGGAATCGTGCTATTGCCGCTAGTCGCGGCTGCTACCGATGCCGACGGCGTGATAATTAACTTCCTTGAGCGCGGCGAAGCCCGCCTTGCTCTGGCCGACGGTCGCCACGTGACCGTCCGCACTGATACCGAGTATCCCCTTGGTGAATCGGTTACGCTCACGATCACGGCGATCGATCGGCCGGGTCCGTTTGCGCTCAAGGTTCGCATCCCGTCTTGGGCGCGTGGCGTTTCTTTAAACGTCGATGGCTCGACCACCTCGGCCAGCCCGGGTAGCTACCACGCGGTCACTCGCGATTGGAAGGTAGGCGACACGGTGCAGGTGACAATCCCGGCGCGTCCGCGTCTCGTCATGGGCCGCCATGGCAATGCCGGCCTCGCGGCGGTCCTCTACGGTCCTCTCGTCCTAGCCGCAGATGACCGGGTGAACCCGTCCCAACGGATCGGCACCTTCCAGCTCTATCATCAGGAAATTGGTCCTCTAAAGTTTTCGGAGCTGTCCAAAGGCGAAGCCGATGCGCTCATTCCCGGAACAGCGGTGTTTCAGGTGCTGGGTTCTTCTATTCCCGAAGTGGCCAAGGGTCCGCGCACGCAGGACTTGCCGGTCCGTTTGATTCCGTTCGCCGAGGCGGGCGATGGGGCTCCCTACAAGGTGTGGTTACCCGTCTGGATGTGGTCTGTCCCGCCCGAGGCGGCCTTCCATGCCCCAAAGGTCTCGTCTGACTAGCGTGGATCATCAATCTCGATGAAGCCGTCCGCATTGGATTCTCGGGCTAGGGCGATGTATGCTCCCGTCTGCTGAGCGTGGCTTCCCCGTCTGCGGGTCGCGAGGTTGAGGCTCGTCACCGGTAACAGTGTGCGGCAAGAGTCCTGCCTCCCATGAAGAAGCCGAGCCTAGTCGACGTGGCCAAGCGGGCCAAAGTCTCGATTTCCACGGTTTCGCGCACGATCACTCAGACCGGCAGTATCGGCAAAGAAACCCAGGCTCACGTTCGGAGGGTCATGAAGGAACTCGGCTACGTACCCAATCGCGTGGCTCGTCGGCTCCGGGCGCGGGGAGGCAAGCGGCACCTGATCGGGCTCATCATACCTAATATCCAAAACCCCTTCTTCGCGGATCTGGCTCGCGGCGTGGAAGACACCGCCTACGCGAACGATTTTGGAGTGATGCTATGCAACTACGATGAGGATCCGGCCAAGGAGCGGTTCTACCTCGATGTGATGCAGGCCGAGTCGGTCGATGGCATCATTCTCCCACCGGCCCACGAAGACGATCCCGATGTGCTTAGGGTGAAGCAGAACGGGATACCCGTCGTCTGCGTGGATCGCAGCCTCAATGACCGCACCGTCGATAAGGTTGAGGTGAACAACGAAGCGGGTGGATTCCAAGCCACGGCGCTTTTGTTGTCCAAGGGGCATCGACGCATAGGATTGATTTCAGGTCCGATTGACTCCTCGACGGGGCGCGGACGGCTGGAGGGATTTCGCCGTGCGCACAGGGAAGCGGGCGTTCCCGTCGACGAAACCTTGATACGCTTTGGCAATTTCAAGCAAGAGGCTGGTCGCGTAATCGCTCAAGAGCTTCTATCCTCCACCCTTCCACCGACCGCTCTTTTTGCCTGCAATAATCTGATGCTGATGGGTGCCATCGAGACCATCTTTAGCCGTGGCCTCAAGATTCCCAGCCAGGTTGCGCTGATCGGGTATGACGATGTGCCACTCGCTGCCGTGTTCAATCCTCCGCTGACGGTCGTACAGCAACCCGCCTACGAAGTTGGTCAGAAGGCGGCTGAACTGCTAATGCGTCGCCTTACACACCCCAACGCAGAGGCTGCCCTGATCTGCCTTAAGCCAAAACTTATTATAAGAAGTTCGGTATAAATATGATGAGTTAATAATAGTGGGCTCCTAATGAGAATCCAGCCGTAAGGTTTTTTGGATTTACGCAAACGTTTGCCTAAGCAAACCTGAAGCAACTTTGGACCGTCCCATTTCGGTCCCGAACCAAGATTCCAATTCGCATGAAATCCCTCCCTCCTCTTTGCGTGGCGTTGGCTCTAGTTGCCGGCGGTTGTTTTCTTAACTCCTGTAGCAAGGCCCCCGACACTTCAGCTTCCAGGCCACGCGTCGCCTTGGTGATGAAGTCTCTCGCGAATGAGTTTTTTGGTACGATGGCGGCAGGCGCGAAAGCCCACCAAGCGGCGCACGCCAACGTGTACGACCTGATCGCGAATGGCATCAAGAACGAGACCGACCTTTCCGAGCAGGTTGCCTTGGTCGATCAGATGGTCGCCATGCAGGTGTCGGCGATCGTCATCGCGCCGGCTGATTCCAAAGCGCTGATTCCGGCGCTCAAGCGAGCCCAGAATGCCGGGATTGTCGTCATCAATATCGACAACCGCCTGGATGCCGCAGCGATGCAAGAATCGGGCTTAAGGGTTCCCTTTGTTGGGCCCGATAACCGCGCTGGCGCCCTGGCAGTGGGACGCGTGGTCACCGCCCAGCTGCAAAAAGGTGATGCGGTCGCGATCATCGAGGGCATTCCGACCGCCGATAATGGCCGGCAGCGGCGCCTGGGTTTCGAGGATGCCATCCAGGCGGCCAGCTTGAATCTGGTCTCCGTCCAGAGCGGTCAGTGGGAGATGGAAAAGGCCAACACCGTGGCGGGCTCACTCCTCAATGCCCATCCGAATCTCAAGGCGATCTTCTGCGCCAACGACAACATGGCGCTGGGGGCGGTGGCTGCCGTCAAGGCTGCCGGCCGCGACGGTCGGGTGTTGATTGCCGGCTTCGACAACATCAAGGCCATGGGTGCCCTGATTGCCTCGGGTGCGGTCACCGCCACGGCCGATCAGCACGGAGATCAGCTGGCGGTCTTTGGAATTGAGGCCGCCTTGGAGGCCTTGCGCCAAAAGCAAACCGGATCGGATCTCTCCACCCCAGTGGACGTGATCACGCGCTGACCGGCAATGGGCGCGACGCGACTCAAGGCGACCGGCCTGAAGAAAGCGTTTGGCCAGAACGTTGTCCTTCGCAGCCTCGATCTCGAGGTCGCGAGCGGCGAGATCCATGCGCTGATCGGTGGCAATGGTGCCGGCAAGTCGACGCTGTCGAAGATCCTGGCCGGCCTCACGGCGGCAGACGACGGCGCCCTTTCCCTAGATGGCGAACCCTACGCCGTGGCGTCACGGCAAGCAGCTCAAGAACGCGGCGTTGTCATGGTGCTTCAGGAGTTGAGCATCATTCCCACGCTTTCCGTCGCGGAAAACCTCTTCCTCGGGGGGCTCCCTTCGCGGGTTGGAATCGTGGACCACCGGAGACTCCATGAGCACGCGACGCAGGCGCTGCGCCGGGTCGGCTTGGGGCGCCTCGACCCGAGCATGCCGGCCGGATCTTTGGGCGTGGGGCAACAGCAGCTTGTGGAAATTGCCGCGGGCCTTGCCCAACGGTGTCGGGTCTTGATCCTCGACGAACCCACGGCGGCCTTGTCGGGCGCCGAAGCCAAGGTTTTGTTCGATGTGCTGGGCGAATTCCGCGCTGCGGGGACATCGATCCTCTACATCAGCCACCGCTTGGAGGAAATCAGCCAGCTTGCCGATCGCGTGAGTGTGCTGCGGGACGGCCAGCTTGTGGCCACGCTGTCGGCGGCAACGCCTCGCGAACAGCTGATTCAGTTGATGGCGGGGTCCGCCGCCAACCCGAGCCCGCTGGCACGGAATTCCACCAAGACATGGCCAGCGCTGCGCGTTATAGATCTGCATGTCGGCGCCGCGGTGCGCGGCGTCTCGCTCGACGTATACAGCGGTGAGATTGTCGGCCTCGGTGGACTCGTTGGCGCCGGGCGAACGGAACTGCTACGCGCCATCTACGGGGCCGATCGGCGTTCCTCGGGCCGAACACTGCTTGGCGAGAACGAGAGCGAATTTGTGCCCCACTCTCCGGTTGATGCCGTGCGCAAGGGGGTGGCCTTTGTGCCAGAGGACCGGAAGCAGCATGGGATCTTTGCGCCGCTGGCCGTAAGCTACAACGCAGCCCTCATGCGCTTGCCCGAGCGTCGTGGCTTGCCCGGTTGGATTGACCGCACGGCCGAGCGCATCAAGTCGGCCCGACTCCTAGAGGATATGCGGGTCCGCTATGCCGATCCCGATCAGCCCATAGCCGAACTAAGCGGTGGCAACCAGCAGAAGGTCGTCATCGGTCGGTGGCTCCCCTGTGGGGCTGCGCTCTGGCTCCTCGACGAACCCACCCGCGGCGTGGATGTGGCCGCGAGGCAGGGCATTTATGATCGCCTGCGCCATCTTGCCAACGCAGGCGCAGGTATCCTCGTTGCCTCCAGCGACTACGAAGAATTGGCCACCCTTTGTGACCGCGTGATCGTACTCTCAAACGGCACGGCGGCGCGTTCCTTCACCCGGGAATCGCTCAACACACGGGATTTTATGTCTGCTTGCTTTGCCGGATTCACACCCACGGGGGGAGCAAAATTGAAATGAGTACCCTGCGCCGCTCGGCTGACTTCCTTTTCCTTGCCCTGTTGTTGGGCGTCTTGATCGCGTTTTTCAGTGCGATGAGCGATCACTTCTGGTCCGCGCAGACGGTAAACACCGTGGCGAATCGCATCCCGCCCTTGGCGCTGGCGGCCATGGGGATGACGTTCGTGCTCATGGCCGGTGGGATCGACCTGTCCATCGGCTCAGTGGCGGCCCTTGCCGGAGCCGTTTTCGGATGGCTCGTCGTGGATCGCGGAGTGCCGGTGCCGCTGGCGGCTTTGGCCGCTTTGGGTGCCGGCGCCGTTTGCGGTTCGGTCAACGGAACCCTGGTGAATTGGCTCAAGATGCCTTCGTTTATCGTCACGCTTGGCCTCCTGGAGGGTGCCCGTGGCCTCGCGTACCTCGCCACGGATTCGCAGACGAAATATCTGGGAGATCGCCTCGGCGTGCTTCAGGTAACATTGCCCGGACTCGGTCTCTCGGTCGCTTTTCTGATTGCGGTGGGCGGCGTCCTGGCGGCGCATTTTGTCATCACCCGCACCGTGTTCGGTCGCCATGTCATTGGCGTCGGCACGAACGAGGAAGCGGCTCGGCTTGTCGGCCTATCGCCCGGGAAAGTGCGCATGGCTGTTTTCGTACTGTCGGGGTTGGTCGCGGCTGCGGCTGGCCTCTGCCAGGTGTCGCGCTTGGGCGCGGCGGATCCCAATGCCGGGGCTGGGCTTGAACTCTCCGCCATAGCTGCCGCGGTCATCGGCGGGACGAGTTTACTCGGGGGACGCGGTTCGATGCTCGCAACCTTTGTTGGGGTGCTTATCATCGCGACGCTTGAGGCCGGTCTTGCCCACCTTGGGGCTTCGGAACCGATCAAACGCGTCGTGACCGGAGCGGTGATCATCTGCGCCGTGGCGGCCGAGGCAGCGCGTACCCGCTGGATGGCGCGATGGCTGAATCGCCCGAGCAATTAGCCGATGAAAAAATCGTCTCCAAAGATCCCAGGCCTAACTCGGTCTCTACCGGTGCGCGTATTCGAACGGTCATGAATCCCGACTCATACAAAGGCGGGCGGCGCCCGCGAGTCGCCGTCGTGGGCAGCCTTAACGTCGACTACATCTGGAATGTCCTGGAATTGCCCCGAGCCGGGCAAACCGTGTTGGCGCAGGAAGGGCGAACTGAGTTCGGCGGCAAGGGGGCGAACCAAGCGGTCGCAGCGACGCGGCATGGGGCTGAGGTTTTCTTCATCGGCTGCGTTGGCGACGATGCGGATGGGGAAAGCTATTGCCGGTACCTCAAGAATATTGGGGTACAGACGGCAGAGATTCGGCGAATCACTGGCGTGGCAACGGGTGCCGCGCACATCTATGTGGATAGTCGAGGCGAGAACATGATCGTGGTGAGCGGAGGCGCGAATGAACGTCTCGACCGCAACCAAGTCTTTGGATCATTGGCCGGTTGCCTAGATGGTGCGGACGCCCTGGTGGCTCAATTGGAAAGCCCCATCGCTGCGGTGGAGGCTGCGCTCCAGATGGCCCACGCGAAAGGAGTGCGGTCGGTCCTCAATGCCTCGCCGTTCCACGCACAGTTCACATGGAGGGTGCCCGTTGACACGGTAATTGTGAATGAGCACGAGTTGGAGGACTTCTTCGGCGTGATTGCCGTCAGCCTGATGCAGATGCAGCCCGAAAGGCGGATCGAACTCCTTGCGCGTCACCAGATCCAAAACTTGGTGATCACCCAAGGCAGCGAGCCCACGCTGCACGTATCCGCGAACGAGGTTCACTCCGTCCCGACCCATCGCGTGGTCCCAAAGAACACCGTGGGCGCGGGCGATACCTTTGCCGGATCTCTGGCGGTCTGTCTGGCACATGGCATGGATTGGCAAGCGGCCTTATGGCAGGCCAACGTAGCTGCCGGGCTCTCCACCCTGTTTGAGGGAGTTCAGACTGCGATCCCAACGCTCGCGGAGGTGCTCAAGATCGTGAATCCGCGATCATCGGGATTTTTCTAAAAGAAACTGCGGCGTACAAGAGGTCCGTGCTTCAGGAGAGAATACGCGAACCCGCATTACATTCTACTTTTATCGGATCCGCAGAAAATAGCGAGTCTTTAGGATGTGCAGCGTCGTGGGGTCGGCAACTCCCTGCCTCACCCGTAACGATTGAATGGCTGGCGTACATCTTGAGCAGTGATAACGGAGTTCGTTGGCTACTCAGCCTCGATCCACTAGAAGCTGCTATGTGGATCCCCGGATCTGAAGATCTGATACCGTTTCCGGTGAAAAACCATCAAGAGCGGCTACGGGTAATTTGCGGCAATGAAATCTTGGAGACCCTATTCAATGAGTAAGCGTCGCCTCCGGTGCCTCGTAGTTACGGGAGTTGCAGGCTGATAGAGTTGCGGGATGGGAACTACGGTAACTACGGAGTTGGTGCACCACGGGGAGCGACGGGATCGGGCGGGGCGGCAGCATGTGCCACGGGAGCGGCGCGAGCAATTGCTGGCGGCGTTTCGGGAGAGCGGGTTGACGCGTCGGGCGTTCGCGCGGCGCGAGGGCATCCGGTATACGACGTTCTGCAACTGGACGCAGCGCGCGGCGAAGCGGGCTGGTGCGGGTTTGCCCGCGGTGGCGTCGGTTCGCTTCGCGGAGGTGGCGTTGCCGACGAGCGCGAGCACGGGCGGCGGTGGGCTCGAAGTGCGTTTGGCCGACGGCACGACCGTGCGCGGCGGCCGCGTCGATGAACTCGCCGCGCTGGTGCGGGCGTTGCGGAGCTGAGGCGATGCTGGCCTTCCCGCGTTCGGTCCGGATCTTCGTGGCGGTGGAGCCGGTGGACATGCGCAAGCAATACGACGGGCTTAATCCCGACATCGGGATTAAGTCCGTTATCCCGACCTGCCGATAACTCCGACATGCTGAGCGGCGCGGCGCCGCGATCGTCTGAGATTGGCGCGTCCGTGGTCGGGATTATCGGTGCGCGTTTTGATGAGCGATCTTGAGGTGCTTTCGTTGAAGCATTATCGTCTGAAGTATGCGGAGCCATGCACCGGGCTCGTATGCTTTGTTCCGCCGATGATGCTCGGCTCATCGACGAGTTTGTCGCGGGGATGCGCCGCGGCCACTACGCGCCGAAGACGATCGCGCGTTATCGTTGCTGCCTCATTCAGACGGCGCAGTCCCTGAAGCACGGTCTCGGTGCGTTCCGCCGGGAGGATGTGTCGAGCGTCACTCGACGCCTGTTCGGACGCACGACGTGCACGCGACGGATGGCGCGCGGCACGCTGCACACTTGGCTCAAATTTGTCGGACGTTTCGAGCGCGCCCGTTCCGCGCCGTGGCAAACCTGGCTCGACGCCTACGCCGGCT